>NZ_PYNW01000023.1 GCF_003026105.1 Photobacterium sp. GB-56 | reverse complement strand
ATTAAGAAAACCGTATCGAAAGATGCGGTTTTTTTTCGTCTATAGAAAAGCTTAAGTCGCTCAGTGTTATTGATTAGAGCGCCAAGGGTCGGGGGTTCCCTGATATTAGAACCTTGCTCTTCACCGACCATCATTAAGAAAACCGTATCGAAAGATGCGGTTTTTTTTCGTCTATAGAAAAGCTTAAGTCGTTCAGTGTTATTGATTTGAGCGCCAAGGGTCGGGGGTTTCCTGATATTAGAACCTTGCTCTTCACCGACCATCATTAAGAAAACCGTATCGAAAGATGCGGTTTTTTTTCGTCTATAGAAAAGCTTAAGTCGCTCAGTGTTATTGATTAGAGCGCCAAGGGTCGGGGGTTCCCTGATATTAGAACCTTGCTCTTCACCGACCATCATTAAGAAAACCGTATCGAAAGATGCGGTTTTTTTTCGCCTATAGAAAAGTAAAAGTCGCTCAGTGTTGTTGATTGGGGCCAGAGAGGTGGAGGATTCCCTGATGTTAGAGCTTCGCTTTTTATCGTTCCTAATGAAGGAGCTGTATCGTAATCGTAGGTTTTCTTCGTCGCCAATCTGATTTTATGTGGTGATAGATTTTAATAAATTTGTAATTATCCACTTATATATCTAGTAAATTAAAATTTTTGGTTGTTACTGTTGTGTATTTTTATGAAAGCAGTTGATGTTGTGATTATGTAAATCGTGGTAGTTGTTGTTAGTGATAAATTATTCATAACTTGTCTTTTGTTTTTTTAGGAAATAGTGATTATTTTGATGATTTTGCATGATATCGCTGTTTTTGTGGGTGTTTTGCATTGAAAATATATTTAGGTGGATATAGTTTTGCCGATAAGTAAAAGTGAATAATTATTCGATAATTCACATTTATTATAGTTTTTTGCTTTGAAATGTTGCTTTTGTGTAAAATATTTGACAGATTGATAGGCCGACATGCCATAGATGAATGTTCTGGTGTGGAAAGGATTCAAGTTTTTATATTGGCAGGATCTGCCAAGCAATTGAGGTCGGTCATGGCTTTATTAGAAGTAAAAAACCTTCGGATAGAATATCCATCCCGCCATGGGGTGCATGCTGCGGTGAAATCATTGTCGTTTTCTATTGAGCGCGGTGAAATTGTCGGCGTAGTGGGTGAATCTGGTGCGGGTAAATCAACCGTCGGCAATGCGGTGATTGATCTATTGAGTCCACCAGGACAAATCGCTAAGGGTGATGTGTATCTTGATGGGACAAAAATTTCAGGGCTGACGCCAGAGCAAATGCGTCAGGTACGTGGCGCTAAGATAGGGTTTATTTTTCAAGACCCAATGACATCGCTAAACCCGCTATTTACGGTTGAACAACAACTCACTGAAACTATAGTAACCAATTTACAAGTCACTCAGCAGGAAGCGTACAAACGTGCATTAACGTTAATGGAGCAGGTGGGTATTCCGCAACCGGAATTGCGCATTAAGCAATACCCTCACCAGTTTTCAGGCGGTATGCGCCAACGTGTCGTGATTGCTATCGCGCTGGCAGGAGAGCCTGATTTAATCATTGCTGATGAGCCTACAACAGCGTTAGATGTTTCGATTCAAGATCAAATTTTGACGTTGATCCGTGCGTTGTGTGTTGAGAAAAACGTCGGCTGTATGTTGGTTACTCACGATATGGGCGTTGTCTCGAATGTGACTGATCGCGTTGCAGTAATGTATCGCGGTGACTTAGTCGAGCTCGGCACCACAGAGCAAGTTTTACACCGTCCAGAACATCCATATACTCAAAGCCTAATTTCAGCTGTTCCACGTTCAGATATTAAATTACAGCGTTTTCCATTGGTGAATTATATCGAAGCGGCAGAAGAAACGCCGCCATTAGATGTTAAAAATCATTGGTTAGGGCAGCGCCAAGAGCAACGTGATTATTCAGGACCATTGTTGAATGTAGAGAACGTGAGTTTGCGCTTTGTGACCAAAGATTCTTTCTTTGAAAGTCGTCGGGAATATGTTCAAGCCAATAATGATGTCAGTTTCCAAGTCTTTGAAGGTGAAACCTTTGGCTTAGTGGGTGAATCTGGCTCTGGTAAATCAACCATTGCTCGTGTAATTGCTGGTTTATACCCGCCGAATGAAGGTCGGGTGACATTTGAAGGAATGGATCTAACGGCGCTGAAAAGTGAAGCTGACCGTCGTCCTTTCCGTCGTCAAATGCAGATGGTCTTCCAAAACCCCTATACCTCGATGAATCCACGGATGCGTATTTTCGATATTATTGCAGAGCCTATCCGTTTTCATAAATTAACCGAGAACGAAGCACAAACCCGTCAAATTGTGCATGATTTATTGGATCATGTTGGATTAGGACGTGCCTCTGGGGTGAAATATCCTCACGAGTTTTCAGGCGGTCAACGTCAACGTATTTCTATTGCTCGTGCTCTCGCAACACGTCCACGATTGTTGATCTGTGATGAGCCAACATCAGCTCTGGATGTGTCTGTTCAAGCACAAATTTTGAATTTACTTAAAGATCTGCAAGACGAATTGAATTTAACCATGCTGTTTATCAGCCATGACTTACCCGTGATCCGTCAAATGTGTGATCGCATTGGGGTGATGCAAAAAGGTACTTTGCTGGAAGTGGCGAAAACTGAACAGCTTTTTACCGATCCTCAACATGAATACAGCCAACATTTAATTTCACTAATGCCAGAATTTAAAGGGATTAGTCAAAATGGATTAAAGCGCGCTTAGTCCACATCAACAAACATTACTCGCGGGAGAGGTCCCGTGCATAAAGGAGTTATGCAATGAAAACCATCAAGAGCAAATTAGCCGTAGCATTGATTGCCGCGGGGTTAAGTTTTAGTGCTACTGCTGCAGAAATCAAACTGGGTTACGCTTCGGATCCTGTTTCATTAGATCCGCATGAGCAGTTATCAGGCGGTACGCTACAGCTATCTCATATGGTGTTCGATCCTCTTGTTCGTTTTACCCAAGATATGGATTTTGAGCCGCGTCTAGCGGAAAGCTGGGAGCGTGTTGATGATCACACGTTCCGTTTCAAATTGCGTCAAGGGGTGAAATTCCATTCGGGTAATCCACTTACGGCGGACGATGTGGTATGGACATTTAATCGCCTGCAAGATTCGGCAGACTTTAAAAAGATCTTTGCCCCGTATTCTGAAATGAAGAAAGTGGATGACTACACGGTTGAGTTGATCTCGAAAGGAACCTATCCACTGGTACTACAAACTGCGACATACATCTTCCCAATGGACAGCAAGTTCTACACAGGGAAAACCGCTGAAGGTAAAGATAAAGCGGAAATTGCGAAACACGGTAACTCATTTGCTTCTACCAATCTTTCAGGTACCGGTCCATTTATCGTTACAGAGCGTGAGCAAGGGGTAAAAGTTGAATTTACCCGTAATGCAAATTACTGGGATAAAGCGTCAAAAGGTAATGTAGATAAGCTAACACTATTGCCTATCAAAGAAGATGCAACACGTCTTGCAGCGTTGCTTTCTGGTGGTGTTGATATGATTGATCACGTTGCACCTAATGATCATAAACGTTTGAAAGAAGCAAAAGATGTTGATCTGGTGACACTACCGGGTACCCGTATTATCACGTTCCAAATGAACCAGAACAGCAATGAAGCGTTGAAAGATGTGCGCGTACGTCAAGCGATTGTACATGCGATTAACAACGAAGGCATTGTGAAGAAAATCATGAAAGGCTTTGCGACTACGGCAGGTCAACAGAGCCCAGTGGGATACCAAGGTTACAATGCTGATTTAGTACCGCGTTATGATGTGAAAAAAGCCAAAGAATTAATGAAAGAAGCGGGCTATGCCGACGGTTTTACATTAACCATGATGGCACCGAATAACCGTTATGTGAACGATGCAAAAGTAGCGCAAGCGGTAGCGGCGATGCTGTCTAAAATTGGCGTGAAAGTCGATCTCAAGACCATGCCAAAAGCGCAATATTGGCCTGAGTTTGATAAGTGTGCGGCAGACATGATGATGATTGGTTGGCATGCCGATACTGAAGATTCAGCGAACATGACAGAGTTCCTAACCATGACGCGTAATGAAGAAACAGGTCAAGGTCAGTACAACTGTGGTTTTTACTCTAACCCTGAAGTCGATAAGTTGATTGAAGCGGCGAACGTAGAAACCGATCAAGCCAAACGTAAAGTCATGCTACAGAAGGTAGAAGCGACGTTGTACAACGAAGCGGCGTTTGTCCCACTGCATTGGCAGAGCCTTGCATGGGGCGCGCGTTCAAATGTACACGCGGCCGATATTGTTAACCCAATGGAACAGCCTTACTTTGGCGATCTTGTGGTCGATGAAAAGTAAGTAATGTTATAGCGAAAGCGACAGTGCCGGAGCTTGCTCCGGCACTTTTTCAGGAAGAAAGAGAAGGGGCAGGGAATGTTTACGTTTCTGGTCAAGCGCCTGTATCAGGCACTGATAGTGATGTTTGTGATCAGTTTGGTGGCCTTTGCCATCCAAGATAACCTTGGCGACCCATTACGAGAGTTGGTGGGGCAATCTGTATCAGAAGCAGAACGACAACAATTACGTGATGATTTAGGACTTAACGATCCGTTTATCACCAAATACAGCCGATTTTTAGCTAATGCGGTACAAGGCGATCTTGGCACGTCTTATACCTTTAAAAAGCCTGCCACAGAGGTGATTTTAGACAAGTTAGTTGCCACCTTAGAGTTAGTTTTTGGTGCCACAATTATTATTGTCTTGGTCTCTATTCCGCTTGGCGTGTACTCCGCGATTCATCCCAATAGTTTCTTAACCAAAGCCATTATGGCGTTCAGTAGTATTGGTATATCAATTCCCGTTTTCTTAACTGCCATTATGTTGATGTACGTCTTTTCTATTGAGCTAGGTTGGTTACCTTCGTTTGGTCGAGGTGAAACCGCCAACTATTTAGGTTGGGAGTCGGGGTTCTTTACCCTTGATGGCTTAAAGCACCTTGTGCTGCCATGTGTTGCCTTAGCGTCGATTATGTTGCCGTTGTTTATTCGTTTAGTGCGCTCTGAAATGTTAGAAGTGTTGAGCTCTGAATACATTAAGTTTGCGAAAGCGAAAGGGCTACCGATGAAAAAGGTCTACTACCAACACGCCTTAAAAAACACCATGCTGCCGGTATTAACGGTTGGCGGGGTGCAGATCGGTACCATGATTGCTTACACCATTTTGACTGAAAGTGTATTCCAATGGCCAGGCACAGGATTACTGTTTTTAGATGCCATTAACCGTGTTGATACCCCACTTATCACAGCTTACGTGATTTTTGTTGGCTTGATCTTTGTTGTAACTAATACCATCGTCGATTTGCTCTATGGATTGGTTAACCCGACTGTAAACCTGACTGGCAAGGGAGAGTAAGTCATGAGTAATACACTAGCTGCACCAAGCCGTTGGGAGCGTTTTAAAAACTCCGATATTTTGTATTATTTTAAGAAAGACAAAGTGGCGATGGTGTGCTTCGCTGTCTTTCTAACGTTTGCCACCACGGCATTGTTTGCACCGTTTATAGCGCCGAGTAATCCGTATGATTTAGCGTCGATAGATATTATGGATTCAGAGTTACCGCCATCATGGATGGAAGATGGTGATGAGAATTTCTTACTTGGTACCGACGATCAAGGCCGTGATATTTTATCGACCATGCTTTATGGTGCGCGTTTATCACTAACGATTGGTTTACTTGCTGTTGCACTGCAAATGACACTGGGGATCGTGATTGGCTTAACTGCGGGTTATTATGGTGGCCGTGTTGATAGTTTCTTGATGCGTATTGCCGACGTGCAGTTGTCATTCTCGACCATGATGGTGGCGATCATCGTTTCTGCGATTTTTCGTACCGCATTAGGTGCTGAAACCTATGCGCAATATGCGGTGATCATGCTGGTGATGATCATTGGTATTGCTGAATGGCCTCAGTATGCACGTACAGTGCGAGCTTCGGTATTAGCCGAGAAAAAGAAAGAGTATGTTGAAGCGGCAAAAGTCATGGGCTTTAGAGCGCCACGTATTATGTTCCGTCATATTCTGCCAAACTGTTTATCACCGATCTTAGTGATCTCAACGGTACAGGTGGCGAACGCCATTATGTCAGAAGCGGCCTTGTCATTCTTAGGCTTAGGTTTACCGGTAGATCAGCCATCATTGGGTTCACTGATCAGTATCGGCTTTAAATATATCTTCTCTGGCGCGTGGTGGATCACTGTCTTCCCCGGTATTTTGCTGGTGGTATTAGTACTGGTAATCAACTTGTTAGGTGATTGGTTACGGGACGTGTTTAACCCGAAGATTTATAAAGGCTAATAGCTTGATGTTTAGATAATAAAAAGGCGACCCATTGGTCGCCTTTTTTATTAGGTGCTGTTACGATTTTTTCATCGTAATAGTAGCAACTTTGGCACCATTATCGCTTAACGTATCACGAACAAGTACGCCTTTATCCCATGCTTTACCTGCTGGGATGTAGCTAAAGCGGTTGATCTTGAAGTTATCGGTTGTCTCACCAGTATCTTTGTCATTCCAACGTACTGTTGTGTTTAGCTGATCTAGTGTTGCTGTAGATACTTTATCGTTGGTACCAAACCACCAGAAGTCCATCTTTGCAAAGTCTTCGTATGTGATCGTTTCGTTTATGCCATCAGTAATATCGCATTTACCTATAAACTCTTGGCCTGTTAGTGTGATTGTATTCTCACCAAACGTTAAGTTAGATGTTGCTACATCATGACAATCAGGACGCGTTTCTTTAGCGGTCCATGTTCCTGTGAAGTCAACAAAGCGATCTGTTTTTGCATCCGCTACAGGATAGAAGAATTCGATGGATTCACTGATTCGTCCTGCGTAATAACCATCTAGGTATTCTTTGCTGCGAATTTGAGTGTAAACCTGAGTTACTGGATCGTATGTACCTGACTGTGCTTCTTTTTGTTTATGGTCGCCATCTTGACGCTCAATGTATTCAAGGTTAGCTTGAGTTAATAAGCGCTCACTACAGTTTTTTGCAGTCATACAAGCGTATGGAGAGCCCATTGTTTCAATTTCAGACCAAGGCATCATTTCATTTTCAGTATAAGCTTCCGCCTTATTAGTCATCTCATAAACAAAGCTTGGTAAAGTGCTTGTTTTTTCGATGGTTGAGTCGTTAGAACCAGCAAGAATAATAAATTGATCATCAGTCAACTTGTAGTTCATTAAGCTTAAGCCACCAACGTACTTACCGTTTTGTTGGTCTTGATGAATAACCGTTTTAAATGTTTCATCGCTGCTATTTTTAACGCGTAGGTTGGCACTACGATGAATAATAATTTGGTTAGAGCCTTTTGCCCATTGTGTTAATACTTCATCAGAACCACGTTGTAATTGTTCTGGGTTTAAAGATGCTTGCATGTGCTTTTGAGCATCAGCAGCAGCTACAAGCGCTTTTGAATCTAGCAGGGTTAATAGTGTTTCAACTGATTTTTCAAAGTAACCATCATCCAAGGTAATTTTCGCTAGTGCAGCTTGAATATCAGTACTTGGGTTATCTTTGATCAGTGAAGGGATGATAATGGTTGAATCATCATTGTGTTCGTTAATGGTTAGTAGTAAACGTGCAAGGTTAATAGAGCGCTCGTAGGTACCAGCTGCTTCAAATGGGGTTGTAACTGCACGACCAGAAACTGAACCAATTAATAGACCGTCTTTGCCACCGATATAGAAACTAATAGTGCCATTTTCTGCACCTAACTCGTAGTTACCTTCTGCATCTGTTTGTGCTGCTTTCGTACCGATAACGTAATCTAAGCCCTGTACCTTAGCATCAATAAATTGACCTGTTGTAACTGGTGTTGGATTGCCTGTATCTGGCTTACCAGTGTCAGGGTTGCCTGTCTCAGGAGATGGATTTTCAACATCTGGTACTGTTGGCGTTGAAGATGAATCGTCGTTACAGCCTGTAAGAGTAAGCGTCGCAAGAAGTGATGCTGCAACAATAGATAGTTTGAATTGCATTATATCGATTCCCTTTAAACAATATGCATGGTTAATAAGCCGTAAATAACATTAAAAACAGTTGGTTAGATTTGGCTTGTTGACATGTTTGCAATTGAGGAAAATAAAATCAATGGCAAAAAAGTGCTTATTCTTATGATGAATATTGGATTTTATAAAATGCGATGGAATTAACGAAATTGCTAGTTGGTGTTAATTCTAATGCCTTAGCTGTATCAATATTTTGATAATAAAAAAGGCGACCAATGGTCGCCTTTTTTATCAGTGAAACTCAAATTTTAGAACAGTAGGTGTGCCATGCCTGCAATTACAGGCAAAGTTACTAGTGTACGTAGGATGAAAATTACAAATAGCTCCCACGCTTTAACAGGTACTTTACTACCGATAAGCAGTGCACCAATTTCAGACATGTAGATAAGTTGTGTCACTGACATTGCTGCGATGATGAAACGGGTCATATCGCTTTCAATGGTCGACGCCAAAATAGATGGCAAGAACATATCTGCAAAACCTACCACAATCGTCTTTGATGCTGCTTCCGCTTCAGGAATGTGCAGCAATTCTAAGAACGGAATAAATGGCATGCCAAGGTAATCAAACAGTGGTGTGTTCTCTGCTATCACCAGTGCAATAGTACCAATAGCCATTACAACAGGCAGTACGCCAAACACCATATCTACGGCATTTTTCACACCATCTAACGCAATTGCTGGAATACTTTTAACTTCAGCTGCTTTCTTTAGTGCTTGGTGTAAACCGTAAGAGAAAACGTTGTGACCTTGTGGCACATTTTCATCATGTTGACTCTCTGTTGTGCCATCAATGTAGATGTTTTTCTTACGTGATAGTGGCGGTAGACGAGGCACAATAATTGCCGCGACAAGACCAGCAAGGCATACCGTTAAGTAGAACGGTGCAAACATGTGCTCTAAGTTAACTTGCGCGATCACGACTAAGCTAAAGGTAATAGATACCGCTGAAAAGGTTGTACCAATAATGGCCGCTTCACGTTGGGTGTACATTCCCGATTCGTATTGCTTACTGGTCAATAATACGCCTACCGAGCCATCACCTAACCAAGATGCAATGCAGTTAACGGATGAACGGCCAGGCAAACCAAAAATCGGACGCATGATACGAGTAAATAAAGTGCCGAAAAATTCCAGTAGACCAAAATTGAGTAGAAGCGGCAGTAGCAAACCGGCAAAAATAAATACTGAGAATAGAACAGGTAGTAAATCGTTTAATACAAGACCGCCTGTCGCGTCGTTACGAAACATTACAGGGCCAATATTAAAGTACGCCATAACAGCAAAGATAGCACCAAGCTGTTGAACCACAAACCACATTGGTGATGGGTTTAGTAAGCCATTTAAAAAACCATTGCGTGTAATAAACCCTGGCTTAAACACTTTAGTGATGATCGACATGATAGCTGTAAAGCTGATCACGCCTGTCACAATCGATGTCAGTGAATGTTCGAACTGCGCTTGAATAGTTTTCGCTAAAACAGCGATAGGGATTGTAATGTCACCATTAAAATTAATCGGTGCCATAAAAAGAAAGACACCAATTAATGATGGGATAATGAACATTAGCCAGGTGTTTAAGGTGTTTTTAGGTGGTGCTACTGCTTGGTTATGCATCTTGATTTACAACCTACTGATAGAAACTGCCGAATAAATAGGAATACCCTCTATAGACCCTGTGAGAATAACTATTCACTGGTTTTCCATATTTAGGGAGGGAGAGATTACATTCTTTTAATAAAGCATGGAATAGTTGACTGGTAAAAAATGGTTAATTATGTAAATGTTTTTTGATTTTATTCTGATTTTTATGTGTTTAGTAAACGTTATGATTTAACAAATTAATAAAAATTAGTGTGTTATGACGATTATACTGTGATGGGTATTTGACTCATTATTCTAGAGGTTCTAGATATTCTTCTCATTTGCGCAATATTATTACTTATATGTAATAGTGTTTTTGCTTTGGTAGGGATTATGTTTTTCTTTGTAATGGTTATAATGATGACATTAAACAATATGTTGTATTTATTGCTTTAGCTTAATTATAACGTTACCAATTTATTGAGGTTTGCTATGACAGAACAACATCATAATCATTTTCACGTTGGTCAAATTATTGAAAATCATCCATTTGCAGCGGGAGATGGTGCTGTTCTGGAAATGTTCCGCAATGATATGACGAATGTTGTTTTTCTTGGTTTAGAGAACATTACTGAAGATGAACAACAACTGCTTGCTGAATCAGGTGCTGAGTTTGGTGTATTAAGCACTGAAAATGGCGGTTGTTTAGTGGTACTAAAACTCGGTGATCTGGCGTTTGATATTCAGTTTAATGCTGCGGTGATCCCTAATGAGTTTTTTGCACAACCTGCTGAAGATACAGCTTCATTAACATTAAACATGATGGCTGTTGATACACAAAGCAATGAAATGAAAGTGATCCGTGAGTTTTCATTGCCAGCAGAAGTTAGCCATAAATTAATTGATGTGGTTAACAAGCAGCGTGAAATCGAAGATGTGATGGCTGTGAATGCAGAAAACATGCATTTACTAAACACTATCAGCACTGAAGAGTTGCTAAAACAAATTACGCTTACGCAAATTCAAAGTGTGATTGCGCCAAGCTGTAGTTGTGGTCATGATCACCACCATCATCACTAATTAATGAATATATTTTAAAAAAACATCGCCTTTGCGCGGTGTTTTTTTTCGTCTTAATTACACTTACGCTGTCGTGATTAAAAAACGTCAGGCCAAAGATTGAGTGGTAGAGGGTATATAGCAAAAGGGCTTTGAACATGACGTTCAAAGCCCTTTCTAAATTCTTTTTTCAGTAAGGTATTTTAATGCTTACTTATTGTTGCCGTTTTTGTATAGAGAAGAAAACGCTGGAGTGTATAGAGCAACAATTTTATTTACGATGCGAGTCATGGAATTACCTATAAAGTTTAAGCTGTTTTTACTGTACAACCTTCGCCCAACCCTAAGATATATAGGCATTCAGTCGTGTTTCGATGCGCGAATTATAGATATTTTTGGAACATTGAAAAATGAAAAAAACTAGTGTTTTAGTATTAGTTTTACTAATGAATTGGCGGTGTGTGTTAATAGGTAAAAATACGCTTTTAAACTAAGCTCTTTCGGTATCGTTGATAAAAGCAATAGCATAAAAAAGGCGATGTATTTCACTACATCGCCTTATCTATATTAGGTTCGTGTTAATGCCTAGCGCATTGTCACAAACTCCTCAGAGCCTGTTGGGTGAATAGCCACAACGCTATCAAAATCAGCTTTTGTTGCGCCCATCTTCATCGCGACACCAAAGCCTTGGATCATTTCGTCAACCGCGAAACCAATACCGTGTAGACCGACTACTTTCTCGTCATCGCCTGCACAGATCAGCTTCATCTTACATGGTTGACGGTGCGCAGTAACTGCGGTGTACATTGCTGTGAAGCCTGACTTGTACACTTTCACGTTTTCTTCGCCGTATTGCGCAATCGCTTCAGCTTCAGTAAGACCGATAGTACCGATTGGTGGGTGGCTAAATACTACTGTAGGGACTAATTTGTAGTCCATCTTCGCATCAGGTTTGTTGTTAAATAGACGCTCAGAAAGCTGACGACCTGCTTTAACTGCTACAGGTGTTAGTTCGATACCGCCTTCCATGATGTCACCGACACAGTAGATACCAGGAACGTTAGTTTGTTGGTATTCATCCACTTTGATGAAACCACGGTTATTGGTTTCAACACCCGCAGCGGCTAGGTTGATGGCATCTGTAGTTGGCTCACGACCGATAGCCCAGATCAGTACGTCAGTATTGTGTGATTCACCGTTTTCAAAGTACAGCGTGATTGAGCCGTCTTTTTCTTTCACTACTTCTTTTGGCACAGATTGCGTATGTAACGCTGGCCCTTCAGCTGCCATAACTTCAACTAGCGTATCTACAATCATTGGATCGAAGCTACGTAGTGGTGATTCTTTACGTACGAATAAGTGCGTATCTGTACCTAGTGCATTTAATACACCAGCGATTTCAACGGCAATGTAACCTGCACCAATGATAGCGGCACGTTTTGGTTGCTCTTTTAGTTCGAAGAAACCGTTAGAGTCGATACCGTAGTGTGCGCCTTGGATTGCAGGAATTGATGGACGGCCACCAACAGCAATAAGAATGTGATCAGCGGTGTAGTGTTCACCGTTTACTTCAACCGTTTTCTGGTCAACGAAATGGGCAAAACCGTTGATCACTTCAACTTTGTTATTGCCTAGTACATTGTCGTAAGAAGTGTGGATACGGCTGATGTAAGCTTCACGGCTTTCGACCAGTTTGCTCCAGTCAAAACCTTTTACATCAACATTGAAGCCGTAATCTTTTGCGTAAAGGTGCATAGCTTCAGCGATTTGAGCACCGTGCCACATCACTTTTTTAGGTACACAACCTACGTTTACACAAGTACCGCCGAGTGCTTTTGCTTCGATAATCGCAACTTTTGCACCATACATTGCAGCACGGTTTGCCGATGCAATACCGCCGCTACCACCGCCGATACAGATGTAATCAAAATGCTTTGCCATGACTTTACTCCATTAATATTCGTTATATTCGTGACGAGCTATTGAGCTAGTGTAATAAAGATTGGGGTGCCTGACGAGGATTTAAAATCGGAAAATACGATTGATTTGCTATTAAATCATCGGAAATTGAGATTGTGGCACGAATTATCTGGTACAGGCAGCATACACTGCCTGTATTTAAAGGGAGGAAATATTGCCAATGGAGCTTATTCAGGCACAACCCATTTAACGGTGTGGTGACCATGATTAGGCGCAATGGCTTGCTGTAACCAAGGTAGAATGTCACGCATTTGGCTTTCTAGCTTCCAAGGCGGGTTAATCACAATCATGCCTGATGCTGTCATACCGCGCTCTTCACTATCAGGCTCTACACCCAGTTCAATTTGTAAGATTTTGGGGATATTTAAATCTTTTAAGCCTTGAAGCATGTTGTCGATAGTTTCACGATAAACCACAGGGTACCAAATCGCATAGGTACCTGTCGCCCAACGTTGATGGCTTTGCTTGATCGCTTTTACTACATCTTGGTATTCATGTTTAAGTTCATAGGGGGGATCGATCAGTACCACACCGCGACGCTCTTTCGGCGGTAGGGTCGCTTTTAAGCGAGCAAAGGCATCTTCTTTATACATTTTTACTTGGCGATCGCCACGGAACTCTTGCAGGAGTAGAGGGAAATCACTTGGGTGAAGTTCGGTGAGTACCATACGGTCTTGATCACGGATTTGTGCGCGTGCCACTTTTGGAGAGCCTGGGTAGTAACGCAGCTCTTCGCCGTGATTAAGATCTTTAATCGTTTCAATGTAGCTTTGGATCGCTTCAGGGATATCATCACGTGACCAAATACGTGCAATACCTTGTTTAAATTCACCGGTTTTTTCGCTGCGCTCATCTTGCAGATCGTAACGACCTACACCTGAGTGGGTATCGTGATAGACGAAAGGTTTATCTTTCTGCTTGAGTGCATCCAAAATTAAGCTTTGAACAATGTGTTTAACCACGTCGGCATGGTTGCCAGCATGGAAGCTGTGACGATAACTCAGCATGAAATCAATCTCTATCGGTATATAAAAGGAGAGGGGTTAAACAGTATTATCGTTAATTCTCACCTATTATCCAACCATGACACCACCTTTAGAGTGAACAATCATGAGTAAATGCGTGAATTTTTGCCTTTTTATACACTAAACCACGCAAACGATTGAAATTTACCTATCGCGGGCGCATGTTAATAATAAGATAAAAAAATAAAGGAAAAGCGTATGTCTAACCCATTATTGACGATGACCGATTTGCCACCGTTTGCTCATATTAAACCTGAGCATATTAAGCCCGCGGTTGAACAAGCGATCGCAGATTGTCGTGAAAATGTAGAATCTGTGTTGATGGAAATGGCAGAGCCAACTTGGGAAACCATCTGTGCGCCTTTAGCTGAAACTGATGATCGCCTAGGTCGTATTTGGTCACCTGTCGGTCATCTTAATGGCGTGAAAAATAGTGCTGAATTACGTGAAGCGTATGAAAGCTGTTTGCCTCTGTTATCTGATTACAGTACCTGGGTTGGACAACACAAAGGATTGTACGAAGCCTATAAAGCGATTAAAGCGAGCGATAAATTTGCGTCGTTGAATAAAGCGCAGCAAAAGTCGATCAAAGACGCCTTAAAAGAATTTGAGCTATCAGGTATTGGCTTACCTGCACAAGAGCAAGCGCGTTACGGTGAGATCAGTAAACGCTTATCTGAGCTATCTTCAACCTTTAGTAATAACGTGTTAGATGCCACCATGGCATGGAACAAGGTCATTACTGATGTTGAGCAATTAAGCGGTTTGCCTGAATCGGTTTTGCTTGCGGCAAAAGCGAACGCAGAAGCGAAAGAGAAAGAAGGGTATTTATTCACTCTAGAAATGCCGTCGTACTTACCGGTAATGACTTACTGTGATAATCGTGAACTCCGTGCTGAAATGTATGAAGCGTTCGGTACCCGTGCCTCAGATCGTGGTCCTAATGCAGGTGAATTTGATAACACTGAAGTCATTGCAGAAAAACTGAAACTGAGCCACGAACTGGCTCGTATGTTAGGGTTTAACAGCTACAGTGAAAAATCACTGGCGACCAAAATGGCGGAATCTACCGAGCAAGTGTTAGGTTTCTTAAATGATCTTGCTGATCGTGCGAAGCCACAAGGTGAGCGTGAGGTGGCTGAGCTACGTGAATATGCTAAGAATGAATATGGTATCGACGATCTACAGCCATGGGATTTTGCTTACTATTCAGAGAAGCTAAAACAACATCGTTACAGCATTTCAGATGAAGAATTACGTCCATATTTCCCTGAAAAGAAAGTCGTTGCAGGTCTCTTTGAAGTATTAAAGCGTGTGTTTGGTTTAGAGATCAAACAACGTGAAGGTGTAGAAGTTTGGCATGAATCAGTAACGTTTTATGACATCTTTGATAATAAAGGTAAACTTCGCGGTAGCTTTTATCTTGATCTTTACGCCCGCGATCATAAACGTGGTGGTGCGTGGATGGACGAATGCATGGTTCGTCGCACCCGTATTGATGGCACGTTACAAACCCCAGTAGCCTACTTAACTTGTAACTTTAACCGTCCGATTGGCGATAAGCCGGCATTGTTTACTCACAATGAAGTCGTAACCTTGTTCCATGAAACGGGCCACGGTATTCATCACATGCTAACGCAAGTTGATGTAGCGTCAGTATCAGGTATTAACGGTGTGCCATGGGATGCGGTAGAGCTACCAAGCCAGTTCCTAGAAAATTGGTGTTGGGAAGAAGAAGCACTGGCGTTTATTTCTGGTCACTATGAAACAGGCGAGCCACTACCAAAAGAAATGCTAGATAAGATGCTCGCAGCGAAGAACTTCCAATCAGCGATGTTTATTTTACGTCAGCTTGAGTTTGGTCTGTTCGATTTCACGCTATACACCGAATATGATCCAGAAGTGGGCGCACAGGTGTTAGATACCTTATTTAAAGTGAAATCACGTGTCTCAGTGGTACCAAGCCCAGAATGGGGACGTTTTCCACACAGCTTTAGTCATATTTTTGCTGGTGGCTATAGTGCAGGTTACTACAGCTATTTGTGGGCAGAATTATTGTCTTCTGATGCGTTTTCACGCTTTGAAGAGGAAGGCATTTTCAATCCGCTAACAGGTCAAGACTTCCTAACTTGTATTCTTGAGCAAGGGGGCAGTGAAGAGCCAATGGCGCTATTCAAACGCTTCCGTGGTCGAGAGCCTGAGCTAGATGCAATGCTGCGTCATAGTGGTATTACGGGTTAATTATGACTATTGCTGTATAAAAAAAGGCTCCTTTAAGGAGCCTTTTTTGATCGAGTAGAATGTTTAGTCTTGCGATGTCACGACCATAGGCCAGCCCATATCTGTTTGACGGGTTGCTTCTTGGTGTAGCTCACTACGCGTTAGCGGGTTGTTGATCAGCCATTTTGCAGGCAACAGTAACGTTAACTTATCGTTATCAACTTGCAGGCTAAATGGCGGTAAACAATGGGTATCACGACGGTGGCACATAATCACGGCAATACGTAATAAACGCAGTAATCGCGCCGCGCTTTGAGCTGAGAGGGCATGTTGCTCAGGTAAGCTGGTGAGAGGGCCAATGTAGCGACGTAAGATTTCGGCCAGTAAATGACGTTGAGCACGGGTAAAACCAGGAAGATCTAGGTGCTTGATTAGATAAGCTGCATGATCTGCACTTTTCTTAAATTCAATGCTTGTCCCTATCTCATGCAGTTTTACCGCCGCTTCCAATAAGTTTTGTGCTTGAGGCTCTAGTTGCCAATTTGGGCATTGGCTTAACATCGACATTGCCATATCGTTGACAATATCGGCATGTTCGGTATCAATTTGAAAGCGTTGCTGAACACTGTTTATGGTACGAGTACATACATCATGATGGCGCATTTGTTCCATCATTTCATACACCATGCCTTCACGTAGCGCGCCACCGGCTAGCGTCATAGATTCAATTTTTAATGACTCAAATAGCGCGATTAAAATTGATAAACCACTAGGGAATACTAATGCGCGTTCTAGTGTTAAACCTTCAATATCAAGATCTTCTAAGCGCTCGTATTGCATAGCTTGACGTTGTAAGCGCTTAAGCTTTTGCAAGGTAATGATTTCATCCATTCCTTGCGCCAGCATAATTTCTTGTAGTGCTTGTACCGTTCCACTGGCACCAACACAAGATTCCCAACCGAGTTCGGTATAGCGTTCAATGATCGGTTCAATGACTTCTTTGGCGCCATTAATCGCCGCCTCGAAGTTGGCTGAAGTGAGGTAGCGATCTTTAAAGTAACGTTCAAGCCAAGTCACACAACCAATTTTTAAGCTGGTTAAAGCGCTGCTATCAAACCCTTTGCCAATAATAACTTCAGTGCTGGCACCGCCGATATCGACCACTAAACGTTTATCACTACCACCAGAGGTGTGCGCCACCCCTTGATAGATAATGCGGGCTTCTTCTTCACCCGGAATAATATTGACCGGATAACCAAGAATAGCCTTCGCCTTGGAAAGAAATTCTTCTGCGTTCACTGCTGTACGTAAGGCGGCAGTACCAACGATACGGATATGGTCGGCTTTGATATCTTGTAAGCGTTCGGCAAAGAGAGCCAAACAATCAAGGCCACGCTGCATCGCTTCTTCGCTGAGTACATTTTGGTTGTTAAGCCCTGCGGCTAAACGCACTTTACGTTTGATTTTCGCGAGTGTCTGAACACTGCCATTTACTTCGCGCACAATCCACATGTGGAAACTATTTGAGCCGAGATCAATGGCGGCATAAAGCGGTGATACTGAATTTCTTTCCATAGACATACATTACTTATCGTTATTACGCAGGCTTATTGTTTTGAGGCGGACGACGGCGATTATTGCGCGAACGTTGTTGCCCTTGACCTTGGCCTTGACGTTGAGTGTTACGGCGACCACCTTGACGAGGATTTCGTTGGAGGCGGATCGGTGCTGGAAGATCGTCTAACAATGCTTCTGAATCATACTTTGACTGTGGAATACCATGTTCAATGTAAGTTTCAATAGCGGTTAGGTTAATAGCGTACTCTTCACAAGCAAAACTGATTGAGTGACCACTTAGGCCTGCACGACCTGTACGACCAATACGGTGTACATAATCTTCTGCATCATCAGGGAGATCGTAGTTAAATACGTGCGTTACTGCAGGGATATGCAAACCACGTGCAGCGACATCGGTCGCGACTAAGATATCAACATCACCGTTGGTGAATTGATCCAAAATACGCTCACGTTTTTTCTGTGGCACATCGCCAGTTAGCAAACCAACACGATGACCATCAGCAGCTAAGTGACCCCAAACATCTTCACAGCGGTGCTTGGTATTAGCAAAAATAATTGCGCGTTCTGGCCACTCTTCCTCGATCAACGTTTGTAATAAACGCATTTTTTCTTGGTTAGATGGGTAGAACAATTCTTCTTGAATGCGGTGGCCCGTTTTTTGTTCCGGCTCAACGACAACGCTTTCAGGACTATTCATATGTTCAAATGCTAATTCTTTCACACGGTAGGACAATGTGGCTGAGAATAGCAGGCTTAAACGCTCGCTCGGTGCTGGCATGCGACGGAACAAGAAGCGAATGTCTTTAATAAAACCTAAATCGAACATACGATCGGCTTCATCAAGTACTACGACTTGAATGCTCGCTAAATCAATAACACGTTGCTTGTAGAAATCAATAATACGGCCACACGTACCGATTAAGATATCCACACCCTCATCAAGAATCGCTTTTTGCTTCTCGTAAGGTTCGCCACCGTAAGCGAGACCGGCTTTCAAGCCCGTACTTGCAATCAGTGATGATGCATCATTATAAATTTGGATCGCCAATTCACGCGTAGGCGCCATGATAATGGCACGCGGTTGATTGGTTTTTCGATGTGCAGGCGCAGCAGTCTCCAATAAATGGTTAAAAGTAGCGGTTAGGAAGGCAATGGTTTTACCCGTACCTGTTTGAGCCTGTCCCGCGATATCATGGCCAGTGAGCATAACTGGCAATGCCAAGGCTTGGATCGGGGTACAATTATGGAACCCTTTATCATCCAATCCTTTTAAAACTAGAGGGTTTAACCCTAGCTCGGCAAATTTCCGCTCTGTGATGTGAGTCGTCTTCATTGCTATAGAATATCAGCTTAGGGTTGCAATACGAAACGTATTCCATTCAAATAGGGTAACGATTTGCTGGTAAAATAAGATCAGCTAACAAAATCAACTGTTGGAGTGGAAGATGAGCGACAAGATTGTGCAGCTTACAGATGCGAGTTTTGACACTGATGTAATCAATGCTGCTGGCCCGGTATTAGTCGATTTTTGGGCTGAATGGTGTGGTCCATGTAAAATGATTGCCCCTATTCTTGACGAAATCGCTGATGAATACGAAGGCAAGCTAACGATTGGTAAATTAAATATTGATCAGAATGCGGAAACACCGCCGAAGTTTGGTATTCGTGGTATTCCGACATTACTGCTGTTTAAAGACGGTGGTGTAGCGGCAACAAAGGTTGGCGCGCTGTCGAAAACACAGCTTAAAGAGTTCTTAGACGCGAACCTATAAGTGCAATTTTACAAACCATGGACAATTTGTAAGTTGTACATGGTTTGTCTAACGTCTATGCTAGACGGATAGAACGTTTAGTGTTACCTTAGCGCACAGAAATTACATTTTCGTTCATTTCTTGACCAGGCCCTATTGGTCATCTTTATCTCAACTAATATAGAACCCCGATTTTGACAGACAAGAAACCCACCACTATGAACCTTACAGAATTAAAGAGCCAACCGATTTCTAAGTTGGTATCACTTGGCGAAAGTTTAGGATTAGAAAACCTTGCCCGCTTGAGAAAGCAAGACATCATCTTCTCCATTCTTAAGCAGCATGCGAAGAGTGGTGAGGATATTTTTGGCGATGGTGTTCTAGAAATATTACAAGATGGCTTCGGCTTCCTTCGTAGCGCTGATAGTTCTTACCTTGCTGGCCCTGATGATATTTATGTATCACCAAGTCAAATCCGTCGTTTTAACTTACGTACTGGCGATACCATTGCCGGAAAAATTCGTCCACCAAAAGACGGTGAGCGTTACTTTGCACTACTGAAAGTTAACGAAGTAAACTACGACAAGCCAGACAACGCCCGCAATAAGATCCTATTTGAAAACCTTACCCCACTGCATGCAAACTCACGTATGCGTATGGAACGTGGTAACGGTTCTACAGAAGACATCACAGCACGTGTTCTTGATTTAGCATCACCTATCGGTAAAGGCCAGCGTGGTCTGATTGTTGCTCCGCCAAAAGCGGGTAAAACAATGCTACTTCAAAACATTGCCCAAAGTATTGCCCATAACCACCCTGAGTGTGAGTTAATGGTATTGCTTATTGATGAGCGTCCAGAAGAAGTGACCGAGATGCAACGCCTTGTAAAAGGCGAAGTGATTGCATCAACGTTTGATGAGCCAGCATCACGTCACGTACAAGTGGCTGAAATGGTAATTGAAAAAGCAAAACGTTTAGTAGAGCACAAGAAAGATGTGGTTATCTTACTTGACTCAATTACACGTCTAGCACGTGCATACAACACCGTAATTCCTTCTTCTGGTAAGGTATTAACTGGTGGTGTAGATGCCAACGCCCTTCACCGTCCTAAGCGCTTCTTTGGTGCTGCACGTAACGTAGAAGAAGGCGGTAGCTTAACTATCATCGCAACAGCACTCGTTGATACTGGTTCGAAAATGGATGAAGTTATCTACGAAGAATTTAAAGGTACAGGTAACATGGAACTTCACCTTTCTCGTAAGATCGCTGAGAAACGTGTATTCCCTGCTATTGATATCAACCGCTCAGGTACGCGTCGTGAAGAGCTACTAGCGAAAGCGGACGAGCTACAGAAGATGTGGATTCTACGTAAGATCGTTCACCCAATGAGCGAAACTGACAGCATGGAATTCTTAATTGATAAGCTATCAATGACGAAGACTAATGATGAATTCTTTGATGCGATGCGTCGTCAGAAGTCATAATACGCTGTACTGAGTCACAGATTTTGAAAACGTCGCCCACGGGCGGCGTTTTTTATTGACAGAAATTACCTTGTATTGCGATGGTATGGGTAAGGAAGAAGAGTTTTACTTCGCTAGGGAGGCGTTATGTTACGACATTGGTGTGCGCTAGGCTTGCTGATCGCCTCGGCATTACAGCCTATTTCTGCGACAGAGATAACCGAAGCGAAAATCCAGCATATTAAGCAAATGCCACAATTTGTTGCTCACATTGAGGCGCTCAAACCTTATTATGATCACAGTGATTTTCAGTCATTGGAGATTCTGCTTGATCAACTCCCACCATTAACTCAAGAAGTGGCTCGTAGCCAGTTGATCAAATACGCCAGCGAAGTCGGTCGTTTTAACACTGCTCGTATTGCGTGGCTCAAAATTCAAGCGAAGCGACAATCACCGTTTACTATTACTGAGCAAGGTGATGGTTATACCGTCAGCCGAATGGCTTTCTTTTATAGTAATCAAGCCAATGGACTGCTGCGTGAGTGGAAAAAGGACTTAGTGAGCCAGCGAGCTGTGATTAACTTAGAGCGAGGAAAATTGACGTTATCTGAATGGCTAAAAGGCGATTTAGAGCAGCAACAGAAGCGCAGCCAAGTGATTGCACGTGCGATCGCGCAATTATCACCGCCAGCAATTAATGCGCTGGTTGAGCAGTTTCATTCAGATCCTCAGCTGATTTGGCTGCCAGATAACAGCATCTTAGCAACCTTAGCAGCACACTCTAATGATGCGAAGTTGTATGATGTGTTATGGCGTCGCCGTACCGATCAATACAGCTTGGCAGAATTAAACCGTTTATCTCAAGTTACCGCTTCTGATTTTGTGGTAAGCCAATTAATTGCAGCAACAGCAAACCCTTCATTAAAAGAGTCAGCATACCGCGCTTTAACCAGTTTTAAGCCATTGCCTGATAAAGCCAAAATCTTTTTACAGAACCAGTTAGGTAACGAAATAGAACGTTTGTTGATCACGCCTCACTTGCTTAAGCAAGGTCATGGTCACTGGTTACAACAACTCTTAACTGCCAGCAGTGATCCTGATTTAGTTGCTCATATAGAAGAGTTGTTATCGATGGGCTCAGTGTCTGCAATGAAACCCTAACCCCTTTATTTACTAGGGTGATAACCAGCTTAATTGAAACATCTGGTGGCGAAATTAGACCGCAGAACGGGTGTTTTAGCCTCTACAACTGGTTATACTAGCGAAAATCATTCTCATCACTACGCTGTTATTTTCGGTTATGGCGTAGCTCAATCGTGGTATCAGATATGAAATTCAAGGATCTGCGAGACTTCATCGCCTATTTAGAACAAAACGGGCAATTGAAGCGAATTAAGCAAGCAGTCGATCCCGATCAAGAAATAACAGAAATTAGCGATCGCACTTTACGTGCTGGTGGTCCTGCGCTTTTGTTTGAAAATCCTATTGGTTACAACATGCCAGTGCTTGCCAACTTGTTTGGTACGCCACAGCGTGTTGCGATGGGAATGGGGCGCACAGAAGTGAAAGAGTTGCGCGAAGTCGGTAAATTATTAGCGTATTTAAAAGAGCCTGAGCCACCTCGTGGTTTTCGTGAAGCGTTAGATAAGATCCCAGCATTTAAGCAAGTACTCAATATGCCAGTGAAGCGTCTGCGCAATGCGCCGTGCCAAGAAATTGTGTGGCAAGGTGATGAGGTTGATTTAGATAAAATCCCTGTAATGAGCTGTTGGCCTGATGATGTGGCACCACTGCTTACATGGGGCTTAACCATCACTAAAGGACCACATAAAAAGCGCCAAAACTTAGGGATTTATCGTCAGCAAAAAATCGCGAAAAATAAAATCATTATGCGCTGGTTGGCTCACCGTGGTGGGGCATTAGATCTGCGTGAATGGATGGAAACCCATCCGGGTGAGAAATTCCCAATCACTGTCGCTTTCGGTGCCGATCCGGCCACGATTTTAGGGGCTGTAACGCCAATTCCAGATACCTTATCTGAGTACGCTTTTGCAGGCTTACTGCGTGGGCGTCGTACTGAAGTGGTGAAAAGTTTAACCAATGACTTAGATGTGCCAGCAAGTGCAGAAATTGTCATGGAAGGCTATATCGACCCTGAAGAGTTTGCTGATGAAGGCCCGTATGGCGATCATACTGGTTACTACAACGAGAAAGAGCGTCATCATGTCTTTACCATTACGCATATCACCATGCGTAACGATCCGATTTATCACAGCACCTACACTGGTCGTCCGCCCGATGAGCCTGCAGTATTAGGTGTGGCACTTAATGAAGTCTTTGTGCCTATTTTGCAAAAGCAATTTCCTGAGATAGTTGATTTCTACCTGCCACCAGAAGGGTGTTCATACCGCATGGCAGTGGTGACGATGAAGAAGCAATATCCGGGTCATGCCAAACGTGTGATGATGGGCGTATGGTCTTTCTTGCGCCAATTCATGTACACCAAATATGTGATTGTGTGTGACGAGAGTGTCGATGCCCGTAATTGGGACAGTGTGGTGTCTGCGATGACAACTCACATGGAGCCCGTGCGTGATACCTTGTTCATTGATAATACCCCAATTGACTCATTAGATTTTGCTTCGCCTGTGGTTGGGCTTGGCTCTAAAATGGGCTTAGATGCAACAGTGAAATGGGACGCTGAGCTTGCGAGTACACCATCAATTGCAACCAAATATGATCAGCAATTTGATGTTGAAGCGGGCATAGCTGCTTTGCGTGACACTTATTCTGAGATCATTGATATTTACTTACCGACGGCAAGTAAGCAGCAGATGGCGATTGTAAGTATTACCAATACTGAAGCGGATCAGGCGCAACGTGTGATGCAAGGTATTTGGGACTTCATGGCGCAGTTTAGTGATGCAAAATTTGTCATCTTGTGTGATCAAGACGTCAACGTGCGTGATTGGAACGATGTTATTTGGGCGATCACTACACGTATGGATCCTAGCCGTGATACGGTACAGCTAGCGTCAGTATTAGACCAAAGTAGTAAGCTTGGATTAGATGCGACGAATAAATGGCCTGATGCTGTGGCACGTGAATGGGGCAACCCAATAGTTAAAAATCCGCAAGTTGTCGCGAAAATAGATGCGATTTGGGACCAACTTGGGATCGAGATCTAACTGTTTATCGCTATACTGAGCGGTAGAGTGAGTATTATTTATTGCTGCTTCAAATAGTCAGTAGTAAGAGAAAATTATGTATCAAGTACGCCTGTTGCCAAACAACATCACCTTTACTGCGTCAACGCAGCAAACGGTATTACAAGCAGCGCTCGACGCAGGCATTACTTTTCCCAATCGCTGTCAGGTAGGGGCATGTGCTATGTGTCTGTGCCGTAAAACATCCGGTGAAGTGAGTTATCAGTTAGCGCCAATGCTCACTGAAAAAGAACAAGCGGAAGGATGGATTTTTACCTGCCAAGCGGTCGCGGAAAGTGACTTGGTGTTAACGTTAGACTAGAGGAAAACCATGTCTATCCAGTGCGAAGTAAAGTCAGTACAACCCTTAGCCGCGAACACGTATCGCATTTTGTTAAAGCCTGAGCAGGCGATTGATTTCAAAGCGGGACAATATCTGCTTGCGGTAATGGGCGAGAAAGATAAGCGTCCATTTTCAATTGCCAGTAGCCCATGTCGTGAAGGCGAGCTTGAACTACATATTGGTGCGGCAGAGCAAAATGCGTATGCATTAGAAGTAGTAGAAGCGATGAAAGCGGCATTAGATTGCAACGAACCTGTGGTGATTGATGCTGCCCACGGTGATGCATGGCTGCGCCATGAAAGTGAGCGTCCACTACTAATGATCGCCGGTGGTACTGGTTTTTCTTATATCCGTAGCATGCTTGATAACTGCATTAGCCGTGGTTTAACCCAGCCTATTTTTGTGTATTGGGGGGGGCGTGGTATCGATCAGCTGTATGCGAATGAAGAGATGCAGGCGTTAGCAGCAAAACACGGCAACATTACCTATGTGCCTGTAGTTGAAAATGCCCCTGCAAACTGGTCAGGCAAAGTCGGTAATGTATTGGATGCTGTTGCAGAAGATTTTGTTTGCCTATCAGCGTACGACATCTACGTGTGTGGTCGTTTTGAAATGGCAGGTGCCGCCCGTGAGCGTTTCTGCAGTGATAAAAATGCGCAAAGAGAACATATGTTTGCTGACGCATTTGCGTTTATTTAACGATTAAATGTTTAAACCAAAGCCAGCGTTAAACGCTGGCTTTGTTGTTTTTATAACAAGCGATTTACCATTGGCTTTGCTGAACTTTGCGTTTCACCCAGGTTTCATTTAGCCACAGTGAAAACATTATGATCACGCCACCGACTATCAAACGTGAATAATCCACATCACGATTCCAAATCACGATATTCACAATCAACCCAGCAGGTACCAGTGCATTATTCATGATTGCCAGCGCGCCAGCATTGACTAACGTCGCCCCTTTATTCCAGATGAAATACCCTAAGCCTGAAGCAACGATACCAAGATAAACCAATATCCCCCATTGAGTATCGGTCGTCGGTAGCTTGTCGTTATTGCCAAACAATAAGAACATCGGTAACGCGATACAGATAGCACCAATGTAAAACCAGCCAAATACCGTATGTTGTGGCAACTCTGTGGTTTCTTGTTCGATAATTCGCTTATAGCCCACTTGCCCGATAGCAAAACACAGGTTCGCCCCTTGGACGATGAAAAAGCCGATAATAAAGTTTTGGTTGATGCCTTCAAACTTGATCACAGCAGCACCCAGTACAGCGATTGCTGCGGTGAGCAAATACCACGGAGAAAACTGTTTATGGAGTGCATCGTAAATCAAAGTGACATAAATTGGGGTGAAAATAGTAAACAGTAATACTTCAGGCACACTGAGATATAAAAAAGATTGGTAGTAGAAGCAATACATAATCCCTAATTGGAAAGCGCCAACCATCATTAATTTGAGCGCTAATTTGGGATGAATATGTTTAAAGCGTAAAAAAGGGATAAAAACCAACGCGGCTAAACTGACACGAGTTAATACCGAAAACCAAGGGTCAACCTGACCTGCAAGGTAGACGCCAATTAAGCTAAAAGAAAACGCCCATAAAAGGGTGATGACAGATAAATATCCCATTACGCCAGCAACATCCATTTGAAAAATTAAGGGTATGCAGTGTAGCGAAAGTTAATCTTGTCGCCTATGAAAGATAGAGTAGAAAATAACAGGTATGAGCAGCAGCCAACGGTGTTGGCTGCTGGATTAAGAGGGGGATAGCGAGATTATTTCAGTGGAATCATTAATAAATCAACAGGCGTACGGCTTAGAAGTTGGCGGGTTGATGATAAGATTTTGCTCCAGAAATCTTGATGATGACCACAAATGACCAAATCAACATCCATGTTTTTTATCGCATGACAAATTTCTTCACTCAGATCACCGCTACCGACAAGGGTATGTGACACCGGATAGTGTGCTTTTTGTGCCAGTTGATGAAGGCGTGTTTGCGCATCATTTTCAGCACGCTCATGCATCTCTGCTAAATTAATATCAATGAGTCCGGTGTATAAATCAGCGTAATCAACATCGATATGGATCAGAGATAACTTCGCATCTAGGGCTTTGGCTAATAGCGCGGCCTTATGGACTAATACTTCGCTATCGTCTGATAAATCGATGGCGGCAAGGATATGTTTATAGACCATTAACTGACACTCCATATTCATTAGGTATGATTCATATTAGCATTGAGTATGGGGCAAAAATATCGATTTAGTCGCATCTTATTACGGAGTTGTGGTTAATTATTTTTCAAAAACAAGTAAGCGATTTTACTGTTGATTTCGTACTTCATGAAAAATAAAAGAGAATTATCTCAGTATTTTTTTTCGTTAGTTGCATTCTAAACAATGCGCAGTGACAATGTCTTGATTACACTTAAACAAACAGGAGTAGTGCAATGTTAGCCAAGGCTATGGTTGATAACCTAAACGAGCAAATCAACTTAGAATTTTTCTCTTCAAACCTATACTTACAGATGAGTGCATGGTGTGAGGATAAAGGTTTCGAAGGTGCTGCTGAATTTTTACGTGCTCATGCCGTTGAAGAAATGGAACATATGCAACGTTTGTTTACTTATGTGAGCGAAACAGGCGCATTGCCAATTCTTGGTACGATTGAGGCGCCAAAACACGAATTTGCATCACTAGGTGATGTATTCCGTGAAACCTATGAGCACGAGCAATTAATTACTAAGAAGATCAATGAGCTTGCTCATGTTGCATTTACTACGCAAGATTACTCAACATTTAACTTTTTACAGTGGTACGTATCAGAGCAACACGAAGAAGAAAAATTGTTTAAAGGCATTTTAGATAAAATTGAGTTAGTCGGTGAAGACGGTAAGGCACTATTCTTTATTGATAAAGATTTATCCGCGATGGCAAAAGCAGAGTCTACATCTGTTATGGATTCACAAGCCTAATATTGATAGGGAGCAAATTTGCTCCCTTATCTCCCGGCGAGTGGAACCGCATTTTTTGGGAGAATATATATGAGTAGTGATGCATTTCTTTTCGCACTTTTTTTAGTGGCAGTTGTTAATACGTCTCGTTACATCAGTACCTTAAGAACATTGCTGGTGGTGATGCGAGAATGTGATCCCCTGTTGTATCAGCAAGTGGATGGGCGCGGTTTTTTCTCTTCTCAAGGTAATGTCAGTAAACAGATCCGTTTATTTCATTACATCCGCAGCGAGCAATATAAAAAGCATCATGATCCGGTCTTTATGGCGAAATGTATTAAAGTACGTAAGCTATTTGTTCTCGCCAGTACCTTTATGATCACCTTTTTTATCGCGATTTTTGCGGTTGCCTTTCTTGGCTACTAACACTTCTTCGACGGAGCACTAAGAACCTTGTTTTTAGGCTAGCTTTGCGCGGTGTCCGATGTTTAGTATGATCTCAATATAATATGACGGATAGGCTATATCGGTAGCCTATTTTTTGCGTATCGCTAATCATAGAGAAACAGAAACGTTATGGAAAAGTTCATATATTGGTGGTCGTCGTTAGAAAAGGGCGCATCTGTCGATTGGATGTATAACATTGGCTTACTGTTATTGTTGAGCTCGGTGTTATGGGGCGGATGGATCTTATTGTCACGCCGTTTAGCTATAGTGGCAGAAAAAAGTCAGTTTATTTGGGATGACGCATTAATCAGTGCGATCCGCGCCCCCATTACCTTATGTATTTGGGTTTGGCCGGGACTGCTGTCGATAGGCATATTAGTCGATAACTTGACCAGTTATTCCAGTACATCATTATCGACTCTTCGTCATCTGTTGCTGATCTGGACCATTGTTTGGACGCTATTTCGTTTAATTTCCAATATGGAGCAGACCATATTGGAAAACCGACCGCAGCGTGATGCGACAACCGTAAATGCGATATCGAAGATTTTGCGTTTAATCGTCATGGTGTTTGGCGGTTTAATTGCGATGCAAAATCTGGGCTTGAGTTTATCAGGCTTACTCACCTTTGGTGGTGTTGGTGGTTTAGTTGTCGGTATGGCAGCCAAAGATCTGCTGGCGAATTTCTTTGGCGGCATGATGTTATATTTTGATCGTCCGTTTAAGGTGGGTGATTGGATCCGCAGTCCTGATCGTCAAATTGAAGGTACGGTAGAGAAAATTGGTTTCCGTATGACCATTATTCGCACCTTTGATAAGCGTCCAATGTATGTGCCTAACTCGGTGTTTAGCTCGGTGGTGGTAGAAAATGCGTCTCGCATGCTCAATCGCCGTATTAAGCAAAGTGTCGGTTTACGGTATTGTGATGCTGCGGTGGTGGGTGATGTCGTACGTGACATTAAAACTATGCTACAAAACCATCCAGATATCGATACTCGACAAACCTTGATTGTGAGTTTTGATACTTACGGTGCGTCGTCACTTAATATCTTGGTATATACCTTTACCAAAACGGTTGAATGGATTAAGTACAAAGACGTACAGCAGGATGTGATGCTTAAAATTGTTGAGATTGTACATTCGCATGGGGCAGATTTTGCTTTCCCAACCACAACATTAGACATGCCTGCAGCGGCATCTACGGCATTGGCCTCTATTGAGCGTGCTCAGCAAGCTTAATAGGTTTGCTATCAGGATAAATTATTACGGTTGGTATTACGCCATTAGGTAGGTAAAATAGCCGCTGCAAGAGAGAAAGGATGCTAGCGACTAGCATCCTTTTTTCGTTTTTCCCTTAGTGTTTTTGAAAGGCAGATAGTAATTCATGGCAAATAAATACGATGTCGTCATTATCGGTGCAGGTGCTGCAGGGCTAATGTGTGCAGCTGAAGCGGGTAAGCGTGGTCGCTCTGTATTGGTGGTTGATCATGGTAAGAAGCCGGGACGTAAAATCCTGATCTCAGGTGGCGGTCGTTGTAACTTTACCAATATGGATGTGGCCGCGAATAATTATGTTTGTCGTAATCCACACTTTGTGAAATCTGCGCTATCTCAATACACCCAATGGGATTTTATAGGCATGGTGTGCCAACACGGGATTGACTATGAAGAGCGTGATCATGGCCAGTTATTCTGTCTAGATTCAGCCAAAGACATTGTTCAAATGTTGTTGTCTGAATGCGATATGCCTAATATCGCCCAGCGTTACCAAGTCGATGTTCATAGTATTGAAAAGACGGATTCAGGCTTCACGCTTGGCCTTAATACCGACACCGTTAGCTGTGAATCGCTGGTGGTCGCAACCGGTGGTTTATCGATGCCGAAACTGGGTGCAACCCCGTTTGGTTATCAAATTGCTGAGCAGTTTGGCTTGAAAATGATCCCAACCACGGCAGGACTTGTACCCTTTACTTTGCATGTAGAAGATAAAGAAGCATTAGCTGATCTGTCTGGTATTGCTGTTCCTGCGGTCGTTGAAACTGAAGATGGTACTTCATTTAAAGAAAACTTACTGTTTACCCACCGTGGTTTATCAGGCCCTGTGATATTACAGGTATCGTCATACTGGAAGCCGGGTCAGAAGATCACCGCAGATTTATTACCGCATTTAACCTTGGCTGACACCTTAAATGAAATGCGTGACGCACACCCGAATCAAAGCTTAAAGAACTCGCTGTCTCGCTTACTGCCGAAGCGTTTAATCGAAGCGTTGATTGAGCGTGGTGATGTGCAAGATAAACCGTTAAAGCAACTTAATCATAAAGAGCTGGCATTACTGAGTGAATACTTCCACCAATGGCAGATCGCGCCAAATGGTACAGAAGGCTATCGTACAGCAGAAGTGACATTAGGCGGCGTTGATACCGATGAATTATCCTCAAAGACCATGGAAACAAAGAAAGTGAAAGGCTTGTACTTTGCGGGTGAAGTGATGGATGTGAGTGGTTGGTTAGGTGGCTATAACTTCCAGTGGGCATGGAGCTCTGGCTATGTTGCTGGGCAATATGCCTAATTTATTTCAGACAATATTTTTAATACTCTCTTATTAAGCAAGATAAGAGAGTATCTCCCTGCCTATCAAGACGTTACTGACTTTTCTTGTTTGAGCGTGTCTTGCAGCCAAGCAATAACGTCTTGTACTTCTGGTCTGTTCTGGTTTTCTTTCTTACTGACGATGAAATAGCTACAACGGCTTAATACACTATGGGGTGTAAGCTCAGCTAATAAGCCTGCTTTTATTTCATCGTTGACAAACATTCGATGTGTAACAAAAACACCCAACCCTGCGATAGCAGCTTCAATAGCCTGCACAGAGCTTTGAAAATAACGTCGCTTGGTATTGTTAGGTACATCGACGCCTAAGCTTTGACACCAATGTGTCCAATCAGCATCACGTAGAGAGCGATCCACCCAAATCGTTGGCTGTTCAGCAAAGTAGTTATTTAAATCATCAGGAAGAGGCTTTTTTGCGGGGCTACCGACTAGCACCAACCTATCTTCATTCCAAGGAACCACGTTGTATTCAGGCCATTCATTTCCCTCACCATAACAAATAGCAATATCAAGGTTATGGGGTAGTAGCTCTAATGCCAACGTCGAATGCGTAGAAAAACGTAAATCAATATCAGGATACTTTTCTTGTAATGCAGGCATTCGAGGAATTAACCATTTTAGCCCTAAGGAAGGAATAATACTGATAGAGATCTGCTGCTGAGAGGTTAACTCTCGAAGAGTTGCCTGCTCAATGATATTTATCCCCTCTTGAATGGCACGCTGATAGCGTTTTCCATCTTCCGTTAACGTCATTTGACGTGTTGTGCGATGAAATAACCGCTTTCCGAGATAGCTTTCAAGGCTTTGAATACTTTGACTAACAGCAGAGTGAGTGACGCACAACGCATTGGCTGCTTTAGAAAAATTAAGGTGTTCACATACGCTGAGAAAAACAGGTAGCGATTTTAATGGCGGTAGATGCTTCATTTTCATCTGTTAGAAAAACTTACATAACCGTAAGTATATATCGTTTCTCTCTATTGTTGCTAAAAACTAAAATACAGTGAAAACAAGAAGAAATATTCGTTTTTAGCAGGATATTTAATTGAAGTGCTAATGATCTAACAAGAGAAAATTATGATGAAAAAAGCATTACTCGTTATCGATTTTATTAATGATATTGTCCACCCCGACGGCAAAATCCCATCATGTGCTACGCATGTTCAAGAACAAAATGCGATAACCCATGCCAACCAAGCGCTTGCATATGCCCGTAAAAATGATTGGTTAGTGATTCTCGTTAAAGTCGGATTCGAATCCCATTATTATGCCCAACCTAAAAACTCGCCAATCTTTGGTTTGGCCAATCAATATAAGGCATTGCAGTTAGGCTGCTTTGGTACTGAATTTCATGATGATTTAGATGTACAAACGAGTGACTTTATTATTGAAAAACCAAGAATTAGCCCTTTTTACGGTACACCATTAGAAGCGGTTTTACGTGCCAACCGTATTGAACATGTGTATTTAGCTGGTGTGAGTACCACTTTAGCTATTCAATCGACGACCCGAGATGCACATGACCGCGATTATAAAGTGACGATTATTGAAGACGCTTGTGCTGCAGACAGTCAGCAAACACATCAACAGTCTATTGAGTTGCTTTCTCGACTTGCCGAAGTGATCAGGGTTGAACAGCTTACCTGTTAGTAATTGAGACAAATACAAGAGCATAAAGCCGATGAAAATGACATGGGGCTATAATCAGTGGCATATAAAACAGACACTATCTGCATGGTGTGATGTACCAACGCTTGTGTGCATGACGGTTGCTATTTTTCCCTGTTTCATTGTGGCGTGTATAACCGGCGATCATCATTACCTGCAACTGGGGTTGGTGAGTGGGGCACTTTTTTGTGTGCAAAATAGTTTAGGTTTAAGTGGGTTATTAGAAACGTGCTTACATTGGCTGGCTATTATTTTAGGTTTTACGGTGTTGTATTGGGTGCAAAGCTCTCCACTGTTGTTTGCTTTGTTCTGCGCTTTATTGGGGGCGATTTGCGCCAGTTTTGCTTATTGGGATAAAAATTTAAAATCGTTAGGAAATTGGATATTGATCCCCGCGTTATATTTAAGTTGTGAGCTTTATGATCGTGTAAACCCTCATACATTTACTCATGCGTATATAAAATTACTTGAACAATTACCCGTTACCTTAATTGGACCAATATTGGTTTTAGTCTGTTTAAATATGGCTAAAATGCCGAAAGATCGGACATATGCTCTGATTGGTAGGGATCATCCCTATATCGTTAAAAAACAACCAGCGGTCATTTACTCGGTATTAAGTATTTTCTTCGCTATTTTTATGACCGCTGTTTTTGTTAAATATTTCGCTATAAAACAAGGACAGTGGGTTATTTGGTCTTCGGTGAGTGTGATAACCGGGGAACTAAGTAGTATGCATAAAAAGCTTAAGCATCGAGGTAGAGGGGCGGTATTAGGTTTAAGTTTAGGAGGAGCGGCTGTTTATCTATTTTCACTTATTGGAAGTGCTACAGTACTAAATAGCTTTGCCGCGTTTCTTATTCCTTTAACTCTCGTCATTAAACCTTATCCTGTCGCTTTTACATTACGTTGTATGTTTATTGCCATTGCTGCTGGCTCGATGACACATACAGAATCAATTGCTATGGTTCGAATGTTCGATGTTGTATTGGGTGGTGCGATTGGTGTGATAAGTGTTTATGTTGTGACTTATGTGATTAGCCCTTTATTGAAAATAAAGAGAGAAAAAGAGGGATATTGAATCGATATTTAAATTTAAAATGATTACTATCAATGAGTTACATTGATAACCAAAAATTATAGAAAATAAGCCTTTACAATTACTGGTTATAAGACAATAATGGCGTCGCTCTGTTGTTCAGAGTTATTAATGAAACATCAAGTAAAAGTAAAACCTCAGAATTTCTTCGTTATTGTTGTCATCCTCAGTGTTTCCCTTAGCTTCATCGTCACATTCAATAATTCAAGCTTTCAGCGCATCGTGATTTTTTATTGCGATAACTCATGAATTTTAAATTAAATAAGGGACACAATATGTCTACTGGTATCGTTAAGTGGTTCAACGAAGAGAAAGGTTTCGGTTTCATTACTCAGGATAATGGCGGCGCTGACGTATTCGTTCATTTCCGTGCTATCGCTTCTGAAGGTTTTAAAACTTTGGCTGAAGGCCAAAAAGTTTCTTTCGAAGTAGAGCAAGGTCAAAAAGGCCTACAAGCAGCTAACGTTGTAGCGCTATAAGAATTTAAGTTGGCGCAAAGAGTTATATACTATTTGCGCCGCTTTCAAAGTAAAAATAATTAGTTATACCGTACCATCGAAAATAATAACCACTTCCAATATCTGCTTTTGTTTGTATTTGTCGTTACGTTCCTATTTCCCTCGTTACCTATAATAAATAGATTTTATACTCATTTTTTAATTTAAATGTACTAAGAAATATCTTAGAAATTAATTTAAGTTAATGATAAAGCTAAGGATATGCTCATGTCTCGATCTCTTGGTCGTAAACGATTTTGGTTTCAACAAAACCGCCCTGTAAATACAATAAATACACAAACAGAAGAAGCAGTAAAGTAATGAACGTAAATTTTAACTTATTAAAAAATAAATATTCTTGGCATTCAACAATTCATCAGTTAAATAGTGATGTATTAACCCGACATGTATTAATGAAAGGGAATGTTGATAATGTGGATATTAATTTCTCATACTGTGAAAAAACCGGTAAAGGCGATATTACTAATGCTGATAATAAACTAATTGGTAATTTCACTATCTCTTATTAATACCTAAAGGGTATTAAATTAATCGAATAAACTCATTCGCTTAATTTAATAATCTTACTCGCTGAAAATTGAAATTTGTCATCTTTTTCGTAGAAGAAAACTGTTTATCGCCGCATTTATGTTGTTTTATCCGTGTTTCCCTTTGCTTTATCGATAGTTCAAACATCGTTATTTCGGCCGTCGCGTGTTGCGACACCTCAATGAAATACATATAAGGGACACATAATGTCTAATAAAACACTTGGTTTAGTAAAATGGTTTAACGAAGAGAAAGGTTTTGGTTTTCTAACTCAAGACAATGGCGGCGCTGACGTCTTCGTTCACTTCCGTGCTATCGCTTCAGAAGGTTTCAAAACCTTAACTGAAGGTCAGAAAGTTTCATTTGACGTAGAGCAAGGCCAGAAAGGTCTGCAAGCGGCAAATGTTATCGCGCTATAAGTTTATCTGCTGATAAGCATGAAATGCTGGCTAAGGCCGGCATTTTTTATATCTGTAATTTGGCGTTATTGATTGCGATGTAATACGCACGATATTAATTTTATGAATGGAATAACATAAAAAAATCCCCACTCAAAGAGCGGGGATTTAGGTAATCACACGTTATCGATTTAGTCGATTATAGAGCGTCTTTTTTGATACAAAGAACGTGGTATTTACCGTCTTCGATCTCAGCGCCTTCAGTTTCGTGTTCGAAACCTGGGAATTCTGCATCCCATGCTTCTAGTGCTTTCAAGTACTGAATTTGAGGACTTGTTTCGTCACCGAAGTTTTCACCACCCATTAGCATTGGGATGCCTGGTGGGTAAGGGATAACAGAGTTCGCTGCAACACGACCTACTAGCTTGTCAGAAGGTACTAGCTCAACTTCATCAGATACGACGAACTGGTAAGCAGTACGTGGTTTCACTTCCATCTCTGGAAGGCTAGAGTAAGCGTGGTTTAGTACTTGGCTTGGGTTATGACGTACTAGGTACTTAAACATACGCTCACCAAGATCTTTAAGGCCAAGACCTTTGTATACTTCTGGTGCTGATGCAACTAACTCAGGTAATAGTGTTTCGATATCTGCGTTAGCATCGTAGTGACGCTTGAATGACAACAATGTGTTGATCAAT
>NZ_PYNW01000022.1 GCF_003026105.1 Photobacterium sp. GB-56 | reverse complement strand
ATAAAAAAATCATTAATTAAAATCGATTTTTTTCATTTCAAAAATGAAAAGATTTTGCATTTTTTTGTTAAGTACTTGTTCAGAAAGTAACTGTTAGGTTCAATTGGTTGCATTTATTTGTTTATTTTTAACAATGATCAAATAAGAAATAGTGACTAAGTATGCGACCTATAAAAAATAACGACAGGGCTAGTTTAACGACCAATTAAATTAAGCTCTTTTGAAAGTAATGTTGAAGTACGAATGAGATGTAAGCTCACGTTGTCAGCACCTTGGCTTTTCAAGTGTGCTTGACGGCTAATGCATCAAATTCGACAAGGAGTGCAAATGAGTGATTTCAACCCAGGAATCATGATCGGTGTCTTCAGCCTTCTCGTCTTTGCGGTGATCGCTTCCATTTTATTTATTAGTAAGTCTATAGGTGGATTTGGTCGTCGTTTTGATAAAGAACAGCCTTTCGAGTGTGGGCTTTTACCCTCTGGAACAACAAAGCATAACTTTTCTATTAGTTATTACCTCATCGCTGTTGCGTTTCTCATTTTTGAATTAGAAGCCGCAATCCTTTTTGCATGGGGAGTCGACTATTGGCAACTCGGTATACCGGGTGTCATTGCTGGCGTCACCTTTTTGGTGATTTTACTTTTAGGGTTCATTTACATGATACGTAAAGGTGTCTTTCAAATCGGAGTGTATGAGTCATGAGCGATATAATTCAAACCGTTAACGTCGGTAATTCCTCGAATGAAAAAGGCAACAACATCATTACCAATATTGTTGGTAAAGTTGATGAACTTATTTCCTACAGCCGGAAGCATTCGCTCTGGCCTTACAACTTTGGGACATCTTGCTGTTTCGTTGAAATGATGACAGCAGCGACGCCTCGCTATGACATGGCAAGGTTTGGTTCTGAAGTACTTCGTGGCTCGCCACGCCAAAGCGATGTACTTATCACAGCTGGTACCTGCTTTGTGAAAATGGCACCGTTAATGAAGCATATTTATGATCAAATGCTTGAGCCTAAATGGGTTATTTCAATGGGGTCTTGTTCAAACTCTGGTGGTATGTATGACATTTACAGTGTTGTACAAGGCGTCGATAAAATTCTTCCTGTTGACGTCTATGTCCCTGGTTGCCCACCTCGTCCAGACGCCCTACTCGAGGGGTTGATCATGCTTCAAGAGCACGTTCAAGCTAACCCAGTCTCTGTGCTAAGTAAAAACCGTAAACCACTCGGTTTGAGGGTCGAATAATGAATAATAACGATCGTCAAATACTCATTGAGCGTTTCGGTGCTAAAGCGCCAAAACACGAAATCATTGGTTGTGAAAGTTTCGAGATAAAAAAAGAACACCTTATCGATACCTTGCACTTCCTAAAAAATGCGGCTTCTTCACAATTTGAAATGCTGTTCGACCTTTCAGCAATTGATGAATGTGAACGTGGTGGCGGACTCAGTGTGTTTTATTATCTGCTGAGTGTGAAAAATAAGCAATTTATTTCCATTCGCACACACATTGCTAATGACACCATTGAAGTACCTACTGTAGTTGGGCTTTGGCCTAACGCGAATTGGTATGAGCGTGAAGTCTATGACATGTTCGGGATTAAATTCACTGATCACCCCGATCTACGTCGTATCTTAACTTTTGATTTTTGGAAAGGTCACCCACTACGTAAATCTTATCCTTGTCGTGCGACCTTAATGGATGAACCTTTCGATCTTGCAGGATCTGACTTTGATGATGTTATGAAGTCCTATGATATTCAAGGTAAGCAAGACGATGGCAGCATGGTACTAAACATCGGCCCTAACCACCCTGGTACCGATGGCGTTATCCGCCTCAAAGTTAAAATGAAAGGCGAGTTCATTGAAGACTTGGATCAAGAAATTGGCTTCCACCATCGCGGAGCAGAGAAAATTGCCGAGCGTCATACTTTTCATAACTACATCCCTTATACCGATCGCATCGATTACTTAGGTGGTGTAGCTGGTGAACTGCCCTATTTACTAGGGCTTGAAGCAATGACTGGAATTGAAGTCCCTGAACGCGCCAAGACCATGCGGATTATGTTATGCGAATTATTCCGAATTTCGAGCCATCTTGTATGGTTTGGAAGTATCACGCATAACCTAGGGGGTATGGCTCCAGCCTTTTATGCTTTCACCGAGCGTGAAAAAATCTTCGATGTTATCGAGTTAATCTGTGGCGGTCGTATGCACCCTGCGTTCTTCAGAATTGGTGGTGTATCTCAAGATTTACCTGATGGCTGGGAAGAAAAAGTTGAACAGGCTTGCCAAGGTATTGAGCAACTGGTCCCCGATCTTGAAAAGTTAATGACCCACTCAATGATCTTCAAAGTACGGACACAAAACATTGCGGTTTACAGTCAGTCAATGGCACTTGATTGGGGTTTAACAGGACCAAACTTGCGTGCGACTGGCATTAACTTCGATATGCGTAAAGATTTCCCTTACATGGGTTACGAAGATTACGACTTTGACGTTCCTGTTGGCCAAGATGGTGATGCCTACACCCGTACCGTTCTTCGTGTGCAAGAAGTGGTTGAGAGCTTGAAGATCATTCGACAAGCGGCGGCACGTATGCCTGAAGGTCCTATCCTTGCTGACAATGCGCCTAACTTTGGTTTTCCGCGAAAGCAAAATGCATTACGCGATATCGAAACCCTGATCCACAGTTTTGTTGATACCGGCAGAGGCTTTAATTTCCCGGTTGCTGAAACCTTTTACGCAACGGAAACCGCTAAAGGGGTCACAAGCTACCACACCATCAGTAATGGTACTGGGTGCCCTTACCGTGTCCGAATCCGCACACCTTCATTTACACATTTCCAATCCGTTAAAGCCGTTTCTAAAGGCGACTTATTGAGCAATATCATCTGTTTAATCGGCTCTATCGATTACGTACTCGCTGATATTGATCGCTAAACAATAAAAACAACATCCCATGTAGATGTTGAGACGAATAAGCGAATGTCGCTCGTCATAAATAAAGTCCGCAATGTGAGGAAATCATGTTAACAGATCAAGAAAGAGCTCATCTGGAAGAGCATATTGCTCATTACCCAGAAAAAAGAGCCGGTGCCATCTATTGTCTTTATTTTATGCAAGATAAATATGGCTATATCACGAAACCAAGTCTCAACCTTGTTAGTAAACTTACAGACCTATCAACAACGCAGTTAGATGAACTTATTACGTTTTATACGCTTTTGCGCCGACGTCCTGTTGGTCGCAATATCATGCGTGTCTGTGACAGCATTTCTTGCTATACCCGAGGTGCGAAAAAAGTGCTAGAAGCGGCAGAAAATGCAACAGGTAAAGCATTAGGAGAGATCGCTAATGATGGCAGCATTACCGTTCTACCCAGTATTTGTCTTGGACTATGCGATCGCGCTCCAGCCGCTCTAATCAATGATGATCGTGTTGAAGGTGAACTAACACCTGAACGCATGAGAATGATCTTAACTGAATTAGCAGAAGAAGAGATCAAGCTATCAGAGAAGCCTGATTACCAAAATATTATTTCGATGCTGACTCCTCAAGATGCGCCAGCAAAACCAAATGAGGAGGTGCTGTAATGGACTTAGTACTTTCACGCAACTTTCATCATCCAAAACCATTAAATTTTGCTGAGTACTGTGAAAATGGTGGTTACCAAAGCCTTAATTCCATTATTGGTCAACCAAGAGAGCCTTTACTGGCAGAACTAAAAGCATCTGGTCTACGTGGCTGTGGTGGTGGTGGTTTCCCAACGGGTGTGAAATGGGGTTTCCTTGCAAAAGATGCCAGTCACCCCGTTTACTTGGTGGTGAATTTAGATGAATCAGAACCGGGCTCGTTTAAAGATAGACAAGTGCTTTATCGCGATCCGCACACTATTTTAGAAGGCGTTATCGCAAGTAGTTACATACTTGGTGCAGACAAAGCATTTGTTTTCATTCGTGGAGAATATCGCGAAGGGGCAAAAGGACTTGAGAAAGCGTTACAAGAAGCACGAGCGGCTGGGCTTGTGGGTGAAAATGTCATGGGCTCTGGCTGGGATCTTGATGTTGACGTTCACTTAAGTGCTGGGCGCTATATCTGTGGTGAAGAAACCGCCCTACTCAATGCCCTTGAAGGCTACCGTGGTAACCCGCGTTCTAAACCGCCCTTCCCTATCGTAAAAGGTCTGTGGGGACAGCCAACCATAGTCAACAATGTGGAATCCATCTGTCATATTCCTTGGATCGTTCATAAAGGTGCCGAGTGGTTCAAATCTCAAGGTAAAGGTGATGCCGCAGGAAGCCATATTTACCAAGTGTCTGGTCCGGTCAAAAAGCCTGGCTTCTTTGAGTTGCCATTAGGGACTACAGCTAGAGAGCTTATTTTCGAGCACGCTGGCGGATTACTTGACGATCGTGAGCTTGTCGGTTTTCTACCAGGTGGTGCCTCAACGCAATTCATGCTCCCTGAACATCTCGACGTTCCCCTCGATTGGGACGGCCCAGCGACTGTGGGTTCACGTTTAGGTACTGGCGGGATCATTGTGATGGACGATGCGATTTGTCCAATAGACTTCATGATCAACCTGACAGAATTTTTCGCAAGAGAATCATGTGGCTACTGCACACCTTGCCGTGATGGCTTGCCGTATGTCGTGCATGTATTGAAAAAATTTGAAACAGGAGAAGCGACCTCCAAAGATCTGGCTCTGCTTCATGAGCTCTGTGAAACCATCTATCCCAACACCTTCTGTGCGCTTGCACCGGGGGCGCTAATGCCAATCATGACTGGATTAAAACACTTCAAACATGTTTTTGAATCCCATATTGAAGGGCAACGCTGTACTCACAACCACCAGCTAACTGCGGAGGCATGTTGATCATGGGAACTATCTATATAGATGACAAAGCGGTCGAATTTGAGCCAGGACAGAACGTGTTAGACGCTGCGCGTAAAGCGGGGATCGATACGCCTTATTTTTGCTACCACCCAGCATTAGATGCCGCAGGCTCTTGTCGTATTTGTGCCATGGAAACCGTGCCACAAAAAGAAGGTGAAAAACCGCGTACCGTCATGACTTGTAGCATTCCAGCACAAGATGGCCAGCAATTTCGTTTTAAATCGCCAAAAGCAAAACAAATCCAAAAAGCCGTGGTTGAGTTTTATATGACCAACCACCCCAATGACTGCCCTGTTTGTGATGAAGGCGGTGACTGTCACCTTCAAGACACAACCATCAGTGTCGGCCATGCTTACCGCCGCTATGATGGACAAAAACGTACCATGCCGGATCAATTCCTAGGTCCGTTGGTATACCAAACCATGAACCGCTGTGTGACCTGTTATCGCTGCGTACGCTTTTATCAAGACTATGCGCTTGGTGATGATTTTGGTGCAATGGGGTCAAGCAATCACGTACTTTTCCGCCGAACAGAAGATGGCGCATTCGATAGTCCATTCTCAGGCAATTTAGTCAGCGTATGTCCAACCGGCGTTTTTACCGATAAGGTTTACCGCCGTAAATACAGCCGTACATGGATGTTAGAAAAAGCGCCTTCAATCTGCTCAGGTTGTAGTGTGGGTTGTAATATCGAAGTCGGTGGACGTGAAGGAACCCTACGACGCGTTCAACCTAACAACAAAGCATCAAAAGTAAATCCTTATTTTATCTGTGATCGTGGTCGTTATGGGTCTCATGGCACCGAGTCGTACTCAAGACCTAAATATGTATCAGAGCAAGGCAAAGTCATAAAAACATCACCTCTAGATGCACTGAAAATAGCCCTTGTTAGAGCTGAAGGTCATGTGGGTATTTTAGGTTCCGTAGAAGAAGATCTCACGACTAACTTGGCACTGAAAGCTATTGCAAAAGAGATGAATGCGCCGTTCTCACCATTTATTTCACCGCAACAAGAAGCTTTGACGAAAACCGCTGTAGCAGCGAATCACAATGCGCCTTCTATATCAGATATAGAGCAATCAGATGCGGTTTTCGTGGTAGGAGAGCTCACTGAACATGCGCCTATGCTTGATCTTGCGGTACGCCAAGTGATCAAGGCTAAAAAAGATGTGTATGTATTACATGCAACACCTTCTCACCTCGTCACAGCCTTGAATAAACTTCAGCGAGGCCATGTTAAAGCGTTAGCACCAAGCCAATGGCAAGACTGTTTAACACAAATTAACACAGCTGTTCATGATGGTGCTGTGGAAGATCTCTGGATTAAAGATGTTGCCAATGCACTAAAACAGGCGGAAAAACCTGTCATTATTGGTGTGGCTGAACTGCTTAACACTGCAGATATCTCTCTACTTAATACCATTACAGAGTCACTTGCACCTGCAGCCAAAATGGCGATTACTTTACCGAGTGCCGGTTCTGTTAATGCAGTATTAACAGCACAAGAAAACTCATGTGCTGAGCTGATGACGCAAATAGAGAGTGACAAAATAAAGACATTAGTTGTTGTCGGCAGCGATCCGCTGAATACCAATAACCCACAGTGGCATGCACTGCATGACAAGCTAGACCAATTGATTGTGATCGACAAAGTCTTAACCAAAACAGCACACTTAAGCGACACCTTATTGCCACTCGCAGCATGGCCAGAAAGGGACGGTATGACGATTAACTATGAAGGTAGACTACAGCGTTTTAGCAAGGCTTTCGCGAGAAAAACAGCCACGATTGACGCTCATGGCATGATTGAAACCTTAATGAAATCACCTGAGACAATCGAGCAATGGTTAACTGAGCTCGCACCGACGCTACCTCAAGCTGGTGATGACGGGATCATCATCGAAAAAGACAAGCTTAAGTGCACACAATTACCACTTGAACAGAAAACAAATCCACCTGCAATTCAAAGTACTCAGCCGCAAGTTGCACTAAGTAAATGGTTTGGTGAAGGATATGTTGCCGATCATGCGCCTGAAATCCGCTCTCTCAAGCCAGGATCTTCCGCTTCAATAAATCCTAAACTGGCTGCCTCGCTAAACCTTAGCAATAGTGATCAATTAATGATTATTTGCGGTGATCAGAAGTTGGTACGCCCTGCGGTGATTTCCTCTCAAGTTGCTGACCTCACGGTTGCTTTAAATCAAGCAGATATGCGCCTACTTCAGGCTGATATTGCTTCACCATTGTGTCTTGAGCGCACCTCTGAGCTTTTTATTGATGCAGATAAAAAGGAGGAAATCAAAAACATTATTGGTAGTGCATCGGTCATTATGATGGGAGAAGCCTAATGGATTCATTGCAGTACTGGATTTTTATTCTGGTCGGTATGGTTATCACTATCTTTGGTTTGATTTTAGTTGCAGGCTATACCGTTCTGTTTGAACGTCGCTGTCTAGCACTGTTGCAAGACCGTTACGGCCCTAACCGAGCAGGTCCATTAGGGTTATTCCAAGCACTATGTGATGCAGCAAAATTGCTAACAAAAGAATATTTCATGCCCGGGTTTGTCGACAAAAAGCTCTACGCTTTAGCACCAATCCTTGTCGTGGTATCGATTCTTGTTAGCTTTGCTTTACTGCCTATCGGTAAAAATATCTCATGGGCAGCAGACTTAAACATCGGTCTGCTCTTTTTAATGGGATTAAGCTCCATTCACGCTTATGGGGTCTTTTTAGGCGGATGGGCATCAAGCTCGAAATACACCATGCTTGGCGCAATTCGTACTATTGCTCAGTTAATCAGTTATGAATTAGCAATGGGTATGGCGGTATTGGGTGTGGTTATGCTTGCTGGCAGCTTTAGCTTAACGCAAATTGTTGATGCACAAACGACACCGTATATCCTCCTTCAACCGGTTGGCTTCCTTGTATTCCTAATCGCAGGTATTGCAGAAACTCACCGCTTGCCATTCGATATGCCTGAAGCCGAAAACGAGCTTAATGCAGGTTTTAATACCGAATATGGCGGTATGCCTTTTGCGATGTTTTTCCTTGGTGAATACCTAGGTGTGATCCTCGTCGGTGCAATGGCAACAACCTTGTACCTCGGCGGATGGCATGGACCATGGGCTGAAGCCTATCCGCTTGTTGGCGTCTTATGGTTTGTATTGAAGACCTTCTTGTTAGTTTTCTTCTTTGTATGGATGCGTGCCAGCTTACCGCGAACGCGTTACGACCAGCTAATGGCATTCGGTTGGAAATTCTTACTTCCAATCGGCATCGTCAACATCATTGTTACCGCCCTTGTCGGTACATTCTGGATGTAGCCCCCAACATTAGAGAGAGACAATCATGAAAGTTATACAGATTTTACAAGAGGTCACAGGGGCTTTTGCGGCAACCATTAAGCACGTTTGGGCACCACGCGATACGGTTTGTTATCCAGAGGTAAAACCAGACTTACCTGAACGCTGGCGCGGTCGCATTGTATTAACGCGCGATCCTGACGGTGATGAACGTTGTGTTGCTTGTTATTTATGCTCTTCAGTATGCCCTGCTAATGCAATCACCATTCAAGGTGCTGAGCGAGAAGATGAGCGTCGATATGCCAAAACATTCGAACTGGATTTCAGTCGCTGCATTTTCTGTGGAATGTGTGAAGAAGCATGTCCAACCCTATCGATTCAATGCACCACTGATTTTGAAATGGGTAAATATTCTCGTGACAAGCTGCTTTATGAAAAAGAAGACTTACTCATTGATGGCACAGGTAAACACCCAGACTTTAATTACTACAAGCAAGCAGGTGTAGCAATTACAGGTAAAGCTATCGGCGATGGTGAAAATGAAAAACCACCAATCGATGTGTACTCTCTGCTGCCATAAGGACATCATCATTCATGTTAACTTGGAATATTATTTTCTATGCCAGTAGTGCCATCATGCTATTGGCAGCAATCAGTTTACTGTTTGTCAAAGAGCCTATGCATGGTGCGGTGTATTTAACCACATCGCTACTCGCACTGGCTGTTATTTTCTATTTATTGGGTGCGCCGTTTATTGCCGCGTTACAAATTATTTTGTACGTCGGGGCAATCATGGTGTTGTTTGTCTTCTTCATTATGTTGAGTCCGGCAAGCCGAACCTTCCCACTCACGGCTAATCGCACTGTAATTTTACCGGTGATCTTACTAACCGTTATGTTAGTTGAGGCTTTCATCGTTCTAAATCACGGTCATCAGTTCTATACAATTGAAACGATCAAAACCATCAGTCCTAAAGCTGTTGGTGCGGATTTATTTAATCATTACAAACTCGCGATAGAAGCGCTATCAACGCTCTTACTTGGTGCGTTAGTCGCTGTGATTTATCTCGCGGCACAAATGAAAGCTCGCCACTCAGAGACTGATGATAAAGTGGAGGAGCACGCATGAGTCCACTGACTATCTTAATTTTATCCTTTGCCATGTTCATTATTGGCCTCCTCATTGTTGTTGTTCGCCGACAGTTGTTGTTCGTACTTATGGGTATCGAAGTCATGCTTAATGGCGTTGCGTTAGCCGCTGTTGAAGCAGGTCAACATTGGGGAAATCCAACAGGACAAATCATTACTATCTTTTTGATGATTGCAGCAGGCTGTGAGCTTTCTGTTGTCTTGATGCTCGCCATGTTGTCGTACAAACACCTAAAAACAACCCGTATCGACAAACTTAACCAGCTCAGCAATACATTAATGAGTAAGGGAGAACTGTAATGAATACATGGTTATGGTTAATTCCTGCCGCTCCGCTTTTCAGCGCCGCCTTAATTGTCTTATTTGGCAAGCACTTTCCGACTCGTGCAAGCGGTATACTCGCTTCACTCTCCGTCTTAGTATCGGCTGTACTCACTGGCATGCTATGGCTATCCAGTGATTTTAACCCAGCTTTCCACCAGCAATTATGGACGTGGATGGCTGTTGGTGATTGGAACGTCAACATTGGTTTATCGGTTGATCGTCTCTCGCTAGTAATGATGACAGTGACAAGCTGGGTTGGATTTCTTATCCACTTGTTCTCCGTTCCCTTCATGCGCCGTGATTTTGGTGAAAGACGCTACTTTTGCTATTTAAATCTATTCGTTGCTGGGATGTTGTTCTTTGTGATGGCGGATAATTTAATTCTGCTATACACAGGTTGGGAAATCATGGGGCTATGTTCATACGGACTGATTTCTCATTACTACAACAAAGAAAAGAATGTGTACTCAGGACGTAAAGCATTCGTCGTAACACGCATTGGCGATACCTTACTTGCGATTGGTATCTTACTGACATTCACCGTGTTCAAAACCGTTAACCTTAACGAGATCTATACTATTGCTAGCCAGCAATCGATGAACTTATGGTTAATTGGCGCGATTTGTCTTCTATTCTTGTTCGGCGGTATGGCCAAATCAGCCCAGTTCCCGTTTCATGTTTGGCTGCCTGAATCAATGGCAGGTCCTTCTACGGTATCGGCATTGATCCACGCAGCAACCATGGTAACGGCTGGGGTGTACTTGATTGCACGTAATCATGTGCTCTTTAATTTAGTACCTGATGTCACATGGTGGGTATCACTTGTGGGTGCATTTACGGCGTTTTATGCAGCAACATGTGCGCTGGCGCAGAATGACATCAAACGTATTCTCGCCTACTCAACCATCAGCCAAATTGGCTATATGTTTGCAGCGCTAGGTGTAGGCGCTTATGATTTAGCTATTTTCCACGTCATTGTTCATGCGTGTTTTAAAGCACTGCTATTTATCAGCTCTGGTGTCATTATCGATATGTTTAATCACGATCATGACATTCGCAAAATGGGCGGTCTCGGCAAACGACTTCCTTGGCTTAAGTGGACTTACCTAGCAGGCTCTGCAAGTTTAGCCGCACTACCTGTCATCACTGCAAGCTTCTTCTCAAAAGATGCCATCATAGCAGCAACGGAAACGGGCCATTTAGGTTGGTTACTGGGTGCACTTGGTTTAGCGGGCGCATTATTTACCAGTATTTACAGCTTCCGTATGTACTTTATGGTCTTCAATGGTGAAAACCGTACAGCGTTTAGTGAACCTCGCTACCTGAAAAATAATGGTCTTCCTTGGCAGATGAAAGTTTCAACGGGTATTTTAGCCGTTGGTTCGATCGCTATTGGTTGGATGCAGTTTCCTAACGAATGGTCTTTTGGTCCTCACCTATTCCTTCCGTGGATTGATAGTCAATTAGGTACAGCGCCAGAGATTGCAACCTCTGCAGGTCTTATGCTGCAAGTTGTTGGCTCATTAGTCGCTATTGCTGGAGTATGGATTGCATACATCTTAGTAAAACAAGAGCTTAAACAGGGACATGGCATCGGTGATTGTCAATTCCTGAACTCAGCATGGTATATCGACGACCTGTCAAAACTAACGGTTATTCGTGGCTTCAAAGGTCTTTCCAAGCTGCTAGAAACGGTTATTGAACGATGGGTGCTGAATCAGGCCATTGTGAAAGGGATCGCGGCAATGTTATCTCACTCAGGCGAAGCCGTTAGTGATGTACAAGGCAGCCAGCTTTCTCGTTATGTCATTATGATGATTGCAGGTTCTGTCCTTCTGCTTTTTTACTTGGTTTGAGCTAGTTAGGTTTGATATATGCTTAGTTTATTGATTTTCTTACCCATGGTAGCTGCACTACTTATCGGCTCAAGTTGCCGTAAGCTGCCATTTATTGCACGCTCCATGACATTAACCACACTCATTATTGAGTCAATGTTAGTAGCTTGGATATTTATCACCCATCAAGTTCATGGTTTTTCCATGACAGAAAGCCTCAACTGGATCCCTGACTTCGGCATTAAATATTTAGTCAGCATGGATGGGATCAGCTTAAGCCTGATTGGTTTAACCTGTACCTTGTTCATCGTTGCAATGCTTGTTGCTTGGCACCAAGTGAATCGTTGGCAGGCTTTTGGCCCACTAATGCTATTAACACTCAGTGGCATTATGGGGGCATTTCTTGCTCTTGATCTCATGCTCTTCTACGTATTTTGGGAGCTGATGTTAATTCCGATTTACTTCATGTTGAGTTTCTGGGGCGGTAAAGATACCAAACAAGCAGCATTAAAATTTGTTCTTGTGACCATTACAGGCTCTTTATTAATGCTTGTATCTCTTGTTGCCCTTTACATCATTAATGGTAACAACACAGGTGTATGGACATTTGATTACTTCTACTTAGCTTCCCATCCAATTATGGGTGAATTGGCTATTCCAGTTGTATGCGGATTCTTAATTGCTTTCTTAATTAAGATCCCAGGTTTCCCATTTCACTTTTGGGCGCCTGACACCTACCGCGAAGGGGCACCTGCGGTATCACTGCTGCTATCTGGTGTTATGGCTAACGTCGGCGCATACGGTATTTTGCGTTTCTGTTTAGCTATCTTCCCTGAAGCAATGCATCAAATGATGTATATCGGTATGGCACTGGGTGCAATCGGTAGCTTATACGCCGCCCTACTCGCTTTCCGTCAAAAAGATCTCCGTAATGTGATTGCTTACTCAAGTATCAGTCACATGAACTTAGTGGTCTTAGCGATTTTTGCATGGCAACTTCAAGCATTGAATGGTGCAGTGATCCAATTAATTGCTCACGGTCTTTCAGTAGCAGGTCTGTTTGCCGTTGTACGTATGCTTCAAGCGCGCGGGTTTAGCGGTAAGTTTGATGAAATGGGCGGCTTATATAAAGTCCTCCCGGGTATTGGCGTCTTCCTACTATTTATTGTTGCTGCAAGTGTTGGTATTCCAGGATTAGGTAACTTTGCAGGTGAAATCTTACTCCTCGCAGGTAGTTTCTCTGTCTCACCTCTTTGGACAAGCTTGGCTGCATTCTCGATAGTGTTAGGTGTGGTTTACTTCTTAAGAGCCTATGGACTGGCATTCTTAGGGCCAATCTCTGCCGGCAATGAACAACGTAAATTAATCGATCTGACAGCACGAGAAAAGCTAACAGCATCCATCATTGTCATTGGGTTATTCTGGGTTGGCTTAGATCCGAACTATTTACTGCAACTTATGATGTCATCAACCAAAACACTGGCATCCATTCATTCGGGTTCATATTCATTGATTGAAGGGGTTATCAATGTCATCTCATGAGTTAATTAGTGCAATACCCTTTGCCATCCTTGGACTAGGTGCTTTAGGTGTCCTCCTGTTAGGTGTTCTGCCGGGTAAGAACAACCAACAACTCCCTTATATGGGATCGATTGTGGTGCTATTAGCGACCATGTTGTCAGTGGCTTCTTTATTCGGACACAGTGCGAATATTGAAAACTTTGTGGTTATTGATCATTTCACACTCGTTGCTTTTGAATTATTCGCAGCAGGAGGACTGGCAACCATATTACTGGCTAAAAACTACCCAGCCCTCAACAAGCATGTTGCAGAAGAGTTTTACGCCCTGATACTGATAGCTGTACTCGGTACATTTATCTTGGCCTCAGCAAGTAATTTGTTAGCAGCATTCCTAGGAATGGAAACCATTGCCATTCCAATGTTTGCACTCATCGCATGGAACCCTCAACGTAAAGGAGCCATCGAAGGGGGGCTTAAGTATGCTGTCACAGCCACTGTTGCTGCAGCATTCTTTATGTTTGGTATTGCACTGATCTATTTTGGTGCGGGCACTATCGTTATTAGTGAAATACCCAAAGCGCTCACCAGTGCTAACGCGATGCCGATGGTCGCATTGATCGGCTTTATGTTGCTATTTGTAGGCATATGCTTTGAACTGGCTTTAGCACCATTTCATAGCTGGCTGGCTGATACACTGCAAGCCTCACCTACGCCTGTGATGGCATTTATTGGTAGTATCGCCAAAATTGCAATGCTGACATTTGTTATTCACTTCGTGATTCAGATTGAACCTATTTGGGATCAAATCTCGTTTGTGCTTTGGGGCTTTGTGTTATTTAGCATTGTGTTTGGTAACCTATTGGCTTTCCGCCAAACTAATATCAAACGTATTCTGGCTTATTCATCCGTTGCCCACTTCGGCTACGCACTCATGGCACTAACCAGTGTGATCCCGAACAGTAGCGCCTCTTTATCAGAAGCGGTTCATGCTACTGCTTATTACGGGCTGAGTTATGCCGTGATGAATCTGGTCGCGTTTGCTGTGATTGCAATGTTAAACAAACATAACCCAACGGGTGAATTAAAAGGTTATCGCGGTTTAGGTCGACGTTACCCACTCGCTGGTATTGCAATGGCGATTGCTGTGCTTTCATTGGCGGGCGTTCCCCCTACTGCTGGCTTTTTTGCCAAGTTCTTCCTGTTCGCAAGTGTACTTGGCAACGGATATTTAGGCATGGTTGTACTCGCTGCATTAGCTTCTGCAGTCTCCGTATTTTACTACCTTCGTATCCTACTGGCCTTTTTCGCTAAAGAGGAATATCACCACCACAACCAATCTGCGGATGTTGAAAGTGTAGAGTTTGGTTCAACAGTGGTGATCAGTGTCAGTGCGTTTGCCACTATCGCATTGGGCATCTTTGCTCAAGCAGTGCTTACTTATATGTTTTAACAAATGAGCAACCTCGCTGTACAAGCAGCGAGGTTCTTCATTGCTTTCTCTTTATTTCTTTCAACCCACACCTTCCTCATTTAATTTTGCCCTATCCCTCACGAAAAACCCTGCGAAAAAGCGCGTTACTAAAAGTACAATCCTCTGTTATATCAACAAAAAGTTAAATCCTCACCTAACCAAACAGAATATAAAACTAATTAACGTTGATTTTTGATATTAAAAATCAAAACCTCTTTTAGAAGTAAAAAATGACATCAAAAACACAAGAAACATAAAAATAAAAAGTCATAAAAACCAAAATTTAAATAATAAAAAGACCTAAATACTGCAATGACAAATAAAAAACAGTTATTAGAACCAAAAAACAACCATCAAAACAAACTATCAACTGTGACGAATGTCTAGTTTGGTTTTTAACACCAAAAACAAACGAAAAACTGGTTTCTTTTGTTGGTTATTAGTTAAAAAACAGTGACACATTTCAGGTTATTTTGTTTAACCTATTAATCATTCCAATAACAAGTAATAAACAAAACAACAGATATTAAGGCTTAAATTATGATCATTGGTATCCCTAAAGAAATCAAAACACATGAATATCGCGTAGGTATGATCCCAGCGTCAGTTAAAGAAGTGGTCTCTCATGGTCATCATGTTTTTGTCGAAACCAACGCAGGCACAGGTATTGGCTTTAGCGATCAAGACTACATTGATGCGGGTGCACAAATCCTAGCAACAGCATCTGATGTTTTTGCAAAAGCAGAAATGATTGTAAAAGTAAAAGAGCCTCAAGCTGTTGAGCGTGCGATGCTTCGCGAAGGGCAAATTCTATTTACTTACCTACACCTAGCCCCGGATCCAGAGCAAACGCATGATCTCATTAATAGCAAAGCCGTGTGTATTGCTTATGAAACCGTGACAGATAAAAACGGTCGTCTACCACTACTTGCACCAATGTCAGAAGTGGCTGGTCGCATGTCTATTCAAGCTGGCGCATTCGCATTAGAGAAGTCACGTGGTGGAAGTGGCATACTACTTGGTGGCGTACCAGGTGTTGAACCAGCAAAAGTTGTGATTATTGGTGGTGGTGTTGTAGGTGCAAATGCAGCACAAATGGCATTAGGTCTACAAGCTGATGTCACAGTTATTGACCGTAATATCGATGTACTTCGCCAACTAGATGTACAGTTCAACGGTAAACTAAAAACAGTTTACTCAACCAATGACTCAATTGAAAAACATGTGCTTGAAGCAGATCTTGTTATCGGTGGTGTGCTAGTCGTTGGTGCTGCGGCTCCGAAACTGGTTACTGCTGAAATGATCAAGAAGATGAAGCCAGGCGCGGCAATTGTCGATGTTGCTATCGACCAAGGTGGCTGTGTAGAAACATCCCATGCAACGACGCACAGCGAGCCTACCTACATTGTTGATGAGGTGGTTCACTACTGTGTGGCAAACATGCCAGGTGCGGTTGCTCGTACATCAGCTGTGGCACTAAACAATGTAACACTGCCTTACATTGTTAACCTTGCAAATAAAGGCTACAAAAAAGCGCTACAAGACGATAAGCACCTATTAAATGGCCTAAATGTTTACCGTGGACAAATCACTTGTGAGAGCGTAGCAACATCATTGGATTTACCTTACGTTGATGCAGACTCTGCTATCGCGTGATTCATAGCATTCCCCCCTCCTCCTGCTGGTTATCTCATTCACTCCTCCAGCAGGAGTTTTTACGTCCTCAAAACCCCATCAACACAAAATATTAAACCATTAAAATCACACTCAGCAAAATAAAATCAAATAAAAATCTAAACAAACCAAAATATTAATGCGATCAAAGTAACAAGTATTCCTATTTAGAATACTGCAAAGATTACCAATTTGTTAACATTGTATTCGATATGAAAAAACCTATAACAAATACATTAACCAATAAGGTCAATCACATGTCGACTTCCAATAACATTGAAATATCCACCCACGCAGAACAAAAACTCACCCTCAATAAACACGATAAAACTTGGATCATAAGCTTATTTGGCACAGCCGTTGGCGCAGGGATATTATTCTTACCAATCAATATTGGTGTAAATGGTTTCTGGCCTTTGATCACTATAGCCTTGCTGGCAGGACCAATGACATTTTTGGCCCACCGTGGCTTGGCGCGATTTATTTTATCGTCAAATAACTCGAAAGCTGAGTTTACTGATGTGGCCGAAGAACATTTTGGTCACCGCTTCGGTTTTCTGATCTCACTCCTCTACTTCTTATCTATTTTTCCGATTTTAATGATTTATGGAGTAGGATTAACCAATACCGTTGAAAGCTTTATGGTAAATCAGATGGGTATGGCTACACCGTCGCGGGTGTTGCTATCTGGTGTTCTAGTTGCCCTCCTAATTGGAGTGATGACAGCCGGTGAAAAAACCGTATTACGTGCCTTTGAAGTGATTGTTTATCCATTAGTCTTCATCTTATTTGGGATCTCGGTTTATATGATCCCTAATTGGCAAATGCCAAACTTTACCGATATGCCAGATGCAAAAACATTTACTCAAACTCTATGGCTCGCTATTCCTACCACCATTTTTGCATTCAGCCACACCGCTGCGATTTCCACTTTTTCTGTTGCCCAAAAAAGACATTACGGAGAGCAGGCAGGTAAACGTGTCGACTTTATCTTAAAACACACATCGATGATGTTAATCACCTTTGTATTATTCTTCGTTTTCTCTTGTGCGCTAAGCTTAACCCCCGCTCAATTAGCCGAAGCTAAGGCACAAAACATTTCTATTTTGTCTTACCTTGCAAATGTGACTGGAAGTGGCTTGATTGCGTCATTTGGTCCCTTCATTGCTTGTATTGCGATAGTCTCATCGTTCTTTGGTCACTTCCTTGGTGGACGAGAAAGTTTAAGCGGGATCATTGCCAAACATACCAACCTAAAACCTAAGGTTGTTAATAAACTTACCATTGGTATTTTATTTTTCTCTGTATGGTATGCCGCAGTAAAGAATCCAAGTGTACTGGGTATTATGGAAACATTTTCAGGCCCTGTGATCGCCCTGATTTTATTTATTCTGCCGATGTATGCGATTAGAAATGTTGAATCAATGAAGAAATATCGCGGAAAGATAAGTAATATTTTCGTGACTGTTATCGGCTTAATTGCTATCTCAGCGATTCTATATAATTTGGTATAAATCGTGCGATAAGAAAACAGCTGATTCGTTAGCTGTTTTCTTTACTGATAAATATATCAATTAAATAACTTAGGCTATTACCCCGTCCCCCCCCTACCTCCACATCCCCTTTAAAAACAATCAATAAGCATAAAATCAAAACCTTACGGTGACAGCTTTTATTCAAAAATGGGAAAAATGAGACGACATTAATGACATCGCAGTGTCTTAAAATAGGCAAAAAGCATGACGTATTGATAAAAATTGCTGACGGGCAACGTTGAATAAATTCAACATACACTATACCCATTAATCCCCCCCTTTTTTTGTGTGTTTACATCACAGTTTTTACACTGCAAATTGCGCGCAGATAAAACTGTGAGCTGTCCCTCTTTCCCCATCTTAAAATGAAAATAAACTCCACTTATCGCAACATGCAAAGACAATTCTAATTTTACGGAGTTTTTCACCATGTTAGACCGCATCAAAAATGGCTTTTTTGAACAAGCACAAAAGTTCGGAAAATCCTTAATGTTACCCATTGCCGTATTACCCGCAGCAGGCTTATTGCTCGGTATTGGGGGCGCACTTTCTAACCCAAATACATTGCAAGCTTATCCTTTTCTCGATATTTGGTTACTGCAATGTATCTTCACGCTCATGGCCAGTGCCGGCTCTGTTATTTTTGGTAATTTACCGGTCCTTTTTGCAGTTGGTTTAGCCGTCGGACTCGCACGCAGTGATAAAGGTACCGCAGGTCTTGCAGCGCTATTAGGTTACTTTGTCATGAACGCGACCATTAATGCGCTATTGGTGCTTAATGGACAACTTCTTACCGAAAACTTGGGGAATGCCGGTCAAGGTATGATCCTTGGTATGCAAGTGTTAGATACTGGGGTTTTTGGCGGGGTCATCGTGGGATTGATGACTTACAGTCTCCATAACCGTTTTAGCAAAATTGAATTACCTCAAATTCTTGGCTTCTTTGGCGGCTCTCGCTTTATACCGATTATCACCTCATTCAGTGCTATTTTGCTGGGTGTCTTGATGTACATTGTTTGGCCGTTTGTCCAATCCGGCATTGGTACGCTGGGTTCACTCGTCGATGCTTCTGGTTACCTCGGCACGTTTATTTACGGCTTTGTGCTTCGTTTACTTGGTCCTTTTGGTCTTCATCATATTTTTTACCTTCCATTCTGGCAGACCGCATTAGGTGGCAGTTTAATCGTTGACGGCACGCTAGTTGAAGGGACCCAACGTATTTTCTTTGCCCAACTCGCCGATCCGAATACACAACAGTTTTATGAAGGCACTGCCCGTTTTATGTCTGGTCGCTTCATTACCATGATGTTTGGTCTATTGGGTGCCGCATTCGCCATCTATAAGTGTGCTAAAAAAGAGCATAAAACACGCGTCGCTAGTCTGATGTTCACCGCTGCACTGACTTCTTTCTTAACGGGGATCACTGAGCCTCTAGAGTTCGCTTTCTTGTTTGTCGCTCCTGTCTTGTACTTCATCCACGCCATCTTTGACGGTCTGGCTTTCATGATGGCTCATATCTTCAATATTACGATTGGACAAACATTCTCAGGTGGTTTTATTGACTTCATTTTATTTGGTGTTTTGCAGGGTAACGCAAAGACAAACTGGGTCATGGTTCCGGTGATTGGTAGTGTGTGGTTTGCACTTTATTACTTTAGTTTCTCTTTCATTATCAAACGAAAAAACCTGAAAACACCAGGTCGTGAAGATGATGACAGCGCCATCATCGAGAACATTGCAGGCTCTGAACGTACTGAAAAAATCATCGAAGGACTGGGTGGCCGCGACAACATTAAAGACGTTGATTGTTGTGCGACACGATTACGTATCTCCGTCATCAAGGGTGAAAACGTCAATGAAGCACTATTAAAAATGACGGGCGCACGTGCCGTGATCATCAAAGGCAATGGGATCCAAATCGTCTATGGACCACAAGTCACCATTATTAAAACTGAAGTAGAAGAAGCAGTAGGATGTTAAGTATGAATATGTTGTCAATCGTGAAAAATAATCTGATTGTTTCTTGCCAAGCATTAGAAGATGAACCGCTGCATAGCAGTTTCATTATGGGTCGGATGGCATTAGCGGCAAAAGAGGGCGGAGCCAGTGCAATACGGGCTAACTCACCACAGGACATCATTGAAATTAAGCAAGTTACGCAATTACCTGTTATTGGTATTTTAAAGCGAGATTACGACAATTCGTCCATTTACATTACCGCAACGATGAAAGAAATCGATGAACTCATGGTAGCGAATCCTGACATGATCGCGCTTGATGCCTCATTAGGGTTACGTCCTGACGGTATGACACTTCAAGAGATGATCAAGAACATTCGACAGCGCTATCCATCAGTGTTATTGATGGCCGACATCGCCACATTAGAAGAAGCATTAACGGCACAAGAATTAGGATTTGATTGTGTATCCACTACCCTTCATGGGTATACTACTGAAACGAAAGGAATGAAACTTTACAACCATGATTTTTCATTCTTACGTGCTGTCGTTGATGCTGTTTCTATTCCGGTAATTGCAGAAGGAAATGTCGGTACGCCGGCGCAAGCAAAACGCTGCCTTGAGCTAGGTGCCTACTCCGTCGTTGTTGGTGGTGCAATCACTCGACCAAAGCAGATCACTACAGCATTTATTGATGAAATTAAAATGTGTTAGGTCATAACAATGAGGCCTAACCTTGTTAGGCCTTTTTATGACTTCAACAACATCATTACTAAAAGAAATTCAAAAAAACCAAGAAACCTTTACTAAATCGGGCCGAAAACTAGCAGAATATATTCTGATGCATAGTGATGATGTCGTCACTATTTCCATCTCAGATCTCGCCCTAAAGGCTACTGTTGGTGAAGCCAGCGTGACACGTTTTTGTCGTCAGTTAGGATTTCATCGCTTCCAAGATTTCAAAACAGCGCTTGCTGTTGACGCTACGCAACAAGAATACGGTATTGATCCTAATCTTGGCTCTTTTGAATTATCAACAACAGATGATGTTATTGATGTCGCTAGTAAGTTAAAGAACAACCTCAATACAATTTTAAACGATACCATATCACCTATTAAGCCAAACGAAATAAAATTACTTGTAGATAAAATCACTCGCTGTCGTGACATTTGCTTTTTTGGTATCGGATCATCCGGTATTGCTGCCAATTATGCCTACACAAAGTTAATGCGTATTGGATTAAAGGCAGAATCACTCCACAACAACCACATGATGTATATACGTGCGAGCTTGTTAAATAAGGAAGATATTGCTTTTTTTATTTCTCATAAAGGCGAGTCACAAGAAATCATCAAATCACTTTCCTTAGCTAAGGAAGAAGGTGCAACAACGATAGCACTCACACATTGTCATCAATCAACGGTAGCAAAGATGGCAGATCATGTATTGATCACCGGTGATGATCAAACTTTCATTCAGGGGGACTCTATCGGAACGGTTATGTCGCAATTGTTTATGATCGATCTTATTTATACACTCCTCATTCAACGCGAACCTCAAAAAGCACAAGACGTTAAAATGAAGACAATTAAAGCATTAGGATAATGTAAAAATATTTAAAACTGGCAATAGTGGCTTTTATTCTTGCTATTAAAAAAAAGCCACCGTACTTACATACGATGGCTTTCAATATTCTTTTTACTGTACGTTTTTATTCAGCGTCAGCGTGACCATGGATACGGTGTTTAGTGACAAAGCCGACTAAGAAACACATCAAGAAGACAACCGCATACAAACCGTTCGCGGTAACTAATGCCGCATGTGTGCCAAAGTTCTCCACGATTGGGCTGGTTACCACAAAGGTCAACATAGTACCGATGGTGCCACAAAGTAAAATGAAGTTCACCAACTTCGGTGATGATGCTTTAGTCTGCTGTGAGCCTAGCGTAATAATAGATGTGTAAATCGCACTACTAAAGAAGCCAAGAATAGAGATCACATACAGTAATGTTTTGGCATCAGTATCTTTATTAAACCAATACATTAATACTGTCGCTAATGCCGATAACACCATGACAAGACGCTGTAAGTCGAACTTTTTCAAAATAGCACTGAAGATCCACATACCAACCATGTATGCACCCCAGAAGTAACTGACTAAATGACCCGCATCGGTGATCGACATGCCCAAATCTTTAGTGGCATATTCAGGGATCCAAGAAACAAAACCTAGCTGACCAAGAATGTAGCATAAGGCCGCAATCGCTAAGAACACAACGCCTAAGCCCCATTTCTCTTTTTCAGGAATGACATCAAATTCTTCTTCGTCTTTTTTACCCAGTACAGGAAATTCAGCAAATAACGTCAGCACAAAAATCGCTAGATAAATAATACCGATAGCCACATACACCCAGTACCACTGAAGATGATGAGCCAGAACCGCTGCAGAAATTATTGGGAAAATCATCCCTGCCATACTAAAAAATGAGTCTGTAAACAGTAGACGCGAGCCGCGTTGCTTACCTTCATAGATATGGGTAATCAAATAGGTACCAATCGACATGGTGATACCACTCACCACACCTAATACAAACATGCAGCCAGAGAAAATCGCGATACTATGCCCAAACATCAGCCCGAATATCGCCAAGACCATAAGACAAAAACCAAAGATGAGCTGGCGTTTTAACGGCACAATTTCCATCAACCATACATTAAGGAAGATGGAGATTAAGATACCTGTATTTAAAAAGGTAAAGGTGTTACTCATGCTTGATATTGGTAAGTTGAAGTACTTAGCAATATCCCCCATCACGATACCTGTGACGATAATCAATGAGCCTGTTAGCGCATATGATAAAAAACTAATCCATGTCAGGAGGTTGCGATTTGTGTTTGTCATTGCAAATCCTGAAAACGTTCTAATAGATAATAATATGATGAATGCTATCAATTCATATTACTCTTAATTGTGATTATACTCACAAAGAATATTTATTATGGGTTTTACTCCGATTAAACACCAATTTTTTCAGTTTTTATTCAGCCATCAATACACAACAGAGTGAGTATTAATCTAACTACTCAAACTATTTGCTGGTTAAAACTTACTCTTTGACTGCTATTACATTGCTAGCTACCATGATGGATTAGCTAAATACCATTCGACTGTTTTTCTTAAACCCGTTTCAAAACTCTCTTGCGGCGTCCAGCCAAGCTCTTGAGGAATTTTGGATGCATTAATCGCATAGCGTTTATCATAATTATGGCGACAGCCTTCTACTTCTAGTCACTGGTTAGGAGATACTAAATTAAGCATTAATTACCTAACTTCCAAAGCAAAAGGTAGCAGTGAATATGAAGACTTTGTTGCCGTTAGTATTGCCATCCCATTAACACCTTGGCGTGATATGAAGCCTGACTATGCTCAGGTACGTGGTATCGATCAGTTTGTATACTCATTGCAAACACGCGTAGGTGAAAGCCACAATAACTTAAACTCTGGTTTAGGGGCTTCATCGGATCTTCAGCATAACATTGTTCGTCAATATGAGAACCGTGGCCGACTTTCTCCTGCTTACTTCAAAGCAAACACTCAACGTTTAAGAAATGCATACATCAAATATGTGAAAGTAACCGTAGAGTAAAATAATAAAGGATTTTAGGACTTCGCTAGTTAAAAATATTTATTTATCAACATAACTATAATTATAATATCCGTAGGTATTACTGATTTTTTTCTCTACCGAGTTAAGTATAAAGCCGGTGATCTCTACGCCAGCATGATTAAATCGCTCTTTTGCTACTTCAATTTCATGTATAGATGTCTTTTTAAATCGACCAACTAAGAAATTAGCCCCTGCATACTTACCAACTAATGCTGCATCAGTCACAGCTAATAATGATGGGGTATCTACAATAACAATATCATAGTTTTCATTAGCCCACTCCATTAATTCAGATAACCTATTTCCCATTAGTAACTCAGAAGGATTGGGGGGTATACAACCACAAGAAATAACATCTAAATTATCAACATTAGCTTTTTGTACAATTTCATCTAAATTACCTTGATAACTTAAATATTCAGAAAGTCCATTTTTACCTTTTAAATTAAATACTTTAGTACTCTTTCCTTTTCGCATATCAGTATCAATAAATAATACTTTCTTTTTAGCTTGAGAAAATACTATGGCTAAATTTTTCGATAAAAATGACTTACCAAGATCAGGACTTGAACCTGAAATCATTATTATCTTATTTTTCGCAGTAGATATTGAAAAATATAAACTTGTTCGTAACGATTTTATTGCCTCTATCGCTAAGTCATCAGGGTAAAGACACGCAAGTAACATCCCCTCTTCATTAAATTCACGACTGCTTTTACTTTTTTTAAGTAATTTACTTTGATTAACGGAGTATGGCACAGTTGCATAAAGAGGAAGTCCTAACGATGATATTTGACGAGGATCATCAATACCACTCATAACAGTTTTCTTTACTAAAACAATTACAATAGAAAGCATCCCACCAAGTAAGGTAGCGAGAACAACGATAAGGGCTTTTTTAGGTTTAATTGGAATTGGTGACGTTTCTGCTGAGTCAATTAATCTTACACTACCAACTGTACTTTCTTGACTTATTCTTAATTGCTGAACTTTATTAATAAGCGATATATATATATGTTGAGCTGCCATCACATCACGATTTAACGTAATTATTTTTTGATTTGTTTTAGGCATAGCGCTAACTTCATTTTCTAATTCAGCTTTTCTTTTTAGTAGTGTCCTTTGTTGTTGTAATAATGAAACATATGCAGGATGCTCTTTGGTATATAATTTAGATATTTCAGACTCTTTGAAACCCAAATCAATTAATTTACTTTCAACTGATGCTAAAACATTAAGTGTCGACTTAGCTTGATAATCCATATCAATAGAATCGCTAGACACTTTAAATGCATTTAGTTTATTTTCAGCAATATCCAACTCTTGTTTAACTTCAGGTAACTGATTTTCTATAAAAGCTAAACTTTTAGCTGCTTCTAGCGCATTATGATCGATATTTTGTGCCAACTCATTATTAGCGATATCATTTAAAATAGTCTCCATCCGCAGAGGATTACTACCTACTAATGAGAGCTGTAAAATACCCGTGTCTTGGCCAGACTCCTTTATAGATAAGCTTTTTCTAAGAGATGATACCGTATTATAACGATTAAGTTTCTTAATGATAAACTTCTGCCCAACCTCACCATTCAGGTGTAAAATAAGTAACTGATATCCATTTTTATTTACTAGTTTTCCAACTTCACCGGAGAAAATCAGTTCATTATTTTTATTAAAAAAATCGTATACCCCTTTCTTAGCATCACTTATTTTTACAATATAGTCACCCTCTCTATTGTCACTTGATCTATTATCATTTTCAGGTGTTATCAATAATGAAACTTTAATCTCGGGTACATCTCCTAAAAAATACGCGACCTTTTTACCTATGATAGGCGTAAATATGGGTGAGGAATATAACGTTAGATTTAGATTATCAACAGTTCTCCCCAGCACCATACGAGATTTAATAATTTCTATTTCTGTATTTGCTGTAGACTGTGATAGAAATAAGTTTGAAATATCATTCACGTGAAAATCTAAGTGCTGATGCTGTGTCTCTACTTGTAGTCTTGCTACAGCTTGATAAGTTAAAGGTGTTGACTTCACATAGAGCACACCTAATATAGTAAAAAAACACGTGATACTTAAAATCAGTTTCCAAGATTCAAGTAGCGATTTAAATAAATTTATTAAATCAAGCTCATCATGATTTAAATTACTGTTATCATCCATTCTTATTTCATCCCTAATTTAATCATGTTATTTAAGATCCGTATAATAATTCACACCTTGAGTGAGTGTTGTAAAGTTTGTAATGGTTGGTAAAACCTGCGCCATTACTCTATTCCACCCTCCCATTGGTGAAGCGGTAACATAGATTATATCTTGAGGTTTTAATTCGAATTGATTTGCAATAATCATAGCTGCTGCATTTTTCATATTCAGTTGATAAATGTTTGCGACTTTATTCTCTTTATTCTCTTTATTTATTCGAATAACAAAGACACCTTCAGCATCAGCACTAATTTCATTAATCCCACCAACATTGCTGAGCGCCTCAGTTAAATTCATTCCTGAACGGTCAATTTGAAGCGTTTGGGGATTATTCACCTCCCCCATTACGAATACTTTTAAATTATCATTATTGGCTATATGTATAATATCATTATTTTTTAATAAAATATTCTGAGTTAAATCTCCATTTTGAATAAGATCGTAAGCCGATAAATGAATAACATTATTATTTCTTGTTACTGTAACATCATGCCAATCGGCATCAGCACTAAACCCCCTAGCCTTATTAATAGCAAGCAATAATGTTAATGCCTTATCTGTAATAGCTTGCTCTCCAGGAAGCTTCACTGAGCCTGTTACATAAACTTGTTTTGATTTATAGGCAGCGACTGAAACTTCAATTTGTGGCATTTCAATGTATCTAGCTAACTTCTTTGTTAACACACTTTGTATATAAGATAATTTGTGTCCTGCAACATGAATAAAGCCAACATAAGGATAAAAAATACGCCCATCAGCATGCACGCGAGTACCCGCCTCTTCAGGTGTACGATCTGGTCCTTGCGGAATTGTTAGCTCTGGATGATTCCAAACGGTAATATTTAATACATCAGTGGGGCCAACAATATAACTATAATTGTTTATATCAGTTTGTAACTGTTCATTCGTCTTAGCTTTTACTTCTTTTTTTCTTACTTTGTTTATCACACTACTATCTAAATAATAAATATTTACCTTGTTCAAAATAGATTCATTTTTAGTGTTTTTTATCTCTTTATTTTTTATATTCAAATGCATTCCAGGCATACTGCAACCGGAGAGAAAAAACAGACAAAAAAAACCAACTAAACATACATTTTGTAAAGCTTTACATCTATAGAAGGGCATTATTTAAATATTCATAAGTCAATAAATGATAACAACTATACCAAATAAGAATCATAAAAACTCATTGCATAGTATTTATGTATGTTTTTAATGACCAACATCATAATAATTAATGAAATATAACCCACAATCAAAAAAAACACATAAGTATGACAATTAAATAAAAATAGTAATAAATCTATTTAAATAGCTTTTTACAGTTTTTTATTTTTAAAATATAAAAAAGGTGAGATATAAACCTCACCTTTTGGAGCAATAATGCTTTAATTACTGTTTATAGCTTTGCAGCTAATTCAACACCTTGACGAATTACACGTTTAGCATCTACCTCTCCGGCAACATCCGCACCGCCAATCACATGAACATTAATGCCTTGCTCAGTGAGCTTTTCTGACAGTTCTTCAACCGATGTTTGACCTGTACAAAGTACAATATTATCGGCATCTAATATTCGAGATTGTCCTTCAACAGTAATATGTAAACCTGCATCATCGATTTTGTCATAACTAACCCCACCAAGCAGTTCAACACCGCGTTTTTCTAATGTTCTACGGTGGATCCAGCCTGTTGTTCTGCCCGGACCTTTACCGACTTTGCCCGGTTTTCTCTGCATTAACCATACTTGTCGCGGACTAATGTATTCATCATGTGGCAATAACCCACCTTCATGAGTCAATGTTTTATCAATCCCCCACTCTTCAAGCCATTGATCAAGATTTTGATTTTCAGGCTCTGTTAGCATGGTAGATACATCAACCCCAATACCACCAGCACCAATAACAGCGACTTTTTGTCCTAACTGTACTTTATCTCTAATCAAAGTTTGATAATCGATAACCTTAGGATTATCGACGCCAGGAATAGGCGGAATACGCGGTTTAACCCCCGTTGCGATAATCACTTCATCATAGTTAGCTAAATCATCTTCCGGTGCAGCATAACCAAGTTTTACGTTTACACCTGTTTGTTCTAAACGACGAGTAAAATAACGAATCGTTTCTTTAAACTCTTCTTTTCCTGGTATTTGCATCGCAAGGTTAAATTGCCCACCAACGTGGTCATTTTTCTCAAATACATCGACGGTAAAACCTCGCTCTGCAACAGCAACAGCGCACGCCATTCCAGCAGGTCCTGCTCCAACAATCGCCACTTTTCTATTTTGTGCTACCGGGGTTAATACCAGTTCGGTCTCATAACACGCTTGAGGGTTAACTAAACAACTCGCACGTTTACCAACAAAAGCATGATCTAAACAGGCCTGGTTACATCCAATACAGGTATTAATATCATCAGCGCGATCTTGCGCGGCTTTTTCGACAAAATCAGGATCGGCAAGGAACGGTCGTGCCATCGATACCATATCAGCTTGCCCTGACGATAGAATATCTTCAGCCACTTGTGGGGTATTAATACGATTACAGGTAACTAAAGGAATAGAGACTTCTTGTTTAAGCCTTTCTGTAACCCAAGCAAATGCGGCACGTGGGACTTGCGTGGCAATCGTCGGAACACGTGCTTCATGCCAACCAATGCCGGTATTTAAAATGGTTACACCAGCTTGTTCTAGAGCCTTTGCAAGCATTACTACTTCTTCATGAGTACTGCCTTGCTCGACTAAATCCAGCATTGAAAGACGGAAGATAATAATAAAGTCACGTCCAACTCGCGCGCGAACCGCTTTCACAATTTCTAGTGGGAAACGAATTCGATTTTCATAACTCCCACCCCAATCGTCATAACGTAAGTTCGAACGCTGGCAGATGAACTGATTAATCAGATAGCCTTCTGATCCCATCAGTTCAACCCCATCATAGCCAGCTTCGCGAGCAAGCTCGGCGCTTTTTGCAAAAGCATTGATGGTTTTTAAAATCTGACGTTCAGACATTTCACTTGGGGTGAATTTAGAAATTGGAGAACGAATAGCAGAGGCACTCACTGCAAAAGGCGACATTGCATAGCGCCCTGCATGTAGTAACTGAAGCGCTATTTTTCCACCTTCATTATGTACTGCATCTGTAATGTTTTTATGTGCCCGAGCTGCACGTGATGAACTAAATTCAGCACTTAACGGATGTAGTCGCCCACGAAAGTTGGGAGAGAAACCGCCAGTGACAATTAGTCCTACACCACCACGCGCACGTGCGGCATAGAACGCAGATAATTTTTTAAATCCATCTCGTGATTCTTCAAGCCCTGTGTGCATAGAGCCCATTAACACACGGTTTCGTAGGGTAGTAAAACCAAGATCCAATGGCGCTAACAAATGAGGGTATGCTTTATTGTCCATGGCTTTTGCTTCTCTTTTTATTATGGTCTGACCAGTATATTAACCCTGTTATGCCATTTCAAACATTTGTTTACATTAAGTTAACATTTGTGCTTTCGCGCACTTTTCTTATGCCTTGGATGACTAACAATACGGCTATTTATTCAATACCTTGTTTTGATATCTCTTCTTAATAGTAAATTTACTGAAATTAGTTAATGAGTACGATACGATATGTCTCAAGAATCATTAAAGAGAGCATCCATGAAAGCCATATTCAAAGGGATTGGAGCGTTTTTCAGAACAATCTGGAAGTTAATCAACTTTGCCCGTAAGTTTATTCTTAACTTAATTTTCCTACTGATTGTAGGTGCCATTATTTTTGCTTTTAGTGATAACGATGATAACGCTGAAAAGCCAGAAGCATCGGCGCTGGTACTAAACCTATCAGGCCCGATTGTTGAGCAGAAAAACTATGATAATCCATTAGATAACGTTATTAGTGATGTGATGGGGCAACCACCTGTTGAACAAAACGTTTTATTCGATATTGTCGAAGCCATCCGCACTGCAACTACCGATAGCTCTATCACTGGCCTTGTATTAAATCTTAAAAACATGCCAGAAACGAGCCTGACAAAACTACGTTACATTGCAAAAGCCATTCAAGAATTTAAAGCATCCGGTAAACCTGTTTATGCTTATGGCGGTCATTACAGTCAAAGCCAATACTACCTTGCAAGTTATGCCGATAAGATCTTTATGTCACCTGATGGCGGTATCATGTTAACGGGTTATGGCACCTATACGCTTTACTATAAAACATTATTAGAAAAGCTAGATGTCACTACTCACGTTTTCCGTGTCGGTACTTACAAATCATTTGTCGAACCGTATATCCGTGATGGCATGTCAGCCGCAGCAAAAGAAGCCAATACGGTTTGGTTAGATCAATTATGGGATGCTTATACCTCCGATGTGGCGAAAAACCGCAATATCGATGCTAAATCATTGACGCCTGAAATGAACAGCTTTGTTGAACAACTCACTGCTGTTAATGGCGATTTTGCTCAACTGAGTAAAAAAATGGGTCTTGTTGATGAGTTGGTAACCCGTCCTCAATTAAGCCAAATCTTAATCAAAGAATTTGGTGATAACGGTGAGCACAGCTTTAAACAGATCAGCTACTACGATTACTTATCGATGCTGGTTGATGATCAACAACCATCCGATAACAAAGTAGCTGTCGTTGTTGCAAGTGGCGCCATTGTTGATGGCAAGAGTAGTCAAGGTACAGCAGGTGGTGACACGATTGCAGCACTACTTCGCAAAGCTCGCTTTGATAACGATGTTAAATCTGTGATCTTACGTGTCGATAGCCCAGGAGGCAGCGCCTTTGCTTCTGAAGTGATCCGTAATGAAGTCGATGCCTTAAAAGCGGCGGGGAAACCTGTTGTTGTTTCGATGTCGAGTGTTGCAGCATCAGGTGGTTACTGGATCTCTTCAAGTGCCGATAAAATTATCGCACAACCAACAACGATCACCGGCTCTATTGGTATCTTTGCGATTTTAACCACATTTGAAAAAAGCTTAGAAAAGCTAGGCGTTTACAGTGATGGGGTGGGAACGACTCCTTTCTCAGGTGTCGGCGTAACACGTGCTCTACCTGAAAATGTCGGCAAAGTTTTCCAGCTTGGGGTTGATAATGGCTACCAGCGCTTTATTGGTTTAGTCAGCAAATACCGCCATATGTCACTTGAGCAAGCAGATAAAATTGCCCAAGGCCGAGTATGGACAGGTAAGGACGCGAAAGAACGTGGTTTAGTCGATGAACTCGGTGACTTTGATACTGCAATAACGGAAGCTGTGTCGCTCGCTAAAGTAGATGATTACCAATTGGTGTGGATGCAACAGCCTCTTTCTCCTATCCAGCAATTCTTTAAAGAAATGTCAGGTGAAGTAAAAGCACAGGTTGTGGCAATGGTTCTTGGTGACACGCCAAATGCATTAGCGCCAGTGACTAAAGTTGCAAAAGATCTGACTTCTCTTAGTAACTTTAACGATCCTAATGGTCGTTATGCGTTCTGCTTAAATTGCAGCACCGTTAACTAGTAACAAAAACGTTATCAGCAACCAATAATTAAAAAGCTCGGCGATATGTCGAGCTTTTTATTATGCAAAAACGCTTAAATAACCCAGCCAATCAACATTAGTGATAAAAACCGCAATAACTCAAAAGATAAGCACATCAATCTTAGTTCACATTTCAATGCAATAAGTATCACTCTAAAAATCGCTTAACTCGCATCTTCATACAGTTTGCGTATAATGCGCACACCAACCGTTAACTCTGTGCTTAAAAATGGAAAGAAAACATATTTATATCGCCTACACTGGCGGCACCATTGGTATGCAAAAATCTGATCATGGCTATATTCCTGTATCAGGTTTTATGCAAAAGCAATTAGCTAGCATGCCAGAATTCCATCGCCCAGAAATGCCTGAGTTCACTATCCATGAGTATTCACCTTTAATCGACTCATCAGATATGACACCTGCGGATTGGCAACGCATTGCCGACGATATAAAAGATAATTACGAAAAGTATGATGGTTTTGTGATCCTTCATGGCACAGATACTATGGCGTACACCGCTTCTGCTTTATCTTTTATGTTCGAAAATTTAGATAAGCCTGTCATTGTCACCGGTTCTCAAATCCCGTTAGTTGAACTTCGCTCTGATGGTCAAAGCAACTTATTGAATGCGTTACACATTGCGGCTAATTACCCGATCAATGAAGTGACCGTTTTTTTCAACAACCAACTGATCCGTGGTAACCGCAGTACTAAGGCTCATGCCGATGGTTTTGGCGCGTTTATCTCACCAAACTTGCCACCATTATTAGAAGCAGGCATTAACATAACCGTTAATAGCGGAACGGAATTAAACAAAAAACCGAACGGTGAATTTAAAGTTCACACCATTACGCCACAGCCTATTGGTGTGATCACCATGTATCCAGGGATCTCACCAGAGGTTATACGTAATACCCTACGCCAACCTGTAAATGCGATGATCCTACTGACTTTTGGCGTAGGTAATGCGCCTCAAAATAAAGAGCTGCTAGATCAGTTAAAAGAAGCATCGAGTCGCGGTGTGATTGTCATGAACTTAACCCAATGTTTATCAGGTAAAGTTAATATGGGTGGATACGCAACGGGTTGTGCGCTAGCAGATGCTGGCGTGCTAAGTGGCTATGATATGACACCTGAAGCGGCATTGGCTAAATTACATTACTTACTCAGCCAAGATTTACCGATAGAAACAATGCGCACGCTGATGCAGCAAGATCTCCGTGGTGAGTTAACCTTGTAAGTTAGCAGTACTTGTTTAATAACGAAAAGAGCCGAACGGGCTCTTTTTTATTTTTAGCTATCATAAAATAAAAACACCACTCCCCCAAAATTTTCCAACCGAACTACAATTACAGCTAATAGCAATCTACCTTCATGGGTTGAAACAATGATGATTTTACACGGTGCCTCTATTTCGCCCTTCGTCAGAAAAATCATGTTGGCACTTAATTACAAAGGGATACGTTATGAACTCCAACCTCTCAACCCCTTTTTAGAAAAAGAGCTTGCGCACAAACGCCACCCAATGGGAAAAGTCCCTGTACTTGAACATAACGATACAACAATCATTGATTCAACCGTTATTGCCCATTATCTTGACGATACCTACCCCGTTCCCCCACTTTATCCGGGCGACGCTAAACAACGAGCGAAAATTCGTTGGTTTGAAGCTTATGCTGCAACGCGTGTCACGTCATTACTCGGTGGCGTTTTGTTTTACCAAAAAGTATTGCGCGATAAAATGCAAGATAAGTCGTGTGATGGAGAAGCAGTGGCTCAATGCCTTACTCATCATCTTCCTAATGTGTTGAATTACCTTGAAGAGCAACTCCCCGAGCTAGGGTATGTTGGCGATCATTTCTCAATGGCTGAAATAAGTATCTGGAGTATTTTTAGAACGGGATGGATGGCAGGGCTACGATTGCAACCCCATTATCCTACTCTACACCACTATCTACACCGTATAGAGCAAGAGCCATGGATAGCCAATATTGTGTCAGAAGAAGATCATCAATTACAAAGTTTCTATTGCGAAGCTATGATATGGCCTAACCTGCATGATAAAGTCTAATGTTAGATATCATCATGTTCAAAGCGAGCTATCTCTGGCGACTTTCCAAGAGTCCCTTGAGTCGCAAAATCACGTTTTAATTCAGCTTTACTCTTAAATTTTATTTCGCCACCGGCTGCAACCGTCATATGTTGCGCATCACTATTATGGCGAGACTGATAAAGCATCACAGCCTGCATAGCAGAATCTCTTTGATTAGCCGTTAATACTGAACCATCAGGCCACTTTCCGGTTTCTACTGCAGTTGATATCCGCTCAAAAACTTCTGGCGTCATAGCCTTCAATAATTGCGACACATCCATATCCACTCCTCATTTTGATACTAACAGGCTTGTTTAAGTACATCGCTGTAGCTTATAAAATACGTAATAACAGTCAACGCTTTCCCCTCAAACTGTAATAGCGATCACAGGTTGATAGCTCTATCAAAATAAATTCACCATTTTCGAGATCATCCGTCGATAACAACAAATGACATCGTTATATTTATCCTTATTCGTAACCAACATGTAGGTCACTATGGCGTATTACTCCGCAATTATAGAAACATCAAAAAGAGTAGTGCCGACAAGGTTGCTCTTAAACAGTACTAAACGTCTTATCACAACGATCAGTATGAGCTTATTATTAACTGGCTGTTTTGAACGACACCGTACCACAGATAGCTTATGTGAAAGTTATCCTGAATTGTGTACCCAGCTCAACGTCAATGATGGTCAATGTCGTATTCAACGAACAGGATTAATTTGGCAACGTTATGATGTGTTGAAAAATCCAACCGACCAAGAAAAATTTAAAGAGCTTGAAGCGACGCAAAAGTACATTTTTTGCTTGGAATATGCCGCTCGTATTGAACCAACAGAGCTAAAAGATCGAAAGACTATTCGCATGAACGCACTCTACGATAGCTATAACAATGTAACACGCCTAAACAAAGAGCTATCGTTGTCGACCGATCCAGAGATTATTTACTACCGTTGGAGTCAAGGTGATGAACAAGCACAACAACAATTTCTCGCTCTCGAAGGTAAAAAGGAGTTAGAAACCCCGGATCTTCAGCTTGCGCTTGCCAGCTACTACATCAGCAAAGATAAGGATAAAACCTATCAATTACTGCATCATGCACTTTCACTCTATAAGAAAAATGAAACAGTAAACCAAGATATTATTAAATCATTGGCAACCTTATCTCAGCAGCAAAAAAAACTGAAGGAAGCTTATATCTGGGTATTAATTGCTAATGATATGAATATGCCTGTAGTCGAGGCCAAAAATATCGCCAGCTTATTTTTATTAACAGAAGATGAACAGAAGGTTTTAAATAAAAAAGCAGTCAATATTTTAGATAATTTACAAAATGGCAGCTATGAACGAAAAATGATTAATTAAAATTTTATTGCAAATATCAAATAATTTTATAATTGATACATACAAGATTTAATCATTAAACTTATTTAATTTTAAGCGTTATATTTTAGATATTTATTTCAGCGACGGTCAATAATTATATATTACCGTCACTCATACGTTTTATTCATCTGCAAAAATTAGAGAAACAGAATTAACACAGTAACGTTCACCTGTTGTTTGCGGGCCATCAGTAAAAACATGTCCAAGATGACTATCACAATGCTTACAGCGAATTTCTATGCGCTGCATACCATGACTATTATCTTCTAAATAAGTGATACAATCGTTATCAATAGGCGCATCAAAGCTAGGCCAACCGCACCCTGAGTCATACTTATTCGCTGAAGAAAACAGTGGGGAATCACAACAGACACATGAATAAACACCTGTTTTATGATTATGAAGAAGCGTACCGCTAAAGGGAGGTTCAGTTGCCTGTTGTCGACAAACTTGATAAGCCTCTGCTGATAATTTCTCTTGCCAATAAGTATCAGGTTTATTTTTCATCACACCCTTCCCTTCTTTCCCTCAATATTACTTTTCAAAATATATTTTTTATTTATAAAGACTGTAACACATATGGCTGTTTTAAAAATTCACAGTTTAAAGAAAAACCGTCTAATGTATTTATCAGCGATATAAAATTGAAAATTACGCCGCTGTTAAATCACACAGTATTTGTATGATTTACCGCCGTTGTAGTCGAAATGTAAATTAAATCCGATCTTTTTTTTGATTTTAAGCAATATAAACGATTTTTTTGCTTGCAGGGTCACGTAGTATTATGTAATTTTACTACCAGTTATCTTTCATTAGAAATTAAGTTGTGGAGCAACTGTAATGACAATTAAAGTAGGTATTAACGGTTTCGGCCGTATCGGTCGTTTTGTTTTCCGTGCAGCGCAAGAGCGCAACGACATTGAAGTTGTTGGTATCAACGACCTTATCGATGTTGAGTACATGGCATACATGCTTAAGTACGATTCAACTCACGGCCGTTTCAACGGTACTGTTGAAGTTGAAGGCGGTAACCTAATCGTTAACGGTAAAACTGTTCGTGTAACAGCTGAACGTAACCCAGAAGATCTTAAGTGGGATGCAATCAACGTTGACGTTGTTGCTGAAGCAACTGGTCTTTTCCTAACTGACGAGACTGCACGTAAGCACATCACTGCTGGTGCTAAGAAAGTTGTTCTTACTGGTCCATCTAAAGACGCAACTCCAATGTTCGTTATGGGTGTTAACCAAGACACTTACGCAGGTCAAGATATCGTTTCTAACGCTTCTTGTACTACTAACTGTCTAGCGCCTATCGCTAAAGTTCTTAACGACAAGTTCGGTATCGAATCTGGTCTTATGACTACAGTTCACGCAACTACAGCTACTCAGAAGACTGTTGACGGTCCTTCTGCTAAAGACTGGCGTGGCGGTCGTGGTGCTTCTCAGAACATCATCCCATCATCAACTGGTGCAGCTAAAGCTGTAGGTGTTGTTCTTCCTGAGCTAAACGGCAAACTAACTGGTATGGCTTTCCGCGTACCAACTGCTAACGTTTCTGTAGTTGACCTAACAGTTAACCTTAAGAACGGTGCATCTTACGAAGCTATCTGTGCTGCTATGAAAGAAGCATCAGAAGGCGCTCTAAAAGGCGTTCTTGGTTACACTGAAGATCAAGTTGTTTCTCAAGATTTCATCGGCGAAACTCAAACTTCAGTATTCGATGCTAAAGCTGGTATCGCACTAACTGATAACTTCGTTAAAGTTGTATCTTGGTACGACAACGAAATCGGCTACTCAAACAAAGTTCTAGACCTAATCGCTCACATCTCTAAGTAATGTAAGCAATTAGCTCGCTTTCTTTGAAAGCAATTAAAAAGGCGGCGCATTTTGCGGCGCCTTTTTTATATCTAGTACAATACAAAAAACGATCAGAACTCTTCACTGCTTTAACAAATTAATTTTCATATTTTTTGATATTTTAAAGCGAAAAATAAGTGTTTTTTTGCTTAATGTTTAATGTACGAATAAACGCTAAACAAATAAGCACTTCCTGCTTTTAACTTTTAAGGAATGAAGATGAATCTACGTCAACTTTCTACTGTTAACGCTTTATCCGACAACGTAACAGTTTGTGAATATCAAGGGATTAATATCATTCGAGTGATCCACCCTCTTGCTGAAGCTGGAATTTCACTGCATGGTGGCCACCTGTTATGGTTTAAACCACAAGGTGAAAAAGACATTATTTGGTTAAGTGAAAAAGCCATTTTTGATCAGTCAAAAGCGGTACGCGGCGGTATTCCAATTTGTTGGCCTTGGTTTGGTCAAGCTGGTACCCCATCTCATGGTTTTGCCCGCACATCGCAGTGGTCATTATTAGAACACCGTGAAAATGAAAACGGCGTTATTGTCAGCCTAGCACTGGAAGATAATGAAGAAACCTATGCGATTTGGCCGCATAAGTTTAAAAACGTCTTAACGTTTGAAATCGGTCAAGAACTCAAAGTAAGCCTGACATCGACTAATACCGACAATCAACCATGGTCATACAGCGGCGCATTGCATACTTACTTTGATATTGCCAATATTAACGATATTGATATTACAGGAATGGGGCCAAACTACCTTGATAGCACACAGCAAGGTAAAGCGTGTGAAGGTGGTTCTACACTGACCTTCAACAGCGAAACTGATCGTGTATATACTCAGCCAGAAGCCACTATCACGATTATTGATAAAAACAATAATCGTGAAATTTTGGTCACTAACGAAGGTCACAATGCTGCTGTAATTTGGAACCCTTGGCAAGCTCTATCCATTAGTATGGGTGATATGGCTGATAATAGTTTTGAAACTATGGTATGCGTGGAATCAACAATCCACCAACCAAGTATTGAGCTAGCGCCTGAACAGTCACATACTTTAGTGACAACGATTTCTAGCCGTTAATTAGAAACGAACCACGGGCAATATTATTGCTCGTGGTTCAAGCATACATTTTTGCAGAAGCTTCAATCAATACCCAGCCATTTCCATCGGGATCATTAAACGTAGCAAACTTACCACCGACTAAATTAACAATACTTGATAATAATACCCCACGTTGCTTGAGCTCTTTATGTGTTAGCTGTATATCATCCGTTTGTACGACTAAACCTTGCACTGTACCTGCTTCCATTCCGCCAAATGGCGTCACTAAACTGATTGTCGTTTCTGCACCTCTTGGTGCTAATTGCAGCCAGCGTTTTTTATTATTCGAACAATGATCTCGGATCAATTCAAAACCAAGTGCATCTCGATAAAACTTCAAAGCCTGATTTTGATCCGAAACCGGAATGGAAACAGTATCGACACGTGAAATTGTCATAAAGCCACCTACCTATACAATTTTTAGGACTTCATTTCAGCTTATGTCAGAGAAAGCTGTTTCGTGGAAAAAAAATATCTTAGGCTCAAATACACAAAAAAATTCTCAATAATTGTCCTTCTCTATCAATAATTCAAAAAAAAACAAATAAAACCAAACAAAGCCAATAGGCCAAAACAATAATTCAACACAAAAAAGTTTTATAGTTTTTTACTTCAACATAAACCACAAAAACAAGATTCTTCATTAATTACTATAATTAACAGTAGATTTACATATTAACAATAAAAAACAAAAGCATTTTAGCGTCAAAAGCGCTTGCAGAACCCATCCCATAAGAGGATAGTAAAAATATACGGTTAAAAAACATCCAGTTTTAAACCGTTATCACAAGCTATTTTTTATTTAGAAATCATTAACTCAGTACAGCAAATTGATTAGTTCGGTCTAGGCTTACAGTAAGGGATGCAAAAGAGGTTGATTTTCGTCCTGTCTAAATGATCAAAGAACGATTCAGGGGGCATACCATGAGTATTTTTGACCACTATCGTCATCGCTATGAAGAATCCAAGGACGAAGAACTTTCATTACAAGAATTCCTTGATATTTGTCGTAACGATCGCAGCGCCTACGTCAACGCCGCAGAGCGTCTATTGATGGCGATTGGCGAACCAGAAATGATTGATACCGCACAAGACCCATATCTTAGCCGTCTCTTCTCTAATCGGGTCATCTCTCGTTATAAAACGTTTGAAGACTTCTACGGTATGGAAGATGCGATAGAACAAATCGTCTCTTACCTCAAACATGCAGCCCAAGGGCTTGAAGAGCGTAAGCAAATTCTTTATTTATTAGGCCCTGTCGGCGGTGGTAAATCGTCGCTAGCAGAAAAATTAAAAAGCTTAATGCAGAAAATGCCTATTTATATTCTAACGGCAAATGGTGAGCGTAGCCCAGTTAATGATCACCCTTTCAGTTTATTTGATAAATCAGAAGATGGTGATCTACTTGCCAATGAATACAATATTCCATCACGCTATTTAAATACCATCATGTCACCGTGGGCGGCAAAACGACTCCATGAATTTGGTGGCGATATTACACAATTTAAAGTGGTGAAAGTGCGTCCGTCCATCCTTGACCAAGTCGGTATCGCAAAAACTGAACCGGGAGATGAAAATAACCAAGATATTTCATCGCTAGTTGGTAAGGTAGATATACGTCAACTTGAACATTATTCTCAAGACGATCCTGATGCTTATAGTTATTCAGGTGCTCTATGTAAAGCTAACCAAGGCTTAATGGAGTTTGTTGAGATGTTTAAAGCGCCGTTAAAAGTACTTCACCCACTTCTTACCGCAACACAAGAGGGTAACTACAACGGTACTGAAGGGTTATCCGCATTACCTTTCGATGGAATGATCCTTGCTCACTCTAACGAGTCAGAATGGCAGACCTTTAGAAATAACAAGACGAATGAGGCTTTCTTAGATCGTGTTTACATCGTCAAAGTCCCTTATTGTTTACGGGTTTCTGAAGAAATAAAAATCTACCAAAAACTACTTGAAAATAGTGAGCTATCAGCCGCGCCTTGCTCACCAAGTACGCTTGAGATCCTTGCTCGATTCACCGTTCTGTCTCGCTTGAAAGAGCCTGAAAACTCAAGTGTGTATTCAAAAATGCGAGTCTATGACGGTGAAACACTAAAAGATACCGATCCAAAAGCAAAATCTTACCAAGAATATCGCGACTATGCCGGTGTCGATGAAGGTATGAATGGGTTATCAACTCGTTTCGCCTTTAAGATTTTATCAAGGGTCTTTAACTTCGATCATTCAGAAGTTGCAGCAAACCCTGTTCACTTGTTCTATGTGCTTGAGCAACAAATTGAACGTGAACAATTCCCACAAGATATTGCTGAAAAATATCTTGAACATTTAAAAGGCTTCCTTACACCGAAGTATGTCGAGTTCATTGGTAAAGAGATCCAAACCGCTTATCTCGAATCTTACTCCGAATATGGTCAAAACATTTTTGACCGCTATGTCAGCTACGCCGACTTCTGGATTCAAGACCAAGAGTACCGTGATCCTGAAACTGGACAGCTCTTTAATCGCGAAGCACTTAATAACGAATTAGAGAAAATAGAGAAACCAGCGGGGATCAGTAACCCTAAAGATTTCCGAAATGAAATTGTTAACTTCGTTTTACGTGCTAGAGCAAACAATGCAGGCAAAAACCCCAACTGGACCAGCTATGAGAAACTCAGAACAGTCATAGAGAAGAAGATGTTCTCAAATACTGAAGAGCTACTTCCTGTTATTTCATTTAATGCAAAAACATCAACAGATGAGCAAAAGAAACATGATGATTTCGTCGCTCGTATGATGGAAAAAGGCTATACCCGCAAGCAAGTACGCTTATTGTCTGAATGGTATTTACGCGTACGTAAATCGTCGTAAACCAGCTGCAAATGAAATAAGGGGGAGCTATGGCATATTTTATCGACCGCAGGCTCAATGGTAAAAATAAAAGTACGGTTAATCGCCAGCGCTTTTTACGCCGCCATAAGCAGCAAATAAAAGAATCTATTGCTGATGCGGTAAATAAACGCTCGATCACGGATGTTGATAGTGGTGAAGATATCACTATCCCATCTCGTGATATCCGAGAACCTAGCTTTCATCAAGGTAAAGGTGGACAACGTGATGTTGTCCACCCTGGCAACGACCAATTCACACCCGGTGATCGTATCGAGCGACCGCCAGGTGGCGCTGGTCAAGGTGGGGCTGGTAAAGGAGATGCAAGTCCTGATGGCGAAGGCAATGATGAGTTTGTTTTCCAAATATCTAAAGATGAATATCTTGATCTTTTATTTGAAGATCTTGAATTACCTAATTTACAAAAAAACCAAATGAACAAAATAGTCGAGTGGAAAACCTTCCGTTCAGGCTATAAATCACAAGGTGTTCCCGCAAATATTGCCATTGTGAAAACCTTGCAAAATTCATTAGCAAGACGTACCGCAATGACCGCAGGAAAAAGAAGAAAACTGCGTGATTTAGAGCAAGCGCTCACTTTATTATTTAACACTGAACCTGCACAACCTTTTGAAGAAGAAAGGATAAAGCAAGAAATCGAGTCATTGAAACAAAAAATAAATAGAACACCATTTATTGATACCTTTGATCTTCGCTATAAAAATTATGAACGCCGACCGCAACCATCAAGTCAAGCGGTGATGTTTTGTTTGATGGATGTATCAGGCTCGATGGATCAAGCCACAAAAGATATTGCTAAACGTTTTTATATTTTGCTTTATCTCTTTTTAAACCGTACCTATAAAAATGTGGATGTTGTTTTTATTCGCCACCATACCCAAGCAAAAGAAGTGGATGAACACGAATTTTTCTATTCACAGGAAACTGGCGGCACCATTGTTTCAAGCGCACTACGTATGATGAATGATATTGTAAAAGACCGATATCGTCCTGAAGAGTGGAATATTTATGCGGCTCAAGCTTCTGATGGCGATAACTGGGCTGATGACTCACCCGGTTGTCGAGAGCTATTAGATAAGCATATATTGCCATTTTCACGTTATTACTCATACATAGAAATCACACGACGAGCACATCAAACATTATGGCGTGAGTATGAAGCGCTACATAACAGCCATGATAATTTTGCGATGCAAAACATACGGACTGTAGATGATATTTTCCCAGTATTTAGAGAGCTATTTAAAAAACAAGTAAGTTAATATTTGAAAGCTTACTAAACGATAGTCAGCGATATTGAAACAATATCGCTACTCTTTCTGGCCGGTATCACGCGCTTTAAGGGGATCTTAGTCATGAATACAAAGACAAAAACAAAAACACTCAGCGATGGACCGGATTGGACCTTCGACTTATTAGAACAATACCATGTCGAGATCAAGCGAGTTGCAGAGCACTATCGCCTAGATGCCTATCCGAACCAAATTGAGATCATTACTGCCGAACAAATGATGGATGCCTATTCAAGCATTGGTATGCCCATCAATTATCATCATTGGTCTTTTGGTAAACGTTTTATCGAAACCGAGCGAGGCTATAAGCATGGGCAAATGGGACTCGCTTATGAGATCGTTATCAATTCGAACCCTTGCATCGCTTATTTAATGGAAGAAAACACCATCACAATGCAAGCCTTAGTAATGGCACATGCCTGCTATGGTCATAATTCATTTTTTAAAGGTAATTACCTGTTTAAAACATGGACTGATGCAAGTTCAATCATCGATTATCTTCTCTTTGCTCGAAAGTACATTACTGAATGTGAGGAGAAATACGGCGTCAATGACGTCGAAAAGCTCATTGATTCCTGCCATGCATTAATGAACTACGGTGTGGATCGTTACAAACGCCCACAAAAAATTTCATTAGTCGAAGAAAAGGCGCGTCAAAAAGCCCGTGAAGATTACCTTCAATCACAAGTTAATTCGCTATGGCGCACCATTCCTGTTCAAGCCGAAAAAGAAACCGTGATTGAAGAAACACGATTTCCTTCTGAGCCACAGGAAAATATTCTCTATTTCTTCGAAAAGCACGCTCCGTTGCTTGAACCTTGGCAACGTGAATTAGTCCGAATAGTACGTAAGATAAGCCAATATTTTTATCCTCAAAAACAAACTCAGGTTATGAATGAAGGCTGGGCGACATTTTGGCACTACACGATTCTTAATCACCTCTATGATGAAGGCTTGGTGACTGAGCGTTTCATTATGGAATTTCTCCATAGTCACACTAATGTTGTTGCCCAGCCTGAATATAACAGCCCCTATTACAGTGGTATAAACCCTTATGCTTTAGGGTTTGCTATGTTTCAAGATATACGTCGAATATGTGAAAATCCTACAGAAGAGGATAAGCATTGGTTTCCTGATATAGCAGGATCTAATTGGCTTGATACCCTACATTTTGCGATGGAAAATTTTAAAGACGAAAGTTTTATTAGCCAGTTTCTTTCACCTAAAGTTATGCGAGATTTTAAACTTTTTGCAGTAAATGATGATGATCGTAATAACTATGTTGAAGTGAGCGCTATACATAATGAAGAAGGTTATCGTGCGATAAGAGAAAAACTCTCTTCACAATATAACCTCAGTAATAATGAACCCAATATTCAAGTCTGGGATGTTGCTTTGCGCGGTGATCGCTCATTAACACTACGCTATATTCCCCATAATCGGATCCCACTTGGTGATAGCCATAAAGAAGTAATTAAACATCTTCATCGACTTTGGGGATTTGATGTTACATTAGAAGAAGAATTACCGGACGGACGTACCCAAATCATTGCGACTTGTCCAATTAAGACACAATATAATACTGAGATTTAAATTTTCTATCTCTCGTTAAAAACAACGCCACTGAAATCTTTAATTTCAGTGGCGTTTTATTTATTAGAGTAAATTAGTAATTAAAACTTATAGGTTGCGCCTAAGTACCAAGAGCCAACAGACATATCATAATCTTTATTCGTCGCTTCAAGTGTATAGAAGTCTGCTTCATAAGCTGTTCGAATACCTAAACCTGGTGCTTGTTTAATTTGATACTCGAAACCCGCACCTAAACGAATTAAACCACCATCATCTTTAAATCCAGGCTCTTTAACAGAGATTTGACCTAAACCAACAAGAGCAAAAGGGCGTAAACCATTATCAAAGGTATAACCCAAGTTTGCAGCTAGGCTGAAAGATTGATGCTCTGTTTTACCAGTGAACTTGTGACCTTTTACTTCTAATGTATTTTTAATATCACCATAGGTCGTGTATTGCGCTTCTAAAGCAACTACGCGGTTAAACTGATAACCCGTAATTAGTTTATAACTTTCACCATCAGCTTTATTTGAATAACCAATTTCGTGGTTATTTTCAAAACTGTTTGTAAGTGATTTATCATAATGAAAATCAGTAGTACCCACACCAGCACCAATATAAAAACCATTATATTTATTAGATGGGTTTTCAGATGCTGAAGCATAAGATGAAGTTAGTGTGCCAATAAGTGTCACTAATAATAATTTTTTCATATTTTTACGTTTTAAACTGCTTTACAAAAGAGGTGCCCAGCTTAGTAAATCATGTATAAAAAAAACAAACGAAAACCAAACCTTAACTACACTAAAAATAAATCAACATAAAAAACAAACAAAATCATAATGATACATTTAAATTGGTTACTGCTTGTCGGTATAACAAACCATATCAAACGCTTCATTTTTGCTATCAGTGAAAAAATACAATCTATTATCTATTCTCTTATAGCGATAATAGATGCTGTAGCCTTCATAATCTTTATAGGCTCTATTTAAATTAGGATCATCATGTTCTTTTAAAATTCTAACACGATTAAAATTCAAGGTTAAATGTTCTCTCGTTTGTATATAGTCGCCTTCATAATAAAGCTCCATCAGCTTATACTCATCATCCCCTTCCTGAGCTTGTATAAATTCATTAATCAAAAAGCTTCTTTTAGAGCTAAATGTTAAGATCATACTTTCAGATATATGACTATATTTAGTATAAGATTTTGATATAAACCCCGACTTTATTTGGTCGCATACCCATGTCGTTGACACTAAATTATCTTTATTTGTAAATAAGTAACAAAGACCTAATATAAGGAGAAAAACAACGACCATTAATACTGCATTAATATACTTCAACATACTACTTTTTTACTCTTCAAATAGTCATTTAACTGTTTAGAAAATCTACCATTAATAAATTTTGACATTCTAAAATTAAATGTTCTACCATCTGATGTAATTATAAACACTACGACTGCCGTATTGTTCGCTATTCTCGTATTATAATAAAATTGTATAAAAACCTTAGAGTCACATATTGATGAAACACCTTTCTTTATATCTTTAATAAAGAAAACTTTATCAACCTTATATTTATCGATATTATTGAAATATATATTATTACTACCAATACTGAGTTCATTACTATAATTTTTAGTATCAATAAAATACGGTAATGAATGTATTTTATTATTTGTATAAATAAATATGCTTACTAACACAACAGTCAGAAAAAGTAGCAAATAAAAAAAACGTTTATGAGCATAGAATGACAGTTTTATTTCTTTAATCTTATCATCACCTTTCTCGATAGCATCATCCTCTGAAACTGGTTCAGGTGTAATATCGCAACTTTCTTGGTGGCATTGAGTTATAAAACTTTTTTCTTTTATTTCAAGTAAATACCCTGATTTACTGACGGTTGTGATCGTAATCATCTCTAAAGCATGATTGGCTAATACTTTTCTAAGTTTAGAAATCACATTCGTTAAGGCCTGCTCAGATACAATCGTATCTCCCCAACACTGAGATAATAAAAACTCTTTTTCTACACATTTTCCTTGGTGCGCCAGTAAAAGTAAAAATACATCACTCACACGAGGCGTAAAATACTCTGTCTGTCCATTGTCATGAGTAAGAGTTCGTGTGGAACTGTCGTAGGTTACGGAACCAATTCGGTACACTTCACTGCTTGCCATACTGACCATTTTATTAACATAATTAATCCTTAATTATTAGTTATGCTAACTATACAATCAACTTACAATCGAGTTATTGTAGTGGTCAACAAATACTAGCCACGGTTTTAGAGGTTAACCAATATAATCGTTCTGATTCATTCGGTGTTAATCCGCCATTATATTGATGTGGTCGTAATTGGCTGTAATAACCAATAATATATC
>NZ_PYNW01000021.1 GCF_003026105.1 Photobacterium sp. GB-56 | reverse complement strand
TTGGCTAAATCGATAGCGATAACGTTGCTAGTTAACATATTGGAACCCTCAGAGATAATTTCACTCCGCTAAGTTTAGGTTGGCAGAGAGGGAGTGGATTCCATACATCATGTTAGATCAAATACTCTGTCATATCTTATTAACGTGATTTTTAGATTAGTTTTATTTGCATATTCCTATGCTAATCAGACTGGTTATATACATTTATCACTTTCCACATTCCAATAAACACTTTGAAACAAAATAATGCAATCAAGCTCATGATATTTAGAGGTTAAAGTGATTAAGATTGTAGGGTCTAGGGACATTCTTTTACATGACTGCAATAAGACTTACTAATAAGTTCTTAGGTATCACATAGAGGAAAGAAAACTTTGTTAACACTTGAGCAAGCTAAAGAAGTACTTTTACCTATTTTCACTAAAAAATATGATATGGATTTTGAAGTGGAATATTTCAATTATGATAGGGAGTATCGTTTCGTTAATAATTCTTATATTTTCCATATTCCATATGGTGTGACTTCATCTGGTGACACTGCGGCAATAAAAGAAAAAATCATTACAGCTCTCAATTCTAGTGATATTGTGCCAAAGTCATCAACATATATATATTCAGCAGAAAAAAGAGAGTTTATAAGAAAGTAACTCTCAAAAAGTCAGGCTATTGAGCACTTTAAATTTTTATGCTAATTGATACAAATAAACATCGTTATTGTTAATATGACCGCCCATAGTGGCGGTCTTTGTACCCTAAAGGTACTTTGTGAAGAAGTTACCAATACTTTTCCTAATATCAACCAGCCTGAATAGAGCTGGCTATCTAACAAAGTTTTGTCCAACAACGAGCTAGCTCATATCTGCCCCATTATCATTTAGACCTTTTAATCAGTCATATCGTATTAACGTGATTTTGGATTAGTTTTTGTATTTAATCAGGGTTATTAAATATATTTATTACTCTTCAGACCCTTTCAAAAGAGTTTAATGTGAAAAACACTATCAACATCATGATATATATAGATTATATCGAGTATAATAAAGGTGATTTTTGAGTATATTTTGCGTTAAAGTAAGAATGTATTTTTAATACACTGTTAGCTATTGAAAGGATTTAGTATGAAAGTAAGGTTTCTACCTTTAGATAAAACTACTCTGGTAACTTACTTCTGCAGTAGAAATTGACTAATAAGTACAACAGTCTGATTGTTTAAATGAAATTTTTATTAAAATAATATATATGAAAAAAAACGAAAATTATTATCAGAAAAAATTCTTTAATTTTGTAAATAGCCATGACTTTTTTTTAGGTTCTACTTTTTTAAAAGAAGTCCCATTGTTTTATTGTTCAAATAAACCCGAAAGAATAAAGAGTAAAACGATGCCTTACTCTCAAACAGACTTCATTGAAATTGATGAGAATGGTAAGTTTCATTTGTGGGAAGCTAAAATGCTCGATGCTGACGAGTTAGTAAAAGGGAAAACATTAGGGCAACTATTATTCTATGACTTCCTATTTAACACTTATCCCGAAGAGAACCTTAAGGCATTGTTAAAAAAAGAAGGGATGAAACAAGAACAATTAGAATCAATGACATTTGATGATTTCAAGTTTAGCTCTTGGAATATTCTTGTTTGTGGTGGTAAAGGATGGGAGTTGGCTGCAGGCGTCAATCCAGTAATATGGAATTATGTAAATTTACCTGAGAAATATTTTTTTGATGAGACACCAAATATTAATTTATTTCACTTTTTTAATGTAAGTGATGGATATGATCTAAAAAATATTTGGGAACTAAGTATAAATAAGCCTAGATACATGCATATCGAGTCACTAATAGATTATCAAGAAATTAGTATTGAAGAAGATGGAGTGGATATAACAAAAGATGAACTTAATAACTTATCCTATGAAATAAAATACGAAATCCAATTGGGGGCACTTTTAGCTCAAAGTGATATATCAGATCAAGAATTAGAAATATTCAGTCATTTTCATGAGAGCGAAGATAAAGAGCTATTTTTAAGGGATAATGATATATCAAAAGATCAAATTGATATAATTGATAAACTGTATACCAAAGTTATTGAATCGCTGTTCTTAGATGAAGACGATGTTCGAGAAGCACATTCTCACTTTAATCGTTTTATAGGTCGGGAATGGTTTAACGAAAATCATGTGAAAAAAGTTATCTTCAATGAAGAAGATGAATATTATTATCGTTAATTATAAATCGACATAAATAAATTTAACTAATAAGTTTATTTATGTCCAGCAATGAGCTAGTTCTCTTAGCTAGCTCATGTCTGACGATTCAATCATCGAAGAAGCACAACAGGATCAAATGAGCATCGGTAAGTTTGGCACATAAATGGGGGCTCTCTATAAGGAGAGGTACTGTATTTATGTTCCCAAGGAAAGAAGAGATGAAAACTAATAAGCGGCAGCATGCGGACCGCACTACGCTCGGCTGGTGTGCCGAGAGTTATTAGGCAATTGGAGTATCGAGTATGTATAAGAAAATCCCGAGTCTGCCGATAGCAAAGGGGAACGCACTAGGCATTGTTTTAGATGGTTGTATTAAGAAGTACGACAAAGTTTTTGACACTACGCCATTCAAATCATTTGCCGTGTATTCGGATTACTCAGGAAAGACTAATGGCAAATATCATATTTATAGCTTTCTTTTCACTCCGTTGGACTTTGTCGGAAACTACTATGCAGCAGTAGAAAAGTCGCGCATGGTACGGGGGTTCAAACGTGGTGAGTTATCATTCAAAAAAATGGGACATAATCCTAAAATGCTTGCAGTAGCTCAAGACGCTTTGCGTCATTCGAATAATCTGTTGCCAGGTTTGCTTGTGAATGTAGTAGTAGATAAAAAGATAAACACGCTATTTTCAGAAGACCAAAGGGGAAGCAAAAGTTATTTGAAGCAATCGCTAGAGGATGGTGGTTTTCTTCATTTTCCTAAACAAAGTATTGAAACAGCGCTGCGTATTACCCATATGTTTTCTTTTTTGACGGCATCGGTGTTACCAAGTGATAAGCCGATTTTCTGGATGTCAGACAATGAAGATGATTTCTATCCATCAGGAAATGAAAAAATCCGAAAGGACTTTCTAAAGTTATTAGATAGGGTATTACCACTCTATATGTCCAGTGGATACGATTTTATTAATTTTTGTACTCAAGGTGCTGTAGATGTTAAGTGGCATCGTGAACTAGTTAGTCTAGTTGACCTTAGTGCGGCGGGACTAAATGATATCATGACTTGTAATGTACTAAAGCAGCCAATCGCAGCTAAGTCAGAAGTGATCGGCAAGTGGCTTTCTTTAGAGCAAGGGCTTGGTTTACAGAAAATGAACCTTTATATCTCTATGTCTGACAGTGGTATCTATAGTGGCAAGGTTGATATTGGGTTTAATGGTGATAGATCAGATATGGTGAAACTTGCATTATAACAAAGCATTTAAGAGTGATTCATCACGCTTGGCATTTTGGGTTTGGGTTGAGTTTTGTGTTTACAGTGGTCAAATTGAGTGTCGTGGTCTTGTGCTTCACACCTTAATTGGACGTTATATGCCAGAGGAGTTTTTATGTCCCGAAAACGAGGGATAGTTTTTTGTCCCCATTTTGAAAACCTTGGTGGTGATGCTTACATACCTCATGTTCAGTTACGTAAAGAACAGATGCAGAGCTTCTGTCTTTATTGGGACTATATTGTACAGCCTGTTAGTGCTCAACTTCCGCGCTGGAAGCGAAGTGTTGATGAGATAGTGCTAGAAGATGCGGGCATCTTACTTAAAGAGTACCAAGATCTACCTTTTGCCAGCAACTTATACACTAAAGAGTCGGCATACAGCTTAAAATCAGAGGGTGCAAAAAATTGGGTAGATATATTTTTAGACTTTCAGGCGCAGTCATTAAAGAAAAAATCAATTGCTCAGCCAGACGTCATATGGGTTCCGCAACAATCGTACCGAGAGTTTATCGCTAGAACGAAAGATGCTATCGATGAACACTGTGTGCAAGTTGCGCTATACAATAAACTCCCCGTACCTGCGGGAAATATATCTCTCAAGAAAATAGTTGCGTTTAAAACTGAACATTCAGATCTATTAAGCGAGTTTCGAAACTCCATGGACTTAGTAACTCTTCAAGTTTCACTTCCTACTGGGTTTAGTGAAACAGCACTAAATTTGGCTGTTTCTGACTTGGAAAAAGTTACTAATGAGATCGTCGCGTCATCTCGAAGTCGGTTTGGGCGCTCAATTAAATTCTCAGATTTAAAGGTAAACATAGGGTCTCAAAGTGTAGCGACACTTTTGAGTGAGTTTGTTAAGGGAGCAACTCTAAGTGGTAGTGTATCATTAAATCCACTTGCAGCCATTTTTGGTGGTCTAGCATGCTCTGCTACAAGTATGGTTCAACTTGAACCAGTAAAGAGTAAAAAATTAAAAGTAATTCCCGAAGAGCAGGTTGAGTTTAGTTATCTGACCGAAGCTTTTTCTAAGGGTGTTGCATAAAGCATATAAGGATTTGTGTCGCGAAGCCGACACCTATCCAAAGTGTTGGACAAGCCCAAACCTCCTTATATAAGTAAATATTGGAAATATCATGAGGGGTGATGACAAAAAGAAGGCTAGAGTAATCCTTACTTTTCCTAATATCCATTAGTCTAAGTAGTACTAATACTCTAAGAAATTTCTGTCCAATAACGGGCTAGCACAGAAATGCCCCTTTATTGGTTTTCTTAAAAATCCTAAGCTATCTGTCGGTCGAATTTTAACCAAAAATAACTAATGTGACAGGTAAGAGCTTAACGACCGCTCTTACGACTAAGCAATTAGAGAGAGTCGTCTATGCTTTTGAGTGGCTACGATTATACGCGCCAATCATGAGTGTTTAGCTTATTTATATGTAACCTATTGAAATAAAACTATTAGCTTTTGAATGTTTGGGATAATATTTGAAATATAATATTGATACTAATAGAGGTTTGCATGGCTGACTTGCGATTGATGTCTGGCGATTCTTTAGCTAGAAAACATGTTGTGTTTATTCATGGATTAGGTGGCAATGCTGAAACCACATGGCAATCAAATAATTCAGAAAAAGTTTTTTGGCCTAATTGGTTACATGAGGATATAGAAGATGTATGTATATGGTCGATTGGTTACGAGGCTCCTAAATTAACTGTGCGAGATTCAGGAATGGGTCTCCTTGATAGAGCGCAAAACGTACTTGAGACACTCTTAGCTGAGCAGCAACTAAGCAAAGGTGAGCTGATACTAGTAGGTCATAGCTTAGGCGGACTAATTATTAAACAGTTACTTAGATTGGCAAGCGATCAGAATGGGCGTAAGGGTGCGGTTGAGCTTATAAATAGAATTACTGGTGTGGCATTTTTAGGCTCACCTCATACTGGAGCAGATCTAGCGCAAACAGGTAACTCTCTTTTCGGGCAATTGTTTCTCAAGTTATTCTTACATCAACCTTCTGCGGCAACTGCCTCATTAGAGCGCAACGATGCCACTCTACGCGATCTGAATACTTGGTATCGAGGATGGTGTCATGATAAAGACATTCGGCATTTAGTGTTGGTTGAAACCAAGCCATATTTCATATTTGGAAGGATTGTTAAGGCTGATAGCTCAGATCCAGGCTTAAAAGAACGGGCAATTCCAATAGATGCTCATCATATTAATATAAGTAAGCCGTCTTCAAAACAAGACGATATATATAAGCATATTAAGAAGTTTGTGGCTGAAGATAAACTATCCAAACAAGCTAGTTGGTTACGAGCTAATTTTGGGAGAGATTATAGTGGTTGGGAGGAGTATGGTAATTGGGCTAAATGCCCAAAGGGCGTTGAGGAAGAATACATATTAGATCAAGCTGTGCGCCTTCACAATTTTTCCTCTAATGACTCAGAAGGGTTAGCTACAGTTGATGCATTGAATTTGCTTCGAAATCGCTTACTCAATGCTGGCGCGTCTATTCGTTTAGTCGGGCTGTCAGGTGTAGGTAAAACTCGCTTTGTACAAGCACTATTTGATGACAGAATTGGGGGAAATGCTCTTGATAAAGAGAGCGTGTTTTATTCGGACATTAGTCTATCTCCTTCACCTATTCCACGAGTTTTAGTCGAACGGCTTGTTAGAGACGATATTCAGTCCATTATTATAGTGGATAACTGTGCCCCCGACTTGCATCGTGAACTTACCAATTTATGTAAAGATAACAGCAAAGCTAGAGTCCTAACTGTTGAATACGACGTTAGAGAAGATCAGCCTGAGGAAACTGAAGTTTTTACTTTAGAGCCAAGTTCTAGTGAGCTTATCGAAGTAATGATTTCATCAAGATTCCCTCATTTAAGTAAACAAACTACTGAGCAAATTGCCGATTTTTCAGGCGGTAATGCAAGAGTGGCTAATGCGCTAGCCTCTACTATAGGAAAAGATGAAAGCATATCCAGATTAAAAGATGAAGAGTTATTCAAAAGACTATTTCACCAGCGCCATGATTCTGATATTGGCTTAGAAAAAGCAGCCGAGGGCCTATCATTAGCTTATTCGTTTCAGTTGGAATCTGAAGATGACTTTAGTGAAGAGTTAAAGTTACTCGGTGAAATAGTAATGCTTCCTTCTCATGAAATGTACAAGTTTGCTAAAGAGTTGAAGCGACGAAACTTAGCGCAAGAACGTAGCATTTGGATGGCGATATTACCTCACCCTATTGCAAATAGACTAGCCCGTTTAGCATTGCAGAACATCCCAAATTCAAATGTTATGAAGTTCATAAATAGCAATACACAACCAAGATTGCTCAAATCTTTCTCACGTCGAATTGGGTATCTTAATGATAGCGAAGAAGCCGTAAAGCTAGCATCAGTGTGGCTAACACCTGACGGAGTGATAGATTTACTTTTTAAAAAAGGTAATGACGATTTATCGATCTCATTGTTGTCTAATATTGCCCCGATTATTCCAAGTGAAGTACTCACGTACCTGGAGCAAAGAGCAAAATTAGATCCTAGTTTCTTAAGTAGGGATAATCCACATTACATATCAATTACAAGGCTTCTTCGTTCTTTAGCATATGAAGATAACTTGTTCAATCAATGCTTTGAACTGCTCTGTTGTTTCGCATTATCTGAAAAGAAAGGGGAAAATAATAATTCTATTAGAAGGTTACTTTGTAGTTTGTTTCAGCTTCATCTATCAGGTACACACGCTACATTGGAACGACGAGTTAAATGTATTGGCAAACTCATAGGCAGCTCGAATGAAAACAAAAGAGAGCTGGGGTATGAGTTACTCGATAGTTCACTGAATACTTCACATTTTTCATCAAGTTATGATTTTGATTTTGGTGCTAAATCAAGAGACTTTGGTTACGAGCCTCAAAGTCTAAGTGATGTACTTTCTTGGTATCGCAAATACTTATTTCTCATTGATAATCTTGCTTCATCAGGCCAAATCATTGATGAGGGTATCAAAGAGGTTTTTGCTAATCATATTAGAGGACTATGGCAATTTGCTGAGCTACATGATGAACTCGAATCCATATCCAAAAGCTTCTGTAGTAATGGGAGCTGGCCACGAGGTTGGTTAGCTCTAGGAGCAATGTTGCGGTTTGATGCTTCGTCAATGGCGAGAGACCATAAAGACCGACTTGAATTGTTAAGGGCAAATATCGCAGCTCAAGACTTAGACGGTCAAATGGCGCTCTATGTACTTACTGATAACCATAATTACTATGGCCTAGATGAGATAGATGAAGAAGGTGAAACAGTAAAATGGGGATATGAAAAAGCTCAAGAACTCGCCGAAGAATTAGGCAGACATGTTGCTCAAGAGCACTATGACTATCTTATGAGCAAGTTACCTCAGATTCTTACAACTATAAATACTAATAACCACCTGTTTAGGTTTGGTCACGGAGTTGCTAGCGGAGTAAGTGATATTGAAAAGGTATGGTCTGATATAACCACCTGCCTAGAAAAACTAGAAATAAAGAAAGTAAACTCGAACTTTGTTGAAGGTTTTGTTAGATACGTTTCCGATAATGACTCAGATAAAGCACAACTGCTTTTAGATTTCTTATTAAACAACGACAAACTAAACTATATATTCCCACTGGTGCAGTTTGACTGCCCGCTAGATAAAGTTGCCGTAAATAGGCTCATAGCATCATTAAAAAGTAATACGTCTCCGAGCTGGATGTACCAAAATATGGCATTTGGTAGACGGCATGAATCAATACCTGACTCTGACTTAATAACCATCTTGGATTTGCTCTGGTTGCAACCAAATGGGCAAAGTGTAGTTATTGAAATACTAACCATGCGGTTCCATGGATTGGAGAAACAAGTCTCTTATGCTCCTAGTGTGGATTTGATCAAAAAATGTAGAGAGTTCTTACTGAAGCATGATTATAGTAGTGATCAACGAAACAATGGTGGGCGAGATTATTCTTTGGCGCAAATAGCTAAAGTATGTTTTTCGGAAGATAAGGCTGAGGAAGATGCTAAAACTCTGTTCAAGAAGCTGTACGATGGCATAGCTACTTATAAAGTTTATTCTTTTGACTATAGTGAGTTTCTATCAACTGTAATCGTACTACAACCGACTCAAGCCTTAGGCGTATTTCTAAAAGAAGGCAATGTTTCAGCTAAGATCAAAACTAGTAACCTCTATAGAGAAATAAGTCCATTTTCTAAGATCCCTCTTGATGTCGTTATGGCGTGGTGCAAAGAGTCACCCATATACAGATTTCAAGCTCTAGCATCATCGATCACTCCATATGAAAAGAATGGTGAACACCTTAAATTAACCGACTTGGCAAAAGCTCTAGTCAACGAAAGTCCTGAACCGTTGTTAGTGATTGAAGCTTTCGAAAGGGCTGCAATCCCGATGTCTTGGAGCGGTTCACGTGCATCTGTAATTGAACAAAGAGCTGAAATATTTGAGGAGCTTCTTTCCCATGAAAACCCTGATGTTGTAGAAAATACGAAAATGATACTTAGCAAGCTAGAAAAAATAGTAGAACGAGAAAGGGCCGACGAAGAGTTAGACTCAAGGCAATCAGAAGAACGGTTTGAATGGTGAATTTAGAGGAATACTGGCTGGCTCTTACTCATTGGAGAGTTAGCCATATATTTCCTAATCCAAACCTCAAAATCTAGAGCAAAGGAGCTAGCTTGCTTTTGTCCAAAAACGAGTTACGAAAGCTCTTTTGTGAGATCTTTTGTGAGTGATACCGATGGTCAAGAAAAATCATAAACGCCTAGCGACTAGCGAGCCGTGCGAGCGTCAGGAGTGGCTTTATTATTTTACTTTACCCTTTTAGCAGGGTCAGTGAGGCGATCGCCTTGCCAAGACTTTGGGTAAAGTCAGCTACAATTTATTTGTTACTATTTTTGTAAAGGATATTGCGTATGATTTTGTCGAGTTTAGTCTTATAAAATCATCACCTTTACAAATTAAAGAGTATTTGTAATGTATTTTTACCGTCGATGGCACCTACACCCCTTACAATAACTAGATAGTCACTCACTCACCCACCGAGTAAAGATGATTTTTAGTTCATATAACAAGACTATAAAGATAAGGTAGACATCTGATTAATAACAAATTTAATTCAATAAAAAAGGAGCTTAATCGCTCCTTTTCACTGCTATCATCAGCAATTAAAGTGGTTCACAGTTTACTTTAAAACCGAATGCTTTACGCTTTTCTGCCATTTGTTTTGCGCCTTCACCCAACTTGGTAAACATCTCATTACGCTCTTCGGCTGAGGGTTTATCAGTACTCGCATCAATCGCTTGTTGCAGTTCCACGCGCGCTTTATCTTTATCATCCATCAAATAACTATTTTGTGCTAAAGCAATATAAGCCAAACTCCGGCCTAATGGTGTTGCGGTATGGCCTAAGGCTTCTAACTCTGCAGTTGCACCAGATTCACAGGCTTCTAGCTTACCAATCGCTTTTGCGACAGGTGCTAAATCAGCACTCACTACTTCTTTTAATACTTTTTTTGTCGTCTCATTCGCTGCTTTTTCAGTCAATTTACCCACACTGAAAATCCCCACACCTACTGCAACTAATACAACAACAGCTATTAAAACAACTTTATTCATAACGAAAATCCTTATCTAAACAATGTAAATCATAACCAAAAACCATAAATTCTTTGTTAACTAATCATCAAATTCATAATTTCACAGCTAAAAATTCATTAATATCCATACAAAACAGCGGTTGATAATGATAATAGTTATCATTAGTATCTAGTTGACGTTTTTTACTAGGTATAATTTATGAAACATCTATTCCCAAAACTACCCTATGGCTTTAATGCACTAGAACCTTATCTTGATGCAAAAACTGTTGAGATCCACTATAGCAAACACCATAGAGGTTATTTTGATAAGTTTATCGCTGCAATTGAAAATACAGATCTTACTGACCAGCCCATTGAGACCATTTTAAGCAATATATCTCAATACCCTGCAGCAGTGCGTAATAATGGCGGTGGTTTCTATAATCACAACCTCTATTGGCAATGTATGTCACCCGAAGGCGTTCGCCACCCATCAGGTTTGCTTGCAGAAGCAATTAATGCCCATTTTGAAAGTTTTGCTAAGTTTAAAGAGACATTTTCAACATTAGCTGCCAATCATTTTGGTGCCGGATTTATTTGGCTCTCTGTCGTGGATGGACGACTCGAGATCTCAGCAACGCCGAACCAAGACAACCCGTTAATGGATACAGTAACAGTACAAGGGACTCCAATTCTTGCGCTTGATGTATGGGAACATGCTTACTACTTGAGTTACCAAAACGTCCGTCCTGATTACATTGACGCATGGTGGCACTTAGTCGATTGGGAACAAGTTGAGATGAACTACCTTAGCGCGTTACAGGCTTTCTAACCGCAAAACACTACCACTTACAAAGGATAATGACATGGATATTTCAGAGTGGGAAAGACACACCTTAATGGCTGATGATGCTAAGACTAACAATAACCCTTTGATGTCTATTGTTCATTATCAACTCGCGCTATCTATTGCTCAGGAAATCACGGCAGATTCAACTGACACCGAGCAACTAACGGATCTCTTAACGATGAAAGTCGTTTCTTGCCATAACATGGCTAATTTTTGGCGACAACATGGCGATCCAGACTACGAGTTAAAGTATTTACAACTTGCCTCTGAACAAGTTATTGCATTGATCCCACAGTGTAAACAAACGCAATGCCACAGCTATATAAATTCTTTGGGGTGTTGCCAATCTGCATTGATTAGCTTTTTAAAACGACATCCTAACCCTGCTATTGCGAATCAAGTTAAAGCCATTAACAACTATTCAAGTTGTGAGCTCATCGCTTCCTTTAAACTGCATTAATAAAAAATAAGGCTCGTTACATCATTCAATAATAACGAGCCCCATCCCATCCAGTTTTCCATTACTGATTAATAAATCGGACTTTGTCCTAATGAAATCACAACTCGACGATTTAAGTTTCGTCCGATAGGGGTTGAGTTATCAGCAATAGGACGCCGCTTTCCGTACGCTTCTACTTGAACACGCTCGGCAGGTAACCCTAACGATTGAAAATACTGACGCAGTTTGTCAGCTCGTCGCTCTGACATCTCTTGGCTTTCCGTAGTACCGGCAATCGAATCATTAAACGCGGCAACTAAAACCAAATCAATATCGTCAGAATAGCGAACAAAGTCGGCAATTTGAGCCAGACGTTGTTGTGATATTTTATTTAATGTGTCGCTATTTTCACTATAGTGGAGGACAGAAAATGCGATATCTTCAAATCCATAAGGTAATAGCTTACTCAGACATTGGCTAAATGATTGATAACCTTTTTGAAACGAAACGGCAGATAATCCAACCTCTAATGAGCGATTTTGTCGCTGCCAATCTTGATACATAAATGTAGGATTTCGCCCATCTTCTAATTCAGCAAGCATATTCCACACCGCTTTCCCTTGAATATAGCCATCAAACTGCTTAAAAAATTTAAGTCGTGTCATGGTATTGGCTGAATCACCAGGCATCCAACGAGCAGGCATAGAAGTTAGACGGACGTTTCGTGTTTCTCCCATCGGACGATACATTTTTAATTCAAAGGCAACAGATTGTTTTTTGCTGGAACGTGCTACGAACTCACCGTCACCGTAACCCGGTATATGATGTGACAAGCGACACTCTAGCGGCGTATCAACAATAACATTCCACTGTGACTGATTAGGCGATGCGATATATTGCTTTCCCGCCAAACTTGGCAATGAAAACAATAAAATCAATATATACAATGACCTAGGCCATATTTTAAAAATAAGAAATGTCATTATCCAAATGTCTTAATCTAACGTCTCGAAATATAAAGGCTGACTTTTAATTGATACTAATTAAACCTTTCTTTATATCGACCATAACATCCATTGCTTTAACAATTCAGAACCCGTTTCACATTAAGAAAAAAGAGACAGACCATTTTTGTTTATACATCAGATCAAATTGGTATCAAGGGATGGATCTGACATAATAGCCCATTCCTTTATTTTGACAGCAGTGTTATGAGCCAAGATAACGAATTCAATACATTAAAAAGTCGCTTTCGCGGCTACTTTCCCGTCGTCATTGATGTAGAAACCGCGGGATTTAACGCTAAAACAGATGCATTACTTGAAATCTGCGCCGTTACATTACAAATGGATGAAGATGGGTGGCTAAAGCCAGCAACAACCATCCACTTCCATGTATCTCCTTTTGAAGGCGCGATTTTACATAAAGAAGCGTTGGATTTTAATGGGATCCGTGATCCTTTTAGTCCATTACGTGGTGCAGTATCTGAAGAGCACGCTTTAAAAGAAATCTATAAGCAGATCCGTAAAGAACAAAAAGCCTCTGATTGTTCTCGCGCCATTATGGTTGCGCACAATGCAACGTTTGATCACAGCTTTGTTATGGCGGCATCTGAGCGTGCAAAATTAAAGCGTAATCCTTTCCACCCGTTTGCAACGTTTGATACCGCCGCATTAAGTGGGCTTGCATTTGGTCAAACGGTATTAGCGAAAGCATGTCAAACAGCAAATATCCCATTTGACAATCGTGAAGCACATTCTGCGCTGTATGATACAGAACGTACCGCTGAGCTATTTTGTGAAATAGTTAACAAATGGAAAAAGTTAGGTGGCTGGCCTTTAATGGCACCTCAAACAGAAGACATGGATAGCAACTAAATCTATCGCCCATCTAAACCGCAAAATTCTCCTCTAAGCTCATATTTTTATGAGCTTTTTTTTTATGATTTTTTTATTTATAGATTTTTAAATTAAACGTTTTAAACGCTCAATTTAAAAATATGTTAAATACATGAAATTAGCATTAATTTTCACGTAACATTTAGTTAACATAAATGAAATCCGGTCTTATACTCACTCTTGTACTTAATCTTTGTTTTTCCTTTCAGGGACGAATAAGAAGCTAAATAACAACATATAGAGAGGCAGTATAATGTCCGTAAAAAAACGTTATCTCACCATTGCCGTAACCACTGCATTATTTTCAACGCAGGCTTACTCGGCTGGTTTCCAAGTTTCAGAACAATCTGCAACGGGTTTAGGGCGTGCATTTGCAGGTGAAGCTGCTATTGCTGATAACCCTGGTGTTCTTGCACGTAACCCTGCAAGCATGACAAAGTTCGATAAAATGGCTATTTCTGCACAAGGAAGTCTTGTTTTACCTAATATTGATGTCACTGCACATGATGCCCCAGTAGGTGAACAAACAGCCGAAGATGTCGCACCTCTGGCATTTGTACCTTCAACTTACTTTGTTCAACCACTGAATGATCGTTTGTCTTGGGGGATGTCTTTATTCTCTAATTACGGGGTTACAACCGATTACCCTGATGATTTTTATGACGGCACATCCGCAGGTAAAACCTCACTGCTCACCATAAACTTAAACCCAAGTGTTGCCTATAAACTCAATGACCAATGGAGTATCGGTGTTGGTGTTAGTGCTGTTTATGCACATGCTGAGCTTTACCGCCATTACGGTAAGAATGCACTACCGTTTTATCCTGCAATAAAACCCAGCGACAAAACCATTAATATGGAAGGAGAGACATGGGCATTTGGCTGGAATATAGGCACGCTATTTGAAATTGATGAGAATAACCGTTTTGGCTTAGCTTACCGTTCACAAGTTGACCTTGATTTTGACGGTGACTTTACTGATTACTCAGGGCAAGTTCTCGGTGCCAATCGCCGTGGTTCAACCATCGACGCAAAACTTGCAGCCCCCCTCCCTGCTACCGCTGAGTTTTCAGGCTTTCACCAACTCAATAACCAATTCGCTTTGCACTACAGTATATTTTGGACCCAATGGAGTAAATTCACTGAGCTAAAAGCGACCAGCAGTGAATGTAATTTTGGGGGACAACTACCCGGTGTCTGCTTATTGAAAGAAGAAAAATATGACGATGCATTCCGCTGGGCTATTGGTAGTACATACAATCTTAATCCACAAATCACGTTACGTGCCGGCTTTGCTTACGATGAGCAAGGCGGTAAAGCAACATTGAGTATTCCAGATACTGACCGCTTCTGGTACTCAGCAGGAGCAAGCTATAAATACAGCGACCAATTGAGTTTTGATCTAGGCGTTAGTTATGTCTACGGCAAAGACGGCACATTTACTGAAGCAGGTGATAGCTTCACCGCAACCAGCGATGCTTTCATCGGTGCCGCGCAAGCTAATTACACTTTTTAACCCAAGACTGAACTAAGAATTGAAAGTAAGGAATACTATGAACAAGCATTTTTTATCGATCATTATAGCTGCTAGCTTGGGACTAACAGGATGTGGTGGCGACAGCAAAACAACGGGCGCCCCTACGATTGATCCCGATACTGCTGACAGCCTAAATGCAGAAACAAAAGTCAACTTTGATATTATCTCAAATCCAAGCTCGCCAGTTATTGTCACGCCGACCTATTTAGCGATGGATCAAGAAGACGGCACATTAAGTATTGAGAGTACCGCAACAGATCCAACAGATATCTCTAATCCTGTCGTTGCTATGGGTGCAACCGATGGTTGGAGTACCAGTCAACCGATTTTGGTAAGCTTTACAGGTAATCCATTAAACCCAGACAGTGCGGCTGGAAGTTTCTATCTGATAAAATCAGGCGATCCTACTGACACCTCAGATAGTACAGCCCCTATAAAGCTGGTTGAAGGGCAAGATTATATTGTTCAAGCCTCTGGTGATACATTGACAGCTGTCTTACTTAAGCCCTTAAATCCTGCGAGCAATTATATGTTTGCAGTAACAAACTCACTGGAAGATGATCAAAACAACCCAGTTGGTACCAGCGGCTCTTACGCCACATTAAAATCAACGGCAACACCGCCATCTCCAGCCTTACTTCCCGCTCAAGCAGTGACCCAAGCAACCGAAGCTGCTTTTGCACAAGTAGGGGTTGATAAAGACAACATTATTTTCTCATCGTGGTTTACTACAGCCTCTGTTGGTGATGTGCTTTTTGCCGCTAAATCCGCAACAGCATTAGCGATAAATAGTAAACCGTCTGATATTTGGAAAGGCGCAGCAATCGACAGCAGTCTTGATACAACGGTTTTAGATGCCTCTTTATTTAATATTGATCCACCTACCACTCCTGGTACTCCGACACCATTAGGTAAAGGGGAAGTATTCACAGGTACGATTCACTTACCTTACTTCTTAAGCAACGATCCAAATAAATTCTTAACTACACCTTGGCAAAGTGGCCTGCCTAGCATTGCAAGAATTCAATATATTCTAACCAATGGTACAGATGCTGAAAAACTTGCCGTTCAAACCAAAATTACAGAGCTCAACATCGATCCAACCGACTTTGCAAATGTCGCCACCGATCCTGCGGCACAGCAACGTGTATTAGCAGCACTACTCGGCTCAGAAATCATACTGCCAGATGGTAAACAGTTAGATGAAGCAAGACTGATCACCCGTTACAGCCCAGTGCCTAAACTGCGCTCGATTGCCTCAATCGAGTACACTTTAGTATTACCGTCAGATAGTACAAACTGTCCTTCAAACAGCGTTACCATTTACCAACATGGAGTAACAAGTAGTAAAGATACCCTAACTCAATCAGCACTTGCTGACACTATCATAGGTGATCAATGCCGTGCGATCTTTGCGATTAACCTTCCATTGCATGGTGATCGAGATATCGGTGGCGTGACCGCAGCGGACAATCCATCTATTTATTTAAACCTTGGTGCACTAACGGTTGCCCGTGATAATTTACGTCAAAGTACGATTGATGTGATCAATCTAAAAGCATCAATAACCCGATTATTTAGTCAATTTTCATCACTTACACCTGAGCAATTTGCAGCACTTGGCCCATTAGCAAGATTAAAACCGACAGCTAGTGTTAATTTTGTTGGTCATTCATTAGGTGCAATGACTGGGATTAATGTGGCAAATGTGACCAATCGTCCAACTGGCAACGACGCCGCAGATCAGTTCTTCGCGATTGATCAATTTGCCCTTGCAAATCCTGGCGCTGAGATCCCTTACCTACTCTTAAATTCAGGAGAATTTGGTAATCTCATCAAAGGGAATATTTTAGCAAGCTCAAATGCTGACTTTAAAAACCAATGTGGCGATACACCGATACCACTTTGTTATCAAGGTTATGAAGCAGGACTAATTAGTGATGGTAGTGAAACCTCATTAGCAACGCTAAGCACAATTTATGACTCATTTACACAGTTTGCTTATGCCGCACAAACAGTGCTGGATAGTGTCGATCCTATTAACCATTCGTTATTAGTGCCAAGCACGGCTTCTGTTTACCTAACCCAAGTACAAAATGATCAAACGATCCCTAATCTCACACCACCTGGCACAACAGTAACGGGCACAGAAATTTCTGTTCCTTATTCACCGTTTACAGGCACTACGCCTCTACTCAAAACGATGCAATTGGCACCAACAACCGCATCGATTAATGGCACACTAGTGAGAAATGCGGTGTTATTTAACGCAGGAAGTCATTCATCATTACTCGATCCATCATCGGATACTGCTGTAACAACTGAAATGCAATCAGAAATGCATTCATTTATTAATGGTGATGGCAAAACATTAACTATCACAGATACGTCTGTTTTAAGTTCACAACCTTAACTTATACACCTACCAAAAATCACCAAAGGCTAGCATTCTGCTAGCCTTTTTATTGCCTGATAATCCATTCTAGAACCTCCTTTTAAGTGATTTAAAATCATACAACCTCAATAAAATGTGCGGCAAAACACATTTTGTCCTCGACATGTGCAAAAAATTAAGCAAACTGATAAAAACGGTGTTATTTCACCCCTCTATTTCTGTGATTATGTACTCACTTTGAAACAGTCAAACTCGTGTAGTTCACAATTACCCAATAAAACGGATGGATCAAAGCTTTATGAACCCTGTAGTTATAGCGGTATGTATCATGCTGATACTCGCATTAATGCGAGTGAATGTGGTCGTCGCGCTAACCTTTAGTGCCATTGTTGGCGGCCTTATTGGTGGAATGTCTCTCACTGATGCGGTATCAGCCTTTGAAGGTGGTCTTGGTGGCGGTGCAACCACAGCGCTAAGTTATGCCATGCTCGGTACGTTTGCCGTTGCAATCTCACGCTCTGGTATTACTGATATCTTAGCACAAAAAGTGATCAAGAAAATCAGTGGGCATGATAACGCCGCGGCTGCAACGGGCGTCAAATACAGCGTTCTTATCATTCTAGTCTTACTTGCCATTTCTTCTCAGAACGTTATTCCGGTTCATATTGCTTTCATCCCAATTGTTATTCCGCCACTACTGCATGTCTTTGCTAAACTGAAGTTAGATCGTCGTCTAATTGCTTGTGTACTGACATTTGGTCTAGTTACGCCATACATGGTGCTACCTATTGGCTTCGGTGGTATTTTCTTAAATAACATCTTATTAAAAAACCTACACGATAACGGTTTAGATGTCGTAGCAAGTCAAGTACCTGTCGCAATGATCCTACCTGCATGTGGCATGCTATTTGGTTTACTTCTTGCAACCTTTGTCAGCTACCGTAAACCTCGCGAATATTCTGTTGAGAAAATTCTTGCCAGTGAGCCCGAGAAAAAAGAAATCGACATGCGTCATGTCTATGTCGCAGTTGCTGCTATTTTTGCCGCACTAGGCGCACAATTATACAGTGGCTCGATGATCATCGGTGGCCTTGTTGGCTTTATGGTGTTTACTTTCACGGGCGTCATTAAGTGGAAAGAAACCCATGATGTGTTTACCAAAGGTGTTCATATGATGGCGATGATCGGCTTTATTATGATTGCAGCAGCAGGGTTTGCAGCCGTCATGAAAGCAACTGGCGGGGTTGAAACCTTAGTGAATTCTCTTGAAGCTGTGATTGGTAATAACAAACCTCTTGCTTCACTGCTAATGCTGGTTGTGGGCTTATTAGTCACCATGGGGATCGGTTCTTCGTTCTCCACCATTCCAATTCTAGCCACAATTTACGTACCGCTTTGTCTATCTTTTGGTTTCTCACCAATGGCAACCATTGCGATAGTAGGTACTGCAGCGGCATTAGGTGATGCGGGCTCTCCAGCATCAGATTCAACCTTAGGTCCAACATCAGGTTTGAATGCGGATGGTCAGCACGATCATATTTGGGATTCGGTTGTACCAACATTCATCCACTATAACTTGCCATTAATTGGATTTGGTTGGTTAGCATCTATGGTGCTATAAGCCTTTCCTTAGCGACAAAAAAACCGCCGAATTTGGCGGTTTTTTTATTGCCTAAAAGTGATAGACTTCAAAATCATATCACCTTAAAACAATTGGCGTTACAGAAGAATTACTCTGCTGAAGCTGCGTCGCGACGTGCTGCTGCTTCTTTAATTAGTGGCTGAAGCTCACCTTTTTGGAACATCTCAAGAATGATGTCACAACCACCGATCAACTCACCTTCAATCCATAATTGTGGGAATGTTGGCCACTGTGCGTAAATTGGAAGTTCAGCACGGATATCTGGATTTTGCAGAATATCAACGTATGCAAACTTTTCGCCACAGCCCATTAGCGCTTGAGACGCTTGAGATGAGAAACCACAGCTTGGTAGCTTAGGTGAACCTTTCATGTAAAGTAGAATTGGGTTTTCAGCGATCTGCTGCTTGATCTTGTCGATAGTTTCCATAGCTTCCTCGTACAACTTTAATAGTAATTACTTAAACCCTACCATTCTACTTGGTTATCGTCACCAATAAAAATACTTTCCCGCACCTAACCGACTGCTTTTAATTCAATCTTTAATCAGAGCATCATTTAACCTTTATAATTAAAAGGTTATTGACGATTCCTCTAACGAGGTATAGGGTATTTTTTTATAGCCAAGTCTTTTAATAAAGAAAAAACTTGCTAAAATAAAACGGTCAGATTCAAAAAATAAATTAAGTAAGCCTCGATGCTTACTGGAAGCAATAATGTCGTGGCAAACGCCACCAAACCAATATGGAGAATTGAGCAATGGCATTTGAATTACCAGCTCTACCTTTCGCAATGAACGCTCTTGAGCCACACATTTCTCAAGAAACTCTAGAGTACCACTACGGTAAGCACCACAACACTTACGTTGTTAAGCTTAACGGCCTTGTTGAAGGTACAGAGCTTGCTGAAAAGTCACTTGAAGACATCATTAAAACTTCAACTGGCGGTGTATTTAACAATGCGGCTCAAGTTTGGAACCACACGTTCTACTGGAACTGTTTAGCGCCTAACGCTGGCGGCGAACCGACAGGTGAAGTAGCAGCAGCAATCGAAAAAGCATTCGGTTCTTTCGCTGAGTTCAAAGCTAAATTCACAGATTCAGCAATCAACAACTTCGGTTCTTCTTGGACTTGGTTAGTGAAGAACGCTGACGGCTCTCTAGCTATCGTTAACACTTCTAACGCTGGTTGCCCAATCACAGAAGAAGGCGTAACACCGCTACTAACTGTTGATCTATGGGAACACGCTTACTACATCGACTACCGCAACCTACGTCCAAGCTACATGGATGGTTTCTGGTCACTAGTAAACTGGGATTTCGTTGCTAAAAACCTAGCAGCATAATTGCTCATAAAATAAGCGCAAACCCAAAATTAAAGCCGTAAATAGAAGCATCTATTTACGGTTTTTTTGTATCTGAATTCCTATCAGCTAAATTAGAAATATAACCGACATCCAAATAGATATGCGCCAAGATGCAATGATAAGCTAACCATTCACTGACAATTCATATGGCTATTTAATATAAATTAACTAAGATTGACACCCTTATCCTGAAATAAGAGAGTTATACGACGTGCACTACAAAAAGTTATCCCCACTCCTATTTACCCTTATGGCTTTAACAATATCGAACTTTGCTCACGCAAAAGATGACGAGAAACAACAAGCAGTTCCTGTTACTGTCGAGCCTATCTCTACCAAAGAGTTTGTCGCTACATTAAATGAAGTAGGTAAAATCAATGCGATTGATTTTGCTGAACTCACATTCAGTACTCCCGGTAAACTTGTTGCCATAAACTTTAAAGATGGTGATGTGGTTAAAAAAGGTCAACTAATCGCAAAACTAGATAGTAGTAAAGCAAAAGCTGATTTAGATAAAGCGGCAAGTTCTTTAACTACAGCAAGAAACAAAGTAAAACGTGTTGCTGAGTTAAATAGAAAACAACCTGGCGCATTATCTAAGCAAGATTTTGAAGAGCTTCAAGATGCCGCGAACCTTGCAGCGGCCGATTACCGCCAGCAACAAGCCATTTTGAAAGATTATGCCATTACCGCTCCTTTTGATGGTGAACTGACCAACTTCACTAAATCAGCAGGAAGTATGATTGATGCAACAACACCTCTGGTAAGTATTTATAACCTCAACCCTGTTGAAGTCTCCTACACCATTAGCCAAAACGATCTTGGTAAAGCAGTAAAAGGCCAGCCCATCACTGTGACTGTTGAAGCATACAAGGATATGATATTTAACGGTATTGTTGATTACGTCGCACCAGCCGTTAATAAAAACACGGGGCGTGTGGCTATTCATGCTCGTATCGAAAACCCAGATCATATTCTAGCACCCGGTATGTTTGCTCAAGTGAGCCAAATGGTGAATGGTCGAACTAATCGAATTGTCGCGCCACAAAACGCGATTCTTGCTCATAATGAAGATCGTTACGTATGGGTCGTTGATAAAAATAATGTTGCTACTAAGCGTTACCTAACTTTAGGTAACAACCTTAATAATGGCTATGTAATTGTTGAAAAAGGCTTAAAGGTAGATGACATTGTTGTTGTCACTGGTCATCAAAAAATCGATGATGAAACTTTAGTAAATATCATCAAGACTCAAGCATCAACAGCTGATGCACCAGCACAAGAGCAAAAAAAGAAAACAACCGATCCAGCAAAAGCAGGACAGGAAAAAACTAAATCAGTGAAGGAGCAGAGCAATGAGACTACCTGAAGTCTGTATTAAACATCCTGTTTTTGCTTCAGTGTTAAGTATTGCAATTATTCTTATTGGTTTGTTTTCTTTCCAAAAACTTGCAATTCAATATTTCCCTGATCACAACACGCCTAAAGCAACGGTTACCGCCAGTATTGATGGCGCTAGCGCAGACTTCATGTCACGAAATGTCGCAACACATTTAATTAATGCCGCAACAGGGTTAGAAAGCGTCGATATTATGACGACTGACTGTACCCAAGGTAAATGTACATTAAATGTAAAATTTAGCGATGGTATTACTGATGTTGAATATGCGAACTTAATGAATAAGTTACGTAGTAGCATTGAAGCTATCGTTGATTTTCCACCAAGTATGGTTGATAAACCGACGGTTACCGATGATTCCGGTGATAAGGGCTCAGCTAGTAACATTATTACCTTTATCAATAAAGGGAAGATGAGTTCGCAAGAGATGTACGACTTCATTGGCCAGCAAATCAAACCACAGTTTAGACATATTCAAGGTGTTGGTGGGGTATATGGACCGTATGGTGGTGCAGCAAAAGCTGTCCGTGTTTGGCTGAACCCAAACCGTATGATGGCACTCAATGTTAAGCCCGCTGATATTGTAACAACACTCAGTGCATACAGTTCATCATTCACAGTTGGTCAGATCGTTGGTGAAGCGCGTAATTTCCAAATTAACCCAGTGACTCAAGTAACCAGTGTTAAAGATGTACAAGATCTCGTTATCCGCGTCGATGATGGCAACATCATTCGCATCAAAGATGTGGCTGATGTCAAAATGGGTGAAAATAGCCTGACACCAAGCAAACTTAAAGTGAATGGTGAAACTGCAATGTCACTGCAGGTGCTACCACTGAAAAGTGAGAACCCGGTTGATGTAGCTGCTCGTGTAAAAGCTGAAATCACCAAGATGCAGCAACACTTGCCAGATGGCTTAGAAATGAAGATGGTCTATAACCAAGCCGATTTCATTCAAGAATCTATCGACCAAGGCTTCCATACCCTCTTTGAAGCTATCGTTTTAGTATCCGTAATTGTGGTACTTTTCCTTGGTTCACTGCGTATTGCATCAATCCCAATTATCACTATCCCTGTATGTATTATTGGTGTTTTTGCAGTAATGTCATTTCTTGGTTTCAGCATTAACGTGCTGACTATTTTAGCCATTATTCTTGCGATCGGCCTTGTGGTTGATGATGCTATCGTGGTGGTTGAAAATTGTTATCGCTATATAGAAGAAGGTGAAACACCGCTTAATGCCGCCATTAAGGGCAGTAATGAAATTATCTTCCCAGTAATAGCAATGACAATGACCCTTGCAGCGGTTTACCTGCCTATTGGTTTAATGTCAGGTATGACAGCTGATCTGTTCCGCCAATTTGCTTTTACTCTTGCAGCATCAGTGATCATCTCAGGTATGGTTGCATTAACACTGTCACCGATGATGTGTGCGTATTTAATTAAACCGGTAGCACAACAACCTAAATGGTTTGCTGCAATTGATAAGCAGATTCACAAACTATCACTAGGTTACACGAAACAATTATCTAAATGGTTTGATCGTAAAGCATTGATGGGGGGTATTGCACTGGCACTTATCGCACTTTCGGGTGTTGCGGTATGGTCGATGCCACAAGTATTGTTGCCAATAGAAGATACTGGCTTTATTGATGGTAGTTCAGAAGCACCGACCGGTGTCGGTCGTCGTTATCATATTAAGCATAACTCTGAGCTAAATACGGTTATGGAAGATAACAAAGATATTGCTGCAAATTTATCTTATATCGAAGCAACACCATCCAATCATATTTTACTCGAACCTTGGGGCAAACGTACTAAACCGGCAGATGAGATTGTAGCTGAGTTAACTGAAAAAGCAGCAAGTACTCTGTCTGCATACAGTATGTCATTTAGTGTGCGCTCTGCTGATGGTCTAAATGCAGCAACCAATTTGAAACTGCAGCTTAAAACCGTTAATCGAGATAATACAAAGCTTAATGACACCGCTAACCGTATCGTTAAAAAGTTAAGTGAGTATAAAGGCTTAACGCGTGTTAAAAGCTCATTACTTCGAGATCAACTGCGATATGACTTACGCATTGACCGTAACGCAATCATCTTGTCAGGCGTGGCTTATACTGACGTAACCAATGCACTATCGACCTTCCTTGGCTCATTGAAAGCGGCAAACTTACAGGCTGATGACGGCTATACCTACCCTATTCGCGTTCAAGTAAACCGTAAAGATCTGGGTAACTTTGATATTATCGATAAGCTTTATGTAGCGTCAGAATCGGGACAAAATATCCCTTTGTCTGAATTCGTTTCAATTAAAGCAGTAACATCTGAGTCCAGTTTTAAAACTTATATGGGACAAAATAGTGCTGAGATCACAGCGACATTAATGCCAGGTTATACTGCGAGTGATGTCCGTAATTACATTGATGAAAATGTACCTGAGCTACTTGATGACTCACAGAGCTATGCCTACGACGGTGTGGTTAAAGAATTAATGGACTCACAAGATGGTACACAAACGTTATTCTTAATGGCGCTCATTTTCATCTATCTGATCTTAGCTGCGCAATTTGAAAGTTTCGTTGATCCACTGATCATCCTTCTTACCGTTCCTTTGTGTATTGTAGGCGCTGTTTTGACCCTTTGGGTCTTTGGTCAAAGCCTCAATATTTACTCACAAATAGGCTTATTAACCTTAGTCGGATTGGTCACTAAACATGGGATCTTGCTGGTTGAATTTGCCAATGAGCAACGTAAGCATGGTAAAACTGCCATTGAGGCGGCAATCCATAGTGCTCGCTCACGTTTACGTCCAATTTTAATGACATCATTAACCATGATTTTAGGTGCTCTACCCCTGGCATTTGCATCAGGTCCTGGCTCATTAGGTCGCGTAAATATTGGTTTGGTCTTAGTGGGAGGATTAACCGCCGGCACATTTTTCTCACTATTTCTTGTTCCAGTTGCTTATGTCGGGATGAGTAGATTAAGAGAAAAAGACGTACTAAAAACCATCTTAGGTGGCCGTGGTTTCCGTCAACGAAAATAACACTAAATCAACGTTGCTATAAGTAAAAACGCCTGCATCACTGCAGGCGTTTTTTATTTTCAACTAACGAATATTATGCTTTTTCAGAAAGGATAATACGCAGTGTACGACGAAGTGGCTCAGCAGCACCCCATAGTAGCTGATCACCAACAGTAAAGGCGTTCAGGTAATCATCACCCATCGCAAGTTTACGAAGACGACCAACCGGTACCGATAGTGTACCCGTTACTTTAGCAGGGCTTAACTCTTGCACTGTTACATCACGATCATTCGGGATAACTTTTACCCAATCATTATGTGATGCAATCATTTCTTCGATTTCATCTAGCGGTACATTTTTCTTCAGCTTTAATGTTAGTGCTTGGCTGTGACAGCGCATCGCACCAATACGTACACAAGTACCATCAATTGGGATTGGAGAATCCTCTAAACCAAGAATTTTGTTCGTTTCAACAGACGCTTTCCATTCTTCTTTGCTTTGACCATTTTCACGCTTCACATCGATCCAAGGGATCAAAGAACCGGCTAATGGCGCACCAAACTCTTGTGATGGGAAATCGCTTGAACGTAAGGTATCTGCCACTTTACGGTCAATATCAAGAATCGATGTTGATGGATTCGCGAGCTCGCTTGTCACTGAATCGTTAATCACACCCATTTGGCTGATCAACTCACGCATGTTCTTAGCACCCGCACCAGAAGCTGCTTGATATGTTTGTGACGTCATCCACTCAACAAGTCCTGCCTTATATAGGCCACCGACAGCCATCAGCATTAAGCTAACTGTACAGTTACCACCAACATACGTATTGGTACCATTGTGAATACCTTGCTGAATTTGATCAAAGTTAACAGGATCAAGTGTAATAATTGATTCTGGCTTCATACGTAATGTTGATGCCGCATCAATCCAGTAACCTTTCCAGCCTGCTTGACGTAACGCTGGGTACACTTTTTCAGTGTAGCCACCACCTTGACAGGTAATAATGGCATCAAGTTTTTTTAAGCTTTCTAAATCAAAGGCATCTTGCAGCATGCCTGCATCTTTACCTAAATTAGGCGCTGGAATACCAATCTGAGAGGTTGAATAGAATACAGGGTCAATTAGTTTAAAATCACCCTCTTCGACCATACGTTGCATCAGTACAGAACCGACCATACCACGCCAACCAACTAAACCTACTTTCATCATTTGCTACTACACTCCCTGTCGTAATTTAACGGCTGCTGTTTCCATCTATAGAGATTTAAAGGCTTAAAAACAAGCATAATTTTAATATCCACTTCAAAATACTATCGCAAAAAAGAGTAACAATCTTTGTTAATTTATCGATATTTGAATTTCTTATTACTGGTATTAGTTATTTTTATAAGTTCAAAAATGCAACAGCAAAGAAGAATAAAACAGCAAAAAGGCTTAAAAACTAGTACTTAATGTATGTTTTTAACTCTAAATATGAAATTAAACATTCAAGACCATATAATTCAATTAAATACATATCTTTGAAAACCCCCGGCTATCCTGATAATCTCTCTAACCTAACTTTATTGGATATATTATTTATAAAATGAATGTATTTTGGTTTTTTAAACTAATTTAAACATTATCTTTATGTTTTGAAATAAATAACCAGAATAATAAAACCAATATAAAAACACAAAATAAAAACCATTATTTAACAAAATAAACACAAAAAAGCAGCACTTTTGCTCATCTTTTAAAGCAAAAGACTCAGGTCACATATAGAAACATTATTTATCGCGGTTTTAAGGCTAGCTGCTACAGTAGCCGAAGTTTGTTACAAGCTGTGATGCATGTGATTTATTAACCAGTATAGAAATATTCATTACTGACTTTGGGCTAGCAGCTCATTTACAGGTACGATAAACAAGGTTAGAAGTATGGAAAAACAGACTGTCGTGAAACTACCCTCGTTGATGCAAGTTCTTGTTGCTCTCGGTATTTTCCTTGCACTAGCATTCTCATTTACCGCTAAGTTAAATTTACCTATTCAACTAGCACTCTACATCGGCTGGTTCATTATCATTGGGTTAGGTATAAAACTAGGCCATGATTACAAATCATTAGAAAAAGCCGCCACAAAAGGTATTGCTAATGGTCTCGGTGCCGTATTAATTCTGCTTGCGGTTGGTGCGCTTGTGGGTACTTGGATTGCAGGTGGTATTGTTCCAACCATTATTTACTACGGTCTAAAAGCCATCCACCCATCCATTTTCTTGTTAGCAACAATGATCATTTGTTCATTAACAGCGTTAGCAACCGGTACTTCTTGGGGTGCAGCAGGTACGGCAGGTATCGCTATGATGGGGATTGGCCAAGGTTTAGGTATTCCCGCTCCGATGACTGCTGGTGCTGTTCTTTCTGGCTGTTACTTCGGCGATAAAATGTCACCACTATCAGATTCTGTGATCTTGGCATCTTCTATGTCTAACGTTGAAATCATGGAACATATCAAAGGTATGCTGCCTATCTCACTGATCAGTTACGTGATCACGGCCATTCTATTTACTGTTGTGGGTTACCACTACTCAGGCAATGTAGATATGACGCAAGTTGATTCAGTGATTCAAGCAATGGATAAGCAATTTGTTATCTCACCATTGTCTTTTATTCCTGTGGCTATTGTCTTGGTGTTACTGGCTTTACGCTTACCATCATTCCCTGTTATTACACTAGGTTCTCTATTGGGTATTATTTGGGCAGTGATGATCCAAGGTATGGATCCTTTAGTTGCCTTTAATACTGCATGGGCACCATTTTCTATTAGCTCTGGTGTTGAGTTTATTGATGCGATCCTAAACCGTGGTGGTATGTCGTCAATGCTTGGCTCAGTCGCCGTGATCATCTTCGGTCTTGGTTTTGGTGGTCTATTAGATAAGGTCGGTGTACTGCAAACTATTGCCCGTCTTTTTGAAAAACGCGTAAATTCCGCAGGTAGCCTATCCGTTTCCACTATTGCTACTGCTTTTCTAGGTAACGTATTTGGTTCTGCGATGTATGTTTCGCTGATCCTTACACCTAAAATTTGTGCAAAAAATTACGACCGTCTAGGCTACCAACGTAAGAACCTTTCTCGTAACGCTGAGTTTGGTGGTACGTTGACCTCAGGTATGGTGCCGTGGAGTGATAACGGTATTTATATGGCAAGCATTTTAGGTGTTGCTACGTTCTCATACGCACCATTTATGTGGTTAAGCTTCGTTTGTATTATCGTAACCATTGTCTGTTCATTCATGGGGTGGTTTGTGGATCGCTGTCCACCAGCATCAGAAGCCCAATTAGCACAAGATGATGAAGAAGAAGCACTTGCTGTTAAACAGTTAACTTCATAATATTTATTAAGCATAAAGAATAAGCCCCATTATATTAGCCAATATAATGGGGCTTATTTGTTTCTATACCTATTACTCATTTCGTCGTTCAACCCTTCCTTCCGTTACAAAAAAATCAATAATAACCTCGAGTTCCCACCGCTGCGTGTAGTCATTGTCTTTATTCACTAAAACCGTGCATAAACAGGTACATACTCATACCTTTTTCCTTAATAGCGCATCGTGACGTAACGGATTTAGATCTTGTCATTATGGCGCCTGCTATCTACCTCATGGGGTCACAAGTTCAATACATGGGACGTATCATGGGGCCTATTGGTACTGAAGGTCGTTATATCCCAGTTATGATTGCAATTTCAGTGCTAAATGCCTTCGCTGCTATGTTTGTGATGAATATCTTAGTGTGAATATTTAACTTGCCGTGGGCCCTTTCACGGCAAGCCTTTTCATTGCATGAACTTTTCATAATAGCGCTGCATATTTGCTTTTATTCTTCACCTATTGATCATTACACAGCCCTTATTTGGAGCTTTATATGTCTTTTTCTCTTGATGCTTACTTAGAAGAACTTCGTCCTTTAATCAATATTGACTGCGGTACGCTAACCGTTGACGGTATTAATGCTATTGCTGAGACCATGGCAACAAAATACCAAGATCTGGGATGGCACATTAAACGTGTCGATTGTGGTATTGCAGGAACTGGCCTAGAAATTCGTAACAAACCTGAAGCCGACCATATTGATGCCATGCTGATCGGCCACATGGATACCGTATTTCCTGTTGGTACAGCAGCTGCTCGCCCAATGACAACCGATGAAACAAAAGCTTATGGCCCCGGGGTTTCTGATATGAAATCAGGGTTATTAAATATTGTTTACGCACTACGTGGTTTAGATCAGCAGATCTTAGATAAACTTTCTATCTGTGTATGCATGAACCCAGATGAAGAAATTGGCTCATTACATTCTGAAGCATGGCTTAAAAGTGTCGCCGTTAATGCAAAGCATGTTTTCGTCGCTGAAGCGGCTCGCGCTGACGGCTCTTTAGTTAAAGCCCGTAAAGGTATGGCACGCTATCGCTTAAGCTTCCATGGTAAAGCAGCACATGCAGGAAATGAACCTGAAAATGGCCGTAGTGCAATCAGTGAGATGGCACACTGGATCATTGCGATCAATGAGCTAACCAATTTCGTTTCTGGTACTACTTTTAATGTGAGTGTAGTTAAAGGGGGAGCTGGTGCCAATATTGTGGCTGATTTTGCTGAAGCGATTGTTGATGTACGTTTCTGGGACAACGATGAGTATGCAGCCGCAGATCAGAAAATTCGTGCACTGTGTGATACTCCTTTTACTCCGAACATCACAGTTATTGCTGAGCGTGAAGCGCATAAACCATCGATGGTGCCAAGCCCACAAACAGAGCGATTAATGGCACAAGTTGAAGCGATCGGTAAAGACTTGGGTATTGATATTACATGGCAAGCCGTCGGTGGTGGATCTGATGCAAACCTAACTGCAGTGTTAGGTGTTCCAACATTAGATGGTCTAGGTCCTATTGGTGCAGGTTTCCACAGTGCTGATGAATGGCTAGATCTCACTTCGATTGAGCCGCGTATCCGTTTATTACAACGTATTTTAGAAAAGTTAGCAGCGTAAAAACAACAAAAGGCTGCATCAATGCAGCCTTTTGTTCTCTTTGGATGTAGCTAACTCCACCCGTAGAGAACAACACAACCCGTTCAAGTTTTCTTTGCTAAACCACTCCTGATTTAGCCCGTTTTTGTGAATATCTCGGCCTTTCCTGCTGATATCTGGGCACTATGTAAATTGTCTAATTTAAATTGTATAGCCCTAATTGGATGACGCCATAAGTAACGTGGAAATGTCCAACGTAACACATGGATCATTTGTAATCGTTTGGCAGATTGGTAGCAATGCCCAATACAATGCGAACAACTTGGCTTATCATCACCTAGTCGACAACCTGTTACGCGCTCCTCAACATACTCGATAAGACTTTCACATTCAGGACAAATAATTGCCCCACGGTGCAACGTTTTACAATATAGGCGAATCATCGCTTTCACTGCGTTCAGTTCACGTTGCGATCGAACTGAATGATTGTTTTGAACTATCATAGTGGCGTTATTATCCACTGGGGCCATAAAGATCCAATGATAAAGATCAATTTTTTCAAGAAATCGTAAATTTATAAGCAAATATCGAAATACGAGCCAAAAAATTGATTAAAAGACATACTTTAATACATTGTTCAAAAAAAGAACTGAATGTGAAAATGACCTTCTACGCATTTTCATAAATACTTAAACTGGAGTTATACTCCAATTTTTATGTCTGTTGACGGAAAAGTACATCGCTTAAAGTAATACCTCTTAATCATTTATCACCTTTGTTGCTAATCAATATTGTTGAGGATTCTATGATTCCATTTTCTCTCGATTTAAAAACAATCAAAGCTGTTATTTTTGATTTAGATAACACCTTGGTTACTTCAAACATAAACTTTTCTCAGTTACGCAAACAACTAGGCTGTCCTCAAGATATCGATTTATTAAGTTATATTGAAACGCTTAACGCTGATCAAAAGATGCATGCCAATAATATTGTTTTTGAACATGAGCTTTCTGATGCAGAAAGCTCTTTTCCCATGATTGGCTGCCATGAACTACTGATATATTTGCAAACAAATAAGATTAAAACAGCAATCATTACCAGAAACTGCTTGGCTGCAACCCACAGAAAACTCATTCAGAATCAAATCAGTGTTGAACGTGTAATTACCCGCGAATGTTTTCCACCGAAACCCAATCCAGCCTCTTTAGAATCATTAGCAAAGGATTGGGGACTGATGAGTAATGAAATACTTTACGTTGGTGATTATTTTTATGACTTGCAAGCAGCTTATAACGCTAGGATGCCGTCTTGCTTGGTCCATCATGGTAAGGCGTTAGCGTTTAGTGATGCAGCGTCATTAGCTTTAAATGAGCTAAGCGATTTACTTGTTCAATTTCAATCAGTAAAGAAGAACTAACAAGACCATCATAAAGATAGTCTTGTTAAATCAGTTATCATCATCAGCGACTTAGTGGGTGACAAATGTTGCCATTTGATGATTAAGTTCAGTAACTTGTTCTTTTACCTTAGAAGACGTTTCTGCTGCACTTTGACTATGATTGGATACCTGATTTACAGAATCAGTAATATCTGCCATGAGTACGGTAATTGAATTTGTTGCATGTGATTGCTGCTCTGCGGCTGCGGCAAGCTCTTCCATTTGACCATTTAATTGGCTAATTTTTTTTGTGGTCGAAAGTAACCGTGACACTGCTTTTTCAATATGTTCCGCGCCTTGATCGGCAAGAGATTGGCTACTATCAATTTCTTCAACCACAGCGTTTGTAGAGTGTCGAATCGCATTAATGATATCGTTAATCTCTGTCGTCGATTGGGTTGTTCTGGTTGCTAACATTCGAACTTCGTCTGCTACCACAGCAAAACCTCTGCCTTGATCTCCAGCTCTTGCAGCTTCAATAGCGGCATTAAGTGCGAGTAAATTCGTCTGCTCAGCTAAGCCTTCAATCACTTCCGTCACCCGGCCAATCGCTTCACTTTCTTTACTTAATCGCGTTACCTGAGTGCTCGCCGTAGCAATATTGTTGTGCAAGGTTTCCATTGTAATTTTATTTTGCTCAAGTGCATCACGCCCTAACTCAATTTCTCCTTTGGAATCTGACAACTTTTGTACCGATAACGTAACCTGTTCTAACGTATTGTCTGTGGCAGAAGCGATTTCTTCTAGTTGGTTTCCCATCTGCTCAATGCTCGCTTGTTGGTGCACCACATTCGATGATGTGACATGTGCAGAAGTCAGCAACTCTTCCATGCTTACATCAACTTGTTGAGCTTTATCAGTAACACCAGAAACAATTTCTGACAGTGAAGCATTCATTCTATTTATTGACTCAGTTAAAACGGCCAACTCATCATTCCCAACGACTTTAAGAGGAGGTTGAGATACATCACCAAAAGCAATCGTCTTTGCTCTCTCAGACAGTAATGAAATACGGCGACCAATGGTATTTCCCATATACTTTGAGATAGCAATTGCCGAACTAACAATTAATACAATGGCAATACACATAGTCGTTAGTACATTTTGAATTGATTGATTAATTCCTTGCCCGCTTTGATCTGCACGTTGTTGCTGTGCTTGCACTACCGTTTCTAAACTCTGCTCAAGGGCTACGGCTGAAGGTAACAGCTCATTTGCCATGAGTTGATTTGATTTATTCCATTCTGGTGAAAGGCGAAGGGCTATTACATTCTCCGCTAAAGGAAAGTAAAGTTGCTGCATCTCTTTAAAAAGCGCCCATAGGGATGCATGCTCTTCCGTTAATCGATCTAACTTTTTATCAATTTCAGCCACTGATTTTTTATGTGACTCAATGAGATCTCGATACTTATCTAAGTACTCTTGTTGTCCGTATAACAAAAAATCGCGAAGTGAAGCCAATGCATTTGCTAGTGATACATAACTGTCAGCATAAACCTTAAAGAGTCTTTTTCTCTCACCGCCAAACGGGTTACTGGACTCTTCATTAATCAAACTTTGGATCTGATCTAATGCGACCTCAGCAATAGGTGCCGCTTCATTAATGAAAAGGTTATGGGCGGGTAAATTTTCACGGCTATGGCTTAAAACAAGCAATTGATTCAATGATTTTTTAACAGATTGCCATTGTTCTTGAATGGTGTTGAACTTTTGTGCTGAAATCAACGTTTGAAGCGTTGGCAAAGACTCATCAATAGAAGCAATCGTCTTGTGAACATCCTTATTCAATTGTTGGCTATGCTGATCATCACCTCCCAATAACATATAAGCACGGATAGAAGATAGCGATGCTTGTACCGATTGCTGTATACCTCGGCTCGTATCGACGGTCGGTATATCAGAAGTCAGCAAAGAAGATGCATATTGTTCAACCGTCGATATATTGCGATAGGTAAATACCGAAGAAACAATAAAAAGCAATGCCAATAAGGCAAAGCTCAGTTGTAACTTCCTTGATATCGTAAGTTTCATCCATAAACTCCTGATAAAAATATTAATAAAATATAGCTAAATTTTACAAATTGTTAAATGAAACAATAAAAATAATTAACATTTATCCGAATTTAGAGATCTACTGCAAATTGCTTTTTTATAGAACGAGTTATATAAAAACAAAGCGCCATAATTTTGACGCTTCAATGCCATGCTGAGGCTAAAGAAAATAATCAAACGTGAGAAGAAATTAAGACGTGTTTTTGAGTATTACGATAAGTAAATAGAGAACAGAGTAACATGTTCAACATCGGCCATACTTTCAACGAAAAAGAGAATGGTATGGCCGATATCGCTTATAAAGATTAATTATCCGAGTTTAAACGACGTAATAGCTGATCTTTTAAATTCGGCGGTGTGCCTTTAATGGTTAACGTATCTGTTTCTGGATCATAGAAAATACGCTCACCCAACAACATACTGTCGAAATTAAGCGTCATACCACCGCCAGAGCCAACAAATTTCGTAAGTTTACGCATTGCTGTGCGATCGGCAGGAAAGCTTTCTTCTAACTCATAACCTTGCTTTGACGTGAATTCATAAAAGTTTGTACCGTCGTCTGAGGTCGGTAATTCACCTGCAAGTTCTTTTACCGCGACTTCATCACCCGCTTGCAGTTGGCTATTACAGTAATCATAAACCTGCTTACGGTATTGCTGTTTTTCTTCTTTATCTAAACGTGAATCAGCACAGAAATCTTCCACAGCTTGCATCAGCACTTGGTTTTGCTCTTTCACATCTAAACCAACATCTGCTTGCATAAAGTCTAAGAAAAAGTCTGCAATTTTTCGCCCCACACGCCCTTTCGCGAACGTTAAGTAACGCTTAGATTCAGGATCGGTTTCCCATGAAGACAGATCAATACGCGCAACAATATCCATTTTGGCAATATCAAGGTAGTCAGTCGCACTAATACTTAATTGCTCCGTTACTTTCATACTGTGACAGGTCGGTAACATACCAATAAACAGGTAATCTGTTGCTAATGACTGGTATTCCGCCATCACAACCGTACCCGCTTCAGCAAAAGGATATTTAGCCAATTCTGTTTGTAAACGCTTAACCGCCATATCTGAAAACGTTAAGAAATCTAATTCGCCTTGACGGAATTGCTTCAGCCAATGAGAAAACTCACTGTCTTGAGCAAAAAGTGCAAAACCTTTCGCCCCCTTACTGCTGTAAATGCGATGGAGTTCAGCCACGAGATCTTCAGTCGATGCATCGTTCTCAAGAGTCTGATTTCTTAGATGTATTTCTAGTTCATCTTGGTCGTTTTTTGTCAATTGATGAAGAATGACATTAGAAAGTGTTAGGCTCATAATGAAAAGGTTTTCAAGAAAAGTGAACTCTAGGTTATCATAAGTCGCTTATGTAAACATTAAACAAGATTTCTTATGCCAATTACTTCAAAATACAGCACTAAACAAGTTGAACAAATCATTGATGACATGTTCGATGTACTTGAAAAACATAAAACATCACCAGAATTAGCACTGATGGTTGTTGGTGATATTGCAACCAATATTATTAACGCGAATGTGCCGGCTGCTCAACGCGCAGTGATTGCAGAAAAATTTGCTAAAGCTCTGCAGACCTCAATTAAAAAAGACTAAGTTTAATAGTCATATTAAACTTGCATTGAAGACTGAGAAGAATTGACATTTATGGTCGCCAGCGGAAATACCTACAAAGAGAAAGTCTCACAGCTAATTAGCTGGGGACATTGGTTCAGTTTCTTTAATATCATCGCAGCCATGCTATTGGGTACGCGATATATTACACATTCAGACTGGCCAGCAACGCTGATCGGGCAACTTTACCTTTTATTAAGTTGGGTTGGTCATTTCGGTTTTCTTGTTTTTGGCATTTATATTCTCATTATATTTCCAGCAAGCTTTTTGATCCCCTCGCAACGTTTAATGCGTTTATTTGGGGTATTAGTCAGCACCGTTGGTTTAACCGCCCTATTGCTTGATACCTATGCTTATCAAACAGTAGATTTACATTTAAGCCCATTGGTATGGGATTTATTGTTAAGTGGCGATAAGACAGAATTAAATGCCAGCTGGCAATATCTATTTGTCGTTGTTCCAGTCATCTTCCTCTTTGAGCTAATGTGCTCAGAGTGGGTATGGCGCAAACTTAGAAAGCTAACCCGCAAACATGTTGGCGGTCCTATCGCCCTTGTTTTTGGGGTTTGCTTTCTAGGTAGCCATCTCATTTACATCTGGGCGGATGCAAATTTATACCGTCCCGTTACGATGCAACGTTCTAATTTCCCATTTTCTTATCCGATGACGGCAAAAACCTTCATGGAAAAGCATGGTTTATTAGATCGACAAGAATATGCTAAACGTCGTGCAGAGCAAGGCGTGCAAAACAGTGAATTTGTTCGCTATCCGATCAGTAAGTTAAGTTTTAATGATCAAGGCACAGACCAAAATCTTCTGATCATTATGGTTGATAGTCTACGCAGTGATATGTTGACATCAACGGTTATGCCTAACTTAACGGCATTTGCTCAAAACAATCTGAATTTCACCAATAACTACAGTTCAAGTAATAGCAATTCGACTGGCGTATTTGGCCTGCTATATGGCTTACCAAGTGGCTATATCAATAGTATTCGCGCTGAGAAAAAATCACCGGTATTACTCAATACTCTTCAAGAACGCGGTTATCATTTTGGTTTATTCAGTGGCGAGAATTTTGATTTACCGATTTATCGTGAAGCTATTTTTGCCAATGCTAAACTGGCAGTAACAGATTCACGACACTCTCATGACATTGAAAGTGATTCTCATGCAATAAAAGATTGGGATCATTGGTTAAATAAACAAAAACAAAATCAACCATGGTTTAGCTTCCTTGAATTGACCTCTGTTCAACAGTTTAAAGAAGGTGAACATTATAAACCTCGCTTCACTCCGTCATTAGGCAGCAATGCCATTAATGAAAAAGGGGTCGATTCCACATTGCTGCTCAAAAATAGTTACCGTAATGCGGCGTATCATATTGATGAAATGCTCGGACGAGTGTTTGCTCAGTTAGAAGCAAAAGGTGATATGGCAAATACCATCGTGGTGATTGCCTCTAACCACGGCACTGAATTTAATGAGACAGGTAACAACACTTGGGGCTCTGGCAGTAACTACAGCCAATACCAAATAAAAGTACCGCTGATCATTCACTGGCCAGATCATTCTGCGCAAGAAGTGACACGCTTAACCAGTAATTTAGATCTGGTACCGACACTGATGGAATCATTACTTAATGTCGCTTCAGCGAGCTCAAATTACAGTTCAGGTGTGAGTTTATTTGATAACAATAATACTCGTCGTTGGTTATTAGCTGGAGATGATTCTGATATTGTCGTTGTTCAAAATAAACAAACAACCGTGGTTGATAAATATGGTAATTACAATGTCTACGATAAAAATTACCAATTAGAAGACGAAGGCAAACCAAAGCTTTCAACACTAATGCAGGTCATGAATGAATTAAAACGTTTCTATGAACCGAACCGTAATCAAGATAATGACAAGTAATTATTTATCGTAAACTAAAATAAGAAGCAGCGTTAATTAATCGCTGCTTTTTATTTATCAGTGGTAATCATCCCTTGCATCACTATAACAATGGTTAAATCCATCTTGCCAACCATTAAAATACTTACCTTGCTTTGCCATTCGTTCAGGATCACGTCTAAACCCCTCTCTATGCATCATTTCATCAAGCTTTCTGCTGTGACACCCATCTTGATAACCATCAAGATAAGGGCGTGTAAAACCTAACTCAGAAAGCTGTTGATGACGACTTGTCGTGCATCCCGTTAATATAAAATATAAACAAACATAAAAGAAAAGTGGGTAAGACTTCATTATTAACACTCACCTAATATTGTTTACACTTCACAATTATTCACTATAAATATAATTGCATTTCACATAAGTATAGTGGTGAAAATCACTTTTTCATGTCTAAATAAAAAGACAGTTTAAGCCTCGATCTGATCGCATTTTTAACGCTTAATTTCAATAACAGTACAATTTTGTGGGTTATATCGCGCCTATTTATCAATGAATCGTTAAAATATAAACTGTTATAAATATTAAAAATAATATTAAAAATGAATTAGGCTCAATTGGAATATATCCTTTAATGAAGAAGCACGTTGATCTTTTTTATCAAAACATTACAAAGCAATGGGGGAATGCGCATAGCTTACGTACCATATGTGAACTAACTTGCCGTAATCTTATGGAGTTTTTTAACGTCCATCATTGCCAGCTTATTGTGGCTTATAAAGGACATTGGCAGTCTCTCGTGCAACAGAATGAAGCCGGTATCCAGTATAGTTTTCCACCTGTTGTCATTTCAGAAGAAACACATGCCGATATTTACCAATCACTTTTAGGGCAAAACAGCACACAACCTTTCACTACTTCTAATTCTGATTTTCATCGAGTGTGGCTGCCACTACAACGTCGTGAACAACGTATCGGCTGGCTAATTATAGATTTTCCTCATGCCGTGAAAGTAGATATTGGGGCATTTAGTCAATTGTGTACACTCCTTGCCACTGAAATTGATGCCAACCTTTTATCGCAAACAATTAAAACTGAAAATAGCTCTCGCCGACATGTAGAGCAAGAATTAAGAAACAGCCAATACGAACAAGATCTACTACTTGAGCAACTCCAAGCTATGCATAGTATTTCTTTCATGCTATGGCGAACAAAATCAATCAAAGAAATGCTCTTTATTGCCGTTGATGAAGGAAAAAAACAACTCGAAATCGATCGTATGGCAGTCTTTCTATTTGATAAAGAATACCGCATGCATGGTACCTATGGTACTGATATTGCGGGCAATACTATTGATGAATATTATTTTGAGTCAGTGATCCCAGAACAATGGTACGCCGCACGAACACTTGAAGAAAAAGAATACCTCGCCGTTCAAGAAAACACCCCGCTTTATCACGATTTAAAGCAGGTTGGCTTTGGCTGGAGCGCCTATATTGCTTTATGGGATGAAGATACCCCAATAGGTTGGATTGCTTGCGATAATCTGTTAACAGGTCGCCCTTTCCGTACTTATCACCACCAGTTATTAAAACAATACGGGTTTATCATTTCGCAGCATCTCGTTCGTCATCAGGCTGAAGATCGTCTCAAACGGCTCAATAGAGATCTCGAAAAGCGCGTACTTACCCGTACTGAAGAGCTTAATAACGTTAATAAGATGCTGGAAAAAATTTCTCGTCTTGACCCATTAACCAATATCGCTAATCGTCGCGTATTTGATAAATCGATTGCAGATGAATGGCGTCGAGCTGAAAGACATCAGTTGCCTATTTCTTTATTAATCATGGATATTGACCACTTCAAGCAATATAACGATCATTTAGGCCATGACGCGGGTGACCTCTGCTTAAAGAAAATAGCTCACGGGCTAGCTGATATTGAAAGACGAGCAGGGGCGTTATTTGCTCGTTTCGGTGGTGAAGAGTTTGTTTTATTACTTCCAGGTCAAGACAGTAAAGCCGCTGTTTTTTCTGCGAAAAAGATCTTAACCACAATGAATGAAATGGCATTGCCTTTCCCGCAGAATGAAGAGTCAGAAACGAAAAAAAATCCGATAGTCACCCTCAGTATTGGTGTGAGCTCTATGGTACCGACTCAAGGCAGTAGTTATAAAATGCTATTTAATACTGCTGATAAGGCCTTGTACCGCGCAAAAGATGAAGGGCGAAACTGTTACAGACTCTTACTCTAGTTTCAATACAAAGTGGCGACTCAATAACGTAACCACTTTGTGTCCTCTGTATCTTCTATTTTTCTTTTAGCTTTCGTTTTCGCGTTGTTTTACCTGCAGTATTAGATGAAGATTTTGCACTTGTCGTTTTCTTTGAGTATCGACGCTTCGCTCCCCCCTTACTCCATTCGGGTGACTTTAGATCGCGTAAGCTTTGTGGAATATCGGAGACTTTTACTTTTTCCATCAGGGCTGTTATCTGTACCTCTAGTGCGCCCATAAAGGGTTGATAAGCATATTTTTTATCTGCCATATCCTGTAGTTGATGTTCCCAATGCGCTGTCATATCAGGATAGGTTGCTTCATTCGGCAAGGCATAAATCAAGCCTCTCCCTGCCTCGGTTGCATGAATGGTTTTACCTTGTCGATGTAATAGCTGACGCTTAAATAAAATTTCTAAAATCCCAGCACGTGTCGCTTCAGTGCCTAAACCATCGGTATCACGTAAAATTTTCTTTAACGATGGATCAGAAACAAAGCGAGCAATCCCCGTCATTGCTTGCAATAAGGTCGCTTCCGTAAACGCTTTGGGTGGCTCCGTCATTTTGTCTTTTATTACACCATCTCGACAAGTTAATACCGTACCTTTTGTCAACGGCGGCACTTTATCAGCCAGATCGTTATCATCACCTTTATCATCTCGCCCTAATAATACCCGCCAGCCCGCATCCATTAGTTGACGTCCTTTTGCTACAAACTGCCCGTTAGCGATAGTAAAGACTAACTTCGCTTCCGCATAAATCGCTGCTGGGTAAAATTGCATCAAATATTGTCTTGCTACTAGCTGATAGATCTTCGCTTCACTGGAACTTAAGCTTTGTGGGTTCACCGCTTTTGGCGTAGGGATAATTGCATGGTGAGCATCCACTTTTTTATCATTCCATGCTTTGGACTTTAATGCTGTATTTGCGCCAGAAACCGCATTCGATAGGCTATTGTCTGTATTGGCAATAGCACCACAAACCTCACCAGCTTGCTTGAAATGATCGTTAGGTAAATAGCGACTATCAGAACGTGGGTAAGTGATCACTTTATGCTTTTCATATAACGACTGACAGATACTTAAAACATCTGCCGCACTCATACCATAGCGTTTAGCAGCATCAATTTGTAATGCTGATAAAGAGTAAGGTAAAGGCGCCGCTTGCTTGGTTTCTTTACGCTCAGATTCGGTGACTTCCGCGGCTTGTCCTTTTATACGACTCACCACATTTTCACAAAGCTGCCGACTGAGTATTCTTCCCTCTTCATCTTGATAAGGCTCGCAAGCTTTACTTGGTAGCCATCGCGCCTGAATCTCTTGCTCTGCATAAGGAATAAGTGCAAACACATCATAAAAAGGCTTAGGAATAAAATTAGCGATCTCATCATCACGACGCACCACTAAACCTAAAATCGGTGTTTGTACTCGCCCAACAGACAATACCCCCCGATACCCCCCTTTTTGCCCAAGTAAAGTATAAGCTCGAGTCATGTTCATACCATAAAGCCAATCAGCCCTAGAGCGAGCTAAGGCTGATACCGACAATGGTACAAAATCATGATTACTGCGCATAGAAGATAACGCTTTTTTAACTGCGGCTGGGTTAAGATCAGAAATAAGTAACCGTAATGCGGTCTTTTTCTTTGTCGTAGGTAATTTAGCGTAATCTATCACCTCATCCACCAGCAATTGCCCTTCACGATCAGGATCGCCAGCATGGACAATTTCTGAAGCCGATTTAGCTAACTTTTTAATTACCGCTAATTGCTGTTTCGCCGCTTTACGTGGAATAAGCTGCCATTTTTCAGGAATGATGGGTAAATCATTTAAATTCCACTTTTTATAGCGCTCGTTATAAGCATCAGGCTCGACTTGTTCAAGTAGATGTCCAATACACCACGTAACAATATCGCCATTACCGACTTCGATATAACCATTATTATTTTTATGAGGTCGAGGAAGCACTGCGGCAATCGCCCGACCTAAACTTGGCTTTTCTGCAATATATAAACGGCTCATCAAAATCTTTATATGACAGTGAATAATGCTGAAACTGTACCTAAAACAGCGCAGTGCAGCAAGAAATACTGGATATAAAACCAGTTGGCAACGCCTAATTTTGTTTCTTAGATGTGATAAAATGCGTCTTAATCAATACTGAACAGTCGATTCATAAGAGAGATAAATGCTTAATTTAAAAACATTGACCCCCGTATTCGCTGTTGTATTGCTACTTGGCTTGCTCTGGGTTGGGAGAGACTCATTGCATGATTTTATTGAACATAATGATTTCAGCCATCCCGATAAACCAAACTTTGGTGCCTTCCTCAACATTGACGAAAAAAAGAAAGCCTTCTTTGACTATCTATATCCGTTTGTTGAAGAAACTAATCACCAGATCTTAGAAGATCGTCAACAACTAGAACTCCTGAGTAAAGATCCAGCCAAGATAGATTTAGATAACGACTTGATTACAACGCTTAGTCAGCAATATGATCTGCCATTACCAAAAAAAACAATTACCCAGCAATGGCTAACAGAATTATTAAAGCGCGTTAATGTTATACCTACACAATTAGTCCTCGCACAGGCCGCATTAGAATCATCATGGGGAACATCACGCTTTGCTGAAAAAGGAAATAGTTATTTTGGCGAATGGTGCTTTACCGAAGGGTGCGGTATTCCGCCATTAGATATTGATCTTGAACATTATCATGAAGTGAAAAGTTTTCCTTCTATCCATGCAGCAGTAGAATCTTATTTTAATAACATCAATACTAATGATGCTTATAGTGAACTGCGTAATATTCGTGCAAAACTGCAACAGGATAATAAACCGATCACCGCACAAGCATTAGTTCATGGCTTACTCGAATATTCGCAAATTGGGCATCAATACATCCAACGCTTATTAGACCTAATAAACTCAAATAAAGATCTTATTCCAACCACGTCTTCTTCATAGATATTAAAAAAGCTGATCGTTAATGATGGCATTAACTGATCAGCTTCTATTTCATGTTCTCAATCACATTATGATTGCGCTTCAAACCACGCTTTTACTGTTTGATAATCACCACGAAAAACAATACGTTCTGCCTTTTTACTTAACTGATAGGTGTACATTGGATCATAATATTGTTCAAGTAAAGGCACTAACCAGCCATCATGATCTGACACAGATCCCGTTGATTGCATCACGTTAATCGCATGTTTCTGCGCATCGAGTATTTCTTGATGACGCTCTAGACCTAAACGCTTACGAATATTAAACATGCCTTTTTCAAGGTATTCTTCAAACAAGATCCAGCCTTGCTCTTCACCGTAGTGGGCTACATAATCACGTTGCATGGTGATCACATAGTCATCCAATAAACGGCCTAAACGCACGTCTATTGGATCTTCAATAACGGCGATGGATGCTTGTTTCATCGCAGCTTGAAGCGATAATGGCACCATCACGCAGCCAATACTCTTACTTTCATCTTCATAGATAAACTGTGTCACACCACGATCGTGTTTTTTTAGCATTTGTACCGCTAAATCGTTTTCAAAAGCGATTTGCGTACGCTGTGGGGTAACAAACCGACCAAATGATGAACCACGGTGATGGGCTGCACCTTCAAGATCAATACCATTCGTAAGCTCATTGACCATAATGGTTTTACCATTCCCCGTATTACCCGCCACAATCACAGTAGGCTTTTGTGCGATTTCATCAATGGTATCGATTAAAAAACGGCGAAGCGCTTTATAACCACCAGTAATAAAAGGAAAATCAATCCCCGCTTCTTTAAGCCACTGTTGGGTAATTTGTGAACGTAATCCACCACGAAAACAATATAAATACCCGCTAGGATTCGCTTCACAAAACGCTTTCCACTGGGCAACACGTGCTGCTTTTACTTCGCCATGGACTAATTCATGACCCAGTTTAATCGCTGCTTGTTGGCCTTGATTTTTATAACATGTACCTACTGCTGCACGTTCATCATCCGTCATCAAAGGACGACTAACAGAAGTAGGAAATGCGCCTTGAGTAAACTCAACCGGCGCACGCATATCCATTAACGGTGTATCATTAACAAACAGACTGCGAAAATCTTCGCAATTGGGACGTTGCATTAGCAAACCTCGATTAAGATATCGCCATCCATCGGCTCTAACTCACCAATCGCTTCCAGCAAAATGTCGTATTTTTTCGCAATTTCAATTAATTCAGCTTCACAATCAGGTGTTGCTGCTAATAATAAGCCACCCGATGTTTGTGGATCGCATAATACTGCTTTTTGCTGATCGGTCATTTCACCAAGTTTATCGCCATAACTCATAAAGTTACGCTCAGTACCACCTGGTACACAACCTTGCTCAATGTACTCATACACACCAGGCAATGTGGGCACTTTATCAAACCACAGCTTTGCTTTTAAATTGCTGCCTTCACAGATCTCTGTTAAGTGACCCATTAAGCCAAAACCTGTGACATCCGTTAGGGCTTTAACACCCGCAACGTCAGCAAAATCTGCGCCCGGTTTATTTAATTTGCACATCCAATCGCGTGCTAATCCTTGGTGCTCATCAGCCAACTTAGATTTCTTTTCTGCTGTTGTTAATACACCAATACCCAATGGCTTAGTGATATACAGCTTACAGCCTGCTTCAGCACTGTCATTACGCTTCACACGAGCAGTATCAACAATACCTGTAACAGCAAGACCAAAAATTGGCTCAGGGGCATCAATAGAGTGGCCGCCAGCAAGTGAGATCCCTGCTTCACGACATACAGAGCGACCGCCTTCAATGACTTGTTGCGCAATTTCAGGGGCTAAGATATTGACAGGCCAACCTAAAATAGCAATCGCCATAATAGGTTTACCACCCATCGCGTACACATCACTGATCGCATTCGTTGCGGCAATACGACCGAAATCAAATGGGTCGTCAACGATTGGCATGAAGAAGTCGGTAGTACTTATCACTGCTGTACCATTACCTAAATCATAAACGGCAGCATCATCTTTACTTTCATTACCCACCAAAAGGTTAGGATCTGAGAATGGGGCTAACTGGGTGCGTAAAATGGTGTCGAGAACTTGGGGAGAAATTTTACAACCACATCCGGCACCGTGACTGTATTGAGTTAGGCGAACATTTTCCATGACACGCTCCAAAAAAGGGAAAGAGTCAGGGATTCTACTCCTGCCCCTAACACCTGTCATCTTTAGAGCGAATATCATGCTATTTTTCCATTGATATAAATCAAAAATAGCGTTAAAAACAATCAATCTGAGCTAAAAAAGGTGACACCCCTCACGGTATTGTTCACCGAATAGGTATCACCTCTTTAAAATATAGTTTTGAAATGCTTTAGCGTTAAAGATATTCAACGAACTGGTTTAAGTCACGCTCATGCAGTTTAGCTTCACGGCAATTCGCCGAACCTAAATATAAAAAGCCCACGATCATATCTTCACCTTGTACGCCTAATGCTTCACGTACTACGGGATGATAAGCCCATGAACCTGTGCGCCAAAATCCAGAGAAGCCTTGTGCTACCGCCGCCATCTGCATCGCTTGTACCGCACAACCTGCTGATAAATGTTGCTCAATCACAGGGACTTTATGCCCTTCTGTTACCTTACTGACAACCGTAATGACCATGGGTGCACGAAATGGAGCCTTAGATGCTTTTTCAATTACAAACTCTTCGAGATCGTCGGCTTTAGCCGCTGAAACTAAAATATCAGCAAGACGTTGTAATCCATCACCTTGAGAAACAATAAAACGCCATGGCATTAAACCACCGTGATCGGGGGCACGCAGACCCGCTCGAAAGATATTATCCAATGCTTCCCCTTCAGGTGCAGGTTCAACAAGTTTAGGAATAGAGCGACGATTGAGTAATAGTGATAACGCGTCCATGACAACCTCAAATGAAAATAGTTATTTTTTAAATGTATCATGGACACTACAAGAGATTAAGATTCTAACCCTTTATTTTTAGTATATTCATAACCTGTCTAAATATAGAGGGCTATCGCAGCAATATCAGATAGAGTGCTTAACCAATAGTGCTTTTGCTGGCTCAGATTTCACTTCCAATTGCGCTAACTCATGCTCTAATTTTGGTGTTAACCACGCTGAATTAACTCCCCAGTAAAAGAAAAATAAACTGACTACAGCAACAACAGCCATATCATAACCAAATGGAATAATATTGATCCCACCAAATTGATCACTGCCAATAAACGAAAGTACAACCATAGTGACAAAATAACCGAGTAACCAAGCACTCGACTTCATGTGTTGTTTAATATTTTTCCAACCGCGATTATTTTGAAAGTAAGCATAAATCACAAACCCTAGCAGTAGAATAAAGATCACTTTGCCCGTCAACGGCCAACGAGACCAATAAAGCACTTCAGATGAGATAGCAAAACCTAATGGTGCAATGATTTGTAACGCTTTTAAACGAACAGGACGTTCAGCATCTGGAGCAAGCTTTCTCAGTGACATCGCCGCCATCGGACCTACAATGTAGGTGACAACCGTTGCCGCAGAAATAATCCCAGCTAATTGTCCCCAGCCTCGGAATAGGTATAAGAAAATAAAGCCGACAAATAAATTCACCCACAATGCTGCACGGGGAATATGATATTTAGGGTGTAATTTTGACCACGATTTTGGTAGGTGGCCATACTCACTCATCGCAAATAACATCCGCGTTGTTGTCCCCATATAGGTAATACCAGTCCCAGACGGAGAAACAAAAGCATCAACATAAAGCAACATCACAACAAGGTTAAGGTTTAGTGCTATCGCTAATTGAGCAAATGGTGATGAGAAATCCAAACTCCAACCTTTTACAGCAAGCTCCGATGGTTCAACACCACCAATGAAAGCGGCTTGTAACCCTAAATACAAAAATACAGCGATGATAAGCGTCAGAATGATTGCTCTTGGTAAATCTTTACCGGGATTTTTAGACTCTCCAGCAAAGTGCATCGGGCTTTGAAAGCCATTATAAGCAAAAACGATACCTGCTGTTGCTACGGCCGTTAGTGAGCCAGCCCATCCATAGGGCGCAAAGGAATGATTAACAGCGGTAAAGTTTTGCGGATGAAATCCAGCTGCGACAATCGAAGCGACACTGAAAATTGGGATCGCTATTTTAAAGATCGTAATACTGGTCTGAGATTTACTAAATAAACTGACACTCCAGTAATTAAGTAGAAAGTAAATCAGCATTAATCCCGCCGCAATAAGTAACCCAACGAACGACAAACTTTGGGTTTGAGCATTAAATATTGTTGATGTAATAGGTTTAGCCCATTCCCACTGCCAAGAATGCATGTACTGTACCGAGGCTTCAGCTTCAATAGGAATAACGGTCACAATTGAAAGCCAAGTAGCCCAAGCCGCCATATAGCCAACAATGGAGCCATGAGTCAGCTCTAAAAATCGAACAGGACCACCAGATTTAGGGAACAAGGTTGCGACCTCGGTATATGTCAACGCGACAACCAACACAGCTATACCGCCTATCACCCATGAGACGAGTGAGGCAGGTCCCGCAATTTTTGCCGCGTGATAGGCGCCAAAAAGCCACCCCGAACCAATTATCGAGCCAATACCTGTCATGGTTAATGATACTAAGCCCATCTTCCTTTTAGGCTTTAGCTCTAAATTATTATTCATTTATAGTTATCCTTCCTGTTATTAATACTGACTTTACAAACTGCTCTTATTAGAACTAAAAGCAGACAATGCTATCCAAAGTGAAAATTCAAAAAATTAACATTAATAAAAAGTGGTTTTGTAGTTGTAATATTAATAATGCTGTAGCAGAGGTAACTAAGCAGAAGCGTTTACTTATATGTTTTTAGCGATTCCTATATTTTTTATCATTTCATAAAGTCGTAGGTCAATAACGACAGTCTTTTACTAACACGACAGTACCAACTAAAAATTTCTATTTTATTCTCTGAGTATTGAATATATTGGGAATGGGCGTAAATTTCACATTTATATTTTCACTTTTTTATATATTATTTTAATGTTTATTCGCCACATCTGATTAATATCATCAAAACAGAACAATTTCCTTTTCTTACCACCACCAAGAAAATCAAAAAATCCACTTTAAAAACATAAAGATAAAAGCAAAGCCCCATCATTTACTTTGAAACACCATTAATTGCACTACGCATTTTTAAGATCTATACCACATCTTTAAGTAAATATATTTACACGTTTCATTTAAAAACATGGAATATTTCTAAGTGTTTTTTATATCAATTAGCGATGGGTATATTTATCACCCTTACTTTTATTCAATATGAAAATAAATCATTCATCCAATATGTATCATGTCTCTTATTATCAAAATCTCCCC
>NZ_PYNW01000020.1 GCF_003026105.1 Photobacterium sp. GB-56 | reverse complement strand
TAACTGACAATATGCGGAAGTGGCGGAATTGGTAGACGCACCAGATTTAGGTTCTGGCGCCGCAAGGTGTGAGAGTTCAAGTCTCTCCTTCCGCACCATTCTCTCTAGTTTGTGAAAGTCTTGTGTAAACAAGCGCTGTAGGTCTATCGCCAAGCGGTAAGGCAGCGGCTTTTGATGCCGCCATTCCCTGGTTCGAATCCAGGTAGACCTGCCATTATTTAAGATTGATTGTCTCGACGATTAATCATGCGGAAGTGGCGGAATTGGTAGACGCACCAGATTTAGGTTCTGGCGCCGCAAGGTGTGAGAGTTCAAGTCTCTCCTTCCGCACCATACACTAGAAACCCACTCTTTGAGTGGGTTTTCTTTTATCTAGCGATATATTATTAGATAAAGAAAAAGCCGATAGATCATGTCTCTCGGCTTTCTGCATTTCGTTATAAAAATAGCAAAATCTTTAACTAAAGACCCATCGCGTATTTCAATACTTGTTTTTTAATGCCGCCAGCCCCATCAGCTAAACGAAGTCCTGCATTACGAATAAACTTTAATGGCGTGATGTTATTACTAAATGTCACATAGAAAAAATCCATCCCTGTTTGCATTATAAGGTTATCAGGACGACGACGACGTTGGTACTTATCAAGTACCGAACTTTCCGCCCAATGCTCACCTGCCGCTTCTATTTCTTGAAGTAAAACATCAACATCTTTAAAGCCAAGATTCACACCTTGGCCTGCTAATGGATTAATCGTATGAGCAGCATCACCTAATAAAACGACATTTGGCTTGTAATAGGTTTGTGCGTGACGACGCGTTAATGGAAAAGATCCATGATCAACCACACTGAACTCACCAAGCTCTTCAGGAAAAACGGCAGAGATCTCTGCATGCAACTGTTCGGTAGTCATATGTGATAGGCGTCGAATACGTTCAGGGCTGTCATACCATACTAATGAACCTTGATGTCCTGGCAACGGTAAGAATGAACGAGGGCCTGCTGGCGTAAACTGCTGCCAAGTAATATCTTGTTGCGGCAATGCTGTTTCTATATTAATGAGCATGCAGTGTTGACGGTAATCCCACGCAGTAATACCAATACCGGCTTGTTGGCGTACTTGAGAATTAGCACCATCGGCACCAATTAATAATCGACACTGTAGCTGTTGAGTATTTTCTAGCTCAACGATATAGCCATTTTCAATCGATGTTGTTGAAACCATTTTTGATGGGCAATATAACGTCAAGTTCTCGATATTGTCGAATTGCTGCCAAAGCGCAAGTTGCAACAGGCGATTTTCAACAATATAGCCTAGTTGATCTAATCCCATATCATCAGCATTAAAGCGTGTACGACATTCTGGATTTTCCCATGTTTCCAATCGTTTAAAAGGACACAAACGCATGTTGAGCACCTCATTCCATGCGCCTAACCGATCTAATAATGCAACGGAATGAGGAGAAATTGCGGAAACACGTAAATCCATCGGTTGTGTGTTTGCAAAAGGTCGAGGGGCAAAGCCTTCTAATACAGCAACATCTAAACCTAACTTCGCTAAGCCAAGCGCGGTTGCAGCCCCAACCATACCGCCACCCGCAACGATGACATCATACTGCTTCATTATTTACCTACCTATTACGTTCAGGCTCATTATTTGGTTATAATCCAATAAACCATCATAGTAACTCGAATTGTATAAAAAATTTTAATATATAAGGAATGTCACTAAGATAAACATTCTTTTATTGTGCAATCACTTTGATAATCAGGAAACAGTCTTACCATGCTAAAACGTTTTTTTACTAAATTTCTTTTATTTGTACTTTTGTTTCCTATATTTCTCGTGATTATTTTTAAGTTTATTAATCCACCATTTTGGGGATGGGAGATTAGCCGAACACTATTTCCACCTCAAGGTTACCCTGCGCACACTCAACATCAGTGGGTTAATTTAGATGAAATATCAAAAAATATGCAGTTAGCGGTGATTGCTTCAGAAGATCAAACCTTTCCTGAGCATCACGGCATTGACATACAAGCGACACTGTCAGTGTTAAGACACGAAGGTAAAAATGGGCCTGTACGTGGAGCCAGTACGATTAGCCAGCAAGCGGCTAAAAATATGTTTCTATTCCCAATTCACTCATATATTCGTAAAGGTATCGAATTATACTTCTCTTTATTGATGGAAATAGTTTGGGGAAAAGAACGTATTCTTGAAGTTTACCTAAATATTATTGAATTCGGTCCTGGTATTTATGGTGTAGAAGCAGCAAGTGAACACTTTTTCCATATACCTGCCAGCCAACTAAGTATCCAACAGGCTGCACAGCTTGCTGCGGTATTACCAAACCCATATAAGATAAAAGCATCACCAATGAGTAATTACGTCTATCAACGTACTCTATGGATCCGCCGTCAAATGCACCAACTTGGTATGGTAACGCTCGATAAAGTCTATAATGAACAATCACTTTTTAAATCATTCCATCTTTACCCATAGCTTGGAATAAACCCACAATTTATTCAGGGTGGTGATGATCTGGTCAGAGCGAGTTTAAAGCAGTACAATACGCGGCTTGCTACAGGCGATGACTATCATGTCCCCTGTCAGCCCGTAATCTGAATGTAATGAAATCAACACTACGAGCGAAGAGTTAGAGATGGCGAAGAAACTGCTGATCAAAACCTGGGGCTGCCAGATGAACGAATACGATTCATCTAAAATGGCAGATCTTCTTAATGCAGCTAATGGCTTTGAGTTAACCGAAATCCCAGAAGAAGCAGATGTTGTGCTACTTAACACCTGCTCGATCCGTGAGAAGGCACAAGAGAAAGTTTTCCATCAGCTAGGGCGTTGGAAAAAATTAAAAGATAATAAGCCTGATCTTGTGATCGGTGTCGGTGGTTGTGTAGCCACGCAAGAAGGTGACTCGATTCGTAAACGTGCACCGTATGTTGACGTAATCTTTGGTCCGCAAACACTGCACCGTTTGCCAGAGATGATTAAGCGTTCACAATCAAATGAAAAAACCGTTATGGATATCTCCTTCCCTGAAGTTGAGAAATTCGATAGCTTGCCTGAGCCTCGTGCTGAAGGCGCAACAGCATTTGTATCTATTATGGAAGGTTGTTCTAAATACTGTACTTACTGCGTAGTACCTTATACTCGCGGTGAAGAAGTGAGCCGTCCACTAGATGATGTACTGTTTGAAATTGCACAACTTGCAGAACAAGGCGTTCGTGAAGTCAATCTACTTGGACAAAACGTAAATGCTTATCGTGGTCCAATGCACGATGGAGAACTAGCAAGCTTTGCCGAGTTACTGCGTTTAGTCGCTGCGATTGATGGTATTGACCGTATTCGTTACACAACTAGTCATCCTATTGAATTTACTGATGACATTATTGATGTGTACAAAGATACACCAGAATTAGTGAACTACTTACACTTACCAGTACAAAGTGGTTCAGATCGTATTCTGACGATGATGAAACGCCCTCATACGGCAATAGAGTACAAATCTAAGATTCGTAAATTGCGTAAAGTTCGCCCAGATATCACAATGAGCTCAGACTTTATCGTCGCGTTCCCTGGTGAAACGGATCAAGATTTCGAAGATACGATGAAGTTAATTCGTGAAATCGACTTTGATATTAGTTACAGCTTTATCTTCTCTCCACGTCCAGGTACACCAGCAGCTGATTACCCTTGTGATTTGTCTGAAGAAGTGAAGAAAGAACGTTTATACGCACTACAGCAACAGCTAAACAGCCAAGCAATGCGACATGCGCGTCAAATGTTAGGTACAGAACAACGTATCCTTGTTGAAGGTCCTTCACGTAAAAACGTGATGGAACTGCGTGGCCGTACTGAAAACAACCGAATCGTAAACTTTGAAGGTTCTGCTGATTTAATTGGTCAATTCGTCGATGTGAAAATTGTTGATGTATTTACCAACTCCCTACGTGGCGAATTAGTACGTACTGAAGCAGAAATGGATCTACGTGTTGCAATGTCACCATCTGAAATGATGGCAAAAACACGTAAAGAAAATGAATTGGGTGTAGGCGTATTTACACCAGAGTAAACCGTTAGCTCTTGCTCTACATTGGTAGGCATGTACGTTTTACCTGAGTACGTCTCCTGCCCTGAACCTATGGCCGTCATCATGGCGGCCTTAATGAGAGGCAAACCTTGAGCAAAATAATTACTGTAGAATTTCAACTAGAGCCGGCTGATAACCAACGTTTATCTAGTCTTTGTGGCCCTTTCGACGATAATATCAAACAATTAGAACGTCGATTAGGGGTTGAAATTAATCACCGTAGCAATAACTTTAGCGTAGTTGGAAAAAACTATTCCGTAGAGGCTGCGACAAATATCATCAAAGATCTCTACGTTGATACGGCGCCAGTTCGTAACGTTATTCCTGATATCGAACCAGATCAAATCCACCTTGCGATCAAAGAATCTGGCATATTAGAGCAAACAACAGAATCTTCTATCCCATACGGTAAAGAAATTCACATCAAAACCAAAAAAGGTGTAATTAAACCGCGTACCCCTAACCAAGCGCAATATATTGCTAATATGGTAACGCATGATATTACCTTTGGTATTGGTCCTGCTGGTACTGGTAAGACTTACCTTGCGGTTGCTGCTGCCGTTGATGCATTAGAACGTCAAGAGATCCGTCGTATTCTATTAACACGTCCAGCAGTAGAAGCTGGGGAAAAGTTAGGTTTCCTTCCTGGCGATCTAAGCCAAAAAGTCGATCCTTACTTACGGCCTCTCTATGATGCGCTATTTGAAATGTTAGGTTTCGAGCGTGTTGAAAAATTAATTGAACGAAATGTGATTGAAGTTGCCCCATTAGCATATATGCGTGGACGTACCCTTAATGATGCATTTATTATCCTAGATGAAAGCCAGAACACCACGGTGGAACAGATGAAAATGTTCCTTACTCGTATTGGTTTTAATTCTCGTGCCGTGATCACAGGTGATGTGACGCAAATTGACCTACCTCGTGGTGCACGTTCAGGGCTACGTCATGCTATTGAAGTATTGTCTGAAGTTGATGAGATCAGCTTTAATTTCTTCTTAGCCGATGATGTCGTTCGACATCCTGTGGTAGCACGTATTGTTCAAGCTTACGAAGTATGGGAAAGCGAAGACCAAAAACAACGTAAGCTTGCAGAGCAACGCCGTCGAGCAGAGCAGGAAGCAAAAGAAGCGGCATTAGTTGCCGTCGCTACTGCGGCAAAGATAGAATCAGAAAAGAGTAATTAATGGCTATTTACCTCGATTTACAACACGCCACTGAGAGCCTGGACGGGTTACCGACAGAAGCTGAGTTTCAACAGTGGTTAAATGCAGCCGTTATCCCTTTTCAAGCTGATGCAGAAGTCACGATCCGTTTAGTTGATGAAAAAGAGAGCCATGCACTAAATCTCGAGTACCGTGGTAAAGATCGTCCAACAAATGTGTTATCTTTCCCATTTGAAGCGCCTCCTGGCATGGAATTGGAACTGCTTGGCGATTTAATTATTTGTCGTCAAGTTGTAGAAAAAGAAGCCGTTGAACAAAATAAGCCCCTAAAAGCACACTGGGCACATATGGTTGTACATGGCAGTCTCCATCTGCTAGGTTATGATCATATTGAAGATGAAGAAGCTGAAGAAATGGAAAATTTGGAAACAGAGATCATGCAAAACATGGGATTTGTTGACCCTTATATTTCTGAGAAGCTGTAATCATTTATATCGCGATTCATCCAACGATGAATCGCATTTCCGTGGCATCGTCCACTTAGCTGACAAGCTATTTGCTGAAAGTAAATAATGAACGAAGATAACTCTCCAACATCTGAAGGTCCGAGTAGAAAGTCCTTCTTTGAACGTATTGGCCAACTATTTCAAGGTGATCCACAAAACCGTGAAGAATTGGTTGAAGTTTTTCGAGATTCAGAAGAAAACGATCTAATCGACCATGACACTCGCGATATGCTTGAGGGTGTTATGGAAATTTCTGAAATGCGTGTTCGTGACATCATGATCCCACGTTCGCAAATGATCACGATTGAACGTTCTCAGAAGTTAGAAGATCTGATTGATTTAATTGTTGAAGCCCAACACTCTCGTTACCCAGTTATCAGTGATGATAAAGACCACGTAGAAGGTATCTTACTTGCTAAAGATCTCCTGCGTTATCTGCTTCCTGATAGCGAGCCTTTTGATATGGATAAAGTGCTGCGTCCCGCCGTTGTGGTGCCGGAAAGTAAGCGCGTTGACCGACTATTAAAAGAGTTCCGTGAAGAACGTTACCACATGGCTATTGTGGTTGATGAGTTTGGTGGTGTTTCAGGCGTTATCACCATTGAAGATATTCTTGAACAAATCGTTGGCGAAATTGAAGATGAATTCGATGACGAGGAAGAGCAAGATGTCCGTCAGTTAAGTAAACATACTTTTGCGGTAAAAGCACTGACAACCATTGAAGATTTCAATGAACTATTCCAAACCTCATTCTGTGATGAAGAAGTCGATACTGTCGGCGGACTTGTGATGATGAACTTTGGTCACCTACCAACACGTGGTGAAGTTGTTGAAGTTAATGGTTACTCGTTTAAAGTGACTTCTGCCGATAACCGTCGTGTTATCCAGTTACAAGTAACGGTACCTGACGAAGCATTTCAACCGACTATTACTTCTTAAAGAATGACAAAAAAATCATTATTATCGTGGGGACAGCTGCTTGCAGCTGTACCTGCGGGTGCAATTGCAACACTTTCTTTTGCACCTTATAACTACTGGCTTCTCGCGCCATTATCTCTCATCGCTTTTTTCTTTTTACTCCAACATAAAACAGCCAAACGTTCAGCCCTAATCGGTTTTCTTTACGGTTTAGGTATGTTTGGTACTGGCATCAGCTGGGTACACGTGAGTATAGATAACTTTGGTGGTATGCCAAAGATTGCAAGTGTCTTCTTAATGACACTGCTGATCAGCTACTTAGCACTATACCCTGCGTTATATGGCTATCTCTACAATCGCTTTAATCGTACTCGCCCTTTCCACCAGCTACTGTTAACAGGCCCTGTGATCTGGTTAATTTTAGACTGGATACGTGGTTGGCTATTTACCGGCTTCCCATGGTTATGGATGGGTTACAGCCAAATTGATACTCCCTTGGCTGCTATTGCGCCAATCTTCGGCGTTGAGGGTATTACCCTTGCCTTAGTGCTTATTTCCGGTGCGATTGTTGCTGCGATAACCTACCGTAATTGGAAACCATTACTGATCCCTATTGTCATTATTGGTTTGTCTTTATGGGCAGGAAAAGCACAATGGGTGAAACCTGATCATAAACACAGCGTGTCTGTCGCTTTAATTCAAGGCAATATTCCTCAAGACCAAAAATGGCTACCGAGCCAACGTTGGCCAACCTTGATGAAATATATGGATCTCACCCGTGAAAACTGGGGATCCGACCTTATTATTTGGCCTGAAGCTGCAATCCCTGCACTCGAAGCACATATTCCTGTTTTTTTACAAGGCTTAGATAATGCAGCCCGTGCCCATAACAGTACAGTGATCACCGGTATTCTTGATCAAAAACCTGATGGTCAGTTCTTCAATAATATCTTAACTCTCGGTGTGGATGCTGATGGTCCGTATAACTACGACACAGCAACACGATACAGTAAGCATCACTTACTCCCATTTGGTGAGTTTGTGCCGTTTGGCAATTTATTGCGCCCTATTGCACCGTTGTTTAACTTGCCAATGTCATCATTTAGCCGTGGTGCTTATATACAACCGAATATTCAAGCCCATGGCTATTCAATAGCACCTGCATTATGTTATGAAGTGGCATTTAGTGAGCAAATGCGTGAGAACATAACCAAGCACACGGAAATGCTACTAACGCTTTCTAATGACGCATGGTTTGGTCACTCTATTGGTCCTTTCCAACATATGGAAATAGCCCAAATGCGCGCATTAGAATTGGGGAAACCACTCTTACGTGCAACTAATACAGGTATTACAGCGGTCGTTGATTATAAGGGGATGATCACTAAAAAATTACCTCAGTTTGTCACTGGAGTACTAAAAGCAACGGTGATCCCAACGATAGGTATGACACCTTATACTACCATGGGTAGTTGGCCTTTATATTTCTATAGCTTCTGGGCTTTCGCGTTATCTTGGATCCTTATCCGCCGTCAACGTGGACATTTCCGTGACACAAGGCAATTAGAAACAGAATAAGATACTCAAAAAGGTGAAGCTTTAAACTTCACCTTTTTTTTCAGCTCATGGTATGTTGAGTTGAATAACAAAATAAATATAGAAAGAACACTTAATAATGAGAACCTATGATTCGTAAGGCTTCCCTTGGTACTTACGCAACCCACAAGGATCGGATAATGAAAGCGATACATAAACTATTTGTAACCTTATGTGCCTGTGCCGTAATGCTGAGTTCAACGTCTGTGTTTGCACAAGATAGCGATACAAAAATCGCATTAGATCATTTTTACCAATCACCGCAAACACAACCTTTCTTTAACTCAGCCTATGGCTATGCGGTTTTTCCATCTGTCGGTAAAGGTGGCTTCTGGGTTGGTGGTGCTTATGGTAAGGGCGTTGTCTTTAAAGCGAATAAAGCCACTGGATTTGCAAAACTATTTCAAGTTTCTATTGGCTTACAATTCGGGGGGCAAGCTTACAGCGAGATTCTGTTTTTCCAAGACAAACGTGCTTATGACAATTTCGTCAGCGGCAGCTTTGAGCTAGATGCCCAAGCATCAGCAGTAGCCATAGATGAAGGCGCATCTGCAAAAGCGGGAACCGCGGGTGCCGGTGCTGGCTCTAATGGTAACTATGCAACAAAAAGTTACATCAATGGCGTAGCCATTTTCACCAAAACGAAAGGCGGTGCCATGGTTGAAGCATCACTGGCTGGACAAAAGTTCACTTTCGAGCCGATGACAGAAGCAACGCGAAAAGTAAAAGGTTACGATAACGATGTTCCCCAAGGGCTTCAGCAGCCAGCAAAACAGAAACAGCAAAAACCAGCAGCAACGTTAACTCAACCCCAAGATGATTCTGCTGTTGTGGTTGATACTATCGAGCGCCCTGACGATTTTTAACGCCTAAGCGTCATGACTTATTCTAAAATAAAAAACGCAGCCTATTCGCTGCGTTTTTATTTTTTACATTAATCCCCTATACATACGAAGATTAAGGCTCTAAAGGCTGACGATTAAACTCTACGCAACCGCACTTAATGCATGGCTCAATACGAGTCACATGCGTAATGGTTTGTTGATGACCACATTTTTCACAAACTAAATGTCCAAGTCCAACCAGCTCACCTGCGCGATACACTCCTTTATGTTTAATATCATCCATCACCTCAATCCACTCTAATTGTGTTTTGTCTGTGATCTCAGCAAGGTGTCGCCATACTGTTTCACTTACTAACTTATAGAATGGACTTTCTTTAAACGGTTCAGGGCTATTTTTCACTTCATCACTGAATGTTTTTAAATCACTTTTTAAATATGCTTCGATCAGTGCAAGTTCATCTTTGGTCATATCGCTGGCGGCTTTACCATACAGTTCAGTCGTCTCAATAAACTTCTTAAGCTCGTGTGGGCTATTCTTTAATGTCTCTGTTACTTTTTCTAATAGTGCTTCGTAATGTGCTTTTTGCTGAGTCATGATGTTTCTCCTTAGCCTATATTGACTAAAAGCGTGCTGAAATACCGCCAAATAGAAGATTAAAGGTACCGAATTGCCTTCAGCTATTGTTGACACCTTTACCTTTGGTTATTCTATGTCGATTAATTTTAATGTGTTTATATTAAACTCACAAAATCCCGGATGTCATCGATGCAAGAACAATATCGTCCACAGGACATTGAACAAAAAGTTCAAGAACATTGGGACAACAAAAAAACATTTGTTGTTAGTGAAGACCCTAATAAAGAAAAATTCTATTGTCTGTCCATGTTCCCGTACCCTAGTGGTCGACTGCACATGGGTCACGTGCGTAACTACACTATCGGTGATGTTATCTCTCGCTACCAGCGCTTACAAGGTAAAAATGTAATGCAGCCAATCGGCTGGGATGCATTTGGTCTACCTGCTGAAAATGCGGCAGTAAAAAATAAGACAGCCCCTGCACCATGGACTTACGAAAACATTGAGTACATGAAAAACCAGCTTAAGCTATTAGGCTTTGGTTATGATTGGAACCGTGAATTCGCAACGTGTACGCCAGAGTACTACCGTTGGGAACAAGAGTTTTTCACTAAGCTTTACAATAAAGGCCTAGTTTATAAGAAGACTTCATCTGTTAACTGGTGTCCTAACGACCAAACTGTACTTGCTAACGAGCAGGTTGAAGATGGTTGTTGTTGGCGTTGTGATACACCTGTTGAGCAAAAAGAGATCCCACAATGGTTCATTAAGATCACTGAGTACGCGCAAGAGCTACTTGACGATCTTGACAACCTTGATGGCTGGCCTGAAATGGTTAAAACCATGCAGCGCAACTGGATTGGTCGCTCTGAAGGTGTTGAACTAACATTTAACGTTAAAGGTCAAGACGATCTAGAAGTTTATACTACCCGTCCTGATACCCTTATGGGGGTTACATTTGTCAGCATTGCTGCAGGCCACCCGCTTGCTGCAAAAGCGGCTGAAAATAACCCTGCGCTTGCCGATTTCATTCACGAATGCCGCAATAACAAAGTTGCAGAAGCCGATCTTGCAACGATGGAAAAGAAAGGCATGGATACAGGCTTAACAGCTATCCACCCACTAGATGGTCGTGAAGTACCAGTTTACGTTGCAAACTTTGTACTGATGGATTACGGCACAGGTGCGGTAATGGCAGTACCTGCGCATGATCAGCGTGACTTTGAATTTGCAACAAAATACAACATCGACATCATGGCGGTTATCAAGCCTGAAGATGGTAGCGATGCTGACATTTCTGAGGCGGCATACACAGAAAAAGGTGTACTGTTTAATTCAGGTGAATTCGATGGCCTTAACTTCCAACAAGCGTTCGATGCAATTGCAACGAAACTTGAAGCTGAAGGCAAAGGTAAAAAGACAGTTAACTTCCGTCTACGTGACTGGGGCGTTTCTCGTCAACGTTACTGGGGTGCGCCAATCCCAATGGTCACAACTGAAGATGGCGAAGTTCACCCAGTACCTGCAGATCAACTACCCGTGATCTTGCCTGAAGATGTGGTAATGGATGGCGTAACGAGTCCAATCAAAGCGGATAAAGAGTGGGCAAAAACTACCTTTAACGGTGAACCAGCACTTCGTGAAACAGATACATTCGATACTTTCATGGAATCGTCTTGGTACTACGCGCGTTACTGTTCGCCACAAGCTGACGATATTCTAGATCCAGAAAAAGCGAACTACTGGCTACCTGTTGATCAATACATCGGTGGTATTGAACACGCATGTATGCACCTACTGTACTCTCGCTTCTTCCACAAATTGCTACGTGATGCAGGCTACGTAACGTCTGACGAGCCATTCAAACAATTACTATGTCAAGGCATGGTACTGGCTGACGCATTCTTCTATACCACAGAGAAAGGCGGTAAAGAGTGGGTTGCACCAACAGATGTAACTGTTGAACGTGACGGTAAAGGTCGTATCACGTCTGCTGTTGACTCTCAAGGTCACAACGTTGAACACTCAGGCATGATCAAAATGTCTAAGTCTAAGAACAACGGTATCGACCCTCAAGAAATGGTAGATAAGTACGGTGCTGATACCGTTCGTCTATTCATGATGTTTGCATCACCTGCCGACATGACACTTGAATGGCAAGAATCAGGCGTTGAAGGCGCTAACCGTTTCCTTAAGCGTGTTTGGAAACTCGTACGTGAACATACAGCGAAAGGCGCAGCTGAAGCAGTTGATACAGCAGCACTAACTGCAGATCAAAAAGCACTTCGTCGTGATATTCACAAAACCATTGCAAAAGTAAGTGATGATATTGGTCGTCGTCAGACATTCAACACTGCAATTGCTGCTATCATGGAGCTGATGAATAAGCTGGCTAAAGCCTCTCAAGAATCAGTTCAAGATCGCGCAATTCTTGATGAAGCACTAAAAGCAATTGTTACTATGCTTTACCCTATCACGCCACATATCTGTTTCGAAATGTGGGCGGCACTGGGCGAAACTGATATTGATAATGCGCTATGGCCACAAGCTGACGAAAAAGCATTAGTTGAAGATGAGAAGCTGATCATTGTTCAAGTTAACGGTAAGCTTCGTGCTAAGTTAACAGTTGCAGCAGATACAACAAAAGAACAAGTTGAAGAATTTGGTCTAAACGATGAGAACGTCATTAAGTTCACTGATGGTTTAACGATCCGTAAAGTCATTTACGTACCGGGTAAACTGCTTAACATTGTTGCTAGCTAATTAGGTTATTTTCTCTGTTAGTGCATCTAGCAGAGCGAGTAACCTTAAGATCCCCGCTTCTGCGGGGATCTTTATAATAACCGTTCAATTTTATTTTGCGCCTAGCGCACCTTCTTTTACTTCAAGGAGCTGACTTTCGTGAAAAGTTTTTTCTCGGCCAACAGCCTAACTCGACTACTTATCATTACTCTTCTCGCGCTAACAACAGCTTCTTGTGGCTTCCACCTTCGCGGTAATTACATGCTTCCTGACGGTATTGCTAAACTATCATTAACCAGTTTTGACCCTTACGGTCAGCTAACCCGTATGGTTAGATACCAATTTAAACTCCATGGTATTAGCGAAGTTGCACCTGCGAAAAATGTGCCGAACCTAAATATAAACAGTGAGTCTCAAGGTGAGCGCACTTTATCGATTTATCAAAACAACGGTAAAGCGGAATACGATTTAACCTTAACGGTTAATTACTCAGTCACTATCCCTAATCAAGGTCAGCAAACGTATACCACCAAAGTGACTCGTACGTTCCTTGATAACCCATTAACAGCATTAGCGAAGTCTGTTGAGCAAGATGAATTGGTTAACGTTATGCGTGAACAAGCCGCGCAACAAATTATGCGTAAATTAGCGCGTCTAACCGCCGTATTTAATAAGATTGAAGAAGATAAATTAGACTCTCAATTAAAAGAAATTCTTAACGAAGAAGATAAAAAAGAATCTTCAGATGAGACAGGTAAAACGATTATTACAACGTTACCTGCTAAGCAGTCAAATACAGTTATTGAGCATGATAGTCATAACGCGCAATGAGAGTTTATCCTGAACAACTGACGCAGCAACTCAATAAGGGCCTGCGTCAGGCTTACCTTTTATTTGGTAATGAGCCACTACTTAAACAAGAATGTGGTGACAATATTAAGCAACTTGCTCAACAGCAAGGCTTTCTTGAGCGCCACCGTTTTACCATTGATAACCAGTTAGATTGGAATCAAGTTCTCGATTGCTGCCAAGCCATGAGCTTATTCTCAGCCCAGCAAATCATTGAATTAGAATTTCCAGAAACAGGGCTTAATGCTAACCAAGCAAAAGCCTTGTTAGAGATTGTTGCACACTTAAACCCTGACATTCTTTTATTACTGACAGGCCCTTATTTAAATAAGAAGCAAGAAGCGACAAAGTGGTTTAAAGCACTTGATAGCTTAGGCTTATATGTGCCATGTAATACCCCCGACGCTAAACAAATGCCGCGCTTTATTCAAACCCGCTGTCGAATGCTCGGTTTAAAGCCAGATCATGAATCGGTACAAATGCTAGCGCAATGGCATGAAGGTAATTTACTGGCGTTAGCACAAAGCTTACATAAGCTGGTTTTACTTTATCCTGATGGTGAACTAACCATTATTCGCCTACAAGAAGCATTAAGTCGCCATAATCACTATACCCCTTTCCAATTGGTTGATGCGGTATTAGCAGGACAGGCAAAACGCAGCCAACGCGTGCTTCGTCAATTGCAAGGTGAGGGAGTTGAAGCCACGATCTTATTACGTACCTTGCAACGAGAGTTAACCCAGCTCTATAAGATGCAAGAGATGGGGAAAAAAGGGACACCACTTAATATCATTTTTGAGCAATTTAGAGTGTGGCAAAACCGCCGTGAAATTTATATTGGTGCACTTCATCGCTTACCGTTGTCGCGTTTAGTAAAGATCATTCGGCAATTAACTCAACTTGAAATCCAGGTTAAAACTGATTACGACACCACACCATGGCCAGCCCTTAGTGCCCTGTGTGCTGAAATCTGCGGCTTAGAAACTCACTTACAACACACATAATTCTATATAAATACGGTCTTCAGTCATTGTTGACCGTTTTTTTTATAAAACTAACCTTAAGCGGTCGAAAAATCACCGTCTGAACCATGTCCTTTTATCGCTGTCAGATAAGAGCGTGGTATACTTCCGATCTTATTACGGTCGCAACCTTTTTACCTATCCTAGCCAGTAGTAAAATAGATCATAACGACTAAACATTTATTAAACGCTTATTGAGGGAATCCCTTTGCAAGTTCAAGAACTACACGATTTCATTGTTGATAAAATTGACGACATTAAAGCACAAGACATCGTAACAATTGATGTTCGTGGTAAATCAAGCATCACAGATGTAATGGTTATCTGTACTGGTACTTCAAACCGTCACGTGAGCTCTATTGCTGATCACGTAAACAAAGAATCAAAGTTAATTGACTTCCCTCCATTTGGTATTAGTGGCGAAGAAGAAGGCCAATGGGTGATCGTTGATATGGGTAACGTAATGCTACATATCATGCAAGAAGATGCTCGCCAAGTATACCAACTGGAGAAGCTTTGGAGCTAAGTGAGTCATGAAGCTTCAATTAATTGCTGTTGGCACAAAAATGCCTAAATGGGTTGAGGAAGGCTATAAAGAATATAGCCGCCGTTTCCCTAAAGATATGCCTCTGGAATTGATTGAGATCCCAGCAGGTAAGCGCGGAAAAAATGCAGACATTGCTCGTATCCTTCAAAAAGAAGGTGAAGCGATGTTAGCTGCCGTTGCTAAGGGTAACCGAATTGTTACTCTAGATATTCCTGGCAAACGCTGGGATACCGAGCAACTAGCAGGTCAGCTAGAAGTTTGGAAACTTGATGGTCGCGACGTCTCAATTTTAATTGGCGGACCTGAAGGCCTTTCACCAGCCTGTAAAGCAGCTGCAGAGCAAAGCTGGTCACTATCACCATTAACACTTCCGCACCCGTTAGTGCGTGTCGTTATGGCAGAAAGTTTATACCGTGCATGGAGCATCACGGCTAACCATCCGTACCACAGGGAATAACCATCGATGAGACAAAAGCGAACCCAGATCCGCGACCATCGCGCTGAGTCGGCGCTGTTTTTCCGCCGAGCTCTTGTCTCATTTATTGGAATTATCATTCTGGTCAGTGTCTTATTGTTCAATCTCTTTAATATTCAGGTTGAACAACACCAAGACTATAAGACCCGTTCTAATGACAATCGAATCAAAATTGTTCCTGTCGCACCTAATCGCGGTCTTATTTATGACCGCAACGGTGTGCTTCTGGCTGAAAATCGACCTATCTATAACCTTGAAGTCACCATTGAAAAAGTACCAGACATGGAACAAACCTATGCGGATTTAAAATCAGTATTAGGTCTAACCGATGAAGACATTGAGCAATTTAAAAAAGAGCGTCGCCGTACTCGCCGTTTTAAGTCTGTGCCGATCCTTGAGGGATTAAACGAGCAGCAAGTTGCTTTGTTTGCCGTCAACCAACATAAATTCCCAGGCGTGGAAGTTAAAGCCTATTTAAAACGTTACTATCCATATGGTGATTCGCTCACGCACGTCTTGGGTTATGTCGCGAAAATTAACGATCGTGACCTTAAAAAACTCGATAAAGCTGAGAAACTCAGTAACTACAAAGCCACACGCGATATCGGTAAATTGGGTATCGAACGTTATTACGAAGATCTACTACATGGAACTTCAGGCTACCAAGAAGTCGAAGTTAACAGCCGTGGACGTATTATTCGTACCCTTAAGTACGTGCCTCCTATCCCTGGCAAAGATATTGCGTTAAATATTGATCTTCAGCTTCAGCTTTATGTACAAGAACTACTGACTGAACGTAAGATCGATCCTAAAACGGGTGAAGAGATCATTAAACACAAGCGTGGCTCTGTCGTAGTGTTAGATCCAAAAGACGATGCTATTCTCGCCATGGTTTCTAGCCCAAGTTACGATCCCAATTTATTTGTTCGTGGGATTTCCAGTAAAAAATATCGCGAATTATTAAATAATCCTGATCGCCCATTAGTTAACCGTGTCACGCTTGGCATTTATCCACCAGCATCGACGGTAAAACCGTTAATTGCAGTCGCTGCATTAACAGAAGGTGTGATCACGCCAAAAACCACCCGTAACGATCCCGGTTGGTGGCAGATCCCTAACACGACTAGCCGTAAATTCCGTGACTGGCTACGTTGGGGACATGGACGCGTCAACATTTATAAAGCCATTGAAGAGTCAGTAGATACTTACTTTTACCAAGTCGCCTACGATATGGGGATCGATAGACTTTCAACCTGGATGAATAAATTTGGTTATGGCGTCTATACCGGTATCGATATTCACGAAGAAAGTAAGGCCAACATGCCAACACGTGAGTGGAAACAAGCACGCCATAAACGTCCTTGGTATCAAGGGGACACCATTCCTGTCGGAATTGGGCAAGGCTATTGGACAGCAACACCATTACAAATAGCAAAAGCGACATCTGTACTGGTCAATAACGGTGTAGTTCATCGCCCTCATCTTCTAAAAGATGTTATTGACGAAGAAACAGTTAAACCAGCTGAATTTAAAGATTTCCCACCGATAACAGGCGTGACACCTGAAACATGGGAGATTGCTCGTGAAGGTATGCATCGTGTGCTTTATGGCAATCGTGGTACAGCACGTAAAGCATTTTATGATACGCCATATGAAGCGGGCGGAAAGTCAGGCTCAGCACAGGTATTCGGTTTGGCTGAAAACCAAAAATATAATGCTGATGAACTTGAAGAGCGTCTACGTGACCATGCGTTATTTACTGCATTTGCGCCATTTGATAAACCTGAAGTCGTCGTTGCTATGGTATTAGAAAATGCCGGTGGTGGCTCGAGTAATGGTGGGCCAATTGCACGTCAAATTTTTGATCATATGTTAATTAAACCAATCGCTGACAGCGATCTTAAATCAAAGCCTGAACTCACTGCAACACAACCAACAGAGGTACAATAATGAGTATTATGGCGGCAACCGGTACCAAGCGAACGTTAACTGATCGCTTACATATCGATATGCCACTATTACTAGGGATCCTTGCCTTAATGGGATTTGCCCTTATCATCATGTGGAGCGCAAGCGGACAAAACATTGCTATGATGGAACGCCAGGCAATGCGCATGCTGATGTCACTAGGGATCATGGTTTTACTCGCGCAAATTGCACCACGCCATTACGAAGCATGGGCACCTTACCTCTTTGGTATTGGCTTACTGCTGTTATTCAGTGTATTAGCTTTTGGTGAAGTATCAAAAGGTGCTCAACGTTGGTTAAATTTAGGTTTTGTTCGCTTTCAGCCATCAGAACTATTAAAACTCGCTGTACCTTTGATGGTGGCAAGATTCATTGGTAATCGTCCCTTACCGCCATCGATGCGTAATATCTTTGTTGCCTTAGTATTAATCTTCACACCGACCATCTTAATTGCTAAACAACCCGACCTTGGAACCTCCATTTTGGTGGCTGCATCAGGTATCTTTGTTCTGTTTCTGTCAGGAATGAGCTGGAGACTGATTATCGGGGCGTTAGTATTACTCGGTGCGTTTATTCCTGTGTTATGGTTCTTCCTTATGCACGACTACCAGCGAACACGAGTGTTGACTTTGTTTAATCCAGAGTCTGATCCGCTTGGTGCAGGATATCATATTATCCAATCCAAAATCGCGATTGGCTCTGGTGGAATAAGCGGTAAGGGTTGGCTCCATGGTACTCAATCACAGCTTGAATTTGTTCCAGAGCGACATACCGACTTCATTTTTGCTGTAATTGCAGAGGAATGGGGATTAACCGGTGTGATTGGTTTACTAACAATGTACCTGTTCATATTAGGACGAGGTTTATGGTTAGCCAGCCAAGCACAAACTGCATTTGGGCGTATGATGGCTGGTAGTATTGTATTAAGTTTCTTTGTTTATGTTTTTGTAAATATCGGCATGGTAAGTGGCATTCTGCCTGTGGTGGGTGTTCCACTTCCTTTGGTGAGCTACGGCGGCACATCCATGATGACCCTACTAGCTGGCTTCGGTATTTTGATGTCTATCCACACTCACAGAAAAATGTTGTCTAAGGCGACCTAAATGCGTTCACTTTTTTTATTGTTCTTTGTTCTACTTGCAGGATGTAGCTCCGCGCCAGATAAACCTCAACAGGCAGAGACAAAAGCAGATCAAGCCACACCCGGTTTACTGTTTAAACCCAATACTCCAACCAATGATGATCCCAACGCGGGCCGTTATTCATTAAAAGATGACCGTGCACCAAAGGTTGTACCTGATTTTAGTAAAGTGCCGCCAGTGGTACCGCATTATGAACCTTATAGCCGTGGTGGTAATAAAGACTACACATTACGTGGTAAACGCTACCATATTATAAAAAACACCAAAGGTTACACCGAGACAGGCTACGCTTCTTGGTACGGTGAAAAGTTCCACGGACACAAAACCTCTAATGGTGAAACGTACAATATGTTTGCTATGACAGCGGCACATAAAACCTTACCGCTTCCGAGTTTTGTACGCGTAACCAATACCCTTAATGGTAAATCGACCATCGTTCGAGTGAACGACCGTGGTCCATTCCATGACGGTCGTATCATCGATTTAAGCATGGCAGCTGCCGCAAAAATTGGCGTCATTAGTCTTGGCACAGCCCCAGTTAAGATAGAAGTGATAAATGTACCCAAGCCGACAAATAAAAGTACGATGAAGAACTCTCCAATTCCTCATCACTATTTTGTCCAATTAGCGGCGGTAAATAGCTTAGCAAAAGCCGAAGAGATGAAAAAAGAGCTAAAGCGTAACTTCAATACCGATATTGATATCGAAAAAATTGAGAGTCGTGCGGTATATCGTGTGCGCTTAGGCCCCTATATGGATCACCGAGATGCTGAAATACAACTTAGCAAAGTAAAATCTCATCACTATCCAAAAGCATTTATAACCACTGTTAATAGATAATGGGAACCTAATCGACATTTAGGACTCATAACATCGGCTTGTATGTTTACTCGTTTAACGTAATGAACATACAAGCTTTATTTTGTTCACAACAATGAGGTAATCACCAATCTTTGCGCACATTACGTCCGCTTAATGTCAATAATTGGGATTCTCCCCCCATTCAACTGATAGGTAAGGCGTTATCTGCTATAGTGAGCGTCATTTCTTGTCTTAGATAAACTAAAGTTATAATAATCATGAAGAAAACAGCTGCGCTTTTCCGTTCTGTCGCCATCTCAGCCACTTTGCTGGCTTCAGCTACTGTTGCTGCATCACCAGCAGTCGTACCTGAAGCTCCACAAATTGCGGCAAAAGGCTATATCCTCGTCGACTATAACTCAGGTAAAATCCTTGCCGGTCATAATGAATATGAAAAATTAGCGCCTGCTAGTTTGACAAAAATGATGACCAGTTACGTTATCGGTCAAGAAATTAAAAACGGTAACATCTCACCAGATGACACTGTTGTCATCAGTAAAAATGCATGGGCGAAAAATTTCCCAGGCTCATCTAAAATGTTCCTTGAGGTCGGTAAAAGCGTAAAAGTTTCTGACTTAAACCGCGGTATTATCGTAGATTCTGGTAACGATGCCTGTGTCGCAATGGCTGAGCACGTTGCTGGCTCTCAAGAGTCTTTTGTTGATTTAATGAATGGCTGGGCTAAAAATCTTGGCATGAAATCAACACACTTTGCAAATGTTCATGGCCTAGATCGCCCCGATCTATACACAACACCTTACGATCTTTCAATTCTAGCGCGCTCACTCATCCGTGACTTGCCTAATGAATTTAAAATCTACTCAGAAAAATCATTTACTTACAACGGCATCACCCAATACAACCGTAATGGTCTACTTTGGGATAAGAGCATGCACGTTGACGGTCTAAAAACAGGCCATACAGATAACGCAGGTTACAGCCTCGTAAGTACTGCCACAGAAGGCAATATGCGCCTGATCTCTGTTGTGATGGGCACTGCAAGTAAAAACGCTCGCCTTGCTGAGAGCAAAAAGCTACTGAACTTTGGTTTCCGTTTCTACGAAACACTTTCACCAAACAAAAAAGATCAAACCATTGAAACTGAAAAAGTTTGGATGGGTGACACTGATACAGTAAACCTAGGTGTGGCTGAAAACACCTACGTAACATTACCTCGTAGCCAAGCTAAAGATCTGAAAGCTAGCTTTGTGCTAACTAAAGAGCTAAAGGCGCCAATCACCAAAGGTGAAGTTGTCGGTAAATTAACTTACCGTGTTGGCGATCAAGACGTTGCTGAATACCCTCTTGTGGCATTAAACGATGTAAAAGAAGGTAGCCTATTTAGCCGTATGGTCGACTACGTAATGATGCTAGTACAAAGTTGGTTTAAGTAATTTAAACCATCGACTTCATCAACGACTAAGGGGCAACTTCGGTTGCCTCTTTGTTTTCATTACTGAATACAAACATTACCTCCTATATTCCCTATCCTCTTCATCCTTCCCTTGTTTTACAATCACTGACACATTAAGATGCCTGCAATACACTACTATTAACCATAATAGTAATGATGAAAGACACATTGAAAGCGAACTTTGGAGTTCTATATGCAAGAACAAGAGCAACCAAAACTAAAAGATCTACTGGAATTCCCTTGTATCTTTACTTTTAAAGTAATGGGCGAAAACAAGCCAGAATTGCCAGATCGTGTGGTTGAAGTTATTCAGAGTATTATCCCTGGTGATTACACTCCAACAACAAAACCAAGTAGCAAAGGAACATACACTGCAGTTTCTGTTGCTGTAAACGCGACCAATGTTGAACAAATTGAAACCTTATACAAAGAGTTAGGTTCAATTGATATTGTTCGTGTAGTGTTATAAGCACTATTTTTCAGGCGGTTATAATACCGCCTGTCTTCTATTCTCTTTACCTTTCTTATAATCCTCATTTATTATCCATAACTCCTTCATCAGTCGTTAACATTACATCCACAACAAGTTTAGGTATAATGCCCTGACCTGGCCTTCTTTATGATTGGCATCTTAATTATTATCTGGGTAGTACATTGCAAACAGCTCTTATTATTAAAAACCTTGGCCGTTGCGATTACCAAGCGACGTACGATGCCATGCATGAGTTCACCAATAATCGAACTGAAGACTCCGCAGATGAAATCTGGCTGGTTGAACATTCACCTGTTTTCACTCAAGGACAGGCAGGCAAAGTCGAACACTTGCTCAACACAGGCGATATCCCTGTTGTTCAAAGTGACCGTGGCGGTCAAGTAACCTATCATGGTCCTGGACAACAAGTGGCTTATATCTTGATCGACTTGCGCCGTAAAAAATTAGGTGTACGTGAATTAGTTACGCACATCGAAAATACAGTAATCAATACTTTATCCCGCTTTGGGATTAGCTCTAACGCTCGCCCTGATGCGCCTGGTGTGTATGTGAATAACCAAAAAATATGCTCATTAGGATTACGGATCAGACGTGGGTGCTCTTTTCACGGTCTGGCACTCAATATAAATATGGATCTGGCGCCTTTTCTTCGTATTAATCCTTGCGGTTATGCTGGAATGGAAATGACACAAACAGCGTCATTAAATGGCCCAACTGAACTGACGGAAGTTCAGCCTGTACTCGTTGAAGAATTAACTAAATTACTCGATTATCCGAAAATCGAGTGGATGACGGAAAGCAATCAACCATGAGTAAACCAATTAAAATTGAACAAGGCGTCAAATATCGCGATGCCGATAAAATGGCATTGATCCCAGTTCGTAACGTTGCGAATGAAGATGCGCCAAAAGAAGTATTACGTAAACCTGAATGGATGAAAATCAAGCTACCGTCTGATAGTAAGCGTATTCAGGAAATCAAATCTGCCCTACGTAAAAACAAACTTCACTCAGTTTGTGAAGAGGCTTCTTGCCCAAATTTAGCCGAATGTTTTAACCACGGTACAGCCACCTTTATGATCTTAGGTGCCATTTGTACCCGTCGTTGCCCATTCTGTGATGTTGCTCATGGTCGTCCTCTACCACCGAATGCTGAAGAGCCTGCGCATTTAGCACAGACAATCGCAGATATGAAGCTACGTTATGTGGTTGTCACCTCTGTTGACCGTGACGATCTACGTGATGGTGGCGCACAACATTTCGTTGACTGTATTACTGAGATTAGAGCCAAAAACCCAAGCATTCATATTGAAACATTAGTGCCTGATTTCCGTGGCCGTATGGACCGTGCACTAGAAATCTTCCGTGATACTGCACCTAATGTTTTTAACCACAACTTAGAAACTGCACCACGCCTGTACCGTAAAGCTCGCCCAGGTGCTAACTACCAGTGGTCACTAGATTTATTGAAAAAATTCAAAGAGCTTCATCCTGATGTACCGACTAAATCGGGTGTAATGATGGGCTTAGGTGAAACCAAAGAAGAAATCATTCAAGTATTAAAAGATCTTCGTGCTCATGGCGTTACCATGCTGACACTGGGTCAATATTTAGCACCAAGCCGTCACCACTTACCGGTTGAGCGTTATGTTCCGCCAGAAGAGTTTGATGAACTTAAAGCAATCGCTCTCGATCTTGGCTTTACGCACGCGGCATGTGGGCCATTTGTGCGATCGTCGTACCACGCCGATCTACAAGCACAAGGTGTAGAGATTAAATAATATCTCGACATTTTTGGCAGTAAGATAAAAATTAAATATAAAAAAACCGCTTTAACTAAAGCGGTTTTTTTTATGACAGAAATAACGAATTATTTCTGGAAACTTGCAGCAAAAGCGGGAGCCGCTGATTCTAAAATTTCACCGGTCACTGGCTTACCATCATTGTCAGTAATATTAATTGACGTACGATTACCAAGATCACCAACTAAAATACGGTACTTATCATCCGTTAATTTCATTGGTTTAGTCCCTAGTTTTTGCCAGAACTCATCATTAGGCTCACGGTACTTAACATCAATCAAACCTTGTGAACGGTTACGATCTTCAACAGTAAAGCCAAGTTTTTCTAACGCTTTCGGTAAACGTTCCCACATATCATTATAAGAGGCACGAGCAATAAGCACAGGGAAACCGCTGCGATCCATTCCCATTGAAATAGGGATATTTTTCAGCTGCTCAGCCGCTGCTAAACGTGCTTGCTCACGAATAGTCTCATCGTATTTCGACATCACCAAGTTAGTCATCAAAATGCTGTAACGACGTTTATTATTCGCCGTAACAGGCATCGTTTTACCATCTTCACGCCAATCCGTTAAGATAATGCGGTAACTATTCGTCGCTGGTGATTTCTCAATACTATAGCGACTGCTCACTTCATGATCTTCATCTTCATTTGTCCAGCTTACCCAATCAGTATCAATACGATCAGCGCTTTGCTTTGCAATTCCAATGTTATTTTTACTGATCAAATTTTGGGTAACTTGCCATAGTTTGGTTAAATCAGAAGTTCGAGGAAGTTGAACTGTTACACCATCTTGGTCCACGTTAGAGCGCATACCAGGGATCAGATTAAGAACCTGTTGCGGTGGGCGAATATCAACGCTAGCACCAACATCACCAGCAAATGCCTTACTCGGAATCGCGTAACTGGCATTACTAAAAGGCATAGCCCCTGACGGCAACGTCCATGATTCTAAGGGGTGAGTATCAAGATAGTTAAAATCTTGATTAGCTTGACGACGAGCCTCTGGCCCACCGGAACAAGCAGACAAACTGGTTACCACGAATGCAGCTAGTGCTAGTCGATATTTATAATTCATTTATGCTCCTGCGCTCCTACGCTTGTGCAACTTAAAGCACACCGGCATCCAAAAGAGCCTGTTTAACAACCGGTTGCTGTGACTCGCTTAATACAGTTAGCGGAAGTCGTAATTCACCATTATCAATCAAACCTAACTGATGAGCGGCCCATTTCACTGGAATAGGGTTAGCTTCAACAAACAGATGACTGTGTAATGGCATTAAACGCTGATTAATTTCTCGTGCAGCGTCAATTTGGCCACTTAATGCGAGTGTAAACATTTGAGCCATATCTGCAGCGGCAATATTTGCCGTAACAGAAATAACACCGTGACCACCTTCAGCGACAAAATCTACGGCTGTAGCGTCATCACCGCTTAATTGGATGAAATCTTCGCCACAAAGTTCCCGTGTTTTTTTCACACGAGATAAATCAGCTGTCGCATCTTTAATACCAATAATATTATCAATTTTAGCTAAACGTGCGACAGTTTCAGGTAATAAGTCTACCGCAGTTCGTCCTGGTACATTGTAAAGAATTTGCGGAATATCTGTTGCTTCAGCAATAGCTTTATAATGTTGGAATAAACCTTCTTGGGTTGGTTTATTATAGTACGGTGTCACACTTAAACATGCTGCTACACCCGTGCCAGAAAAAAGCTTGGTAATAGTGATGGCTTCATGCGTCGCATTTGCGCCTGTACCTGCAATAACAGGAACTCGTCCATCAACATATTCCAATGTTTTTAAAACAACCTTGATATGCTCATCAACGGTAAGTGTTGCAGACTCTCCCGTGGTACCCACGGCAATAATCGCATTTGTTCCTGCGTTAATATGATAATCCACCAGCGTTTTCAAACCGACGTAATCTACTTCGCCTGCTGAATCTAGTGGAGTTAATAGCGCAACCATGCTTCCTTTAAACATGTCCATCCCCCTCTTCTTATATATCCAAACGGCTTTCTCACCATTACCTTATGGGGCTGTATGCTAAAACCGTTAGGGTATAACTTTGTCATGGTACTTTTGAGTGACTATAAACTCAAGCAAAGGCTGATTGAAAACAGTGAACTAACAGGCTTTATCATCTTCTTTCATCACAATTTTGTACTTTGAAACTCAAATCTCAATAAACCCAATCCTGTTTCTCTTTTTTTGCTTAAAAATCAGTCAAATTTGATCTCAACAGCAATGACTATTGTCATTAAATTTGCCATCGTATCAATAGCAGTCTGTGCTAACATGTTTAAATTATAATTTTACAATGAAGACCAATATGGAACACTACCTTGTCATCACTGCTGTAGGTACTGATCGCCCAGGTATCTCTGATGAAATCACCCACCTTGTGACTCAATGTGGCTGTAATATCGTAGATAGCCGCATCGCCCTGTTTGGTTCTGAGTTTACCTTGATCATGCTGTTATCAGGTAATAACAATGCAATATCTCGAATTGAATCGACCTTGCCATTAAAAGGGCAAGAGCATGATCTTATTACTGTTATAAAACGTACGAGTAAACACCAACAACGTTTTTTCCCTTATACCGCTGATTTCCATGTCGAAGCTAATGATAGTCCAGGTTTAATTAAGCAATTTACTCACTTTATGGCGAGCCGACACATCGATATTTCGACGCTTAGTGCCAATACCGTTGAAAGCCAAACTGTGGAAACAATGAATAAACTTATTTTGCAAATTAGCACAAATTTACCTGAAGACTGTAATCTGATGACACTGCAAGAGGAATTTGAAACCTTGTGCCATAGCTTATCAGCAAAAGGGTCTGTGAATTTTATTAGTCATAAAAATTAACGAAAGCAAAAATAATAAGACTTTCATTATCAGCCTCATGTTCGTTCAACATGCAATGCATCGAGATACGATAACTAAAAGGATATTATACTTATGAATACGCTCACAGCAGGCATGCCTGCACCTGATTTTACTTTAATGAATCAAGATAACGAGCCTGTTAGTCTCAGTGATTTTAAAGGTAAGAAAGTACTTGCTTACTTTTACCCTAAAGCAATGACCCCTGGTTGTACGGTACAGGCATGTGGACTGCGTGACAGCAAAGCCGAGCTTGATGAAAAAAATGTAGTCGTACTGGGTATTAGTATTGATGCAGTAAAACGTCTACCAAAATTTATCGAGCGCGATAACCTAAACTTCACCCTTTTATCTGATGAAGATCATGCCGTCGCTGATCAGTTCGGTGTTTGGGGACTGAAGAAATTTATGGGCAAAGAATATGACGGCTTACACCGCATCAGCTTTTTAATTGATGAAAACGGTATGATTGAGCACGTATTTAATAAGTTTAAAACAAAAGATCACCACCAAGTGGTACTTGATTATTTAAATCAATGATCGCTTAGGTTTTAATTAGATATAAAAAAGGCCGTTTTCACGGCCTTTTTACTACACTTTTTCTGACACATCGGAGGATGATAAATTATTATCGCTCGCAGGTAATGCTCCCCACACGGCTTTAACTAATGTCGCTAATGGGATAGCAAAAAATACTCCCCAAAATCCCCATAAACCGCCAAAAAACAACACAGCAACAATAATTGCGACAGGGTGTAGATTTACCGCTTCAGAAAATAGAATAGGTACTAATACATTGCCATCTAACATTTGAATAATACCATATGCCAGTAATAGCCACCAAAAATCTGGCGTCCACCCCCACTGGAATAATCCAACCATAGCAACAGGAACCGTTACAGCAGCCGCGCCAATGTAAGGTATTAGAACAGAAAGCCCGACTAATACACCTAATAGTACGGCGTAGCGTAAATCCATAACTTCAAAAGTGATATAACTTGCAATGCCAACAATAATAATTTCAGTGACTTTACCGCGAATATAATTAGAGATCTGCTGATTCATCTCGCTGCCAACTTTGCTGGCTAAACGACGATTTTGAGGCAAAATGTTTAATAACGTGCGCAACATTTCGTCTTTATCTTTAAGTAAAAAGAAAACAAGCAATGGCACTAAGATCAGATATACCCCGATTGTTGCTAAACTGACTAATGATGCCAGTGAGCCTTTTACAACACTTTCGCCCAGTCCTAATACCTTCTCACGCAGTGTATTCATGAAATCAACCACTTGAGCCGGTTGAACAAAATCAGGGTAGCGTTCCGGTAAGCTAGATACATAGATTTGAAGATCGTTAAACATCTTCGGCACATCAGCACTTAAATTGGTAATTTGATGCCAAATCGTCGGTACTAAACCAAATAAAGCAAGCACCATTAACCCTGCAAAGACCAATAGTACGATAGCGACTGAAAGGGTTCTTGGCATCCCTAGTTTATGTAACCTTGCTACTGGCCACTCTAATAAATAAGCCAAAACAATGGCGACTAATAACGGCGTAATTAAACTGCCAAAAAAGTAAATAGTAAGAAAGCCGCCGAGAAGAATAACAACAAGGCTTACAGCGTGGGGGTCTGAAAATCGACGCTGATACCAGCGATTTAGCATGCGTAACATGTTGATTTCTATCCTTTTTCCACCATTATGATTAGTTGGGTATTATCATCAACTAAAATATCGGTAACATATCCATTATTATGCAAGAAACGAGGGATATCACTTCTTGCGCCGCTGTCTGAAATTCGTATTTCTAACCCTTGATAGGGAAGAAGTGTTGCGCATGCGCGTTTAGCTAACAATAAAGCCAGCGGACAACGTTCGGCCATTAGATCAAGTGATATAATTTCCATTTCATTTAAGTGACAGGTATTTTGTATTGCCGTATTGTAACCTCAGCACATATAAGATGCGAGATATCGAAAGGACATGAATCACATTAACGAACCTCTAAAGTATTTCGGTGTCCTAACTTATAGATATTAAAGATAACTCAACAAGGAGGTTGTATCATTCCCATGTTTCGATTTACCAAAGCACCGACCTATCTTTTGCTTTCTGCGCTTTTTAGTAGCAGTATTCCAGCTATTGCTAGTGATGATAATCGCTTACCTGAAATGGGAACGACAGCCTCTTCTACATTAACGATTGATAAAGAACGTGAATATGGCGATGCATATATGCGCATGCTAAGCGCCAGCCAGCCTGTTATTAACGACCCTTTACTCTCAAATTATGTTCAAGCTTTGGGCCATAAACTTGTTGCCAGTGCGGAAGATGTCCGAACACCATTCCATTTCTTTTTGATCCAAAACCCTGAAATTAATGCTTTTGCTTTTTTTGGCGGCTATGTTGCGATCCACTCTGGGTTATTTCTTCATGCCGAAACAGAAAGTGAGCTCGCCTCTGTTATGGCGCATGAAATTGCCCATGTCACCCAAAGACACCTTGCGCGAAGAATGGAAGCAGAGGCCAGAAATTCGCCTATCACGATGGCTGCACTGATTGGCTCACTGTTATTAACAATCGCAGCTCCTGAAGCAGGTTTAGCCGCCATTCATGCCACCACGGCCGTGGGAATTCAAGGACAAATTAACTTTACGCGCAGTAATGAAAAAGAAGCCGACCGTATAGGTATAACAACCCTCGCCAAAGCGGGGTTTGATGCCTATGCGATGCCACGTTTTTTTGGTCGTTTAGCCGATCAATATCGTTATACTTCAAAATTACCCGCAATGTTGTTAACGCACCCATTACCCGAATCACGGGTCACAGATAGTCGTATGCGCGCAAGAAAATATCCGCTTGTAAATTTACCCCCCTCTGAAGATTATTTACTCGCTCGTTCACGTATTGTCGCCCGTAATGCTGGTTTGAGCGATACTTCTGCGCTCAACTGGCTTAACCGTGAGTTAAAAAAAGCACCACCCAATCGCCGCAAAGAGCTCAATTACGGTAAGGCACTGATTTATTTAGATAATGATAAATACGAATTAGCGCATCAAATACTTGACCCATTATTGGCTGGCGAACCCAATAATTTATTTTTTATTGATGCTGCAACCGATCTCGATCTCAATCAAAAACAATTTGATCGTGCGATCACTCGCTTAAACAATGCGCTTAAAATGAGTCCTGACAGTAATGTATTGCGCTTAAACTTAGCCAATATTTACCTTGAATCGGGACAATATCAAAAGAGTATTCAAATTTTGAATCGTTACTCTTACGATCACCCTAATGATATTAATGGGTGGACATTATTAGCACACAACTACGCCAAAATAGGTGATCGTAGCGCAGAGCTTGCTGCCCTTGGGGAGCTATTAGCTTTGCGTGCTCAATGGGATAAAGCCATTCATAATTATACTCAAGCCGCACAAATGGCAAAGCTCGGCTCCATGGAGCAAGCACGTTATGATGCACGCATTGATCAACTTCGCTTTCAACGTCAAAAATTCAAAGCATTACAATAATGTATTGATTTATTATAGTTCATCGACAATAAATCAATCGTAATAAAATACACTAGCTAATACAGTCATCAGTTAGGAGACGACATGTCAGTCACTATTTATCATAATCCTCGTTGCTCTAAAAGCCGTGAAACACTGGCGCTATTAGAAGAAAAAGGGATCACACCGACTATCATTAAATACCTAGAACAAACACCAAGCGTCGCGGAACTAGAAACGTTATACCGCCAACTGGGCTTGGACTCTGTGCGTAAAATGATGCGTACCAAAGAAGCGGATTATAAAACACTGGGACTCGGTAATAATGACGTATCTGATGAGGCACTCTTCATTGCAATGAGTACTCATCCAAAACTAATCGAACGTCCAATTGTAGTAAGTGGTGAAAAAGCGGCATTGGGTCGCCCACCAGAGCAAGTGTTGGATATTTTATAATGCATAAAATCTTAGTTCTTTATTACAGCCGTCATGGTAATACACGTCAGTTAGCACGACATATTGGTCGCGGTATTGAGCAAGTAGCCGGTTGTGAAGCAGTGCTAAGAACGGTTGCTGAAATCGACACAAATGATCTTCAGCAATCGCCCCTTGATCCAATCGTCAGTCATGACGATCTGAAACAATGCATTGGTTTAGCAATGGGAAGCCCTGTTCGGTTTGGTAATATGGCTGCGCCATTAAAACACTTTATTGATAGTACTAGCCAAGAATGGTTATCAGGTACATTAATCGATAAACCAGCCTGTGTCTTTACCTCATCATCCTCTATGCATGGCGGTCAAGAAACAACGTTACAATCGATGATGTTACCGTTACTGCATCACGGCATGCTAATTGTTGGGATCCCTTATTCCGAACCCACTTTGCATACCACGCAACATGGAGGTACTCCCTATGGGGCTTCACATCTCAACATTGGTACTAATAAGCAGCTCCATAGTGATGAAATTGAACTTGCACAAGCTCTCGGTAAACGGCTTGCACTAACCGCGATGCAACTTCAGCGTTAACTCATATGGCAAACGAAAAGGGATATTCGATGCCTCCGATGCAACCGCAAACACAATATATTCACCGCTTTGCCGTCTGCGCGAATTTAACTCTTATGCTATGGGTCGCGTTATGGCAAACGATCCTCTCTCCCCACCCACATATTAATAACTGGGTAATGGCTGTTGTTTGGATCATTCCTTTACTATTGCCATTACGTGGGATGTTAGCTGCAAAACCTTATACTTACGCATGGTCTAACTTCATTTTAATGTTTTATTTCCTGCATGCTCTAACGCTACTCACTATTGATGAAGGAGAACGCGGGTTAGCAGGCATAGAGCTACTACTCGTAACCATAGCCTTTCTCAGTAACATACTTTTTGCACGCGTAAGAGCAAAAGAACTCGGCATAAAACTCCAGCGTCTATCGCAAGTGGAGCGACAAGAACGCGAACGTTTTGAACCACCTGAAGATTGAACCAATCGCTCGCTCTCTAATAATGAGATATTAAAAAGCCCTCATCGTGAGGGCTTAATTATTGTTATTAACACCAGATTTTAGTTATGCCATATATACATGTCATCAGGTGCAACATAGTTTTCAGGTTGAGTTTGCGACTGTGATTGTGTCGCTGTGACATCCAACGTATTAGGATCTTGCTTCACATCAGTATTTGGCATTGTCGTTGCGTTAGTATTAGTAACAGTAGAATCATCGGCGCTAATACGACTTTCATGGCTCAATTCGCGCTTAAACTCAGCATCAGATGCTGATAAGTTCATACGGAAAATCACCTTATCACCTTTAATATTTACCGCATTAGCACTACTTACTGTCGTCATCTGATTAAGCATACGTTCAAGCGTAAAAAAGTCTTCTGTTGAATTAACATTCTCCACTTCAATATTAACGCTGCCTGACGCGACACTACCTAATTCGATAGCATATTTCTGTGCTAAGTGGTTTGTCACTTGATTCATCATATCACGGCTAGCTTGTGCCAATGTACCGCTCGCTTTGCCGGTAATAGGTTGAGTATCGGCTGCAATCGTACTAGGCTGTTGAGCATACAGTTGCCATGTTAATTCAACCTTATCTGCGTCTTGTTGGTGAGCTTTTACTAACAATAAACCACCCGCATTATAACGTTGACTTGCGCTAGTGATGGTGTCGATAAAACTCCCCCAAAGATCGGATACGTGTACTGCCGTAACATCGTTAAAATCACCCACTGGGAAAGTAACGGGTAGACCACGATCATTTGCGGCTTGTTTGGTATCAGCGACGAGTGCATTGGTTGATTGATCCCATAAAATATCTCGGCTATTACCGTTATCATCAACCATCCAAACGAGAATATTAGGACGCTGAGCACTCCAAAAATTCGCTTTAGCTTGTGTTAATAGCTGCTTAATTTGTACCTTATCAAAGGTTAAATCTAGCGTCTTCTGTCCATTACATTGGCCATAACCAAACTGGCTGACGTAATTTGAACTGTTCGCTATCGCCTGAGCCACAACACTATTTTGGGTAATGTTTGGATTACCAGTCACTTTAACTAATACTTGCTTAAAGCCTTGCTCTCTTGCTGCTTGATCGGGGGTTTGACCATCAGTAGGCATCACTACTTGAGCCTGATATAAATCACTGACAGTAGCCGCTTTAATAGGTAAAGCCAGTAGAGCTAAAAATAACAACGCAAATCGCAACATATCGCACTCGTAATTTACAAAAATAAGTCGTCAAAAGATAAAAAGATAATCAAAAAGACCTAAAGACTCATTGATATTCAGTATAGCCACATAGTCTAAAATTAATTAGCTATACAATATGTACTTTTTCCTGAACCAACACAATACAACAGGCAAGAAACAAACCATTTGCTGAAAAATATTCTCTAGTGAGAAATAGTAGCGTTTACAAAATTAACATTGTGGCGGGGAATGGTATCGCCACTATTGTCGCATCTCTTAATTGCCGATCCAACAAATACGACTGAGTCAGAAGTCACGAGAGGGGTAATGTTAACGAAACCCTTTTATCCTGTGATCATCACATGAGCGACGATAACAGCATTGGTATTAGCGTTTGTCGGTAAATTAAGAGCCGTATTGCAATACGATTCTAGCCCTGTAATGAGCGGTATTGTTGCAGTTGTACTCAACCTAATTTCCCCCAAAGACTTGAGCGAGAATAATGTGGTAGACAATGCTCAAATCGAAGATACCGAGTACTTATAATTACTTACCTTAATATTTAGCACTTTTCAGAAATAAAAAACCGGACGTCATGTCCGGTTTTATTTTAATCTTGGCTACTAAGTTACTTAGTACCGAAGATTTTATCACCAGCATCACCTAAACCAGGAACGATATAACCTTTATCGTTTAGCTTCTCATCAATTGCAGCTGTGTATAGCTCAACATCTGGGTGTGCTTTTTCTAATGCAGCAATACCTTCAGGTGCTGCTACTAATACTAGTACTTTAAATTGCGTACAACCGTGCTCTTTTAACAAATCCAGTGTTGCAATCATAGAGCCACCCGTTGCTAGCATTGGATCAACAACAAGCGCAATACGCTCATCAATGTTTGATGCTAGCTTGTTGAAGTATGGAACAGGCTCAAGCGTTTCTTCATCACGGTAAATACCAACAACGCTGATACGTGCACTTGGCATATGCTCAAGTACGCCATCCATCATGCCAAGACCAGCACGCAGAATAGGCACTACCGTTACTTTTTTACCTTTGATCTGGTCAATTTCTACTGGACCATTCCAACCTTCAATCGTAACTTTTTCTGTCTCGAAGTCTGAAGTCGCTTCATATGTCAGTAGGCTACCAACTTCAGTTGCTAACTCACGGAAACGCTTAGTGCTGATGTCACCTTCGCGCATAAGACCAATCTTATGTTTAACCAGTGGGTGTTTTACCTCAACGACTTTCATCTCTGACTCCTGAGCAATTAAAAAATAAAATCGCATTATTATATACTAAGCCAAACGATTTCAGATAGTAGTAAACGTTTAACTGTTTACTTAATATCCAGCTAAAAAAATTGACGCAAACGTTTTCCTTTAGACGGTGACTGCTGTTATCATGTATTCGCTTTTTTTACTTTAATACGTTGAGGGATCATCTGTGAGCGACAAAAACTCTTCTCTTAGTTACAAAGATGCTGGTGTTGATATCGATGCCGGTAATGCATTAGTAGACCGTATTAAAGGGGTGGTAAAACGTACTCATCGCCCAGAAGTTATGGGGGGAATTGGTGGTTTTGGTGCACTTTGTTCACTACCAACCAAATATAAAGAGCCCGTTTTAGTTTCAGGCACGGATGGTGTAGGAACTAAACTTCGCTTGGCTATGGATTTAAACCAACACGATTCAATCGGTATCGATCTGGTTGCTATGTGTGTGAACGATCTTATTGTTCAAGGTGCTGAACCTCTGTTCTTCCTTGATTACTACGCAACCGGTAAGTTAGATATTGATACAGCAGCAAGTGTTGTAACAGGTATTGGCGAAGGCTGTATCCAATCAGGTTGTGCTCTAATTGGTGGTGAAACTGCTGAAATGCCGGGTATGTACCACGGTGAAGATTATGACGTGGCAGGTTTCTGCGTTGGTGTTGTTGAAAAAGCAGATATCATCGATGGCTCAAAAGTGACGGCTGGTGATGCACTTATCGCTGTCGGTTCAAGCGGCCCACACTCAAACGGTTACTCATTAGTACGTAAAATCATTGACGTTTCCAATGCCGATTTGAATCAAGAATTAGAAGGTAAAACACTTTCTGAACATCTATTAACACCAACTAAAATTTACGTTAAATCAACGCTAAAAATGATGGAAAGCTGTGACGTACATGCTATTTCACACATTACAGGTGGTGGTTTCTGGGAAAATATCCCACGTGTACTTCCTAAAGGCACAAAAGCGGTTGTAAATGGTGCAAGCTGGCAATGGCCTGCCATCTTCAACTGGCTACAAACTGCAGGTAATGTCGAAACTTACGAAATGTACCGTACGTTTAACTGTGGTGTTGGCCTTGTCATTGCCCTTCCACAAGATCAAGCACAACAAGCCATTGATATCCTAAATGCTGAAGGCGAAAACGCATGGCTACTAGGTGAAATTGCAAACGCTGCTGATAACGAAGAGCAAGTCGAGATCAAATAACTCTCAACAGTGCTGACTCGTAATAAAAAGAATGAGGACGCTATGTCCTCATTCTGCTATCTACATACCGATAACCTTTCAATAAATGGTAGTACCAAATATGAAAAATATCGTCGTCCTTATTTCAGGTAGCGGAAGTAATCTCCAAGCGATTATCGATGCATGCAGTGCAGGTTTGATTAAAAACAGTCAAATAACCGCTGTGATCTCAAATAAAGAAAATGCTTATGGGTTAGAACGTGCGCGTAATGCCAATATTGAAGCGATACATATTGCGCCTAATCAGTATACTGACCGTGAACAATATGATGAAGCCTTAGCGGATTGTATTGAACAGTTCAAACCCGATGTGGTTATTTTAGCCGGATTTATGCGTATTTTGAGCGCAGGCTTTGTTCGTCGCTTTAAAGGAAAGATGCTAAATATTCACCCATCACTCCTTCCTAAGTATCCCGGCTTAAATACTCACCAACGAGCGATGGATGCTGGCGATGACGTACATGGCACCAGTGTCCACTTCGTAACAGAAGAATTGGATGGCGGCCCTGTTATTTTACAAGCCAGAGTGCCTATTTTTGACAATGACACCGTTGAAGAAGTAACAGCTCGTGTTCAAAAGCAAGAACATGCTATTTATCCACTTGTAACTCAATGGTTAGCGGAAAATCGTTTGACCATGAGTAGTGACGGCAAAGCTATCCTAGATGGTATTGAACTCCCCGCTCAAGGATATGCAGCACAATAAAAAAGGCGATCGTAAGATCGCCTTTTTACTATTGCAGATAATACCACTTCAATAGTGACAGAAAATAACCATTATTCTGTTTTACCTTCAGCCACTAACTGGTTGAAAACAGGCTCACCAAAGTGAAACACAATAAACTCGCCTGTTGCCATTTTGTGCCAATTTTCATCATTGGTTAATGGCTGAGTAGCGATAACTGTCACAACATCATCAGGAGTTGTTTCTTGCTTAAAATCAATCGTGACATCTTCATCAATTAATGATGCTTGTCCAAATGGTGCTCGACGCGTGATCCAATGTAAATTATTAGTGCAATAGGTAAGTACGTACTCACCATTGCTTAACAGCATATTATAAACGCCAAGCTGACGTAACTGATCACAACACTGAGCAAAGTAACTAAATACTGGGTTTAAATCGTCAGGTAATTCTGGAAATCTAGACTCAAGTTGATTGAGTAACCAGCAAAAAGCAATTTCACTGTCGGTATCACCTACCGCTTTATGACGACCTGTTTCTAAACTCTCATAACCCGTTAGCTGACCATTATGAGCAAACGTCCAATAATTACCCCATAACTCACGCGTAAAAGGATGGGTGTTTTCTAAATTCACCGCTCCTCGGTTAGCTTGGCGAATATGGCTTACCACTGCACGACTTTTTATCGGATATTGTTGGACTAATTCAGCAATACGGGACTGACAGCTTGGATTCGGATCTTTAAAGGTTCGAAAACCTTTACCCTCATAAAACGTAATGCCCCAACCATCGCGATGAGGACCTGTATTGCCTCCTCGCTGCATTAATCCCGTAAAACTAAAACAAATATCTGTTGGCACATTTGCGCTCATGCCTAGCAATTCACACATTTTCCTTTATGCCCTTTATTATTGATTAACGATACTTATCGATAGCCAGAATGACCTAAGGCTTATTCTGCTGCCATTTCCTTTTCCACTAGCATAATTAAAATATGAATAATCTTAATATGGATTTCTTGAATGCGATCCGCATAACCAAAGTGAGGAACACGAATTTCAACATCCGCTAAGCCAGCCATTTGACCACCATCTTTACCGGTTAAGGCTATTGTCTTCATGCCTTTGGCCTTTGCCGCTTCAATTGCCTTTAAAATATTGCCTGAATTACCAGAAGTAGACAAACCAAACAATACATCACCTTTAGCGCCAACAGCTTCTAAATAGCGTGAAAATACGTATTCATAACCGAAGTCATTACTTACACACGATAAGTGGCTTGGATCAGAAATCGCAATACCAGGATAACCAGGGCGGTTTTCACGGTAACGACCTGTTAGTTCTTCAGCAAAGTGCATTGCATCACAATGCGATCCACCGTTACCGCAAGACAATACTTTACCGCCTTGTTTAAAGGAATCAGCCAATAACTTTGCTGCCGCCTCAATATCTGCAAGGTTTTTATCATCACTTAAAAAGCGATTGAGTACATCAGCTGCATCTGTTAATTCAGCGCGGATCAGATCCTGATACATAAGCGATTCTCTCTATTATTCTTTAGATACAAATCAAGCGGGTAAATACCCGCTTGATGTTTTAAATACACCGTTATTCGCAGTTTACATACAAATAACTTACAGTGTCGACTCCTGATCAGAATGATTGTGAGAATTAATCAGTAAAACTTGCTGTAATTGACTAACAGAGTGAGCTAAATGCACATTCTCAGCTTCAAATATTCCAGCATGGTAGAGTTTACGTTCAACATGCGGCTGCGTACCTAATAAATAGACAGGTAACTTAGACAAGCGATCTAACGCCATATCAAAGGCATGAATCGCCGTAATATCAATGGTTGATACATCACTAAAATCGAGCACAACCGCACGCGTTTCTGTCGTTGCATGTTCAATAACAGAAAAAGCTTTCTCACTCGCAGCAAAAAATAATGGGCCATTAATATCATAAACCACTACATCACCGCCAAAGTTGAGATGTGGATGCTCATCATGTGAAATCGTAACTGTCGTTAATGTCGCAATACGCTGAATAAATAACACGCCCGCAAGTAATAAACCGACAATAACAGCGACAACCATGTCAAATGCAACGGTTAAGATAAAGCATGTCATCAAGACGGCAACGTCACGACGAGGTGCAACCTTTAATGTATGCACAAAGTGAGGTGCTTCAGACATATTCCACGCAACCATGATCAGTAAGCCAGCCAACGCACTCATCGGAACAAACGATAGCGCTGGTGCTAATACAATCATCGCAGCTAAAACAAAAAGCGCATGCGTCATACCAGATATCGGTGAAAACGCACCAGAGCGAATATTGGTCGCTGTGCGAGCAATCGCCGCCGTTGCTGGAATTCCGCCAAAGAAAGGGACGACAATATTCGCGATCCCTTGACCGACAAGCTCTGCATTCGGATTATGCTTTTTACTTGTCATACCGTCTGCTACAACCGCACATAATAGTGATTCGATACAACCTAGCATCGCGATAGTTAATGCTGAAGGCATTAATTCAATTACGGTGGCCCAATTAAATGTATTGGACTTCCACAGCGCAATAAACTGCGGTGCTTCTTGTGGAATACCATGACCTACAAGGCTACCAATGGTGTAGCTAAATTTTTCACCCAGCAAAGTCACATGCTCAGGGCCAAATTTATTTAATGCTAAAGCTAAAACCGTCCCTACCAGTAATGAAACTAAATGGGGTGGAATACGCGTTTTTAATTTCGCCCAGCCAATAAAAACAAAAATGGTGACCACACCGACAATCGCATCAGCATAGTTCGTGGTAGGTAGTGCATGGGCATACGACATCACTTTTTCAGGAAAATGGATTGGGCTACCTTGAAGATGTAGGCCTAATAAATCTTTAAGTTGTAAAAAAGCAATAACAAAACCGATACCGGCAGTAAATCCGGTGGTAACTGGGTATGGTACATACGCCACCAGCTGTCCTAAGCGGAAAACGCCCATCAATAACAGGATAATGCCTGACATCATGGTCGCTAACATTAAGCCTGATAAGCCATATTTTTGAGTGATCGGTAAAAGGATGACTACAAAGGCTGCGGTTGGGCCTGTGATATTAAATCGTGAACCACCTAATAACGCCGCTAAAAAGCCCGCCACAATGACGGTATACAATCCATGTTGTGGTGGCACACCGACAGCAATTGCTAATGCCATCCCCAATGGAATCGCCACAATACCGACCGTAATACCCGATACAATATCGGCACGAAATTTAGAGAAGGAATAACCATCCTTCCACGCCTGTGATAAAGCATGAAATAACAACACAACAAGACCTCTTGTACTTTGCGTACATTTGATAAACAGGAATTGATGTCAACCCGATGTAAGGGAGTCCGGCGGGCATGTGTCAGTCGGAATCGGGAAAGGCAACAAAGGGAAATACCATTCAGTACAGATGGTCAGAACTCAACCACTCAAAATAACGTGAACAGTATCACAACACGGCGTATGTTAACGCTCTGCTAAAAATCTGCAAGTAAAAAAAATAGTCACAATGATTTCGATCAATCCCTTTAATAACCTGACCTCAGCCCACTTTGTACACATAACAGTTTACTTTCATATCAAAAAACTATTTTACATTTTGTTAAAAAACGCATTACAATAATTTAAAAGTGGTAAGACCTCTTACCTTAATAATAATTACCCTACAATTAACAATAAAATGTGTAGCAATGTACTGAACTCTTCATCATGAAATCAGGTGTCGCTCGATTATTCTTGATGATGTGTAAGTAGTCTTACTATACAGATTAAGGAGAATCACTATGGTTACGCTTGCGTATGTCATTGGTTTTATCGGTGTTATGTTCATATTGGCGTATCATCGCGCGTCGTTAAAAACCTTTACGGCAGTAATTGCTGCAACACTATTAATTGGTACTGTTTTTTCCATTACAGGTATTATTAGTTGGTTAATTTTCGCTGCGATTGCGATTCCTCTTAATATCCCAGCCTTACGTAAAAAATATCTCGCCGCTCCTGCGTTAAAAGCCTTTCAAGGTGTCATGCCAGAAATGTCTCGTACCGAAAAAGAAGCAATCGATGCGGGTACAGTGTGGTGGGAAGCTGATTTATTTGGTGGTAATCCAGACTGGAAAAAGCTCCATGATATCCCTGCACCAACCCTTTCAGCAGAAGAGCAAGCTTTTCTCGATGGACCAGTAAATGAACTTTGCCGCATGGTAAATGATTTTCAAATTACCCATGAACTTGCCGATCTACCACCCGAAGTATGGCAATACTTAAAAGATCATAAATTCTTCGCCATGATCATTAAAAAGCAATATGGTGGACTTGAGTTTTCTGCTTATGCCCAATCTTTAGTTCTGCAAAAATTAACCGGTGCTTCTGCGGTATTATCATCAACCGTTGGTGTGCCTAATTCACTAGGTCCAGGTGAACTGCTTCAACACTATGGTACTGAAGAGCAAAAAAACCATTATTTACCCCGCTTAGCAGCTGGCCAGGAAATCCCTTGTTTTGCCTTAACTAGCCCAGAAGCAGGCTCAGATGCTGGTTCTATCCCAGATTTCGGTATTGTGAAAAAAGGTCTGTGGCAAGGCGAAGAAGTTCTTGGTATGGAATTAACATGGAACAAACGTTACATCACTCTAGCACCGGTGGCTACGGTACTAGGTCTTGCCTTTAAACTTTCGGATCCTGACAACTTACTCGGAGATCAAAAAGATCTGGGTATCACTTGTGCATTGATCCCAACCGATCTAGAGGGCGTTGAGATTGGCCGTCGTCACTTCCCTCTTAATGTACCATTCCAAAATGGTCCTACTAAAGGTAACAAGATCTTTGTTCCTATTGATTTTATTATCGGTGGTCAGGAAATGGCAGGCCAAGGATGGCGTATGCTAGTGGAATGTCTATCGGTGGGTCGCGGTATTACGCTCCCGTCTAATTCAACGGGTGGATTAAAAACCGCAGCAATCGCAACAGGGGCTTATGCTCGTATTCGTCGACAATTTAAAATGCCTATTGGTAAAATGGAGGGGATTGAAGAGCCACTTGCACGTATTGTGGGTAATGCTTATGTCTTAGATGCAGCCAGTACTCTAACCGTCGCGGGTATCGATCTTGGTGAAAAACCTTCCGTTATCTCTGCGATTGTAAAATACCATTGTACCCATCGTAGCCAACGCGGTGTGATTGATGCGATGGATATTGTCGGTGGTAAAGGGATTTGTATGGGACCGAGCAACTTTATTGCTCGTGCTTATCAAGGAGCACCTATTGCAGTCACCGTTGAAGGAGCGAATATTCTAACACGTTCAATGATCATCTTTGGACAAGGCGCCATCCGTTGTCACCCTTATGTGTTAGAAGAGATGAACGCTGCTTATAATGATGATAAAAAACAAGCCTTAGAGAGCTTTGATAAAGCCGTATTTGCGCATGTTGGCTTCGTGATAAGTAACATGGCACGCTCTTTCTGGTTAGGTATTACCGATGGCTACGGTTCATCCGCACCACGTAAAGATGCAACCACACGTTATTACCAACAACTCAACCGCTACAGTGCTAACCTTGCTCTACTGGCTGATATTTCTATGGCTGTGCTTGGTGGTTCATTAAAACGTAAAGAGCGTTTATCTGCCCGTTTAGGTGATGTGCTTAGCCAGCTTTATTTATCATCAGCAACACTAAAACGTTATGCCGATGATGGTTATCAACAGCAAGATCTTCCATTAGTACATTGGGGTCTACAGGATTCATTATACCAAGCAGAAACAGCCCTTGATGACTTCCTAAGTAACTTCCCTAATAAGTTCATTGCTGGCGCACTACGTGTTGTATTGTTCCCATTAGGTCAACGTCGTATCAAACCAAGTGATAACTTAGATCATGCCGTTGCTCGTTTAGCACAAACACCATCAGAAACTCGAGATCGCCTAGGTCGAGGTCAATTCTTAGAAGCATCTGAAGGGAATCCAGTCGGTATGATGGAAGCTGCACTTAACGATATTCTTGCCGCTGAGCCGATTTATGATCGAGTGTGTAAAGCTGCGAACAAAAAATATCCGTTTGTACAGTTAGGTAATGTTGCAGATAAAGGGCTTGAACTCGGTGTAATTGAACATGCTGAAGCTGAGTTATTGCGCCGTGCAGAATTAGGTCGTTTACGTACGATTAATGTTGATGACTTTGAGCCTGAACAATTAGCAGCAAAGACAAACCCTGATTACTCAATCAATCACGCGGCTTAAGCACGACATATTTCGTTGTTTGAAGTCAGTTAAAAATACAAAAGGGAAGCTAGCGCTTCCCTTTTCTTTGTTCTCTGACCATTGTTTATAAGGGTAAAACAAGGGCTTCTTTTTTCTCTTTTCGACGCTTTTTAAATACTCGCCAGCCCCATATTCCACTAATGACCAATACGATTACCGCTATATTCCCCATTACCATCACGCTAAGTGTTTTTTCACGTGAGGTTTTTTGCAATTCAATTTCTTTCAATATCTGTTGTCGTTCAAGTTCCGCTTTATCGATAGGCGTGATCTCAACATGAGTTTCTGAACGAATATTATTAATCACCGCAAAATGGCTCTCAACTAACGGAAATATCAGCTCGCGTTGATACAAACGATCAGTACCATAGATCCAACCTTCCCACGAATATTTCCCCGCCTCACCATCAAAAGGTAATCCCATCGACAGCTTAGTTTCATTTGGTAATGTTCGTTGCTGAATAATTTGCTGCTTGGTCTTTGGTGTACCGTAGCGAATATAAGCAGCTAACGATCCTGCGACCAACGCATCATCTTGTGGTAATACGACTAACTGGTGAGGTTCTTGCGGCTTATGACTTTTAATGAGAGTGGCAGAAAACGGTTTAGGGTAAACTAATACTTCTTGCTCTATGGCTCGCGTAAAAACACCATTCATTGATTTAATCACAACCCGGTATTTACCCGGTGCAACCGTTACAGGAAGAGAAACAGTAAAGATACCATCCCCTGCCACTTCATCACGATCTTGACCATTATCTTCAAAATTACCCACCACTATTGGCTCAGGCTGTACATCATGAACGAGTTGCTGCTCTTTCGATATATAGGGGTAAAATGACACACGCAATTTAACCCGATCTAAAAAGTCACGGACGGTTAAAGGTTGGTCATTCTGCAACAGTTTTGCTGAGAACTTTAACACTTCAGATTGGTATAAATTCTGCGGCAACGTATCTGCTGTTAGGTGAAGATTAGACAGCAAGGTAATACGGTTATCTTGCGACACACGTCCAATTGCTTGCCAAGGTCCAGCCATTGGCTCATCAATCGAAATAATGTCGAGATCATTTTCAGAATACCAAGAGACATGCTTAGGATGACGACTGGAGTAATATTTCGTGCCATCCGGCGCAACCAACACCACAGGGCGACTTGGTTGCTCTCGTTTAACCATGAAAGACACTTGTTTTATCGTTGGATCCACACGGAAACGGTTATCAAGCCACGTCATCCGATCATTATCTTGCGCCCAAGCAAATAATGGCCAGACAGCCATACATATTAATAACCGCTTCAGCATAACTCTCCTACAGACGCCAAAGAACGTCAGCTTTTTTTCCGATCAAATCGAGTCTTTCTTCGTGTGAAACTAATTCATCGGCAGAAGCACAGATAACCTTTAGCCCTTTTCTCTCTCCGACTAAACGCTTTATCGCAAATTCTTTCTCACTATCCCCTTCGTTATCGCCACTTAATTTCAATGATGTTTGACCACCCGTCATCATTAAGTAAACATCAGCAAGGATCTCGGCATCGAGCAAAGCCCCGTGGAGCGTTCGATGCGAGTTATCTATGCCATAACGTGAACAAAGAATATCAAGGTTATTACGTTTACCAGGAAAGAGGCGTTTTGCCATTTCCAAGGTATCCGTTACTTTGCAGATATCTTCCGTTTTCTTAAGATCAGATCCCATTAACTGGAATTCATAATCCATGAAGCCAATATCGAACGATGCGTTATGAGCCACCAGCTCTGCACCATCAATAAAGTCGATAAACTCTTGATGGATGTCAGCATAGCTCGGCTTACCGATTAAGAACTCATCCGTAATACCGTGAACATCAATCGCTTCAGGATCGATTGGACGATCGGGCTTGATATAAACATGGAATGTTTTACCGGTTAATTTACGATTAATAATTTCAACCGCACCAATTTCAACAATCCGATGCCCTTCATAATGCGGGCCCGTCATATTCATACCGGTGGTTTCTGTATCAAATACAATAATGCGTTGGTTAGTGGCTTTCATAGTGGCTTATGTGTCAGACTTAAGTTTTTATCTAGGGCAATACTACCAAATATGATGAAGCAGGTAGAAATTTACACAGACGGTTCTTGTTTAGGTAATCCAGGTCCCGGTGGCTATGGCGCAGTACTTAGGTACAAGCAACATGAAAAAGAATTAAGTGACGGCTTTTTCATGACAACTAACAATCGAATGGAGCTACTTGCAGCCATTGAAGGGTTAGCAAGCCTTAAGGAATCATGTTTAGTTGATCTTACCACTGATAGCCAGTATGTGCGTCAAGGAATTACCCAGTGGATCCATAATTGGAAAAAACGGGGCTGGAAAACAGCCGATAAAAAGCCGGTAAAAAATGCAGATTTATGGCAACGTTTAGACACAGAAACCCAACGTCATCAAGTGCAATGGCATTGGGTAAAAGGTCACGCGGGTCATCCAGAAAATGAACGTTGCGATGTATTAGCTAGAGCCGCGGCAGAAAAACCCACCTTTACTGACGAAGGTTACCAAGCCAATTAGTTTGACTTTTTATACGCCTCATCTCTCTTCTCCATTTTATTACAGGCTTCGGTACGACAATTTACTTGTAACGGAGCCAATTGACGTCTCACTTTCCATTTTGGTTCTATCGGTTTTAATGGAAAAGTACGCTTTCTAGCCACGATAAAGTACAAACTTCCGACTGCAGATAAGGGTTCTGATAAGATATTTTCCAGCCATGCTGAACACGTTAAATGACGCGTAGAAGGTAATACCGCAAATGTTTCGTGATATATCACCTCATAGTTTAACAACCTAAGCCAATCAATCACTCGAGAGGATAAATACATTCGTCCATTCCATGGCGCTTTTTTTCTATTCCACGGCAATAATCCACAAAACCCATTAACACTTAATGGATTATTACCACTAAGTAACAGGTAACCATCATCAACAGTAACTCTATCAATTTCACGCAATAATCGATGAGGATCCGTTGAATAATCGAGCTGATGAATCAGCAAACACGCATCAAATGACTTTTCAATAAAGGGCAATTCAAAAGATTCAGCCTCGACGTTACGATAACTACTGAATTTATCTACACTAATTTGATGTTGGATATTACAATGGTGACTGGTCAGCTCTGCACTTAAGCCACCAAGCTTTAACATATGGTAACCAAACAGCTTCGGACACCACTCATCGATTCGAGCTTGTAATAATTGTGCCGCCCATTCACCATTGGTCACATTAGACCAAGAATAAGGCACTTCAATATGTGTTACTGTACGCGCTGGCTTCATAATAGTACTGCTCAACACTTGAATAAGGCTGGAGAAGAAATTCATGCTAACAGTTAAAAGCATACCCGCATTTAATGACAATTACATCTGGCTCATTCACAACAAAGATAATCACTGTGTCGTTGTCGATCCCGGTGATGCAACTCCGGTTTTAGAAACCATCGATAAATTCGGTTTTACCCTTGATGCGATTTTAATCACTCACCATCATCATGATCATATCGGGGGGATCAGTGAACTAAAACGCCGCTTTCCATCAACGAAAGTCGTTGGACCGGTTAATGAGCCAATCCCTGGGCTAACGCAGCCAGTAGAAGATGGCGACCAAGTGGATATTTTTGGTGAACGTTTTATGGTGCTTAGTGTTCCAGGTCATACCTTAGGTCATGTCGCTTATGTCGGGGATGAAAAACTCTTTTGTGGTGATACCCTTTTCTCGGCGGGTTGTGGACGCTTATTTGAAGGCACGCCAGCACAAATGTTCGATTCACTACAAAAAATTGCTAGCCTTCCTGATGAAACAGAAGTTTTTTGTGCTCACGAATACACCGCAAGTAATCTCGCTTTTGCTCTTGTCGCTGAGCAAGATAATCCCCACCTACAGCAATACCGCGATAAAGTGATTCGACTTCGTGCCAACGGAAAATCAACGCTTCCATCAACACTAAGTCAAGAAAAACGCATCAATCCTTTTTTACGTTGCGATCAACCTAGCATCAAGCGTTCTGTTGCTGATAAAGCATATGATAACTCCGATCTTGAGACTTTCGCAGCACTTCGACGTTGGAAAGATAAGTTTTAACATACTAGACCTTGTCACTAAGGTGGTTGGACACGTATTATCTCCAGCCACTTTAGCAATAGACGACAGTTATGAAATCACGGATTCTTTTAGCAAGCGTGCTTTTATTAGTTGGCTGTGAAACATCACAGCCTATCACCAAAAAAGCCGAGACTAACGATGTAAATACCGTCGTTGTAAAACCGACAAATGAAGTCATTCCCCCCTTGTTTGAATCCCAACCAGACAAGGTAACTTCAGAAGTAAAAAAAATCACACCCCAACAACAAAAAAATGTCTGGGATCGCATTGGCATGCAAATCGATACCCACATCCCAAATAATAAACGTATCCGTTATTACCGTAACTGGTACTTAGAACACCCTCGCAATTTAGAAATCATTGCAGAGCGTGCTCAACCTTTCTTGTACTACATTACAGAACAAGTTGAGAAACGCGGTATGCCATTAGAAATTGCCTTACTGCCTATTGTAGAAAGCTCATTTGATCAAAACGCCTACTCTAATATGGCAGCGGCAGGTTTATGGCAAATTATCCCCGATACAGGTCGTCGCTTTGGCTTAAAGCAAAATAGTTGGTACGACGGTCGTCGCGATATTGTGAAATCAACAAATGCTGCATTAAATCTACTGACTTATCTTAATAAAAAGTTTGATGGTAATTGGCAGTACGCACTTGCTGCATACAATACCGGTGAAGGCCGAGTATTTAATGCCATTAAGAAAAATAAAGCGCTTGGTAAATCAACCGATTATTGGGATTTAGATCTACCGGATGAAACCAGTAGTTATGTGCCTAAACTTTATGCTGTTGCTGATATTATCAAAAATCAGAAAAAATACGGCATCACATTACCCGCAATTAGTAACAAACCTGCGGTTGCAATAGTTAAGCCCAATACACAAATCGATCTTAATATTGCAGCAAAGTTTGCAGGTATCAGCACAGCTGAAATAAAAGCGCTAAATCCGGCTTATCGTCGAGGCGTTACGGCACCTAATGGGTTAAACGATTTATTATTGCCAATAAACAGCGTCAATAAATTTAATCGCGCATTAGCTAATAATAGGAATAAAGCCTTAAGAACTACGACTTACACAGTTAAGTCTGGCGATAGCTTAGGTGTAATAGCCGCTCGTCATAACACAACAATCAGTGCGATTAAACAAACAAACCACCTCAAAACGAGCAATATACGTATTGGCCAGCAACTTAAACTGCCAACATCAAGTTATGCCTTAGTTCGTACTCAGCACAGCAATGCGGTTGCTCACACACACCATACCGTTCGTAAAGGTGATAGCTTGTGGACAATTGCACGTCAATACAACACCTCTGTTAACGCACTAGCGAAAGCGAATAAACTCTCCACGAAATCAACGTTACATTTAGGTCAAAAAATAAAAGTTTCTGATAATAAAGTATCGACAAGTACTGGAAAATCAACCAATAAAGTCAAAACAATTAGCTATAAAGTAAAAAATGGCGATAGTTTAAGTGTTATTGCACAACGTCACAAAGTGACAGTAAAACAAATAGTAAAATGGAATAATCTCAATAGTAAAAAGTATCTAAAACAGGGCCAAACACTTAAACTGGTTATAGATACAAGCAAGGTTAAAGCATGACACCGTCCAAAAATCCATTAATTGCTCTTGTTGATCTTTTCCGTTCGCCGATTGATTGTTTTGCAGCGGTTTATGAACGTCCAAAGTGGGCGTTCTTACCCTACATCATCATTATTTTCGGCTCATTTATCTTATGGGGGAGTTACTTTAATCACGTTGATCTACCTTGGTTACAGCAAGCCTTACAAAGCCAACTGGGTAGTGTGGATGAATCCGTAAAACAAGCGTGGTTAACAAAAGAAGTATTACTAGCAGGAGAAGTATTTAGCGATTTTTCAGGCAGAACTGCGGTTATTTTTCTACTGGCATTATGGTTAAAAATGGCCACTAAAGGAAGTCAATATCAACACAGTTACGGTAAATGGTTAGCAGCCTCTTGCTTTATCATGTTACCTGCATTTATTGGTGATATTGCGAGTTATATAAATGTTATCTTTAATTCTGCAAATATTCTGCCCAATGCCGCTGATTTAAACAGCATTAATGGGCTATTAAAGTTACCGTTAAACAATCCATGGGCACCGTTTGCGACCACAATACCATTGTTAGCGCCTTGGTATATTGCACTCACTTATGCAGCTGTAGGCGCTTGGACTGACTTTGATCGTCCTAAAGCAATTATTGTTGCCGTATTACCTTGGGCATTAACACTTATCGTTTGGCCACTACTGATTATTGTGGCCTAGCAACTTCGTCGCTCGTCTTGTTACTTCAACCTAAAGGATGCAAGTAGCGGATTATGATCAGAAGCATCAGTTCTTGGTGCTTCTGATTTAACTAACGTTAAATCACGATAATACAAATGATCAAGTGGCTTGCCTAAGATACGAATACGTTGATCATCTGCAAATGATACTTCTTTCAATCCTAATGAATGTGCAAACGACTTTAGCACCTTGATCCGCCCCTGACGCCAAGTATTAAAATCCCCAGCCAAAATGATTGGACCAACATGATTGGACAACACATCTTTTAAACTATTGAGCTGTGCTTTGTACTCATCAAGCCCTAATGCAAAGTTCACACCGTGCAAGTTCACAACAACCAGTGTTTGCCCATTAGAAAGCGAAAACTCTGATAACAATGCTGACTTTGGTAATCGTAACCAAGGCTCCATGGCTAGATAAGCGCACGTCTGCTTAGAGTCTACTCGAGATAAATTCATCACCCCTGCCGGCGTATCTAGGAAACGAAAAGCATTCGCCATCCGTACCATCCAGCTATTATCATCAAGGTATGATTTTAAATCAGTATTTAAGCTCGCTTCTTGCAGTAAAACTAAATCCGTTCCTGCTGAAAAAGACTCTAAAGCCTTACGCCAATTACTGCGTTGTTGTTTATAGATGTTCCAGACCGCTACCGTTAATTCACCATCAATATCCAATGGCGGCGCAATAACACTTTCCATACAACGATACGAGAGGTGTGGAGCAAAGACCTCATTAGTAACATCAGGTTGGGTTGATATATCAAAAGAAGCATTAAAAGCCCCAAGGCCTAACGCCCCTGCCACCACCCCGACACCAGCAACAAGCTTCGTTTTTGTATAACGTGCCATACGACCCCTTAAACAGAGTAAGTCAGCCTATTGGATATAAGCTGACTTATAAAAATGAATACTTAAACGTTTGAATATCTGTTTTAGAGAGGAATATTAATAATGTTCGCCATTATCATAATAAGCGGTTGCCGTTAATGCAGTAAAAATGACGGCAACATCCTGATCTTTATCATCCAGTACTTTACGTATAGAAGCGGTTATTACCGCTGCAACTTTATCTTGCGTTTCTTGTCCGCGCTCAAACCACAAAACTTCTACAAACGGGTAAGCATCAGATACTTCTCCGTCAAAGATAAAAGATGCCGGAATATGCTCTAGAGTAAAATCTTCGCGAGGACATGACATAAGTGGTTGAAGTTCATCAACAAGATCTGTTGATAATGTTTTCACTGCATCAAACTCTACAGCACGGAAACGAAGATGAGGCATGAACTCTCCTTGATTGATCAATGTTAGCAGCACTAGATTATCACTTAATCTTACCTAAGCTCGAGATTTTATTGTTAGCGATGGGTCAATCTCTTTGCTTATAAGCGTAATCATACCCCTCCTTTTTTGCTTTTACACCAAGCAATACAATATCAACAGCAGAATACATTGAAGAATGAATACAATGATAATTTACATTCGATAAAAGAAATCAATAAACGAGAGTTAAAAAGAACATAGCGGACCTAATAATATCCAGACGTAAAAAAGCCCCGTCATTTCTGACGAGGCTTTCTTGAAGATGGCAGGGGTGGAGAGATTCGAACTCCCAACACGCGGATTTGGAATCCGCTGCTCTGCCAATTGGAGCTACACCCCTGTAGTTATTTTAAAGACTTAA
>NZ_PYNW01000002.1 GCF_003026105.1 Photobacterium sp. GB-56 | reverse complement strand
GTAGGTGCGCAAACATCAAAGGCTAGGAGGTAGCTCCTCCAATAAGAAGCCGAATATACGTACGCATCTTAACTTTTACTGATTTTTCACTTTGTAAATACGTGGATTCCATATACGTTTTGGGGCAGATATGAGCTAGCCAAGAGAGCTAGCTCGTTGTTGGACAAAACTTTGTTAGATAGCTAGCTCTATTCAGGCTTGTTGATATTAGGAAAAATATTAGTAACTTGTTCACAAAGTACCTTTAGGGTTCAAAAAGACCGCCACTGTGGGCGGTCATTTAACATTACTAACTTGCACTAACAAAGTACCGTTAAGATGAATCACGAAACTTTTAATATTTAATAAAAGTAGTTAAGGGCAAACTTAGTAATAAAGCATTTTAATAACAATTATTATAACCAGAATCTAGACATATTTTGGACTTTTCTTGAGCTTCACTAATATCGCTAGATGTCATTACTTTATTTAGAAATTCAAAAGCATTTTTAGTGATTTTATATCCATTATTACTGGCTAAATAAAGCCACATATACGCTTTTTTATAGTCTTTAGTCACGCCCCTGCCTTCAAGGTACATTGCTCCAAGCGCGGCTTGGGCTTTCGCAACCCCTTGCTCTGCGGCTTTTTGGAACCAATACACAGCTTTTTGATCATCTTTTGGTACGCCCTTACCCATAAAGTACATCGCTCCAAGGTTACTTTGAGCTTCTGAAACCCTTTGCTCTGCAGCTTTTCTAAACCAATGCACAGCTTGTTGATCATCTTGTGGCACACCTTTGCCTTCTAAGTACATAACTCCAAGAACGAGTTGGGCTTTCGCAGATCCTTGCTCTGCAGCTTTTTGGTATAAATACACCGCTTGTTTGTCATCTTTGGGTACACCCTTACCCTTAAAGTACATTGCTCCAAGGTTATTTTGAGCTTCTGAAACCCCTTGTTCAGCTGCTTTTCTAAACCAATACACCGCTTGTTTGTCATCTTGGGGTACGCCCTTGCCTTTAAAGTACATCAACCCAAGCTCATGTTGAGCTTCCGAAAATCCTTGCTCTGCCCCCTTTTGGTACCAATGCACCGCTTGTTTATCATTTTGTGGCACACCTTTACCGTATTGGTACATCATTCCAAGCGCGGCTTGGGCTTTCGCAACACCTTGCTCTGCGGCTTTTTGGAACCAATACACCGCTTGTTTATCATCTTGGGGGACGCCCTTGCCTTTAAAGTACATCAACCCAAGCTCATGCTGAGCTAACGAAAATCCTTGCTCAGCCCCCTTTTGGTACCAATGCACCGCTTGTTTATCATTTTGTGGCACACCTTTACCGTATTGGTACATCGCTCCAAGCGCGCCTTGGGCTTCCGCATCCCCTTGGTCTGCAGACTTTTGAAGCCAATGCACCGCTTGTTTATCATCTTGTGGTACACCCTTACCCTTAAAGTACATCACACCAAGAAGAGTTTGAGCTTCTGAAACCCCTTGTTCTGCGGATTTTTTAAACCAATGCATCGCTTGTATATCATCTTGTGGTACTTCCTTACCCTCAAAGTACAATATTCCAAGGAGAGTTTGGGCTTCTGCATCTCCCTGCATTGCGGATTCTTTAAGATCTTTTATAGTATCGTTAAATTCAACAGTATTATCTTGACTAGCTGTTCTAATACTATTTTGAGAACATCCAACCATGGCAATGCAGATCACAAAAAACATTAATATTCGCATAGCACCCCTAATGTGCTTAATAAGTATTAGCCTGACTAATACTTATATTTTTGTAATTTCAAATAACCAGATAAAATAAACTAAGGAGATAATATCAACTCTTAAATATCCACATCTAACATATTCAACATTTCAAGCAATAATATACTCATCAAATACACTTAATATACTCGATATTATCTATATATATTATGACGTAGGTGGCTTTTTTTTACATCTAACGCTTTGTGAGATGATGTGAAAAGTAATAAATATATTTAATTATTCTTTTTAAATACGGATTTCAATCAATAAAGTCACTATTTTTTATCATAGACGTTCATATAAACAGCCAATAAAACTAATCTAAAATCACGTTTATAGTATATGAATGATTAATTTTTCTAACGCACAATGGAGCAAAATCGTGTTAGGTGTTCTGCTCTATTTGGGCTAGTAGGTATTAGGAAAAGTAAGGATATGTTCGACTTTTCAACATTAACCATCAAGATATTTCCAATATTTACTTATATAAGGTGGCTTGGGCTTGTCCAACACTTCGGATAGGTGTCGGCTACGCGACACATATCCTTATCTACTATGTGCGATTTTCATGCACAAAACCTTATATTGGTTGTTGAATAAACACAAAATGTACGGCAAGATAATGCTGTGTAAATAGACAGGGAAGTTAATGAAGACGACAGCTTATGTTCTCGACACAAGAACAAATACTTATCTAGTCGATAACAATAACCATCTAAGTGTAAATATACGCGAAGCTCTAGATATTCGTGATAACCCTATGCGATATAGGAATTCAGTGTACAAACACAGAAAATATATGACACGGAACCCGATCCCAAACAACAGAGTCGAATTGATACCTCGAAATGGGAAAAGCCCACACTTTGCATTTGCCAAAAGCGATTGCACCATAGGGGATCGTTCTTATGATGAAACCTACTCTCATGAAGTTGCTGTAGATATTCTTTCATCAATGAAAGAAATGACCATTATTACCAGGGGTCAGACTTTCAAATTTAAGTTTACGCATGTATATCGAGAACCAAGGTTGGAGCTACCTAATGGTAAAGTCTTTTATCCTGATATTTTATGTGTATTCGACAAAGATCAATATCCCGATGAGTACGAAAGATGGGGTGGTAAATTAGTAATCGAAGTTACCAACACACATAAGTGTGAAGATGACAAAAAGTTAGAATTTGAGCTTTGCAATATACCAATATTTGAGTTCTCGATTACTGATTCTAGGAAATATCCTCCAGAGCGCGATAATAACCGTGTTGACTCTATAATTGAGCGTAACAAGCACAAAGAGAGACTTGAGGGCTGGTTACAAGAAAGCGTGTGTACAGATCTGATCATTGATCCAATCAGTACGCAGAAGCACGAAGCTATACATCAGACTCTCAAATCTAAAACGAAAGATTTAGTAAAGGTAAATGATCAACATAAATTATTAATTCAAGATCTAGAGTCAAAAATTAAGCCAAGTGAACAACAGATAGTAAGGTTAAAAAAAGCCAGTCAAGTATCAAGTGAAGAACATAAACGATTACACCACAAAATTTCAACTTTAGAGCTCACAATAGCGCAACAAGAATCGACTCTCGCAAACTACAAAAGTAGTTTTGAAAAATTCCAAAGTTCATCACATCGAAGACTGTTTAAACTTAAAGTTTGGGTTTGGGTTCTTATTTTCTTTCTGTTGGCATCAAACTATGAATATTTGCTGATTTTAATACATTTAGTTCAGCATATGACTAGCACATAACAGTATATTAATAAGCATTCTTACTTTCGCGCAAAAATATACTCATAAAATATCTTTATCATACTCGATATAATCGTTACATATTATGAACTTACTAGCATTTTTTACATTTATAGATTTAAAAGAGGCTGTAAAAAGTAAGAAATGTATTTAATCAGTCTTATTAAATACAAACTGAAATATTAAATTAACTAATTATCAATTAGTTATAGCTTCACCTCTGTTTTAACAAGAAATGTTTCTTATTAAAAACAGAGCTCATACGATAAAATCACCACGGGCCATTATAACTGTTGGTATACACAATAAATAACCAATCAAAAATCACGTTAACGTAATATAAACGAGTAAAAAAACTAAGTAGAAATGGGGCATTTCTGAGCTAGAACTGCCCTCCATGAAGTGCATTTAAGATACAAAAGACCGCCACTGTGGACGGTCATTTAATAATAAAGCTATGTTTACGCACTCAGTGTCGTTAAAGGCAAACTAAAGCCTAGTTATAAAGTATTCTTTAATCACAATTTTTTTACATTACACTTAGGTTTCTTTGAGCGCTCGCATCTCCTCGCTCAGCGGCTTTTTTATACCAATACTCCGCTTGATTATCATTTTGAGGCACACCTTTACCAAATTGGTACATCCATCCAAGATTGGATTGAGCTCCAGCATGCCCTTGATCAGCGGCTTTTTTATACCAATGCACCGCTTGTTTATCATCTTGTGGCACACCTCTACCGATTCTGTACATCATTCCAAGATTGTTTTGAGCGCTGGCATATTCTTGCCCAGCGGCTTTTTTGTACCAATGCACCGCTTGTTTATCATCTTGTGGCACACCCCTACCACCTTCGTACATCACTCCAAGATTGGTTTGAGCTCCGGCTTGCCCTTGCTCAGCGGCTTTTTTATACCAATGCACTGCTTGTTTATCATCTTGTGGCACACCTATACCCTCTTGATACATCACTCCAAGATTAGTTTGAGCTCTCGCATCTCCTCGCTCAGCGGCTTTTTTATACCAATACTCCGCTTGATTATCATTTTGAGGCACACCGTCACCAAATTGGTACATACCTCCAAGATTGTTTTGAGCTCCGGCATGCCCTTGCTCAGCGGCTTTTTTATACCAATGCACAGCTTGTTTATCATCTTGAGACACACCTTTACCATATTGGTACATAACTCCAAGACGAGCTTGAGCTTCCGCATTCCCTTGTTCAGCAGCTTTTTGGTACCAATGCACCGCTCGTTTGTCATCTTGTGAAACAACTTCACCGTATTGGTACATCGTTCCAAGAACGGCTTGGGCTTTCACAAACCCTTGTTCAGCTGCTTTTTGAAGCCAATACGCCGCTTGTTTATAATCTTGAGGTACGCCTTTACCCTGAAAGTACATCAATCCAAGATTAGTTTGAGCTTCTGAAATTCCTTGCTTAGCGGCTTCTTTATACCAATACACCGCTTGTTTATTATCCTGTGGAACGCCCTTACCTTTAAAGTACATTGTTCCAAGATTAGTTTGAGCGGTCGCATCTCCTCGCTCAGCGGCTTTTTTATACCAATACTCCGCTTGATTATCATTTTGAGGCACACCGTCACCAAATTGGTACATAACTCCAAGATTGTTTTGAGCTCCGGCATGCCCTTGCTCAGCGGCTTTTTTATACCAATGCACAGCTTGTTTATCATCTTGAGACACACCTTTACCATATTGGTACATAGCTCCAAGACGAGCTTGAGCTTCCGCATTCCCTTGTTCAGCTGCTTTTTGGTACCAATACACCGCTTGTTCGTCATCTTGAGAAACAACTTCACCGTATTGGTACTTCGTTCCAAGAACGGCTTGAGCTTTCGCAAACCCTTGTTCAGCTGCTTTTTTATACCAATGCTCAGCTTGTTTATCATCTTGAGACACACCTTTACCATATTGGTACATAACTCCAAGACGGGCTTGAGCTTCCGCATTCCCTTGTTCAGCAGCTTTTTGGTACCAATACACCGCTTGTTTATAATCTTGAGGTACGTCTTTACCCTCAAAGAACAATATTCCAAAGAGAGTTTGGGCTTCTGCATCTCCCTGCATTGCGAATTCTTTAAGATCTTTTATAGTATCGTTAAATTCAACAGTATTATCTTGACTAGCTGTTCTAATACTATTTTGTGAACATCCAGCCATAGTAATGCAGATCACAAAAAACATTAATATTCGCATAGTACCCCCATTGTGCTTAATAAGTATTAGCCTGACTAATACTTATATTTTTGTCATTTCAACTAACCAGATAAAATAAATTAAGAAGATAAGATCAACTCTTAAATATCTACATCTAACATACTCAACATTTCAATCAATAATATACTCATCAAATACACTTAATATACTCGATATTATCTATATATATTATGACGTCGATAGCATTTTTTTACACCCAACACTTTGTGAGATGATATGAAAAGTAATAAATATATTTAATCAGTCTTTTTAAATACGGATTTCAATCAATAAAGTCACTATTTTTCATCATAGACGTTCATATAAACAGCAAATAAAACTAATCCAAAATCACGTTAATAAGATATGAATGAGTAAAAGGTCTAACGCATAAAGGGGCATTTTTGTGTTACGAAGTGCCAAATTTGAATGTGCCAAATTTGAAAATTCAGGACAAGGAATGAATAGAAGTAAGCACTGAGTACCATGTAGTTAAGATGTGCGTTATTAATTGTTAATGTGGCAACTAAGTAAACCTATTCGTCCTCCACAAACTATATTCTACCCGTCATCCAGCAATTTCAATCAGGCGTAATTAAATCTTCCTAGGTATCATTTCTACGATTTCTGAGTTGGAGTATCAAAAACAATGAACTTGATGAAACGTCATGAACAACAGATCAAGAAAGTGTGCAATTTTATAGATAGCAACCTAGACGGCGAATTCTCACTTGAGCAACTAAGTACTGTAGCTGCCAGTTCAAAGTACCACTTTCACCGTATCTTTAAGGCATTCATGGGGATCAGTGCTATGCAATATGTGCAATTAGCATTACAGACGATCTTAATAACTTAGACAATATGCCATAGCAGCCTTCTGTGGATATCGTTCTAGTCACGGAAGCCGAACCTCATCCAATATTGGAAAAAGAGCACATGGAACAATTGGTTAAGCTAATGCCTTAAACGGATTCGTTAGCCAATGACAAAGGTAAATTCACCAGTTAAACGCCCGTCGATTCGCATAGTTTCAAACTGTAGATGATCACGGGCTTTTCCACCCCACCATTCATTACCAGTATTACCTTTTAAGTACAATTGGGTGGTAAGTAGCTCTTGATTACCACGCCACAACTTAACATGGATATGTGGCGGACGAGAAGCGTAAGGTACAGGATATAATGTCTGGAATAAGTAGCGTCCATCCGATTGAGTTTCAACCGCGCCAAACCCTGCAAAGTGATCATCAAACATATCGTTATTTGGCTGGTTTGGGTGAAAATAGATACCTTGCCCATCACACTGCCAGATTTCTAGTTTGATGCCTGAAACAGGTTTTCCCGTTGTATCCACTACTTTCCCTTGCAATATAATGGGCTCTCCAATTAATCCTTCAGTCTGAAGTAATAAATTTGATCGAAGAGGAATACGATCGACCGGATAAAATGGTCCTTCTGCTTGTTCAGGTGTTAACTGTATCGGCGTTTTGGCTTTTAAACGCGTCGTAAAAATCAGACTCCAAAGCGCTAAAAAGTGTCGTCGTTCCATGGTTTCACCAATCGCTAGTTTTAGTTAAGTTTGGTTAAAATTGAACGATTTGCCAAGACTAGTGCTGTGGATAATATAGTTTTATCAGCATCAGAAACATTTGGATATAAAACCTTGTTAAGATGTGAAGCAAGCAATACCGAAGTCTCAGCAAACTAACTTAAACACTAAAACCAGCACACAGTAAAATGCCCGTATGGTGAGTAACTCTAAACAATTTGTTATTTTTTCACTGGGTACACAGTTTTAAAATGCTCTAAGACAAGCACCATATCTTCTGATGGACTGATATTGAGTTCTTCGCACTCTTTTGAGAAGAAATTCCAATGAGCTTTTTTCCACCAGCCTAGTGTTTTGTCACCTTCACCTTCTAACGCAGCAAACTCAGCCGTAATTTCATTGTATTTGCACTTTGATACGGAAGTTATTTCTATAATACAAAAGGGTTCACCAGACCAATTAGTTACAACCTGCAGATGTCCCACTTCAGGCATAAGTTCACCTTGCTCGCTATACCAAATCTCTAAACTGCATGAGGCTCGTTTTTCACCACGTAATATAAGATCAGCGCATAGGTTTGCATTGTATTCATCGGCACAAAAATAATCGGAACTAAATGAGGTGTACTTTGATGCATTCTCACAGGGTAGAGAACTAAGATATTGTTCTAGGTATAATTTACTTCTTTCATCCATGATCTTTTCTCAAATTTCGCCTTGAACGCTTATTATTAGCGTGGTTCAGCTAGGCTCTCGATGCCCAACTCTTGTTGTTTACGCTTACTTAAACTACTGGCTACGATGCGGTAAGACTCAGATAAATAATACTTTAAATCGTCGTCTAATTTACCCGAGGTCTCAATTTGCTGTATCCACTTCATTCCACGATTGGCAAAATATGGCGCAGGTTTATAACCATCACAATTACTCAAAAACTCGAAATTTAAGTTAGACGTTTTAAACGTGAATGCAGCTTGGGAACCATCGCTCCAACCACCTATGGCAAAGACTTTACCACCGACTTTCCATACATCGGAATTTCCCCATTGAACGACGTGACTTGTTCCAACAAAAGAGCCGCAAAAATGATTAAATTCTTCGTAATTCATACTGACTTCCCTATTAGATCATATAGCCGCATTAAGTATTTCCAGTATTTACTTAACTGTTATATGACTTTTCGCGCGATGATATGGATTGCCTTACTTTTATGACCTGACATAGTCGCGTTATCGACCAACGTAAAACTCTCAATATTAAAACTTGTTAGTAACGCTTCAAACTCTGCTTTGGAACTATGCCACATCGATACGCCTGTACCTGAAACAAAATGTAAGCTTTGGTCTGAACAAAACTCAGCTAGATAAATAATACCCTGAGGTTTGAGCACTCGGTGTAGTTCGCTAAGTATATTGTTACGACAGCTTTGTTCTGGAATGCAAGTTAGTACGGCACACAAAACTATCGCATCAAATTCGCCATCAGGGAAAGGCAAAACCTCAGTTAATAAATATCTTAAATCAAGCTCTGGACATTCGCTCAAACCTCGGCTTACCATTTCTTTCGATGAATCGACGCCAACGACTTCACGATAACCAAGCTCTGATATCTGTTTTGTGATTCGTCCATAACCACACCCAAAGTCCAAAATTTTTGATTCAAGAGGTACAGATGCGACAAAATCATCAGTTGATATTTTTAAATTAAAGTTGACTCGATCTGCCACAGAATCCCATTCATTCATGATTTCTTCCCTCTGTCATATATCACATTGCTAACATGAAAACTTAGTGTGCCAGACTTTGCAGCGTAGCGTTCCCCCCTCTTGCACGCTTTGTTAGGGCTTGAAACTCTCAGCAACAAACTTACTGCCCATTGACCCCATTAATACACCTGAACCTTTGTTGATGTAGGACTTAAAGCGTAAATAACTTACTTGAGCCTTTGGGCTTGATAGCAAAATAGAAACTAGGAAGTACCAAGAAAAATTTAAGACAAACACGCCCACCACCAATATAGATGTTGTATAAACAGGAACTTTCATGGGTAGCATGGCTGCAAACACACTGCTAAATACAATTGCAGTCTTTGGATTACTTAACTGTGTCGTTAATCCAAGAACTACCGCCTTAAAATGAGCAGGTTTGTTCGTTAGCTCTGCGCCATCGGAAACAACGTTGCTTTTGCTCGCGCGCCACATTTTTATCCCCAGATAACATAGATATAGACCACCAAGAACTTTGAAAGCTACGTAAAACTCTGGCACAGCATCAAAAAGTGCAATGAGCCCCATTGAAGCAATAAATGCAAATGTACTTGCTACCAAACCTAGACCTATTGAAATACACATGGCTTCAGCTCTAGATTTTGACATAGCTGTTTGCGCAACTAAGATAAATGAAGGACCTGGTGTCATTGCACCAAAGAGTAACAGCGTAGCGATTGGCAGTAGAAATAAGTATTGCTCCAACATTTATAATCATCCTTGTACTAACTTAGTGATTGGCCCTAACAGGGCATAAATAAGCATTCTTACTTCAATGCAAAAATACACCAATATAATACCTTTATCATAATCGATACAATCTATATATTATGAAGCTGATGACGTTTTTGACCTTTTAAATGATTGTTTAGCATAGGGAAAGTAAGAAATATTGCTTAGTAAAAATGGGATTAAAGCGATAAAATCACTAGATTTTATTATAATTGGTTGTGCATAAAGATGGAAAAAAAGGCTAAGTAATAACTTAACCTTTTATTCACCCTGCTTTTTGACTGGTTATATAGGTAGTAAATATGTTTTCATTATCTTGTTACCAGAGTATTCATCTGTAATTAAGACTTTATTAGAAATGATTGTCACCCCTTGCGGGTTATTAACATCATCAATGTCATAAACATTCATAGGTTTGTTTGATTCTTTATCTAAAACTATCAGTTGCTTACCTGAGTTGTTTAATAAAATAATTGCGTTATCTGTAACTTCCATACCGGTTATTATAGGAACCTCTTTCGTTTTCATTGATATGATCTGCTCAGCGTTTAACATCATATCTTTACGGCTAAATCTTGATAACACAATAAAATCATTGACTTTATTAGGCAAAGACAAGGTTAGATATTCATTATCTAATAAAGATAATGCACTGCTACCTATATAACTTTTACTAGCTCGAACTGTCTTTAAGTTCCCTCTACCCACTTCTTTCATGCGATATGAATCATCAACGGATAGTTTTACATAACTTTTATAAACAGAAGTTACAATAATCTCTCCATTTTTATCAAAAAAAACGCCAGAGATATTATTTACATCTTTATCAAATTTTGGGTCCACTTTATATTGGCTTAATATATTTGATGCCGTCTTATCAAGTAAATAAATCCAGTTTTTATTTGTCGCAATAGCAATTACACTTCTTTTCTCATCATAACTTATCGCTGTTACTCGACCGGTAACATTAGCTGGAAGATCAGTATTATCTATCTTCAGCAATTCGTTCGCATGTTCAAGTTTAGTGTTTTCATTAGCCGTCAATGTAGTAAATTCAGGTTGTTCAATGTAATTATTAGCTCTAAATGAAAAATGACTCCACGTAGGCCAATGTTTTGTTGTCCAAACCGTTTTACTTAAGTCATAACTAAAGTTTTTCGGGCTTGCTTGACCAATATATGGCGGTGGACCAACTTGAGTGAATGCCTGAATTACATTTAAAAACATAACAATAATAAAACTATACCCTGAGACTTTATGGAACGTCCCCCAGCGAACCCGCGTTGTATTTTTTAATGAGTCTTCATTAGAAAACCCGATTAATAAAGACATAATTAGTAAGTTAGCTATAAATAAGAACACACCCCATGTATAAGCATGAGCACCGAGTATTAAACCGCCAAACCCCTGCCCAATATCTTGTCCAAGATGTACAGAGCTATGCAATATACTTAACCATAACCCGTAAATACATATAATATAATAGGTACTAATATATTTTAATCTCAAACCATATCGAGACATATATAAAGCACAAAGAGAAAGAAGTATAATTGCAATTCTTTCCTGCCAACATAATATACAAGGATTATCACCCAGAATATAACCAAGTATCACAGTTGCAATACCAATAGGGATCAGGGTTAATCCAAAAGATAAAGCCGATAAAAACAGAGATATCTGAGAACTATTTAAACGTTTCAATTAGTAGTTCCCCATCGGCAATACCATATTCCAACAAACGACAAGAGATAATAAAACACTTAAAATGACAGAAAAAAACAAAGAAACATCACTCAAGTTTTTTCTTTTTGGATAAAAGACAACTAATAATGAAGATATTAAAATTATAAATAATAATAAAAATTCCAATTTCGCACCTTACTTATTTAATTAATAGATATCATCTATACCTGATGATTTAGACACTATTTCTACCGGCTAAATTTATGACCGATGTCTTTGTTTATTCGTAAACCAATGTGATATTAAGTAGTCTTTTTTAAACACATGGCTTTTGGTGTGCAATATGAGCGACAATCGCAATATTACGAATACTTTGAGCATCTAACATTTTTTATCCTCATATTGATGTGACGAATTGATCATACAGACTGTCAAACAATATCAATAACAACATTCAGACGATAAACATCACTAATAGGACAATTGAAGAACGACTAACGAAAAATATTCCATAGAACGCCCAAATTATTGATGCATCGTTTCAATTCACATTTCTGAATTGCAAGCTTTTGATGAAAATTTTAGCTTGATGAAAACATCTACCAGCATCTATGGTGTTTACCTAAAGTCGCCAATAACTATATTCAGGTTTGTACTTTTACTGTCGATGGGAACTATGGCGGTGTATGTGTGCGTTCAGATGATTCATTGGTCATTAAAAAAGACAGCGATATCGAGCCTTTGATTGTATTGGAGGAAAGTGCGTTCTTAAAATAGTCGCCTGCTTCTATATAGAATAAAAAAACGCACAGCTTACTTTACGTAAAACTGTGCGTTTTTATTTATATAAGTATTAAACGATTAAAACTTATATTCAGCAGAAATTTTGTATGAACGACCTGGCTCATAAACTTGCGTCCACGGTGTACGGTAGTTTTCATCAAACGCATTGGCAACAGTGAAATCAACCGTTAAGCCTTCCATGTTTGAGGTTGGCTCCCATGAAGCATAGAAATCAACAAGTTCATAAGACTTATAAGGACCTTCGCTATCACCTTTTGGACGGCGATCTTGAGTGCTGGCAAAAATAGCTCGAGTACCTACCTTGGTGTCAATTTCCCAAATACCGTAGTCAACTTGCGCCACCCATTTATCGGCAGGGATATGACTTAACCACTCACCTGTTTTTTCATCTTTACCACGTGTTTGGCCATACGATAGCAATGTATTTAATCTGTCATAACGGTATTGGGCAACAACTTCAAAACCTTTTAACTTAGCATTGTCGATGTTATCTGAAGTACTTGTACCACCACAACCAACACCAGAGCCACGGTTTGCCATCATACACGCTATCATTTCGCTACGGCTTGGTACTGTTACATCGAGATTGATAAAGTCTTTAACTTTATTTTGGAAAACGCTAGCTGTGATCAGTAATTCATCATCACCAATAAGGTTATCAAAATTAAATGTACCTTTTAACTCGATATTATGTGCCTGCTCTGGCTTCAAATTCGGGTTAGGTACAAATACATTGGTAATAGGCCCCATTGCAAAGTGAGTACCGTCCATAAATAATTCAGACGTACTTGCCGCTCTGAATGCTTCGTCATATCTTAATGACCATGCCATCCAATCTGTCGCCTGCCAGTTAGCACCTACAGATGGAGACCAAGCATCTTGCTTATTATTTTCGAACCCTTCTGCTTTTGATTCAAACGTGTCGTAACGTAAGCCAGCATCTAGTTCAAGTGACTCTAATAAGGCGTAATTAACATGAGCAAAGCCACCTAAGGTTGTTGCTTTAGCACCATCAGGAGGTGTTGGACGACCTGAGGTTGTTACTGGACGTTTAGTATCTAACTTATCTTCATAGCCATCAGCACCAATAAAGACTTGAAAACGATCTAAATCAGATTTATTGGTAACAGAAAAACCTGTTGTGGTGATAGAGCTGATATCTTTTTCAGTACTGCCATTACCCAACTCTTTAATATCTGTGTCGTTACGATAAACTCTAAATGCACTATCAATGAAGTTACTTTCAGGGTTATAAGCGTACTTTAATGTAATGTTTTGATCCGTGGACGTACGATCAATCAGTTTATCTTCTGTACTTAATGGCTCAGTCGAGCCGACAACTGGTGGGTGCCCGTCATAATCAGAAATGCGGTAATCTAAACCAATGCTTTGGCTATCGGTAAAGTGCCAATTAAATTTCGCTAACCCCGTCTTATTAATCGCTTCAGTACCATAGAGCTTATAGCCATTGCCTTGCTCCATCACACCACTGTCTTGGTAACTACCGGCTAGTAACCAATCAACATTATCTTGTTTGTTAGCAATCGCACCAACGGTGGTAACAACATTTCCGTTACTCTGATAGCCCGTCTTAACTTTGCCACCAAAGCCTGTATCTTCGACTAAATCATCTGCTGTGATTGTATTTTGAATAACCACACCACCAATTGCACCTGAGCCATATAAAGAACTCACAGGGCCTTTTACTACCTCAATGTCACTGATCAAAGTTGGATCTAAGAAAAAGGATGGTCGGTGATCAAATTGGGCATTTTGGCGGTTACCATCAATAACCTGTAGGACTTTATTCCCTTCTAAGCCACGAATATTAATAGATTGATTACTCGCAACATTACCACCAGCAACAGACACGTTTGGTATGAATTTTACCGCTTCAGCGACTGAATTAACCTGCATTTCATCAAGTTCTTCGCTGCTAACTTTTGCAACCGTCCTTGTTTTATCTTGGTTAGTTTCATCAACTCTCGAAGCCGAAACAACAATCTCATCAAATTGAGAAACATCGTTGCTGGCATAAACGGATGGAGAAAGGACCGCGACTAAAGAGCTGGCGATCAGAGTTAACTGCTTGTTCATATATCCCTACTTCACAATTTTTTATTTGTAACAAAATTCGCAAACATTATTACAAACAAAAACGATAATTACTATCATTTAGATTAAGAAATGATATTTATTTAATTATCATTACCATAAGGAATACTCATTGCGATATAGGCTTTGTATTATTGATTACCTAAAATAAGAAAAAGTGGTCACGGTATAATTAACGTGTATTTTTCACACAAAAAGATAGCAATTCGCTCATCTATTTATTTGTTATTTAATAAGTATTATTTTTCACTTTAATACGCTTGCTTAACAGCAATATGATTGTTAGTATGCGCGCTCGTTTTACGACGCTAAGTAAGGTCGCATTACTTAGTGAATCATTTATATCAAAGAGTATTGATTATGAAATTTAATGCAGTAGTACGTACTGACCTAGGTAAAGGTGCGAGCCGCCGCCTACGTCTTCAAGAGCAATTCCCAGGTATCATTTACGGTGGTGAAGCAGCACCAGTTGCTATCGCTCTTAAGCACAGCGATGTTATCAACCAAATGGACAAGCCTGAGTTCTACGAAGGTTTCGTACTAGTAATCGACGGTCAAGAAGTTAAAGTTAAACCTCAAGACATTCAACGTCACCCGTTCAAGCCTAAAGTTGAACACATGGACTTCAAACGCATCTAATTGCGAGTTCATAAACGTTTTATTAAGCACTCTTCGGAGTGCTTTTTTTATATCTAAATAACTGTATCGATATATTTACTAAAACAACGACTGTTGCGGATCATCCTCTTGCTCAATATTCTTATCTAACTCTTGCTGCAATTTAGCTCGGTGACGCCTTAGTACTTGCTGTTTGCGGCGACGACATATATCAAGTACTAGATGTTTTTCATCATCGGTCATTTTAAGCCAATACAAACGCTCTTCCCTACTACGGAAGCATCCTTTGCAATACCCCTTATTATTCACTTCACATATGCGCTTACAGGGACTTGGAATATCAAAAAAGTCTTTCTGTTCCATGCCTATTAAATTTCATCATCATACCTTTAATGAGAATAATAGATTTTTATAACTCGTGCTGTTATTAAGTGAAAAACACTAACAAAATTTTGCTAATTCGTTAATTCTGTATTGATTTTATGAAAAAATAGTCAGTTGTGTTAGTTGCTTTCATCACCTCAACTCTGATAAGGTTATTCGAGTTGTCATGGCTGATAACTAATTTTTACATTATATATCTAGTCATGTCCCCGAATAGATATATCAAAGGAGGGAACCATGGATTTTTTTGTACCATCGGCTAAAGACCTTGAACAAGCGGAATCTGTTTATTCCTCGATTGCTGCACATGTCTCAGCACCTATTCCGAGCGACAGTAAACGCGTAAGTAAGTTAGTTTGGTCACATGAAGGAACGGTATGTATTGGTGAAGTAGGTAAACTTCCGCCAGAAATATTCCGTGCACCTGAAGAAATTTTAGCTATTTTTGAATGTGGTGATGTGTACAAGATCTGTACTCAAAACCGTGGTGTGATCAATTTCGATCCTATTCTTGCCAATACTAAAGACGTATCTAAAGTTGAATTCTTTAAATAGTTTTTATTTATTAGCAACAAAAAAACGCGCTTATATAGCGCGTTTTTTTATATCATTTCCGAATATTAGTCATTTTCTTCAACGCGATCATCTGATTCTTCAGCTAAGTTTAAAAACTTCAATCCTAGGCTAAGTAATAAAATAGAAACGGGTAAAATAAGTATCTTCCAATCAAGATTATTGAAATTGACCAATACCGCCTCTAAGAACTTAACAAAAAGAATGATCACAATGACTTCTGCTAATACATTTTTTAAATGCCCAATATTAGGTGTTTTGATCCAACCTAAAACATTTGTTTTATCTGCGTCTGGCGATTTTTTATTTGATATAAATAGTGTGAATACACCGTGTGCAAAAATAAACAATACAAAAGCGATTAAAAAAATATCGAGTGACTTGATTAAATAATACGTCGCTATATCTGCAGTATCTAAATGCACTAGGCTGTTATGCGGTACTGCATTAAAAAACACCACAGTAAACGCGGTATACGTTTTCATTGAGCCAACAATAAACAGCAACAATGAGCCAAGAGTAGAGCAAATGATAGCTAACCAGCCTACATATCGAAAAGCATTAAATGTTTTTTTCATAATGGGATAATCTAAAAGTTTTTCACATTATAAAGAATAAACCATAAACTACTAGTAACAGTGAATATGAAAAAAGAATAAATAACCATTATGATAATCGTTAAAACAACCCTAACTGCGGCGCAGTAATCTCATCAAAGTATTTACCTATAAACGGCAAGATACCATCAGCAACTGGCTTTAATTGCTTATCAATATAATGGTTATAGTCGATAGGGCTTTGACGATACTCGCTTGGCTCAGCACCTGATACTGTAAATACATATTCAATCGTCCCTTTATTTTGATATTGACGAGGACGACCTAATTTTAGGTTCATTTCATCAGCTAAACGGGCTGCACGCACCTGCGGTGGTATATTTTTCTGATAATCCGCTAAATTTCGTCTTAATCGCTTACGGTAAATAAGCAAATCATCAAACTCCCCTGCTAACGTTCGCTGCGTATAATCACGAACATAATCATCAACATCCTGATCATGGAAAACCATTTGATACAGTGACTGCTGAAAATGTTGAGCGAGTGGTGTCCAGTCAGTTCGAACCGTCTCTAACCCTTTAAATACAATCTCTTCTTTATCCCCTCGCCACACTAATCCGGCATACCGTTTTTTACTGCCTGTTTCTTGTCCCCGAATAGTGGGCATTAAAAACTTGTGGTAATGGGTTTCATATTCAATTTCAAGAGCCGATGTTAAGCCATATTTATCACGTAGATGTTCTGTCCACCACTGATTGATATAAGAGACTAAGTCATGACCAATCGCATTTGCATCATCTTGTGAATGGGCTTTTTTAAGTGATACAAAAGTTGAGTCGGTATCACCATAAATCACTTCATAGCCTTTAGCTTCAATTAACTCTCGAGTCAATTTCATGATTTCATGGCCACGCATGGTAATCGATGAAGCTAAACGGTGATCAAAGAAACGACAGCCTGACGATCCTAATACACCATAAAATGAGTTCATGATGATTTTAATTGCTTGGGAAAACGCTTTTTCGCCATCACGTTTGGCTTGATCACGTGCAGCCCATAAATCTTCAATCATCTTCGGCAAGAAATGCTTGGTCCGATGAAAGCGTCCGCCACGAAACCCATTAATAGCTTGGTGTTCCGCTTTACCTTCTTCTTGGTTTAACCCTTCGACTAGCCCCATAGGATCAATCCGAAAAGATCGGATAATCGAAGGATATAGTGATTTAAAATCGAGGACTAATACAGAATCATATAATCCGGGTTTAGAGTCCATAACATAACCACCCGGGCTTGCGATCCAATTATCACTGACAAGGTTTGGTGCGATATAGCCTGCTCTGTGTAATTGCGGCATATAAAGATTGGTAAAGGCGGCAACTGAGCCCCCTACACGATCCAATTCCACGCCCGTTAAACGGCACCGTTCAATAGCAAAATCGAGTAAATGAGTATGCTCAAAAATGCGAGTCACCAACTCACAATCTTGTAAGTTATATTTAGCAAGAGAGAGCTTATCATGGCGAAACATATGATTAATTTCCGCCATCCGATCGTGTACGTTATGAATCGCTTTACCTTCACCCAATAATTCTTGTGAAACCGACTCTAGCGACCATGAACGGAAGTTATAAGTCGCGGTTTTAAGCGTATCAATACCATCCATGACGACTCGTCCGGGAACAGTAATAAACCCTTGATTAGGATTTTGCGAAGATGGTCGATAATGCGGCGTTTGTCGTCCACGACCAATACGTAAATTAACTTTATTCCACTCAGCACGATGCAATAATAAACGAAAATCAAAGTCGATCACGTTCCATCCGATGATCACATCAGGATCAAAAGCCATAAACCACGACTCTAACGATTGCAATAACGCCTTTTCATTTTCAACCCACTCGATCAACAAGTCACTAGACTCGCTATAACCGTCAGGTGCTTGCCCTACCATGATCACTCGGCTATCAGCATCGCTGTGTAAACCAATAGAATACAATACGCCTTTTTCAGAACACTCAATATCTAACGACACGACACTCAGCGTTGGTACATAATCAATAGGTTTTACTTTAGTTTTTGTGACTTCAATGTAGCCAGAACGCTGACGTTGATCACCGGTAAAAACCAAGCCGCCACGAACAAAACGTTCCATTAAATAGCGATCTGCTAAACGAATATCCGATTCAAAAACATCAATTAGCTCCGCAGAAAGTGCTTTTACCGCAGAGAAGCCATCGCGAATAGTGTGGCAATAACAGGCAGAAACAACATGATGCTGAAACGTTTTAAGTGGCAGATCTTTCCACTCTGTTGTGATATTCGCACTCGTTAATACCTGTTGGGCTTGCGCTTTTTGCTCTGTACGAACAAAGAAAACAGGCTTATCGCCTATAATAGACAAACGATATGGACCATTTTCTGTTTTAACCCAGAGAATGATTTCTGTTTGTCCATTAATGTCACGACTTTGGCGAGTTAAAACAAAACCCGTTGTTAACGACTGCAAATAAAACCTCTGCTGTTGATATGATCACCCGATCTTTTTTTCTATTTTTTCAAACTCCGCCACAATCCAATTCCCGACATGTTCAACTAAAAACAAAGCGGCACGTTTGGGTACTTGCGGACCATTGATAAGAATTTGAATACGTTCAATATCGACTGTTTTGTCAGGATAAAAATGAAGAAAGAAGTCAGCACATTGCTGCTCACTATAAGCTAAACTCGATGTGCGATGTGCCACCAGCATAAAACAGCTTCGTAGCATCTTCTTACCCACCTTTCGGCACAATGCGTTATATTCTGTCACACTTTTCGTTGCCATAATTTTACTACGACAATCCGCAAGTACCGTTTTTATATCACTATTAAACGCTTTTGCTATCTCCCAACTCGGTTCAAACAAACCAAATTGTGTTGCCAAACTATCGCCATAGAGGCATACGCTACAGTGCTTAAACCAAAAACCCCATTTAAAAATCGATGCCAGTGTCATCACTTCATCTCGCGTAACCACCGTCAGATCAACCTGAGTGATAACGTTATAACGATAGGCTATTTGTTGGCATAGTGAATCTAATACGCGGTTTTCTGATGCCGATAATGATCTATTAACAACCAGTGTTATATTAAGATCTGAACGTTCTGTTATCGCGCAACGAGCGGCAACACTGCCATTTAGGTATATGCTGTGTATTTGCTCTGAAAACTCAGCCTGTAATTGTTTTACCAAAGCTAATAACACTGGCATATAAGGTGCTTGAAATGGGGTTAATTCATCAAGAACAGGTAGTGTTTTCATTACAAATACAACTCATAGACAGCTTCAATCCGTAAAAAACAGCAATAACAAATCGTAATAAAAATGTAGATTTATATGCTTTATTCTCTCTATATACTACCAAATTCAACCTATCGAAAGTAAATACTCAAAATCGTTGTTTTTCTGCTTAAATTTTCATTCAAACCATTATAGGCATCGCTTCTTAGCGAGGTTTTAGTATAATCACCACTCTTACACACAAAGAGACAGATCTTAATCTATGGAAACTCAAAACCTGATTTCTTACGATGACGTTATCGATGCGGCATACGATATTTTCTTAGAAATGGCACAAGATAACTTAGAGCCAGCAGACGTATTACTCTTCACTGCACAATTTGAAGATCGTGGTGCAGCTGAAATCGTTGAAACACGTGATGACTGGGCAGAGCACGCTGGTTTTGATGTGGATAAAGAGCTTTTTGCTGAGGTTATCATTGGTCTTGTTAATGAAGAAAACGATGAACTCGATGACGTATTTGCGCGTATGCTAATTAGCCGTGATCCTGAAAACAAAGGCTGCCATATTTTATGGAAACGCGATTAATCATCGTATTCCTAATAGAAAAAAGGCGATATCAACATCTTTTTAATGGATGTGATGTCGCCTTTTTTACTTTCACAACACAATAATCGAGCTTAATTAACTTGCCAGTATTGTGATGTCATGTTTCTCACTGCGTCGGATCCACACCAAACTCAACACGACAAGAATTGCCATTACTGCAAGCACTGCACCTAAATTAAATTGACTTTGCGCACTCATTGCTGATGCAGCTAGTGTCGCTAAACCTGCGCCTAAATTCTGAAGACCACCAAGTACGGCTCCAGCTGTACCTGCATGTTGCGGAAACGGCTGAATTGCTAATGTGGTAGCAGCAGGAAATAAAACCCCAGCGCCCATAAAATAAATAAACGCACCACCAATTAAACTCGTCACCGTTACCAGCCCCTCCATGCCTGGGATAATTATCGTAATAGCACCTGCAAGTAAGGCAAACATACCCAAGAATAAAACGCGGTTGGTACCCAATCGCTTCATCAATTTATTTGAGCCCCAAGAACCCAATAAATAACCCGGCAAAGGCAGAATGAATAACCAACTTACGGTACTTGGATCCAGTTTTAACACACTACCCAGTAATACCCCTGCTGATGCTTCAAACGTAGCGACACCTGCAAATGTGGCAATTAAACACACCACATAACCTTGGAAACGACGATTAGATAACACATAACGGTAACTTACCCATACTCGCTCCGCTCGGCGATTTTCAACGGGTAATGTTTCACCAAAAGAACGCATTAGGGCAAGTGTTACAAGTGAACCAAAACCTAAAAGGTAAATATAAATAGATTCCCAGCCTAGATGCTCTGATAAATAGCCACCTAATACAGGTGCGATCAATGGAGAAAATATCACCCCCATACTGACTAAACTATTTACTTTATGTAAGTCATCACCGTCATAACAATCGCGTGTAACTGTTCGGCTCATTGCACCACTGGTACCAGTACCCATACCTTGGATAAAACTAGCAAGGAGTAGTACTTCAAAACTTGGGGCTACTAACGCAATAACAGTACCGATCAAGAAAATGACCATACCGCTGATCATTACGGGACGTCGGCCAATACGATCAGATAACGGCCCATAAACAAACTGCGATAAACCATAAGGAATTAAATACGCGGCCATCACTGCCTGTAAAGAAGCAGCTCTAACACCAAAGAACGTCGCCATTTCTGGAATTGCTGGCACGTACATTGTTTGGGTCATTTGCCCTACAGCAATAAATATAATAAGCAAGAATAGGAACTTGCCCATATTCGAAGACGATTGCTTAACCACAACCATTACCCTCAGACAGAATAATATTTTGCAAAGAACCCGATAAAATAAAAACGAGCCCTTCAAACAGGATAAAACTCTAACCTAACAATAAATATTGAATTCAACATTCAATAAATATTCTTATATTAGAACCTATGACTAAATTTAAGACGAGATGTTAATCTTGATGCTGGATTATGACAAGAAGATATTGCTTGATTTAGCACGAATAAATTTTGAATTTGGATTACATTTTCTAATGTGTAAGTGGGGGAATCTTGTTCAGAAAAATTGTACAGAAACAAAAAAGCCCTGCTAGCAATACAGGGCTTCTTTTTACAGATAATACAACTTAACTTTCGAAATATAAGCGATGATGACCATGACTTGCTTTGGTTTTAAGATAACTTTCATTACCATCTTTTACATGCGCTTTAGTACCAACAACTTCAACAATATTGATACCATTTTCGCTTAATTCACGAATCTTTTTAGGGTTATTAGTAACAAGTCGAATCTCAGTTAAACCCAGTGCTTTCAACATATATGCCGCTTCACTGAAATCACGTAAATCGTCACCAAAACCTAGATGATTGTTTGCTTCATATGTGTTCATACCTTCACTTTGAAGCTTATAAGCATCAATTTTATTGTACAAACCTATACCACGCCCTTCTTGACGAAGATAAAGAATAATACCGCCTAACTCCCCCATCTTTTCAATAGTTTCATCTAACTGTTCACCACAGTCACATCGAGATGAGTGGAAAACATCACCAGTTAAACATTCAGAATGCATACGCACCAAAGGTGCTGTCGTTTTATCTGCATCTTTAAAAATAACGGCAACGTGTTCTTTACCAGACTCAAGCCCGTTGAACGAAAGCAAATCTGCAGGAATATTGCTTTTTAAACCAACTTTAAAAGGCACTCTCGCCCTAACATTTACCATATTCTTCCTAAGCATTTTCTAATACTCGATCATAAGGAATGCTATTGCTTATGATGACTATCGACTTAATTTCAACTTGTGAATAATAGCGAAAATTACCACATGACAACAGTACTGCGCTTTAAACAAAGATAATACGTGATTAATCGTTTAAAAAGATCACCAACAGGTTAAATTTATCGTACTGTGCAGCAGGAACTCACGTGTACCATAATCAATATGTTATATTATAACACAAATAATACCTAAGCAATTTGCTCAACTATTTTATAGGTTATCGGCTAACGTCATTAATTTAGATAAAATAACTTCTCCAGCAACACCTAACCCATTATGTTCATATTCATTTGTTACCCACACTTTAGCCTGATTTAACCCTGCTAGTGTTTGGCAACTTAAATCATAATCAACATACATATCATCAACATAGACAGCAGCAGCAACGGGAACGGTATTGTTCGCTAATTGCTGAGCATCATATAAGCAAGACCAATCATCTTTCACTGCAAGTAATTCTGCCGCAATCTTTAGTGGTTGTAAGCAATGCAGTTGATCGAACATCCACGGATAGACCATCTCCCCTGTGAAGAAGAAATCCCCTCCCTTTGCGTAATTAAATTGCGGGTATTCACTCCGTACACGTTGCGCTGACCAGCTCGACGCTTCATGTTGGCAATATATAGATTCATGCAAAATAGCGTAGATAGGATTTGTCTGATAGCTTTGCTCTAATAACATTTGGTTTAAAAAGCTGTAGCTCAACTCAGGTTGACCACCAACTTCAACAAAAGCTTCATCAAGCATGTAGTACATCGCTAAATCACCACCACCTCGACCTAAATTAATCCCCCACAGTTGGAATTGTTCAACAGTAAATCGTTGACCATTAGGTAACCGAACATCATTGTCCAATAAGAAATTAGCAATATCGACACATTGCTGTTGTGCATTAGGAAAGCGAGAAAAGAAACTATTATTTTTACCGAGTACACGTTTATAAGTTGCACGGTAAACGTTATCAGCATGCCCTGTTATCGGTGGAATACCACCCGTTAAATAAGCACGTGTTAATGACTCAGGGTAATAAGATAAATAATGCAATGCACAGAACCCACCAAAGCTTTGCCCCAAAATAGCCCATTGTTTAATATTTAATGCTTCACGAATAAATTCAGCATCTTTAACAATATTATTAGCGCGAAAATAACTTAAATAGTTTGTTTGCTGCTCTGGTGTTTTATCAGACAAAGTTTGATGAGAAACCGGAGTACTTTTCCCTGTACCTCGTTGATCAAGCAGTAATACGCGGTATTTTGTTAATGCCTGCTTAAGCCAACCTGAATTGCCCGTCGGGCGTGGCGATGGAAATCCAGGTCCTCCTTGTAAATAAACTAACCACGGTAAATCATCATTTTCATGATCTTGCTTCACCACTTCTCGAGCATAAACAGTAATTTTTTCTTGATGTGAATCTCTATAATTCAGCGGAACAGTAAACCAATGTGATTTAAATAGTAAACCATCACTTTTATATATTTTTTGCATTTACTGCAACTCCATTATTAGGTCAATTAATAATACAATATTTAACATAAGGTTATATAACCGTTAAAATATATAACCACAAGTGCTAATTTTCTAGTCATTTATTCAATAATTGTATTTATATTTGAAACAAACAGCTAAAGAATAATGGAATATACCTAGTTAGAATCGATGCTAATTTAAATATCATGAATAACAATTTATTACTTCGTTGGAAGCAACCTTTTATAATTCTTATTATAGGTTTAGGCTCTATCTTTTTAATGCAGTATTTTATAAAAGTTAGTTTATTCCAATATGGACTGTATAATCGTGTCAATTTAAAAAATAAAGCCAATGAGCCGGATACCATGGTATTTGACTCAGGCATAGACGCGTTAGTGCCTACATTTTACCTTTCTGATAATGAGGGGGTTGCTCTATCTACAGGTATAGAAAAGTTAATACCAAAGCTAACTTTTACATGTTCAAAACATGATATTAAAGAAATGCGATTAGCAAATGATTTGTCGAGTAACATTCATTATCTTGGACTGTTCACTCCTCACAGTAGTTGTTCAAATTACGGGATAAATTCACCTATAAGTTATAACTACAATAAAGAAAATGCAATCACGCTTGAAGACTATGTGGTTACTTCATATTTAGGCAGTCGCTTGAAAATAATTCGTAATTTTCCTAATGATACCCATTTAATCACAATTACCGACCCATTAAATCGTCAACTTTATTTTAATAACACAAATGATAATAATGTTGTTATTAATATTATTTATAAGGATAAAAAAATTCAAATCCAGTCGAAGATTAAAAAAAATATCTTTTATCATGAATTTAAAAAAAAGCTGACAAAAAACATTTATCTTGAAGTTTTTGTAACTAAAAAAGGATTAACGGATATTGTTCATTCAGAACTTTTAATGGTTAATGTTTTTTTATGCATTCTACTTGTTATTACATGTATATTTTTAGGCCTTCGCCCTCAACAACGAACAGTTAAAATGGCTATTGAACGGGGTATTAAACGCAAAGAGTTTATCCCTTTTTACCAGCCTATTATTAACTCAATGACAGGCTCAATTATCGGTTGTGAGAGCTTAATTAGATGGTGTAAAGCAAATGGTGAAATTATTTCTCCTGCTAACTTTATTGATATTGCCGAACAGAATAAACAAATTTACGAGATAACAGATCTTTTAATATCACAAGTAGCCGAGGATCTTTCAAAACTAAATAACATCCATGACAACTTTTATATCAGTATTAATGTCATACCGCGTCAACTTCAAAATCAAACGTTTGCAACAAAATTACTCAACACATTATCTTCAGCACAAGTGTCTAATCACCGTGTTGCGATAGAAGTAACCGAGAGAACTCAGTTCACAAACGTAACCTCAGCCAAAGAAGTGATGCAGCGATTAATTGACCATGGTATTTCCATTAAGCTCGATGATGCAGGAACGGGGTTCGGTGGCTTTAGCTACTTTCAAGAGTTACCCATCAGCACCTTAAAAATTGACAAAATGTTTATTGATACAATCGGTACTTGTGACGTTAAAGCCAATATATTAAACGCTATTATCAGCTTTGGAAAAGAAGCAAAATTAACCATGATTGCTGAAGGTGTGGAAACACAAGAACAAGTCAATTATTTAAGAGACCAAGGCGTATTTTTAATTCAAGGTTTTTATTACGCAAAACCAATGCCCTTTTCTGATTTAGAGAAATATATTAATAACAATTTAAAAAAAGATAATCATTAGAGACTAATGAGAATATAATGATATTTATTCTCATTCAGTTTTTTCATATTTGAAATCTTTATTCTTTTTTTTAAATTACACGGCATTAGAATAAAAGCGTATATTTATCTTATCAGAGAAAGAGATATTTATATCTCTATATCGTATGCCATAAATAATAGGTTTTATGGCGGGAGATGATGTTCCTCCTTTAACCGCCTTTCAATAAAGGATAATGACGTCTAACAACATTCGACTTTAAATCGTCGAGGACCGTGTATTTGTTTAAATGGATATTTATAATTTTAATTAATTATATTAATTTTTGCATTCGTCGCGTTGTTATTTCATTTTTGTCCTCTTCTATTTTCTGCTCGATAAAGAATTATCAATTCAACACGGCTGAGCGTTATACAACTCTTTCCTACTCTGAGTTTTATAATTAGTAACGCGGTGTCTAGTGAGGCAGAGCAATGCAATACTCAACTGAAGTACAAAATATGTGTCCTATCTCTCGTGGTCCACATCACGAGTCTGCACCCATTCCTGTTGAAGGTCGCTGGGTACAACCTAAAGATGTTATTGCAATTTCTGGTGTTAGCCACGGTTGTGGTACTTGTGCACCACAACAAGGTGCTGCAAAACTAACTTTAAACGTGAAAAACGGTATCATTGAAGAAGCATTAATCGAAACTATCGGTTGCTCAGGTATGACTCACTCTGCAGCAATGGCTTCAGAAATCATCACTGGTAAAACTATCCTTGAAGCACTAAATACTGACCTAGTATGTGATGCTATCAACGTTGCAATGCGTGAAATTTTCCTTCAATACGTTTACGGTCGCACACAAACGGCTTTCTCTTTAGACGGTCTACCAATTGGTGCTGGTCTAGAAGACCTTGGTAAAGGTTTACGTAGCCAAGTAGGTACGCATTACGGTACTCGTGAAAAAGGCCCTCGTTACATGGAGATGGCTGAAGGTTACGTTACTAAAATCGCACTTGATGACAACGACGAAATCATCGGCTACCGCTTCGTTAACATCGGTAAGATGATGGAATCTATCGGTAAAGGTGTTCCAGCAGATCAAGCAATGGAACAAGCAACAGGTCAATATGGTCGTTTTGACGAAGCGGTTCGCACAATCGATCCTCGTCACGAATAATCAGCCAAGCTGTTATCCATATATTCAATTACACCTAATTTGCTAAATTTATTGAGGATTTTATCATGGCTGCATTATTTGAAAGCTTTGATCGTCGTATTAACCAAATCACACCCGTTCTAGAACAATATGGTTTTTCTTCACTTGAAGAAGCGCGTCAATACATCGAAGATAAAGGTGTTAACGCTTACGATATCGTAAAAGAAACCCAACCAATTGCGTTTGAAAACGCATCATGGGCATATGTTCTAGGCGCTGCAATCGCACTAAAAGAAGGCGCAAAAACAGCGGCTGAAGCGGCTGAGTTTTTAGGCCAAGGTCTACAAGCATTCTGTATCCCAGGCTCTGTTGCTGACCAACGTAAAGTGGGTTTAGGTCATGGTCGTCTAGGTGCGCGTCTTCTAAGCAATGAAACTCAGTGTTTTGCATTCCTAGCAGGTCACGAATCCTATGCTGCAGCTGAAGGTGCAATCAAAATCGCACTAAACGCAAACAAGGTACGTACTAACCCACTACGCGTTATTCTTAACGGTTTGGGTAAAGATGCAGCTTACCTTATTGCGCGTATTAACGGCTTTAACTATGTACAAACTCAGTTCAACTACACGACTGGTGAACTTGAAATCGTTAATGAACGTCGCTTCTCTCAAACACAACGTGGCGAAATTAACTGTTACGGTGCTGATGATGTGCGTGAAGGTGTAGCGATTATGCACCGCGAGAATGTTGATATCTCTATTACAGGTAACTCGACTAACCCTACTCGCTTCCAACACCCAGTGGCTGGTACATACAAAAAAGAACGTCTAGAAGCAGGCCAAGATTACTTCTCAGTTGCATCAGGCGGCGGTACTGGTCGTACTCTTCACCCAGATAACGTAGCGGCAGGTCCTGCATCTTACGGCCTGACTGACACCATGGGTCGTATGCACTCTGACGCTCAATTTGCTGGTTCTTCATCTGTACCTGCTCACGTAGAAATGATGGGCTTAATTGGTATGGGTAATAATCCAATGGTTGGTGCAACAGTGGCTGTTGCAGTAGCAATTGAGCAAGCGCAAACCGCGTAAGCAGAAATTTAAAATCTTTATCTTCAAATAACGATAAAAGGCATGGTTTTAATTAACCATGCCTTTATTTTTTCAGCTAGTTGTTAATTTTGTTGAATATAAGAAAAAAATCTCTAAAATCCTCGGTACTCAATAAACTTGATAACACTTATACCTATAAAAAAGCAGGCTTATAGGTATAATCGGCTGTAATTAAGTTAAATCGTATTACGTCATTCAGTTAAATATTATTGCATGACTTAGTTAAGGAAACATCATGATCCAAGTAGTAGGTCACAAAAACCCTGATAGTGATAGCATTTGCTCAGCACTAGTTTGTACAGCGTTTCTTAAAGCACGTGGTCTTGAAGCGACAGCAATTCGTCAAGGCGAAATGAACCGTGAAACTCAACACATCCTTGAACTTGCTGGCGTTGCAGCTCCTGAGCTACGTACAAGTGTTGCTGGCGAGAAAGTATGGTTAGTTGACTACTCTGATCTTGCTCAAGCACCTGACGACCTAGCAGACGCTGAAGTTGTAGGTATTGTTGACCACCACCGTCTAGGTGATGTAATGACAATCAATCCAATGGAAGCATGGATCTGGCCTGTAGGTTGTACTTGTACTGTTCTATTTAACCTATTTAAGATTGAAGGCCACGAAATCACACGTGAACTTGCTGTTCTTATGATGTCTGCAATCCTATCTGACACTGTTGGCTTCGCATCGCCAACATGTACACAAAAAGATAAAGACGCAGTACACGAGCTTGCTCAAATTGCTGATGTTCAAGATCTTGAAGCATTCATTAAAGCACTACTAATTGCAAAGACTGACATTGAAGGTCTTACTGCTGCGCAATTAGTTGATAAAGATCTTAAAGGCTACCCTTTCAACGACCGTGACGTTGTTGTTGGTCAAATTGAACTTGCAACACTAGAGCAAGTTGACAGCATGATTGAAGAGCTTCAAGCAGATCTACAACGTCGTTGTGACGAAGAAGGTTTAGCGATGGCAGCACTAATGCTAACAGATATTACAACAAGTACGACTCGCCTACTTTACACTGGTGATTGGAACAACATTTTAGACGCGCATGCAAAAGATGGCGTTCTAATGATGGAAAATACGCTAAGCCGTAAGAAACAAGGCTGGCCTTGGCTACAAACAGTACTTGCTTAATTATTAGGTTTTAGTACTAGCCACCAAATATGACGCGATAGGAGCTCTCTCTTATCGCGTTTTTTATTCCAACACATTCTATAGTTATCGATATAAACTATCGTTATTAGCTGTCATTTTTTTCTGAAGCCAATACAGTGACCTTCTTTATTTTTGTCCTTTTTTTAAACAATTTATAATTTACACGACTGATATTAGAGCAAATACTTTAATTTTAAGCTCATTTTATTTGTATAAAAAAACAACGTGAAGAATAAAACACAGCCAAACAAACGCTATTTATGTGACAATTGTCAAATTTACTTAGTATTCTTTTTAGGTATACATATACTTCTCTCTCTAAAAATAATGCCGCCATTTAGCACCCCAATGGAAGAGCAAGAAGCTAATAAAAAGAGAGACAGTTAATGTCCATTAAAAAACGTTATATTACATGTGTTATTGGTCTAGCCATTTCGAGTCAAAGCTATGCTGCTGGCTACCAAGTATCAGAACATTCAGCTGCGGGTTTAGGTCGTGCCTACGCAGGCGATGCTGCCTTTGCTGATTCTGCCGCCGTGTTAGCTCGCAACCCTGCCGCGATGACCTTATTTAAACACGCAGAAGTTTCTACCGTAGCAAGTGTTGTCATACCTTCTGTTGATATTTACGATCATAGCTTTGATCAAGGCGCAAAAAATATCGCCCCCGTTAGCTTTGTTCCTGCGGGCTATTATATTCAACCAATCAATGACAAAGTCGCGGTTGGTCTTGCACTTTTCAGTAATTACGGTGTAACAACAAAGTACCCTAACGATTTCAACGCAGGGTTATTGGCAGGCAAAACGTCCCTTGAAACATTCAACTTTAATCCAAATATTGCCTACCGTTTAAATCCACACTTCAGCATTGGCGGCGGTGTTAGCCTTGTTTATGCTAATGCCGAGTTTGATCGCCGTTTAGGTGCACTTTCATTGGCGGTTCCTAATAGTCAACCAAGTGACAATGCAATCAACTTAAAAGGCACAAGTTGGGGCTGGGGTTGGAATATTGGCGCACTTTATGAATTAGATCAGAATAACCGTTTTGGCCTAAGTTACCGCTCACAAGTTAATCTTAACTTTGATGGTGATTTTACCGATTATTTAGGCTCAATAACCGGTAAACCACATAACACTGTTTCTGCTAACCTTTCGTTACCGCTCCCCGCTATCGCAGAGTTTTCTGGTTTCCATCAACTAAATTCACAATGGGCGATCAGCTATAGCTTACAGTGGACACAATACAACAAGTTTAAAGAAATTCGTGCCACTAGCTCACAATGTAAGCCAGGCTTTAATGGTCAAGTTGGTACCTGTTTACTGAAAAAAGAAAATTACAAAGATACCTATCGTTGGGCTGTCGGTACGACTTACACAATGAATGATGAATGGACACTTCGTTACGGTTTTGCCCTTGACCAAAATGCAGGCCAAGCAACACTAAGTATTCCAGATACTGATCGTTACTGGTATTCAGCAGGTGCGACTTACCACTTCAACCCAGATCTTTCTGTCGATATGGGTCTTTCATACATTCACAGTAAGAAAGCCACCTTCGTTGAAGATAACAGTACGTTTACCTCTCGTGGTAAAGCGTATCTTGTCGCTGCACAGCTTAACTATCGCTTTTAATGCGTTGTAACTAATTAATTATTTGGAATAAATAAAATGAAATTTAATTCAATCGCATTAATCGTCGCGTCTGCATTAAGCATGGTTGGTTGTGGTGGCGGTAGTCAAACGACCGTTAAACCAACCATTGATCCTGATATTGCAGACAGCTTAAAAGCAGAAACAAAGATTGATTTTGATTTACTGTCAGCTAATAAAACCATTGTGATCCCTAGCTATCTAGGTATGGATGCACAAGATGGCACATTAGCGACACGTGAAGGCGCAACTGCACCTGAAATCGCAATGGGACAAACCGATGGTTGGAGTACAACTCAGCCTATTACGATTAATTTTAAAGGTAAGGCACTTGATCCTGCAACAGCAGCGAATAGCTTTTACTTAATTAAATCAGGCGATCCTACCAACCCTGACGATACCACACAGCCTACACAATTATCCCAGCAAAACGGGGACTTTATGGTGACGGTTTCTGGCAATAGCTTAATTGTAATGCTGCTTAAGCCTCTGGATCCATCAAGTAACTATATGTTTGCATTAACAAATGATCTTAAAGATGTAAATGGTAAAGCGGTAGGTATGAGTAACTCTTATGCTTTACTAAAAGCTGATAGCACGCCACCAGCCAAAGCATTAATTCCAGCTCAAAAGATCACCCATGCAACAGAGGAAGCATTCCATAATATCGTTAAAAAACGGGATATCATTTTCTCTTCATGGTTTACCACATTATCTGTTGGCGATGTATTGTATGCTGCAAAAATGGCGACTCTACAGACAATTTCAAAACAAATTGAAACAGATGAGCCTGTGATTGCTAGTGACGACATAGCAAACCAAGATAATCTCTATAAAATAACACGACCGCAACTTGGTGGAGCAGATGGAGCAACAACACCTGCTGGTAATGAGATTTATACTGGAACCGTTTTTCTTCCTTATTATTTATCTACAGACAGCCATAAAATATCCTCAGCCCCTAACGCACCAGAGAAATATTTAGTCAGCCCTTGGAAAAGTGATATGCCAAGCCTTGCGAAAATTAAATATATTCTGACTAACGGTAGTGAAGCTGATAAACGCGCGATTGCTTCTCAACTTTCAGATCTACATATCTCTGACATAGATCTTGCAAAAGTAGCAACAGATAAAGCGACACAAATTAAAGTACTAACAGCACTGAAAGGTCAAAAGTTAACGCTAGCTAATGGTAAGCAACTCGATCCAGAAAGATTGATCACTCGTTATAGTCCTGTTCCCCAACTACAATCAGTTGCGGCAGTACAATATAATTTAATCATGCCGAAGTTGGACAAAGAAAACCAAGAAAAATGTAAGCAGTCAGGTTACAGCGTGACGATTTTCCAACACGGTGTAACATCAAATAAAGAGCAATTTGTTTATTCGAATCCAAGCTTACCTGACAAAATTATTGGTAATCAATGTCGAGCTATTTTTGCTATTGATTTACCTCTTCATGGTACTCGAGGTGTCGGTGGTAAGAACGCTTCAGAAGATCCAAAGATGTTTCTAAACTTTATAGATCTTGCTGTAGCTAGAGATAATTTACGTCAAAGTGTTATTGATGTTGTTAACTTGCGTGCAATCATAGGCAAAGTAATAACAGACTCTGATCCTAGTGAATTAGGGGAACAACTGTCAGCATTATCTCTTAATAATGGTGTAAGTTTTGCTGGTCACTCTCTTGGCGCTATTACCGGTGTTGATGTCGCAGACATCGCGAACAGAACTATATTTAATGACCAGTATAATAAAACGTTATTTAATATTGATACCGTTGCACTCGCAAACCCAGGTGCTGAGATACCATACTTACTACTAAACTCGCCAAGTTTTAGTGATCTCATTAAAGGTGGAATAGTTGACGCGACTAACCCATCATTCTCTAAACAATGTGGTAACACAAATCTTGCATTGTGTTTTAAGAGCTATATTGCACAGCTAAATACAAGTAAAGATTCAGGGAACTCACTGGCCCAAATAACACTCGATACTTTAAATGACAATTTTAATAAGTTTGCCTATGCCGCGCAAACCGTCATGGACCCAGCAGATCCAATAAATCACGCTTCATTTATTCCAAAAACAACCGCTGTTTTATTAGAAGAAATGAAAAATGATATGGTGATTCCAAATAAATCGACACAAGGCACGGATCCAATTTATTCACCATTTACAGGAACTACGCCACTTCTAAAACCACTACAATTGACTCAAACACTCAAGTCTGTAACAGGGTCACCTCTGAAAACAGCGGTGAGATTTGAGGGTGGATATCACAGTTCAGTGCTTACACCTCTGAATCCATCCGAGCTATCACAGCCCGCAACAGAACAAAGTATTGCTGCAACAAATGAAATGCAGAGTGTTATCGCCTCATTTATTAATAGTAAAGGAACATCGCTTACTATTAATAATGGCAGTGTTATTACTTCATTTTATGATTAATAGATAACAAAGAGACAATAGCCGAGTAAGCAATTCTTACTCGGTTTACTCATTTCGCATGTACTGCATTAAACTGCTTTTTTCATTTAAAATATTTGAAAAAAAATCTAAAAACTTACGTCCAATTATCTTTCCTTCTCGATAATCCATTTCTAAATCATCTTTACTACTCAATAGGGCTCGGCTCTTCAATGACTTTTCAGGCGCTATTTGGATAACTTGTAACCCATCGGGTGGATTCACTAAAAAATCATTCATATCTTGGTGAGTTTTGTAATATTGAAGTAACATTTCAATTACGTCGGAATTATTACTCTGCCTCGCTAATTTTAATAAACGTTCAATATTCATATGTGATAGCCAACTTTTATTACCAAAAATAGGCTGCTTCAATGCCTCTTTACTTTTACTATCCAAATATGAAAGTTCTTTCTGTATATCATCTTTATCTTTAATATCGATAGTGTCGTTACGGTATTGTTCTCGCCACTGTTCAAAACGGTGACTTAATTCATGATGAACCGTTTTAATTCTATCTACCGATTCATTAAGGCTAAGCTTATTAATATAATAGGGTAAGTAAGTTTCAACACTTTCACGCCAGTCATCAAAGATCCCCTTATCGGCATGATTGTCATGATCAAGAGGCTCAGTTCGAATCACAATAACCAGATCAGCCCCTCGACGCCATGCTTCTTTAGCCGGTATCGCAGCGCTCACACCACCATCAACCCATTCCAGCTCATTCATATTAACAGGTAAATTGTATAAAACAGGAATAGCACAACTCGCACGCAAAACTTCATACCAATCATCTTGGTACATCGGCATATAGATATCTTTAAGGGTATCTTTACGTGTTGCGCAGGCGAATGCCTGTCGATGTTGTAGGGTTCTTTTCGCGGTATGAAAGTCGAGGGCTAATTCGCCAGTGGGAGAAACGACTTGCAGCGCCCAATCAAGGTTCATTGGCTGTTGTTTGCTTAAGTACTTATATAAGCTAAAAAATTTATCTGTTGTCGTATAGTTTTGAATAAACTGATAGCCGAAACGTGGCTGACGGCTAATAAATGAAGATAAATTGAGAGCACCTGCAGATGTGCCTATATACAAAGCAAAAGGATCAAACTCGTGTGCTAAGAAACTGTCTAAAACACCAGCCGAAAAAATACCTCGCTGTCCCCCACCCTGAACAACTAATGCTATTTTCTTATTATGTGCATCAAAAAGCCGTGATGAAAAATGTGATATCGATTCTTCATCAAAAGCACTCAAACTAAACGGCAGATAATTCATTTCTCCCCCAAAGGTTAGAAAACACTCTGACGTAATATACGTATTTAATTTAAGAGTTGGAATCGCTTATAAAAAACAAGTTAAAGAAATTAAAGCTCTATCTTATCTTTTTAACTTGCCATTGTATTACGCTAATAAGGCTACTGCTGCGTAACTAAAGATTGTCGTTAGCGTCATTGTTGCTGTAACTACAGCAAGTTTCAAATTACTATCCATACTTCGCCCCTTAAAATCTTTCAAATGTAACATTTTGTTAACCACAGTATAGTTGTGTTACAGCTTTGTTATCAATTAAATTGTACAGAATTTAAGATAATTATCACATTAATATCAATACTGTATATTGCATTAAATTTTCCACTGTCATCACGGACTATCGTTTGATGACATAGTAGAAGTGAGCGCATTATTTTCTTGGGTTGGAACGCCATTGAAATCATTACATTTTGCTTTCAACAAATGTTAGCAGGGACATCAAATGAAACTTGCGACAGCACTGCTTATTATGGTTTTAGTGCTAACAGCGGAATTTGCAAAGTGATTAACGCCGCCTATCGATATCAAACAGTCATTAGATAGCTATAATGAAAAAGCAGAAATTAGTTGCAGTAACATGCAAATAGCCCTTTAAAATATTGCTCTTATTTTCACACTTTCCTATAAAATAAGAGCAATTATCAACGTAGTGCGGTGGCATTTCATCCCAATTTCCATTGAATAAATAAATCTATTATCAAATAAACAACAAATTACTGTATTTCGATTTAATAACATCCATCGCTATTATAAAATTAATCTATATTTAAACTTTATTTTTATTCCTTACGTTAACCATTATCACAGTAATGAATAATTGAAGAAAAGGATGCTTAAAATGAAACCGATTTATATTGGTTTAGTTACCGTAGTTGCCAGTTTTAATACCGTTGCAAAACCGGTGGATTGGACACCAGGTATCAGTGGTGATATCTCGCTCTTGGCTGCATACACTAAAACAAATTCACAGTTTGATTCTGATAATGCCACCACCTCAAATTTGAATTCATCAGGTGATGATCAAGGTCACACACGTATCGCCCCACTTGGTACACTTTCATATACTTTCAGCAATGCTAAACAGCAATTATTTTTTGGTACTGATCGTTCTGATGTCGCTTTAGGGCGTTTCCATACTGAACTTGGCTTTCGCCAACAACTTCAAGGAAACGGCACTGTTTCGTTAAGTTACATTCCTGGATTATTAGAATTAAAAACATGGCAAAACCCCTATTTAACAGGGGAGCCACGTGTAAAAACAGGAAGTAATGTAAAAGCGGTACGTGCGCAGTGGGACAACATTGCTGGCTCTATGTACTCATTAGATACTGCATATGGTCGTTATGAAGTAGATCAAGAAAAAAGTGGAGAAGGCTTAGCTATCGATCAAAATCTACTAGATAGAAACGCAAAACTCTTTTTTGTAGAAGGAAGCCACCTACTTCCACTGAGTCGAACACAAATGCTTCGTACCGCATTAAACTACAGTGGTATTGATGCTGACGGTAAAGCAATGTCTGCCGATATTTTTGGGGGTTCAGCCACTTTTATTCAACTCTTCCAGCGTTCAAGCCTAGCTTTTACTTTAAGTTATAAGAAAGCTTTGTTTGATGCAGAAAACCCTATTTTTGATAAGAAACAAGAAGAAGACCGTTTAGGTGCCTTCCTAGCTTATGAATACAAACAACCATTTGGTTGGAAGAATTGGGGCGTTGTTTCATTAGTGGGCTACAACACCACACAATCAAATATCAACTTCTATGATGCAGATACTATGCTTGTTAGCTTAGGTATGAACTACACCTTCTAACAACAATAAATGCCATCCCTTCTTCATTGTAAGCGATGAAAATTATGGCTCTGTTATGATACAGAGCCATAAATTTTACGAGACATAACACTACTTTTCTATTAGATTAACAGCACTTTACCAAAGTTAAAGAAACGTTACTGAGTATTATGGCTGTTAATAATCGCACTGCCGATGCATCACAAGAATCTCTGCATCGAATTTTTACAGTACCGGAAGCCCCAGATTCAACACTGGGTATGATAGAAAAAGAGCTATCAGAAAACTTAAATGAATTTCTGCGTACTCACATTGCTGCAACAGAAAAACCACTACTCGAAATAGAGAAAGACTTCTCCGATCCAGCAATCCCTGAAATACCGAGCTTTGTCTCCGAGCATACCCAATTTCTATTAAATAAGCTGGTTTCGCAATCAGTCCACACCTCAGCGCCAAGCTTTATCGGTCACATGACTTCTGCCCTGCCTTACTTCATGATGCCGCTCTCTAAAATCATGATCGCGCTGAATCAAAATCTCGTAAAAATCGAAACCTCTAAAGCTTTCACTCCACTTGAGCGACAAGTTTTAGGGATGCTTCATAAGCTCATCTTCAATGAAAATGAAAGCTTCTATCAGCAATGGATGCATAGTGCTGACCATTCCTTAGGTGCTTTTTGCTCTGGTGGCACAATTGCCAATATCACTGCTTTATGGGTAGCAAGAAATACAGTCCTAAAACCTGACGGGGATTTTAAAGGTATTGCCCAAGAAGGATTATTTCGTGCGATGAAGCACTACGGTTATGATGATTTAGCGATCTTAGTGTCTGAACGTGGCCATTACTCGTTAAAGAAATCAGCAGATGTATTAGGCATTGGTCGAGATAGCCTCATTTCAATTAAAACTGATGATGATAACCGTATCAACATCGACCACCTACAGTCGACGTTAGCTGATCTGAAACAGCGTAACATTAAACCCTTCGCCATTATTGGTATTGCAGGCACAACAGAAACAGGCAATGTTGATCCTTTAGATCAATTAGCAGATATTGCCACTGAGCACGATTGTCATTTCCATGTTGATGCAGCTTGGGGTGGCGCAACATTAATGTCTAATAAGTACCGTCATTTATTGAAAGGGATTGAACGCGCCGACTCTATTACAATCGACGCTCATAAGCAGTTGTATATTCCTATGGGTGCGGGCATGGTGATCTTTAAAAACCCAGAGCTCATGACGGCAATTGAACATCATGCTGAATATATTTTGCGTAAAGGATCGAAAGATTTAGGTAGTCACACCTTAGAGGGTTCACGAAGTGGTATGGCTATGTTGCTATACGCTAGCATGAATATTATTAGCCGCCCTGGCTATGAATTATTGATTAATAATAGTATTGAAAAAGCACGTTATTTTGCAGATTTAATTAAACAACAAATAGATTTTGAGTTAGTTACTGAGCCTGAGCTTTGCTTGCTGACTTACCGTTATGTTCCGGAAGCGACGCAAGAAGCATTGTTAATCGCTACAGATGAAGAGCGCGAAACATTACTGGAGTTACTTAATGACTTAACCAAGTTCATCCAAAAACGTCAGCGTGAATCCGGTAAATCATTTGTATCTCGTACACGCATTACACCGGAAAAATGGCAGCATAAGATAACAACTGTGTTCCGTGTCGTATTAGCAAACCCACTCACGACAGAGACCATCTTACAAAACGTGCTAAGCGAACAACGTCAATTAGCAAAAGATAGTACCATTAGTCTGCCAAAAATAGAAAACTTAACCGCAGAAATAATGAGAAAAAAGACCGCAAATCGATATAAATAAGCTGTTTATCTATATTATTTTTTTTATTATTTAGTGTTAACGCCCAGTTTTACTGGGCTTTTTGCATTTTATAACCATTAACAATCAAAAAATTCTATGTCTATCTTATGAATAATCTGCAAATCAACTATGAACAGCACATTATTGTAGTATGAATAGCTTCAATAATTGGCCAAATATCTACTTTCATCTCTCGCATACTGTTTCTTATTTCTAAGATAAGTATTCATTGCTCTATTTTGAGCACTGTTCAATAAATTGCCTTATTCACATTCTGTCATTATTTTTTTGTGTTGTTAACGATATGATCTCAATGTTGTTCTTTATTTTCATTACCAATGTTAATGAAAGGTTTAAATAAATGTATGCATTTGAGAATGGTTAACAATTACAGTTTTTGGTTAAAAAACAAGCAAAAAGACACCTCTTCATTGATTGATTTATATCAAGAAATTAGCTCATTTTTTTCTAGAAAAAAGGCCATATCACCGAATGATATGGCCTTTTTATTTCAAAATGTTTCACTGCAATATGCAATTTTTGATATCAGTTATATCTAGTATTGAAGGAAATTAATCCCCTGCAAACATATATCCTTCACCGTGAACGGTAACAAAAATCTGTGGGTTCTTTGGATCTAGCTCCATTTTAGAGCGCATACGACGAATTAAAACATCAATAGTTCTATCGTTTGGCGCTTCGACTCTATGGCTTAACATATTTAAAATACGTTCACGACTCAACACTACATTTGGGTGTGAAGAGAAGGCGACTAATAACTCATATTCCGCTTTAGTTAGCTTCACTGGAAGACCATTATGAGTCAGCGCTCGTTTGTTAATATCGAACTGCCATTCGCCAAAACGAATGATGTTATCTTCTTGCATTTCGACCAACGTTTCGTCACGTGCTTTTTCCACTAAGGTTATGCGCCACAACAAGTTTTTTACTCGAACAAGGAGTTCGCGAAGCTCAAAAGGCTTAGTGACATAGTCATCTGCACCCATCTCTAAACCCACAATTCGATCGATACTATCAGTACGTCCTGTGACCAAAATAATACCCACTTCAGAGCGACTACGAAGCTCACGTGTAAGCATCAAACCATCTTCGCCAGGAAGGTTAATATCAAGCATGACGAGGTCGATTTTTTCAGTCGCCATGATCTCTCGCATCTGTGCGCCACTATCCGCTTGGCTAACCTTGTATCCTTCATTCTCAAAATACCCGACCAGCTTAGTACGGGTAACAATTTCATCTTCCACAACAAGTACGTGATGAGTCATGTTTGTCTCTTTTAGTTTTTTAGGTGTTCTTACGAAACGTTAGCACAAACCGTAGTTATTCACAATTTGTCATAAACATGAGTTTGCTATTCATTCGTACCGTTAACCTTATTCACATCGTGGACATAAGATTACCCCATAAAATTTATAACGTCACCGTAGCTTACGGTGGGCATTCATTCTTAAATGGAATCATTCAACATGAAAAAACTTTGGCAGATGTTGACAAAACCAAGTAGCAAGTATTCGATTCTTGCTCTTGTATTTGTTGGTATTGTTATCACCCTTGTTGGTATCTTTGCTGCACATAAAGGTTTTGAGCACGCATCAACCAATGAATTCTGTATCGGTTGTCATACCATGCAGCAAAACTTCGATGAGTATAAAGAATCTGTTCACTTTAAAAACGCTTCTGGTGTTCGTGCTGATTGTGTTGACTGTCACCAACCTAAAGATTTAGTTGGTATGGTTCAAACTAAGCTGATGGCATCAAAAGACGTATATAACCAATTTATTACTAAAAAGATTGATACGCCTGAAAAGTTTGAAGAGCACCGTTTAGAATTAGCTCAAATGGTATGGGATCGAATGAAAAAGCAAAATTCGAGTACCTGTAAGAGCTGTCACAATTACTCTGCAATGGATCACGCTAAACAATCACCTGAAGCTGCTGCTGCAATGACAGACGCTGCTGCAAAAGACATGAACTGTATCGAGTGTCACAAAGGTATTGCACACGAACTACCAAACATGGCTGGCGGCTTCCAGAAAGACTTCCAAGGCCTACAAGCAGAAGCAGCTGCACAAGGTGCAACCGCTGACAAGCTTTACTCTCTTGGTGAGAAAGATATGTTCGCCACTGACGATGCTAACGCTAAATCAGAAGGTAAATTACTACCAGCGTCTGAAGTAACGGTACTTGAACGTAAAGGCGACATGCTAAAAGTTGAAGTAAACGGCTGGCTAGAGAAAGCGGGTAAAGGTCGCGTTATGACAGAATACATGGGTAAGCGCGTATTTAAAGCGACTATCCGTGGTGACATTAAAGCTAACGAGAAAATTATTAAGGAAGAAACTGATCCAGCAACTGACATCGTATGGCAGAACGTAACAGTACAAGCATGGATTACTAAAGCTGACATGATCGATAGCATCCAGCCTATCTGGAACTATGCAGAAGAAATGTACGGCTCTACTTGTAACGCTTGTCACGCGGCGCCAGCACCAGGCCATTTTACTGCAAATGGCTGGATCGCAAGTCTGAAAGCCATGAGCTCTTACTACCGTCTGTCTAAGACAGAAGAACGTACGCTACTGAAATATCTTCAGAACCACGGTAGCGATACAGGCGGTGCAGGTGCGCACTAATCCTGCAGCCTAATAACAAATAAATGATAGGCGGGTGATATCACTATCCCCGCCCCATCGATAAAAATTAAAGTTTAAGGATTCTCCAACATATGGCGACTCAAACTCATAAAACTGGCATCTCACGCCGCCGCTTCCTATCTGGCCTTGCAATGGCAAGTGCTGCATCGGTTGTAGGTCCTAGCCTTCTTGCTCCTCGTAAAGCAATGGCTGCAGAAGAAGCAAAAGCAGCGTTTTCTGGCGAAGTGTTATCTGGCTCTCACTGGGGTGCATTCCGCGCTAAAGTTGTTGACGGTGTTTGGACTGAAACAACGCCATTTGAAAAAGACAAGAACCCAACAGATATGATCCAGGCGGTACGTGAAGTGGTTTATAACCCTGCACGTGTTAAATACCCAATGGTACGTATTGATTGGCTAAAGCAAGGCTACAAGTCAGATACAACACAGCGTGGTAATAACCGCTTTGTACGTGTGCCATGGTCTCAAGCGTTAGACTTCTTCTACCATGAGATGGAGCGTGTTCAGAACAACTTCGGTCCAAGTGCACTGTACTCTGGTCACACAGGCTGGCAATCAGTGGGTAAACTGCATAACGCAGGTACCATGATGAAGCGTGGTGTTGGCCTTCACGGTACCAGCCTAGGTAAGATGGGTGACTACTCAACAGGTGCTGCTCAGGTAATTCTTCCTTACGTTGCTGGCGCAATGGAAGTTTACGAGCAACAAACATCATGGCCACTAGTACTTGAGCACACTGACACTATCGTTATTTGGGCATCTGACCCAATTAAAAACCTGCAAGTGGGTTGGTTAGTACCAGACCACAGCCCATACCAGTACTATGATCAACTTGCAGAGAAAGTGAAGAATAAAGAAATCAAAGTGATCTACGTCGATCCTGTGGTTTCTAGCACTCAAAAAGTGGTTGGTGGTGAGCAGATCCGTGTTAACCCACAGACTGATGTTCCATTAATGCTTGCTATTGCACATACGCTATACACTGAAAACTTATACAACAAAGACTTCATTGCTGATTACACAACTGGCCTTGATAAGTTCATGCCTTACGTTCTTGGTAAGACTGACGGTGTTGTTAAGAACCCTGAGTGGGCTGAAAAGATCTGTGGTATCAAAGCTGATGATATCCGTGCTCTTGCGCGCACAATGGCAAGTGGCCGTACGCAAATCATCGGTGGCTGGTGTCTACAACGTATGCAGCACGGCGAACAGTACGCGTGGATGCTCGTTGTACTTGCAGCAATGCTAGGTCAAATCGGTTTACCTGGTGGTGGTTTCGGTTTCGGCTGGCACTACAATGATGCAGGTTCAATCACCTCGAATGGTCCACTAATGTCAGGCTTTAGTGGTGTTACAGGTGTTGCTCCAATTCATAACGGTTCATTTAACGGTTACTCTACTTTCATTCCAGTTGCTCGCTTTGTTGATTGTATCGACAACCCAGGCAAGACCATTAACTACAATGGTCAGAAGATTAAGTACCCTATTATGAAGATGGCGATCTTCAGTGGTAACAACCCATTTGGTCACCACCAAGATCGTAATAAGATGATCAAGGCTTGGACTAAGTTAGAAACTGTTGTATCGATTGAGCACCAGTGGACAGCAACTTGTCGTTTTGCAGATATCGTATTACCTGCAACAACAACTTACGAGCGTAACGATATCGAACAGTACGGTAACCACTCTAACGCAGGTATTATTGCCCTTCGTAAGATTGTTGAGCCAATGTACGAATCGAAAGATGACTTTGAGATTTTCCGTGAGCTATGTTCTCGCTTTAACCGCGAAGAAGCATTCACTGGCGGTAAGACGCAAATGGAAATCATTGAAGAGATCTACAACGGTGCGCGTCTGCAAGGCCGTGGTCTAGGCGTTCGTATGCCTAACTTCAAGAAGTTCTGGGAAGGTGAAGGTTTCATCGAGTTCCCTGCGGGTAAAGAGTGGGTTCGCCACGAATCATTCCGTAAAGAACCTGACCTTGAGCCACTAGGTACGTCTTCAGGTATGATCGAAATCTACTGTAAGACTATCGCAGATATGGGTTACAAAGACTGTCAAGGTCACCCAATGTGGTTTGAAAAGACTGAACGTAGCCACGGTGGTCCTCGCTCTGATCGCTTCCCGATCAACATGCAGAGTACGCACCCGAAAGATCGTCTACACTCACAGCTATGTTCGTCAACGGATTTCCGTGCGACTTACGCTGTTGCTGAGCGTGAGCCTATCTTCATGAACACTGAAGATGCTGCTGCTCGTGGTATCAAATCTGGCGATATCGTACGTGTATACAACGACCGTGGTCAGGTATTAGCAGGTGCTGTTGTAACAGATGATTACCTACCAGGTGTTTGTCGTCTACAAGAAGGCGCATGGTACAGCCCATTAGAAGGCGGTAAAGTAGGTACTATCTGTACTTACGGTGATCCAAACGTATTAACAGAAGACATCGGTACTTCTAGCCTAGCGCAAGCAACATCTGCAGCTGCTGCCCTAGTTCAGATCGAGAAGTACACAGGTGTTGTTCCTGCAGTAACAGGCTTTAACGGTCCTATCTATGAAGAAGGTATCGACCCACTGTTCCCTGCTATGGATAAGTAATTTTACTTAGCTAGTTGATTAAAATAAGGCGATGAACGAAAATTCATCGCCTTTATTTCACCTTTTTAAAATAGATTCCAATATAATGTCTTAAGTTATATTTGAATGTGTTTTATCTGTCTGGAGTGACAATGCAAGAATTTATTGCTTTCAACGAACAACGTGCAGAGATCTACTGGTGGATGTCATCACTTTTCGCTCGCGAACTCACTGATGCAGATCTACATGAATACCACGGTGGTGAAATGTACACATTCCTTTCAGGCTTAGGCATGACCGAGGAATTAAAAGCCCCCGTTGAAGCTTTTCGCGAAGTAATTAATCAATCAAACACACGTCCTGATGAACAACTTGAGCTAGCGGCAGATTTCTGTGGTTTATTCTTAAGTACACCAAAAACAGGCGCGCTACCTTACGCATCTATGTATGTAGGTACTTCTGGTTTACTTAACGATAAGCCAGCACAAGATATGAATGTACTAATGAATGATTACGCGATTGCACAGCGTAAAGAATTCAATGAGCCAGCCGATCACCTTGCTGTTGAATTGGATTTCATGGGTAACCTTATCATCATGGCAAACCAGCAAGAAACTGAAGAAAAGCGTGAAGAGCTAATGCAAGCACAGCTTTCTTTTATTAACACTATGCTGCTTAACTGGTTACCACTGTTTGTGAAAGAGTGTCAAAACCGAGATCAATTTGGCTTCTATGCTGCAGCGGCTAATTTATTATTGGCATTCTGTAAACTTGATGCGGCTTTCCTTGCCGGTGAATAATCAAGCAACATGTTAATAATTAAACCTCAGTATCGACTGAGGTTTTTTCTATCTGCATTTCAAATACACAAAAAAAACTAAATACTTCTAATTTTCTATTTTTTCCTCTCTCGGTTAAATATTATTTATTTTTTATCCGAAAATTAAGTTGCATATTCAAGCATATTATTCGCATTTGAAATCAATACCACTTATTACGTTGATATTTTTAATCTTTAAATTTCAAAATCTTAAGCTCACCATTGACACCGCGAATTAATGAAAAGAATTCTCATTAAGAATATCAATGAGTTATTTATGCATCCCGCCATTTTTGATTTTTTATATTGTCATACAAAAATCAAAAATCTGATATAGATCAATCATCTCTCATCATTACAAGCATAAGATCTGTACGCTATTCCCTTAGCGTATAAGTATTCATAATAAACAAGGTTGATAGATGGACTCGCATGCAGCCCTTTTCGAACTAGGCAAGAAGCGTCTTGCAGAGTTACGAGCAATGAAACCTCTTCGTGAGGAATCATTCAAAGATAAATTAGAACAAAATGGCATTACCCGTCGTGACTTCATGATTTGGAGTGCCACTATTACATCCCTACTGGCTTTACCTTTACCGTTTAGCACCATGGTTGCAGAAGCTGCAGAGCTTTCCGATCGCGTGCCTCTTATCTGGTTAAGTCTTGCAGAATGTACTGGCTGTTCTGAATCACTAACACGTACAACCACGCCAGATATTAGTACCCTTTTATTTGAACATGTTTCTCTTGAATACCAAGAAGTATTAATGGCAGCGGCTGGTCAACAAGCTGAAGAAAACCTCGAAAACGCAATGAAAGCGTACAAAGGCAAATACCTATTAGCAGCAGAAGGCGCGGTTCCTACTGCTAATAACGGTATTTATCTTACGCTTGGCAGCAAAGCTGAAACCGGTATGTCACTGATAAAGCGTGTGGCTAACGATGCAGCAGCCGTTATTTGTGTGGGTACTTGTTCTTCTTTCGGTGGTGTACAGGCAGCTCGTCCTAACCCAACGGGTGCGAAAAGCGTAGGTGCCGTGATTGATCGTCCAGTGATTAATGTTGCAGGTTGCCCACCAAACCCAGCCAACATCACGGGTACATTGATGTACTACATTATGTTTGGTCGTCTTCCTGCTCTTGATATGTTTAACCGTCCTAAGTGGGCATATGGCGCACGTGTGCATGATAACTGTGAGCGTCGTGGTCACTTTGATGCCGGTGAATTTGTCACTGAATTTGGTGATGACAACGCAAAGCAAGGGTACTGCTTATTTAAAATGGGTTGTAAAGGTCCATACACGTACAACAACTGCCCTACTGAGCGTTTCAACGCGCACACAAGTTGGCCTGTTCTTGCCGGTCATGGCTGTATTGGATGTTCTGAACCAGATTTTTGGGATGAAATGGCGTATTTCGAAAAACCATTAAGCCGTCAACCTTTACATGGTTTAGATGCCACTGCCGATACCATTGGCGCTGTGACATTAGGCGTTACTGCTATAGGTATTGGTGCTCACGCAGTGAGTAGTATTTTTGCAAAGAAAGTCGAGGAATAATTCATGAGCAAGCGTGTCGTAATCGATCCCATTACTCGTATCGAAGGCCACTTACGCATCGAAGTTGAACTTGATGCTAACAATGTTATTGAAAAAGCTTATGCCTCTTCTACCCTGTTCCGTGGTTTAGAGATCATCATGAAAGGCCGTACACCTTATGATGTAGGCCTATTAATGCAGCGTATTTGTGGTGTATGTACATCATCACACTACCTATGTGGCACATTAGCGGTTGAAAATGCCATTAATGCCCAAGTGCCTATTAACGCGAAATACATTCGTAGCTTGATTTTAACGTCACTTGAAATGCACGACCACATTGTTCATTTCTACCTGCTACACGGCCTTGACTGGGTGGATGTGGTTTCTGCATTAAGTGCCGATCCTGCAAAAGCGGCACAAGAAGCAATGAAGTGGTCAAAAATACCAATGGCCGCGGGTGAAGGTGAACTACGCGCAGTACAAGAAAAAGTACAAGGCTTAGTAAACACAGGTAAGTTAGGCCCATTTGCTAACGCATACTGGGGCAACAAAACATATGCATTTACACCAGAGCAAAACCTAATTGGTTTATCTCACTACCTTAAAGCACTTGAAGTTCAACGTATTGGCGCTGAAATGATGGCAATTTGGGGTGGCAAAAACCCGCACCCACAATCTATTGTTGTTGGTGGTGTAACTTGTGTTCGTGACATGTTAGATCCTGCTCGCCTACAAGAGTTTAAACAAAAGTTTGTTCATGTCGCTGAATTTATTGAACGTGCCTACCAAGCGGACATTTTGATGGCGGCAGCGGCATTTGGCAAAGAGCCAAGTGTATTAGGCGGCTGTAACGTTAGCACTTTCATGTGTAGTGAATCTATTCAACTAAACGAAGAAGATCAGCTATTTACTGGCGGTGTTATTCGTAATAAAGATCTAACCAAAGCAGAAAATGTTGATCTTAGCCTGATTGCTGAAGACGTGACCCACTCATGGTACAACGCTGATAAACCACAGCACCCATTTGATGGTACAACGATTCCTGAGCACACTCCGTTTATTGAACGTGACACCTTAGAAGGTAAACGTCCAACAATTAACGAAGCCGGTAAATATTCTTGGGTTAAATCGCCACGCTATAACGGCGAACCTGTTGAAGTAGGCCCACTAGCGACTATTGCTGTGAACTACGCAAAAGGTAATCAATACGTTGTACCAGTTGTTAACGAGTTCTTAAAAACAACAGGACTTCCAGCAGGTGCCCTATTCACTACATTAGGTCGTACAGCAGCACGTATGCTTCATACCTTGATCATTGCACGTAATGGTTTAACTACCTTTGAATCTATGGTCGCCAACCTAAATTCAGATCAAACTACGTACATTGAACCAACCATTGATCCTAAAAAAGAATACAAAGGTGTAGGTGTGATTGAAGCGCCTCGTGGTTTATTAAGTCACTGGTTACGTATTAAAGACGGTTTAGTTGAAAACTATCAAGCGGTTGTTCCTACCACATGGAACGCAAGCCCAATTGATGGCAACGGCAAAATTGCACCTTATGAAGCTTCTTTAGTCGGCTTAAAGTTAGAAGATCCAACTAAGCCTCTTGAAGTTCTTCGTGTGATCCACTCATTTGACCCATGCATGGCGTGTTCAGTACACGTGATGGATTACAAAGGCCAATCTTTGAGTGAATTCCGTATTCCAGCACAAGCAGTGTAAGGAAGGAATTTATGTCAACAGATACAGTGTTGTACAAACGATCCTATGTTTTCTCTTTTATTATACGTCTATGTCACTGGCTCCGTGCTTTTGCCATATTTGGTTTGGTGATCACAGGCTTTTATATTGCTTGGCCATTTTTGGTTGCGCCAGATAACACCAACGTATTAGAGCAAGGCTGGGTACGTTTTGTCCATGAAGTACTGGGGTTTGTCCTTATCGCTGTCACGTTAATTCGTGCTTATTTGTTCTTCTTTAGCCGCAGTAATGTTGAAAGACGTTCAGTAAAAGATGCTGTAAGTCCGAATAGCTGGGTAAAACAAATCAAAGCCTATTTTTGGGTTGGACAACCACCCCATCATGGTGCTTACGGCCCGTTACAGTTAGTGGTTTATGCGGGTATTTCTATCGCCGCTATTTTCATGTGTGTAACAGGTTTAACCTTGTATGCCAACGTGTATCACCTCGGTATGGGAGGCCTATTCTGGCAGCCAGCTGAGTGGGTAACCTATGCGATGGGCGGATTAGCTAACGTTCGTGAATGGCACCACATTGTAACTTGGGCGTTCATCGTGTTTGTCTTAATTCACGTTTACATGGTGATTTGGACAGGTATTCGATTCCGCAATGGCTCCGCTGACGCCATTATGTCGGGTTTTGATTACCACCCAGTGCACATTAAAGATAAGAACAAGGGTAACGACCCTGTTCAGCATCAAACTCACCAAACAAACACTGACCATAAAGGCCACTAGCACTAATGAAGATATTGCTACTTGGTATTGGCAATGTCTTGTACGCCGACGAAGGAGTCGGCGTACATTTCGTCAATTACCTCACCGAAAACTACCGCTTTTCACACCCAGAACATCAGATTGATCTCGTGGATGGCGGTACCCTTGCGCATAGTTTGATCCCAACCTTAACCCAATACGATCACCTTATTGTGATTGATACTGTTAATGCTGCTGGTGTAGATGCAGGCGAAGTCTACTTTTTCGATTTTGATAAAGCACCACCTGAGATCGACTGGCAAGGCAGTGCCCATGAAGTAGAAATGCTGCAAACATTGATCATGATGGAATTGGTCGGCGATCGCCCTAAAACATTCGTATTAGGTGTTACCCCTACTGTACTCGAGCCGATGCATTTAGGACTAACACCTAAAATTTATGCTGCTATTCCTACCATGGAATCAGCCATTCTGAATCATTTAACGGATCTGGGCATTAGCTGCGAACGTGTGAACAATATTGAGATTAATAGCTTGATCCCAACCGCTTATAAACGAGGAGTAGAGGCATGAAATTAATTCAATTTTCTTTTAAATGCTCACGCCAAGTGCCGTTTTATGCGCAATTATGTAATGACTATTTAGCCAATGAGCCTTATGAAATTACCGTTGGTTTTGTTAAAAATCGTTATCTAATTGAAGCGGTCGGTGAACAAGCACAACTTGAAGCATTAGCTGAAAAAATTGCCAATGATTTCCTGCTTTCCATTTGGTTAGTTGAATCTAAAGTGGAAGAAATCATCCATCGTGAAGGCAGTGTTGTTCCTCTGGTTAATACTCAACACCACTTACCTTTTTGCCAACATTGCGAACCATTGTTAGGCGATAACCAATCGCCACGATTTGGTGAGCTAGCATTACCTTGTGCATGTTGTCATGGTGAGCAGCGTTTACATCAAGCAATTAGCATCAACCAAGTAAAAGTTTGGGCTAATGATATTCTTACCACTGGCAATGTGTTATTTACCTTAACCACAGAGCAAGGTAAACATCAGGTATTCCAACTCAGTACAACACCGGTTTTAACCTCATCGCAGGAACGCCCACAAATTCTGATCTGTAATCCTAATAATGTACCTTCGCATTTCTTTACTCCATCAGAGCACGTACTCGCGTTATCAAGCCTTGAGAAACCGCGCGTGACTGTACAACCCAGAACACAGCATCGACAGTTACAAGCCCCCTTGTATGATTTGTGTTTTAGCTATAATCGCGTGCTCACTGTACTTACTGAAATTTTACGTCAACAAGGCGTTGATTTCGTATTTATTGATACCAACCATTGGCAACCCTTAATTACATGGATTGAAAAAGGTTGGAGCCAAGTCGATAGCGATCCTGAACTTGATCTTCCTGTGTCAATCAAAGCACTTGAACCCTTACACGATCAAGCCTGTATCAATGGCTTAAATGCCTATTGGCATAAACGTCGTATTCATTTCGATTATAAGCCGAATCATCCAAACGATGTCCCCTCTCATGCACTGCCTATTTGTGCGCTGCATGGCGGTAATATTGAATCAGGAAATGGACGAAATACCGCGGTTATTTATTTTGGTCGATACGCCGCAGGTGAGATTGTTTGCCAAGATAAATTTACCCGTACAGATAGCTTTTTAGTTTTACCTAGCTTGCCACAAACAGGTCATGAAATTATTCGCCTAATGGCAGCAGGAGAACAAGCAGCGATTCTTGCCAAATTTAAAGAATCGCTACCTTATAGCTATCAAGCCCTAAGCCAAATTAACCTTGCTGATAGTCATAATCAGCTATCAGGTTTATTTGCTGTTGCTGCCACCATTCTTGGCTTATCAACATCGAGTACTAATAGTATTCAATACTTAAACGATGCACTGATCGCTAAAGCATTACAAAATAGTGGTCAAAAAGGTCATCGTGTTGATTATTCATTAGATATGGTGAATGGCAAACGCACGATTGAATGGGCAAAAACACTGGGCAGCCTAATGAGTTTTTGCTTAGTTGTTGATGATTCAGAGCTTGATAAACTTGCTTTTGGTATCATGGATTCACTGGCTGACTATATTGCTAACTGGCTAGAGCGTATAGATGAAACCACGGGGTTAAATGCTGTTGTTTTAGCTGGCAGTGATTTTGCCAATGAAGTGTTGACTGAACGCCTATCACTCCGTGTGGGTAAAAACTTTGCAATTACTGTTAACCGTCAATTAGAACTCGATGGTAGCAACCTAAGTGCTGGCGCGTTATACCTAAAAATGCGTCGACGTTAATTCAATTAAAGCTCTATTTAGCTTTCGATAAATAGAGCTTTAATGGTCAATTCACATAACAACGTTCTCATTAATACATGAGTTATTAATTCCTGCTTATTCTTGCTATATGAGAACATAACATTGCAAATGATTATCATTAATGTTTGATAGCCAATTTTTTGACACCCTGTAAAGAAAAATGAATATATGCAATAGATATAACATAATATGTTAGGCATATAGCCACTAAGATCTCAATCTGAATATCGTGTTATTCAAATTATCTTCAGAATGTTCTAGATTAACTTCATACCTAGCCGGTAATTAGGCCCCTTGCCTAAAAATAATCTGAATTCATTGATTATTAAGCCTCATTCTCAAATGAGGCTTTTTTTATTCCCTTTCAAACTACACGGTTGTCTTTTATAAAAAATCTTATTCCGCTGCAAACGTGTAACACATAAACAAGCTGTGGGGATCCGGTAAATAATCAGCAAACGGTTCACAATATTCAAAACCAAACTTTTCATATAAACGACAGGCTGACTCAAAAAAATTATGTGTGCCTGTCTCTAAGCTAATGGTCTTAAAACCCCTGTTATTGGCTTCAACTAAAACATGTTCTAAGAGCCTCGCTCCCACTCCTTGGTTTCGCGCATCAATCTTTGTCCGCATTGATTTCAGCTCGGCATTTTCAGCATCGAGACGTTTAATAGCAACACAACCAAGCAACATATCTTGCTTCCAACAGGTATAAAACGTCACATCCTCAGCCTGAAGTGCATCGAAATCTAACGCATGAACACTATCAGCAGGCGATGTTGCATACATATCTTCTAAATGCTCCATCAACAGCTGAATGACTTGTGGGTGTGTTAAGTCACCAATTTTAATATCCATTTAAAATTCCTTTTACCATAATCTGAGCTGCTAACTACCTACCTTGAAAACACGAGTTATAACATGTTCGTACTAGGTAAACATTGACTTACCTATTATTTATAAAATGGCACCATAACGAGTGGTAAAATCCTTCCTCAATTTCTCACTCAATTTATTTTCTAAGAAGGTAAGCACTCTCTAAATTTGTAACTATTCTCAATAAAGTATGTTCAAAACTGAAACAATCAACATTCTAAATAAATTGCACTAGAGATAAAACGTTTCAACATTTTTTTCACCTTTTAGCGTTTATAACTTACGGCGAATAACGACGTGGAGAAAGAAGGGTTATTCCGCTTATTTGCATCAATTTGGTTTGTAATCCTTCGAAATAAACAATGAATATGATTAAGCAAAAACGTGTTGGTGGCGTATCTTATGCTACCTTTACTTTCCTACTCGCACTGTATTTTACAGCCATAGTTAACTTACCTGTATATAAGGCACTGATTGGAATATTTAGTCAACTTGAAACCGTTAAACTTGGTTTTGTACTCACAATCCCACTTTTCTTTCTCGTCTGCTTAAACTTTCTTTTTTCATTATTTAGTTGGCCTAAGATAAGTAAGCCGTTCTTTATTATCTTACTGATTTTATCAAGTATGGTGAGTTATGCTGGGTTCAACTATGGCATCATGTTTGACTACGGCATGATTGCCAACATCATAGAAACAGACAGCAGTGAAGCCAGCTCTTATCTCAGCTTATACTCTGCAATGTGGACACTTCTAATGGGTGTCATACCCGCGCTGCTCATCTATAAACTGCCAATCAAGCCAATAACAAGCCCTATGACTTTTATTACAGCCAAGCTTGTATCAATGCTAATTTCATTAGTGGTGGTTGGGTTAATTGCAGCAGTGTATTACCAAGACTATGCCTCGGTTGGACGTAATAATAGCTATCTGAAAAAAGTGATTATTCCCACTCAGTTTGTCTACAGCACTATTAAATACGTAAAACACACCTATTTCACCACTCCACAACCTTATAAGCACATAGGTTTGGATGCTAAACAAAGTAACGCAGCCTTAGCGCAGGCAAAAACAAAACCCACACTGATGATCATGGTAGTTGGTGAAACAGCTCGTGCGCAGAATTACGAACTAAATGGCTATCACCGTAACACCAACCGTTATACTCGTGAGCTTAATATGATCTCGTTTCAAGACGTAACAGCATGTGGTACAGCAACAGCAGTCTCGGTGCCTTGCATATTTGCCAATTTGAACCGAGACAACTTCGAACGCTCGCAAGCGGATAACCAAGATAACCTCCTTGATATTCTGCAACGCGCTAACGTTTCTCAGCTATGGAAAGAAAACGATGGAGGTGATAAATCTGTCGCGAAGAATATTACTAAGATCGAGATAGATCGTTCCCGTAAAGATGAGATGTGTAATGGCTCAACTTGTTACGACATGGCGCTACTTGAAAATATCGAACAAGATATCGAAGATCTAAGTGGTAATCGCATGATCACGCTTCATTTAATTGGTAGTCATGGCCCCACGTACTATCAACGTTACCCATCAAATAAAGCGATATTCCAGCCTGATTGCCCACGAGCTGATATTGAAAACTGCAGCCAAGAGCAAATCATCAACAGCTACGATAATACGATTTTATATACTGACTATGTGATCAGCCAAATGATCGAGAAACTACAACAACTGAATGAGCAATATAATACTGCGCTGGTTTATATCTCAGATCATGGCGAGTCTCTCGGTGAAAACGGCACTTATTTGCACGGTATTCCTTATCGGTTTGCCCCCGAATACCAAACCAAAGTACCGTTAATAGTATGGATGTCGCCAAGTTTTCAACAAACGAAAAATATTGACTATACCTGTTTAAAACAAGCAGCTAGCAAAACGGGCACCTACTCTCACGATAATATCTTTCATTCCATGCTGGGCGTGATGGATGTCAGTACCGAAGAGTATCAAGCAGAATTAGATATTTTCAGTCAATGCCGTGATAAATTTGCAACTGAAGTTGCGAAATATAACAATTAACTATCATCAATCTAACGAATAAAAGAAAAGAGAATAACTAACCTAACAACCTATTCTCTTTTCTCGTTACTTAGCGTGCTGATCAACCATCGAACTTAAATATAATGAAATTATTACTCATTGAAGATCACCAAGATATAGCCAATATCATCTTCGACTTTTTTGAAATTAAAAGTTATACGCTTGATTACGCTAACAATGGCATCCAAGGATACAAACTGGCAAAGCAACATCATTATGATTTGATCATACTTGATGTCATGCTGCCACGTATGGACGGCTACATGGTATGTCAACAATTACGTAAAGATGGCATCGATACTCCTATACTCATGCTTACAGCCCGAGATACTCGTGAAGATACATTAGAAGGTTTTGCAACGGGTGCTGATGATTACTTAATTAAGCCTTTTGATTTAGAGATCCTTGAAGCAAGGATTACCGCTTTAACCCGTCGCCGTAAAGGAAACACAGCGGCACAAATACTGCAATTTGGTGATTTGTTCCTTGATCTCAAAACTCACATTGCCACCCGTGAAAACAGACAGATACCACTTAACCCTACTCTATTTACTATTTTGAAATTAATGCTGTTACGAGCACCAGATACCCTCACAAAACAAGAATTAATTAATACCTTATGGGGCGATGATGAACCTGAAAACAATGTACTACGTAGCCACATCTATCAATTAAGAACTCAAATAGACAAAGGCTTTAATCATAGCTATATCAAAACTATCCCTAAAGTGGGCTACCAGCTCATCAAACAGATTAAAGAAGATAAGCAACAATGAAAAAACTACGCTCTGCACGCGAAATAACGTTTTTCTATTTTGCTGTTGTCGCTATAGCCATGATCACCATCCACTTCGCTTTAGTTGAGTCAACAGTGGATGAGCTCGAATTATTAAATGCACAAAATGCCCTAGAACACAAAACTGAAGATATTATAAATAAGCTACAAAACTCACCTTCAGAATTACAGTACATAACTCGCACCAGCCAAAGTTATGTGGGTTTAGCCAATGTTCCTAAACACTTTGATATTGATAAAGATCTCCCCTATAACGAGGCGATCGAAGTATACCAACCTAATGGATACTCAACAGACTATTTTGTAATGAAAAGTTTAATGACCAATAGTAACGGTCATCATGCTGATCTCTACACTTTTTACTTTGATGAAATCTATGAGCTTAGTGAAGATCAGATCTTTAAAGAGAATATCGAGCAAGCCGTAATTTCAGTCATACTTTTAATTATCACCTTGACGATTATGCTGCTAATTTCACGCCGCCTAAACCATCCTTTATCGGTTCTCACCCATCAGTTGCAACGTCGTTCAGCCAATGATTTAAGCCCAATAGTCATCCCCAAAGGTGTTAAAACACAAGAGTTAACCATGCTTGTTGATAGTTTAAACCAATACCAAGATCGTATTAAGCAATCCATCGAACGGGAGAGAGCATTTAATCGATATGCAAGTCATGAACTTCGTACACCACTCATGGTGATAAAGGGAGCAACCTATTTATTAGCACATTCTTCAGCACCCGAGTTTATTGACAAGCAACGGGATCGTTTATCTAGAGCCTGTGATGAAATGAATGACTTCGTTACAACGTTACTTTCTCTTACTCGTGAGGAAAATCTAGATGAGCTACAAAGCCGTGAGTTAACCAAAGACGAATTAGAAGAAATAGTACAAAGTCACTTACATTTGTTAAAGAATAAGCCCGTCGAATACCGTATTGAATTAAGCCACTCTATTGACATTAAAATTCCTAAAACCAGTTTAAAAATCCTAGTAGGAAATTTACTCAAAAACGCATTTTCTTGCACTGAGAAAGGTTCAGTCGTGATTAGTGTTACCCCATTACGTATATCGATTATTGATACTGGAATCGGATTAGAGAAAAAGCCAAGAGGTGTGGAAGGATATGGCTTAGGATTACTCATATCCCGTGATATATGCCATAAATACGGTTATGAATTCGAGCTTCTGAATAACCCACACGGTGGTTGTCGTGCACAAATAAGCATTCAGCCTACTCAGTAGTTTCACAGTATCAACAATAAAAAAGGCAGCCACTGTATTCGACAGCGCTGCCTTTATCTTATTCATAGGATTGTTGCTTTATTCCAACTCAAGTTGCATCAGTAACAAATCTTCGCCATCAATAACCTGTGTGCGATTACTCTGGCAATGGCTGCAAATAATACTGCGCTCGTTATGCGTGGTTTCTTGCCCACACTCAAAACACGATAATACTAAGGGTTGGATCTGCATTTCAAATATTGCGTCATGACAAACCCCTTCTAACTTAAAGGTTTGAAAGGCTGTTTCTAATAACGCTGGTTCAACACCGCTTAAAATACCGACTTTTATTGCAACACGAGTCACTTTGGTCGCGTCATTATCTTCGGCATGTTGTTCGCATTGTTCAATTAAAGCGCCAACAATGGAATATTCATGCATTAACAAATCCTCGGAAGTAACTCACCTTGTGGTAAATCAAGGTAACGACGGCTACCCCATCCGCTAGTTAAGATTACGCGACCTGCATAATCATCACTGACTTCACCAATAATGGCAGCATCACCACATGCAGCAAATGCGCTTAATACTTCTAATGCTTTTTCTGCTTGTTCTTGTGGTAGTGCGATAATAAATGTTCCTTCGTTTGCAAGATCAAACGGTTCAAAACCGTATAACTCACAAAGCCCACGTACTTCTTCACTTACAGGCACATCATCTTCAACCACATTGATACCAATGTCAGACGCTTGCGCCCATTCGTTAAGTACTGCAGATAAACCACCACGTGTAGCATCACGCATTGCATGAATATCAAGATCTGCGGCAATTAACGCCTCAACCGCAGGCCATAAGGTATTGCAATCACTAATAAGTTCAGATTCTAGCGTTAGCCCTTCACGTGCCATTAAAATAGCGGCGCCATGACGACCAATATCACGAGAAACAATGATTGCATCACCTTGTTTTAGGTTACGTACCGAAATGCCAGATTTAGTAATAGTGCCAACACCTGTGGTATTGATAAACAAACCATCCGCACACCCTTTAGGCACAACTTTAGTATCGCCGCACACGATTTTAGCGCCAGAAATACTGAGCTCATTTGCCATGCTATCAACAATGGTCTTTAGATTAGCAACATCAAAGCCTTCTTCGATGATCACACTGCAACTCAAATACTGAGGTTTTGCGCCCATCATCGCAAGGTCGTTCACCGTACCTGCAATGGCTAATTTACCGATATTGCCACCAGCAAAAAACAATGGCGAAACCGTAAAGGAATCGGTAGTAAAAGCCGTGTTACCTTCCAGTGTTAAAACCGCAGCATCTTCTTCATTACGAAGGATATCGTTATCAAACGCTTTAAAGAATAAGCCTTTGATCAGCTTATTCATTTCCTGACCACCGCCACCATGACTTAATTGAATCGACTTGGTTGTAGATAAGGTTGTTAAATCAATATCAGTCATTATTAAACGCCTCGGTAACGGAAATAAGCATTACATGCACCTTCAGAGCTCACCATACAGCTACCTAATGGTGTTTGCGGTGTACAACCACGTCCAAAGACTTTGCAATCTTGAGGTTTCGCTAAGCCGCGAAGAATATCACCACATTGACATGCTTTATGATCATCAATCGGTGTCATGGGTAAGCAATCCGCAAAACGTATTTCAGCATCACGGTGTTGATAAGCAGCATTTAATTTCAACGCAGAATTAGCAATAGGTCCTAAACCACGCCAGCGAAAACTATCGCGCACATCAAAACAACGTTTTACGGCTTGTTGAGCAACCGTATTACCCTCTTCTGTTACTGCACGCGTATATTGCACGTCGAGTTCAGGTTCACCCGCGATTTTTTGTTTAGTGATACGTAGAATAGATTCCATCACATCAACAGGTTCAAAACCTGCAACGACTACGGGAGTATTGTATTTCTCAACCAACGGACGATAAATCTTCGCCCCTTCAATCACACTCACATGTGACGGGCCAATAAACGCATTCACTTTTACCGCTGGATCAGCCATTACCGCATCAACAGCAGGCGGCACTAAAACATGGTTAATGTGAAAGTAGAGATTATTGATTTGGCGTTGCTCTGCAAGCTCAACTAAAACGGCGGTCATAGGCGTTGAGGTTTCAAAACCAATGGCAAAGAAAACCACCTCTTTATCCGGGTTTTCTGTCGCAATGGTTAAGCAATCAAGCGGATCGTAAATAGGTCGAATATCACAACCCTTAGCACGATATTGCGCCAAACTACCTTTTGAACCCGGAACGCGGATCATATCGCCAAGGGTAACTAAAATAACATTGGGTTGGCATGCCAGTGCAGCGGCATGATCAATACGTTCTTTGGGCATAACGCAAACAGGACAACCAGGGCCATGAATAAAATCAATATTCTCAGGTAGTAACTGCTTTAAACCATACTTCATGATGGTATGTGTATGGCCGCCACACACTTCCATCACTTTTAAAGGCTCAGGTAATTGTGGCGCTATGGCTTTTATCTGCTCGGCTAAACTCAGTACAGTATCAGCATCACGAAAGCCTTGATATAACTGTTTTAAGTCAAAACTCATAATGCTAATGGCCCTGCTTCAGCCAACAGTAAACGGTACATTTCTAAACTTTCTTGGGCATCTTTATCATCAATTTTGCTCATCACAAAACCAATATGGATTAATACATAATCCCCTAACGCCAAGGGCTCAGTTAATAAATGACAGCTTACTGTTCGCTTAACTCCCATGGTATCAACCGTGACACTATTTTCTTCAGGATGTAACTCAACCACCTGTGAAGGAATAGATAAACACATGATAATTATCCTTCAATCAGATTGTTGTTAATCCATGATACAAGTGGTTGGAAGCTTTCAGGATCTTTGGTTGATAATGAAATAACTTCAACATTAGGATTAAGTTTTTGTAGTTGCGCTTTTGCTTCTTCAATACTGAAATCAAAATACGGCAATAAATCACACTTAGTAATAAGAACGACATCAGCGCGGCGGAACATCACTGGGTATTTTTCAATTTTATCATCGCCTTCTGGTACTGAGACCAATACGATATTTTTATGCGTGCCCACATCGTAACTCGCAGGGCAAACAAGATTACCGACGTTTTCAACGAAACAAATATCAAGATCATCTAATTCAATATGATGAAGCGCGGAATGCACCATGAACGCATCAAGATGGCAGGCCGAACCCGTTTGAATTTGGTAGGCATTAATCCCTTGCGCTTTTAATCGATCAGCATCGCGTGATGTTTCTAAGTCACCTTCAACAACGGCATATTTCAGCGGCGTATACTGATGTAGATGTTCTAATAAGGTCGTTTTACCGCTACCAGGGCTACTCATTAAATTAAATGCAGTCACATTTTTAGCATTAAAATGCGCACGATTGTGTGCCGCTTCTACATCATTTTTATCTAGTATTTTGTGAATTACCGATAAGGTTTTTTTATCATTAAGCTGAGGGTTTGCTTGTAATTGGTGATGATGGTGATGATCACCACCTGCGAGTGAACAACCGCAATCTTGACACATAGGAGCTCCAACCGACATCAGTTTACCGACTCAACGAGATAAAGAGGTAAACCTTAACAGACTAAAAGGTATAAAGTGGTCATTTAATATGCAACAACCAAAAATTTAGCCTCAATTATCTACGCTATAAAAGAATATTGCAATTGTATGACGATTTATTTGCGTAGAACTATGATTTACGATATTAGTAATAAAAGTTAATACGCAGGCAATGCGAACAATTGTCAGACTATATTCAGGCTTACTGACTATCATCTGACAATACAAATTGAAACGCATCGTATATTAGCGATATCAACATAATTAAAGAGAAAGTCATATGCATACTAAAGCATCAAGCTTAAAATCAAAGCTACTAAAAGCAGCTGTTCCTCTAGCACTTGCATGCGTATTTACCGCAGCTCCTGCTATGGCTAAAGAGGCTACCGTTGTTCCAGCTGCTGCTCCTCAGATTACAGCTCAACAGCAAAATATCGCTAACCGTATTGGTGTGATTCAACAAGAGCTTGCGGGTATCCGTCATCAGACTCTTCAATCTCACCCTGAATTGGTGAAAGAGCTAAAAGCTTACGAAACAGCTTTTAATAACAAAGTAAAAGAAAAAGGTTACAACCCAGAGAAGCTAATCAAACGCGCTCAAGAAATTCAACTTGAAGCACGTAAAGACGATTTATCTAATGCGAAGCGTACTGAGCTTATCAAAGAGTTTACTAACATTCGTATGGAATTAGCGAAACAGCAGCAATCTATCCTGTCTGATCCTGCAATTAGCAAGCAAGACAAACAAGTACAAAAAGATGTACTTACAGCTATGAAAAAGCAAGATCCTAAAGCAGAGAAACTGCTTACTGAACTAGATAGCTTAGTGAAACAATTCAAAAAAAGTTAATTCCTTTTATTAACTTTTAGAAAAAAGGATAGCACTATCGCTATCCTTTTTTATAAACAAAATTTGCTATCAGCACTACTCGGCGTCAATCACTTCAAAAAAAAGAGCAGCCATGTTAGCTACTCTTTCTTCTTAACTTAATGTTTCACCAAATGGCTAAGCTTATAAACACATTGGCTTATTTTCGCTTAGCATCCTCATGCCTTTAATAATTTTAAATAGCCAATAAAGTACAGCAACGATAGCAATGGCAGCGCCAACAAATGGTAGAACATTTAACACACTATTCATTACATCGTGAAGCATTGAACCTTGCACCCAATAATCAGCACCGGCAACCATACCCGTTGTTGTTGCCGCTGTTACACCCAATACCACAAAAAATGTAAAGAATAAAAAGAAGCTACGGATAATGGAGTAATAGTGGCTATATGTAAGCTCGTCAGTACCTTTGTTTAATTGGTACCCTGCATAAATGATTGCCACAATACCAGAGGTAAGCAGTGTAAACGGAGTAAGAAAGCTTGCTATATACGCAAACCAAACGCCTTTTTTATTATCCTGTGTCATAACGTTAATCCATATCTGCAATAAAGGTAATGATTTAGCTCTAATTATCACAGGTATTTCAGCGACTTCAAGTTTCGCTGCAAATTAGAATGATCAGGATCAAAACAGGCTGTTTACACTTCGCTAAAGTCTGCTATAACACCCTAAACAAACAAATGCCTGTACATTTCAGCACAGGCATTTATAAGAGAATAGTTTGAAATACTATAGCTTTTCTTCGGCTGACTCGATCTCACTCCCGTCTTTAACACGACGGTGACCTTCTTGTAGATGAACAAAATCTACTAAATCATCGCCACTGACTTGGAATGCCTGGCCAAACCCTTTAACAAATAAACCTTGAGTCGGTGCTAAGCGGAACAATGAAAAATCTTCTAACCCACTTAAGCCTTCTACAATTTCACCAAAACGCGTTTGCAGTGCAGCAATTCCTTGATGCCAACGATCTGATTTTCGTTCAATCACACTCACATCAGCTTCAAACGTTAGACGCTTGCGGGCGTAAAGCACTTTAGATGCAGATTCGTCTTCAATCATCATTAAAGAGACTTGCGGGTTTTCAAGTAGATTTCTGGCATGTTTAGCAATTTGGCTAATTAATACGTAATAACCATCATCAAGCAAAGCGAACGGTGCATAGCTCACATTGGGTTTACCGTTCGCATCTACCGTTGCTAATTGTAGCGTTTGGCATGCTTCGCGGAATTCTTTAATCTCAGGACCAAGGCGATTTTGCAAACGTTCCTGTTTTACTTCACTCATGATATTTCTTCCTCAATTTGACTAGCTTTTCTTTGGCCTAGTTCTTCGACTAGATTTATTTAATTTGTTTTAACAACTTAAATTTCTCAATTTGCTCTGGGAACAAGTTACGATGTTTATCTCTACCTAAATAGACTTTAAATACACACTCGCCTGTTACGGCAAAAAAACCGATGAAGTAACTTTCCTTCCCCATAAAAGGTTTACTGACGAGCGCAACGTCCGAAACAAGATCTAAACGTAAGTGACCATGTAACTCGCCCTCTTTACCCATTAGATTATAATATCCACGCGCTTCTTTGCCTTTTGGGAACGCCGCTTTTACTTCAAAGATAGAGCCCATTGAATGCACAATCGTAGTAACAGGTCCCCATTCAGGTAACAACTCTACAATTGTTTTCGCTAAATGGCCGGGCAATAAACACACCATTTCATCAGGGTAAGACATGACAACCTCACCTTCTGTTACGGCTAATTGCTCTGCGATTGAAACAGCATGAAGTTTTGGGTTGTCAGTTAATAAATCAGCGACTTTCAATTTCAATTCTTCACGAGTGTATTGCTCAAACACCTTGGTTTTCCTTCTCTTTAGATATTTTTCTATACAACCAGCTTCCATAGAAAAAAAACTATTTATTGCGTCCATAAATTCTATGCATTTTTACTTTAGCCTTTGTTACTAAACGTTCTCAAGTGAGCAAGTCTAAGTCTTACATCATCGGCTAACTGTGCTCATGATATTAACGATCAAATAATATTGCAAATGATAATTGATATTATTCGTATTTCATGGATAATGATGTTTATACTGGTTATAAACATTAGTGTTACATCTAAAAAACAACTCTAATCTATTGAATAAACGGAATTATATTAAGAAATACACCATGCAAAAAACCGCAATTAAACATTTAGTTCACATTCCTTCATCTGTTCAATAAGGCGTACATTGTGAATATAAAACGTTATCTCATTGCTGGCTGTGCCTCTATTCTCTTCCACAGTCTTATTGTGTCAGCAATGCCAGAGAAGAAGATCATTACAGTCCCTCTTGAAAAGTCGACGAGCGTGGCTGTCAACTTAGTATCACTACCTAATATAAAACCAGAAACCATCGTTGCACCTGCTACGGCTCAGCCTTCAGCAATCGTGACTCCTCAACCGGTTGTTAAAAACACACCTGCACCAAAAACAACAATGAAAAAGTTGGTCAAAAAATCACAACCTGAAAAGAAAAAGAAAACAGTTAAAGCTCCGGTTCAACCCACGAAGAAAGCCCCAACGAAAATAGAAAAAAAGCCAGTAGTAACGAAAAATATTCAGAAAAAAGTTGAGAAAAAAGTTGAGAAAAAAACAGCGACTAAAAACGTAACAAATGCCCAACGAAAAACTGAGAAATTTGAACTTAAACCAACAGATTCTAGCCAGCCTGTGTCATCACAACTGGCATTAAATAAGACAACTAAAGCTAAAAAAACAACCGTTGGAGCACATTCACCTCAATTGGTCTCAAAACCCACGTTTGCCACGAAACCTTCCGCTGTGAAGTATCCACAATTAGCAAAACGTCGTGGTATTGAAGGCACAGTCTTAGTTGAAGTACTGATTGCAAAAGATGGTCATCAAGTTAAACAAAAACTGGTTAAATCATCTGGTGCCAATGTACTTGATGATGCGGCACTTAAAGCGATTAAAAAGTGGCGCTTCTCACCCCATATTGTTGACGGCATTGCTATTGCACACCGTGTTCAAATTCCCGTTCGTTTCAAATTGGATTAAATCATGCCTTTTATTGATAACCTCAACCAGCAACTTGGCCTAATGGCGTGGCCTCTTATTATTTGTTCTGTGCTCACTGTTATGATTTTAACTGAGCGTCTTATTCAAGTTTTGTTATGTACCGGTGTAGGCAAAACAAAAGTTACAGCATTACTTGCTCAGCAAAACCGTCACGACGAACACGCACTAGATAATTTAACCGAGGAGCTAAAACAGCAACGCCCTTTGCTTTATAAAGGAATTGCGATGTTAATTGCGCATCGCCATTTCACTAAACCATTACGTGAAGATGCTGCCGCTATTTGGTTAATACAAAAACGCACTGAATTACGTTCAGGTTTACGCTTATTAAGTCTGATTGGTGTTATTAGTCCGTTACTTGGTTTACTCGGTACAGTGCTTGGCTTAATTGATATGTTTACCGGTATTTCCCATTCAACAGGCTCTGTGACTCCCAGCGATCTTGCTGACGGTCTTGGTCTTGCTATGCGAACAACAGCTGCTGGTTTGATCATCGCACTTCCTGCCATTACTGGTGCACAACTACTTGGGCTATGGGCTGATAATGTTACGGCTAAACTAGAACACAGTTTAAACCGTTGTAATCTTTGGCTTGAAGGAATGAATGTTGACGCTGAAAACGGGAAAACATCAGCCTGTGATACCTGCGAACAAAACCCTGCCGTTAATGGGACTGCATCATGATCAAAGCCAACAGTAGCGTTTTCCAAACTGAGGAAATGAATCCAGACCTGACTCCATTACTGGATATTATTTTTATTGTCATGGTGTTTTTACTGTTAACAGCCACAGTGAAAATTAAAGCCCTCGATGTCGATTTACCACAAACAGCAACCAAAACATTACAGACAACCCAAGCCGATCCTATTGCTATTAATTTAGTATCAGAAGCACCTTATTGGGCACTGCAAGGTAAAAAAATCAATCAATGGGATGACTTCAAAACAGCCTTGTTACAAGAAGTGAAAACTAACCCAACGAAACCTGTTGTGATTGGTGCAGATAAAGCAGCCTCTGTTGAACAAATGCTCAAATTACTCGCCTTCTTGCAAGAAAATAATATCAAAGCGACTCAGCTACTTATGGAAGAATCAAACAATGCATAAACACTCTCTATTAAAAACCTCTTTATTGACGCTGGTGTTAGGACTTAGTAGCTACGCGCAAGCAAGTACGGACTCAGCAACTGAGAAAAATAAAATCATCAGTGCTGGTGCTTCAGTTACTCAAATCATTAACGCCTTAGATGCTAATGATCAAGTCGTCGCCGTTGATCTAACAAGTAAAGGATTAGTGGATAAATCAACCCCTAAAGTGGGTTATCACCGCCAGCTTTCAGCTGAGAACTTAATGTCTTTATCCCCGACTCACCTTGTTGGTTCTAATGAAATGGGGCCACAAAGTACACTTAACCTACTTGAGCAATCAGGTGTTGAAGTTGATATTGTTAACTCAGGGGAAACCGTCAAAGATTTGCTTACACGTATTGATCAGATTGCTAAACTCACTGATCATCAAGATCGTGCTGAAAAGCTAAAACAAAAGCTTAATGTTCAGCTAGATAAAATTAATACTGCAACTGCCAATATTAAGACTCCTAAAAAAGTCTTGTTCTTAATGATCCATGATGGTCGCCCAATTAACATTGCAGGAAGTAATACTACTGCAGATAGCATCATTACACTTGCTGGTGCTAAAAACCCTGCTGCAACATCAATCAGTAACTACAAGCCTATATCTGGTGAAGCAATTGTTACCATGCAACCAGATATTATTTTGTTGAGCACACGTACAGCTAGCAAGATCAAAAACATGCAAGATCTTATTGCCCAAATGCCATTAATTGCCGCAACACCGGCTGCAACAAATAATGCATTACTCACAATAAAAAGTACTGCGCTCATTGGTGGTTTAGGACTCGAGAGTGTTAATGAAGCTTTAAAGCTTAATCAGGCTATTTATCCTTAAATTACGCCTCTATCATCCCTATTTATTCGTGCGTAAGGTTGTTGTTACATGTATGCAAAACGCTTCTCAGCCCATCATATTTATATAATAAGTATCGCCTTACTTATTTTTACAGGGCTTTCTTCTATTGTTATAGGTCCTATGGCGATCAGTTATAAACAAAGTTTGTTAGCACTATTACCCGGTGATCATGAACTTGCTAAACATGTCAGCCTAGTGATCCATCAAATTCGTTTACCACGTACGCTTCTCTGTTTTGCTATCGGTGCAATTTTAGCTGTATGTGGCGCTGTACTACAGGGACTGTTTCGCAACCCGCTTGCAGATCCTGGGATCATCGGAATCACGGGCGGTGCAGGCTTAGGTGCTGCATTGGCCATTGTCTTATTTGCCCCTCTCACCGCATCATTCCCTCAGCTTTTAAACTTCGCTATTGTGCCTATTTTTGCCTTTATTGGCGGCGCAATCAGCACCGTTTTAGTTTATCGCTTAGGCACAGATAAAAACGGCACATCGGTGATGATCATGCTACTCGCTGGTGTCGCGATAACCGCAATTTCAGGCGCAGGGCTTGGGTTACTCAATTATGTTGCCGACGATCAAGCCTTACGTGATTTATCATTGTGGTCAATGGGTTCACTGGCTGGTGCAACATGGACAGGCATTATTCTCGCCTATTGCACATTCGGGTTACTCTTTACCTATTTTTATCGTCATACCAGTAATTTAAACGCGTTGTTATTAGGCGAAGCTGAAGCTCGACATATGGGGGTTAACACCCAAAAACTAAAACGTAATTTAATTATTACATGTGCTGCGGGAGTGGGTATGACTGTTGCCGTTTGTGGCCCGATTGGCTTTATTGGCTTGGTTATTCCTCATGTGGGGAGAATGCTAACAGGTCCAAATCATAAAACCTTATTGCCAATTTCGGCTTTACTTGGCGGCTTAATCCTCTTGGTTGCCGATATGATTGCTCGAAGCGCATTCTCGCCTCAAGAACTGCCGGTTGGGATCATCACCGCCATGTTAGGCGCGCCTTTCTTTATCTATTTATTAGTTAATCAAAAGAGTCAGATGTCATGACGTTAAATCATTCAGCAAAGGTCGATTTTACAGCAAGTAGCGACAAAGTCTGTGTTATTCAGGCTCGCGACTTATCATTACAATTCGGTGATAAAGTCCTGCTAAATCATCTTGATATTGATATTCACGCAGGAGAAGTCACCGCATTACTTGGGCCAAACGGTGCAGGTAAAAGTACCCTGTTAAAAGTATTATGTGGTGAGATTACGCCAAAATCAGGCACGGTTTCTTTCTTTGAACAACCGCTTAATAATTGGGCTCGGGAAGAATTGGCATGTCACTTAGGTGTCCTTCCACAACATAGCGCATTATCGTTTGCCTTTACCGCGAAAGAAGTTGTCGAGCTAGGCGCAATTCCATTGCAGCTCACTTCGCCTGAACTGAAAGATGCAACAGCATCAAGCATGCAATACGTTGATATTAACAATTTAGCTAAACGTCTCTACCCCACCTTATCGGGGGGTGAAAAACAGCGTGTACACCTTGCCCGGGTTTTAACACAACTCAGTAAAGCCGGTGATAAATGTATCTTGATGTTAGATGAACCCACCTCAGCACTCGATCTCGCCCACCAGCACCACACCTTACAAATTGCCCAAAATATGGCTATACAAGGCGCCGCTGTAATTGTGGTATTGCACGATTTAAACCTTGCAGCCCAATACACTGATCGGATGATTTTCCTTAATGAAGGAGAAATAAAAGCCGACGGCACGCCAACACAAGTTCTTACTCCTGAAGTAATAGATACCTTATATGGTTGGCCTGTCAGTGTTCATACTCATCCAAGTGGTGATTTTCCTTATCTTTTATCAGCCAATCATTCTGTTTTTTAACGTTTTATCTATTAATGACTAGATATACACAATAAATTGAAGCTATTAGCATGACAAACATCGAGTTTTTACGGTTAATGATCAATTAATTCAATCAAGTTGAATAGAAAGATTGCACAACGCAAAACACACAGTAAAATGTGATCGCAAGCGATTACATGTGTAATTAGTGTAAAAATAGTTTCTATCTTCTAATGCCGCATTTTACTGCGGCTTTAGTTGTTTATGATCCATGATAATTGCAACACCCTATAATTCGGTATCAAATTGAATAATTAAGTAGCTAATAACTAAAGGATCTTCATCTCTGCGAGTGAACTCGTAAGCCATAGACTACGTAATTAATCAATTTGGTATCAAAAACCTTTGTCAGATCCTAATCTGACCATGATAAGAAGAATAAATATGGCAACCATTAAAGACGTTGCACGTATGGCAGGTGTATCAACTACTACAGTGTCGCACGTGATTAATAAAACACGCTTTGTTGCAGAAGCAACGCAACAAAAAGTTTTGGCTGCAGTAGATGAACTTAACTACGCCCCAAGTGCAGTAGCGCGAAGCTTAAAATGTAATACAACACGTACTATCGGCATGTTAGTCACTAAATCGACTAACCCATTTTTTGCCGAAGTTGTGCATGGTGTTGAAGAATATTGTTATGGTGCAGGCTACACACTGATCTTATGTAACACCGAAGGTAACTTAGAAAAACAACGTGATTACTTACGTATGCTTTCTGAAAAGCGTGTTGATGGCCTATTGGTTATGTGCAGCGATCTGGATCAAATGCTGCTCGATTTACTTGAGCGTAAAAATGATCTTCCTATGGTTATCATGGACTGGGGCCCAGAAAGCCCACATACTGATAATATTCTAGATAACGCTGAAAACGGCGGTTATATTGCGACTAAGCACCTTATTGAAAATGGTCATAAGAAAATTGGCTGTTTATCTGGGCAAGTTGATAAGTCTACTTGTCAAGAGCGCCTAAAGGGCTTCCGTAAAGCGATGAAAGAAGCAGATCTCACTGTTAATGCTAATTGGCTACTTGACGGTGACTTTGAGTGTGAGTCAGCCGTTGAAGCTGCTCATAAGTTTATCGCAATGGAAGATCGCCCTACTGCTATCTTCTGCTTTAACGACATTATGGCCATGGCTCTGATCAGTACCTTTGAACAGGCAGGTCTGCGTGTTCCTGATGATATCTCAATCATTGGCTACGATAACATTGACCTTGCGCCCTACTTTGCGCCACCGCTAACAACTATCCACCAGCCTAAACGTCGTTTAGGTAAAAAGGCCATCGAAATCTTGCTAGAGCGTGTGAAAGACAAGAATCATGAGCGTCAAACCTTTGAAATGACGCCTAAACTTGTTGAGAGAAAATCGGTTAAAGATCTCAACTAATAAAATTTATCTTTCTATGTTAAGGAAAAGCCGATAAGTTAACCTTGTTGGCTTTTTTTTTACTTATAAAAAACAATCATGAGTATTTATAATTATAAAGCTTATTAAAATAAGCTAAGAACAAATACCTGAACCAATATCACATTTTTGAGAGCTTAGATTTAATATTAAAAGTATTATTTAATATAACTTTATATAGTCACGAACTGGCAAATTAATTGAAAGATTAAGACGCAAAACCACCGGCCTAAAAATTATGTTAATAATTCAAGGTAGCGGGGTTACCGAAGGATTATTATTGAACCGACAATATTATGACACAAACTTAACAATATATTGACAGTATCAATGTGTAGATTAATTAATCTATTTCCTCGCTCTTAATGTTTAGGTGACACTCATATTTTTTCACCGAGTAGAAGCATGGATAAACCAATATTAAAAGATTCATTAAAATTATTTGACCATTTTGGTTCAATAAAATCACGGTCGATGTTTGGCGGTTTTGGCATTTTTTCTGGTGATACAATGTTTGCATTAGTTGTGAACGATAAACTTCACTTACGTGCAAATGCTGAAACTGAAAAGGAATTCAAACAAGCTGGCTTGGAACCCTATGTTTATAAAAAACGTGGCTTCCCTGTTGTAACCAAGCACTATGCAATACCCGACCAATGGTGGGATGAACCCACAAAGATTGTAGCTCAAGGTAGGTATTCACTGGATGCAGCAGAAAAAGACAAGCAAGAAAAGGAGAGTTGCGTACCTGACCGAATTAAAGATTTACCTAATCTACGATTATCAAATGAAAGAATGCTTAAAAAAGCAGGCATAAACACTATTGAACAACTTCTAGCAGTGGGCTCTCTTGGCGCATATAAAGCACTTCAAGAATCACAAACAAGTCCATTGAGTATTGAATTGCTTTGGGCATTGGAAGGTGCAATTAGCGGTCAACATTGGTCAGTTATTCCTGAGCAACGTCGAAATGAACTATTATCTGCCTTATCTTAAAAATATAAGTTGTCTTAAATATAAAATACTTAGGAATAAAAGAGCCCCCATTCTTTTATTTCTAAGTATACCTTTCAAAAATAATTTCCGTATTATCCTTATCTTCCTTTATAAAATTCAATATTTATTTGGTTTAATTGCATAATAACAAACTTTTGCCATTAAATTAATTCCCTCCGTTTTGCACTCCTTGATTTATATAAATGATAATTATCTTTATTTATATTCCATGCCTAATTATTTGCTAATACGACCAATAACCCATCTTCTCACTAATAAATAACGCGGCGCTTTAAACTGTCTTATCTCCTGCTGATTTTTTCACCAACCAATTGAAGAAAAAGAAATATTTATCATTAAATGAAATACAATGTCTGATCTTAAGGTCTACATGTTTACAACTGCTACTGAGTAAGATCGTATAAAACCCTACTTTTAGGGTATTTTTTAAGGAATCACATGCGCATTTCGATCAAAAAAATTGACTCTTTATGGGTAAAGCCTTTGCTATGGCTTCAAGCTCGCCACTATGGTCAAGTATTAAACCCTGCAAAGCTATGGGGACGTAAACCTGTCTTATTTTGGTTAGTCGCAGGTTTTTTTGGTTTTCTCGACCGTAAAAAGTCACCGATTCAAGATGTCATGCGATCTTTGGTCTGTGTGCGTGTTTCACAATTAAACGATTGTGCCTTTTGTGTTGATGCCAATGGTATGAAGCTCGCCGAACGTTGTGATTCAGAAGATAAAATTAAAGCACTCGCCAACTGGCAACACTCTACGCTGTTTACAGATCAAGAACGCGCTGTGTTGGCCTACACTGAAGCGATGACAATAACAGGCAAACGAGTGACAGATGAAATGCTTGTCGCGCTACAAGAATGGTATAGCAGTGATGATATTATTGAACTCACTGCTTTAGTTAGCTTTCAGAACTTGTCGGCGAAATTTAACACTGCGCTCGATGTGCCAGCACAAGGCTTTTGTTCTCTTCCTATTACGCCTAACGATATTGCTCAAGATAACGTGCAAGCATCAGATAAAAACATAACGAAAAAGGATCAGGCAAATGAATAAGAAAAAAACGCTATTGCTGCTGGTCATTGTCAGCCTTATTGCGTTATGGCTACATTTTGATCTAGGCCAATACCTTACCCTTGAGTTCATCAAGCAAGAGCAATTAGCCCTACAAGCAAAGATTGAAAGTCAACTTTTCACTGCTTACTTGTTTTTCTTTGTACTCTATATTGCCGTGACAGCCCTTTCCTTACCCGGCGCTGCAATTTTAACGTTGCTTGGAGCGGCATTATTTGGTTTTTGGCCTAGCCTTATTATTATTTCTTTTGCCAGCACAATAGGTGCAACATTGGCTTTTCTATCAAGCCGCTATATTTTGCAAGACTGGGTACAACAGCGGTTTGGACAACGCCTCGCGACCATTAATCAAGGGATTGAAAACGAAGGCGCATTTTATCTATTAACGCTGCGTTTAATCCCTGTAGTGCCGTTTTTTCTGATCAACTTACTAATGGGTTTAACCCCGATTAAAACTCGTACCTTCTTCTTTGTCAGTCAGCTTGGCATGCTGGCTGGAACTGCTATTTATGTGAATGCCGGTACTCAACTGAGTAACATTAATAGTTTGAGCGAAATCATCTCATTTCCTGTATTGATATCTCTTGTATTACTCGGGATCTTCCCACTGCTCGCAAAAACAATTATTAATTACATCAAAAGCCAAAAGGTTTATAGCGGTTGGCAAAAACCTACAGTGTTTGATCAAAACCTAGTGGTAATTGGTGCTGGTGCTGGCGGTTTAGTCAGCTCCTATATCGCGGCAGCCGTAAAAGCGGAAGTCACATTAATTGAGCGTCATAAAATGGGCGGCGATTGCTTAAACACAGGTTGTGTGCCATCTAAAGCCTTAATCCGTGTCGCTCATAGCGCTTATGAGCTGCAACAAGCAAAACAATTTGGTATTGAAGCTAAAATTGAAAAAATCGACTTTAAAGCCGTTATGACTCGTGTTCACAACGTTATCAAAGATATCGAACCGCATGATTCGGTTGAACGTTACAGCAAGCTTGGTGTGAATTGTGTCCAAGGTGACGCGACGATTTTGTCGCCTTGGGAAGTAGAAGTTAACGACAAAGTGATCACCACACGTAACATTATTATCGCAACAGGGGCTTCCCCACTATTGCCCAATATTTCAGGCTTAAACACAGTTAATCCATTAACGTCCGATAACTTATGGCAACTAGATACTTTACCTAAAAAGTTATTGATTTTGGGTGGTGGTCCTATTGGTTGTGAATTGGCTCAAGCGTTTAATCGTCTTGGCGCATCTGTCACCTTAGTTGAAATGGCAGATCAGTTACTTAACCGTGAAGATAAAGATGCGGCCGATTTCATCTATCACACACTAACACATGAAGGTATTAGAGTACTTCTAAAACACAAAGCCGTTAGTTTTGTAGAGAAAGGATCTGCGCAATATCGCCACGTTAAGCTTGATGATCTTTCGGCAGAACAAACGATCGACGTTGAATTTGATCAGGTTATTGTGGCGTTAGGTCGCGTTGCTAATACCAAAGGTTTTGGTTTAGAGCGCCTAAAATTAGCAACAAATCCACAAGGGACTATCAAAGTTAACCACTACCTACAAACGCAATATCCTAATATATACGCTGTGGGTGATGTGGCAGGTCCTTTCCAATTAACTCATGCTGCAGCGCATCAAGCATGGTATGCCTCAGTAAATAGTTTGTTTGGTACATTCAAAAAGTTTAAAGCTGATTACTCGGTATTACCTGCCGTTACCTATACTGCGCCGGAGTTAGCTCGAGTTGGTCTCAATGAAAAAGAGGCTATTTCACAAAATATCGATTATCGAACATATACTTACCCTATATCCGATTTAGATCGAGCGATTGCCGACAATGCTGCCGAAGGTTTCGTTAAAGTTCTAACCCCGTCCAATAGCGATAAGATTTTAGGGGTCACAATTGTCGGCCATCATAGCGGTGAACTACTGGCAGAATTTACCTTAGCAATGCGCTACAAACTGGGACTGAATAAGATTTTATCGACGATTCACCCTTACCCCACCATGAGTGAAGCCACTAAATATACGGCTGGTGTATGGAAACAGGCCAATGCCCCACAAAAGTTATTGGCAATGGTTAAACGTTATCATCAATGGATGCGTAAATAGGTCATTCGATACAAGGAATTAAAAAGGACGAAACTCTGATGATGAAAAAAAATGTACTAAAAGCCTTGTCGAAAGGCATCGCGTTATCGTTAACAATTTCTAGCTTCGCTTACGCTGAAGAAACGAAAGCACCTGCAAATGAAAGTCAAAGCTGGCAACAAATTGAACAAAAAGCCAAAGGTCAAACGGTCTACTTCAATGCGTGGGGTGGCAGTCAAGAAATCAACGACTATTTAAAATGGGCCGATAAACAATTACAAAAAAGTTACGGTGTAACTCTGAAGCAAGTCAAAGTCACCGATATCGCTGAAACGACCCAGCGCCTACTGGCAGAAAAAACAGCGGGGAAAAACACCAACGGTGGGGTTGATTTAGTTTGGATCAATGGTGAAAACTTTCGTTCAATGAAGCAACATCACCTTTTGTATGGTCCTTTTACTCAACAGCTGCCCAATTGGAAGTATGTTGATACTAAGCTACCGATTGATCAAGATTTTAGTGTACCGACAGAAGGCTATGAAGCACCTTGGGGGGTTGGACAATTGGTATTCATTTACGATACCAGTGTGCTTAAACAACCACCTCGAAGCTTTAAAGAGCTATTAGCATTAGCGCAAAAGTACCCAGGTAAGATCAGCTACCCTCGCCCACCAGAGTTTCATGGTAGCAGTTTTTTAAAAGCAGCATTGCTAGAGCTCACTGACGATAAAAAAGCACTCTATCAGCCGTTATCATTACCCGCAGAAAAAGCGCTATTTAATAACGTGACAGCACCGCTTTGGCATTATTTAGATCAGCTTCATAAAGTGGCATGGCGTGGTGGTAAACAGTTCCCAGCGGGCACTGCAGAAACCGTACAGCTGCTTGACGATCAGCAATTATTATTAGCTATCACTTTTAATCCTAACGCTGCCTCAGCTGCAATTGAGAACGGTAATTTAACTGAAAATGCGAAAACCTATGCTTTTAAACAAGGAGCATTAACCAATATTCACTTTTTAGCGATACCATGGAATGCATCAGCAAAAGAAGGGGCACTGGTTGCGATAAACTTTTTAATGAGCCCAGAAGCACAAGCGCGTAAATCAGACACCAAGATTTGGGGCGATCCAACAGTGCTAAAAGCCCAAGCCTTTAGCCAATTAGCTGAACCTTATAAGAGCCAGTCTTTTGAGCTTTATCCATCGATTGCTGAGCCCAACCCTACATGGCTAATGGCCATTGAGCATGAATGGCAAAAGCGTTACGGACACTAAACTTTGTTATGTTGCTCTAACTGTTATTAAAACAGCCAGCCCATCACTGTGCTCTGCTCTTTCATCAGCAAGCTCAGACATGCTGGCTGTTTTTATTAAGCTTCTTCTAATTCGATTTGCGCGTTAGGCTCAAACTCTTTACTGATCATCCAACATGCTATCCATGCCGTAATAGGTGCAACAATAATCAACGATAAACTACCAATTAATGTTCGTGCAATTTCGGCTGCCACGACTTTCATGTTGATAATTTGCATCACATCGTTACCACGACTCGCAAACAACATCATCATTGTTAAAAAACTGCCTGAATAGGCTAACAATAAAGTGGTTGTCATCGTCCCGATCACCGCATTGCCAACTCGAAAACCTGATCTCAACAAATCCATTTGATTCATGTCTGGCGCATTGATTTTTAGCTCTTCCATCGTTGCTGCCATTTCCATCGCAACATCCATTGCCGCCCCACTCGCCCCAATTAAAATCGCTGCATACAGAATATCTAGCATGTTTAAATACATGCCTGTTTCAAACAATAAGGGCTGAGCTAAAGGTTGTGTCATTCCATCTAAATGAAGTAACTTGCCGACCAACACACACAGAATCATGGTGACAATTAATCCAATAATCGTGCCTGCCAATGCCGCCTTTCCTTTTGCTGTCCAACCGGCAACGGACAAAATGATCAAACTACACAGCATTAATAAACACACGGCGGTGACTAACAAAGGAGAATAACCCGCCATAAGCCCAGGGATCAGAAGCTCTACAATGATCACAATAGATCCAATGAACGACATTAACGCTTTGGCACCGACTTTTCGTGCATACAGTAACAAGCCTAAACTAAAGGCGATTGCTAAGCCGATTAATGCAGGAAGACGATAACGAGATATCACCCTTGTACGTGTGTGATCATTCTTCGCTATCGCCACTAAAACGCGATCGCCAACCTGATAATATTCATCATATTCCATCGCACCATTCATCAAATTGTAGGCAACGACTTTTTTATTATTACTCAGCGTTAAATCTAACGCCTGCTCTCCCAGACGATTACTACCAATAATGGTGACCTTGCTGTTATTAACCGCAGTTACTTCACCGACTTTATAGTCAGATCCTGTCACACCTTGACTAAACATTTCACAACACGTCACTAGAAGAACGATAAAGGCTAAAATCACACCGCGCATGTTTGTTTCCAACTGCTTTAAAAACCACGAAAAAAGGCTGTCCAAGACAGCCTTTACCTAAAAATTAATCCCTAACTACCAATTTTTACGTTCATTAATGTCGCTAATGTTTTCGCCACTTGGGTGTTATCTTCAAAATTGCCAAATTTCTCAGCACCGACACCAACTGCAGAAAGCGGTAATTGTGTCGCGGTATGCGCATAGCTTGTCCAGTAAACACCTGCTCGTTGTGAAGTGATGTGCGCTACAGCAATGGCTACTGGATCATACCCACCATAAGTCGCATCATTATGCGTGCTGTAACCATCAAAATCGGTGATATTTTTAGCACGAAGTTCGTCATCGATATCCATCGCATGATTTAGCGTTTGCTGCTCTTCCTTCGTCAGCAACTTCAAACCAAAATGTTCATCTATATGCTTCATGAAGGCTTTACGATCTCCGTTATATACACCTTGAAGCTTATCTTCGATAGACTCATCAACATCTTTTAGCTTATCTAACTGTACAAAATAGTTCTCACCTAAGCCTAAGCCCATACCACCAGTTTCATGATCGCCCGCTACAATAATTAGTGTTTCATCTTTATGGTGCTCATAAAAATCAACAGCCGCTTTTACTGCTTGATCAAATGCGATGGTATCTTGAATCACCGTTGATACATCATTAGCATGTGCCGCGTGATCAATTCGACCACCTTCTACCAACATGAAGAAACCGTCAGGATCGTACTTCAATGTTTCGATGGCTTTTGACGTCATTTGCGCTAGAGATGGCGTACTAAGATCTTTCTTACGATCAATTTCATAAGGAAGGTGCGATGAGGCAAAAGAGGCGAAAACCTTTTGCGAGTTCGTTGGATGGAAGGCTAAGAAATCCGCCGAAGAATCAGCACCAATAAAAGTGTGGTAGCCTTTTTGTTTGAACCCTTCAACAAGGTTCTTACCGTCTTTACGTTTACTGCCTTCACCATTAATAAAGTGACGAGAGCCACCACCAGCAAAGAAATCGACATTCGATGCTAGGTAATCATTGGCAATTTCGTTTTCGTTATCACGGCTAATGTTTTTGGCTACAAAGGTGGCTGGTGTTGCATGGGTTAAACGTGTAGTGGTAACAATACCTGTTGCCATCCCCTTATCTTTCGCAGCATCCAATGTTGAGCGTAACTTATGCCCTTTTGGATCCATTGCAATAACGCCATTATCTGTTTTTACTCCGGTCGCTAATGCTGTACCTGCTGCTGCAGAATCGGTTACTAAAGTATTGGCTGAATGGGTGGTAATAATGCCTGCTACAGGCATTGCATTAATGGCTAAACGTTGTGTCTGATCCCCATTTTGTTGCTGCAAATAATATTCACTGATCTGACGTTGGGCTGTGCCCATACCGTCACCAATCATAAAGAAAACATATTTCGGCGCATCTGCTGCATGAACACTTAAAGAAAGAAGTAAAGATGATGCAATTAAAGTGGGTTTTAAAATAGACATTGTTAACTCGCTGTTTTTATTGAATGCGAGCAAGCTACATTGCATTTATTAAACAATTCTTACAAAACACACTATATACTTAATAGGCATCATCAATGGAATCAATGTCACCTTATTAACGCATCCATTCATGATGAAGCTGCTCACTGTCGCCTAAATAATCGAGTAACCAACTGACAGCTGGGCTCAACGTTTCTGTATTCCATGCTAAACAACAGGGACTCATTGAAGGCTTCACCGCGAGCTCTTTTTCCACCAGCTCTCCTGATTCAATTTTACTGATCGCCATATGGCTAGGAACAACAGAAATGCCTAATCCAGCCTGTAAACATTGAAATGCACTGTGCCAACTTGGCACCATGATTCGACGTTGGTTATCCATTAGCCAAGTTGTTCGTTTAGGTAACGTTCGAGAGGTATCTTCTAAACAAATCGCAGGATATTGCGCTAATTCAGAAGGCTCTAACGGATGCGATGCCATTGCTAAAGGATGATCTGGCGATACCACAAACTTCCACGTTAAAACGCCCATATCACGATAATCAAAGCTGCCACCAATTGGCACTGCAGCAGTTGCGCCAATGGCAATATCAGCCCGCCCATCAGCTAAGGCATCCCATACCCCATTAAACACTTCCATTGTTAGGTGCAACTCTACATCTGGAAAATGTAAATAGAAATCTCGAACAAGGGTATTTACTCGACTTTGGCGAACCACAGTATCAAGCGCAACAGAAACATTTTCTGACCAACCATTCGCTACCCGTTGGGTTTGATATTTAATGGTATCCATCTGTTTAATAAGTTTGCGCGCTTCTTCGACGAAATACTCACCAGCGGGTGTCAATTTAACCTGCCGGTGCAATCGAACAAATAATTCGACAGCTAATCGCTCTTCTATTAATCGAACAGTATAACTAATCGCACTAGGGACCTTATGTAATTCTTCAGCCGCAGCAGAGAAGCTGCCACGACGGGCAACTACGTCAATAACTTGGAGATCGTTGTATGAAAACATATCAAATCAAATTTTTTGAAAGCAATGTTGAAATATTAGCGTTTCACAGCGATTTAAACCAGTATTACACTACACATATGTCATATAGATATAGTTATAATAAAAATGAATAAACAACACGCTAAACCATCAAAAATCACCCTATTTTGGTTCGCTTGCTTAAGCATGCTGGGCTTTTTAGCCACAGATATGTATTTACCTGCGTTTGAAACGATTCGTGCCGACTTTGCTACAACCCAATCTCTAATCGGCCTTTCGCTAAGTATCTTCTTACTTGGTATGGCATTAGGCCAACTGGTTTACGGCCCACTGTCTGATCGTATTGGACGTATTAAAGTACTACTTGGCGGTATTGCGCTATTTAGCCTTGGCTCTTTAGCCTCTGCTTTTGCGTCAAACATTGAAGTGTTCTTATTAGCACGTTTCGCTCAAGCATTGGGTGCATGTAGCGCAACGGTTATTTGGCAGGCAGTGGTTGTTGACCGTTACGAGGGTAAAACTTCTGAGCGTGTATTCGCAACCATTATGCCGCTTGTCGCGTTATCTCCAGCATTAGCACCATTATTAGGCGCACTGCTTGAACATCACGTAGGCTGGCGCAGCATCTTTATTGCATTAGTCGGTTTTGGTGCTGTTTTAGCAATGCTAACGCTTAAAGAAAAAGAAAGTGCTGCATTAGATAAAGAGCAAGAAAGCGTAACGGTTCAACTACGTAAAGACTATAGCCAAATCCTACGCTCTAAAAAGTTCTGGGGTAACATGGTTATTTTCGCAGCATGTTCTGCGGCATTCTTTGCTTACTTAACAGGTTCGCCATTTGTTATGTCTGCAATGGGTTACTCAGGTGCAGATATTGGCCTAAGCTACGCACCACAAACGGTGGCATTTATTGTCGGTGGTTACGGTTGTCGTACTTTATTAAACCGTTACTCAGGTAAGCAACTTCTACCGTGGATTTTAGCGCTATTCTTTGCAAGCGTAGCAGTAATGTTCGTTATCTCTACGACAACAACAGTAACAACAATCTGGCCTATCTTAATCCCATTCTGCTTCCTAGCTGTTGCGAATGGTGCGATTTACCCGATTGTTATTAGCTCTGCACTGTCTGACTTTAAAAACTGTAGCGCAACCGCTGCTGGCCTGCTTAACTTTATGCAGACTATGGTATGTTTTGCAGCAAGTGGTTTAGTTTCTGCATTCGCTGCACACGGTCTGTTAACAGTAACAACTGGCATGTTCATTACTGGCTTTATTGCAATCGTTGGTTTTGTCCTAGTCGTTCAAGCTCGTAAAGATGAGCAAGATGTTGAACTACAAACTGCGTAATATGCTTTAACCCATCTACATACTGGTTTAACACAAGGGGGAGCTGATAATTCAGCTCCCCCTTTTTTGTTTCCAGTCTATTCAACGTGCTCGTCCACCTCAGCTAGACATGAAGCCACTCGCAAAATACAGAGCTTGAAATGAAATATCAGAATAAAAGCGTCTACAAAGGCAGATTTTAACTAGCCAATAATTGCTTGGTATTAGATTTAACATTAGTAAAGTGATGTGACATTCATTCAAGCGTCAATCTATTGAGCAACTAAGGTATTTCCAATGCTAGATACGTACCTCTCTTACATCAAAATATTAACGAAAGACTTTGCGAAATATTTTCTCGCTACGGTGTTAGTGCTCAGCATAAAAGGTGAATTGTTCAATATCGGCTTGCGAGTTTGGTCAGACAACGAGATGTCATTTTATGAAGATGGTTTGTGGCAAATCACTTTGATCTTATCATTCTTGATTACTTGTTGTGTGATGATAAATAAATATGCACCTGAGTAGTTGCTCTATAATGCGATTTCTTAATCAAATACAGCATTATATAAAGAGCAAAAAAGCGTAACGCTCACTACGTAAAGAATGGAGCCAAATCCTACGCTATAAAAGTTCTGGGTAACATGGTAATTTTTCAGCGTGTTCTGAAGCATTCCTTGGTAGCTTATTTAACAGGCATGTTCATTACCAGCTTTACTACAATCGCTAGTTTTGTCCTAGTGGTTCAAAACCGTAAAGACGAACAAAGTGGCGAACGACAAACTGCATAATATGCTTTAACCAATCTACATACTGGTTTAACAAAAAGGGGGAGCTGAATTATCAGCCCCCCCCCTTTTTGTTTTTTGTCTATTCTACTGCCCTGCCATCCTCTTTAGATATGTTTACACTTCTATTACAAGATAGTTAGCGTATTAATAGAGTATCATTAATACGCTTTACTCGTTTTTCAGACAAAAACGACCTGTAACATATCTACCAACATTAAAAGTCACCTCGTATGGCTTGTCTCAACAATCACGATTTATGACTAATAAAGGAAAATAATGTCACTATTTATGGCAATGTTTTCATTCGCACTCGCAATGTCTATTTCACCCGGCCCTGTTAATATGATCATTGTATCTTCAGGGGCTTCTTACGGTGTCCGTAAAACAACACCTTTCGTTTCAGGTGCAACTATTGGTTTAGTTTCATTATTGTTATTTATTGGCTTAGGGTTCAGTAAAGTTATTGATTTATATCCAAACTTTTTAAGTTATCTAGAAGTCGCAGGTTCACTATTTATTATTTATATGGGCTATCTTATTGCGTCATCAAAGCCTGAGTTAGATATAAAAAAGCAAAAACAACCCACTTTCATCCAAGGGTGCTTATTACAATGGTTAAACCCTAAAGCTTGGATTGCATGTGTTGCTGGTGTGTCAATGTTTTCAGAAGCCAATAACAATCACATCTTTTTAAGTTTTGTATTTATTTACTTTATCGTTTGTTATCTATCATTATTTTCTTGGTCTCTCTTAGGCAGCAAGGTCACTCTCTTCCTTAATAACGAACTGAGACTAAAAGTATTCAATCTTTTTATGGGCTGTTTATTAATTCTCACCGCTTGTTATTTACTCTATACACAATTTAGTTAATGAATAAATCCACTTAATAGGGAGCTAATCATTAGCCCCTATTTTCATACCTCACATCTCGCTTTCAAATCACCTTAATTAATACCAAAAAATTAAACTTTATATTAATCAATTACGTATTAGCTTTAATGTGTAAATGGAGAGTAATTGATGACAAGCAGACAAGAGTCACTATCACGTATCATCGAGATGGCTTGGGAAGATAGAACCCCGTTTGAAGCGATTGCAATACAATATGGTCTGGATGAACAAGGTGTGATCAAGCTAATGCGCCAACACCTTAAGCCAAGTAGCTTTAAACTATGGCGACAGCGCGTATCAGGAAGAAAAACCAAACACTTAAAATTGCGCTCACCATATGTCAGTCGTGGTTACTGTCCGACACAATACAAACAGCGTTAAACACGTTTTATAGGGTTATTAATGCGCCCTATTCTTACAGCACTTACCATTAATTTAATATACAGTTAAACGTGAATCTCTTCCTTTCAGCTCTTTAAACTTACCAACTTGACTAACCTTCATACTAAAAAGGTTTATTTCCTAACGTTCTAATTTTACCTCGATACTTTCCTTTTACTGTGTAGAAAAATTTTTTCTTCACCAGCAACCTACTTTAACGTAGTAAATAATATCTATGTCGCATTATTAATTGTGATAATAAATATCAACTATTTTTATATCCTTACTAAGAAATACTTTTACTACAGCTAAAATTAGAGAATTAGCAAGGTAAGTTTAATTATTTCAATATTCATCTATATAATTCAATATTTAAGTAAAAACTCTATTATTTAAATTCAAAAGTAAAATAGTGCTAACATATAGGCTTAATATAACTTTCTCCAATTTTGAACATTAATTATTCATAAAAAACATATCATCCAAGCCATTGACTAGAATGAAAAATTACATTTTATTCATCTTTTTATTTTCCTTAGTAAAAAAAATTATTGACTGAAATAAGTATTCTTTTTATAAGTGCAATTGATAAGCGATATCATTTTCGCTTGTTAATTATTTTATCTATTAGTAATTGGTTGGAGAAATAAATAATGGCAAATACTATTGCCTTATTAGGTAACCCTAACTGTGGTAAAACGACTCTGTTTAATGCCTTAACTGGCGCAAGACAACGCACAGGCAACTGGGCTGGAGTTACTGTAGATAAAAAAGAAGGAAACTACTCTTACCATAATAAGAATATAAATATTGTAGATTTGCCTGGTATTTATTCTATGTCTTCATCCGATGAACAAGGTTCACTCGATGAGCGCATCGCTTGTGAATATATTCTTTCTGATGAGGCTGATCTTGTCGTTAATATTGTCGACGCGGCCAATATTGAGCGAAATTTATATTTAACATTACAACTGCTTGAAATGAAAATTCCATGCATTGTTGTACTTAACATGTTAGATATTGCTAAACAAAAAAATATAAATATCGATGCGGAAAAGTTAGAATCTGAACTTGGTTGCCCTGTTGTTTCATTAGTTGCAAATAAATCTAAAGGACTCGATGATTTAAAAGGCTCGATTGAAAAACATTTACAAACAAAATCACTGCCTCGTCTATTTACTCAATTTCCTATTGAATTAGACCAAACCATTTCTCAGCTTTCTGACGTATTCGATGATCAAATAATTGTTAATAATAGAAAGAAATGGCTTGCTATACGCTTACTTGAATCAGATTCATCAGCCCAAAAATATATAAACGGTACAGATATCGCCTCTTTTGTCTCTCAATTACAAGCCGATTTTTCAAACACACATAATGAAAATATTGACTTATTAATTGCTGATGCGCGCTACCAAACTGTCGCCGAGATCATTCATCATTGCATCTCAAGTTACCATGCAGGACAGCATAATCTGACTCAATGGATCGATAAGATTGTACTTAACCGTTATCTGGGGATCCCGATTTTCCTCATCGTGATGTATTTAATGTTTTGGCTATCAATAAATATTGGTGGAGGGCTTCAACCTATTTTTGATGAAGGCTCTGCAGCAATATTCATTAATGGCACCGCATGGTTATGTTCATCACTCGGTTTTCCTAGTTGGCTAACTGCAATTTTATCACAAGGGCTGGGTGGCGGTATAAATACCGTTATGCCCTTTATTCCTCAAATTGGTTTGATGTTCCTTTATCTATCAATATTAGAAGATAGTGGTTATATGGCGCGAGCAGCGTTTGTTATTGATCGCTTTATGTCTACGATTGGATTACCAGGAAAATCCTTTGTTCCGCTTATTGTAGGGTTTGGTTGCAACATACCTTCCATTATGGCGTCACGTACCCTCGATACACCAAGAGATCGTATCTTAACGTCTATGATGACACCCTTTATGTCTTGTGGCGCAAGGTTAGCAATTTTCGGCGTTTTCTCAGCAGCTTTCTTCCATGGTATGGGAAGCTTTGTCGTCTTTTCTCTCTACTTGCTTGGTATTTTTGTCGCCGTTATTACTGGTTTTGTGCTGAAGAAAACCTTATTAACGGGTGAAGCATCACCTTACATAATGGAATTACCAACCTACCACCTCCCAAGCGCTAAAACGACGCTTATCCATAGCTGGAGTCGCTTACGTGGATTTTTAGTCAAAGCGTGTAAGATCATCATTCCGATTTGTGTGCTAGTAATGGCGTTGAATAGTGTCAATTTTGAAGGACAAGTTATTGAAAGTAATAACCAACAGAATTCAGCCCTATCAGAAATTGGTCGTTGGGTAACACCTGTATTGTCTCCCCTTGGTGTTAATGAGAAAAATTGGCCAGCCAGTGTGGGATTATTAACAGGATTTTTAGCAAAAGAAGTGGTTGTCGGCACTTTAAATACCCTATACACCGCAGAGTTAAGTAACAATCAAGCTGCAGATGATGGGCAATCTTTCCACCTACTGCCTGAGTTAAAAGTGGCATGGCAAGATACTATTGATGGTGTTGCCAATAGTTTTTCTTTATCAACACTTAAAAATCCGATAAAAGCCAGTGAGGCTGATGGCTCAATGGGAACAACCGCAATGGGGCAAATGCACCAAGAATTTGGTTCAATGGCGGGTGCCTATGCATACTTAATCTTTGTTTTACTTTACGTGCCTTGCGTCTCTACTATTGGTGTTATCGCCAAAGAAATTGGTCGAAATTGGGCTTGGTTATCGACAGCATGGGGAGTGGTTGTCGCCTACGCGCTTTCAATCGCCTTCTATCAAACCGCGACTTTCAAAGCACATCCATTAGAAAGTCTGCTCTGGTTATTTTTTGCTTTGAGTATCGTCACTGTATTTATTATAGGGATTAAGCGCTTATGCAATAAAGTCGATTGGCAAATGTCGATACCAGACACACCTGCGACACATAACTGCGGAGGATGCCATTAATGATATCGCTAATTACAGTAAGAAATACGGTACGTGATGCAAAAATCATTTCCTTTAGCCAGCTTACAAAGCATTTGAAGTGTGAGCCAAGATGGTTAAGTGCATTATTAGATGAATTAATTTTACGTGGGAAAGTTGAGAAATGTGATTCATCGCCTTCTTTAGCTTGCGGGAAACATTGCCAAAATTGCCAAACGCAGACAACAGATCCTGTCTACAAATGGTGTGAAAATAAAATCGCTATTTCGTTATGCTAATAGCTAAAGCATAATGAAAAAAGACCACATATACGTTATGTGGTCTTTTTTTATGTCTTATCAACACCTAGCGTCTTAGGTAGAGCCTACATTCTCGAAACATCTTTGATTCACTTTAGCGCTTTTTTGCTAGCTCAAACCATTGCAATGCTTTTTGCCTTTGTGATTCGCCATACAATTGAACGAATTTTTCGTCATGTAATCTTTAGAAGAGCTAAGAGCAGTAATATACCCTTCAACATACGATAAGGTTAAAGGTTGTTTGCAAAACAATAATGCAGTGATGTCATTCTTGAACTTTGCGGAATGATCGCCGTATTCATATAGGCCTACCTAATGATAATTGAAAATAGGATCAATCTTTGTATTGAATTTCTTTCATTTCCATCAGCGATTTTACGTCAGCACTGTACTCTGCAGTCGGTCTTATCAGTAACCGAGGAATACCTATTGGCTCACCGGACTCTAAGCAATAACCGTAGCTACCTAAACGAATTCGCTCTAACGCCAATTTGATTTTGGGCAAAAGTTTTTGTTCTCGTTCAACAATTCTTAAAGCAATGCCTGATTGCTCTTCTAACGTTGCGCGATCACTGACATCACTTAAATCACTCGCATCTGCCGTGTGCCCCATTTCCTCTCTCGCAGATTGAATGTGATGAGATGTCGACTCATAGAGAGCAATCAATCTTTGTTTAAAAAACGCCAATTGATAATCATTCATGTAATTATCTTCAGGCTCTTGCAATATTTGTTCTTCAGTTAGCATTCTAATTTCAGTGTTGTTCATGTTATTTCACTCATGTTATTAACAATCAAACAATCTAAAAGCTTGCCTTCCAATTCATCATCTAATGTATCTGCGATAATTTCGACACGGCTTTCAGCACACTCATCAAGCTCAACCTGTGTGATTCCATCTGCCGTTTTGTTATAACCAAAGATCCCATCAGAAGTAATAAACACGGCCTTCATTCGCTCAACATTCAATGTTTGAAAGAGCTGATGTAATGATTGACGATCAAAGACTTTTTCAGATGCAAAACGCCAGCCAATACTTTTGAAACCTTCACCTTGGTTAGTAGCTTTTATCATGCCACTTTCAGGTATCAGCTCTTCTGATAGTGCTTCTTCAGATACACTTGTCTGCCTATCACGATGAAGATAAGACGTCGGTAATACTTCTATACGGGTCTCACCATCAAACTCATTAGATGGGATCACACCATGTTTAGCAAAAATCACTTTAGTTTTTAGGCTCGCAACTTGCGCGACAAAAGCTTTCAACTTTTCTTTATCTTCTGTTTGATAAAGATCGGTCTTGTTTCCTACCACCGTATCGGCAATTGCAATCTGTTGCCTAAAGGTATCATGTGAGGTATAGCGAGGATCGGATAACTTCCTTGCATCCACTAATGTGATATTTTTCTGTAACGATAAGACATCGCGATAGTATTCAGTAGAAAGCACTTGCATCACTTCTTTAGGATGACCAAGCCCTGTGGGTTCGATGATCAAACGATCCGGTTTTGCTTCTGAAAGTAGTTGATTAAGCGCAATTTGCATTGGTAATCCAGCGGTACAGCACATACAGCCACCAGGTACTTCGCGGATAAATATTTGTTGCTCGTTACCGCCTTGACCTTGCAGTAAACTACCATCGACACCAATTTCACCAAATTCATTCACCAGCACAGCCCAACGCTCGTTATCAGGTTTACTTTTCATTAAGTGAAGAATGGCTGAAGTTTTCCCGACGCCAAGAAACCCAGTAATAATGTTGGTTGGTACCGCTAAAATTGGCGATGATATCTTAAAGCTCATTAGCAATCCTCCTGTATCCCTGAACCAGTTCGTGGTTAGCAGATACAACCGATTCAGAAAAAGCGGAATATTCAGGTGGGATTTTCGAAATACTATTTAAGTCAAAACCTGTACCAATATTCGTCATTGGCGGGACATGAAAATTTTCAGGCAGATCTAATCCATCGACAACGCAGTTATGACGGATCACACACCCTTCACCAATAACGGCATTAAATACCACAGAGTTGAAACCAATAAACACATCATCACTTACCTCACACGGCCCATGAATAATTGAACGGTGAGCAATAGAAGAACGCTCACCAATAGTGACTGCAGCCCCCGCTTTTGAGTGAATAACCACACCATCTTGAATATTGGTATCGCGTTTGATCACAATTGCATCCATTTCGCCCTGCTCATTTACTTCATCAGCACGTATTACGGCATAAGGCCCAATGAATACGTTATCTTCTACAATCACTTTGCCACAAATAATCGCAGTAGGATCAATAAACGCAGTTTCAGATATTGTTGGCATATGCCCTGTAGGGTTTCTTCTTAGCATCTCTTTTTCTCTTCACTATTCGCGCAATCACTCGCAACTTTTAATTCCCCCCTTACAGCAAAGTCGTACAGGGAATAGTTCAGTCACTACTCACGCAGTAAATCAAACATTAATGAAACGTTATAACATAACAATAATGGGTTATCTAGATGCTACTCGTACGTAAATATCAATGGTGTTTATTCTAACTAAGCTTATTGTAAAACAATTGATCAACACCGCCACGATGTCGCTTTCAACACATCGTTTTACTCTCTTTAATACATCTCAGTAAATCCCGTTCTTTCTCTTACTATATTCTCATTTTCGCCACCCATAATTACACAACCACAATCTGAATAATTATCCAAGTGGGGTTCTTCTTAAAAAACACACCATTTAGTCAATTGTTAACATGCTATTACATCAATTTTCGCCAGCTACATTTAAACGTTAACCCTTGGTTTTAATTAGAATATAAAACCAACAAAAGACTAAGAATTAAACAATAAATTAACAAATTAAATTATTTTCAATTTTTTATTGCATAGAATTCCAACTTAAGTAATATAAACCACAAGTGAGAACAAATGCAGAATAAGCGCATGGGCATTCAAGTAAGGAACATTAATAAATTCTATGGTAAGCATCAGGTTTTACACGATGTAACCTTCGAATGTAATAAAGGTGAAACGCTGGTTTTACTTGGCCCAAGCGGTGCAGGTAAAAGCTCTTTACTACGGGTATTAAACCTATTGGAAGATGCTTCTGCTGGCGAGCTGAGTATTGCAGAAAATTATTTTGATTTTAAAAAAACAATCGTTGAAAAAGATGGTTTAAAACTGCGTCGTAAAGTTGGCATGGTATTCCAACAATACAATTTGTGGCCCCACAAAACTGTGTTGGAAAATTTAATAGAAGCACCAGTAAAAGTGCTCGGTATCGATAAAGCTCAAGCGAAAAAAGAAGCGTTAGAGCATTTATCAAAATTACAGTTAGCAGATAAAGCCGATGCATGGCCTTTGCAACTGTCTGGCGGCCAACAACAGCGTGTTGCAATTGCACGTGCGTTGATGATGAAGCCTGAAGTGTTGTTATTTGATGAGCCTACTGCGGCGCTTGATCCTGAGATCACAAGCCAAATTGTACAAATCATCAAAACATTAAGCGGCACAGGCATTACCCAAGTTGTGGTTACCCACGAAGTGGATTTTGCAAAAAAAATCGCCAGTCATGTGCTTTACATGGAAAACGGCAAAATTATTGAACACGGCAGTAACGAGGCGTTTAGTCACCCTAAAACCTCACAATTTGCTGACTACTTAAAACATTAACGAATTATATCCCCTCTATATTCGTTCGTAATAGACGCATGGAGTATCGCGATGAACAAAATTTTATTAGCTAGCATTATCGGTCTGGTTTCTTCTCAAGCTATGGCGCAAGACATTAAGTTTGCGATGGAAGCAACCTATGCCCCTTTTGAGTACATGGATGAGAATAATCAAATCCAAGGCTTTGACGTTGATATTGCTAAAGCCCTATGTAAAGAGATGGATGCTACCTGTACTTTTCATAACCAATCTTTCGATAGCTTAATTCCAGCTCTTAAATTCAAACGATACGATGCAGCTATTTCAGCAATGGACATTACTGAAGCGCGTCAACAGCAAGTCAGCTTTACTCAACCTTATTACGATAACGCTGCTGGCTTTATTTCAATCAAAGGTAAAGTCGCTGATGTTGCCGCCCTTAATGGTAAGCGTGTTGGGGTACAAAATGGTTCGACTCACCAGAGCTATTTAACCGATCAAATGTCAGGTGTAACTGCGGTTCCTTACACCAGTTACCAAGATGCCTTTATTGATATGAAAAATGGCCGTATTGATTCGGTATTTGGTGATACTGCTGTTATCGCTGAATGGTTGAAAAAAGACGATAACCTTGCGTATGTAGGTAAGCCTGTGACAAACCCTAAATACTTCGGTAACGGTTTTGGTATCGCAGTAAACAAAGGCAACCAAGAATTGGTTACACAGTTGAATACGGCACTCGCTAAAATTAAGCAAGATGGCCAGTATCAAGTTATTTTTGATAAGTACTTTGGTAAGTAAATTATGATGTTATCGGGATATTCTCTTTCCCTGTTAGAAGCTAGCTGGATGACAATCCAGCTCGCTTTTACCAGTTTAGCGGTTGGATTGGTGCTGGCTATGTTGTTTGCTGGCGGTGAGATGTCTCGATTTCGCTTCGTGGCATGGCCAACGACAGCCTTAGTGACAGTATTACGAGGCTTACCTGAACTACTGATTGTTTTATTCATCTTTTTTGGTTCAGGCCAGATTTTATTTTACATCACGGGTGATTATATCGAGATCAGCCCTTTTCTTTCAGGTGTTATTGCGCTTTCACTGATTTTTGCCTCTTATGCAGCGCAAACTATCCGTGGTGCCATTAAAGCTGTGCCTAAAGGACAAAGAGAAGCAGCCAGTGCGCTTGGGATCAGCAAAGCAAGAACATTTGTCGCTATTATTATTCCCCAAGCGATCCGTCATGCATTACCAGGGTTAACTAACCAATGGTTGGTATTATTAAAAGATACCGCCTTAGTATCGCTCATCGGTGTGACGGATCTTCTAAAACAAGCACAGTTAAGCTCTGCAGCAACGCATGAAAGTTTTACTTGGTATGCAACAGCTGCGGCAGTGTATTTAGTGATCACTCTAATTACACAACAAATTATTAAACGGATTGATGCGAAATATAGCGCTCAAGAAGGTTCAAGCAACGACAAAAAAACGGTTGTTGAAGGAGCGATGGCATGAATGAACAACACTTCTGGCAATTAATGGATGGCCTTGCCACCAGCTTACAATTGACCGTTGCATCGTTAGTAGTTGGCTGTACTCTCGCTCTCTTAATGACGATGACATTGATTTTAAGAACCCCTGTTTTACATTGGTTAAGCCGTGGCATCATTACCCTATTTACGGGTACACCTTTGTTAGTTCAAATCTTTTTGATTTACTACGGACCGGGGCAATTTGAAGGTATTCGTGAAAGCTTTGTATGGCAATGGCTCAGCCAACCGTGGTTCTGTGCGATGTTGGCACTAGCATTAAATACTGCCGCTTACAGTACTCAACTGTTTAAAGGGGCGTTTGATGCAATTCCTAAAGGTCAATGGCAAGCATGTCGTGCGTTAGGCATGGAGACCAAAACGACATTACATACCTTGTTACCTTTTGCCATCCGTCGTTCTGTACCGGCTTACTCTAATGAAGTAATTTTAGTGTTTAAAGGTACATCGCTTGCCAGCACTATTACTATTATGGATATCATGGGTTACGCTCAACGTATTAATGCTCAAACCTACGATACGTTAACTGTGTTTGCCATTGCTGGTGCTATGTATCTTACCGTTAATGCCCTGCTTTCTATTGCGTTTAGACTAATAGAGAAAAAAGCCTTGGCGTTTGAAGTAGCGAATTAAATTTCATCTTTCACCGATTAAAAAGCCGATAATACACTTATCGGCTTTTTTTATTTTTAAAGGTTAAGCTGAAGCAAATATTTTATTTCTCACTGTTTGTTGCTCTTCTTTTCTATTTGGCACAGTGTCTTTTACTTTTAAGAAAATACAAGGTATACCCATCGCAGCCATAAACCAGAACATATTTATTTCAGAATGATGCATTAACCATCCGCAAAATACAGATACAAGCGCTAATACAAAACCTGCAGGAATGGCATGGTATAATGACTGTAAAGAAACATAATTATGTTTTCGATTTTCTTCCACATAACGAACCGAAGATAAAATCGTACCAGAGAACGTAATACCATGTAGAATCTGACAGAATATAAGCACATATATATCATTTGTCGCTGCGGTTAATCCCCAACGCACCACAACAGCAATTGCAGCAAGTCTAAATAATGTTGATACTTTCCAATTAGCGAACGCTTTACGACTAATTAAGTAAAAAACGATCACAGAAATTGTCGATAGGCTCCATAAATAACCAATCGTATCAGAGTTTAGCCCCTGTTCTTTCCAGTAGACGGTACTGAAGAAATAATAACCACCATGGCTTCCCTCTAACAAAGAAGCGACCAATAAAAATAATAGTGTCTCTTTACAACATAAGACTTTGAAAATATTCTTTCTTTTTTGCTCATCATGGTGGCATACCATAGGTACTGCTGGCTTCATTAGCGTACCTAGTAATGTTGCACCCAAGCCAATAGCTCCCATGATTGGTACAGAACTGACACCAAAGTTATGAACAACACATCCCATACAAGCTGACGCAACCGTTAATGCAACCGCTCCCCATAAGCGAGTGTAGCCATAATCGAGTCGATCATCTCGAGCATAGTGATTTGATATCGCATCCGAAATCGCTACCGCAGGACCAATTGCTAAATTAAATAACACGAGTAGTAATGCAAGTACCCAAAATGTTGGCGTAATCGTACCTATCCAGATAAACGCAATAAAGCCGAGCAAGCTTAAAAACATTGACCAACGAAGGAACGGTATGAGATGCCCAACCTTGTGAAATAAAGGTGTTAATGTAAAGTTGATCACACAGCGAGCGGCAAGTCCAAAACCGATCAGCATCCCGATATCGGCATCTGAAATCCCTAATTTTTCTAACCATAATCCTCTAAAGGGTAAATACACCCCATACGAGAACCAGAACATAAATTGATACGTGGACATCCATACTGATGGTCGACAATTAAGCATTCGTACGATTACTCCTTTCAATGTTTGAGTAACAGTAACGAAAATAGTTATCATTAACAATTTGAAGAAATACCAAAAAATAATTAAAAACAGCCACATTACATGACTGCTTTTAGAATAAACTGAAAAATATTTTGATTTATTCCTTTAATTTCTGATGTTTTCTCAAAACAGATGTTGCGAAAATGTAAAATAATCTATCTTTATAAATGTGCGTCTATATTACGACTTCTATAAATAAGATAAAAAGGGAGATGAGCATGTCTTTAATCCTATCCATTAAGCGGTTTTTGTTTGTGGTTTTAGTTGTAACTCCCCTCGTTTCATCAGCCGATGAAATGACACCGAAACAACAATTTGAGATCGGGAAACAAAAAGCCCTTGTTTGTATGACATGCCATGGTGTCGATGGTATTTCAGCAACGGATACCTATCCCAACTTACAAGGCCAAAAGCAGCAATATTTGGTCGCTGCACTTAAAGCATACAAACAGAATCAACGTGTTGATGGTTTAGCGATATTAATGCAGGGTTATGCTAAAGATTTAAGTGATCAAGATATGAAGGATCTCGCGTATTACTTTAGTAGCGTAAAAACAGATACCAGCCATCAATCACAATAAACGGCATTACTTGCTAAGGTTATGACGATGGATACTCAGTATAATTATAAAATCGTTAAGTACTTTATGATCGCGAGTGTTAGTTGGGCGTTCATAGCTATGTTAATTGGTGTTATTTTAGCTGCGCAACTTTATTGGCCTGCCCTTAACCTCGATTCTGAATACTTTCAATTTGGTCGTCTCCGTCCATTGCATACTAATGGCGTCATTTTTGGCTTTGTCGTCAATCTTTTAATGGGAACGTCCTTTTATATTGTTCAACGCACCTGTAAAACACCGCTATATAATAACACTGCTGCTTGGTCTGTCTTTTGGGGTTGGCAATTTATCCTTCTTCTTGCCCTTATTACCCTGCCATTAGGTTTTACTACCTCAAAAGAGTACGCCGAACTTGAATGGCCAATTGATGTCTTAATTGCTGTTATCTGGGTGATGTACGCCATTGTGTTTTTTATGACAGTCGCCAAACGTACCGTTCATCATATCTTTGTTGCTAACTGGTTTTACGGCGCGTTTATTATTGTTATTGCGATGATTTTTATTGCTAACAATCTCGAATTGCCTGTCACGATGTGGAAATCTTACTCTATTTACTCAGGGGCTGAAGATGCTATCGTGCAATGGTGGTGGGGACATAATGCGGTTGGTTTCTTATTAACCGCTGGCATCATTGGTATGAACTACTATTTCATTCCCAAAATTGCCGAGCGCCCTATTTACTCTTATCGCTTATCTGTTATTCATTTTTGGGGCTTAGTCGGCTTTTATACTTGGGCTGGTACGCACCATCTTATTTATTCTTCTGTGCCAGATTGGTTACAAAATCTCGGCATTGTGATGTCGTTAATTTTATGGCTTCCCTCATGGGGTGGCGCGTTTAATAGCATCATGACCTTGCTCAATAATAAGCAGAAACTTAAGCACGATTACATTATGTGGTTTTTCTTCTCTGCCATTGTTTACTACGCGCTAGCGACTTTTGAAGGGCCATTATTAGCCATTCGTTGGTTTAATATGATTGCGCATAATACCGATTGGATCATCGGTCATGTGCATTCAGGAGCCCTAGGTTGGGTTGGCATGTCTGCCATTGCCGTATTTTATTACTTTATTCCTCGTTTATATGGTCACGAGCAATTGTGGTCAAATCGTTTAGTTAAATGGCATTTCTGGTTTGCGCATATTGGGATAGTACTTTATGCCGTTGCACTGTGGATAGCTGGGATCGGACAGGGCTACATGTGGCTAAAAGAAGAACCTAATGGCTCGCTTAGCTATAGTTTTGTCGAAGCGATGAACTTCAGTGCACCGTGGATGTTAGTTCGCTTTATCGGTGGTGCGTTGTTTGTGTTAGGTATAATTCTAATGATTTATAACCTATACAGAACGCTAAAACAGCCAAAGCCTAGATCAGTTAAGCATCAAAATGCGGCAACAGAAAAGGTAGATACTCATGATTAATAAAGATTTTACCTCATCTGTAGTGATCCTTATTGTTGCAACAACTTTGGTTGCTGCCTTTTCATTCTTAGTATGGGTACTTCCTGCTTTTTTTTACCAAGATAAGTTAATTGCACAATCAAGCGCGAAGCCATTAACCGCGTTAGAAGTTGCTGGTCGCGATATATATATCAGTGAAGGTTGCCATACTTGTCATACCATGATGGTTCGTCCATTAAATGCAGAAATTAAACGTTATGGACGATATAGCCGAGAAAGTGACGATATTTATGAGCATCCCAATTTATGGGGTTCAAAACGTACCGGACCTGATCTCACCAATTTAGGTCGAAAATATTCAGATCAATGGCACATCATCCACTTAAGAAATCCCCGCGATGTTGTACCAACGTCGATTATGCCCTCTTATCCTTGGCTGTTTGAGCAAGTACTCGATGGTGAAGACATTGATGCAAAGCTGATTGCGTTACGTACGCTTGGTGTTCCTTACACTGATAAGGAAATTAAACAGGCGCGCTTAGAAGTAAAAGGTAAAACTAAGGCACAGGCATTAATCGCCTATCTACAAAGTCTGGGACAAGATCAAGGAGTACGACCATGAGTACTTTTTGGAGTGGTTGGGTCATTACCCTAACCCTGATTTTTCTCGCAATAATGATCGTCGTTGTTGCCTACTACTGGAAGAAAAACAGTGCCGCCAATGCTAATCGGACCGTCGATAGCTTTGATGGTATTGATGAAAACGATGCCGCCGTACCTAACCTTCTACTCCTTTCTTATCTTCTTGCTTTCATTATTGCTGCCATTTTCTTGGTACTCTACCCAGGCATGGGAAACTGGCAAGGGCTTATGAAGTGGCAATCAAGTAGTGAAGCAGCTTCAACCTCTCCCACCTCGTTAGCCAAACAAATTAGCCAAATGTCTAATGGCGATACATCATTTCAAACTTTAAGTACCTCGCCTGAAATTGTGGTCGCGGGTCGTGCTTTATTTCAAACCCATTGTGCGGCTTGCCATTTAAATCAAGCACAAGGTCAACTTCATTTCCCTAATTTAAGTGATACCGTTTGGCTTTATGGTGGTAGCGATGAGGCGATCCATCATTCGATTGTTAAAGGTCGTAATGGGGTCATGGCTGGTTGGAAAGATATTCTGACTGAAGAAGAAATTGAGCATGTCTCATATTATGTCGCTTCACTTGAAAAAAACCGCATTATCGCAGAGCCAGCTATTAACCTTGAACTCGGTAAAACTGTATTTGATGCTAACTGTACGGCTTGTCATGGCAGTGATGCAAAAGGTAATACTGCGATTGGTGCGCCAAACCTAACCGATAATATCTGGCTTCACGATGGCAGTGTTGAAGGTATTATTTCAACGGTAAAATATGGCTTGAACAATCTCATGCCTGCTTTTGAAGAGCAACTCAGCGATAGCGAAATTCAAGCATTAGGGGCTTATATTCGCCACCAAGGAAATAGACAAAACGAGAAACTCGCAGCACTTGATCCGGATATGGTTAGTAAAGGGCAATACCTTGCTTATGCAGGAGATTGTATTGCTTGTCACACTGGTGAAGGTGGCGAACCATTTGGTGGCGGTTTAGGATTTTTAACGCCATTTGGCACGCTTTATTCTACCAATATTTCAGCACATCCAACCTATGGTATTGGGGATTACACCTACGATGAATTTTATGATGCGCTACATAAAGGTAAAGGCAAACATGGCTACCTATATCCAGCGATGCCCTACTCGTCTTATCAATATGTGACAGATGAAGACACCCAAGCACTTTGGGCTTACATGCAATCGCTTAATTTTGTGAATACTCGTAATGAAGAAAACAAGATGATGTTCCCAAGTAATATCCGGTTAGGACTACTTGGTTGGAATATTGCCTTTCTTAATACCGACCCTTTGCAATACCCAGCAGATGCCACCGAACAATGGAAACGGGGTAAATATTTAACCATGGGGTTAGGCCATTGTTCGGAATGTCATACTCCACGTAACGTTGCACAAGCCTTGATAGAAAAAGAGCTATTCCAAGGTAATTTGATTGATGGCTGGAAAGCCCCAAATATTACCGCAACAGAGCTATATCAAGATCGTTGGGATGTAAAAACACTAACCGACTTTTTAAAAACGGGTCATTCAGATAAAGGAACCGCATTTGGTGGTATGGCGGAAGTGGTACAAAACAGTACCCGTTTCTTGACAGAACAAGACGTCGCAGCCATTGCGGAATACTTGATCACTGGCGATAAATATAACGAGTTAGATAGCTCGGTTCCTCAGCTTAACCCACCAGGCTTTGGTGACTTGGTGCCAGCCAATGTTGATATTCAAACCGTTGAGCTAAAACCGTTAAGTAGCAACGATCCTGAAAACGAAGCCAAACTATATGGTGTGTATGTGCAAACCTGTGGTGCATGCCATGGTAAAGACGGTAAAGGTAGGAAAGGGATCGCCCCTACGCTGCTTAACAACGGGATAATTATGCACAGTGATCCTTACGATACGATTGCCGTTACCATTCGTGGTTTATCGCCAAACTTCATGGAACAAGACAGTAACTTTATGCCTATGAGTAGCTTTAACTCGGTGCTCAGTGATGCCAACCTTGCGAAATTAATTAGCTTTGTCCGCGATAAGTTAGGTGATAGAACTGTACCTGTTACACCACAAGAAGTAGCAGAGGTAAGAAAAGATTTAATTAAAGGTGGCTATGCTGGGAATATACACTCCATGACAACACCAGAACAAAATCAGCCCAATAGCATAACAGAATGAGCGATTATCTAAATGGAATATATCGCTACTAATTGGTTAACATGCCATCAACAGTAACAATATTTACAATTAATATGCATTTTCTGTCTGCTTTTTATTGCCTAAGCAAAATTAATAGGTATCATCAAATTTCAATCCTTTGAGTAGAGGCGCGCTGCCTAAAAGTATCCGGATGGAGGGTGACACCTTTGAAGTCTGGGGAAAGGAGTCGGCGCCGAAGTGTTTGTTGTGTCGTCAACAATCGCTGGGTCTGCATTAAATAAGTGCAGAACTGCCATAGTTATTTTGTCTATGGAGCGCTACCCTAAGGGATACGAAGAAGTATTTTTTCTCCTGAAATCTGTTTCTCTATCCTTTCGGTAGATCTCCACCTAATATAGGTGTTTAAGAGATCCATGAATCTAGTTCAATATTCTGACTCCCTGCTATCTGTTGTACCACCCTTACTGGCGGTTGTTTTAGCAATCACTACACGACGTGTATTGTTATCACTTGGCCTTGGTATTGTTGCAGGCGCAATCCTTCTTAATGATTACAGCCCTTTAGCGGCGCTTCAATATATCGTAAATAAAGTTGTAGGCCTTGTTTGGGCAGACGGTGCTGTAAATAGCGGTAACGTTAATATGATCATCTTTATGCTTTTGCTCGGTGGTTTGATCAGCTTAATGACAGCAACAGGTGCCACTAAAGCATTTGCTGAATGGGGTGTTCGTCGCTGTAAAGATCGCCGTAGCGCAAATATGCTAACGGGTTTAATGGTTTTTGCTTTCTTTATTGATGACTTTTTCCATAGCTTATCTGTGGGGCCTATTTGTCGCCCAGTAACAGATCGCTTCAATATCTCACGTGCAAAGCTTGCTTATTTACTTGATTCAACGGCTGCACCTGTTTGTGTTATCACGCCAATTTCTTCTTGGGGTGCTTACATTATTGCTATTCTTAGCGGTATTTTAGTAACAAACCATATTACCGATATCAGTGCTATTTCATTGTTTGTTCAAATGATCCCAATGAACTTATACGCCGTGTTTACGCTATTAATGGTTATCGTTGTTATTTTCTTCCAACTTAACATTGGTCCAATGCGTCAACACGAAGCATGGGCAGAAGAAGGTAAGCTATGGGATGAATCTAAAGGCCACCCTAAAGGTTTAGAGATCACGACTGAGTCTGAAGGCCAAGGTACTATGATTGATATGGTATTGCCTATTCTAACACTGACAGTCTCAAGCGTTATCTTTATGATCATCAGTGGTGCTGAAGTATTAAGCGCAAAAGGCGAGGCTTTTAGCTTAATTGCTTCTTTAGAGCATACCGATCTAGGTGCTTCATTGGTTAATGCATCTTTATGTAGCCTAGCTGTTTCTATTCTTCTAGCTTTACGTTTAAAGCTGCCACGTAAGACTTGGTTAACTGCGGCACCTCAAGGTGTACAAGCGATGATCCCTGCAATCATTATTCTACTTTTTGCATGGACGATCGGTACTGTTGTGAGTGATATGTCTACAGGCCAATACCTAGCCTCTTTAACAAAAGGGGGGTTCCCAACGGAATTACTACCAGCATTAGTCTTCATCCTTTCATGTGCAATGTCATTTGCGACAGGTACAAGCTGGGGCACGTTCGGGATCATGTTGCCACTTGCTGGTGATATGGCGGTAGCAAGTGATGCTCACCTATTAATGCCGATGTTATCTGCAGTACTTGCAGGTTCGGTATTTGGTGATCACAGCTCACCTATTTCAAGCACAAGTATCTTGTCTGCAACAGGTGCAGGTAGTCACCATATGGATCACGTTATGACTCAGCTTCCTTATGCTATTACTGTCGCTTTTGGCGCACTATTAGGTTATTTGGCAATGGGTATCTTATCTTCAACAATTGCGGGTATTGCAGTAAGCTCTGTTTGGTTCCTTGCATGTTGTACGATTCACCTACGTCGTCATAAGAAACAACTGCAAGCGGTAACAGCATAAACATTAGATCATAAAATCTAATAATCCCCGTTCGTTTTAATACGCATTTGCTTTATGCTAAGTATTAGACAACGGGGATTTTTTTGTATAAAAGCTAGGAAATAGAATGGAATACTTACATACCATGGTACGAGTGAGCAACTTAGATGCTTCACTGGATTTTTACTGTAACAAGCTTGGTTTGGTAGAAATTCGACGAAAAGAAAGCGAACGTGGACGTTTTACTCTCGTATTTTTAGCTGCACCTAATCAGGCAGAAGCGGCAAAAGAAACACAATCGCCTTTATTAGAACTAACTTATAACTGGGATCCAGAATCGTACACTGGTGGCCGTAATTTTGGTCACCTCGCTTTTGCCGTCGATAATATTTACGATTTATGTGCTCATTTACAAAATAATGGTGTTGTCATTAATCGCCCACCCCGTGATGGACATATGGCATTTGTTCGTTCACCTGATGGCATTTCGATTGAACTGCTACAAAAAGGTGACGCACTAGAACCCGCTGAACCTTGGGCTTCGATGCAAAACCAAGGTGAATGGTAAGAAATAGCTTTTTGTTTGTCGGTATTATTTTATTCAATAATACCGACAGTTATAGAGCCTTTAAAGCACAATAATGCCAAGTTGACTTAGTAATTGCTCTTGTTGCCAGTCGCAAATTTTTACACCGTTCAAATTCACACGTCGAATATCAACTCCCTCTAAATCCACATGACAAAGATCTGTGTCTTCTACAACGCATTGACCCCACTGTTCAGAGGAAAACTCACCGCGACTTAAGTCAGATCCTTTAAACGATGTTGCCAACAAATTAGCCCCATTCCATCGGTTTTCAAACAGTTCGCACTGCTCTAATTTTATGTCTTCGAAATTGCTATAACGTAAATTGCAGCCAGTGATAAATGCCGAGCAAAAGAAAGTGTTATGGGTAATATAATTTGCAAAAGAAGCATATTGAAAATCAACGCCTTGGAGATTAGATTGTCGCATTTCTATGCCAAAACACTGCGCATTACGAAAACTAGCCATTGACAAATTACACTGCTTAAAACTCGCATCTTTGAGCTTTGAATAGGAAAAATCACAGCCTTTGTCATCCCCCACATCAATAAAATTACAGTTGATAAAACTCGCTTCAACTAAATTTGCACGTGAGAAATCACAACGATAAAACTGACAATTTTCAAAAATAGCTTCGGACAATTCTTGTTTAGAAAAGCTTTCATCTTGATAGCACTGACCTACAACATGCATACATTATCTCTTCTATTACTCTGCGACTGATCAAAAAAAAGCGCAATTACTGATTGCTCAATAATAGCGCTTTCTCAATCTATTAGAACTTATTATTTAATTACTTATGAACATCACAATTCGAAGCTACTGATGATACTTGTTTTACATCTTTAACATCATAAGTATTCTGTAGGCTATGGAAAACAGTCGCATTGTAGTAATCACCATTTTCAATACTAAATGTAATTGAGTAGTTCATACCTGCAACCACTTGCTGTGTTACATGATAGATTTCACCGAGCTGATGCTCACCAGGGATTGCTTTAACGGCGTCTTTTGCTGCTTGTTCCACTTCAGGTGTTATGTCACCTTGTGCCCAACCACCAACGATTGCGTGAGAAAAATTACAACTTTCTTGCATATTCGCCTCATTCGAAGTTACGTCTTTTGCAGAATTACATGCAACTAATGTAACTGAGCTTAAAGCAATGAGTAAAACTTTCTTATTCATCATCAAATCCTAATTCACATTTTCTGCATATATATCAACAGAAAACATGATTAAGTGCAAATATACTTTATTCGAACGGTGATTTATTGCTATAAGTAATGATATAAAGCAATTATATTTGCATTTTTATATGACATACTTGCGATAAGATTGCTGATTAATATCTTCAATCTCGACTGTGACGCAAATATCATTCTGAAACATTGCTGCCACTTGGTGCAAGATGACTTCCGATAGATTATCTTTTTGCTTTGGATCTCTACCTGGAAGTACCCTTACGGTAATATGAACGAAAGGCTTTTCGGTTGTCCCTGTACGATATAACTCATAAGGTATGGCACGGGTTTTTATATCTTCTTCATCAAAAAGCCCTGAACTAAACGTCGCGTAATGCGTTGTTGCCATTAATTCATTTAAATTAATCTCTGTTTCAAGATCTTTGGCATATTCAATAATGCAATGCGGCACAGCTTATCTCCTGTATATGAATAGCTTATTTAATGACACTAGCATATATAAATAAGAGAACTCTTAGTTTGATCAGCTTTTTGATAATAAATACATTTAATATCTGAGTTCTTTTGCTTTCTGTGATTCCTGTACAAAAATAGCTCTTTTCTGTTACGTTAAATCACTGAGCATAACAATTAAAATGTTAGTACTTTTTCCGCCTTTAGTGTCCAACTTGCTAAATCATCTAACGAGCCTATTTCACAATCTTCAATGAGCAATGACTCAGACAGCCCTCGCGCACAACAACAGGTTTTACACAATTTGACCTTGCTTCCTTGTGCAATAAGGATTTCAAGCATTTGTTGAATATCATAGCCTTCTACCGGATTTTGCTGTTTCATCGCGCACATCACAGCATCAGACATTAAAAACAATTTGAGACTTACAGGTTGTTCTTCCTGTTCATTAAGTTTAATGGCTAAGCGTAATGCATTAAAAGGACGCTCAGAGCCATAAGGAGCGTCATTGATAACGATTAAAATAGTTTGCATTTAATACCCATCTAAAAAATAAAATCAATTGCCTTTATTGTCACACAAAATGAGATTAAATATATAAAAACCCCAAACACTACTGATCAATAATAGCAATAGTCAATTAATATCACAGTTCACATTTCTAATGTCTTTACGTCACTGTACGTCTACAAAACATTCAGTTAGTACACATTATTATCTCAAATTCACGTTATATGCATATTCTACTATTCTCAACTCGAATAATTTGGCACATTACCGCCTCAGTTGATTTAACACGTTTATTCATAGCAGCTGAAGTGTACTTAACCTCTAGAATGAGAACATAAAATGAGTCATCGTCTTCAACTAACCGATGCACCATCGGTCCTATTTTTATTTGGTCTTTCTGGTGCCGGTAAATCTTTTGTCGGTGATGTCATTGGTGCTCATGACGATTGGTTTGTTTACCATGCAGATGACGATTTAACTGATGAAATGCGTGAAGTTATTGCTGCGAACAAGCCTTTTACGGATGAAATGAGAGATGATTTTTTTATTCGTATCAGTCAAAAAGTTAATCACTTCCGGACTCTTTATCCCCGTGTAGTGGTTACACAAGGTGCTTATAAAAAACAACACCGTGATTTCCTACGTCAAAGTATCACAGACATAGATATGATTTATGTCACTGCAACGGACTCGTTAATTCACCAACGTTTAGAGTATCGTATCAATGGTATTTCTAACGAAAGTGCAGACGCTATAAAGCATATTTTTGAAACACCTGATGATACTGTAAAAACAATTTTTAATTGTGAAGGCAAGGCTTCTATCATTGCGCAATTAAACCGTTTTTATAACAATATGCAATAAAAACATGATAGATAAGATCATTAAATTTTATGTTTATAAATTTAACCTTGATGCTACCTTGTTACTTTTATAACTTCCTTGAAATATTTACCCGTCACGTTTCTCATTATTTCCCCTTAACTATATGAACACTTTAGCATAGACTTATACATTGTATGTCTATGGATTCATATTAAGGTGTCTGTGTGAATGGGTTAAAACAGTATCTTCTTGCCATTTTAGTACCATTAGTTGCTATGGTGACTATTTTAAGTCTCTATTTTTACCAGAAAGACAGTGTTCAGCTTGCAGAACATATCAAAGAAAATGAACTGCGCCAGTTAGATTCTCTTATACAAATTAGTTACTTACATCTAAACACTATCACTGAAGATTTAAACCGTCTCACTTATCAATTACAGCAAGAACCTCTTCATGAACCATTACGGGTCTTGGAAAAGGCAAATGTACTAAAACAATTTAAGAGCATCCTTATTACCTCAGAGCTCTATGACTCCATTCGATTAATTGACTATAAAAACAGCCAAGTTCTTCTCCTGGACAAGGTGAAAGATGGCTTTCATATTGATTACAGTAAAGTCATTGAAGAACCACAAGAATTAAAAAATATAGATCATACATTTTCTCTTAATAATAAAATAAGTTACATTTATAAACATCAAAATAAAGTATCATTTTATCAACATTTAAAATTAGAACACAGCAATTGGGTTGTGCAGCTAAGTTACCACCAAATCCCTGTTAGTAATATTGCAAGCAATAAAGAGCGTACAAATTTTATTATTAACAATGATGCAAAATGGATCACACAGCCATACTTAAACAAATCACTGACCCCATCAAGAGATGATAATACAAGTTCTGATGACGTACTTTTCTCTGTTACCTATCCTTATTTATGGAACGCTGTAAAACGATTAAACAAAGGACAAACGATCATTGGTGACTATCTCTACACCTATACCCCACTGATATTTAAAGATAAAAAATTAAATAAAAATATAGATAAAAACACATCTGAGTGGGTGTTAATTTCCTCACTAAATTTTGATAAAGAACTGAACAATCTGTATTTTTCTAATTTTACACGAATACGTTTAACCGCCATTTATATTACGTTTTTTATTTTAATTATTAGCTCAGCAATGTTGATACGACGATTAATTAAGAATCGTAAAAATGAACAGATATTACGTAAGCAACGAGATCAAAATATAAAAAGATATACGGCGGTTATTAAAAATAGCGAAGATGGTATTGTAGCACTCAATAAAAATAGAGAAATTACAGCGATTAATGACGCTGCTTTTAAAATACTTAATATTCATTCTCGCGCTTTACAAAAACCATTAATAGGTCTCTTCTATTCAAAACAAATTCAAGATGAACTCACAACCTTACTTAATACTATTGATCAATTACCTAACACAGAGCATTTAAAGACTCATATAAAACTTAAATATAAACGTTCAAAACACCTTGAAGTTATTGCAACTAAGCAAGTTGATAATGTTGAAGATAACATTTTACTTCATATTGCTGATATAACTTATTGGGTTAATCGTGAGAAGAAATTACAAGCCTTATCTCGCGCAGCAGAACAAAGCGCAGAATCCGTTATCATTACCGATAAAAATGGCTTTATTCAGTATGTAAATACGGCTTATGTAAAAATGAGTAACAAGCCTTTAAATCAGCTTATTGGTAGCCACAGCTCAATTTGTATTAATGACTATATCGATAATAAGCATGAACAAGATGAACTCATTAGCAAATTAGTCTCAGGACAATCCATTCGCCATGTTATTACCAAAAAAACGGATAACGATATAATTTATATGGATTATACCATTTCACCTATTCGCGGTGATGATGGCAATATTTGTAACTACATAGCAACAAGCAAAGACATAACAGACAGAGTCAGTTATGAAAATAGATTACACCGTCTTGCACACTATGATGCATTAACCCAGTTACCTAATAGAACAATGTTTACTCAAGATATTGCACACAGCATGCAAGAAGCAATTCGACATAAGGCTCAAATTGCTATCATCGTGATCGATTTAGAATTAACAAAACAGCTTCATGAATCCATGAGTAATGAAGACATTGAAAAAATCCTTTTAATTGTCTCAAAACGGATAAAATCTAATTTACGTGAGACAGATGTTTTAGCCCGTATTGATACTAATGAATTTGGCATTTTAATCAGATCATTTCACGATTTACAAACAATCACGCAAGTGGCTGAACGATTACTACAAAATACTAATGCGCCGTTATCTATCGATAGCCAAGTACTTTCTATCTCAACTAACATTGGTATTGCATTAAGCTCAGACACCGAATCAGACCCAAAGCTGATACAAAAATACGCTCACATGGCCTTATATCGCGCTAAAGGATTATCCGGTAGCAACTACTGCTATTTCACTGAATCGATGGAAGCGGAAAACATTCAGCGTTTAATACTTGAGTCTGACCTTCGAAAATCCGTTGGTAGTGAACAATATGAATACTTCTATCAACCTAAGGTGAATGCCAATACACACACACTGTGCGGTGTTGAAGCCCTACTACGTTGGAAAAACAGCAAAGGAGAATACCGTTCACCTATTGATGTTATCCCTGTTTTAGAATCATCCGAGCTTATTATCGATGCTGGGCGTTACCTGATAAATCAAGCATGCCTTCAATTAAAATCTTGGCAAGACAAAGAGTATTACTTTGATATTGCAATCAATATTTCTGCAAGACAGTTATTAGAAGCCGACTTAGTAGAAACAATAACACAAGCGATTAACAATACGGGTTGTAACCCTCATTTTCTCGAACTTGAATTAACAGAAAGCGTGCTCATGTGTGATGTTAATTTTGCTTTAAAACAGCTTAAATCTTTACGTAAACTAGGCATTAAAATCGCTATTGATGATTTCGGAACTGGTTACTCTTCCCTCGCTTATCTTTCGCGCTTTCCTATAAACATTCTAAAAGTCGATAGAGAATTCATCAAAGATCTGCCTTTTAACAAAGACAGTATTACGATTTGTCGTTCTATCATAGAACTTGCTCATAATTTAAATTTAACAATTGTCGCTGAAGGTGTTGAAACAGAAGTTCAACTTAAGTTCTTAGAATCTCTCGGCGTGGAAGAATTACAAGGCTTTTATTTTGATAAACCATTACCATTATCCGATTTTGAGAGGAAATATTTAAACACAAATGAAATAAGGTCAACTTTAAGTTGAAAACAAGGTTCTCATCATTCTTAATGTGTCTTATTATTATGGTAATGAAATTGTTATGTAGGATGCTTTGATGAGCTTTGATGACCACTTAAATAACTTTATCAAGCAGCGCGATCAATTTGGTGGCACAGCCCAACAACGGCAGCAGAAACGTAATAGCTATGTCGTTGTCGATGCAACGGATCAAAGTAAAGCCCGTGAGTCGATGGCTCGTGAACAAGAATTAGCTGCAAAACGTGCTGAATTTGAAACCAAACAACACCATGAACGCGTGAGTGGGCGTTGTGTTTTACCAGATGAAGCACAAACATTGGAAAACAATAAATTACAAGCAAGACCGGCAGATCCTAGTCGTATCGCATATATACAGCAGCTTAAAAAAGATCTAAAACTCAAAAAATACAGTAACTGATTTTATCTTCATTCATCAAAAGGAAGCTATCGCAATAGCTTCCTTTTTTATTATAAATAACCAAATAAAATTACAATAAGTTTTAATCACAATAAATAGAACACAAAAAACAAGCACAAATTACAGCATTGAATACTCTTAAAGTGTAAATCGCTCAATTTTTTTAATTTTTTATCCAAATAAATCAAAAAATATCTGTGCAAAAAACAACCAATCTTATATTGTGAGAAATTTCCGTTTTTTTTCAATTGCATTCATAATAACTAAAATTTCATTTTAACCTTCGTATTACAGTGCACATTTCGTTATAAATATGACTCAACTTACTGATTTAGGCAAAAACAATAAGATAAGCATATGTTTTATAATAAAAATTAAATTTAAAAGATGACATTTATGTAATTTTTATTTGCAGTTTTAACCTTCGAAAAATAACAACCGTCAACGCATAAAAATAAAACAATTCAATAACATCAAGAGCACCAGAAAGTAACTTCATTTACTTTTTAAAGTAGGTATATTCGATATTTTATACAATATCACCACTTAAAGCTTAATTGACTACTACATTATAATTTGAATAGCAATATGGTAAGAATACCTTTTAAACGTTAAAATTAGCGTCAAAGAAGTACAATAGAAGATTATCGATGAACACAACTATTCAAATTAATGAGCTCGAATCATTGCTCATAGCAATAATCGTGCTTTTTCTAGGTTACTTTATTAATAGTAAAGTTGCGATTTTAAGAAAGTATAACATTCCAGAGCCGATTGTTGGTGGCTTGGTTGTTGCTGTTATTATAACAATTTTTCATTTCCAAGGGTTTGATATTAGCTTCAAGCTAAGTATGAAAAATGCATTAATGGAAATGTTCTTCGCAACAGTTGGCCTTGCTGCTAGCTATAAACTCTTAGCGAAAGGTGGATCACGTGTCTTCTTATTCCTAGCCTTAGCAACGGTATTTATTGTTATTCAAAATGCTGTTGGCGTTGGCTTAAGTAAGCTACTTGGTCTAGATCCATTACTGGGTCTTGTTGTTGGCTCGATTACATTATCAGGCGGTCATGGTACAGGCGCCGCTTGGGCACAAACCTTCTCGACTGACTATGGCTTAAATACGCTTGAATTATCGATGGCATGTGCAACATTTGGGTTAGTCATGGGTGGTATTATTGGCGGACCTGTCGCACAGCGTCTTATTAATAAATACAACCTAAAATCAGATTTTGGTGAAAGTGGTAATCACCATATTGATCACCCTGATCTTGTAACATACAGCGACAAAGAAGAAGATCGTATTACCTCAAAGAATACAATTGAAGTGTTATTTATTCTTCTTGTCTGTGTTGCTGGTGCATCACATGCTAAAGAGTTTGTTGATAGCTTTGGTATTAGCGCACTTCGGATTCCTGAATTTGTTTACGCACTTTTCATTGGTGTCTTCATTACTAACTTTTGTGAAGGCACTAAGTGCTACAAAATCAATAAGGAAACCGTTGATGCTTTAGGTACTATCTCGTTATCCCTATTCCTTGCAATGGCCTTGATGAGCCTGCATTTATGGGAATTAATGGATCTCGCATTACCTATGTTGGTGATTCTTATCGTACAGACCATCGTGCTCGCGCTATTTGCTTACTTCGTAACTTTCCGCGTAATGGGTAAAAATTACGATGCCGCAATTATTGCTGGCGGCCACTGTGGCTTTGGTATGGGTGCAACACCAACAGCTGTAATGAACATGGGGGCACTTGTATCTCGAAATGGGCCATCACCACAGGCATTTATGGTTGTACCTATTGTTGGTGCTTTCTTTATTGATATTACTAACCTACTTGTACTACAGGGCTATATAAGTTTCCTTGGTCACTAATAGTAATCACACTTCATAGTTCATAAAGGGGAAAGAGATGCACTCTTTCCCCTTTTGTTATTCCTTTTGAAATACTCAATAACGCCACAAATAAATAACACCCCCATTACATTCACCTCTCAATTAAAACGCTATTCAAATTCAGTTACACTCTAACTTTCATACTTTCAGCTCATTTGTAACAAACAATTTCTAGCCAATTTTAAATTTAAATAATCTTGATAAGATTCGCGCACTTTAAAAAACCCATTTAGATATAACATTATCTTTGTTGGCAAAGTGATCTGCTGACATCGCCTTAATTGAGAAAAGTATGAAAAAATTTGATAGAGCAATGCAGATCTTACTTGCTGGATTCTGCATTAATTTGTGTATGGGTATTCTTTACGCATGGAGTGTTTTCAAAAAAGCACTTGTTGTTGATTTAGGCTGGTCAAATGCCGACGCTTCGCTACCTTATACGGTTGCCATTATTACCTTCTCATTATCATTATTGGTGGCAGGTATTCTGCAAGACCGTATGGGTCCACGTCGAGTACTCATCCTAGGTACAGTGATGGTTGGTCTAGGTATGATCATTTCAAGCTTTGCTACCACGCCTACGTTACTGATCGTAACATTCGGTATCTTAACAGGTAGTGGTATCGGTTTTGGCTACGCGTGTCTTAGCCCATCTGCAATGAAATGGTTCCACCCTTCGAAGAAAGGTCTAGTTAATGGCTTAATTGCAGCAGGCTTTGGTTTAGCAGCTGTATACTTAGCCCCGCTAACATCTTTCCTGATTAAAGAAGTTGGAATAAATACAAGTTTCTTAGTATTAGGTATTGCTGTACTTATTATTGCAGTGCCTCTTGCTTGTACCATTAACAATCCACCAGCAGGCTATACACCAGAAGTCCCTTCTGGCTACGATGTAAATAATAAATCAGGTAATGCTGCAGATCTAAACTGGCGTGCAATGCTAAAAACACCACAGTTTTACTCTCTTTGGGTAATGTATGCATTTGCTTCTGCATCAGGTTTGATGATCATTGGTAACATCACCTCTATTGCAGCAACACAAGCAAATATCGCAGATGCTGCATATTTAGTTGTAATTTTAGCAATATTCAACTCTGGTGGCCGTGTAGTTGCAGGTATCCTATCTGACAAGATCGGTGGCATTAAAACCCTCATGATTGCCTTTATTATGCAAGCAATCAACATGGTAATGTTCGCAACGTTTAAGTCTGATTTTACGTTAATTATTGGTGCAGCCGTTGCAGGTATTGGTTACGGAACACTGCTTGCAGTATTCCCATCAATCATTGCTGATTTCTATGGTTTGAAAAACTATGGTGCAAACTATGGTGTACTTTATACCGCTTGGGGTGTGAGTGGTTTCATTGGCCCTGTCGTAGCGGCGTTCGCTGTTGATACTACAGGTACTTACACACTGGCATATACCGTGTGTTCTATCATGCTTGGTGTCGCGGTTGTGCTTTCTTTTGTGACTAAAAAAGTAGATTCAGTCGCACTGGCAGCAAAAGCGACAAACGCATAACGAACTAAAATATAAGTAAGAAAGACTCAATTTTTATTGAGTCTTTCTTTATAAGACAATATTCCCCAATTCGCAAAAAATTCAAAACACTAATTCGAATAATAGAAAAAAATCAGACTTAAATACTTAATACATCGACTAAATATGATATTTAAGTTTAATCTACGACAAAATACCAAACAATTTAACTACAAAGCAGCACTCCCACCAAACCGCATAAAAAATCATAATTATGCAAATTGAACATCTTTGAAGATATCAAGATACAACTTAACCTCTGCGTTCACCAACTTAAAACACCCGTTTAAATAAGGCCACGGCGCAATAATCACGCCAATATACTCATTATTTTCAATCCCTAACCTCACACTATTCAAAGCACCCAGCATGAATAATTAGTCACATATGGTAATGATTATTATTTTATTCTAATTTTCATCTTGTTAGCTTTTCGTGATCTATATCTTTTCGTTCACTAGACCTTTTATTTTCTCTTCCTATAATTAACAACTGTTAACATGTTGTTAAAATTATTAACGATCTATTTTTAATTTCACATCAAGACCAACAAAGGAAGGTACAAATGGCTAATAAATTATCAGTGGTATTTGCGGCGTTAGCCTCTTCAACTGCCCTTTTTGCTGCAAACGCCAATGCTGAAACTACGTTAGACAAAGTGATGAAACAAGGTTATGTCCAATGTGGCGTAAGTGCTGGTCTACCTGGCTTTTCAAACCCTAATGCAAAAGGTCAATGGGAAGGCCTTGATGTAGAATTCTGTCAAGCTATTGCGGCAGCAACTATTGGCGATAAATCGAAAGTTAAATACATCCCACTGACAGCAAAAGAGCGTTTCACTGCACTACAGTCTGGTGAAATTGATGTTTTATCGCGAAATACTACATGGACACTCCACCGTGATACCTCTTTAGGCCTCAACTTTACCGGTATTAACTATTACGACGGTCAAGGCTTTATGGTTAAAAAAGACATGGGCATAAAAAGCGCTAAAGAATTAGATGGTGCGGCAGTTTGTGTCCAATCAGGAACGACTACGGAGCTAAACCTTGCTGATTACTTCCGTGTTAATGGTATGACTTATAAGCCAGTTGTATTTGATACAGCACCTCAAACATCTAAAGGCTTTGATTCTGGTCGTTGTGACGTATTAACAACGGATCAATCTGGTCTATATGCTCTGCGTTTAAACTTAAAAGATCCTAATTCAGCTGTTGTACTACCAGAAATTATTTCTAAAGAGCCTTTAGGCCCTGTAGTCCGTCAAGGTGATGACCAATGGTTCAACGTCGTTCGCTGGACGCTCTTCACTATGATCAATGCTGAAGAATTCAATGTAACTTCTGCTAACATTGATAAATTAGCGAAAGAATCAAAAGATCCAAATATCCGTCGTCTTATTGGTTTAGATGGACCAAAAGGTAAAGGCTTAGGACTTAAAGATGATTGGGGCTACCAGATTATCAAACAAGTAGGTAACTACGGTGAGAGCTTTGAGCGTACTGTCGGTGAAGGCTCACCACTTAAAATTAAACGTGGTTTAAACGCGCTTTGGACGAACGGTGGTATCCAATACGCACCACCAATTCGTTAATCACACGCATAGATATTTATTGAAAGAAACATAGTACAACGTAGCACTATATAGGGATTCGGCAACGGGTCCCTACTTTTACATCTCAATAGGAACTGAGGTTGTTGTATGGCTCCTACACCACATACATCGGATGTATCGAATCCAAAGTCCAAACAGAACATTTTTTATAACCCAACTTTCAGAGCGGTTATTTTTCAACTTATTGCTGTTATTGGGCTAGTGTTCTTTTTTTACTCCATCGTAAATAATGCCCTTACCAATTTAGAATCACGAGGTATCTCGACAGGATTTGACTTTCTTAACCAAGAAGCAGGATTTGGTATTGGCTTAACACTGATTGATTACGATGAAACTTACACTTATGGGCGAACCTTTGTTATTGGATTACTAAATACTGCGTTAGTTGCAGGATTAGGTATTATCCTTGCCACAATTATTGGCTTTATCATGGGCATTGCTCGACTCTCTTCAAATTGGTTAATCAGCCGTTTAGCTGCTGTTTATATTGAAGTCTTTCGTAATATTCCTTTATTACTGCAAATCTTTTTTTGGTACTTTGCAGTACTCCAGGCACTTCCCTCTCCTCGACAAAGTATCAGCTTAGGCGAAGCTATATTTTTAAATATTCGCGGACTATCTATTCCTAGCCCTATCTATGGCTCGGGCTCTGAAATTGTTGGATGGTGTTTAGCCATTGCTGTTGTTATTTCTTTGTTCTTTTATCAATATGCTAAGAAAAAACAACAACAAACAGGTCAACAACTTCCCGTACTATTAACCGTAACAGGATTAGTTTTAGGCTTGCCGTTAATCGCCTTTTTTGTCACAGGTATGCCCATTGATTTGGAATATCCAGAACTTAAAGGTTTTAACTTTAAAGGTGGAATAACCATCCTTCCTGAACTTGCAGCCCTTTTACTGGCACTAAGCATCTATACCGCTTCATTTATTGCTGAAATTGTTCGTTCAGGTATCAATGCTGTTAGTCATGGTCAAACCGAAGCTGCTGAAGCATTAGGGTTATCGAGAAATAAAACCTTACGCCTTGTCGTTGTACCGCAAGCACTGCGTATTATTATTCCGCCGCTCACCAGCCAATATTTAAATTTAACCAAAAACTCATCGCTTGCGATGGCCATTGGCTATCCCGATCTTATTTCTGTCTTTGCAGGAACAACCTTAAACCAAACAGGTCAAGCTATTGAAATCATAGCAATGACTATGGCTGTCTATCTCACATTAAGCCTATTCACCTCTTTGGTGATGAATATCTATAACAAGAAAGTCGCGTTGGTAGAGAGGTAATCACTATGAATAAACATCAATTTCAACCCGATCTACCGCCACCAGCTAATACCGTCGGGATTATAGGCTGGTTACGTACCAACTTATTTTCCTCTTTGACCAATAGTATCGCGACATTTCTCTTAGGCTATTTTGCTATTTTAGGCATTTGGTACATCGTTGAATGGGCATTTATTAATGCTGACTGGGCAGGTGATAGCCGTGATGCATGTACCAGTAGTGGTGCATGCTGGACATTTATTAACGTCCGTTTTGATCAGTTTATGTTTGGCTTTTATCCAACAGAGGAGCTGTGGCGACCTAAACTTTTTTACGCAACATTAGCCCTGTTCATTGGACTATTAGCTTACGAAAAAACACCTTATCGTGGATGGATATGGCTATTTTTCGTCAACATTTATCCATTCCTTGCCGGCTTCCTGCTTTATGGTGGCGTATTTGGTTTACCGATTGTTGAAACGCACTTATGGGGCGGTCTATTAATTACCTTAGTAATTGCGATTGTTGGTATTGTGGTTTCTTTACCCATCGGCGTCGTACTCGCCTTAGGGCGACGTTCAGAAATGCCTATAATTCGTAGTATCTGTACGGTTTATATTGAGTTATGGCGTGGTGTTCCACTGATCACCGTACTCTTTATGGCATCGGTGATGCTCCCTCTTTTCCTTTCCGCCGAAATGGAAACCAATAAATTATTCCGCGCACTTATTGGTGTGGTGATGTTTAGTGCCGCTTATATGGCAGAGGTTATTCGTGGAGGCTTACAAGCAATCCCTAAAGGGCAATATGAAGCAGCGGATGCATTAGGTTTAACGTATTGGAAGAAGATGTACCTTATCGTTTTACCTCAAGCGTTAAAGATTACCATTCCCTCTATCGTAAATACGTTTATCGGCTTGTTTAAAGATACCAGCTTAGTCCTCATTATCGGTATGTTTGATGTATTAGGTATAGGGCAAGCAGCCACCAGCGATCCTGAATGGTTAGGCTTTGCAACTGAAAGCTATGTCTTCGTTGCTTTAGTCTTCTGGATTTTCTGTTTTGGGATGTCACGTTACAGTATTTATTTAGAAAACAAATTACACACTGGGCACAAACGTTAGCAAGGACAGCATTATGACGAGTAGTACTTCAAAACCTAACACGGATAACACCAGCTCTGATCTTATGATCCAGCTAACTGATGTGAATAAGTGGTATGGTCAATTCCATGTTCTGAAAAATATTAACTTACAAGTAAAGAAAGGCGAGAAGATCGTGATTTGTGGTCCTTCAGGATCAGGTAAATCAACCATGATCAGATGTATTAACAGCTTAGAAGAACACCAAAAAGGACAAATTATTGTTGGCGGTACAGAGCTAACTGATGATTTGAAAAATATCGAATTAGTACGTAAAGAAGTCGGCATGTGTTTCCAGCACTTCAACCTCTTCCCTCACCTAACGGTATTAGAAAATTGTACCCTTGCTCCTATTTGGGTGAAGAAAATGCCAAAGAAAGAAGCAGAAGCCCTAGCGATGAAGTACCTTGAGCGCGTTCAAATTACCGATCAAGCAAATAAATTCCCAGGACAACTTTCTGGTGGCCAGCAACAACGTGTTGCTATCGCCCGTTCACTTTGTATGAATCCGCAAGTTATGCTTTTTGATGAGCCTACATCAGCACTCGATCCTGAAATGGTTAGAGAAGTGCTTGATGTTATGGTTGAATTGGCAAATGAAGGCATGACGATGCTTTGTGTGACTCACGAAATGGGGTTTGCACGACAAGTTGCTGATCGGGTTATATTCATGGATCAAGGTGAAATCATTGAAGAAAATAATCCACATGATTTCTTTGATAATCCAAAATCTGATCGTACTCAACTGTTCTTAAGCCAAATATTACATTAATTCGTATAATTTAAATGTTTCAAAGAAAACAAGTGATTAGTAGCGCTAACCATAGTTACCTTGAAACATTTACTTACACATTTGTCTGATTTTCATCGCCGCGGTTAAGTAATATACGAGCTAAGTGATGATAACGTGCTTCAGTACAAATATTTTAATGTTGAGTGCTTAGTTAAACTTGCTTTTATGGTAATTTAGCCTCATATATAAATTAATAGTCTCAATATAACTACCCTAAGGGGATTTTTATGAACGATCGTATAGTTAATCGTGACGGCGGTTACGAAGGCTTACTATCTACCAACAAGGTTCTACGTAACACCTACTTCCTACTTTCGTTAACTTTGTTATTTTCTGCAGGTATTGCAGGTGTAGCGATGGCAATGAATGTACCGCCTGTACACTGGATTGTATTACTTGTAGGTTTCTATGGTTTAATTTTCTTAACCGAACGTAACCGAGATAGCAGCTTAGGCTTAGTTTTCGTCTTCGCACTGACTGGATTTATGGGTTATACCTTAGGTCCAATTCTAAACATGTATGTTGGCGCGGGTATGGGCGATGTTGTAATGACTGCCCTAGGTGGTACAGCAGTAACTTTCCTTGGCTGTTCAGCTTACGCACTAACAACTAAACGTGACCTATCGTTCTTAAACGGTATGTTAATGGCAGGCTTTATCGCAATTCTTGTTGCAGTGGTTGCTAATATCTTCTTGAAGATGCCAATGCTGTCACTTGCTATTAGCGGTATGTTTGTTCTGTTCTCATCAGCTGCAATTCTATTGACTACACAGTCAATTGTTCGTGGTGGTGAAACAAACTACATTTCAGCGACAGTAACGTTGTACGTTTCTATCTACAACCTGTTCCTAAGTTTGTTGCAAATTCTTGGTGTTATCAACAGCGATAATAACTAATAGCAACCGCTATTCTTAATACTAAATGCCCGCTATCTTGCGGGCATTTTTATATCAGAAATAGTCAAATACATGAACATAGTGAACAGTTTTACTTGCAGCGCCGTACCACACTCACTATGCTTTGAGCCGTAATGAATACCGAGGCTCACCATGCTTGAATTTAATAAAAAAGAAATCGAAACAGATGCACAAGGCTATCTGAAAAATGTTAGTGACTGGTGTGAAGAACTTGTCCCTTTACTTGCAGAAGAAGAAGGGATTGATCTTTCTGCTGCGCACTGGGAAGTGATCCATTTTGTACGCGAATTTTATTTAGAATTTAATACATCACCGGCTGTCCGTATGTTGGTTAAAGCAATGGCGAAAAAATACGGCGAAGAAAAAGGAAATTCTCGTTATCTTTATCGCCTATTCCCTAAAGGACCAGCAAAACAAGCAACAAAATTAGCCGGATTACCGAAACCAGTAAAATGCATTTAATTCACTACTGTTACTAACCCTCTGTGGTCACAGGATACGCATTGACTTGCTATTTTGTGACCCTCTGTTATTGACAACAATGTCTACTTAATCGTAAATCCATCAACATGCCGCCATTCCAACTCTTCCGTTGTTATTGACTTAACATCAGCTAGCTTTACCCCGCTCCCTAACCAAAGTAATAACGCATCTATATTTTCTTTTTCACCACAAGCTAAAATTTCCACACTGCCATCAGGTAGGTTTTTCGCATAGCCTTTTAAACTGTATTTCAACCCTTCATGAGCAGTGTGAAAACGAAAACCCACCCCTTGCACACGACCTGTAATATTCGCTCTTATACATAACTGTGACATTCATCACCTCAAGTTCTAAGTAATTTTGTCGATGTATATGTAGTTACACCATCAATGTTATCTCGCAACCACTTATCTATGCTCATTAGGATGTAAGTATGAAAGAAGTCGCTTTTCGATGGATCGATAAATACCTTATACATTTAAAAATTACAGAAAAATTTTACTTACTTTTTCTTCTTCCGTTTGCCGCTATTATCTTTGTTAGTGCTATTTTAGTTGATGCCGCCTCTCAACAACGCTTAGAAATAACACAGCAACAACTAAAGCTGACCGCTAACATCCTCCAACAACAAAATATTTCTTCTACTGATGCTGCCATTTTACTGCAAAATAGCGCAATAAAAGTGACAAATTCATCATCAGATTCTGTATTAGTGAATGGTCAAAATTATAGTTTACAAGCTGTCACACAGACTGGATTATTTGATTATTTATCAACAACTCAGTTTATAGTCACTGGCATTTTATTGGTTATTATTCTTGCTTCTGTGTACTACATCATGACCTTCATTGGCGGTGCGATGTTTAATATGCAAAAAGCGCTACAAAGTTTAGCCGATGGGGATCTCACCCACCGATTAAATTTCTTTCCTGTTCGAGATGAATTTAGCCTGATTGCTATCACAATTGATAAAGTCGCAGAACGTGAACAACAGTTAGTACTCGCAACGCAACAAGCTGTCGCGCTTATGCAACAAATAAGTGTGGATTTACATCGTCGCAGTGATAACAGTGGTGATTTATCACAATCTCAACAAAGCCATTTAGATTCACTCGCAAGTGCGACTGAAGAAATGGCAAGCTCAATTCGTGAAGTTGCTACTCACGCCCACGAAACATCACTGCAAACTCAAGAAGCACAATCGGTGAGTGAAAATGGTCGTGTAAAAGTAAGCGAAACAAAAAATGCCATTTCGATTCTTTCTAATGAAATTAATTCCGCCGCTCAAGCAGTATCTGCGTTAGATAGCAATGCGGCAAAAATTGATGACGTTGTCACAACCATTAATGGTATTTCAGAACAAACTAACCTACTTGCACTAAACGCAGCAATTGAAGCGGCACGTGCGGGTGAACAAGGGCGTGGGTTTGCCGTTGTTGCAGATGAAGTACGTACCCTTGCTGGGCGTACCCAAAGTGCTACTGTTGAAATTCAGCAAATGATTGAATCACTGCAACAAAATAGCCAACAGCTCATTGCTGTTATGAAAAATACCGTTGATAACGCCATTAACAGTGAACAATTAATGGATTCTGTTGATAGCGAAATTGGCCAAATTAACGAACGAAACCAAGGGATATCTGATCGTAGTTCCGAGATTGCAGCAGCTGCAGAACAACAAGGTGCTGTTGCTGAAAATATCGCAAGCAGCGTTGAACAGGTTCGCACCCAATCCAGTCAGATAGCACAGATGATCAGTGAATCTAGTAATGAGATTGAACAACTGAGCCAGCAAGCACAAACCCTTGAACACTTAATGAGTGGTTTAAAAGCCTCATAACCAGTTCCATTGCTTAAGTCCTCTTTTATGCCGCTATCTTGTTTGTATCCGATAAGATAGCGGCTTTTTCATTTGATTTTATATGCCTAGAGAAAGATAATACGCCCCCACTCGAATTCCATACTGGGCATGTTCATGACAGCTTCTATTTATTTGGTAAAAGGCCGCGAAAAATCACTACGTCGTCGCCACCCTTGGGTTTTCTCTCGCGGTATTGATCGCATTGAAGGTAAACCAGGCTTAGGCGAAACCGTCGATATTTACGACAACAAAGGCGAATGGTTAGCAAAAGGCGCTTATTCACCACAATCACAAATTCGCGTTCGCGTATGGAGTTTTGAGAAAAACGAAAATATCGACGTTAACTTCTTTATTAAACGTCTAAACCAAGCACAAGGTTTGCGCGATATTTTAGCTCAGCGTGATGGCTTAACAGGTTATCGTTTAATTGCAGCAGAATCTGATGGCCTACCGGGCATTACGATTGACCGTTACCAAAACTTTTTAGTTTGTCAGTTACTCAGTGCTGGTGCTGAAGCACAACGTGATGTGCTGATTGAAGCGCTTCAACACTGCTACCCAGAATGCAGCATCTACGAACGTTCTGATGTTTCTGTGCGTAAAAAAGAAGGCTTGAAACAACGTACAGGCGTTCTTCATGGTGAAGAGCCACCTAAATTTGTAATGATTGAAGAAAACGGCGTTAAAATTAACGTTGATATCGTCGGTGGCCATAAAACAGGTTTCTATCTTGACCAACGTGACAGCCGTGAAGCTTCGGTTAAATACGTTAACGGCAAACGTGTCCTTAACTGTTTCTGCTACACCGGTGGTTTCGGTCTTTATGCACTGAAAGGCGGCGCTAAAGAAGTGGTTAACGTTGATGTCTCTCAGCACGCGCTTGATACTGCATTACAAAATGCACAAGACAACGGCTTTCCTGTTGAAAATGCGCAATTCTTAAATGCTGATGTATTTAAACTGCTACGTGAGTACCGTGATCGTGGCGAGTTATTTGATGTTGTGATTATGGATCCACCAAAGTTTGCTGAATCTAAGTCTCAGCTTGTTGGTGCATGCCGTGGTTACAAAGATATCAATATGTTAGCAATGCAAATTCTTAAACCTGGTGGTACGTTACTGACTTACTCTTGCTCAGGTTTAATGGATAACGGCTTATTCCAAAAAATCATTGCCGATGCCGCTCTTGATGCGAAGCGTGATGTTCAATTTATTGAGCGTTTTAGCCAAGCGGCGGATCATCCATTAGATAGCGCCTATCCTGAAGGTTTCTACCTAAAAGGCTTTGCATGTTACGTTAAGTAATCATCAAGTTAGTTTTAATTAGTGCCTAATGTCATGAAAGCCCAATGAGCATAACTCATTGGGCTTTTTATTTTCTCACTTTCTATATGCTTAATTACAAATAGACATTATTTGTCATTGGTATTAATAAAAGAATACAATAAGAAAATACCAATAGCGCATTTAGCTATCAACAAATACAAGGAATTAACATGAAATTACGTACAGCACTTTTAACCTTAGCCGTTTGTGGTGTGAGCTTCTCTTCTTTTGCTAACGTTTCGCTTACACTACCCGACTCAGCTGATCTTGTGCTTGTTAATGGTACAAAAGCGCAAGGTAACGGCCCACTGTCATTAAAAGATGGTGATAATCAAATCGCTTTTCGCTATGAAACTAATTACCGTGAAAACGGCGATACTCACCTATTCAAATCTGAAGTTGTGATCGTCACATTTGATGGTACAGACGCACACTACACATTGAATCTACCTAAAATTCATAGCCAATATGAAGCTAGAGCATTTAACAAGCAGCCAAATGTTGTAATTACAGACAAACAAAATAATGATATCGCCATTAAGCAGGATGTATTAATCAAAAATGGCGTGCAAATTGGACGAAATTTTCAGCAAGAAATCGCTAAGTATAATTTAAGTAACGCACCAGCAGCTCTAACCACTGCAATTTCTGTTTCTGTACCTCAAGTACAACAAATAGCTGTTGAAAAAAGTGGAAAAGTCGATCAAGCCTACGTAACCAAGATGCTAAATTACTGGTACAAAAAAGCAGACAAGGCTACGCAAGAACAATTCAAATCTGCTATTAACAAATAAGTAATTTATAAAACTTTTTCTAATCAATAGGATAGCTTACAACTTGTGGCTATCCTACATATTGCATTATAAAAACACTGCGCAAAAAAAGCATTTAACCAGCACTCCTCCGACCACAAAAAAGCCCTAAATACTGTTGAAGACTTGCTTTTAATTCAATAACAGCAAGTTTATTTACATTTTTTTTACACCTTTCCGAGAGCATGTCTGAAGATCAGTACATCGCATCGTGCAAATTTAGCTATCAGCATTATAGTTTTTTTACGGCACTCAAAAAGATTCACAAAAGAATAACGGACAAACTGAGTGTTGCTTATTTTACTGAAACTAAAAGGATACCTAATGGATAATGGTAAACATGGAACGATGAGGAAAGGGATTTTCACTCTTAGTACTCTAACTATGTCATGCTTATTTGCATTCAACGCACAAGCTGCTGTTGATTGTACTGACCTTACAGAATGGAAAAGTGACAGCGTTTATACTGGCGGCGATCAAGTTAAACAAGCGGGTGTTGCTTATAAAGCAAATTACTGGACACAGAATAATTCTCCGAAAGACAACAACGGTCCGTATTCACAATGGGTTCAACTCGATCTTTGTTCTGGTGGCGAGCCACCTATCGACCCACCAGTTGATCCAGTAGAAAATGCAGCACCTACAGCAAGCCTTACAGCACCAACAGCAACAACGGCTATCACAACCGGTGAAACTGTTCTCATCAAAGCAAATGCAACCGACACTGACGGTACTATTGCTAAGGTTGACTTCCTAGTCGACGGACAAGTTGTTGGTTCAACAACAACAGCACCATACGAGTTTGCATGGACCGCAACAGAAGGCGTACATAGCCTTTCAGTTATGGCTTTTGATGATAAAAATGCAGCAAGTAGCCAAGCAAGTGTTAGCGTCGATGTTGCACCTGAAGGACCTGTTAACGAAGCGCCTACCGTTTCTGTTGCTGTTTCAGCGACAAGTGTGGAATTAGGTGAAGTTATTACCATTACTGCTGATGCTGCAGATACTGATGGCACGGTAGAAAAAGTTGATTTCTACGTAAATGGCGCACTGGTTGGCACCGCAGCTACAGCCCCTTATGCTCTTGAATACACAACGGTTCAAGCTGGCAATGCAAAAATCTTTGCTCGTGCAACTGATGACCAAAACAAAACTTCTGATTCTGCCGTAAGTTCTGTTGCAGTTAATGGCGCTGTTGTATCAAATGGTTGTCGTCCTGACGGTTTATACCAAACTGAAGGCGTAAATGTGCCTTACTGTTCTATCTATGATGAAGATGGCCGTGAAATGATGGGGGTTGATCACCCTCGTCGTGTTATTGGTTACTTCACTAGCTGGCGTGCAGGCGATGATCCTCAAAGTAGCTACTTAGTTAACGATATTCCATGGGAACAACTAACTCACATTAACTACGCATTCGTTAGTATTGGTGAAGACGGTAAAGTTAATATCGGTGACACATCAGATCCAAGTAATGCCGCTGTAGGTATGGAATGGGATGGCGTTGAAATCGACCCAGCACTTGGCTTTAAAGGTCACTTCGGTGCACTTGCAACAGCAAAAGCGAAACACGATGTTAAAACATTAATCTCTATCGGTGGCTGGGCTGAAACAGGCGGCCACTTCGGCACAGATGGTGGTCGTGCAGCTGATGGTGGATTCTACACGATGACAACAAATGCTGATGGTTCTATTAACCATGCAGGCATTGAGAAATTCGCCACATCTGCTGTTGAAATGTTACGTAAGTACAAGTTCGATGGCCTTGATATTGATTACGAATACCCAACGTCTATGGCGGGTGCAGGTAATCCATACGATAAAGAGTTCATGGAACCGCGTCGTCCATACCTATGGGCTTCTTACCAAGAACTGATGAAAGTACTTCGTGAAAAACTGGATGTTGCTTCAGCAGAAGATGGCATTCACTACATGCTAACGATTGCAGCACCATCATCTGGTTACCTACTACGTGGTATGGAAACATTTGATGTAACGAAATACTTAGATTATGTAAACATCATGTCTTACGACTTACACGGTGCTTGGAACGACCACGTTGGTCATAATGCTGCGCTATTTGATACAGGTAAAGATTCAGAGTTAGCACAGTGGAACGTATACGGCACTGCAGCATACGGTGGTATTGGTTACCTTAATACTGACTGGGCTTACCACTACTTCCGTGGTTCAATGCCTGCTGGTCGTATCAATATCGGTGTTCCATACTACACCCGTGGTTGGCAAGATGTTAAAGGTGGGGATAACGGTCTATGGGGTCGTGCAGCACTACCTAACCAGTCTGAGTGTCAGGCTGGTACTGGTGAAGGCGAGAAGAACAACTGTGGTTACGGTGCTATCGGTATCGACAACATGTGGCACGATCTTGATCCAAATGGTAAAGAAATGGGTGCCGGTTCTAACCCAATGTGGCACGCGAAAAACCTTGAGCAAGGTATCTTCGGTTCGTACACAGCCGCTTATGGCTTAGATCCTGTTAATGATCCACAAGATAAACTTGTTGGTTCGTATACCCGTAATTACGATGATGTCGCTGTTGCACCATGGCTATGGAATGCAGAGAAGAGCGTATTTATCTCTACAGAGGATAAAGCATCGGTTGGCGTGAAAGCTGACTACGTAATTGATAAAGAAATCGGTGGTATCATGTTCTGGGAGCTTGCAGGCGACTACAACTGTTACTTATTTGATGCAAACGGTAAGCGTACTAACACTATTGACGCAACTGAAAAGGCATGTGCTTCTGGTAACGGTGAGTACCACATGGGTAATGCGATGACAAAAGCTATCTACGATAAGTTTAAGTCAGCAACTCCATATGGTAATACAATCGCAACAGGTGCAATCCCAACTCAAGCAATTGATATTGCAGTTAACGTTAGCGGCTTCAAAGTTGGTGACCAAAACTACCCTATCAACCCAACCGTAACCTTTACCAATAACACAGGTACTGATTTACCGGGTGGAACTGAATTCCAGTTTGATATTCCAGTATCTGCACCCGATAACGCGAAAGATCAATCTGGTGGTGGTCTGAAAGTCATCTCTTCTGGTCATACTCGTGGTGATAACATTGGTGGCTTAGACGGAACAATGCACCGTGTTGCCTTTACTCTGCCTAAGTGGAAAACATTACCAGCGGGTGAAAGCTACGAGCTAGACTTTATTTACTACCTACCAATCTCAGGCCCTGCTAACTACTCAGTGAATGTAGATGGTAATGAGTATGCGTTTAAGTTTGAGCAACCAAACCTACCTATCGGTGATTTAAATGCCGGTGGTGGTAATAATGGTGGCGGCGATACGGGTGGTAATAATGGCAACTGTGATTCAGATGGCCTAAATACTTACCCTAACTGGCCTCAGACTGATTGGCAAGGTACGCCAACTCATGCTGGTAGCGGCGATGAAATCATCCATGATGGTGCTGTATACAAAGCTAACTGGTGGACATCATCAGTACCAGGAAGTGACGGTAGTTGGACGAAAGTTTGTAACATCTAAATCAACGTCTAAGTAAAGTCCTACAAGCAGGTAGTTCGCTACCTGCTTTTTTAGTCACTGAAATCTAGAAAATAGGCTTTTATATAAATAAGATCGTTTACGTGGTTATTTTTCAACGCAATTTCATTTTTTCCAATAAAAAGAATTATTTTTACTTTAGTGAGCACCATTATATTTTTATATCTTAAAACAATTACTTAGTAGCCTATCAACGACTAAACGTGTGATTTACACATCCCAGATAAATTGATATCTATAAATATAATTAAATGCTGTTCTTTTTTATAACTCACTGTTATTTAATGTTTATCTTTAATCCTCTATGAAATAAACATCGCTCAATGCATTCCCTTAAGGCATGGCATTACATTCACACTACCTATTAATTCGTTATTTTTATGCTAAAGTTTAGCCCGCAAAACATCCACGTAAGCATTGTTCGATGGTAGTACTGACTTAATGAAAAAAGCAATATGTCTAATAATTTTGATCATGTGTTCTTTGTCATTCCAAACATCAGCACATGCTCTTCATACTGAAAGAAAGAATACTGATATCGTAGTAGATTATGTTTACCAAAAAGCACATCTTAAAAACAAAATTAACTACGACGTATTTAAACAAGCCTTTATTGCGTATAACAAAACCAAAGGCAAAAAAAAGTCATTACTGACAATCATTGATTATAGTAAACCATCAACACAAAAAAGATTTTATGTGATTGATTTAAAACAAAACAAATTACTTTACAAAACATACGTATCGCATGGCATGAATAGCGGTTTGCTTAAAGCCGATAAGTTTTCGAATCAAGTAAATTCGCACAAAACGTCACTGGGTACATTTTTAACCGAATCGACTTATATAGGTGGTAATGGTTATTCTCTTAAACTAAATGGCTTAACCCGTGGTAAAAATGACAACGCACTAAAACGCTATATTGTTATTCATGGTGCAAAATATGTTTCTGAAAAGTTTATTAAACGTAATGGCTATTTAGGTCGTAGTTGGGGTTGTCCAGCCCTACCTGAAGCAATTGCAAAGAAAATTATTGATACTATCAAAGGCGGTAGTGTTATTTTTGCTTACGCTTAATTTATTCATTGAAACGGGCTGTTAGTATTTAGCTAAAATAAGTTAAATGATAACAGCTTTTTTGTACCTCTATTTTCAATCAAGCCTTTTACTCCCTATAACTCATCCGTTAAGTTGTGATTTACTGTGTAATGTTAGAATGGTTTTAATTTTTCGAGGTTTAGTATGAATAAAGCACTTGTTGTTATTGATTTTATAAATGATATCGTTGATTTAAACGGGAAAATACCTAGTTGTGCTCAACAAGTTATTGATAATAATACAATTGAAAATGCAAACCGCTCAATTCTATGGGCACAAAGCCAACATATTCCTTGTATTTATGTCAAAGTAGGTTTTCATAATCATTATCTCGATCTCCCCCTACACTCGCCAATGTTTGGTAAAGCGCAATCTATCAATGCATTAAACTTGAACGATTGGGGAACACAATTTCATCAAAATTTACTGATAAGTAAAGACGATATTGTGATCACTAAACCAAGAGTTAATCCTTTCCATAACACACAGTTAGATAGCGTATTAAGTGCAAATAAGATCACTGATATTTATTTTTGTGGGGTAAGCACAACATGGGCGATTCAATCTGCGGCTAGAGATGCTCATGATAGAGATTATCAGGTGCATATTATTGCAGATGCTTGTACAGCGGCAACAGAAGAAGAACACAATATTTCACTTGCAACCTTGGCTCGCATAGCAACAATACACCAATCAACGGATATTAAATAAAAGCGATGTGAGTTTCATACTGGTATGAATGGTTGAAATAAATAAACCGCATAATCTTTTTTATAGCAACAAGATATTATGCGGTTTTATTATGATTTAAATATCATCTTCCCAAGGCATATCAGGAAGCGCTGCTAAGTTTTCGCTATAACGCTTGAGATCAAATTTACCATCATTTTTCATAACATCAAAAACTTCAATGGATAATGCGCACGCTATCATTTGAATTGCTTCATCTCGTGGTGTACCTGTCATTACAAGACGCATTAGCGTTTCTTTAACAACTAACGGCTCACCGTCAGCAAGTTGATTTTCAACCGTCTCAACAAGCATATCGCCTGTCATGATATCTTCGTTTTCCATTTATAACAGCCTATCTAAAATTTGACATATTCTAACTTAACTCGTTAGGTAATAGCTAACCTAGACCAATAAGCTAAACAATATGTTTAATCATTAACCTTAAGCAATGATAACAACGCAGGTGTTGCCTCTTTCATTGATGTAAACGAATGCTGAGCCTGAGCAGTTAATTCTATATTATGACTATTTACAAAAACCGCATAGGTATTAGCACTCAGTGCTGACATTAATCCAGTACGGCTATCTTCTACTGCAACCGCCTTTTCAGGCAGCACACGCATTGTTTTACAGGCCTGTAAATATACATCTGGCGCAGGTTTATTATTTGCCACTTCATATCCACTGAATACATGCTCAAAGAGTGCTAACCAGCCATGTTGCGCTAAAACACCTTGCACGTAATCTTTTGGAGCTCCGGTGACGACAGCCATCGGCACTTTACCCGATAAGGTTTTGAGCAATTCATCCACACCAGGCATCGGTGGTATGCCTTTTTCAACGATCATCTTCTCTGTTAATGCTTCCATCTCTTCAATCATTACCGTTTCCGTTAGCGGTATATTGTATTGATAGATAAAGTGCTCTGCGATCTGAGGCCAAGTTACGCCAGCGTACTGAGACATGAACGTCTCAAAATTTAGTTCAACGCCATAGCTAGCTAAATACTGACTCCAATTCACAGCATGAAAGCGCTCAGAGTCAACGAGTGTGCCATCAAAATCAAAAAATATCGTTTGCATGTACTACCTGAAAAATACGAATAATTCTTACTTTATAGCACGACTATGATTATCCATGTAGCTTGTTAGTTAAACATCTGTAGGGATCGTACAAGCTGCATTCTGTTCAAGTAATCTCATTACCTGTTTGATTTCAACGGCAGGGCTAAAATAGAAACCTTGAATATAGTGGCAGCCCATTTTAGATAAAATACGCACTTGAGCTTCAGATTCAACACCTTCAGCAACAACATCTAGGTTTAGCTTTCGGCTCATATCCATCACGAGAGAAACTAAAATTTGGCTTTCAACACTATGTTCTATATCAATAATGAAACTTCTATCAATTTTAATGACATTTGGTTTATTGGCGATAATAGCTGACATTGAGGAATAACCTGTGCCAAAATCATCAATCGCAATAGATATCCCTTTTTGAGAAAATTCAGATAATAATTCCAAAATATTATTACCTTCATCTAATGCTGCAGATTCGGTTATTTCAATCATGATTTTATCAAACGGTAAGTTATATCGTTCAATAACATCGTAGATATATTTTTGATCACAGCTTGAGAACTCACGAACAGAACGATTTATAGATATACAAATATCAGTAAAACCCTGCTGACGAATATCTGCAAGATCACAACACGCTTTATCAAAAACTATTTTCCCAAGATCACCAATCAGGCCATATTTCTCTGCCATCTCAACGAAAATAACAGGTGATATATACCCTTCTTCTTCATCAAACCAACGCGTAAGAGCTTCAAACTTACATATTTTACCTGTTTCAATGTCAATAATTGGCTGATAATAAACTTGTATTTTATATTCTGAAATAGCTTTAATTAGACGATCTTTCAATCTTAATTGACGTATATATTCCGCTTGTAATTTTCCATCATAAATAGAAATACCATTGCACCCATTACGCTTTTGTTCATACATTGCATAATCAGCATTCTTTAATAAATCTAGATGTGTAAAACCACTTTCTGGATATGAAGAAATACCAATACTAATTGTAATATCCAATTTAATAGTGTCGATATAAATAGGTTGAAGCAATACGCCTATTAAATCTTCAGCATATTTTTTAGCTTCAGAAGATGAGTAGCCTTTGAGTAAAATAGCAAATTCATCACCACCATATCTACAGACTAAACTGTCATCACTACAATGTTTTAATAACGTTTCAGCAATATATTTTAGAAGTTTGTCACCTACAGCGTGACCGTATAAATCATTGATTGCTTTAAAGTCATCAAGATCAATAAATAGAATGGAAAACGCCTGATAACAACGATCGTCTGCTTTGTTGTCTTTAACAAATACGAGTTCTTTTTCTACCATTTCACTAAAACAACGGCGATTCATAAGTGTGGTTAGCGCATCATTATTCGCATAAAAACGTAATTTTTTTTCTGTTTGTTGGCGTACGCTAACGTCATGAAAAACACCAAGATAGTTAACGACTTCATGATTATCATCTTCAATTTTATTTATTGTCATTTCTTCAGGATAAACATGACCATTTTCCCGGCGATTATAGAGCAGTCCTTTCCATTGGCCTGTCGTTTCCACACTATGCCACATGTTTTCATAGAACCGTTTATCATGCATGCCAGACGCTAATATGCTTGGATTTTTTCCGATCACATCCTCTTTTTTATATCCTGTCACTTGCTCAAATGACTTATTTACCGTAACAATATTATTGCAGTGATCAGTAATAACAATACACTCTGAAGTATTATCAAAGACAGTTTTTGCTAAATTCAATTGCTGAACAGTTGATATTGATTCTGTGATATCAGTTAACACACCAGCTATTTTTTCATTTTTACCAAAAGCATCAACTTCAACAACACGACCTTCACACTTAAACCAACGATCAGTTAAATTGCTATCATTATTAACTGAAGAAGGATTTGTTCTAAATTCAAAACTAAATAACTGACACTTATTTTTTTTAATTTTTTTGAAAGCATTAATTGCAGCTCTTCGCTCATCTTTATGAATGATTGATATCCAATCATGAAGCGAATTAACTTTACCACTTTCAACTTGCAAAAGCTCCCATATTTTAGGTGATGTTATTGTCTGATTATTTGAAAAATCATACTCCCATACACCTTCTATAATTGCATTATAAGTAACATGTAATTTATTTGATGTTATAGAGAGCTCTGATGATAAATGATAAAACTCAGTTATATCTTGAACAATGCCACGTACTAGGTTTGTATTTCCATTATCATCTTTAAATATATTCGATTCATTTCTAACATATTTAATTTTCCCACTCGGCAATAATAAACGATATATAATATTATAGCTTGAATGTGATGATATTATTATATTATTCATAAAATGAATAACACGATCTCTATCTTCAGGATGGATGTATTCCTGAACTAATTTCAAATTTGGCGTTAGCTGCTTATCGACTTCATAAATATGGTATACTTCTTGACTCCAAGTAAATGTGTTTGTCTGTACATCCCATTGCCAATTACCCAACTTAGCAACACGTTGAGATGACTCCATCTCACTTAACAACAGCTTTTGCTCAGCTAGTAATGCTAAGTAATGAAGCTCTGAACCTAATTGTTGACCAATACCCTCACACCAATTAAATTGTAAAGGTGTTAAAGTAGTGGGTTGTTCAAACAAGCAAACGAGGATACCTATCACATCATCATATTTTGAAAAAATAGGAATACCTAAATATGCTTCAAAACCATACTCAACCAGTAATTTATCTTTAGGATAAACAAGATACGCTTGCGAGCTCAGCAAGTATATTGCACCGCTTTCTAACACTTTACGACAAGGTATATCATCTAGCATATAGCTAATATTACTGACTTTTTTGTTACCATTGACGTAATAAGCTAATGACGTTGCTTTTGTACCAGTTTTATTAAAATAGGCTATATAAAAATGATCTGGCTTTAATTTATCATATACCGATTGCATGGTTTTACAGATAAAATCTTTACCATATTGGTTTCGTTTTAAAGCTTTTAGTTCAGTAACCATTAAATGCTCTAACCTAGCTGTTCTGAATTTGATTTATTTATAAAGTTTATGATTTGAATATACAGTATCATTTAATTGAAAAAAAGTTTCTAGACATAGATGCCTAGATTTGTCATGCCTATTTTGATTTAAATCAGATTACGTATTAGCTTTTAAGCAATAATTCTATGTTTTATTGCATTTTGAAAATAAATATATGAAACTTATTCTATAAAACTTTAGCCTTTAAGGCTTTTATCATATAAGAAATACTATCTTACTGATTGAAATATCTTACTATTTTCAATAATTGATATAATCAATATTAATAGCATCGTGTTTAATTTAATATTTAATTCAAATATATTACATATTAAAAAGATAAAAAGGAGCAAAAAGCTCCTTTTTTATCATTAATTAACGAGAGATATCTAATTGATTACCTGTAACCCCATTAGTTCGGAACCAACCAGCGATACTAAAACGACGTTGTGTTGCTGGCAACACTTCATGAGGGAAGAATTCAGATAAGAATACAACTAAACGCCCCGCTTTTGGGTCTAATGTTGCTAATTCATTATCATCTAAATCATACATTTTTAAACGACCACCGTGTTCGGGTAGCCAATCATCATTAAGGTAAAATACCGTTGTTAATTTACGATTTTCTTGACCACGAAAACAATCTAAATGCTTTTGATAGAAATCACCGTGCTCATATTTGGCAAAATGTGCTTCATATTCAAATAAGCCAAGAAAAAAGTGACGATTCACCTCTAGGCGAATTTCATTCATTTGTTTTAAAAAATTGGCAACAGGCTCTCCCATCTCAGCCGAGAGCCATTGAATTTTATCGCTTCGAATAGATTTTTGGGTGGTATATTCATCTTTTCGGCCAATTCCCGCTTGGCTCCAATCATCGGGAATGCAAGCTTTAAGTGCTTTAACCTCATCCTGAGCTAAAAAGTCATCCCAGACAAACCAACCTTGCGTGAATAAAGCATCAATAAGTTTGTCGTAATTCATATTCGTTCCAATCGAGATAAAAAAAGATTTATATCGCCTGTTGGGGTTGAGAGCAAATCAGAAAATTTATACTCAAATGCAATTTTTCTACTGCTGAGATGTTTTGTTACACCATTAATAAAAACCACATTATGATTAAAATAAATGATATTGTGTTTGCTGGTTTTTACTTAATTCATCAATCGACTTTACCCCATGGAAATGCTCAATCCATGCAATATTACTTCTCGGAAACTCTATTTTAATAGCTTTTTTAATGTGTTTTTTCAACGCACTAGACTCAGATACAATATTCTGCTCAATGTAGCCAAACTGCTTAAACACATAATCTGTTGATGACTGTTTCAATACTTTAAAACCACGATCTTTTTTAAAAGTCAGTACTTCAAATGCATCACCAACCTGCATCGACTTTAAAAAACGTTCACAACCGGATTCAACCTGAGAAATATGTAACTTTGACATTAGCAACCTCTTAATCAAGTAAATCTGTTTTCGCTATCAATTTACAAAAATGTGCTTTTATGAGTACTTCACTAATAAAAATCACTGTCAGTACTTCATCTTTCACTGTAAACGCAACCCTAAATGCAACATCAGGTTTCACAATAATCTTATATTCTAAGACTCTCAATTTAGAAGAAAAAGCATGAGGTACCGATTTAATTTTACCATTATGTAACGTTAATAAGAGCGGTAATCGTTCACGAAGGTCACACATGATTGCTTCTTCGTAACAGGCATGTTGATGGAAAAACTTACGTAAATGTCGATTGTTATCTATACAAATATTCATGCTTTTTTCTTTTCATATAAGAATTTTAAAAAGCATACGCTGCAGACTAATAGTTAGAAATATAAATATTTTTAAGGGAGGGTTAAGTGATAGTTAATCTCTAGAAGCTAAATGATAGCCCTTAAGATAGGGCGTACCATTAAGTTTTTATTTTTGCTATACGTTATTTAGCCGTTACACGCAGATTATTTTTATTATCTCTATTTTGGCGAATATGTTCATCACTTTGAACAATATTCTCCTGCTTTGCTAGGCGATCATATAACACAACATTGACGGAGGCAGCTAAATTCATGCACCCGACAGTAGGAACATAAACAACATGATCGGCTTTGTCTGCAACATCTTGTGCGATTGAACCATCTTCAGGGCCAAAGATGTAAATCGCTTTTTCTGGATGCGTAAAATGAGGAAGTAATGTTGCGCCTTCTGCAAAATCGACACACACAATCTTCATATCTACGGGTAGATCATCAATCATTGATGCTACCCCAGTCAAAGGAATTGTCTGTTGCATTTGTTTCGTGTCAGTTTGAAACTTTGCCGCTTTATCATATCGGGTTCCTGTATATAAAACCGCATCCGCCTGATAACACCCTGCAGCTCTTAGTACTGCTCCAACATTTGTAGGGCTTTTAGGGTTAGTTAACCCAATAATGACTGACGCCTCTTTCATTGCTAGATGTACCTTTTCATTGTAATAAAAACGAAGATTAGAGCTTTATTTTACCAAAGCTCTAATAATGACGATATTGATCGTTGTGCTCAACAATCAACGGAATTAATGAGGAGTTAGTCTATTTCTTCGTGTTCTGCGATGCGAGCACGACGAAGTGCAGCTTCTTCCATCACAGCATTTATTTCCGCCATCACGCTATCAATATCTGCGTCGGCATCAGTTTCAACATAAATACCGGTTAGTTCAGTCTCTGGCTTTAATGTTCCAGCTTCAAATAATGCCCACATTTCTTTTGCGTATTGTGTATTAAGCAACTCAGGTACATATTGACCATAATAGTTAGCCATATTTTTAACATCACGCTCAAGCATCCATTTGGCATTATTATTGGCTGAGGCATCTACTGCTTGCGGTAAATCAATAATAACAGGGCCATTAGCATCCACTAACACATTAAACTCTGATAGATCGCCATGAATAAGGCCGATGCATAGCATACGTTTAACATAGTTAATCATTAGCTCATGGTGGTGTAATGCCTGATCTTTAGTTAGCGTGATATCGTTGAGTCGAGGTGCAACATTACCATCTGCATCGGTGATCAACTCCATCAATAATACGCCATCAAAACAGCCATAAGGCACAGGCGCTCGTATATCAGCTTTGGCTAACAACGACAACGCATCAACCTCAGCTTGCTGCCACACTTTTTCTTGTTCATCACGGCCAAACTTAGAGCCTTTTTCCATCGCTCGAGCACGACGACTATTGCGCACCTTTCGCCCCTCTCGATATGAGACGGCTTTTTTAAAACTACGTTGATCTATTTCTTTGTAAACTTTAGCGCAACAGATTTTTCCACCACTGCGAACAACATATACGGAAGCTTCTTTGCCACTCATTAATTGTGATAAAACATCATCAATAAGGCCATCCTCTACAAGAGGTTGTAATCGTGGGGGTATCTTCATTGCACCTACATAAATTAATTACAAAACAAACTTTCAATTTATCGCATTATCACTTGCTTTGAATTTTTAACAAGCATCGAAATCAATTTATTCTTATTCTCTTCAAATCGCTCTTATATTTACTAAGAAATCGTTCGATTTGGTGAGTGAAAGTGAGCTTCTAGTACTACTAAATAATTGAACCAACATCAAATCGACAAATGTAATATACCGTGTATCTATAGTGAAGTATTTCGGCTATCACAATACCTCTACTAAATTTACCGAAGTTATGCTTACTTGCCTTCCTCACGCTAATCTTTAACAAAAAAATAACAACTATTAATGATCAGCAACGCTTTTAGCCAAGGAATGCATATGAACAAAAGAATTAAATATCTTCCCTTCTTATTACCTCTATTTAGCTTTAATGCTCAGGCAAACTCAATCGAGTGGGTTAATGGTAAAACCAAGGTCGTTAATGGCGATACCGTTATATACAATGAACAATGTTATATCGCACAAAATAATCCAGGCTCATGGGAAACACCTTCACCATCGTCTAATTGGTTTTGGCAACCGACCGAATGCGGTGGTTCTCCCCCTCCAACATGCAAGGATAATCAAGAGTTAATCGATGACATTTGTGTCGATATTGTTGAACCTGTGGTCTGTCCAAATGGTCAAATATTGGTTGATAATATCTGTGTCGATGAAACAACACCTCCGGTATCTGATATCACGTTATGGATTGCGGGAGAAACAAAAGTTAATAACGGTGATATTGTTAGCTACCAGTCTCAATGCTTTGAAGCTAAAAATGGTCCTGGATTATGGGAAACACCTAAGTCATCATCATGGTTTTGGAATGAAACAAGTTGCCCAGATACGCCCCTAGAACCGATTGAGTGCCCTGACGGCTCTACCGCACCAACGATTGCAGAATGTCCTACTAAACCACCAACAGAAGTTACTTGCCCTGACGGCACTATCGCCGAAAACTACGATAGCTGCCCTGCAACACAAGCTATTTTTGTTAGCCCTAATGGCAACGATAATAATAACGGCTCATTCACTAAGCCTTACAAAACCCTAAAGAAAGCTTTATCTCAAGCTAAAGCAGGCAGCATTATTGAACTGGCAGAAGGTCGTTATAAAACAGCAGAAGTCATTGATAAGGCTAACGGGATCAGCGAAGCACCCATAGTGATCAGAGGAAATAACAGCGTCTTTGATGGCACCATAGATATTACGACACCATGGCAACAACACGACGGTAATATTTACAAAACGCAAATCAATCAAGATATTTGGCAACTGTTTATTGACGATAAAATGGTGATGTCAGCGCGTTGGCCTAATGCTCAATTAAGTGATGGCTCACTGTGGGATATGAAGTCGACATGGCGTCATCAAGCCCCTGAAAGTCGTTTCGGTGAAATGATTGATGAACGCCCGTATGAAAAGATCATTGTTAAAAACAGTGGTAATGAATATCAACCTCTTCCTAGTGATGTAAACACACAATCACTAGCTGATTCAGGTATTGATGCAACAGGTGCCATTGCCATCATGAACATTGGTTCTTGGTTGAACTGGGCACAAGTGATTGATAGTCACACGGTTGGTAGTGATCGCTTTACCTATAGTACCGATTTTTCTCAATCAGGCACTGCGATGAAAAAAGCCGCTACTAATATGCTCTCTAAAGGCAATTTTTGGGCAAATAAAAACGGCAAATATGAAGAAGGCCACTATTACCTTGAAGGTAAACTCGCGCTATTAGATAGTCCCAATGAGTGGTTCTTTGATAAGCAAACGAAAACCGTTTATTTATGGGCACCCGATAATGCTGATCCTAACCAGCTTCATGTGCGTGGTAAGCAACAGACCTATGGCTTAACCATCCGAAATTCTAGCCACCTTATTTTCGATAATGTCGACTTTTTTGCGACAGCATTTACAGTGATAAGCTCACAGTCTATTACCTTTAATGATCTTGATGCGAAATATTACGCGTATTCAAAGCGCATGTTAGGTGACTTAACTCGCCCTCAAACCATTAAGTTTATTAATAACAATAAAGCCATCACAGAAACACACAACAAGATCACCAATAGTTACCTTGCTTACACTGATGGACCTGCGTTTGAGATGATCAAAGAAAACAGTAACGTGGTAGATAATAACCTTATCCATGATATTGACTATTCAAATCTAGGTACAGGTGGTGAAGGCTCCATTAACATGGCTTCACAAAGCCAGAATATCACTTTTAGCAATAACACTTTTCATACCGCAGGTAACTCTGAAGGTGTACGCGTTGGCGCTCGCTCTAAAGTCATTGGTAACCATGTATACAACACCAGTCTATTACAACATGATGGCGCAGCAATCAATGTGGGGATTGATGAACAAGCAGGCACAGAGATCGCTTATAACTGGGTACACGATACACCAAAAGCAGGTATTCGTTTTGATGGCGTCGAAGATGCGGCTAAAACAGGTAAAGATGGCTTAGTTCATCACAACGTTGTGTGGAATAGCGCCTTCAATATTATTAAAGGTGATACGCAAGGTACCTACAATAACTTGATGTTTAATAACATCATCACAGATCTAATCATCTTTAATAAAGCGTCAGCCGGTGGATTGAATGACAGCTCTGAAACGCTAAACAACTTAGTAGGGACACTTCAAGGGCGTAAATCGGGTACTAGCGAGCAATTAACTGTCCCGGGTATGGTAGCGAATAATATAACAGGTAATACATCTGAGATCTTAAGCCACTTAAGGGGCGCTTATTGGGGTGACTTTAGACCGAAAGATAACGCAATGACCATTGATATGGGAACAACTAACAGTAGTTTAATGGCGATTGATTATCTTGGCTCTTTCCCTGATATTGGCGCTTATGAATATGGAGCCCCTAACACTTGGATTCCAGGTCATAGGCATTCAATCGCCTCTAACCCTGTCCCTTTTGATAAGGCTGCCAATGTTGATCTGAATATTGAATTAATGTTCTCACAGGATCTCAACCGATTTAGTTATGATGTCTACTTAGGTAAGAATATCGACGCCTTATTACCCATTGATAAAGTAGATAATAAGTATAGCTTGAATGATCTTTTGCCAAATACCCAATATTACTGGCGTGTCGATGTTACCGATGATAGCAAAGTAACGACTGGAAATATTTGGTCATTTCATACTAAGTAACCACAAGAAAGCCTCAGTCTCTTTGATTGAGGCCTTCTTAATATCACCGCTATTATTACAGCGGTTTATATTATCTAATAAACCACTTATCACATTGATATATATCATATTTATAACATCAACAAGCTTAAAAAAACAAAAGATCACCGAAAATAAGTAAAAATATTTGATGATGAATAGCATATTAAAAGTATACTCTTATCTAGATCTTTCGCTAATATACTAAATAATTATATTTTCATTTGTTATAGAAATAGGATTATCTCATTGAACTTTATTTTGGATAATATTGTAGCAATAACATTATCTTTATTACTCTTTAACTTTGTTATTAGTTGGTTATTTCGTTCTAAAGCGTTTGCCATTATTCGAGGCGTTATTTTAACTTTTTATAGTTTAGTTTTTCTTAGCTTATTTAGTACGTTAGTGAGTGTTATACCTCCCTTCATTATATTACTATTATGCAGTTTAGTATTTATAGACACCTTTCTTCTTCTACGACCAAAGATGCAACCTTTTTGGGTTAGAATATTAATTAATTGGCCTGGGCAATGGTTTTTAGGATCAACGATAATCGCCTTCCCTTGGGCAATATGGTTACTTTTTTTCAAAAGTGCCGACTTCTTATATGTTCCCTATATACTCGGTCTGATAGGTGTCTTACAAAATTTTCGCATAAACGAAGAGAATATATTTATTGACCTTAATAATAAGGCTCAGCCATCAGATTTGAGTCGATTAGATTTAGCAAATCCGACTTCAAATAGTGATGAAAATCTACATATTATACAATTAACAGATCCTCATTTAGGTCCATATATGTCTGTTGCTAGGCTCGAGCGTATTTGCAAAAGTGCAGTAGCGAAAAAGCCGGATCTCATTTTGTTAACGGGTGATTTTTTAACCATGGAATCAAAAGGATCAACACAAGTACTGTCACAATCACTGAGCCCACTTAAAGAATATAGTGGAAAAGTATTTGCATGTATGGGTAACCATGATTACGAAGCGCCTGAAATAGTAAAAGAAGCATTAGCTAACAATAATATTCATTTATTAATTGACGAGGCTCAGATAGTACAAACTCGTCTAGGCCCTGTTCAAATTATTGGTTTTGATTTTCATTTTAAAGATAGAGCATCAAAACTTCTTAGAGCAATTGGTAACTTACCTAATAAAAGCAAAGTCATTGCAAGTATTGCAATGTTACATGATCCAACACATATCCGAGATATTCCGACAAAGAGCCACTCTATAGATTTATTTTTAAGTGGTCATACCCATGGTGGGCTTATAGGGTTAGTGAGCCTCGGTTTTAAAACGACGGTGATCAGTTTATTGTCCAAATCCCCTGATCATGGGCTATGGGGAATGGAAAACACAAAATTATATGTACATCGTGGCACTGGTCATTATGGTTTTCCTTTTCGGTTAGGTGTTCCGACTGAACATAGTATTATCAACGTTATCTTAAATAAATCAAAATAACATTAACTGAGTAGTACAGTGAACAACTCACTGTACTACCTTCTTTTAGTGACCAATGCTCTCAAATAAGCTTTAAGTACAAGTATGCGTAATAACGGCGGTTTAAAACAAAATAGGAAAGCAACCAGAAAAAGACAGGGCTAAGTTTTTGATTAGTCTAGAAACAACAAAGCCCCAGCGTGAGCTGAGGCTTTATTGTTTGTACTGGTGCCCGAGGACGGACTTGAACCGTCACTCCCGAAGGAAACGGATTTTGAATCCGTCGTGTATACCAATTTCACCACTCGGGCTTAATTCTTAGAGAATGGAGGCGCGTCCCGGAGTCGAACCGAGGTCCACGGATTTGCAATCCGCTGCATAGCCACTCTGCCAACGCGCCATTTTTACTTCTCAATTAGATGGTGCCCCGGGCCGGACTTGAACCGGCACAGCGCGAACGCCGAGGGATTTTAAATCCCTTGTGTCTACCAATTCCACCACCAGGGCACGCAATTTCTTGCGATGATTAGACACCATCTGTGATTACCGCTTTCGCCATAATCTTTAATTTGGAGCGACACACGAGGTTCGAACTCGTGACCTCAACCTTGGCAAGGTTGCGCTCTACCAGCTGAGCTAGTGTCGCATAGATTCTCATAAGAGAATGGAGGCGCGTCCCGGAGTCGAACCGAGGTCCACGGATTTGCAATCCGCTGCATAGCCACTCTGCCAACGCGCCATTTTACTTCTCAATTAGATGGTGCCCCGGGCCGGACTTGAACCGGCACAGCGCGAACGCCGAGGGATTTTAAATCCCTTGTGTCTACCAATTCCACCACCAGGGCACGCAATTTCTTGCGATGGTTAGACACCATCTGTGATTACCGCTTTCGCCATAATCTTTAATTTGGAGCGACACACGAGGTTCGAACTCGTGACCTCAACCTTGGCAAGGTTGCGCTCTACCAGCTGAGCTAGTGTCGCATAGATTCTCATAAGAGAATGGAGGCGCGTCCCGGAGTCGAACCGAGGTCCACGGATTTGCAATCCGCTGCATAGCCACTCTGCCAACGCGCCGCAAAATTCCTAAAGAAGTTATCTTCTCCAGAATTTTTTGCCCTCAACGAGTCACCTCGCTGCGGTACGTGGTGTAATTTACTGATTTTACAGAATCAGTCAACGAAAAATTATGACTTTTTATTTAACTGGTTAAATTCCATAACATCGAACCATAAATCAGCCCATAAATGATCAAAAACCAGACAATCTTATTATTTGAATTTAGTTTGCTTATAAGATTGCAGATCGCGATAACGATGCAGCAAAATCCTCATAACTAAATTCATTAAGTTTTTCGATACTGCCATTACTGCGACGGCAATAAATACTTGGCATACGTAAACCATTAAACCAATTTAACTTCACCATGGTATAACCTGCGCTGTCTGCAATATGTAATTTCTGCCCAATCGTTAATGGCTGTTCAAAACTGGCAACACAGAATTGATCGCCTGCTAAACAAGAACAGCTGCCAATCACGTATTGATGGCTCCCCTCTTTTGACGATTCTTTGATCGTTGCGGGTTCATTATAAATTAAGGTATCAAGCCGATGTGCTTCTGTCGCACTGTCTACAATGGCAGTTTTCATACCGTTCTCGACAATATCAACCACAGTCACCACTAAGTCAGTCGTTTGGGTAATGATAGCTTCACCCGGCTCAAGATATAACTGAACACTAAAACGCTCTGAAAATGCTTTTAATGCAATAGCTAACTTTTCTAGCTCGTAATCCGGCCAAGTAAAGAAAACACCGCCACCTAAACTCACCCAATCAAGTTTTTCAAGATAACGCCCGAAACGTTCTGATATAGAGTCTAATAACGCAATAAACGCATCTGCACTTTTATTTTCACAGTTCATATGAAACATCGCGCCATCGAGTTCATCAAACAGTTCATCTGTTAATAGGTTTTCTTGCACCCCTAGACGCGAATATTGACGAGCAGGATCAGCTAAATCTTGCCCTGCACAACTTATCCCCGGATTTAAACGTAGACCAACAGACGCTTTACCGTCAGCCAAATGGCGATGAGTTTGCAATTGAGAAACAGAGTTGAAAATGATTTTATTACAGTACTGTAGAACATCTTCTACGTCTTCTTGACTATATCCCACACTATAAGCATGCGTTTCACCACCAAACTTTTCAGCACCTAATCTAACCTCAAACGGCCCACTGCTGGTAGTACCATCAAGATAAGGCTTCATGACATCAAACACGCCCCACGTGGAAAAACATTTCAATGCAAGGACGAGTTTTACTCCGGATAATTGTTTTAACTTTTTAGCTTGTTCTAAATTGTTGATCAGCTTCTGCTCATCAATCATGAAATATGGCGTTTTCAATACGGCTTTCTCTTTTATATAAGTAAGAAAGCGAGCCTGCTTCTATATACAAGCTCGCTTAAATAGCTGTGTCTTATTTCAAGATGTGAATATCAGGTTGACCAACAGGCAATTCTTGAACATGCCAATCTAAACCAATGGTTGGCATTGTTGCTAAAAATGGATCTGGGTCGAGCTGCTCCATATTGAACACACCTTTATCAGCCCACTTACCATTAAAGAACTGTAATGCGGCAGTAATAGCAGGAACACCTGTTGTGTATGAAATTGCTTGATGCTCTACATCTTCATACGCCACTTCATGATCAGCGTTGTTGTAGATAAACACACTGCGCTCTTTGCCCTCTTTTTTTCCTTGTACCCAAGTACCGATACAGGTTTTTCCTGTATAGCCAGGAGCAAGCGATGTTGGATCCGGTAATAACGCTTTAAGAACGTGCAGTGGTTGTACAACAGTACCATCATGCAGCGTGAGTGGATCTGGGCTTAATAAGCCAATATCACGCATACAATTGAAATAATTGAGATATTTATCACCAAAGCCCATCCAAAATTCAATACGTTTCGCTGGAATAAATTCCTGCATTGAACGCACTTCATCATGTGCCATGGAATAAACTTTATGCTTACCGACTAACGGGAAATCAAATTCAAGCATACGGCTATGACAACCAACTTGTTTCCATTCACCGTTTTCCCAATAGAATGAGTCACCTTGAATTTCTAACATATTGGTTTCTGGATCAAAGTTAGTCGCAAATTTCTTACCGTGATCCCCTGCATTCACATCCATGACATCAATGGTGTCGATTTCATCAAACAAATGCTTTACGGCATAGGCTGCAAACACACTAACAACACCCGGATCAAAACCTGCCCCTAAAATGCCAGTGATCCCCGCTTGCTTGAACTTCTCACGGTAACCCCATTGCCAATCATAAGCTTGAGGCACTTGCTGACCTTCAGAGCATAAATCAACAGCAACAGATGTATCGAGGTAAGAAACTTTCGCTTGATAGCACGCTTCCATGATTGACATATTGACCCACGGAGGCCCTGCATTAATAACCAAATCAGGTTTCACGTCTTCAATTAAAGCAACTAATGCATCAACATCGTCTGCATTGACGGCACGTGCTTGAATTGTTTTTGTCGGGTCTTTTAAATTATTTTTCTTATCAATCGAGCTAATGATCTTTTCACATTTGCTGATTGTACGGGAAGCTAATGTAATATCACCCAATACATCATTATTCTGCGCCGCTTTATGTGCGACAACCCAGCCCACACCACCAGCACCAATTTGTAAAATAGCCATTATTTCTTTCCTTTTAAATTCATTTATCTGTGTGGTTGTCTTACTGAGTTGAAGACAATAGCGATTGACCTAATTGAGAGACTTTATTCAATAAGGTTTTAAAATCGTTAATAGTTAAACACGGGTTTAAAATTGTGAACTTCAATGCCACTTTATCGTCAACAACAGTTTCACCCAGTACAGCTTGTCCTTGTACTAATGCATCTATACGCAATTGTTTATTCAATTGGTTAAGCTGCTGCTCACTTACGTTTGCTCCTTCACCTACAAAACGTAAAAGCACGGTAGATAAAGCAGGATCGGCCAATAACTCAAATTGCGGTTGTTGATTAACTAAATCGGCGACATGCTGCGTTTGATTAATAAGATGGTCGTACATTTCACCTAATGCATCAGCGCCAACGCTTTGCATAGTCATTAACACTTTTAAAGCATCAAAACGCTTAGTTGTTGCTATTGATTTATCCACTAAATTTGGCAGTAAATCATCTTCACGATTAAGATAATCAGCATGGTGGAGCAGGTATTTAAAGTGCGCTTTATCTTTCACTAACACTGCACCACAGCTAATCGGTTGAAAGAAAAGCTTATGAAAATCAACGCTTAAAGAATCCGCTTTTTCAATGCCATGTAATCGACTTTGATGACGACTTAAAATCAGTGCGCCACCGTATGCGCCATCAACATGGAACCAAAGATTGTGACGAGCGGAAATATCAGCCAATCCGGTAAGATCATCAATTGCACCGTGATCTGTTGTCCCAGCAGTGCCAACGACGGCAAATGGAATAAGATCATCGGCTTTTAATGCTTCAATCGTGGTAATCAATGATGCTAATTGAATAGTGCCATCAGGATTGGTATCAACACAGACTACAGATTGTTCACCAAGCCCCATCAACGACGCTGATTTTTGCACCGTGAAATGGGATTTTTTCGAGCATAATATACGTAGTTTATCCGCGTATGATGGCAAACCTTGTTGCTGAATATTATGACCAGAGATTGTGTCGGCCGCCCAATCACGTGCTAACAATAATCCCATCAGGTTGCTTTGCGTTCCCCCACTGGTGAATACACCATCTGCTTGTTGGCCTAATTGATAAACATCGCACAACCAGTCAACAATTTTCTGTTCAACAAACGTTGCTGCACTGGCCTGATCCCATGAATCCATTGACTGATTCAATGCGGCAATAAAAGCTTCTGCTGCAATAGCAGGGATAAGTGGCGGGGTATGCAAATGCGCTATACAGTGTGGATGTTGCACCATAATTGAGTGCTTCGCGATAAGATCGCCTGTTTGATCAATCACGGCATCAAGTGAGGATTGTGGCTGATTTAAATCAATGCCATTAATTAGCGTTTTTAATAATTGAGGATCCATCCCCGAATAAGGCTGATTGGTTTGTTCAAAGACTTTTTTCAGCACTTGAGTCGTTTGATTCAGTGCCGTTTCAAAGCTCTCAGATCCGCCTTTACCCGTTTGAATAAAGTACTCTTTCCAATTAGCTTTATTATCCGACTCTAACACCAATCCTTGTTCAATCGGTTCAACATGGACCTCAATAGCCTCTTTAACCGTATTAATCACAAAATCAAGTTGTTCAAAGCTAATGATAAGAGGCGGTAAAAAGCGTAATACCGAGCCTTGACGCCCACCTTTTTCAATAATCAAACCGCGCTCTAATGCAGAGCGTTGAATTGCAGCGGTTAACTCAGGATCGGCGATCGGCTCACCAAACTTATTTTTACTACCATCAGATTGGACAATTTCGATGCCCAACATCAAGCCTTTACCGCGCACTTCAGCAATACAGCTTGTTTGTGCTGCCACTTTTTCTAAACCGCGACGCAGATACATACCTGCTTTTTGGGCATGCTCAACTAAACCGTCTCGTTCGATAATTTCTAACGTTTTAGCGCCTGTTGCCATCGCTAACTGGTTGCCACGAAATGTGCCGGTATGCTCTCCAGGGTTCCAACTATCAATCTCTTTATTAAAAACAAGGACTGACATTGGCAAACCACCGCCCACCGCTTTTGATAAACAAAGAATATCTGGCGTGATACCTGATTCTTCAAACGCAAAATTGTGACCAGTTTTACCAATACCGCATTGGATCTCATCAAAGATAAGTAGAATGCCATGCTCTTGCGTTATTCGACGTAATTCTCGCAGCCAAAAAGCAGGCGCGGGAATAACCCCGCCCTCACCTTGAACAGGCTCTACAATGATGGCTGCAGGTTTTTGGATGCCGCTTTCATCGTCACTCAGCATACGTTCGATATAACGTAAGCTTTGTTTTGCGCCTTCATCGCCAGACAAACCATACGGACAGCGTAATGAATAGGGGAATGGCAGGAAATGTACATCAGCCATTAACCCTTGACGGCGAGATTTCGTGTTTAAATTTCCCATCATAGCCATCGTGCCATTTGTCATTCCATGATAAGCACCATGAAAAGCTGCCATGGTATTTCTACCTGTTGTTTGTTTGGCAAGTTTAATCGCAGCTTCTACCGCATCAGCCCCTGTTGGACCACAAAATTGCACACAGGCATTATTCGCAAACGATTCGGGGAGGAAGTTCAACAATTGCTTAATGAATTTATCTTTAGCAACCGTTGTGATATCGAGAGTTTGATATGGTAGACCTGATTCTAATTGGTCAACAATTGACTTATTAATTTCTGGGTGATTATAGCCAAGTGCTAGTGTTCCTGCCCCAGCTAAGCAATCAATAAATAATTGCCCACGGGTATCTTCAACTAATACTCCTGCCGCTTTCGCTATTGCTAAAGGTAAACGTCTTGGGTATGAACGTACATCCGATTCATAATGCTCTTGGCTTAATAGCAATTCATCAAGCGTTAAGTCATATAAACCATTAACAACAGGCACTGTTGTTGATAGATCAGTGTCGCCAAAATTAAAAAGTGTAGACATATTTCGTTCCTGTCATCACTTAGCTTTTGCACAAAAAACGTAACAAAAGATAAGCAAAAACCATATTAATAACGATATAAATACCGAGTTAAGATTTTTTAAAGATGAAACCACACTCAAAATACAAATATGCAGAAGCAATAAGCACCTGCAGTAATATGCAACTCTATGTTTAGTGTGATTTTTGATCAGGAACGATCAAGGCTCCGTAATAATACGGTATTTCGGTAAATGAAAACCAAAATGAAATGAAAGTGATAATAGATCCACTGTTGGGTCCCTTAAATATGTGTCAGCTATTACAAAACTGAACATCGTATAAATTCCCTTCTATTTATGCTGATAAGCATAAATACCTACTGCGTAATTGCTAGATGAACTACGTTATTATCTTACTCAAGCTAAGACTGGGCAAAAATACCACAACCCATTAATAAAAAACAATATTGAAAAATAAAAAGATACAAACTTTTACAATTAATTATGTTCGAAAATTTAGCCATAATTCGACTGTTACTAGAGCTAAAACAACCTTTAACATTACCCCACAAAAAGCCCAATAAATATAAATATCATTATAATTCAATAAGGTAAAATAATTAACAACATACAAACTAATAGAATCGAAGACGCTTTGTTATAAAATCGTAAATCTAACGTATTGATTTTCTGAAATACCACTAAAGTAGTATTTAGAATGCTACTTGATTTAAATCATATTTCTTCACATTTTGTCTTAATACACTACAACCAATTTAAGGTATGGTGAAGTAGGTTTTATGAGCAAAATTAAATTGGCAATTATCGGCAACGGTATGGTCGGCCACCGTTACATCGAAGAATTAATAGATAGATCGAATATCGAAAACTACGAAGTAACCGTGTTTTGTGAAGAACCCCGTGTCGCATACGACAGAGTACATTTATCTTCTTATTTCTCTCACCATACAGCTGATGAGCTTTCTCTTGTTAAGCAAGGACTTTACGAAAAACATGGAATCAATGTTTTGCTCGGCGAACGCGCCATTAACATTAACCGTGAACAAAAGCTTATTCTCTCTAATTCGGGTCGTGAACTTCGCTACGATAAACTCATCATGGCAACCGGATCTTACCCTTGGGTTCCACCCATTAAAGGTAGCGAAAACAAAGACTGTTTTGTATACCGCACGATCGAAGATCTTAAAGCGATTGAATTAACCGCTAAACGCAGTAAAAGTGGCGTTGTCATCGGTGGCGGTCTACTTGGCTTAGAAGCCGCTGGCGCACTAAAAGCACTGGGCGTTGAAACTCATGTTATTGAGTTTGCTAATGTCCTTATGGCTGAGCAACTTGATCCTCAAGGTGGTCAACAACTACGAAACAAAATAGAACAACTCGGCGTAAATGTTCACACCGGTAAAAATACCCAAGAGATCATCCCTTCCGGTGAAAATGCACGTAATACCCTGCAATTTGCAGATGGCACTTCTCTTGAAGTTGATTTCATCGTGTTCTCTACCGGCATTCGCCCACAAGATAAATTAGCTACACAATGTGGACTAACAACAGGTCAACGTGGTGGTATTGCCATTAATAACGTTTGCCAAACATCAGATGCCGATGTTTACGCCATCGGTGAATGTGCTTCTTGGAATAACATGTTCTTTGGTTTAGTGGCGCCAGGTTACAAAATGGCACAAATCGCGGTTGGTCACTTATTAGGAGAAAAGCAGCAATTTGAAGGTGCTGACATGAGCGCCAAATTGAAGCTACTCGGAGTAAAAGTTGGCAGTATTGGTGATGCTAATGGCCGTACTAAAAACTGTAAAAGCTATGTTTATTTAAACGAACAAGAAGAAGTGTATAAGCGCATTATTGTTTCTGAAGATGGGAAATATCTTCTAGGAGCCGTACTTGTTGGTGATACATCAGATTACGGTAACCTTTTGCAGTTATCGCTAAATAATATTGAGCTACCAGAAAACCCTGACAGTTTAATCTTACCTGCTCATGCGGGTGCAGCAAAACCAGCCATGGGCGTGGAATCCCTACCAGAAAGCGCCGTGATGTGTTCATGTTTTGATGTGACTAAAGGTAAGATTGCAGCAGCGGTTGCTGAAGGACATACGACATTAGGCGAAATCAAAGCCGTTACCAAAGCGGGTACAGGCTGTGGCGGTTGTTTACCTCTTATCACGCAAGTGCTAAACAGCGAACTCGCAAAAGCCGGTATTGCAGTAAATAACCACCTCTGTGAACACCTCGCTTATTCTCGCCAAGAGTTATTCCACTTGATCCGTATTGAAGAGATCAAGTCATTTGATGAACTATTAGCGAAATACGGTAAAGGTTACGGCTGTGAAATCTGTAAGCCAACCGTTGGCTCTATTTTGGCTTCTTGCTGGAATGATTATGTACTAACGCCTCAAAATACCCCATTGCAAGATACCAACGACATTTTCCTTGGCAACATGCAAAAAGATGGCACTTATTCAGTGATCCCTCGTATGGCTGGCGGTGAAGTAACACCAGCAGGATTGCTCGCCGTCGCACAAGTCGCTAATGATTATAATTTATATACCAAAATCACAGGCGCACAACGTATCGGTTTATTTGGCGCACAGAAAGATGATTTACCTGCCATTTGGCAACGTTTAATTGAAGCAGGATTTGAAACAGGCCAAGCCTATGCCAAAGCGCTACGTATGGCCAAAACCTGTGTCGGAAGCACATGGTGCCGTTTTGGTGTGCAAGACAGTGTCGGCTTAGGTGTTGAATTAGAAAACCGCTACAAAGGTATTCGTACCCCTCACAAAATGAAGTTTGGTGTATCAGGTTGTACTCGTGAATGTGCAGAAGCACAGGGCAAAGACTTAGGTCTTATTGCAACTGATGCTGGTTGGAATATGTATGTTGGTGGTAACGGTGGTATGAAACCACGCCATGGTGATTTGCTGGCAGCCGATCTCGACCACGACACCTTAATCAAATATGTTGACCGCTACCTCATGTTCTACGTACGTACAGCTGACAAACTTCAGCGAACATCAACATGGTTAGAAAACCTTGATGGTGGTGTTGAATACCTTCGTGAAGTGATCATTAACGACAAACTGGGTATTAACGATCAACTTGAAGCTGATATTGAAAAGCTGATTAGCTCTTACCATTGTGAATGGTCAAATACGTTAGATAACGAACAGCAACTAAAACGCTTTAGTCACTTTATTAACAGCGATAAGCGTGATGATAATGTCGTGTTTGTACCTAGCCGTGACCAACATCGTCCTGCATCTAACGAAGAAAAAGCCAACACTTACACCATTTCATTGGAGGAGAATGTATGAGTTCTTGGATCACTGCATGCCAATTAGACGATTTAATCCCTGGTACTGGCGTGTGCGCCCTTATTGAAGACAAGCAAGTTGCCATCTTTCGTCCCGATCATAGCGAACAACTGTTTGCGATAAATAATATGGATCCGTTTTCAAAGTCCAATGTGTTATCTCGCGGGCTTATTTGCCAGCACCAAGATGAATTATGGGTCGCTAGCCCATTAAAAAAACAACGCTTTTCACTGCTTGACGGTCGTTGCTTAGAAAATTCTGCAATGAACATTGAAAGCTACAAAGTCACAGTCAAAGACGGCAATGTGTTAGTCCAACTGTAACGATAAGAATGGGAACTAGCCTCAGTGCTACTTCCCACTTTTTGGCATAAGTAACAAGCCCAGTACCGAACTTATTTATGCCAAAGAGTTTAATTTTATACAGGGACAAAACTATGTACGCAGACACAATTAAAAAATGCTCAGCCAATGCCGCACGTATTGTTGAATTTGCAAATAAAGAAAAATTTGGTTTTTGGTTAAGCTCAGCTATGGCTGGTGCTTATGTTGGTCTTGGCATTATTCTTATTTTCACTTTAGGCAATATGGTTGATCCCTCTATTCGCCCACTTGTTATGGGAGCGACCTTTGGTATTGCTCTTACCCTCGTAATTATTGCGGGCTCTGAGTTATTTACCGGACACACTATGTTTTTAACTTTTGGTGTTAAAACAGGCCAAATCACTGTCGCTGATACACTTCGCGTTTTACCACAAACATGGATGGGAAACTTACTGGGCTCTGTTGGCGTCGCATTACTGTTTTTCTACGCAGGTGGCGGAAAACTATTACCTGATACAAATAGCTTATTAAATAACGTCGCACTTGCAAAAACAGACGCTTCAGCATCGGTGCTTTTATTTAAAGGTATTTTATGTAACTGGCTCGTTTGTTTAGCGATTTGGATGTGCCAACGTGTTGAAGGCTCGGCTAAATTTATTGCTATTTGGTGGTGCTTACTTGCCTTCATAGCATCAGGTTATGAGCACTCTATTGCTAACATGACTATCTTTGCTCTTTCATGGTTTGGTCAACACAAAGAAGCATTCACCCTAGCTGGAATTGGCCATAACTTATTCTGGGTAACGTTAGGTAATACAATTTCAGGTGTTGTATTTATGGGCTTAGGCTACTGGTTCGCCACACCGCGTAACCAACGCCCATATTTAGGCTCTACGCAGAAAACAGAACCGCAACAGCAAGCCGCTTAATTGACAACCTAAAATAAAAATCAGCCTGGAGCTAATAGAATGACAACGAATGAAACTGTGTTTTCACTGCCAACCTCAGAAGAAGAACCTGCTGCTATCGGTAAAGTAATACTTGTAGGTGCAGGTCCTGGTGATCCTGATTTGTTAACAGTAAAAGCATTACGTTGTATTCAACAGGCTGATGTCATTGTCTATGATCGTCTTGTGTCTAACGACATTGTTGAACTATTCCCTCAACATTGCGAACGCCTTTTTGTGGGAAAAGAAGCGGGTAATCACTGTGTACCACAAGGTGACATAAACCAAATTCTGGTAACGCAGGCACTCAGCGGAAAATTAGTGGTTAGACTTAAAGGCGGTGACCCGTTTATTTTTGGCCGAGGTGGCGAAGAACTAGAAGCCTTATTGCCATTTAATATTCCCTTTGAAGTGGTACCTGGTATTACGGCCGCATCAGGTTGCGCCGCTTATTCTGGTATTCCATTAACCCATCGCGATCATGCACAAAGCGTTCAATTTATCACCGGCCATTTAAAAGAAGGGAAAGATCAAATTGACTGGTCATCACTGGCTCGCGCTAACCACACTTTAGTCTTTTATATGGGGTTAAACCAGAGCCATGTTATTCGCCATAAACTCAGTGCGTATGGCATGTCGCTGGCAACACCTATTGCTATTATTGAACGTGGTACCAGTTCACAACAACAAGTACATACTGGTGATTTAGCACACTTAGAGATATTAGCCAAAGAGGCTGAAAGCCCAGCTCTTATTGTGATAGGTAGTGTTACGACCCTCACTCATCGCTTAAATTGGTTTAAAGCAAAACAAGAGATAGAAACACAAAGCTATCCAAAAGTTTATCAATATCAAGTAAACCGTAAGGTAAGCTAACGCAATCAAATAAAAGGCACTAAAGTTTATTACTAGTGCCTTTTTTAATACGTTTGTGACGATCATTTTTACAAGCAAAATAACTCAATTTACAGCCAAGCCATAACTGCAGTAACAAATAGTCCAATAAGCCCCAGTAAACTCACCGCGAAAAAGATACTGCGTAATACTTTTAAATTAAAGTAATAACACAACATATGCCCTATTCGTCCGAATAAATAAACCACAGCGAAGCCATTAATCCAGTGAGCAATGGGCTGAGAAAATAATGCAAACAGAACGAATACAATAAAGATCCCAAGGCTTTCATTACTATTAGCTAATGCTCTATTAGCACGAAATAAAAAGTGTTCATGGTTAGCTTCAATAGTAAAACCAGGGATATGCTTTTGACTAAGAATAGCAATATCTAATACGATTAATTGCAATAGTAACAACAATCCCAAAGAGCCAATAACCCAAATTGTCATTTTATAGGGAAGCAAAAACTCCATTGAATTATCCTTTTCTATTCGTTCTCGGTTTGCCACACCTCATAATGGCGTTCAACATTTGAAGTGACTCTCCCCCATTCAGATACTTTGACTCGCCTTTGGTGATGTTCGAACGCAGTATTACTAGAAAACTCTTCATAAACATCAAAATAACAAGGAGAATGTGAACGTTGATAAACATTAAACACTAGACAGCCGGGCTCTTGCTTTGTTAATTCGACGTGCTTCTCAAGTGCTTTGCTAACAAGATTAAGTTCTTCTTCAGGAACGACAATAAATCCTTTTAATATCACTTTTCCCATATTTTCAATTTCCTCAATAATCTGGAATGTACTGCTTAATATCTACTTTAAAAAGAGATTCAATCGGCTTATCAACAAAATAGGCCCATACATGATCAAAAACACGGTGCTGATTGGGAAATGGCGTTAGTGCTTTTGCTTCTTCTAGTGTGCACCATTGATAATCTGTATGTTCGTGATTAAGTGTTACGGCTTGATTTGGAGGGCACATCACCACAAAAACAGGAATAATTTGCAGCACATTAACGTTGGCTTCAAAAAACTGTTGCAGATATTGGGCGTTATAAAGATCTACCACTTCAATTTGGGTCTCCTCTTTAAACTCACGGACAATGGCTTGCCAACCCGTTTCATCACCTTCGATAGAACCGCCAACATGACACCAATATCCACCTTTAACACGCTTCATGAGTAGCATCTTCATCACGCCATCAATTCCTGATAAGGCAACGCCCGCTACAATCGAAGAATCAATCGGGATCATCATCACTCCTTAATTTGTTGATCACTACCCTTTTCTAGTTATACACGAATAGTTATAAAAAAACGGCTGCACATTGAGCCGTTTGATCAGTATAGAAAATTAACGTGATGAACTAATAAGTAAAACTCAGAAGCTCACTTTATCTGCATCAAAGTAATAGCGTGCTGGCGCGATATTCATACCACCTGTAACCGGCAAACAAACACCTGTAATAAAACCTGCCAGATCACTTGCTAAGAAACTCACCGCATTAGCAATATCTTCAGGCTCCCCCATACGTTTAATTGGCTGCGTCGCTAAGAAATTATCAATAAACTCTTGGTTTAAATTATTTTTCACAGCATCTGTCGCAATCATTCCTGGTAGTACTGCATTACAACGAATACCAAAACTCGCGTATTGAATCGCGATTTGACGTGTCATATGGTTAATGGCATTTTTTGCCGTGCCGTAAGAGATGCTCGACATTTCAGCACTTAAAGAAGACAGTGATGAGATGTTTACAATGCTCCCACCACCATGTTTAACCATCGTTGGAATAACTGCTTTTGATGGAATAAATACGCTATTTATATTAGCAAGCATATTCTGTTCCCAATCAACCACTTCAGTATGGGCTAAGTCACGATCTTTACGTAAATCTACACCGCCAAAGTTGTTAACCAGCACATCAATCTTTCCTTCTTTTTCAAGAATAGAATCAATCAACGGCGCGTAAGAATCATTATCGAACGCATTAAAAAACATCCCCGTTGCTTTACCGTTATTTTTGGTAATTTCATTAGCCGTCGCTGTTGCCTCATCAATATTCCAATCAGCAACATAGACATTGGCGCCTTGAGAGGCCAATAACTTACTACATGCCTTACCAATTCCTTGTGCGCCTGCTAGTACTAACACTGTTTTATTTTTAAACATAAACCACCCGATATCGAACAACGTTTTTATCCATTATATCTGTCACTTACAGGGAATAAATATAGATATTCGTCCAAATAATTACTGTTAACCATATGCGTAAAAAAATAGTAAATAAGATATCTTATTGCACAGCGCCTTGTTAATATAAATAAAAACCATTCTCAATTGGTGGCTCATGAATAACGAAGTAACAGTAATAAACAGCGAAACCATCACAACCAATATGCAACGAATCACTTTACAAGGAGAGTGCTTATCTGCATTTTCTAAGAATAGTGCAGGAAACTATATAAAATTACTTTTTGCTGAAAATGGCAGTACTGATATTAGTCTTGTGCCGAAAGGGCAACGACCAGTGATGCGTACCTATACGATTAGAAAATATATTCCAGAAGAAAATAGTATTGAAGTCGATTTTGTTCGTCATAATACAGATCAAGGCGATCACAGCTATGCCGCTAAATGGGCGAAGCAAGCATCATTAGGCGATAAAATTAGTCTATTAGGCCCGGGGGAAATTAAAGACCTCAATCATGATGCAGATTGGTTTTTTATGGTTGCCGATATGACCGCGCTACCATCATTAACGACAAAAATACAAAGGCTGCCAATAGATGCGAAGGGATACGCCGTTATTCAAGTTATTGATAAAGAGGATATACAGGAATTATCTAAGCCTGAATATATTAAAGTGATCTGGATAACAGCCTCTGAATCGCTAGCAGATACTGCCACATCATTACCTTGGAAAGATGGCAAGGTTTCTGTTTGGTCAGCCTGTGAATTCGATACCATGCGTGAACTACGACAATATTTTCGCAATGAAAAAAACGTTGAAAGAGAGTTCATTTACATTAGCAGTTATTGGAAAAACGGTGTGTCAGAAGATGGTCACAAAGACATTAAACGCCGAGATGCTATGAGCATATGAAAAATATTTAACACTTATATAAGCAGCAAATGTACCGACGTTTTTAAAGTTATGAACTAGACTAATAAACGAAATCTACTGATAACAGAGGCATTTATGGCTACTCAAAAAACTAAAAGTTCAACGCATGAAAAAATGGAACACCGTTACGATGATGATGTAGAGCATAAACATAATAAAGATCATGAAGAATATCGCGGCCATGAACCCTCTCATGGACATCATATTCACGGTGGAACAGGAGCTGCACATAAAGGTACACATCACCACCATTATACCACTCACCACCACCATCATTATTATGGTCCTGTCACCATTATTAATAGTAACGATGAAGATTAGCTTGCCATTAAGACAAGAAATCAACATGCAGATTATATAATTTCAACAAGAAAGAGTGATAAATCTGCATGTTGAACATTAATGAGCATTATCTTTTATACACAGGTTAGGATCTAACGCTTGCTTATCAAAAGTAGGAAAATGAGGAGCTTGTAGATACCCCCAAGCAGCAAGTAATAAAAGTACGAAGGGAATTGATAAGTGCATAGCTGATACTAACCCAGCCAAAAATCCTGTTTTTACTTTCGTTGGTCGATAGACTTTTACGGCTTTAGGTGGAAAGCGCCCTTCACGAATTCCAGCGATAGCTCGCGGTATCAATATCCAACTCATCGTAAAAGCAAATAGTGGCACACCAACCATCACTAAATACCAAAAATAATCAGCGAGATTAAACCCCAACCATTCAAAGCAATGTGGACGAGATAGAACATCGTTAATAATAGGTATCAGCCAGATTGTATGAAGAAAGTAAATGACGCTCCCAACGAATACTCCAGCCAAAATCCGAACCGCTTTTTCTTTCTTTGAGTATTCTTGAGCATATTCCACTGCGCTGCTCCCTCATCCTTAATCGTTTGATTTTCACTCAATATAACTAAGAGAGGGTGTATTAACAAATACTCGAGATATAAAAAAGGCCTGATTAATCAGGCCTTTTTCAAAAATAGGACTTACTAGTGATTTTCTGCGTTAAGCAAATCACCTTTGGCTGCTTTTAAATATTGCACCATTGACCAGTACGTTAATACCATTGCAACATACAAAGATACATAACCTAACCATACAACGTATTCATGCGGATGCCATAACAACAATAATAGAGCAAACATCTGAGAGGCAGTCTTCACTTTCCCTACCCAAGAAACGGCAACACTTGCACGTTTACCAATTTCTGCCATCCATTCGCGTAATGCTGAAATAATAATCTCACGACCAATCATAGTGACAGCAGGGATCGTAACCCATACTGAATGATAATGCTCAACCACGAGTACTAAGGCCGTTGCTACCATGAGTTTATCAGCAACAGGATCAATAAAAGCACCAAACCGAGTTGTTTGATTTAATTTACGAGCAAGGTAGCCATCGAACCAATCGGTGACACCCGCAACCCAAAAAATTAACGCTGTTGCAAAAGCAGACCACTCGTACGGCACATAAAAGGCAATAACAAAAAATGGGATAAGCATGAGCCGAACGAAACTTAAGATGTTAGGTATTGATAAACGCATAATATTATTCTTATGTTCAAAATCAGAGTTCAATCTACTTCCCTAGCCTACTCCAAAGTCTGCTTAGGTGCGAATTTATCAGTAAATTAAACCAAAAAAGTGCAGCGAACTAATTATGTTGCAATGCATCGACTATTTTTTCTGCTAAAGCTGGACTAATACCAGGTACTTTAGCAATTTCTTCTTTACTTGCTTTCTTCAGTTCTTGCATACCACCCATATATTTGAGCAACGCTTGACGTCGTTTAGGCCCAATACCTTCTACATCTTCAAGGCTACTACGCTTACGAACTTTTGCACGTTGGGCGCGGTGACCACTAATAGCATGGTTATGGCTTTCATCACGAATATGCTGGATCAAATGCAACGCTGGTGAATCACTTGGCATAGAAAACTCTTCGCCTGTAACAAAGATGAGCGTTTCTAAACCAGGCTTACGTGTCGTACCTTTTGCCACACCGACAAACAAAGGTCGTTTTGGCCAATCAGCAATATACGGCTTCACTACATCATACGCTGTTGATAACTGACCTCTACCGCCATCTATGAAAATTATGTCTGGAATTTTATCTAATTCCATATTTTTGCTGTAACGACGCTCCAAAACTTGTGCCATTGCTGCGTAATCATCACCACCCGTAATACCCGTTATATTATAACGACGATACTCTTGCTTTAATGGCCCTTCCTGATTGAATACAACACATGAGGCAACCGTTTTTTCACCCATAGTATGGCTAATATCAAAACATTCCATACGTGAAATCGGCTTTAAGTTTAAAGCTTGTTGCAGAGCAAAGAAACGCTCTTGTATCGTTAAACGGTGATTAATTTTGCTTGTCAGTGCGGTTTCTGCATTCGTCTTTGCCAATTTTAAATACTGAGCACGAGTTCCTCGTGGATTGTATTTAAAAATGATAGTACGCCCAGCCATTTCCGTTAACGCTTTAGCAATAGTTTCACCTTCTTCTCCCAGTGTTTCACTTAATAAAATGACACTCGGGATCACTCGACCTTCAACTTGGTTGAAATAGTATTGAGTAACAAACCCTGAGAGAATTTCTGTTAACGTTGCATCAATTGGCACTTTAGGAAAATAACTGCGACTACCTAAGATCTTACCTTGACGAATATATAAACCATGGATACATGCAAGCCCATTACTGTGCGCAATACCAATGACATCAATATCATCTTCATTGTCTTGGCTTACAAACTGCTGCTCTTGAATACGCCTTAGTGCTTGGATTTGATCGCGATATCGTGCCGCTTGCTCAAACTCTAACGCTTGGCTTGCTTGCTCCATTTTCTCAACCATAATGCTAATCACTTGGCGATCTTTACCCTGTAAAAATAATCGTACCAATTGCACTTGCTGTTGATAGTCATCATCGCTGATCAACCCTTCGACACATGGCCCAGAGCAACGCCCAATTTGATACATCAAACATGGACGACTTCGATTAGCATATACTGAGTCTTCACACTGACGAACCGGAAAGATTCTTTGCATAAGATGCAAGCTTTCGCGTACTGCACCTGCATCAGGATATGGGCCAAAGTATTCACCTTTGCGACGCTTAACACCACGGTGAATCGACAAGCGCGGATGCTTGCTTGCACTTAGAAGAATATAAGGATAAGACTTATCATCACGCAGTAATACATTATATTTAGGTAAATACTGCTTGATATAGTTATGTTCAAGGATAAGTGCTTCAGTTTCAGTATGGGTTACCGTCACATCCACATTGCAGATATTTTTAACTAAAGCACGTGTTTTTTCACCCGCAACATTAGTTCGAAAATAACTAGAGAGACGTTTTTTTAAATCTTTTGCTTTACCGACATAAATAACCACACCAGTAGCGTCATACATACGATAGACGCCTGGCTGGTGTGTTACTGTTTTCAGAAAAGCTTGAGGATCAAAACTTTTTTCGTTTGGAACATCTGACACTATAACGTCTCTGTATCAAGCATTCCATGTCGAATGGCAAGATGCGTTAATTCAACATCACCACTAATATCCAGTTTGTTAAACAAACGATAGCGATAGCTATTAACGGTTTTCGGACTCAAATTTAATTGCTCCGAAATATCTGTTACCTTTTGTCCTTTCGTTATCATCATCATTATCTGAAGTTCGCGCTCAGAAAGCTCTTTAAAAGGATTCTCAGAATTTGAAGCAAATTGGCTTAACGCCATCTGCTGCGCAATTTCAGGTGAAATGTAACGCTGGCCACTATTTACCATTCTTATCGCATTAACCATTTCATCAGGTCCCGCTCCCTTCGTTAAGTAGCCCGCAGCACCGGCTTGCATGACTTTTGTTGGAAATGGGTTTTCGGTATGAATTGTTAAAACAATAATTTTTACATCGGGATTGAATCGTAAAATCTTACGGGTTGCTTCAAGTCCACCAATACCAGGCATATTCATATCCATAAGAATAATGTCGGCATGATTGCTACGGCACCATTTTACGGCTTCCTCACCACTGATGGCTTCTCCTACCACTTTAATACCACGGACATCTTCAAGAAGACGTCTAATCCCTGTGCGAACCAGTTCGTGATCATCTACAAGGAATACATTAATCAAGCTGTATCTCCAATGATTTGGCTCTGCACCCAGCCAGAATGGCAGGATAGCTACTACATAATTCTACCTTAACTTAACACTTCGCCAATTGCTGATTCTGTGTATCAGAGCAAAGTTTAGTATTAAGTTAAAGCTTGACAATAAGTTGTTTTATTACACGCTTCAAAATAAAGTGTGCACATTGATTATTTCCTATTTGGAAAAAAAAATAAAGCGGAAAATATAATATTTCCAATTAGTTATAATTATCAATCAAATAACAGTTTGTTACATCATTTATGATTTATAAAATTTAGAACTAATGCTAATTTCGAAATGACTTTTGCTCTCTCCACTCCATTGAGTGTAATTGATTATGTGATTTTTTTTAACTCGAATAGAAAAATAAGCGCAAAAAAACACCAATAACGAATGTACATCAACCTCTTAAATCTCTATGACTCCAGTTTTTACATCAAGATCCATAACCTATACAAACAACGAACACATTGTAAAAATCGCGTTTTATCTACTCTATAACGTATTGAAACATTGAATAAAATAACAGCAAATACTGACTAAATTTTAGTTTTGAATATTTATTTAAATAAAGTCGTTCATTCTTTAGACGTCTAGATGTAAAGCATTCCCATCGCTTACTTAATAGAGTATTATGTGCGCCGCTTTTGGTTCTACTCTTTTTTCGATATCTCGAACTCAGAAATTAGGCCGACACCGCTCTTGTTTTATAATGGATTATTCGCGTTGAGTGACAACATTTAGCATAACTTGCTATTGATTATCACCAACTTTGGCATGGCTGCTGAACCGGTGACATTTACTTAACCATAAAGCATACGCGAATCCAGTTTTTATATGTGTTGTTCAATATTCGTTGAATAATTATCAAGAGTTTACAAGGTTTAGTTATGAGTCTTTCAGCCAAAACTGTTGTTCTGATTGCTATCGGTGCTGCACTTTACGGCATTGGGGGGTTACCTATGTTTGGTATTCCTGTTTTTGCAAACACAACTTTAAAGCCAGCTATGGCTGTACTGGCACTATTCGCTGTTCTATTTGGCCCATTAGTTGGCTTTCTTGTTGGTTTTATCGGCCACTGGGTAACAGATCTGTTTGCCGGATGGGGAGTTTGGTTCACTTGGGTTTTAGGCTCTGGAATCGTTGGTATGATCATTGGCTTATATCCTAAACTCACCCGCGAACGCTTGGAAAAAGGCCTTTTTTCTAAACTTGATTTCACTCTATTTGTAGTACTCGCATTCTTAGGTAATGTGATTGGTTATGGCTGCTCTGCCTTTTTAGACTCTATTCTCTATGCCGAACCTTTTGCCAAAGTCTTAGCGCAACTTGTCATTATTGCGGCAGGTAACACAACGTTAATTGCCGTTGTCGGACACTTTATTTTGACATCTGTTGCTAAACGTAAACAGCAAAGCTACAACCTCAAAGAGGCATATTAAGCATGGCTATTCAATTTACTGATTTTTCATTTAAATATTGGGCACTTGAAAAGCCAACATTAAAAAATATCAATCTCACCATTAACGCTGGTGAGAAAGTCGTGATTGTTGGCCCTAGTGGTAGTGGTAAATCAACATTGGGACAATGTCTTAATGGTCTCATTCCATATGCAATCAAAGGTGATTGTTCAGGTACACTCACTATTAATCAGCAAGATACTCAAAAAATGGGCCTCGACTACTGTACAAGTATGGTTGGTACAGTATTGCAAGATACTGATGGTCAGTTTGTAGGGTTAAGTGTCGGCGAAGACATTGCTTTTGCGCTTGAAAATCAAATGATCCCACAAAAAAAGATGCACGATATTGTTCAAGCAACGGCTGACATGATTGATTTGAACGCAATCATTGATCACTCACCATTTGATTTAAGTGGTGGTCAAAAACAACGAGTGTCACTTGCTGGCGTTATGGTTGATGATGTTGATATCCTGTTATTTGATGAACCTTTAGCAAGTCTTGACCCTAAAACAGGCAAAGCAGCAATAGAAATCATTGATAACCTGCATAAAGATACAGGCAAAACAGTGATTATCATTGAACACCGTTTAGAAGATGTTCTCCATCGTCCTGTTGATCGCATCATTATGATGAATCGTGGTGAAATTGTCGCAGATATGACGCCTGACGAATTATTAGCAAGTACGGTGCTTGAGCAGCACGGTATTCGTGAACCTTTGTATATTTCTGCTATTAAAGCGGCGGGGTGTACACTTTCAAAAGACGATCACCCCGCTTATTTCTCTACCCTTTCGCTAGATAAATTTAAGCCACAACTAGAGCAATGGTTTCATCAGGTGGCGCCAGTACAAAAGCCTGAGCTTAGCGAAGTATTATTGAGCGTGAAAAACTTGTCTTACTCCTATGATGGCGTAAAAAACACCCTTAATAATGTTAGCTTTAATGTCCATAAAGGTGAATTTGTCTCTATTATGGGAAAAAATGGTTCGGGCAAGTCAACCATCACCCGTTTAATCATGGGAGTATTGGAGCAAGATAGCGGTACTATTTCGTTAAACGGTAATGATCTCGCCAGTTGTTCTATCTTTGAACGCAGCCATAAAATTGGCGTGGTATTACAAAACCCCAATCATATGATTTCACACCACATGATTTTCGATGAAGTCGCATCTGGGCTTCGTAACCGTGGTGTTGACGAAAATACAGTAAAAGACAAAGTTAATCACATGCTTGAGCTCTGTGGCTTAGGTCGTTACCGTGAATGGCCGATTGATGCACTGAGTTTTGGCCAAAAGAAACGTGTAACTATTGCGACTATGCTTGTGTTAGAGCCTGAACTGTTGATCCTTGACGAGCCAACAGCAGGACAAGACTACCACCACTACACCGCAATGATGGCATTCATTAAAGAGCTTAATGAAAAGCTTGGTATTACCATCATTATTATCTCGCATGATATGCATTTAGTACTGGAATACACACAGCGCGCCATTGTTATTGCTGACAGCCAATTGCTAGCAGATGACAGTGTCTACCGTATATTTAGCCAGCCAACCCTACTTGATAAAGCTAACTTAACAGTGACAAGCCTTTACACTTTAGCTGAGGCTATGGGCATTACACGTATCGACAACTTCATCCGTTGTTTTATTGAGCACGAAGCAAAAACGAAATAATCATGAAAACCAATAAATTCAAATTTGGTATTAGTTATATTAATACCCATTCATGGCTACACTCGCTAAACGGTATTACTAAACTCATTCTCTTTATGGCTTGGGTTACCATGGTATTATTGACGTTCGATCTACGTGTTATTTGTGGATTGATTATTTTAGGTCTGTTCTTACTTAAAGAAACCAAAATACCTTTTAAGGTTTATAAACCGTTACTTATGGGTACAGCTGTCGTTTTACTGATGAACGCATTATTTATGTTCTTGATTGCGCCGCAGCAAGGCACCGATTATATGCACAGTAAAACCGTTCTGATCCATCTCTTTGGTCATTACGATATTACGCTTGAAACATTGTTTTACTTGTTAACAGTGACACTAAAATATTTCAGCATGTTCCCGATCGCATTGGTGTTTGTGTTCACCACTCATCCAACAGAATTTTCCGCTAGTTTAAATAAACTAGGTGTACCTTATCGTGTTGCTTATGCTGTGAGCTTAACTTTACGTTATCTACCAGAAGTGATGAAAGACTTCACCAACATTATGCATGCTCAACAAGCACGTGGTGTGGATATATCAAAAAATGCACCCGTGATGATACGTATCCGTAATGTAGCAAAGATTCTTGGCCCATTAATTTTTTCAAGCCTAGATCGTGCAGATGTCATTTCCAATGCAATGACTTTACGGGGGTTTGGTCGCAATAAAAAGCGTACTTGGTACAGTTTAAAACCAATGACTAAAAATGATTTCATTGCTTTAGTCATTATTGTAGCAATACTTGGTTTTGGTATTTTCCACCGCGTTGAATCCACCAGCTTATTTTGGTATCCGTTCCACTAATTACTTTAGTGTTGCATTATCAATTACCAGCAAAAAAAAGCCGATCATGAGATCGGCTTTTTAATATCTATACAAACTATAGTTTTTAACCTTGTGATTCTCGCGCTAATCGACGTGCTTTTTGACCTCGAATCACCAAGATAATACCAGCAATAATAAATGGAATACTTAACAGTTGACCTGTATTAAGCACCAAATCTGTAGAATAATCAGCCTGATGGACTTTAATAAATTCTAATAAGAAACGTACTGTCATCACTAATACTAAGAACCAGCCTAGTAGTAGCCCCTTATACTTTCCAATATCTGTTTTACGGTAAAGCGCAAACAATAAAACAAAGATGGCTAAATAAGAAAACCCTTCGTACAACATGACAGGGTGACGCGGGATCATATCAACACGCTCAAAAATAACTGCCCATGGAAGATTACTCGGTGTACCTAGAATCTCTGAATTAAAGAAATTACCCGTACGAACAAAGAAGCCGAACAATGCTGTTGCGATGGCTAAACGATCAAGTAACCACATGAAGTTAATTTTGTAGCGCTTAGTATAGAAGTAGACGGCTAGAATAACACCTAAACCACCACCGTGACTCGCTAACCCACCGTTCCATACCGCAATAATCTGGCCAGGGTTCGCCCAGTAATAGTCTGGATCGTAGAACACTACATGAAATAAACGCGCGCCAACAATAATACCAACGACGGCGTACATTAATAATGAATCTAAACTTTCTACCGGCTTATCTTCACGTTCATACACTGACTTCATAACTTGGAAACCAGCAGTAATTGCTAACGCAAATAACACACCATACCAATGAATCTTCAAGCCGAAGATTGACACCATAACGGGGTTTACATCCCAAACAAAATGTTCCAACGAGATTACCTTCTCAGTAATATAGTGTCCAAACAAGATGGACGACTTACAATAAGCACAGGTTATCAAGAAAAATCACTATGGTGAATAAACGTTAGCTTAATTTAAGTAAATTTAATCCTATCCGTCAGTTCATAACTATCTTTATGTCTGTTTAAAGCGAGATAGATAAACAAATTCGGCCTTTTTCTTACTCTTATAAAATGCATTGTCTGTCCGTGTCATTAATATTTCAACGTCATCATCATCGTGAGAAATAGCCGCACCAATAAAAAATGGTTATGCCGTTAACTCGTTAATTAAATTAATAATTATTGCGGCCACTCTTTTTCTAAATATAAACAACACATGAATATATCTGCTATAACTTATTAAGCGGCTCTTTTTATTACCATAAAAACAAGGACTGGTTATGATGAAGATTTTCGTTATCAGCTTATTTTTCTCATCCGCCTTACATGCTGCACCTTCATTACATCACCTCGATTACTCAATTGATTTCCATAATAAATACGGCACTGATGGCCTACTTATTTCAAGCCCGAACATTCAATTTATTTACAAAGAAATCGATAGACATTGCTATAAAATTGTCAGAGATCGTAGTGCTAGAATTTATTGGTCACAAGCTAATAATAAAAAGTGCTTATTGAAGTAGAGCTGCCTAAAATGCTTTAACTAAAAAACGTTTAAATCTTTAATCTAATAAACTACTGCTGTATACCGCAATGTTGATGCTTACTATCACATGCGTAAGATGATGCCTCAATTTGTACTGTCACATGTTCAATTTCAAAGTGATCATGAACATAATGTTTAATTTCATCAGGTAAACCTTGCCCCTCAACATACTCATCAACAACAAGGTGAACTGTCATGGCATTTTCAGTAGTACTCATCGGCCAAACATGTAAATCATGGAAAGTATTAACATGCGGCAACTCTGCTAAATAGGTTTTTAATGCTGATATATCAACGTTGTTCGGCACCGCATCTAATGAATAATTGATTGAGTCTTTTAGTAAGCTCCACGTACCGATTAAAATTATCACGACAATCGCTAAGCTCATCGCAGGATCTAACCAATCCCACCCAGTAATATTTATAATCAAAGCGGTAATAATCACACCAAGAGAGACTGCGGCATCACCCGCCATATGAAGGAAAGCCCCTTTCATATTTAAATCATGCTTTTGTCCTTTGGCAAATAACATCGCTGTCGCAGCATTGATGATCACACCAATAAAAGCCACCACCATCACCGTGGTACCAGCCACTGGACGGGGGTCAGAAAATCGTAGAACCGCTTCCCATGCAATTGCTCCAAGCGCAAACAATAATAATAACGCACTTGTTAATGAAGCTAATATTGTCACTTTACGGAACCCATAGGTTCGCTGCTCAGTTGCCGCTTTTTTTGCTAATGCAAAAGCTCCCCATGCCAAGACCAAAGTAACAACATCGCTAAGGTTATGCCCTGCATCGGCTAGTAATGCTAAAGAATCAGTAATAAAACCATAAGTCGCTTCTACAATGACATAAAGAAGGTTTAGTACAATCCCTATTGCAAAGGCGGAGTTGTAATTTGAAACATGGTGTTCATGTGAATGCGCCATTGGCCGTTTTCCTTAAATTTAATTTCTATTAATTTTACTCTTTCTAATAAAAATCACATGCAACCTGATATTACAGATGTAAAAAAAAGCAGCCAACGCTGCTTTTTATCACTTTCGATTTATTGTGTTATATCTATAAAAACAACACGATTATTCGGCTTCAACCGTCGCAGATTCATCACCACGAAGGTTGATCTGTAATGCTTGTAAAAAGTTACGTAGCACCTGATCTTTACACTCACGGTAGTGTTTATGATCAAGCTTACGGAAAAACGCACTTAATTCATGCTTACTTAAACGGAAATCCACCAGCTTAAACAAATCTAATACATCATCTGCTTTTAGATTTAAGGCAATTTGCAGCTTACGGAAAATAATATTATTCGTTAGCTTTTGCTCTGGTACTGGTTGTGGACCTTCTTTCTTGCCACGCTTTTGATTGATAAAGCCGTTAAGAAACGTTGCAAATTCTTCATCTGAACAGCTTTTGTAATCGTCATTGTCTTCTGGCTTTAACCAGTTACATACTTGCTCACGAGTTACAGTTGCATCTGCTTGTGCAAAGATTTCAATTAGTTGGCTATCATTTAAATCAAAGATGTAGCGTACACGGCGTAAAATATCGTTATTAGTCACAGTTTTTCCAGTTTAGTAGGCTGCCCCTTCATGGGGATCACAGCTAAGTTTTGGCAGATACTAGCAGATGTTGCAGGGTTATTCACTTGCATTGATCAAAGATGACACATCTACCGTTGCTATCATTGCTTTAGTTAATGGGTTCTTCTCACTGGTAATTAAGAGTTTATTATCCTTATACCAATGCACAGCTTCCCACTGTGAATAAATTCTTAAACGCTTATATTTAGACGTTGACCAATCCAATTGATTGTTTTTCACTTTGACTAACCAAATAAAGGAATAACCTAAAAAGATGTCTTTACGATAGCCTAATAACGCAAGTGTTGAGGTCTTGGCGTTATAATCAGCACTCGTAATGAGTCCTTCTGTTAAATAATCCCCAACCGGTGAGACCGTCTGGCTAGATTGAGTCGTACTGAGTCGGTATAGCTTGGTATGCTCATTTTGCCAGTTTTTGCTAAATAGCCATAATTGATCACCCACAACTGTTATCGCTTCACTATCGAAATTATGTTGATACGTTTTACCCGGTTTAAAATCTTTAAAACGGTATCGAATAGTTGAAACAGGCGTGACTGACGAGCCTTTTTCAAGCGAGGTGAGTGGTACTTTATAAATCACACCTCCATCACGCCGTGTTGAGTTATTTCCTGTATCACCAATGTATAAATAGCGTTTACTCTGCGCTAAATCTTCCCAATCATAATTTTTACTGCGTTGAACCGTCACCGTTTTTGTGACTGTTTGAAAATTAGAAGACAGTTGATAAATCTGATTTCGGCTGCCGCTGTCATTATGTGACCATACATGCCCATTAATAATCGCCAAACCTGATGATTCATTTAAAACTTCAGGCAAATTTGCCAGCACATCAATGTCTAAAGGCTTACGTACTGAATACGTAGACGCTGAACTACAACCTGATAAACCGAGTAACACTACCATCAGATAGATGTTTTTTTTAAATATATCCGCCACTGACACTAACCTATTAAATTTAAAATGCGTGATGACTTAGCATGTTTTTATTACCATTAGCTTGTTATTGGAAACCACAAATATTGCCTCAAACTCGGCACAAATAGCACTTACCAACCATACTTAGAGAATTAGTTTTTAGTGTACGCTGACATTTAGCACTTAATATATTGATATGCGAGATATTATGCTGATACGACTATTAATGCTCAGTTTTCTTCTGGTGGTCTCTATTCCTACCTACAGTAGCAGTGATAAAAAGCCACCAGCACTCGTATTGCCTGAGATTTTACAACCAGAACAAACAAATAATAATAACACGCCCATACCTTTTACTCGTACAGGCCCCACAATTCAAGTCGCGATCTTACTCGATGCTAGTGGCTCTATGGGGGGATTAATTAATCAGGCAAGAGAGCAGATCTGGTCAATCATTAATGCCATCGCAACAGCCAATAAACATGATCGCCCTGTTACTTTACAAGTTGCATTGTTTGAATATGGTGTTGAACATCAATCAAAATATGATGGTTATTTACGTTTACTCTCACCACTCACCTCAGATCTTGACCAATTTTCAGAAGCACTATTTGCAATAAAGATTGGAGGGAGTAAAGAATATGCGCCACAAGTAATTCAAGAGGCAACAAACCGTTTACAGTGGAGCCCCCATCAAGACGATCTTCGTTTAATCATCATTGCAGGTAATGAAGAGTTTCAACAAGGTGATATTCCGATTAGCCATGCTATTCCTCTAGCAGTCAGTAAAGATATCATCATCAACACCTTATATTGCGGCCCCCATTTAAAAGGACGTAAATTACAGTGGGCAACACCTGCACTGCTGAGTCATGGCAAATATTTGAATATCGACCATAAGAAGAAAGCCCCTCATATTGAGACCCCTTACGACGATGATATCATCCAACTGGGTCGTAAAATTAATGACACTTACATCGGTTATGGTACAAAAGGGGCAAGTAAGAAAAGCCAGCAAATCGCTCAAGATATGAATGCATCAAGCCTTTCTAAATCTAGTAGCACAGAGCGCAGTATTGCCAAAGCAGGAAAGCAGTATAAAACACAAGATTGGGATTTGATTTCGCTTGCCCAACAAAATTTAGAACAAGGTGTAGCGTTCGCGAAAAAAGATCAACAGCACTATCATGGATTAAATGACCAACAAATCACCGAAAAGCTTAAACAACAAATCGCACAAAGAGTACAGCTGCAACAACAGATATCAACGTTAGAGCAAAAACGAAAACACTTCATAAAACAATCGAAAAATGAGAACACAAAGGCTAAGGATGATTTGGGAAATGCGATTATTTTAACCATTCAGGATCAAGCTAAATCAAAAGGCTTTAGTTTTCTATGAACAACCAACTAAAAAGGCTGTTATTACCTTTATGGGTATATCTGGCTTTATTCCTTACTTCTAGTACAGCTTTAGGCTTAGCACTGTCCCCGCTCACAGGCCCAACTTACACTGGCGATCTTAGCGTCCTTGAAAAAAAAAGGGTGCTAAGAGTATTAGTTTCGGCTGACTTAGGTTTTTACTATATTGAAGATGGTCTTCCAAAAGGCATTATCGCTGAATTACTTCACCACTTTGAGTTAGATATTCATAAAACTTATCCAAAACTCAATATTCAAGTGATCCCTGTACATCGAGATCAACTCATCAAATTCTTAATTACTGGATATGGTGATCTTGCCGTCGCTAATTTAACCATTACTGAACAGCGCAAAAAGCAAGCCGCCTTTAGTGAGCCTGTACTTACCAATATTTCAGAAGTTATTATTAATAATATTGATTCACCTGAAATTACAAAAATAGAGCAACTCAGCGATCAAGATATCTGGGTAAGAAAAAGTTCGAGCTACTATCAAAGCCTACTTGAAGTCAATAATCGTCTATTACTCCAACGCCTAGCGCCAATGAAGATCCATTTTTTAGAAGAAACACTGCAAGATTATGAGTTGTTGGAAATGGTTAATCTCGGGTTGATGAATATGACCGTTTTAGATGATCATAAGATGAAAATATGGAACAAGATATTACCAAAATTACGCATGAATTCTGCTTTCGTTTTAAGGAAAAATGCTGAAATAGCCTGGGCAATGAGAAAAGATAGCCCTAAATTAATGAAATTAGTTAATAGGTATATTGAACAAATAAAATCAGGGTCATTATTAGGAAATGTTATTTATAACAAGTATTTAAATAATCAAGGCTGGATAACAAACCTATTGAACCATAGTAATATGGATAAAATGGAAAAACTTTCTGATCTGTTTTTTAAATATTCTACGGAATATGATTTTGATTATTTAATGATGATGGCTCAGGGTTTCCAAGAATCAGGGCTTAATCAGCATAAAGTCTCCAATAAAGGTGCCGTTGGCATCATGCAAGTACTACCAAGTACAGCAAGAGATCGATATATAAATATTCCTAACATTTATATAGCAAGTAATAATGTTCATGCGGGTATAAAGTATATGCGCTATATCCAAAATAATTACTTAGATGATAGCAGTCTAACCTATGATAATAGAATGTATATGACACTCGCCTCTTATAATGCAGGACCTGGCAATATTAGAAAAATGCGACGTTATGCAAAGGAAAAAGGCTATAACCCTGATATATGGTTTAATAATGTTGAAATTATTACCAGGAGATATATAGGCAAACAACCTGTTGTCTACGTTACAAATATAAATCGTTATTACATTGTCTATAAACAATTAATGCGTTTAAAAAAATACCGCCAGAAAGGTGTCCGACCTTTTGTTCCACCTTACCGGTTTAATGTCCCTACCATTCTTGAGTAAGTATACTTACTTACGTTGAGCCGCCTTTCGTTTAGACGATCAACGTAAGTTAGCCATACATGCATTACTTAGCCTTTAAGCTTTTATTCAATCTTGTTTCATTACGCTGATCGTGTCGATGGAAGTACCATAGCTTACGATTTTTAGAGGATTTTTTCATCGTTTCTATTCCACTAAATTATCACGAATATAATATTTCATTTTGTAAGACAAATGAACATTAAGTGCAGCATTGAATCATATTTAAAAAATTCTGAAATTTATTTATCTAAAATATTATTTTCCATATTTATTAAACATAATAAAAAATAACATTTGATATACACAGAGACTACAATTGCCTATTCAATCATCGTGTTTTTACCGATTGGACTACTGCGATATTCCAAAACCACTAAAAAGTATTTTTCAATCATATTACAGGTGAGATTCAGTTCACAGTTATGCTCATTTGGCATGTTGATGATACAGTTATATGAGCGTATAACGACAACCCAGTAATGACAGGGCTCTTTCGAACTGCAATCGTTTGCCGCAATCGTCATTGATCTAAGCACGTAATAGTGACAGAAAATTACGCGACCAAAAAGTGAGACTTAAGTCACTTTTAGAGAGAAAGAAATATTTAAACATAAGTATATATCTTGATAAGAATCACACTGAGAGCAACCAAACATGGTCTATCTACATTTCGTTTTAGGGTTAATCGTTATCGCAGCCCTAGCACTTGTTGCAAGTAATAACCGTAAAAACATCAAGTACAGATATATTATTCAGCTACTGCTTATTGAAATGGGATTAGCCTACTTCTTGCTTAACTCCTCAATGGGTACAGGGATCGTTAAAGAGTTTGCTGATGGATTTAATGGATTACTCAATTTTGCCGCAGAAGGGACAAATTTCGTCTTTGGTAACCTATCTAACAATGATGGCTTTAACTTCTTCTTAAGTGTTCTAATGCCAATCGTATTCATTTCAGCACTGATTGGTATTCTTCAGCACATCAAAGTTTTGCCATATGTCATAAAAGGCCTTGGATATTTATTATCAAAAGTTAATGGCATGGGTAAACTTGAATCCTTTAACGCTATTAGTGCCTTAATGGTCGGTCAATCTGAAAACTTCATCACCTATAAAGATATTCTCGGTAGAATGTCTGAGCGTCGCATGTACACGTTAGCGGCAACAGCCATGTCAACCGTATCGATGTCTATTGTCGGTTCTTACATGAAGCTAATCGATCCTAAATACGTCGTGGCTGCCTTGTTTCTAAACATGTTTAGTACCTTCATTATTCTCTCTATCATTAACCCATATGACCACGAAGCAGAGATGAATATTGATGAGATGATGGCGGCTGAAAGTGGTGAGAAACTGACGTTCTTTGAAATGTTAGGAGAATATATTCTTACTGGTTTTAAAGTCGCGGTTATTGTAGCGGCAATGCTGATTGGTTTTATCGCGCTAATTTCAATGATTAATGCCGGCTTTGATGCTGCATTCGGTATTAGCTTCCAAGATGTTATTGGCTACGCTTTCTATCCATTTGCATGGATCATGGGTATCCCTGCTCATGAAGCCCTACAAGCAGGTAGTATTATGGCAACCAAGCTTGTTGCTAACGAATTTGTAGCAATGCTGTCACTACAAAAACAAGTAAGTGAATTAACACCGCACACCGTAGGTATTGTTTCTATCTTCCTTGTGTCATTCGCTAACTTTAGCTCTATCGGTATTATTGCTGGTGCTGTAAAAGGGGTGAACGAAGAAAAAGGTAATATGGTGGCACGTTTTGGTTTACGTTTGCTTTACGGTTCAACGCTCGTTAGTTTTCTATCAGCGTTAATTGCAGGCATCATGATTTAATCGTTGTCATTGCCATTCCTCCCTTAAAATGCCGGTCTTTTCTAATATGAAGGCTGGCATTTTTATTACATCGTAAATTCCCCCTCCCCTTATTTATCTGTAAATTGAGAATTTAACTTTCATTTTCAGTTATTTGATTTGTATGATGAATGTATAGAATTGTGCCACTCATCACATAAAATTCGAATTCACGAACAATGTCCTGAGCCTATTAACTTAATAAATATAATTTTGAGGCTTATATGTCGGATAAAACCGTCTCTGGTGCTGAACTGGTTGTTGAAACTTTAAATGCACATAACATTCCACACATTTTTGGTATTCCAGGTGCAAAGGTGGATGCTGTTTTCGATGCTGTTTGTGATAACGGACCTGAAATCATTATTTGTCATCATGAACAAAATGCAGCGTTTATGGCAGCAGCAACAGGGCGTTTAACGGGTAAAGCAGGCATTTGTTTAGCGACCTCTGGCCCGGGCGCATCAAACCTTGTCACAGGCGTTGCAACAGCGAACAGTGAAGGTGATCCTGTGGTTGCACTTGCAGGTGCTGTACCGCTTTCGATGTATTCTCACAATACTCACCAATCCATGGATACCCGTTCACTGTTTACTCCTATCACCAAATTTTCAGCAGAAGTGATGGATAGCGGCTCGGTATCTGATGTTGTACATAAAGCTTTTCGTATTGCAGAGCAACCTACCCAAGGTGCTAGCTTTGTTAGTCTACCGCAAGATATTCTAACTAACCGTATTCCTTACCAGCCAGTACAACAGCCTAATCCAATTTTGTTCGGTGGTGCACACCCACAAGCTATTCGTCAGGCTGCTGATCGCATTAATGCTGCAAAAAATCCGGTGTTATTACTGGGCATGGATGCAAGCCAGCCTTTTGTTACTGATGCCATTCGCCAACTACTCAAACAAACACCAATTGCCGTTGTGAATACGTTTGCCGCAGCTGGGGTTATTTCTCATGATTTATACAACTGCTTTTTAGGTCGTGTTGGCTTATTTAAAAATCAACCCGGTGATATTGCATTAAACAGTGCAGATTTAATCATTACCATTGGCTACAGCCCAATTGAATACGATCCGATTCTTTGGAATAAAGATGCAAACACACCAATTATTCATATTGGTTATCAACAAGCAGATTTAGAAATTAGCTATAACCCTGTTTGTGAAGTTGTGGGTGACTTAGCGGTGTCTGTTACGTCTATTGCTTCTGAATTAGATAAGCGAGAATCCTTAGAAAGTAACCAACAAATCCAATTATTACGCCACGATTTACAACATATTATGCAGATGGGGATAAATAAAACCTCATCAAACGGCGTTCACCCACTTCGTTTTGTTCATGATTTACGTCGCTTTGTCAGTGACGACACCACTGTATGTTGTGATGTAGGCTCAATCTATATTTGGATGGCACGTTACTTCCACAGCTTTGAACCTCGTCGTTTATTGTTCAGTAATGGTCAACAAACATTGGGCGTCGCTTTACCTTGGGCAATTGCAGCTTCCCTTCTTCACCCTAATGAAAAAGTCATTTCCATGTCTGGTGATGGTGGCTTCCTATTCTCATCAATGGAATTAGCCACGGCCGTGCGTCATAAATGTAATATCGTTCACTTTGTTTGGACTGATCACAGTTATGACATGGTTAAGATCCAACAGCTTAAAAAGTATGGTCGAGAGAGTGCTGTCAGCTTTATAGGTCCTGATATTGTTAAGTACGCAGAAAGTTTCGGCGCACATGGTTTAGCGATCAATACTGCCGATGATATTGAGCCTGTTATGCGAAAAGCTATGAACTTAAGTGGCCCAGTATTGGTTAACGTCAATGTTGATTATAGCGATAACAGTCGCCTACTTGATCAACTTCATCCATGCCAACAAGATTAATAGGAGCATCACATGAGTGCCGAAACACATAACAAAACGTTCTACCAAACCTCAATGATGAGTGCATTAATTGCAGGCTTATATCAAGGTGATTTCACAATTGGTCAGTTATTAGATCATGGTAACTTTGGCATTGGTACCTTTAACGATCTTGACGGTGAAATGATTGTAATGGGTGATGACGTTTACCAACTTACAAGCACAGGCGATGTTCATCTTGTTGATCACGATATCACCACACCATTTGCTTCGGTTGTTAACTTTGAGCCAAAAGCAAAACTGAGTTTAATTGAACTAAGTAAAAAAGAATTTGAAACGTGCTTAGAGCAAGATCTACTCGCTCACAACGCGATTAATGCCATCCGTTTAACAGGCAAGTTCTCGTATGTTAAAACACGTACAGTGCCGGCTCAGCACCGTCCATATCCACCTATGGTTGAAGTTGTTAAACATCAACCTATTGCTGAAATGACGCATGTTTCAGGTGTGATGATTGGTTTTAAAATACCAGACTATATGATTGGTATTAATGTGCCGGGGTTCCACTTTCACTTTATTAGTGATGATCGTACTCAAGGTGGTCATGTGAGTGACTTTATTCTCACAGAAGGTAATGTTGAAGTTGAAATATTTAAAGATTTCCACCTTCGTATGCCCGCCTCACAAGAATTTGATCGCGCAGATCTTCACCCTGAAGATCTGCAAACTGCGATCCATGTAACTGAGAAATAAACATTGAAAAGATTAGGCATTTCTTAATGACAAAAGGAGCGTTTATTAACGCTCCTTTTCTTTTATCTGCTACTTTTCGTACCACCTAAGATCACTCAGATCGAATACCAGTTTGTGTAGGATCACTCGGTAATGAAACGGTAATTTCTTTCTTATTAATAGCAAATAAAAATCCTAACTCATTCACCAAACGGCAATTCATCAGGTTATTCATTGTTAATTATAAATAGGTTTAGCTGACCATTAATCCATTTTGGGTCACCAGCTTCTGAGTGTCTACTTGGTACTCTTTCTCTTTTACCGTCGAAACAAAGTGCCACGTTGAAAGCACTTGCTGATGATCAAGATCTAAACGAATAAAACCACGTTGTTTTAAATTAACCCATTGAAGATCTGAAACTAATTGAGGTAGGATAAATTCCATCTGCCCAATAGTTTGCAAATCTAACCCTAAATATTTTTCTAATCCGGGAGAGGTTACCGAGCTTGTTGCAAACTCAATCCCCACCCCATTTCCTTTATGATCACTTAATTCACTACACCAAGCATTGTGGCTATCGCCTGCTAGCGTGATAAGTTGTTTATTTAACGTTGTCGTCATGCCGTATAACCATTCACGCTCCATATAAAACCCGTCCCAAGCATCTAAATTATATGGAAGTAAATATGGGTCTGAACTTGGATCAGCTAAATAGGTATTAATTGCATTCTGTACCGCGATCATCGCAGCTGACTTGTTTGCATCACTTGCCTGAAATAATTGAAACAACCCCATCATGACACTACTTGGCATTTCAATCTTACCCATTAACACTTGTTGGCCTAACAATGACCATTTTGCCGTATTCGTTGTCATACGCTCACTGAGCCATTGCTTTTGATCATTGCCGAGTAACTTGCGTTCAGGAGCGCGTGCCTGTTGAATTAACCCAGAGATAGATTCAATCGATGTATCAGCCAGTGAAAAGTAGTCAAGCGGTTCATCACGCGCGACAACGCGGGTATCTAACATATATAAGTCAAACAAATCACCAAAGCTAAAGTCTCGATAGGTGATCATAGAAGAAACAGGATTTTCTCTAACGGGTAACCATTCTAGCCAAGCTAGAGCAGCTGCAGCTCGACGTTGAGCAAAGTCACCTTCTTGCTGTTGATGATTCTCAGCACCTTCTTGCTGTTGATGATTCTCAGCACCTTCTCGCCATGTATCATTGGCTATTTCATGATCATCCCAAATAGCGATCATTGGTAATGCCGCATGTAACGCTTGAAGATCACTGTCGCTACGGTATTGCGCATAACGTTTGCGATAATCATCTAAAGTAAGGCATTCAGACTCTTTACTTGGAATGCGATTTAAACGTTGTGCATCTTCAGTGGCATACTGCCCAGCCCCATATTCATAAATATAATCGCCTAAATGTAGTACTGCATTGATAGGTGACATTTGGTGCTGCTTAACTATTTCTCGATACACATTAAAGTAACCAGCAGGAAAATTAGAACATGACACGACAGCAATAGACGCTTTATCTAATTCACCTTCTGCTAAAGTTTGAGTCTGCCCTATAGGACTTAACGTATCATTGGCTTCAAAACGATAATAATAATGTTGATTAGGTTGTAGACCGTTAACATCTACCTTTACTGTAAAATCTTTTACGCTATCGGTCGTCACCTCGCCTGACGCAACAATCTGCATAAATTTCTCATCAGTCGCAACCTGCCATTGAACGTCAATTGAGCGTGCTTCTGTCGTAATACGCGTCCAAATAATAACGGCATGTTGTAAAGGATCACCACTCGCAACGCCGTGATTAAAGCCAACCTTAATTTTCGATTTTTGTTGCTGTTGATCATTACTATTACATCCTGTAAGCGAAGTAACCATCGCTGCTGATGATAGCGCTTTTACAAATCCTCGACGTGATAACGACATACCTATTCCTTTAAATATAATAACTGGTCAAACCAGAAGGAATGTCGCATGTCTTTATGACGTTTTTATTTGAGTGGGATGTAATTTTTATTAACAAAACACTCAGAATGTGTACAACAGCAACAAAAGATACCATTAAGGCATCTGATTATTACCTGTCAGTAAAAGTAATTTGACGTTTATGATCATTGTTATCTTATCTGAAATAAATATAATACCTTCCATCGAAGAAAAGTACGGTTTTGAAAAAAAAATCCTGCTTTATCTCACAAAACTTGAATTTTGGTGAATTTCATTGTCTTATATCAAAGAAATTGATCTTATAAATGATAGAGCATGCCATTCCATATAGGCATACTCACAAAAAATAGAGTAGCAACGGATTAGCTCATTAATTTAATGATGGTCAAACCATCCCCTGTGGAATGAAGCCCGGGGTGCCTTTGAGGAATTCGTATGTCACGAATCGTTATTGTAGGTGGCGGTGCCGCAGGCTTAGAGTTATCAACTCTATTAGCAAAAACCGTACGTAAAGAAGATGAAATTATTCTTGTAGAACCAGAAACGCATCACTTCTGGAAACCTCGCTTGCATGAAATTGCAGCAGGTACTTTTGATAGCGACTTAGATACAGTTTGTTATTTCACCCATGGTGCACGTCATGGCTATCAACATTACCAAGCCGCGATGACAGATATTGATCGTGATAATAAAATGCTTTCTGTTCGTCGTCCTGATGGTACAGAAGCGGCTTTAAAATACGATTACCTTGTTATTGCGATTGGTGCGGTAAGTAATGACTTTAATACCACTGGTGCAAAAGATCATTGCTTATTCCTAGATTCAGCAAGCCAAGCGCGTCAAGCATGGCATCAAGTTAGCCAGATCCTTCGTGCAAGTGAAGATCGCTCAGTAAATATTGTTGGCGCTGGCGCGACTGGTGTTGAGCTTGCAGCAGAGCTTGCTCGTGTTAGCCACAAACTTCAACGCTATAATGGTGCCCCACTGCATATCAACTTGATTGAAGCTGCAGGTCGTGTATTACCAAATAGCCCTGAAAAAATGTCAGAAAAAGTACAAAAAGAGCTTGAGCGTAATAACGTAAATGTTCTTCTTGATACACGTATTCGTGAAGTCACTGAAAAAGGTATGCTAACAGTTGATAACCGTAAGTTAGATGCTGACGTACAGTTCTGGGCTGCGGGTGTTAAAGCACCGGATTGGCTAAACGGTATTGGCGGTTTAAGTTATAACCGTATGAACCAAATTCAGGTGAATGCTAATTTAACAACAACCGTTGATGACAGCATCTTCTCTTTAGGTGATTGTGCATCAATCCCTCAGGCTGATGGCAGCTTTGTTCCACCTAAAGCACAAGCGGCTAACCGTGCAGCAGTACACCTAGCGAAAAGCTTAGGCGGTATGCTACGTGGTAAACCATTGACTGACTTCGAATTTAAAGATGGCGGCATGGTTGTTGCTGTTGGTCACCATTTTGCAGTCGGTTCATTTGCACCAGGCTCAAAGATGGAAGGTAAAATGGTACTACAAGGTCGCTTGATCCGTCGTTTATACGATACGATCTTCCGCCTGCACCAACGTACAGTGACAGGTATGTTCACCGTTTCACGTTTAATGATTGCTAAACGTCTAAAAGCGGTATTTAAGCCAAACGGTATTTAATCTGTAAATTGCCTTCTACTATGACGGTCAATATAACGACTATATTGACCGTTATTAATCTCTCTGAATTAAATTATAAATATCCAACATCTTACTATTTTCGTAAATAGTGAATCCGTACACCAAAATTAAATAAGTCTAATAATGCTAAATCTATTCGCTAAAATTTTTAATCGTAAAAACAAACCGACTATTATTAATATCCACCCAGCTGTTAATCGTGGTATTAATCCAACTAATAACACGTTAAATGGCGGTAAATTACAGTGTCATTGCCGACATAATAAAGTTGTTGTTAATTTAGAGTCACAAACAGCGCATAACCATATTTGTGGTTGTTCTAAATGTTGGAAACCTAAAGACGCGCTATTTTCACAAGTTGCTGTTATTCCTCGCGACAAAGTAACAGTAACAGCAAATGCAGATAAACTAAAAGTTGTTGATGACACTGCTGTGATTAAGCGTTTTGCGTGTAAAGACTGTGGTGTTCATATGTATGGCCGTATTAAAGATACTAACCACCCATTCTACGGCTTAGATTTTGTCCATACTGAACTATCGCCAACACAAGGCTGGTCTGCACCAACATTTGCTGCTTTTGTTTCTTCAATCATTGAAACAGGCACAGATTTAAAAGACATGGCTGCTATCCGTGCTCGCATTGAAGAACTAGGTATGGAATCTTACGATTGTCTATCTCCAGACTTAATGGATGCCATTGCTACCCATATTGCACAGCAAAACAAGTAATAATTTAATTTTATTGTTTCTAATCAGTAATAATCATTTACTGTAAAACAGATTGTTTAAATCTAATTAAACTTTAGAATACTTCTATTCGTTAATTAATATTTAATTAACGAATAGAAAACTAAAAATAACACTCTAACTCTACATTTAATTATAAATAATATAAGAGCATCTTTATGTCTATTAAATTACACCCATCAATTGATAATGGCTTTATTGCAACTAAAGAAAACTTTGTTGGTGGCGTATTAAGCTGTAAATGTGACACAAATACAGTTCGAGTTAAACTTTCTGGTCAAACAGCACATAACCACGCTTGTGGTTGTTCTAAATGCTGGAAGCCTGAAGGCGCAGTTTTCTCTCAAATCGCTGTTATTTCTCGTGACAACGTTGAAGTGATTGCAAATGCAGACAAACTCGTTGTCGTTGACCAAAATGCAGCAATCAAACGTCACGCTTGTAAAGAATGTGGTGTTCACATGTACGGCCGTATCGAAGATACTAACCACCCATTCCACGGTTTAGACTTTGTTCACACTGAACTATCAACTGACGAAGGTTGGTCTGCTCCTGAATTTGCAGCATTTGTTTCTTCTATCATCGAAACGGGTACTGATCCAAAAGATATGGATGCAATCCGTGCGCGTTTAAACGAACTAGGCCTTAAGCCATACGATTGCCTATCTCCAGCACTAATGGATGCTATCGCAACTCACGTTTACGCACAAAACCATAAAAGTGCATAAGCGATAAAATAAATCCAATAACGTTTAAAGCACATGTAAACCATTCGGGTTGCATGTGCTTTTTTATTTACGTTAAATAAAATACATGAATGACACAATACTGCATTATTGCCGTCTTTCACACGATAACAATCACACCTATTGTTTTTTTAAATCCCATCCCAAACAGCAACTTCATAACGTTTTTAAAATAAACCGCTCTCCCATAACGACAAATAACACTTATACCTTTTACTCATTCAACCTAATCACGCTGTTCAAGCACACTCAACAAACCCACTCTTAAAAGTCAAAATAAACTATAAAATCAGCAAGATACACTTTTCCTCTTGAGTGTTTATAACATTAAAAATGGAATACCTGAAAATTCCTTTAAAACATAAGCTACAATAGCGTATAGTTCTTTACTAATATTTAAAGTTAATTTTATGCTTTTAACGGAAATGATAATTTTGACTATTACTATTTGGTAATAATCATTTTCCATATCAAGGGATTATCATTTGCTAAGAAATAAATATAATAGTTCCATCAAGACGACATGAGTAATATCGTTTAATTGTCGTATTTTAATAATAATTATCGCCAATCAAGTTGGCTTAACAGAGTGATTTAACGATGACTGATAAATTTATCAAATCAAAAGCTGCGATTGCATGGGGTCCAAAACAACCACTTTCAATTGAAGAAGTAGATGTAATGTTACCTCGTGCAGGTGAAGTTCTCGTTCGCATCGTAGCAACAGGCGTATGTCACACTGATGCTTTCACACTATCAGGTGATGATCCAGAAGGTATCTTCCCTGCAATTCTTGGTCACGAAGGTGGCGGTATTGTTGAAATGGTTGGTGAAGGCGTTACCGATCTTCAAGTAGGCGACCACGTTATTCCACTTTACACTGCAGAATGTGGCAAGTGTAAATACTGTCTATCTGGCAAAACAAACCTATGTCAAGCAGTACGTGAGACACAAGGTAAAGGTCTAATGCCAGACGGTACAACACGTTTCTATAAAGATGGTCAACCTATCTTCCACTACATGGGTTGTTCAACATTCTCTGAATACACTGTTCTTCCTGAGATTTCACTAGCGAAAATCAACAAAGAAGCACCGCTAGAAGAAGTATGTCTACTAGGTTGTGGTGTTACTACAGGTATGGGTGCGGTACTTAATACAGCGAAAGTTGAAGAAGGTAGCACTGTTGCTGTATTCGGCCTTGGTGGTATCGGTCTAGCAGCTATCATTGGTGCAACAATGGCTAAAGCAAGCCGCATCATTGCTATCGACATCAACGAAGACAAGTTCGACCTTGCTCGTAAACTAGGTGCAACTGAGTGTGTTAACCCTACTAAGTTCGATAAGCCTATCCAAGAAGTGATCGTTGAGATGACTGACGGTGGTGTTGATTACTCTTTCGAATGTATCGGTAACGTAAACGTGATGCGTTCTGCGCTTGAGTGCTGTCACAAAGGCTGGGGTGAGTCTGTAATCATCGGTGTTGCAGGTGCAGGTCAAGAGATCTCAACTCGTCCATTCCAACTAGTAACAGGTCGCGTATGGCGTGGTTCTGCATTCGGTGGTGTTAAAGGCCGTTCAGAACTTCCAGGTATCGTAGATCGTTACATGGCAGGTGAGTTCCAGTTAGATGACTTCATCTCATTCAACATGGGCCTAGACAAGATCAACGAAGCATTCGATCTGCTGCACGAAGGTAAGAGCATTCGTACTATCATTCACTTTGATAAGTAATTTTCCTCTTATTTAAGCTACATCCTGTCTTCGTAACGACTACTGTCTGTTACGAAGACAGGCGAGATTTTATCTCACACCTTTGTTCAAAACCTGCTACGGATCAGCACTTCCTCTTTTAGCGAAAGTAATAATAAACCAAATTTTTCTGTCAGTCGTAAAGACAACCGACTTATCGTTAATTGAGAATTGGCATTTGCCACGCTCTGGTACTCTGTGTCAGAGCGCTTTTTCTTATAAAAAATTATAACAACGCTCATTTTTATTTTTTAATTTTATTCTCAACGAACGTTACAAGAGACTCTCATGCATCGCCGTTTATTAAAATCATTACCATTTCAATTACTTATTGCTGGCTTGTTAGCATGGGCGTTAGCAACACTGCTACCACTATCGTCAGGGTTTGAAACAAGCACAACCTTCAAGCTCCTTATGTTATTAAAAACCACTTATATTGGTTTACTAAAAATGCTTGTTGGTGCCGTAGTGCTATTTTCATTGCTACGTGGTATCACCAGTATCGGCTCAATAATTCGATTAAAAGAGCTTGGTTTAAAAACAGTTTCGTTTTATGCCTTTACTTCAACGCTTGCGATTGCATTAGCCTTAGGTGTTTCACTGTCACTGCCTAAATGGCCACAATTAGTCGATACTTCAAAAGTTCATGTCAGCAGCCATGTTCAATTAATCGATCAAACCTCCGCCTCCGGTGGCGCTATTGTTGAAAAGCTATTTAACATGGCATTGGTAAACCCTTTTCAAGCAATGGCAACAACTAACTTATTAGCGATTGTTGTATTTGCGCTATTACTTGGCATTGCACTGCTGGCAAGCTTACCGGAAAAGCACCCTGTATTTGAGGTTATCGATGGACTCAATACTGCCGTTAACCGTGTGGTATCGTGGATCATCAAACTAGCACCACTGGCTGTATTTGCGATTGTTTTCCAATTTACTCTTCAAAGCGGTAATGCCATTTTTGGTGAACTCGCCCGCTTTGCGTTACTGGTATTTACTCTAACCTTTATTCACGGTGGTTTTGTCTTACCTATCATCGCAAAAGTCGTGACAGGTATTAAGTTCAAAGACTTATTTAGAGCGCTATCAGCACCAATGGCCATGGCATTTGCAACATCATCAAGTTCAGCAACGCTACCACTTTCAATGCAAACAGCGGAAGAAGAGCTTAACATTTCACAATCAACCAGCAGTATGGTATTGCCGCTTGGCTCTATTATGAATATGGATGGTACAGCCCTTTTTGAAGGCGTAGCAGCTATCTTCCTAGCACAGCTTTACGGTATCGACTTAGGTACTGGTGGTCTAATCATGATTTTCATCATGGCAATGGTCTCTTCTATTGGCGCACCAGGTATGCCGTCAGGTTCTATGTCAGGTATGCAGTTAGTCATGCTGGCTGTCGGTATCCCTTTAGAGGCAATCGCAATTTTATTGGTTATTGAACGTCCGTTAGATACCTTTAGAACAGCCGTTAACGTTGAAGGTGATTTGATTGCAGCACTTGTTGTTGATAAATGGCAAAATAAGTAACCTTAACTTAAGCATGGAAATGCATCATAATTGCACAATATTATGATGCATTTTTCGATTTTGACAGGGTAACTCTCGTTACTTAACATAATCACTATTGATGTTAATCTCCCTTTATATTTATCATTCTTAACATTCTCTGTTGAATGAAGAAGTCAGCACCTATGTTATTTAATACAACGTAGGTTCAGAAACGGTTTGATATATTGAGTTGTATAGGGAAGCTGGAATACGATGTTTTTGAATAACTAACAAATCTTTTTATTGTGTAGCTAAAAAACAAGTAGGTTTAGAATGTTAAAACAATTACTTCACTCTGTTTTTCATAGACGAAAAATTAATAAGTCGCAACAATTACGCTCTCGTCTTGAATTTGTTATTCAACAAAATTTAGGTCAACGCGAAGCTCGATATAATAGAGAACAACGTTATTTTGTTGATTAATGATAGATATAATAATGAAACGTTTATCATGTAAATATCATCAAATAAAAACAATACGATTGAAATAATTAAAATAGTAAATTAATTACGAGTTTCAACAAAAAATCGGTCCTAAAACAAGCCAAAGCCATAAATAGCATGTTGATAACGTGAAATTATGAATGACATATCTATTTAGCTATACCTTCTCGCTTTTGCTTTAGCGATTACGATAAGCCGATTCACCAATACTTTTTCTTTCGTCAAATCTGCTTTTTTTAATTCTCGTAAAATTCTATTTAACTCTGTTTCTAAATATTTTGCTGTTTTAGTTTTCACCATTGAACGAACAAGCTTTTCTGCATTATTTGGTAACGGTTGTTCAACTGCCCACAAAAAACTGTAGTTTAATTGTCCATCCTTACCAACTGCTGGCTGCTCTATTTCTACAGGCTCTGGCGCTGCTTGCATCTGCTCAAACCGTCCTAAGCGTTGGTAATACCCTTGAACAATCGGCGATTTATTAAAGGGTAACGTCCCTTCCAGATAAAGCTGAGGACCAATTTCTTGTGCAAGTGTCGCCTTCGATTCAAGAATAAACTGACTCGCGTTTTTATCTTTGCGAACATAAGTATCTTTTTTACTGTTCTCAACTGAATAGTAAATTTTAGCTTTATGTTTCGCACGCGTTATCGCGACATACGCCAAGCGTCGTTCTTCTTCAGTATCTGCTGAAATACCGACAGAAGATCGATTAACGTAAGGAAAAGCATCTTTATCCCAATACGGTAAATGTACTTGGCTATACTCACAACCTTTCGCTCTGAATATCGTGGTTAATTGCACATTGCTTGTGGTGGATTCTGATTGGCGTAACGAATCAGAACGTTGCGTATAATACTCAAAATACTGAAGTGCTTTTTCACAATCTTGATCCATCGAAGCCAATACCGTTTCAACACTATCAAGTCGTTCAACCGCTTCTTCTATTTCTGATGCAGTCGCTTCTGTTTTCCAAATCCAATTATCTAACTCGCTATCACGACGATACTGACGATAAACATCTAATGCTTTAAAGCCCCCTTTACGGCGAAGCATCATTAATAATTCTACTCGTGATGTAAAATTATCAAGATTTAATGCTGGCTGTAACTTTTCCGTTTTCTTCACAACCTCTAACCACTGCTCAATTGGCGTATTAGCAAGCTCATCACATAACGGTCGCAAACTGGTATTTGGCACATAACAGTGTGGAAAAGACATCATATTAAAGACGAGTGTCGCTTTCTCATATGGTTGAAACTGATTGTAGCGCCCAGTGGCAAATCGCATCACATCAAGCAATAATTTCACTTCTCGACTATTTGATAACACCGAGCCAACAGGCATATAAAAAGGAATATTTTTAGTTAAAAACGCTAATTCAAACAACATAGTTTGTGACCAACGACGAACTAAAATCGCAACATCAGAAGGTGTTCCACCTTGTTCGATATATTCAGCAATAGATTGTGCGATCTCGCCGACTTGGCGCGCAGTTCCTATCACTTCAACGGGGGTATCAGCAACTGACTGATGAGAGATCGTTTGAAAATCGTGGAAACGTTGCTTGTTATTGGCAATCAAGTGACTCGCAGCTAACGCTAAGCTGTGGCCAAAACGAAATGTATGTGACAGGCTATAGGTGGTTGCAGGCGTAAAATCTTGTTCAAAGTTCAGCATAAATTGGGGAGCGCTGCCACGCCATTTATAAATACACTGATCGACATCACCGACAGCCACTAATTGCGCTTGCTCCCCGAGTAACAGTTTTAACAATCGATATTGCGCGGTATTTATATCCTGAAATTCATCAACAACCATAAATTGGATTTGTTGATGATAATAAGCACGTAACGCCTCATTATCAGTCAGTAAATTAACCGTTTCTACCAACCAATCATCGAAGAATAACTGTTTACGCTCTTTACGAATAGTTTCAAAATTCCAATACGCTTCAATGATAAAATGGTATTCATCACTAATATCAGACAGCTCAAACACTTCCTTTGGCGGTAACATATGCGCTTTTACCAAGCCAATAAAACTCATCAATAATTCAATGGTGCGCGGATCTTTGAATGTTTGTTGCTTTTGATACGACTTCTCTTGCGCTGCCATTTGACGCAAAATTTGTTTCGCAATGATTTTATCACTTTCACCATTATTGAAATCAATTTGATAACCCGTCTCAGCTAAATAGCCTGATTGACGTAATAATTGATAACAAAAACTGTGAAATGTATGCACGGGAACATTCACCCCATGACTATTTCGCTCTAATTTAGCTTTAAAATCGGTGCGAATATCACGGTTAAACATCAACACCAACATATTTTGTGGTGCAATTGTCGCTAATTTTTTCTCAACTAGCCCTACCAAAGTGGTGGTTTTACCCGTCCCCGCTCCTGCAACACATAATGCATTACCAGATAGGTGATTAATAAAAGCCGTTTGTTCAGCTGTAAAGCTTGTCATGACAACACCACGTGATGATAGATAAGTGAATGCGCGAGTATAACAATTCCTTAATTAGGTTTACATTCATTGCTGGTGATATATACAGCAGTTGAGCATAACATATACCTAACGATTACCTATCAATCTGCTAATTGTGGCATTGCGCATAGTCTGTTGTTAAAATCTGTCCACAATAAGCCATAAAGACTTGGCTCACCTCTTTTAAAATTAGCTGTGTACTCCACACCGAGAATAACCCCGTATGAATAAAAGCTTACTCACCAACCTTATTTCACTTATCTTGCTAGCTATTGGTTACCTTACTAACCAGCAAGTCATCCTTTATTGTGGCTTATTCGCATTTTCTGGCGCATTAACAAACTGGCTTGCTATTCATATGCTATTTGAAAAGGTGCCAGGACTCTACGGCTCAGGGGTTATTCCTGCTCGTTTTGAAGAATTTAAAACAGCCATTAAAAATCTCATGATGGAGCAATTCTTTACTCAAGAAAACATTAGCCGCTTTCTTAATAAAGAAATGACAAGCTCAACCAATTTAAACTTGCAGCCTGTGATCCAAAAAATTGATTTTGCGCCAGCTTACGATTCGTTACTTGATGTGATTATGAATTCACAATTTGGTGGCATGCTAACCATGATGGGTGGCGTAGAAGCACTCCAACCACTACGCGAACCTTTCATTGAAAAAATGCAGGATTCTGTTAACGAAATTAGCCAACAAGATGACTTTAAAGCAGCACTTAAAGATCAACTAGCTAAGCCTGAATCACTCAATGATATCGAAGAGACGATTGAAGAAATTATCGATCAGCGCCTGAATGAATTAACCCCAAAAATGGTCAAAGAAATGGTGCAAAAGATGATCAGTGAACACTTAGGCTGGTTAGTCGTTTGGGGCGGTGTCTTTGGTGGTGTGATCGGTATTATCTCAGCATTTATCGCTGCATAACTTTTTCTCTCCCTGTGAATTAGCGCCTTAGTTAAGTTACTCCAACTTTACTAAGGCTTTTTTATCTCTTTCTCTCACCATCAACGCCCTAACACACTTAACAGATAAATACTCCGTTTCGTTGTTTATTTATCCGAACAAACATAAAGTACATGCTAGAATTGTGATATTGGTTGAAATTTATGACCATATAATGATAAACACAACTGTATATAAACCCAGTTGGAACTTTCTTCTTGGCAAACTTTTCTACTCACTTTAGTGTTGCAGCCGTTGCTAGTGGTTTAACGGCCACCGCCTTCTTATCGGCTGATCATATTTCGCCTTCGGCGGCAATTTGGATGACATTTCTTGGCACTATTGGTGGCCTATTACCTGACATAGATTCAGATCATTCAACATCGATGAAAGCCTTGTTTAATATCTTGGCTGGTTTTTGCTGCTTCATTTTAATTAGTCATATTTATACTCAAGTGACTATGCTTGAGTTACTACTCTATAGCGCAGCACTGTTTATTACTATCCGCTATATGGGAAAAGCGGTTTTTGAACGCCGTACTGTCCACCGTGGTTGCTGCCATTCAATTGCGTTTGTTCTGCTCATTGCCCTATGTTGCGTTCATGTAAGCTCTATCATTGGACATACCGCCGAAACCAGCTGGCTAGCAGGTAGCTTTGTTCTTTTTGGTGGTTTTGTTCACTTGTTGTTAGATGAAATTTATAGTGTTGATCTTTCCAACCAACGTCTAAAAAAGTCATTTGGAACAGCATTAAAACCCTTTTCCGTTAGGAACCCTCTCATTAGCTTGGCGCAAATAGTGGCAATTGTTTTACTTTTTGCGACCGCACCGTCTTATCATAAGACATTGCATATTTTAACCAATTGGCATCACTTTCGGTTTAGTCCCGTATGGCTAAACTGGACTGATATTCAAGTATGGGTAACCCACTTCATCCATCAAACACCACAAAAATTAAGCAGTATCCACCAGCTATTTTAAACATAGCCAAGGCGATAAACATTCCAATGTCTATCGCCTTTTTTGTTTTAATCAAACCAAAGGCAAACGTTTGCTATTTTACTGGCAGTGACTTACTTAACCTTGTATTATGCGATTACGATGATTGATAACGATGTGATTTTATTCATGTCATTATCCTTCTGCATTTCTGCGTAATCTTTGAATAGGACTTTCACGATGAGCCTTGCCGATCAAGTTTTAGCTGTTAATGATGATCTCCCTATCCGTACTGATAAACCCGTTCATAGCGGTAAGGTACGCTCTGTTTACTGGCTTACAGAAGCTGACAGTCAACGTTTGATTAAAGAAAAAGGCTATAACGTTCAACCCGACGCACCGCTCGCTATTATGGTGATCAGCGACCGTATTTCTGCTTTTGATTGTATCTGGCACGGTGAAGGAGGGCTTAAAGGAGTCCCAGGGAAAGGTGCTGCGTTAAATGCGATATCTAATCACTGGTTTCAATTATTTAAAGATAATGGATTAGCGGATAGCCATATCCTTGATATCCCCCACCCTTTTGTTTGGATTGTACAAAAAGCAAAACCTGTGATGGTTGAAGCTATTTGTCGCCAATACATTACCGGTTCAATGTGGCGTGCATACAGCAAAGGTGAACGTCATTTCTGCGGTATAGAATTACCTGAAGGGCTAGAAAAAGATCAAAAGCTCCCTGAACTACTCATGACACCATCAACCAAAGGTATTCTAACAGGCATTCCGAATGTTCCTGAAGCAGATGATGTCAATGTCACTCGTGATGATCTCGTCAATAATTTCGCTGCATTCAACTTCCGCAATACTGATGACATTACCCAGTATGAAAAGTTATTGGCAGAAGGATTTAATGTTATCAGTAATGCACTCGCAAATATTGATCAAATCTTTGTTGATACCAAATTTGAGTTTGGCTATGTAACAGATGCTAGTGGTAACGAAAAACTCATTTATATGGATGAGGTGGGAACACCCGATTCTTCTCGTATCTGGGATGGCGCAGCTTACCGCGACGGTCAAATCGTCGAAAACTCAAAAGAAGATTTTCGCCAAGTACTACTTAACACTTTTCCAGAGCCCGATATTTTATTAAATAAAGATCGCATGGAAGAACGCTTTGCTCTTGCTCGTGACAACGAGTTACCACAAGAAGTACTCATGCAAATATCGCGTGTTTATACGGGTATTGCCGAAAAAATCACCGGAAAAAAGATCACATTAAGCAAAAACCCTAAAGCTGAAATTATTAATATTTTACGTAATCACTATCAGCTTATTGATTAAAGCTTAAGCGTTGTAATTATCAATAAAAAATAGGCATTCATATAATGCCTATTTTTTCATCAGTAATGTTATTCATGCTATTCATATTTTAAGCAGCAATTAATTGCTATAACACAATTACACCTACACATTCAAATAACGATTAATACAACTTTACTTTTATTTTATTACAATCAAACAACCAATAATACAATCACGAATAATCCCCCTCCTTTAAATTAAAACATACTGTCATAAATTTTAATTTTTCTACTTATTATGTCTTTTATTATTACAGCATAGGGTCAAAATCAAAAAACACTGTAAAACATAGGGTTAACTCTAAAGTATTAATTGAACTGCATGTAGTGGTTAATTTATGATCGCAATATAAATAGATTTAATAAAAATATTTATAACTACTCATTTTTACAAATTAGGAGGTTGTATGAGCAGTGCGACTGATCAAGAAACCAAGCAAACTCGTAGCCGAGAATGGAAGATGTTCATTTTTATCGTCGTCTTTTTATTTCCAATTCTCAGCGTCATTTTTGTCGGGGGCTACGGCTTTACCGTTTGGATGCTTCAACTCTTCGTATTTGGTCCACCAGGACATGGCGGTTAATCCCTAATTAATCACCGTTAGCATCATATAAGAGAATCTATAATGAAATCATTTTTGCTTAAAGCTTGGCAGACCCTATCACGTCCAAGCGTTCATATTAGCCTAGGTGTACTAACCCTTGGTGGCTTTATTGCTGGCGTTATTTTCTGGGGTGGTTTTAATACTGCACTAGAAGCAACCAATACCGAAGAGTTCTGTGTTAGTTGCCACGCTGACAACGTTGCACCTGAATACGCCAACACTATTCATGACAAAAACCGTTCTGGTGTTCGTGCAACTTGTCCTGACTGTCACGTTCCACACGACTGGACAGATAAAATCGCGCGTAAAATTCAAGCAAGTAAAGAAGTCTTCGCCCACGTAGCTGGCTTCATTGATACCCCTGAAAAATTTGAAGACCGCCGCATTGTACTGGCTCAACATGAGTGGGAACGCTTTAAAGCGAATGGTTCTCAAGAATGTCGAGATTGCCATGACTATAAAGGAATGGACTTCACTAAGATGTCTCCTGTTGCTCGCGTTCAAATGAAGAATGCAGCAGAGCGTGATCAAAGCTGTGTAGATTGTCACAAAGGTATTGCTCACCACTTACCGAAAGATATGGATACCAGTGGTGGCATGATATCTGAGTTAGTACAGCTATCTCACGATACTAAGTACAACAAAGGCGAAGAAGTGTATAGCGTACGTTTCCTTCCTGTTTATGAAGATAAAGATATGAAGGTAGAAGCTGGCCTATTAAACCCTGCTTCTGGCGTAAAAGTGATCGATGAAACTGACAACGCAGTTGAAGTTGAAATTGCAGGCTGGCGTAAAGACAAGGGCTATGGCCGAGTGATTCAAGAAGACTTCGGTATGAACATTCCTGTTGCATCGCTCCTAAAAGAATCTGCACAAAACGACAAGGTTGTTGATAAATATGAAGAGAAAGTTGATGACCTAACAGGTCTTCCTTGGCAACGTGTAACAGCAAAAGTCTGGATGCCAAAAGACTCGCTTGTTAATGACATCACGCCAGTTTGGGAAAAAGCGAAATCAGCTTACACCACTAACTGTTCAGTTTGTCACACTCAACCTGCTGAAAGCCACTTCGATGCCAATACTTGGCCTGGAATGTTCAACGGTATGTTAGCGTTCGTTAACTTTGACCGTGATAGTGAAGCCGTAGTGCGTAAATACCTTCAGAAGCACTCTTCTGATTTTTCTGACGCACAACACTAAGTATTGATGGAGTTAAAATAAATATGTCTGTATCAAGAAGAAGTTTTCTTAAAGGCCTTGCAACAACAAGTGCTGCTTCTGTTATCGGTCCTAGCCTACTCGCATCATCAAAAGTGTTTGCAGACGATCAAATTGGTCAAGGTACATGGCGTTACTCCGGCTCACACTGGGGCGCTTTCCGCGCCCATATCTATGCCGGTAAAGTACAAGAAATCGAAGCGATTGAAATAGATAAAAACCCAACCGAAATGCTAAAAGGCATTAAGGGCGTAATCTACAATCCATCACGTGTACGCTACCCTATGGTGCGTTTAGATTGGCTGAAGAAACACAAATTTAGTGGTGAAACTCGCGGTAATAACCGTTTTATCCGTGTTACATGGGATGAAGCATTAGATTTGTTCTACCGTGAACTGGAACGTATTCAAAAAGATTACGGTCCATGGGCATTGCATGCAGGCCAAACGGGTTGGCGTCAAACGGGTCAGTTCCACAGCTGTACCAGCCACATGCAACGTGCTGTGGGTATGCATGGTAACTACATCACTAAAGTAGGCGACTACTCAACAGGTGCTGGTCAAACCATCATGCCATACGTGCTCGGCTCAACAGAAGTTTACGCACAAGGTACTTCTTGGTCTGAAATCCTTGATCACAGTAAAAATGTGGTGCTATGGGCAAACGATCCGGTGAAAAACCTGCAGGTGGGCTGGAACTGTGAAACCCACGAATCTTTCCCATACTTAGCGAAACTAAAAGAGAAAGTTGATAACGGTGAGATCAATGTGATCTCTGTTGATCCGGTTAAGAATAAGACCCAACGTTACCTAAACAACAAACACCTATACATTAATCCACAAACCGATGTGGCATTTATGTTAGGTGTGGCGCATACCCTGTACAACGAGAACCTTTACGATAAAGAGTTCATCAAGATGTACTGCCTTGGTTTCGATGAGTTCATTGGTTACGTAAAAGGTGAAACCAAAGATCGCGTTGAGAAAACCCCTGGGTGGGCTGCTGAGATCTGTGGCGTACCAGCCGATCAAATTAAAGATTTTGCTCGTATGCTGGTTAAAGAGCGTACTCAAATTCTGTTTGGTTGGTGTATTCAACGTCAAGAGCACGGTGAGCAGCCATACTGGATGGGTGCGGTTATTGCCGCGATGGTTGGTCAAATCGGTTTGCCTGGCGGTGGTATTTCATATGGTCACCACTACTCTGGTATCGGTGTACCTTCAACAGGCTTTGCTGCACCAGGTGGCTTCCCTCGTAACGTCGATGAAGGTCAAAAGCCGAAATGGGATAACAATGATTTTAACGGTTACAGCCGCACTATCCCTGTTGCACGTTTCGTTGACTGTATTTTAGAGCCGGGCAAAGAAATTAAATACAATGGTTCAAAAGTTATTCTTCCTGATTACAAAATGATGGTGATCAGTGGTAACAACCCTTGGCATCACCACCAAGATCGTAACCGTATGAAGAAAGCGTTCCAAAAGCTACAAACCGTTGTAACGATTGATTTTGCTTGGACGGCCACCTGTCGTTTCTCAGATATTGTGCTGCCAGCATGTACCCAGTTTGAACGAAATGATATTGATGTTATGGGTTCATACAGTGGTCGTGGTTTACTGGCTATGCATAAACTGGTTGATCCGCTTTACCAATCTAAAACTGACTTTGAGATCTTTACAGAGCTGACACGTCGCTTTGGTAAAAACAACGAATACACCCGTGGTATGGATGAAATGCAATGGGTTAGTATGCTTTATAATGATTGTCGTAAAGCGAACAAGGGTAAGTTTGATATGCCTGAGTTTGATGTATTCTGGCAACAAGGTTTCTTAGACTTTGGTACAGGTAAGCCTTGGGTACGTCATGCTGACTTCCGTCAAGATCCTGAAATTAACGCGCTAGGTACACCATCAGGCTTTATTGAAATCACCAGCCGTAAGATTGGCCGTTACAAATACGAACACTGTCAAGAACACCCAATGTGGTTTGAAAAAACAGAACGTTCTCACGGTGGTCCGGGCTCTGATAAACACCCGTTCTGGCTGCAGTCTTGTCACCCAGATAAGCGTTTGCACTCACAAATGTGTGAATCGGAAGAGTTCCGTGCAACTTACACTGTACAAGGTCGTGAACCTATTTACATTAACCCTCAAGATGCGGCTGAAAAAGGCGTCAAAGATGGTGATGTGGTACGTGTATTTAACGACCGTGGACAGCTATTAGCGGGTGCAGTGCTGACTGACAGCTACCCTCGCGGTATTGTTCGTATCGAAGAAGGGGCATGGTATGGCCCTCTTAACGAAAAAATTGGTTCGATCGACACTTATGGCGATCCAAATACACTAACTATGGATATTCCATCTTCTGAACTTGCGCAGGCAACAAGCGCACAAACCTGTATTGTGAACTTCGAGAAGTTTAAAGGTGAACTGCCACCTGTCACCTCGTTCGGTGGTCCAATTGAAGTCAGCTAATTAAAATTAGTGTCTGAATAATATTAAGCCCTAACTGTCTGTTAGGGCTTTTTTTACTCTAAAATTTGGTAAAACGTTACTATTGGGGATACTTATTCTTGAAAGAGAAAAACAACGCAGTCATGGTTTATTCAATTCAGGTAGTATAACGGGCATTTTGAGAGGCTCTATCGGATAAAGCGGTAAATAAGTGACGTTGTTATTTTGTAATGAGTAATAGTAAAGAAGAAAAAAGGCAACACTACAAAAAGACCCGTCAGCTTAGGGCGGGTCATAGCAGCATCTTATCCAATAGAAGATTTCAGCTCTGTACACCATGCATTTGCAGGCCATATACCGTACGTCTGAACTTCTTTTTTACCTTTATTCCACTGATTAATAGAATCTTTCCAAACGACTTCACATCTATTACTTGAAAAAACACCGGGTAACTTAATAGATAACTGAACATCTACGGCATCTTTAGGCAAATAAACTGAAGCACTTTGTGGTGCAGGGAAGGCACCAGATTTGTGCTGAATATTTTTATTCGTTACTGTCTTATATGCTAATTGCCACTTGGTTATATACGTACTACCGGGCTTACTATTGATGATGAGTTCTAACTGATTAATTGGTTGAGTCCAATTATTGATTGGACGTTTACCGTCAATTGAAGTAAACGTAAAAGCAACAGGAACCAGATCACCGATTTCATCTCTTGTTGCTGGGAATTTAGTTGCAGTAACAGAATTACTGCCTTTTTCAGAAATTAATTTTGGAGTAAGACCTATTTGATCTTTCTTTGGTGAGGCCACATTCACCGAGGTTACGATACTGTACTGACCTTCGTCATCGTTGCTTGCAATAGCAACACCACGACTTGCCCATTTTACCCCACTGATATAGCCAAACCCTTGAGATATATCTCCGGTGTCATGGTCAATATACGGTGTTTTTTCGGCTGCACTTTTTATAATATCCCATTTATCAGCAACTAAACCATAAGGGTTATTAGTATATGCTTCTACCGCAATAATATACGTCGCAGCTAAACTTTTCGCTTTTGAAAAAACCCAAGAGTGTTCCATTCCAACGTCTACTTTAACCCCTGAGTTTGGATCTAAGTACCCACCGTCAACTTTTACTTCACCACTATTTTTAGATGTGTTTTTTGATGAGAACTCCCATTTTTCATCTTTACGTTTAGTCAGAAAATAAACAGGGTCATCAACCATATCTGTACTAACTAAAGTAAATTCACCGGTGAGATCGTTTAAATAACCAATAGCACCAACTTGAATGGAAGGATCATTACTCCAGTTTGCAAACGTATTTTCTTTTGAGCTTCTCATCAAATTCGTGAGTTCTTGATTCCAAAATGATGAGTCATCAGCAGAAAATACAGAACCAGACGAGAGTAAAACAAAAAGAGTAAGTCCTGTTTTTTTTAATATTTTCATAGCGTCCTAGTCTCATAGCCATAAAAGTTTAAAGCTAAACTTTCAAGTTAAGTAGAACATAGACAGTCATCAGCAGCAGTGAACAGATAGCGTACTGTTTATTCCTGTCTATACTTTCTGAAACATATTCTTCAACACCCCCAATCTCTTTACTTGTTGTTTCGAGATGGTAAAAGTGATCCATATCCCCTTTCAATGAAATCCGATTTCAGACTAAGCTATCAATATCATTAGTTCAAATAAAAAAAGAACAAAAAAAACATACACTTAAAAATCAGATATAAAAAAACCACCGCGAACGGTGGTTTTTTTGCTTACGTTATTTAGGTATTAAACGTCGTAAGTAGTAGAGGCAGTGTTGCCGCCTGTACCAGTCCAGTTTGTGTGGAAGAACTCACCACGTGGACGGTCAGTACGCTCATAAGTGTGAGCGCCGAAGTAGTCACGTTGAGCTTGAAGCAAGTTAGCAGGTAGACGAGCTGTTGTGTAACCGTCTAGGAAAGATAGCGCAGAAATCGTACATGGCATTGGGATGCCAGACTCTAGAGATTTCGCTGCTACTTTACGCCATGCTGCTAGGCTGCCTTGTAGGATGTTTTTGAAGTACTCGTCAGAACCTAGGAATGCGATATCTGGGTTCGCTTCATACGCATCACGAATGTTACCTAGGAACGCAGAGCGGATGATACAACCACCACGCCACATTAGTGCTACGTTACCGTAGTTTAGATCCCAACCGTTTTCGTTCGATGCTTCACGCATTAGCATGAAACCTTGCGCGTAAGAGATGATCTTAGATGCTAGTAGTGCTTGACGAAGTGCATCAACCCACTCTTGCTTATCACCTTCAACTGGCGTGATTGTCTTGCCGAATAACGTTGCAGCTTCAACGCGTTGGTCTTTCAGTGCAGACAGGCAACGAGAGAATACAGACTCAGAGATAAGCGTTAGTGGAATACCTAGGTCTAGTGCGTTGATACCAGTCCACTTACCCGTACCTTTTTGGCCAGCAGTGTCTAGGATCTTCTCAACTAGTGCTTCACCATCTTCATCTTTGTAGCCAAGAATATCAGCTGTGATTTCAACTAGGTAGCTGTCTAGCTCAGTTTTGTTCCAGTCAGCGAATACTGCTTGCATCTCATCAGCACTCATACCTAGACCATCTTTCATGAACTGGTATGCTTCAGTGATAAGCTGCATGTCACCGTATTCAATGCCGTTATGAACCATCTTAACAAAGTGACCAGCACCGTCGTTACCAACCCAGTCACAACAAGGCTCACCAGCATCAGTTTTAGCAGAGATACCTTGGAAAATTGGCTTAACCGCTTCCCAAGCTTCAGCTGCGCCGCCAGGCATGATTGAAGGACCGAAACGAGCGCCTTCTTCACCACCAGAGACACCAGTACCGATGAAGTAGATGCCTTTCTCACGGCAATGCGCTACGCGACGGTTAGTATCTGGGTAGTTAGTGTTACCACCGTCGATAATGATATCGCCTTCATCTAATAGTGGAATTAGTTGATCAATGAATGCATCAACAACATCACCAGCACGAACCATTAGCATCACTTTACGTGGTGCTTCTAACTTAGCAACAAGATCTTCAAGAGACGTTGCGCCAACGATGTTTGTGCCTTTTGCTGGGCCTTCAAGGAATTCTTCCACTTTTGCTACAGTACGGTTGTAAGCAACAACGTTAAAGCCGTGGTCATTCATGTTTAGGATCAGGTTTTGGCCCATTACTGCCAAGCCAATTACACCGATATCGCCTTTCATATTATTCTCCTTGCGCCAGCAGTTTTGCCGCTGCTGAATCTAAAAACCATTCTGTTTTGCCATTTACGGCTTTAATTTTCGCTGCAGGATAAGCAAGAGCTTCTGCAGGCGTATTATTAATTTCTTGCAATACTTCAGCTTTGCTTTCACCTAACACCAGGTAGGTAATACGATCCGCATTTTCAAGTAAGCGCGCTGTTTTTGAAATGCGTTTTTGACCGCTATCTGGATGTGTTGCAATCACAGAAAGCTCAGGATCGTCAAAGTCTGTTTGGTTCGGGAATAATGATGCTGTATGCCCATCGGTTCCCATACCCAATAAAATCCAATCAAATGCAGGTAAGCCATTTTTAAGTGGAATTTCTGCATCCATTTCCTCTGCAAATCGAACCACTTCTACAGCAGGATCATCTTCACCTTTAATACGGTGAATATTGCCAGCTGGAATATCGATTTGTTGGAACAATAACTCGTTTGCTTCACCGAAGTTACTTTCCGGGTCGGTTGGCTCAACACAACGCTCATCGCCCCACCAAAAGTGTAAGTTGCTCCAATTAACATTTTTCGCATAAGGTGCTTGCGCTAATGTTTTAAACAACAGTTTTGGTGTACTCCCACCAGAAAGCGATATATGGACAGGCTTCACCTGCTTGCTCATTGCCATCATGGTGTCAGCTAATGAAACGACAACATCCTGCGGTGTTTCAAATACGCGATAATTAATCATGCTTATAGCTCACAATAGTCAGTGTTTGCTAAATTCTTACAAGGAAAACGCCACTCACGATTACTTGATGCAAGTAAGTCATCAGCTTGTTTTGGTCCCCACGTACCTGCGGCATAACCAAATAAGTGTTCTGGGTTTTCTTTGTATTCAAGAATTGGTTGAACAAATTTCCAACAAGCGCGAACAGCATCTGTACGTGCAAACAAGGTTGCATCTTGCTTCATACAATCAAGAAGTAAACGTTCGTACGCTGTCAGCATATGGGTTTCTTCAAGCTTGTCGTAATGGAAGTCCATTGATACTTCTTGAGATTCAAAACCTGCCCCTGGTTTTTTAAGACCAAAGCTCATTAGAATCCCTTCATCAGGCTGAATACGGATAATTAGCTTGTTCTCAGGTGCATTTTCACCAAACACTGGGTGCGGTGTTTTCTTAAAGTGAATAACCACTTCCGTCACACGTGTTGGTAGTCGTTTACCTGTACGAACGTAGAATGGCACACCATTCCAACGCCAGTTTTGAATAAACATTTTCATACCAACGTAAGTTTCAGTACGTGAGTCTTCCGCTACACCTGGCTCTTGGCGATAACCTAACAAATGCTTACCACGAGCATCTGATTCCGTGTACTGACCCAACACTAAGTTATTTTTAAGATCATCATCTGATAATGGTTTAAAGCTTTGCATCACTTTAACCACTTCATCACGGATAGAATCAGCATTAATTGCAGCAGGCGATTCCATACCAACCATTGCCAATACTTGCAGCAAATGGTTTTGGAACATATCTCGAACAGCACCGGCACCGTCGTAGTAGCCACCACGATCTTCAACGCCTAATGATTCAGACGCAGTGATTTCAACGTAATCAATAAAGTTACGATTCCAAAGCGGCTCAAACATGCCATTTGCAAAGCGGAATACAAGCAGGTTCTGTACCGTTTCTTTGCCTAAGTAGTGATCGATACGGTAGATTTGGTGCTCTTGAAAACAAGCATGAATTTGCTTGTCTAATGAGATCGCTGACGCTAGATCATAACCAAATGGTTTTTCAACAATCAGGTTTTTCCAACCTTCTGTCTCATCATTTAGGCCATGAGCGGCTAGACATTCTGGGATCACGCCGTAAAGGCTTGGTGGTGTCGCGAGGTAGAAAACAGCGTTACCTTGGGTATTGTGCGTTACTTTGAAAGTATCTAAGCGTTCTTTCAAGACTGCATATTCATCTTTATCAGACGTATTTAATGCTTGGTAGTAAAGATGCTGACAAAAATTAACCAATGTTTCGTCATCGGTTTTTTCATTTTCTGTCAAAGATTGCTTTAACTTATCACGAAATTCTTGATCGCTATATGATGTACGACTTACCCCTAAAATTGCAAAATCTTCAGGCAATAAACCATTAGCATAAAGGTGATAAAACGCAGGTATTAACTTTCGGTGTGTCAAATCACCTGACGCACCAAAAATTACAATTGAGTTATTTTCTGGTTGAACCATATCATTTTCCCATTAATTTCAGATCTTCAGACCTGCGACAGCAATCAATTGCTTGGTATAACGGGGCCTTATTATGCCGTATTTTTTTCATTCGTTACGAATAAATATGAAAAAAATAAAAAAATTTCGTTATACCTTATTATTTTTGTTAAAAAGTATAATGACTATTAACACCAACTCGATGCATAAATCGCTGACTAGACAGCGATAAATCACTAATACAGAAAATTATTACGGCTTATGTTAACAACATTTGTTATCAGTACCAGTCGAAATTTTCTATTATGCCAATAGGCTAAGCCTTTGAGCGCCGTTTCTTCTTGCGCTTTTCTTTAAAGTACTCATTATTAGAAACGATCGTCAATCTAAAAGATACCCAGACTGACGCAAACGTTTAAACGTTCACCAATTCACATTCTCAATCATACTTCATCTCTCACTTAGCCGTTCAAAATACCTTATACCGCATATGGGTTACTATTGATAAGCTCACTAATGGCGGTTATTATGCCCGCAATTTCAACCACCCACGCGGTGGTTTTTTATTCGTAACAATTAACCCACGATTATGGTTTGGGTTAATTCATGGTAAATAGGTTATCCCATGTCTAAATTCTTCTTCAAAGGTCGTATCGAAAAGAAACCAAAATATGAAAGCTTTGGTTACAACACGAAACGCGAAACCAAACTGGGCACGGAAACCAACCCACTCACATTGATTGTGAACAGCGAAGAACGTCAACAAGAAGTACAGCAGCAAGTTAATGACAACCAACTGTTTGCAAATATCACGATCAATGCTGACATTGCAGAAGATATTGCAGAGCTAGACAGTGTTTTAAATAAACCCAAAACCACTGTGTTTGAAAAGACACCCAACCGTAATGACCCATGTTCATGCGGTAGTGGTAAAAAATACAAAAAGTGCTGTGGTAAGTAGTAACAAACAAAAAAGCAGGTATTCGTACCTGCTTTGTTTTTAGCTTCAAATACATGTCTAACTGACACCGGTTAAACATTTATTTATCTGTAATTTAAAGTAGATAGAAGTATGAGCAAAAAAAGCCAAGGCTATTCTTGTATTGGCCTATTTAATCCCAAAACACCGGAGAATGTTGGATCTGTTATGCGCGCAGCTGGCTGTTATGGTGTTAACTCTGTGTTTTATACGGGAACGCGTTATGATCATGCCGCACAGTTTTGTACTGATACAAAAAAAGCATCACTTGATATACCGCTAATAGGTGTTGAAGACTTAAAGAAAATCATTCCTATCGGCTGTGTACCCGTTGCTGTTGATTTAATCGAAGGTGCAAAAGCATTACCTGACTATAAGCATCCAAAACGTGCTTTCTATATCTTTGGCCCTGAAGACGGCACCTTAAAAAAAGAAATTACTGATTTTTGTCGTGAAACGATTTATGTACCAACGAATGGTTCAATGAATCTTGCCGCTGCCGTTAATGTGATTCTTTATGATCGTTTAGCTAAAGGCGATAACTTTTCAAATCACAAATAACGCGATTAATCATAAAAAGCCACGATAACTGAATCATCAGCTATCGTGGCTTAATTTTATGCATTTTCTGATGTTAGCTTCCTTGTTTTGTGCATTACTCTTTTTATTAGAGTGATCTAAAGCTACCTTGGCATTTTACCAATTTGTTCGTAATATGCTTTTTTATCTAAATACATTGCTTTATCTGCTACTTGATAAAGTGCACGTGCATCAATATTTTCAGTGCTAGCACAGCCCATAGCAAAGTGAATAGCCACTTTCTCTCCTGAAGCTAGGCGTGCATAATGCTTATCTATAACTAACTGTTGTAAACGCAACGTTAACTTATCACAGCCTACATTATCACCACCTTTGATAATAATCGCATATTCATCTCCACCGAGACGATATACCTTGTCGGTACTACGACAAACACTTTGAATAAGCCTGCCCGTTTCGATTAACAGCTGATCACCCATATGATGCCCATATTCATCATTGGCTTGCTTTAAACCATTCACATCGATCATAAACAAACCAAAGTATTGTTCTGGATATCGATGTGCAATTTTTATCCACTCATCAAGATCAACATCAAACGCTTTACGATTACTTAGCCCCGTTAATGGGTCTGTGATTGCGCTTCTTTCCAACTCTTCATTCAGTAATCGACCTTCAAGTTCTGCAGATAATTGACGAATAAATAATGAAATAATTTCATAGTCATCTCGTGCAATATTAGGGTGCTCCATCACAATAATCCCCAATAACACACCATGTGTATCGACAATTTTGAAACATTGAAGCGCTTTATCGCCACTATTAATACGAAAGTAATCACTGCAATGCGCATCTGCATCAATACTGTCTAAATTAATGTTAGACAAGCCTTCACTAAACCAATTTGTATTATTGTTTATAAATAACTGCATCCCCCATCCTGAATAAGGATACAGACTCACTAACTGCGTCATAACCGTAGAGTGAATATCACCATGTTGTAATTTATTACTAAATAACAAGAGTGACTGAAGCATGGTTCGACGTTTTTCTTCGCGCTGTAATGAGTGAGTTAACTCTAACGTCTTTTCATGTACTTTCTGCTCTAGTTGATCATTAAAAGTCATCAACTTTACATTTTTATCTTCTAAGTCACTAAGCTGGGCTTTTATTGTGGTCGACATTTTCTGAATAAGATTATTCACCATGATTAATTCAGAAAATCTTAAATCTTTATCTAATATATTATAATTGCCACCTAAACACCCCCTTACACTGTCCATAAGATAGGTTAAAGGTTTTGCGAACCAACGATACGATATTGTCGCCGTTAATAACGTAAACATAATTACAATAATAGCGACAATAGTTAATATCTTTAATGAATTAGTAAAGGGATTCTCTCCCAAATATTTATTCATGAAGACTTGAGCTTCATAAGACATTGGCTCTGCAATATATTTATTATCTATCGTCACTTCAGCCGTTTTTGATACCGTCGGCATTAAGGGATCAAGTTTACCTTTATAAACCGCAATATTATCCATGCCATTATGATGAAAAATAACGTGCTCGCCATCTTTTAAATAAGGGCGAAGAACCTTAACAATATTTTCCACAGGCACTATAACAATTAAATAACCTAACGGTTTACGCTTTAGCCCTTCCGTCAGCGTTGACTGATATATAGGTACACCTATGGCAACGCCTTTATGACTAGGGTTAAATTTATCAGGCATCAAATGTTCATCACCATAATTAAACACCCATTGATTGCCTGTACTTTTACTCGTACCCACACTCTTACTCAACAAGGTTTTCAAACTGGAGAAGGATTTTACTCCATTAATACCATTATAATTTTCTACCTCATCCCAGTTAGCATCAACCAAATAAGCCGCTTGTGCTAATGGCGTGTTATCAACTAAATTTGCTAATGTGGCATCGACATGGCTAGTCAGAAAGAAGTCATCAATGCCCTGCACTAACAACCTATCTCGTGATAACACATCTAGCGCAGTAGATAATAGATAAAAGCGATAATTAAACTCTTGTGCTAACGTTGTGGATAAACGCTCTATGAGATCAATTCGGTAATTAGTTTCAACTTCTGTTTGCTGCTTTATTAATAAACCGCCAATAATAGATGCTGGTAAAACCGCAACGAAAACCATTAATAGCGCCAGTGATGACTTTAATTTTAGTTTCATTATTTACTCAACCGCTTCCATTGCTGAATAGCGATACGCTGCATAAATTCAGCCGTTTTTTCTGCTGATAGTCCATCTTCATAACGCTTAAAGCCAATAGCCATCGCTTGCCATGCTATCGACATTTTTATTGTTGATGGCATTGGTTTAGATAATTCAAATTGCTTAAACAATATTTGCTCATCACCTGTAGCCTGCTGCTGATAGCGATTCAATAATTTCTCTGACGTAGGTAATAAACGTGTCTCTTTATAGACCAATTGTTGAATACTTAAGCGTTGAATAAACTTAGCAAACTTTTTAATTAAGGCTTTTTTATGTACCGTGTGGTTATTGTAATTAGGTAATGACAGAAGAAATGTGCTACTCATTGGGTGCATTACATTACCATCAACAGTAGGTAATAAGGCTACGCCTAGAGCATTGCCCATTGCCTTCTTTAAATCTTGATATGCCCAATCACCATTAATCGCATACGCCTCTTTACCTTGAATAAAATCACTTTGTGAACAAGTATAATTACATTCAGGATTTACAATTTTTTGCTCTGATAAATAACGATAATATTTTAAAGCCTTAACCATTTCTGGTGTATTAAGTGATATTTCACCATCAATAATGGGCCAACCATTAAACGCAGATAAAAATGGTATAAAGTAATACATATCGAGGTAATTCCACCCAATAGGCAAAATATTTTTATCAAGCCACTTTTGCTTGGTATCGATAATGTCATGCCAACTACTCACTGGCTGAGAAACTAGCTTTTTATTATAATATAACAATAGGTTATTCCCTTGAATAACAGGAACTCCCCAATATTTATCATCAACGTACGCTGTCATCATCGCCGTTCGAGAAAGCTCTGGTGATAACCAACTTTTAGGAATACTTGATAGTTTCATTAAACTATGTAGGCCAACAAAATCAGAGGGAAAAATGACAAGATCAGGTAAACCACCATATTGTGCGCCCAGTAAAATTTCAGCTTTTATCTTCTCAGGATCAAATTGAACAAGAGAGATATTTATATTATTTTCTTTTTGAAATTCACTTACCAATAATTCAATAAAACTATTATCTTGATGCGAATACCAAAGCGTTAATCTCTCTTCAGCTTTCGCAGATAAAGAAAGAAACATCATCAGAAAAAATACTACACTTCTTAACATAACCACACCAAATACCTTTTTAGGATATCGATAAAGCGCGAACAATATTATAAATATAATACACACCTATCGATATAATCGGTATGATAGAGTATTCCCAAAAAGAATCAAACACCTACCAGTAAAACCTTATGTGACATATCAATAACTTATAGTAACAAAACGGATTATGTATTTCGTTTTACTCCCTAAAAGCACTAATATTTAAATAAAATACAATAGGTTACATAATTAATTTTTATTTTTGTTGATCATCGATAACTTAATCACCTTAATGTGAAGGGATTCAAGTAAAAAATTAACACAACTTTCATCTAACCGTTATGATGAGCTATCTTTTCCTTTTTTAAACAGCAAGCGCACATAAAGTTATGACATTACCTAAATCCTCAGTGGCACTTATCACCTGTTCTCTTTTTTTTCTTACTGCTTGTGAATCAACGGTAAATGCATCACCACAGCCCGAAGCGCTCTCAAAACAACCTATGGTAGCTAAAACAGTTATTAAGCCATCCGTTACCCCTATCTCAAACACTGAGTTAAAAAAAGAACAAGACATGATCAACTTCGCACGTAAGTATCTTGGTACAAAGTATGTGTGGGGTGGGACAACGCCTAAAGGTTTTGATTGCTCAGGTTTCATTAAATATGTTTATAACAAGTACGATATTTCAATACCTCGTACAACAGCGGCTTACCCTAATCTTTATGATAAAAAAGTATCACTAAAAAATGCCAAAGTAGGTGATCTTATTGTTTTCACAGGAACAAATCCGAAGATTCGTAAACCAGGTCATGCTGGTATTATTACTGAAGTGGGTAAAAACACATTGAAATTTGTTCATAGCTCTTCATCTAAAAAGCATTTTGGTGTAACTGAAACCGACTATTACAAAAGTGGTTATCCAAAGCGTTACTTAACAGTAATCAAAATGTAGCACAGATAATCGAGCAATTTAGCGATAAAAGGAGCACCATGCTCCCTTTATCTGTAATCATTTCTTTACACTGTAAGATTTCCTAAAATTCTCATCATCTAGCCCTACTACCAGAAACTTTGTATTATTTGAAAAAATAACAGTGTGTGCTAGCGATACTCCTATCGCACTCCAATAGTCACTCTCTGTTTGGTATGTCTAAGTCGGTCACTTAATACATACCTAGAATAAGGGGCTGATAGATCGGTCAATCTATCAGCCCCACACTTTTACTATTACGCTTAGTTTAAATAACTTGCGCTCCAATCAAGAATAAACCAAAGCCAAAACAAACCATCATTGCAATTTGCCCACCTCCAACTTCGTAATACGCATCATTACTTATTGCTGTTTGTGTCTTACCCTCTGCTTTTCTTAAGTTAAGAGCCATCATCATAGGGATAAACACTGCAATAAACACCATAATTAAGCCCGCATAACTTAATACTGCTAAAAATTTATCTGCAGCAAATATGGCGCCTAATAATGGAAGAATAAAGGTTAAAACATACGTCACCGCACGATTTTGTTTAAATAAATCAATATTTTGGTCAAATAATGAAAGAGCCACACCAAAGAATGAAGTCAGCAACGCTAGTCCCGTAAATAATGAAAGAATGACATGGATTCCTTCAAATCGAGTGGCCAGCACATTAATTAGCTCGGAAACATTATTGAACTGTGTTAATTGCTCGTACGATAAACTTCCCACAACAGCGTAAAGCCACAATAAGTAGCACACAAGTGGAATAAACGAGCCTAGTAAAACCATATTGCGTAATTGCGCATGTGTCGCTTTGTCGTTATAAGACACTAATGATGGAATAACAGGAAAAAATCCAAAACTGGTAAATAACACAGCACTGGTTTTGATTAGATCAATACTACTGTCATTTGTTGCAGTGAAAAAGTGTGCCAGTGACATATTTGGCACTAAGGCAAAGAGCGTAATAATAAGCACTGCTAACATTAAGAGAAATAACACACGATTAAGCTTGTCAATCACACCAGTACCAGCCGCGACAATACCACCAGCAATAACAGCAAACAAAATTTGACTTTGAACTAACGAGATATCTAAATCTAAATTCAGTACCATTTTATGCACTAAGTCGCCGGCACCAATGATGTAAGCCATTAATAAACATATTAATAGTGCGTATAACAAGCCATTAGTGATTAACTGTCCACCCTTTCCTAATGATTGTTTCGCGATAGTGTTCATACCTAAACCACCGCGAACTTTAATACTGGCTTCAAGTAATAATAATGCTGAATACGTTGTACCACTCCAAATAATCAACATTAAAATTGTGCCTGACAATAAGCCAAACTGAGCCAATACCATTGGAATAGCGAGCATTCCTGCACCGAGTGCTGTACCCGCAATAATCAGCGAGCTACCTATTAATTTTAAATTCACACAATACCCTTACTTTATATATGCAACACAAAGCCTCAGCTTATGGCTGCGTATTATCAAATGATTTTAATCTTTAGATTGTCGGCTAATTAATAGCCGTGACTAAATCGAGATGAATATAAAGATAGGTTCGAAAAGACAGCCAACGAGCATTGTCGTTGAACTTGATGAATAGAAAAGTTACACAACATTAATCGTACTCCAAAAACGATATTAATAATGATGAGTGGTCATGATGTTTCATTTCGGTCAAAACGAACATCACTCATCTGTTGCAATACTAAAACACATTTCTAAAGAATGAAATAATAGATTATATCCTCAGACCAGCAATCTGCTTATATAAGCCTTCAGGGCTTGCCACCAATAGGCTTATAGAATGCTTTAACGAGAGCACTACTCAGAATAATGGGTTATCACCCCACGTGCTTTTCTGAAGCAAGGCTAACGAGAGTTAAGCGGTTAAATGAACCTGGTTTTACAGCAATTAAGCTACCGTCGCCAAACTGAATACCATCAAAGAACTGAGTACCCCATTTCACACGCTTAAAGTGTGCATAACGCGCTTTTGAATATACGGTTTCTAAAGCGTTCAACGCACCTTCACGCTTTACTTGCTCTTGAATTGCTTTACTTAATAATTTATCAGCAATAAGCATCGTTGCCTCCTACAAAAATAACCGCGCTTTCCATATTCGCTCATTTCTTTTTACCAAACACACTAAGATATGCAAGGGGACGTTTATCAATTTATACTTTTTTTCATTGGCTGCTTAAATTTCACACATAAAAAAGCCCAGAACTTTTGTCTGAGCTTTACGTTCAACATAATGATTAATTGGTATTTACACCGTGAATGAACCTTCATTTTGTTTTGGGTTGGGACCAAATCGGTTATCACCTGGCTTGCTGTCTTGTACCATAAAATAGATCAGCACTAAGATACCAACAATCGGAACAAACATGATCAGTGCCCACCAACCGGTACGATCTTGATCATGTAAACGACGGACAATCACGGCAATATTAGGGATAACAATAAACAGTGAATATAATGCCGCTAATACGCCATAGTCATCCCCAATGGTTGGTAAACCTAAAAGACTATCAGCAAACCCTAGTGCCATACTGATCAAAGCGCTAAAAAGCGTAAAAAACCAAAACTCTTTACGACGTGAACGACCATTAAACTGTGCATATTTTTTTTAAACAGCAAGATACCAATCCATTTTTCTTCCTTTAGTCCGATATTTCTAGGCTAATAAACCTCTTACACAAAATGTATTCCTTTTCATAACTATAGCCAAGCGATTTTAACTATCTCTTTGTTGTGAGACCGCTCAAAAATAAAAATGACATTCACTTTGTATTCTATTTACACTGTGAGTGACTTAATAAAGCCTAAAAAATATGTGTCTTGTTTTTAACATTTATTCACTTTCTCTCGCATTATTATTCTACTCACTTTCGAGGAATTGTAACTGCAATAGGGATAGACAATGCAAAAGACACTTCTTACCTGTGCGTTAGCCGTCGCCTTTAGCACATCGCATGCTTATGCGGCAGATTGTTCTAATATCGCCGAATGGCAAGCAGATATAGCCTATAATGGCGGTAGCCAAGTCCAACAAGACAATAACATATATAATGCAAATTGGTGGTCTCAAGGCAATCAGCCAGCGAGCCACTCAGGGCCTTGGCAAGAATGGACATTCGTTGATAGCTGCATGAGCAGTGGAAATCAAGATCCATCCGTAACACTGATCTCACCGCTTAATAATGCACAATTAACCGCGCAAACAGATATTACGTTAGCTGCCAACGCAAGTGATAAAGACGGTTCTATTCAACATGTTGAGTTTTTCATAAACCAACAATCTATTGCAGTTGTCGATACAGCCCCATACCAAATTAATTGGACAACGGTGCTTGGTAACTACACCATTACAGCCACAGCAACGGATAATGAAAATGCCACTAAAACAGATGTTGTGAATATTAGTGTCGTTTCAGCGAGTGAAAACCTTGCGCCAAGTATTTCAATTAGTTCACCAACATCTGATACTCCTATTTCTGAAGGCGATACGGTAACGATCACAGCAAATGCCGAAGATAAAGATGGCTCCGTCACTCAGGTAGAGTTCTTTGTTGATAACCAACTAATCGCAACAAGTTCTTCAGCCCCATTCACTGCACAATGGACATCAACGGCTGGTAATCATCAAATTACAGCCAAAGCAACAGACAATGAAAATAGTACAACCACATCAAGTGCGATAACTCTCACTGTTGATGACGCTATTGTTGGTGGTGGTTGTAGTGATATTCCAACCTTTAAATCTGGTACTGATTATCTAGCAGGTGATTTAGTAGAAAGTAATAATCATAAATACCGTTGTGACATCGCAGGTTGGTGTTCATCATCATCTGATTGGGCTTATAAGCCTGGTGAGGGACAGTATTGGACAGATGCATGGACAGATTTAGGAATTTGCGCCATTGCTCCTGACGTTAAGATCACCTCTCTTAGTGATCAACAAACGGTATTAGCAGGAACGACTCTGACGATTGATGCTGATGCTACTGATGCCGATGGTACTATCGAACAAGTCAGTTTCTATGCTAACGAACAACTTATTGACACCGTTCTTACAGCCCCTTATAGCACACAGTGGTTAGCATCAGATTTAGGTAATACCACGATTAAAGCCGTTGCCACTGATAATGAAGCGAACACGAATGAAGCTAGCGCTACGGTTACTGTAAGCGATCAGGCTCTTGTTACTAGCTTAACATCTCCAAGTAGTGGCTCTGTTGTCACACTAGGAAAAGCACTCACCCTTTCAGCAACAGCGACAGCACTAACCGGTGATGTTCGACAAGTTGATTTCATTATTAACGGCAATGTTGTTGCAACCGATAAAACTGCACCTTATAGCAGTTCTTGGACGGCGCAATCTGCAGGTAATTACACTGTCACAGCCCTCGCTACGAATGGTAACGGTGAAACCGCACTATCAACCGCAGCCAGTGTAAAAGTTCAAGAACCGATTGAGACTCAACATAACTTAATTGGCTATTGGCATAACTTCGTTAATGGCTCTGGCTGTCCAATACGTCTTCGTGATATTTCACCCGCTTGGGATATTATCGATATCGCATTTGCTGATAATGATCGCAACAGCGACGGTACTGTTCACTTTAATTTATACAACGGTGACATTCGCAGTAGTTGTGAGCCGCTTGATCCACAACAATTTAAAGATGATGTTCGTGAATTACGCGCACAAGGTAAAATCATCGTTCTTTCACTGGGTGGTGCTGAGGGTACTATCACTTTAAATAACGATGCCGACCAAGCAAACTTTGTTTCAAGCTTGACTGATATTATTAATGAGTGGGGATTTGACGGACTCGATATTGACTTAGAAAGTGGGTCAAACTTACTCCATGGCACAGAGATCCAAGCCCGTTTACCCGTTGCGTTAAAACAAATCGAAGCCAACATTGGTGGTGATATGTATTTAACCATGGCACCAGAACACCCTTATGTTCAAGGCGGCATGATTGCTTACTCAGGAATTTGGGGCGCTTACATCCCGATGATAAATGAGTTACGTGACATGCTAAATCTGCTGCATGTACAACTATATAACAACGGTGGTTTAGCAAATCCATATACGTCAGGAGTCGCCCCTGAAGGATCGGTTGATATGATGGTGGCATCAGTCAAAATGTTAGTAGAAGGGTTTGAACTGGCAGATGGCAGTCAATTTGCACCACTTCGCGATGATCAAGTTGCGATTGGCTTGCCGTCAGGACCAAGTTCTGCGAACTCTGGACAAGCACCAACACAAAATATTATTGATGCACTAGATTGTGTCACCAAAGGCAGTAGCTGTGGCTCGGTCGTACCGACTAAACTGTATCCTAACTTTGGCGGTGTAATGACGTGGTCAATTAACTGGGATGTTCATGATGGCTTTAATTTCTCAGGTCCTATCGGAGATAAGCTTCAACAAATGAATAGTCAACGTTAACCCGTATCCATATACGTGATAAAAAAACGCCAAGGTTGCTATTTATGCATCTTGGCGTTTTTCTTTGAAATAAGGAAAATCATTAATAGCGCTTAATTCGAACCACTTTCATCGTTTCAACTTCAAACCCTGCCACCATCATCACTTCAGGGTAATAGGTTATATTCACCTTACAGCCATTTAAACTTTGATATTTTTTTTTTCGTTTAAATTTAAATGGGACGTCGTAACCTTCAATCATCAACGTATGCAGGATCCACTCACCGTCTTCTCGCTGAGTATGTGAGCGAACTTTCAATCCATCGCTATGAATGAGTTCAGCATGTTTTGCTACAAGCTTATCCACATCAGATTTCATGATATTCGTTTCCTTTTTGTTATTTAATCGCGACTTGAAACACATATACAAAAACAGAGAGCCTCGGCTCTCTGTTTTTGTATTTTATTCTGCTTTCTATACTACAGTGAAAGAGGAATAAATAAACCTGCCAATGTCGCACTCATTAAATTAGCAAGTGTTGCAGCAAAAATAGCTTTCATACCTAAACGTGCAATCTCAGGACGACGTTGTGGGACAATACCACCTAAACCGCCCATTAACATTGCAATAGAGGTTAAGTTAGCAAAACCACACAATGCAAAGGTCACAATCGCTTGGGAGTGCTCACTTAATTTAGCGACAGTTTCTGGCTTCATTAAATCAGCGAATGCAATAAATTCATTAACGGCAATTTTAGTACCGATCAAACTTGCAGCGGTTGTTGCTTCTGACCATGGCACACCAATTAACCATGCAACAGGCGCAAATAGATAGCCAAAGATCATATCAAGGCTTAAATGATGTAAACCATCCCAGTTAAAGCCTAACCACTGACCCAAAGAGGCTAACCAGTTACCAATATGACCTAAGCCGCCATTCACAAGCGCGATTAAACTGATAACCGCCAGTAAACTTGCGCCGACTGCCATAGCTATTTGTAAACCACTTAACGCACCACGAGAAGCGGCATCAACCATATTAACTGGTTCGTCTTCTTCACCATCGTCTTCTTCTTCCATGGTGTGAACACCTTCAGTCTGAGGAACAAGCAACTTTGCCATCATCAAACCTGCAGGAGCAGACATAAAGCTTGCTGCGATAAGGTACTTAAGCTGAACACCTAATCCCGCATATCCCACCATGGTACCACCAGCAACAGATGCTAAACCGCCAACCATTACTGCGAATAATTCTGAACGTGTCATTCGAGCCAAAAATGGTCGAACAACTAAAGGCGCTTCCACTGAACCGACAAAAATATTAGCCGTTGCAGACATTGACTCTGTACGTGTTGTACCCAGTAGCTTTTGTAATATGCCACCAATCGTACTGATCACCCATTTCATAACGCCTAAGTAATACAGTACAGAAATTAGCGCAGAGAAAAACACAATTGAAGGCAAAACGTTAACAGCGAAAATGAAACCTAATTTAAATTGTGCTAATTGACCGAACAGAAATTCCGTACCTTCATGGCCATATTCAAGAATACCGGATACGGCACCAGATATGCTGTTTAAAACTACACGACCAATAGGAATGTATAAAATGAAGCCCGCAAAAATAACTTGAATACAAAATGCACCCAACACGCTACGCCAATTAATTGCACGACGATTTTCTGAAAATGAAAAACCAACGGCAAAAATAACAATAATGCCTAAGATGCCGACCAAATAATGCATGGTCAATCTCCAATGTGTAGTAGTAAACGATTGCGGGGGGATTCTATTGAGAAATAAAAACGTGACAAGGATCAAATTGTTATTACAATTAACAATCGAGAAACAAAAAACACAGGAAACGGCTACTTTTCAAACTAAGCAAACGAAAAGCGTTTGATTGGTTCTTATATGGGATAGTATTGTTCCCATAATTTACAATTAGAAACATTTAAAACAGCGTTTAGCTAACCGTTTGCGTCACGCTGCTGTTTTTTACATCATATGATTGATGAAAATAAAGACTTACCAACATGAAAAGTTTAATGGATCACTATACCTGACATGAGATATTCCCTAACGCGATATGTTCACGAATAAACTCAATAAAAAGATTCACCTTCGAGGGTAAATACTTATGGCGAGGATAAACTGCATACAGTGGCATATGTTGTGTTAACTGCCAATCCGGCATTAACCGAATTAATTTACCTTGGCGGATTTCATCTTTTAATAAATACGTCGCTAAGTACCCTACTCCATTACCAGAAATGGTTGCATCACGTATTGCATCAGCAGAATCCACTCGATAATTGCCCGTTACCTTCACCTGTTGTTCTTCATTACCTAAGCTGAAATTCCAAATATTGTCTTTACGCTCACGACTAAAATACGTAATACAGTTGTGATGTTGTAAATCATCTGGATGATAAGGCACACCATGCTTTGCTAAATAATCAGGGCTAGCGACTAGAACAAAGTCACAATTTGTTAAGTGACGAGCAACAAAACCTTGAGGAGGAGAATCCATAAAACCTATCCATAAGTCTAATTGCTCTGAGATCAAATCAACACGATGATCAAATAAGCTGAGTTCAAGATTAACTAATGGGTTTTGTTCATGAAATTCATTGATGAAAGGCGCCACATGATTTGAAGCAAATGACTGGGCAATACCCACCCGTAATGATCCTTGCTGGCTATCACCAAAAATCAACAGCTCACTCTCAGCTTCATTAATTTCATCGACAACAACTTCGCAATGTTTCGCAAAAATTCGCCCTGATTCTGTTAACGCAAAAGACCGTGTTGTTCGCTGTACGAGTTGTACACCTAGACGTTCTTCTAATTGTTGAACCAGTTTACTCACTTGAGTACGCGAAATTTCCAGTAATTGAGCAGCCTTTGTAAAACTCTTCTGCTTGGTTAGAGCATTAAACACCACCATTTGCTGCGCTTTTTTTAACATTGATAGCCTTTATTAACATAAAAAGTCTGGTTAGGAAGTCATTACAATTTAACTATCCATTACAACCGTTCATTTTACTATAGATAAAGTGTCAAACAACTGTCTGATATAGAGGCTCATATTCATATCGTAAATAAGCTTTCATCTAACAACGATTAAGTTCTACGCATCGTAACATTCAATCTTTGAGCATATAAATAGGTGAAAAATCGCTCACAAGCAGCTGTAACTATATAAATTACCCCATAAAAACAAGATACCAAATAGCGATAAAGCACGCTTACCGCTTTAATAACATTCAATTAACGCCTCAATTAATCCCTATTAAGTATTTGTGACAACATTCATAGAGTGTTCAAAGTTCTGAAACATAAGTGTCACACAACTTTCCTAATCTTTGTCACGTTCATTTATATCTACAGTAATAAGCAACCACGAAGGACTAGGAAAATGAAAACAAAGATTATCGGTGCAATCGCTTTAGCAGGAACAATGGTAGCTAGCACTGCAGCAATTGCAGGTGAAACTATCTCTGTTGTAGGTTCAAGCTCAGTAACACCGCTTATGGAAGTTTTTGGTGAGACTTACGCGAAAGGAAACGATGTAACAGTAGAGGTTCAAGGCCCAGGTTCATCAGCTGGCATTCGTACTGCACACGATGGCTCAGCCGATTTTGGTATGTCTTCTCGTGCACTTAAAGCATCAGAAGAATCGCCTGAAGTACAAGAAGTGGTTATTGCTCGTGACGGTATCGCTGTTGTTGTTAATAACAACAACCCGGTTTCTGACCTAACAAAAGAGCAAGTTGCAAAAATCTATAAAGGTGAAGTAACTAACTGGAAACAAGTTGGCGGCGAAGATAAGCCAATCGTTGTTGCTACACGTGATACAGCATCAGGTACTCGTGGTGCTTTTGAAGACATCATGAAACTAAAGAAAAAAATCAATGGCGTTAAAGTTTCAGCTATTTCACAGAAAGCACAAGTTGCTAGTGGTAATGGTCAGCTGAAAACAACCGTTGCAAACAACCCATTTGCTATTGGTTATATCTCTTTAGGTTCAGTAGATAATACTGTTAAACCGCTAGCGATCGACGGTCACAAACCTTCTGTTGCTGCAATCAAGTCTGGTGACTACACAGTTCAACGTCCATTCCTTGTTGTGTTCAAAGAAGGCCGTCCATCTGCTGAAGCGCTAAAATTCCTATCTTGGATGAAATCAGCAGACGCACAGAAAATTGTTGAAAACAAAGGCTTCATTTCTACACATTAATTAGTATTTTACGCTCAGCTCATTAGGGCTGAGCGTTTTTTGTTTGTCAGTAACCGGTCACTTTTGTACTGGTTCTGGAGTAAGTAATGACCATCGCGAATATTGAAAAAACAGCAAAGAGCACTTCTTCGCTAAAATCAAAAAAACGAATTGATTGGCGAGAAATAGTCTTTAAAAATCTATTTATGCTAAGTGCCGCTATCGGCATTTTATCTCTTATTACCATTGGCTACTTTATTTTCCGCGAAGGTTATGCTGCCTTTGCGCAAGCTGGTGTAGCTGGTATCGTCCTTGGTACTGATTGGTTACCACCAGCGCTATACGGCATTGCACCAATGATCGTTGCATCACTGGTTTCAACGGCTGGTGCTGTTGTGTTAGGTGTACCCATTGGTGTTTTAACTGCTATTTTTATTGCAGAAGTAGCCCCAAAACGTCTAGCCGATTTAATTCGTCCAATGATCGAACTATTAGCTGGTATTCCTTCTGTCGTTTATGGTTTCTTTGGCTTAGTTATTATCGTGCCGCTTATCCAAGAAGTGTTTAATGTCCCTGCCGGTAACACTATTCTGGCGGGTATCATCGTGCTTGCCGTCATGATCTTACCAACAGTTATTACGGTATCTGAAACCTCTATTCGCGCTGTACCTCGTGCGTATAAAGAAGGGTCTTTAGCATTGGGAGCATCATCGATGTTCACCATTTTCAAACTACTGGTTCCGGCAGCTCGCTCAGGCATCATGACTGGCGTCATCTTAGGTGTTGCTCGTGCTCTAGGTGAAACGATGGCAATTATTATGGTGATGGGTAACTCCCCTGCTATGCCTGATGGTCTATTAGAGTCGGCACGTACACTAACGGCAAATATTGCTATCGAAATGTCTTACGCAACCGGTATTCACGCCAGTGCATTGTACGCTACAGGTATTGTCCTTCTGGTTTTCATCATGATGCTAAACGGCGCGCTTTTGTTTTTAAACCGTGAGCGTGCGAGGTAAAAGTTATGTCATTAACAGCAAATACATCGGTATTGGCCAAAGCCAACCCGCAAGCACAAAAACGTAAAGATCAGATCGCTTTATTTTTAATTTGGTTATCAGCAGGTATCACGGTTGGTTTTTTACTTTGGGTGATTTGGTACATTTTAAGTAATGGTCTAGCCCATGTTAATTGGTCCTTTATTACTTCTGGCTATACCACTATTGGCCAAGAGTCAGGAATTTGGCCAATGATCGTCTCAACTATCTATATGGTTATTGCTTCTATCTCAGTTGCAGCACCGTTAGGTATTATGACGGCTATCTACTTAACTGAATACGCAAAAGTAGGCAGTCGTTTAGTTAAAGTCATTCGATTCTGTACAGAATCACTCGCTGGTATTCCATCAATTATTTATGGTTTATTTGGTATGACATTCTTCGTGGTTGTTATGGGTTTTGGCTATTCAATTTTATCGGGTGCATTAACACTCAGTATTTTGATTCTGCCTGTTATTATTCGAACCACAGAAGAAGCACTAATGGCTGTTCCTCAAACCTACCGTGAAGGTTCTTATGGTTTAGGCGCATCTAAAATTTACACCATCTGGCGACTTATTCTTCCTAGTGCAATGCCAGGAATTGTAACAGCTATCATCCTCAGTGTCGGTCGTGTTATTGGCGAATCCGCACCGGTATTTATGACCGCAGGTATGGTTGCACGTATACCTGAAAGTGTTTTTGACTCTGGTCGAACGCTTACCGTGCACCTTTATAAGTTAACCCAAGAACTTTACACCGTTCATGAATGGAATCAGGCATACGGTACTGCCACTGTTCTTATTGTGATTGTTCTTATCATTAACTTAATTACCAAACTAATTGCGAGCCGTTTCAACACTGCGACTTACTAATTTTGAGGAAGATAAAATGAATAAATTTAATATTGAAAACCTAGATCTTTACTACGGTCAGAACCAAGCGCTAAAACAAATTAACTTACCGATTCCTAATCGTCAGGTAACCGCTCTTATTGGTCCATCAGGTTGTGGTAAATCTACCCTACTTCGTTGCCTTAACCGCATGAATGATCTTATTGAAGGCGTAAACATCAAAGGATCATTGACCATGGATAGTGAAGATGTTTATGGCAATATTGATGTCGCTCAGCTACGTATTAAAGTCGGCATGGTATTCCAAAAACCAAATCCATTCCCAATGAGCATTTACGAAAACGTTGCTTATGGTCTACGTGCACAAGGGGTTAAAGATAAAAAGACCCTTGATGAGATTGTCGAACAATCTCTTCGTGGTGCCGCATTATGGGACGAAGTAAAAGATCGTTTGAAATCACACGCATTTGGCCTATCAGGTGGTCAGCAGCAACGTTTATGTATTGCACGTACAATCGCAATGAAACCTGAAGTTATTTTGATGGATGAACCAACATCCGCACTTGATCCTATTGCGACCAAAAAAATTGAAGATTTAATGGAGTCACTGAAGAAAGATTTCACCATTGTTATCGTTACTCACTCAATGCAGCAAGCACGTCGTATCTCTGACCGTACTGCATTTTTCCTTATGGGTGAATTAGTAGAACATGATGAAACGCAAAACCTATTTAATAACCCTCAAGATGAACGCACTCGTGGTTATGTAAATGGTGATTTTGGTTAATTAATAGAAGTTAATTAACGTTCTTCCTCTTCGCATTTTTTAGAATAATAATAGCGATGGTACTTTTTGCCTCTTCCTTGTGAAGAGGCTTTTTTATATATGTTGCGTTTGAAATACTTGTTTTAATAATTTAAACATTTATTATTAATACATGTTTAAGAAAGAGCGAGTAGTCCAATGTCAGATTTTGCTTTAACACACAGAGAAACCACTAAATTTTCTGAGCGCCTAGCGTATAAAATCACACAGCTTCTCAAGTATTCTCTTAATATTTTCTATGGCAAAAAATACGCTAAACGTGCTGTGATTTTAGAAACCATTGCTGCCGTACCAGGTATGGTTGCCGGTATGTTTAACCATTTAAAAGCCCTTCGCCGAATGAAAGATGATGAGGGGTGGATCAAAGAGTTATTAAGTGAAGCAGATAATGAACGTATGCACTTAATGATCTTTTTAGATATCGCTAAACCAAGCTGGGTTGAACGTGGACTCGTCTTATTAGGGCAAGCCGTTTTCATCTGTGTATACAGTATTATTTACCTCACTTCATCAAAGATTGCGCACCGTGTCGTGGGTTACTTTGAAGAGGAAGCTTGTAAAAGCTATACCGAATTTTTAGAAAAAATTGATAGTGGTGAACTTGAAAATGTCGCAGCGCCACAAATTGCAATTAACTACTATGAGTTACATGATGATGCAAAACTGCGAGATGTTGTATTAAGAATCAGAGAAGATGAAGCTAAACATCGCGATCGTAATCATAACTTTGCTGATTGTTATCAAAACAAGGATTTACCAGCTCACCAAGCCTAATCAAAAATAATATTGGAGAGAACTTATGGCATCTATTCCTAATAGCTTTATTAACTACAAATCAACCTCAGTATTTAATCGTGACACTGTGCCGAAAATGTTAGTTCATGAGCACAACACCCGTGAAGGTGTATACGGAAAAATTAGTGTTATATCTGGGACTCTGAAATTTTATGGCTTTACAGAAAGACGAGGAGAAATCGAACAAGAGGTTGTTATTCAGGCAAATGACTCACTCATCAGCCCGCCTCAATACTGGCATAAAGTTGAATTAATGACACCTGATACTCAATTTCAAGTCCATTTCTATGCAGACAAAGACAGTGAGATAGCGCGCCAAAACTTAAATGAACGTTCATAATAAAGTTACAATAAACCACGACAAGTCACTAAATTGTCGTGGTTTTCTATTTTTCATATCAACTTAAACGATTATTTGTACCATCCATTCTTCTTGTTGATTACTTGCAAATTTCTAACTTTCCGCTTTAAAACTAATATATAATCTGCGCCTATTTTCTCTAGCCAGCAAAAATATGCATTAATTGAATTGTATATATGGCTTTTCTTTGATTATGTTTACACCAGTAGGAGTTAACCGCATTATGCGCTTTCTGGTATTAATATTATTACTTGTGTCTTCTCTTAGCTTTGCCGAGAGTAAGACCGATACGTCCAAGCAAACCGTTAATCCTAAAGTAGAGCAACTGCTTCAACTCAATAGTGAAATAGTAACCTTATCTAAGGAGACAACTACATTAACGGGATCTTCTCTCGATGTAGTCCGCTTACAAATACTAAATAAAAATAACGAACTTCGTGATATTCTCGCGAGTATGATTAAAAGCAACGATGTCGATAAAAAGTTGCTGTTAACACAAGTAGATAAACAAGTTGTATTTGTTAGAGAAGCCAATAAATTTCTTGATGAAAAATTAACACGAGATCAGGAAGTTCTCGATAAAGCTAAAGATGCTGACAAACTTGTTGCTTTAAAAACAATAGCTGAAACACGTCAGTTTTCAACTTCAATTCTAAAAGAAGAATGGCAAAATTATCAGTGGCTAGAAAAGCTAGGGAAACCAGCCCCACAAGCTGTAAAAGAATTAACCGACAAAATTGAGCACCGCCTAGCATTTACTTCAACATCTCTAACTTTTGATAGCCAAGCATTAGATGTTGCTAATAAGCAATTAAAATCAGCCAGTGAAAGTGAAAAAAGTACACTTCAACTTTCCCAGATCCTAGCTCAACGTCAAGTTGATAATGATACGACTAACTTAGAAAATCTGATTGAGATTGCAGATACGGTAGGTATTGATACTGCTGAGTACAAAAAACAACTATTCGAACAAACCGGTAACGTTACTGATGATTTGCTAAATAGCAAAGTTATTTGGTCTATCGCATCGGGTTGGACAACAGATCTAAAAGATTGGTTACTAAGCAACCTGCCACAAATGCTATTTAAAGTGTTTATTTTTGTTTTGATCATCTTTGCATTCAAAACATTGAAAAACATTGTAAGAAAAATGGTAAAGCGTGCAGTTTCTACAAAGAACTTAAACATGTCTATCTTGATGCAAGAGTTCTTTATCTCTATGTCAGGGAAAGCCGTTTTTGCTATTGGTTTACTTATTGCTTTATCTCAAATTGGCCTAAACCTAGCCCCTATTCTAACGGGTTTCGGTGTTGCCGGTATTATTGTTGGTTTCGCATTACAAGATACGCTATCAAACTTCGCTGCAGGTATGATGCTACTGATTTACCGTCCATTTGATGTCGGTGATCTGGTTGAAGCTGGTGGTATTACGGGTAAAGTAAGTCATATGAGTCTTGTAAACACCACAATCAAAACATTCAGTAACGAGATGCTAATGATCCCAAATAGTAAAATTTGGGGTGATATCATAAAGAACGTAACGCACGAAAAAGTCCGTCGTGTAGACATGATCTTTGGTATTGGTTACAGCGATGACATTGAAAAAACAGAACGTGTGTTAAATGACATTGTTTCTGAGCATCCGGCAGTACTACGTAGCCCAGAGCCAACAATTAAATTACACACTCTAAACTCTTCATCTGTTGATTTTATCGTGCGCCCTTGGGTGAAAACAGACGATTACTGGGATGTTTACTGGGATATCACACGCGAAGTAAAAATGCGCTTTGACCGTGAAAATATCTCAATCCCATTCCCACAGCAAGATGTGCATCTTCATATGGTTGAAAAAGCAATTGAATCTAAAAAAGCTTAAATAGACCAAATAAGTATGGGCAAGGTATTACCTCATCTCTGTAATACCTGCCCTTTTTAGCGCTAGCTATATTCGTCATTTTATAACCATCACGTTATATCCATGCCTTCTCTCTTAAAACATGATTCATCAGCAATAACACGTTACAATATGAGAGATTTGGAATAATTAAATCTTCAAATAATCTTATACTTAGCATAACGAATTACATTTGGTTACGTAAATAAATGTAAAGTAATACTCTGGTAGAGTAATGTAAGCTATAGTTATTTATATAATGAAACAGTGTACAATAACGCCGACTTAAAAATAGAATTTATTCAGGAATGATTATTATGAAAAAGCGTCTTTTATCAGTTTTGGTACTTCCTTTGATGCTAACCGCTTGTGCAGGTAACAGTGCTATGAACTCAGCACCACATAAAGTCACTGCAAACGAAATCAGCAATGGCAATTGGGAATTAGTTCAAATCGATCACAAAGCTCTTGCATTACAAGCACCTTTCCAAGCCCCTAGTCTAGAACTATCTTCGGATCTTGCCGCTAACGGTAACGCAGGGTGCAACCGTTACTTTGGTCAAGCAGAGCTTAAAGATGGACAACTACGCATTGAAAAAATGGGGATGACAATGATGCTTTGTCCTGACGATGCAATGAAAGTTGAGCAAACATTTTCAAAATCATTATCAGACTGGAACAAAGTTGCTATTTCTGGCGACACGCTGACACTAACAAATGCAAAACACACATTAACGTTCACGAAAAAAGTTGCTGATACTAAATAAGCATTTACTTTAGAAAAACAGACAGGCAGCCTTGAAGCTGCCTTTTTTATTTCTCTCTTTTACTTATTTATCCTACTGTTTTAATAAACTATTGACGTAGTAATTTCTGTACTAACCATATTTTCAAGTGCTGCTTCCGTTTCAAGCTAGTTATGTGTTTTCAAACCACAATCAGAGTTGCAAAATTTTTGATTTGCTTTCTGTTGTCTACACGTTGACATCCAAATATTCACTTTGATTATGAATATTTCTCATGTTGATAGTATGGCGATATAAACTCATCCACGCTAATATGGACGTGTAGCCATCTAGATGTTTGGGTTATAGTAAAAAACGATAAGTTGATAAAAGAACACGCTTTCACAAGGACGTAGACAAGCATGATTGAATTAAAACATCTTAGAACATTATCAGTATTACGAGATACTGGCTCATTAACCGCGACAGCTAATACATTGTGTTTGACCCAATCAGCTCTTTCTCATCAATTAAAAGATCTGGAACAACGTCTTGGTGGTCAGCTATTTTTACGAAAAACTCGACCTGTAAAATTTACTGCAGAAGGTGATATTTTATTAAACCTTGCAGATACAATTATTCCGCAAATCACTCATGCAGAACATGAACTTGCTAACATAAAACAAGATGCTAATGGTCGCTTACATATGGCGATTGAATGCCATTCCTGTTTTCAATGGCTAATGCCTGCATTGAAGGAATATCAGGGACAGTGGCCAGCTGTAACACTAGACTTCTCTTCAGGCTTTGGCTTCGAACCATTACCTGCTCTTGCTTGCGGTGAGCTCGATTTAGTGATCACGTCTGATATTCAGCCACGTAGCGAGATCCATTATGAACCTTTATTTGATTTTGAAATGCGATTAATCGTTAGTGTTAATTCCCCTTTAGCAGAAAAGCCTTTTATCACACCGCAAGATATTGCCGATCACACCATGCTGAGTTATCCCGTACAAAAAAATCGTTTAGATGTCGTCAAACATTTCCTACAACCTGCTGGCATAGAGCCGAAAGCTTGGAAACAGGCGGATAATACTTTGATGCTTGTGCAAATGGTGTCGGCTGGATTAGGCGTTGCCGTACTACCTAATTGGGCTATTCATGATTTTGCGCAACAGGGGTTAGTCGTAAGTAAGCCGTTAGAGCAAGGTTTATGGCGACGTTTATTTGCTGCGATTAGAGCATCAGAACAGCAACGTCACTATCTACAAGCTTTTTTCGCAACGGCAAGGCAACAATGCCAACTCCATTTAGAAGGTATTAAGTCGGCATAATTCATACAAAATAAAAGCCTCACTTAATGAGGCTAATTTATGGATTAATGTATTATCGGAATTGATTGGTTATTGGATCATACTGATAGCCTAGCTGTGCCAACTTATCTGTCAATTCGCCTTCATCTAGTTCATAACGACTTAATAATTCAGACATGCTACTGCACTCTAAACGTAAGCGTTCATTCACTATCCCAATGACAATATTGCCATCCATACTCAGTAGATTATTAATTTCCATACACCTTCCAGCTCCCTACATAATGGCTTAATTAAAAAGTGTTCATGTTACTCATTAAGCATAGACGTAGATAACCAATACAAAAAAGCCGCTATAAAAGCGGCTCTATTTCATTGTTTTTAATATCGATAGTTTTAAAACAAAACTAACTGTAAGCCCGCAGAAAACATCAACACTACAAGCGCAATCACTAACTGCCAATTATTCACTTTTTTATTTAATAAGATGTGGCCTGACCAAATCACCAAGCCAATCACCATTAATGCTAACGCCGTAATAATTTCTATCATATGGTGGCTTGTTGTTGCCTGACCGAGAGTCATGATCTGCCAGATCATAAATAAAATCGTTAATATTGCACTAATAAAACCGACAAACGGTAATATGCGGTGAAATGCCTGTAAACGCGTACGCGCAAAAGTCAGTAAAACATGGGCTAATACACTACCATATAATGCGATAGCAACTAGGCTAATCGCAATTTCAGGCATATTTAAGGTGGGTAATAACACAAGCCAACAAATAAAGGCTAATACATCACTACCATATAAAACTTTAATAGGCCCAGCATCACGTGTTTTCCCTGTTTTCACTTTCATCGTAAAGAACGCTAATGACAGTAAAGGTAACACGGCTAAAGGCTGTGCTATAGCGGCGAGTAACCAACCAACAAGCAATACTGGTAACATTTTATGAACACGACCACGTTGACCTGGGCAAATTTCGCCCTTCATCAAAACAATGGTAAGGATAAGTTGCGCACCAAGTAGCGCGGGCACAAGAAAGGTTAAGTAGCCTGCCATAATAAACGTCATTGAGTAGATAAAAAGTACAGCGATTATACCGAGTTATTCTGTGATGTGAATATATGGCTAGATTTTCTAAATTGAGGCTACATTTTAAAATAAACCAATAATGTCATTTATTCTATTTGAGACGCATTTTGCATATTTTATTAAAAACTTCTTAACTATAAGAATTTTTAATAATTAAGCCATCTTTCATAGTGAAAGCGATAAAATTAAAAAGAAGTTTAGCTATTTAGTCTTTAACTTCTAATCATCATAATTATTCAAACTGCAGGAGGTTTATATGAGAAAATCACAACTTATCCCACTGTTATTGCTACTTAGCAGTTCACCCGTATTTTCCGCTATTTATTCTTGTGCTGACATACCATCAGGAAGAAATACCTTAGAAACCAATAACTCAGAAATTAATGCCTTTTATGTCATTAATTGTTCTGATCAAACCTTAACCTATAGTTACCAATATAACCCAGCTTCTTTTAATTCAGAACAGTTGCATGGTTTAGCGAAAGAAATGATAAAAAATATGCACTCAGATAAAGCGATTTTAAATAAACAATATCCTTTTGTTAATTTTCTCAGTTTTAAAATATATCATGGTTCAACATTATTAGATTCAGTCATTGAGAAAATAAAATGATCGTTTTTAATCTAACTCCATAAGCGCATCAAAAGCAGCATCATCATCAATCAATATATCAAGATTATATTCTGTTGCTGCGGCTCTAACTCGGCGATCAGGATCTGTCGATAAAATGTGAATAAATCGTCCTTGCTTAGCCAGTAGCAAGCGCTGCTTTACGGTTAGATCTTTTATTTTATTTTCCATTTTTAATGCACCATCCATATACACCAAGTTTTATATAAGATACCTTAAATCACGTCTAAAATATATATAAAACTTTAAATATCAGTATCACTGACTATGAATGGATTTATCATCATTCTAATAGCCTGATATACTAATAAAATAAGGTCTATCTCTCTTTACTTTACTGGACAAGGCTATGAAATTCTTTTCCCGCTTATCACTCACTATTTGTATTTTATGTATCAGCTTATTTTCATCTCTTGCTTTGGCTGCAAATAAAACACAGGACGTACATTTTCAAAAAGGTGCAACTAGCGCTGAATATCCTGCAAAAATAAAAGGTTACGATTTTAACGATTATGTTTTTTATGCAAAAAAAGGGCAGGCACTAACGGCAAAACTTCTGACAAAAAGTACGAAGTTGTGGATTAACCTATCTAATAAGCACTTAGAATCAGGCGTTGATCTCAGTGAATACTCTGAAGCACTCAATAAACAAGGCGCTTATATTCTGCCATACAGCGGTAAATACACCATTCGAGTTGGTCAATATCGTGCTTTTGCTCGTCGTGGTGAGCACAGTGATTTCACATTATTGATTGAAATAAAATAGTTAAAGTACGTTATAGATCCTGTCTATAACGTACTATCAATATCCACTAGATCATTATCCAAGTTGTTCTATTATTTGCGCTTTACTTTTTCCGGCTTCTCGGGCTAATAATCCACATAAAATAAACATTGCACTATAAAGTACCGTTCCACCAGCAACGACACTTTCCCATCGGCCATGCTGCCAACAGTAAATTAATAAGAAGCCCCCTACACTACCGCCCACATAGTAATGCACTAAATACATCGCTGTTGCTGTAGCTTTAGCAACTTGTGCGTGTTTACTGACCCATGCATAAGCAAGTGAATGAGTAAAGAAAGCGCCAGAACTAATCAGTAACAAGCTAATGATGATCATTGGACGTGATTCAATTAGACCTAACCACATTCCTAGAAAACTAATCACTCCACCTAATAATATGCCACTCACAGGACTAAATCTGTTAGCCCATTTACCGCTGAATCTTGATGTAAATGTGCCACTTAAATAGCAAAGGAAGATTAAAGCAGCCCAGCTCAATGGTAAATTAAACGGTGCCGCGACCAATCTAAAACCAGATACCGAATAAAGGTTAACAAATAGCGCAAAGTTAATACCGCCAATCAACATAGCGATCCATAATATAGGTTGCTTTATATGCTGTACCAAATGCTTGCCATGAACGCGAAAGCCTTGGCGATTAGGCTTAAAGTGTTGCTGTTTAGGTAATAACTTGATTACAATGATTGCACCAACCAAACTAAAACCAGCCAATCCTAATACGGCGAGATGCCAGCTATAGTGCTCACTGACAATACCGCCATATAATCGCCCAACGATCCCCCCTAGTGAATTCGCACTAATATAGCTTCCCACCGCAACCATAAGTGCTTTAGGTGTAAATTCTTCAGCCATATAAGCAACAGCAACAGCAATAAAGCCAGCAACAGAAATCCCCATTACAGCTCTTAAAATGGTAAGAGTGATTAAACTATTGCTAAAAGCCATTATGCATCCAACGACGGGTAATAATGACAAACTCACTAACATAATCACACGCCGTCCGACAATTTCAGAAGCAATCGCCCAAGGGATCAAGCACACGGCTAACATTAATGTCGTTGCCGCTAGTATCCAATTAATAGCTGTCGCACTCACACCAAATTCTTGTGCCATAAGTGGCAGCATAGGCTGAAATAAATAAAGGTTACAAAACACAATAAAAGAACCTAATGCCAATGCAAAACAAGCTTTTTTATAATGAGACGAATGGAGTTCAATCATATATTCACCAGAAAATAATGCTCAATACATTACCCATATCATTGAGATAAGCATTAACGTGGGAAGAATTATCTATCAAAGAGTAGTTACGGTATCAATTGCCATGCAATAATGAAAATATATAATATATATAATCATAATAACTTTGGTTTATAGCTATGGATTCTCGACAACTTACCTATTTTGTCGCACTAGCAGAAACAAATAATTTTACGCGAGCAGCTGAAAAGTTACACATTGCTCAACCCGCGCTCAGCATGACAATCAAAAAACTAGAGCAACAACTGGGCTTGTGCTTATTTTCACGTAATGAACGCAAAGTAGAATTAACCGATGAAGGAAAAGTATTACTTCTTCACGCCAAAGCGATTATTCAGAAAATTAATGATGCACAAACCGCAATGGCTGAATTACGAGGATTAGAAAAAGGAGAAGTGCGTGTCGGTATTCCAAGCATGTTAGGCTCATATTTCTTTCCAGAAATCATTATGGGCTTTAAGAGTCAATATCCACATTTAAAACTGAGTATTGTAGAGGCTGGCACTCAATCAATCAGAAAGATGATCATTGATGGTGAGTTAGATTTTGGTGTGATCATTAATCATGAACTGCCTGATTCATTGCATCCAGAGCCGCTATTGAAATCACAAATGGTTGCTGTTGTTTCAGAGAATCATGAATTCTCAAAATATAAATCCCTTTCTTTTTCTGATTTTTTCAACCAAGAGCTAGTCATGTTTAAACATGGCTATTTTCATCGAGAAACAATCGATAGCATCTGTGAGAAATACCATTTCACACCTAACATTTCATTTGAAACTAACTTACTGGCGATGATTTTTAAAATCGTGAGACAAGATTTCGCCATCACTACATTACTAGAGATGGTGACAGAGTATGAACCAAAGCTTGTCCCAATTCCTTTTGAACAACCGATCTTACTTGATATCGTGATGGCATGGCGTAAAACAGGATATTTATCATTAGCTGATCAAGCATTTATTGATTATGTAAAGCAGCACTGCAGCCAACAATAATTGCATTCTATAAATATCATTCAACACTGCAATAGTTAAGTCGCTTTATCTTATTAATCGAGTTGATATTAAATCTTATTATCTCTTAATAGAAAACAATATGAATATTGTTATTTAACAGTTAGATAGTAACAACATTCAATTAATCACTATATTATTTATCATAAAATTAACAATCAACAGTAAATACTGTTTTAGATCATAACTTATCTGATTAAATCTCGTTAATAATTTTATTTTTAGTTACATTACTAGCAGAAAATACCACCACATAGTAATAACTTTTTACAATTAGATTTAAAATGAAATAAGGAGTCTTCATGACGGAGCTATTAATAGGCTTGGTGATCACCATCGCCGTTGGCTATTACATTGTTAAAGGATATAAAGCTGCAGGAGTATTACTCACCGCGGGAGTTTCGTTATTAATTATTGCAGGCTTATTAGGTCATTCTGTTTTACCTGCAAAAGTTGCATCAACAGGTAATTTATTCACCGATTCTCTTGAGTATGTAAAATACATGCTGCAGTACCGTGGTGGCGGCTTAGGTCTACAAATCATGTTGTTATGCGGTTTCGCATCATACATGACCCACATTGGTGCTAATAATGTCGTGGTAAAACAATTTTCAAAACCTTTGTCATTAATTAAATCGCCTTACGTACTATTAGTTGCTGCTTATATTGTTGCTTGTTTAATGTCTCTTGCCGTGAGCTCTGCAACTGGTCTTGGTGTGCTATTAATGGCGACACTATTCCCAATGATGACTGCTATGGGTATTTCTCGCCCAGCGGCAGCGGCAGTCTGTGCCTCCCCTGCTGCGATCATCCTATCGCCAACGTCAGGTGATGTGGTGGTTGCTGCGGAAAAAGCAGGTTTACCATTACACGTGTTTGCCGTTGAAACCGTATTACCAGTTTCTATCAGTGCCATTATTGTAATGGCGGTCGCTGCTTTCTTCTGGAACAAATATCTTGATAAGAAAAACAACACACCAATGGAGCGTGTTGATATTTCTGAAATGGAAGTGACAGCGCCTGGGTATTACTCAATTTTACCTTTCATGCCAATCATTGGGGTATTCCTATTTAATGGTGAAACTATCCCTGGCCTAAAAATCGATATTTACACCATTGTTGTGTTATCTATTACCATTGGTGCGATTGTCGATTTTCTGACTAATCGCTTAAACGGCAAAGTTACACTTGAAAATCTAGAATCTTGCTACGCAGGTATGGGTGATGCATTCAAAGGCGTAGTGATGCTATTGGTCGCAGCTGGTGTGTTTGCGCAAGGCTTAATGTCTGTTGGTGCCATTGATAACCTACTCGCATTGGCTGATAAAGCGGGTGCCGGTGGCGTCGCGCTAATGCTATTACTAACAGCACTAACGGTTGCCGCTGCTATTGCAACAGGCTCAGGTAATGCGCCTTTCTATGCCTTTGTTGAACTTGCACCTCAACTTGCGGGTAAGTTAGGTTTAAACCCTGCATTCCTTATCATCCCTATGCTTCAAGCATCAAACTTAGGTCGTACTATCTCACCGGTATCAGGTGTTATTGTTGCAACCTCTGGTATGGCGAAAATCAGCCCATTCGATGTGGTTAAACGTACTGTTGTACCTGTGGTGTGTGGCTTAATTACCGTCATTTTAGGTACTGTCGTGCTTGTACCTATGTACGCTTAATCGAAATTAATATGATAAATACTCAAGCCTGTAGAGCGCTCTACAGGCTTTTTTTATTGCTTCTAAAACGGCAGAATAACCACTCAACCATCGATTAAAGTTAACTACAGTGGATAAACAACAAGCTATTTATCAAATTATGAGTTTTGGCCCTGAACGTGACAATGCCTTTTCTGTCTACCTTAATGCAGAGTCATCGGCTCAAGACACACCATTTATTGTTACTAAATCTTTGCTCATTCAAGTACTGAATAAATACTTAACGCAAGAGATTGATGATGACGATCTTGAACAATGGGCGAATTTGATCAATTTTCGTGACGATATTGATGGCGATGCGATTGAAGATTGGCTCTTTGCGTTAGGCAATCAAGAAATGATGGGAAATCACGGAAATAAAAAAGCGAACATTGAACGTATGCTCGCTTTACTCAATTATCAAGAATAATTTATCACCGATTTTAGCCCACTCTTAGGGCTAAAATCACTTTAATATCTAAGGGTTGCTGATATAGCGAAAACGCAACCTCGCGCTCATCTACTGCGAGAATAGACATCCTATCAGCTAATTCATTGCCTTCGATGCCGACGTGTCCATTCACATGGTAAATTTGGATCATATCTTTAATTGTCTGATAGCGCTCAAACATTGGTTGGATCAAATCTAGATTTTTGATCTCCCCCCCTGCTTTTTTCCAACCATTCTTTTTCCACGATACCGCCCATTGAGTAATACACTGAATCGAATAACGTGAATCACAAAATATCGCGACACTTATGCCACCTGCAATATACTTTTCAGCTTGGAGTAAGGCTTGATATAACGCATTTAGCTCAGCGGTATTATTGGTACCTTGCGGGTTATATAAACCAAACCACAATTCATTTAATTGGTTTTCTCGATACAGAGCTAAACCTGAACCTGCTTTACCGGGATTAGGATCACAACCGCCATCAGTAAAGATTTTAATCTCTGCTTTTACTGCATGTACTTGCTCTGCGGTCAAAGAGCCTTTACTCGTTTTAACGGCTTTTGCGGTATTTTTTGTGGCAGCGGATGCTCTATATGTGGGAACTTTACCACCAAAAGCAACTTGCGCTTCTTCTTGGCTAGGAAATGACTTGTATTTAGCACCAGTGAACTTGTCCACTTGCTGCTTACAACTCGCCCAATCGGTATATATTCCCGGCTCTCGTCCTTGCCATACAACATAAAACTTTTTCGCCACGTCAATCTCCAACACACATCATTGAATATTCAGTTATATACTAACAGTCATTAGCTATTTTTTTCAGGTATGATGCGCTAATAGTTTATTATTAAATGTAATCAAATGGAGTGAGTCTGTGAGCAAAGAAGTTAGAGTTGATATCGCGCACATTTTATCCGAAATTGGTGTCAATATTGAACCGCATGACAATATATCAACAGTATTTTTCTTAGTGTTATGTGTTGGAGTCGCTTTTTTTACTTATGTGATCGTTCGCTGGGGATTACTGAAAATTGTCAATACCATGCTCAGGCGATCAAAGGCCTCATGGGGTTCAGTAATCGTCAAACATGCGGTGTTTGAAAAACTGTCACTGATCATTCCTGCCGTTGTGCTTAACTTACTCATCCCACTAGTACTTGATAAACATATTATTCTTAGTGGATTAATAGACCGTCTTCTAAGTTTATGGCTTATTTTGGCTCTTATTCGAAGTAGTTATGCTTTTTTAGATGCCAGTAATGATATTGCCGATATCAAATTAATGAGCCGTGATCTACCAATAAAAAGTTTTGTTCAATTATTTAAGTTAATCATCTTTTTAATTGGTTTTATCATTGCTATTTCAGTACTCGCCAATCGCTCTCCCGTTTATTTCTTAAGTGGTTTAGGTGTTGCGACAGGTTTAGTGTTATTAGTCTTCCGCGATACTATCTTAGGCTTTGTTGCTGGTATCCAGTTATCAGCAAACCAAATGGTAAAAGTAGGTGACTGGATCCAAATGGATAAATATGGTGCTAATGGCAGTATTGAAGAAGTCTCATTAACCACGGTAAAAGTGAAAAACTGGGATAACACCGTAACCAATGTTCCCGCTTATGCGCTGGTTCAAGATTCTTTTATTAACTGGCGCCAAATGCAAGAATCAGGTGGTCGTCGCATTAAGCGCTCTGTGTTAATCGATATTGATACCATCAAGTTTATCGACAGCAATGATGAAGCACAGTTAGCAACAATAAATTTTGTACCTGCAATTCTGACAAAGAAAAAGCAAAACCTACCACCAAATACTGGCTTAACCAATGTTGCGATATTTCGTGGTTATCTTGATGTATATCTCAAACAACATCCTCAAATACGTCAAGATATGACTTTTCTTGTACGTGAATTAGAGCCGACCCCCAATGGATTACCAATCCAAATTTATGTTTTTGTGAATGATACGCGATGGGCTTTTTATGAAGATGTGCAATCAGATATTTTTGACCATATCTTTGCAATGATCCCTAAGTTCGGTCTAGCGGTTTACCAAAGCCCAGCAGCATCAGATGTTAGAAGTTTGCAACCACTTACGGCAATTGAACAACAGTCTATCGCTGAAAAACAAAACTTTTAATTATCGAACTTAGAAATGGCAAGCGATATAACGCTATACTCTCAGCGTTTATAGCTTGCTGTTTTACTCCGACAGTTACAAATACATTAAGGCGTTACCACACAGCGCCTAAATAAATCCTGCATCGGCTTATAATTGCACACGACCCCTTGAATATTCGCATTAAGCCACTGCTCTGCGGTTACGCCACTAAAATTAATGTTATAGCCACAATTAATTACTATGTGTTCAAACAGTATTCGCTGTGTCCGCCCATTTCCCTCTCGAAAAGGATGTAATACATTGATATCGCAATAATATTGTGCCAATCGCTCAATCAACTCTTCAAAGGGTAACCCGACCAGATAACGTTCAGCTTCAAGTTGGTTGAATAAACGAGTGGTTTCTTGCGGTAAACGACTCACGTGACAAAAACGTGTATCGTCTTTTGATATATCAATCGTACGACACTGACCCGCCCACTCAAACAAATCATCAAAAAGCCATTTGTGTAGCTGACAAAAATACGCGAAATCATAAGGTGGTGAGTCAAATTCAATTCCCATCGCCGCCAATATATTAAATTGAGTTTCTGCCTCATCAAATAAAGCTTCATCTCTAATATTGAGCTTATTAATCAATACATAAGAATTTTCGTAAGTATAAGGATCTTGATCTGTACCGTACTTATCGTCCACATTCACACCTTTTCAGTGTTCTCTTGTTGATAATACCTAATCAGTTGCAGGCGCAATGCATTACGCTCTCGCGTATTTTTTATCGGTGAAGGCACACGAATGTCATAGCCTTCTAACCGCATACTTTGCGTAAAGTTAGCCATTTTAACTTGCTCACAATAGGCATGCTTATCTTCAAAGCTTGTTAATATCGGCAGCGATTTATTCTCCTGCTCATTAGTCTTCATCCATTTTCTCACTTCTCTTTTTTCGTCCATTGTAAACATTTTTATGTTTTATGATTCACAGTTCATTTAATACATCTAATTTAACGCTCTATATGAAATATTTTTAGCATAGTTAGCTATTATAAAAATGATGTTTCAGGAATGATTTATCCATAAAAATTCTCTGGTTTTATAGGGGCTAGTCAGTGATACCGCTAACCGTTATAATTCCCGCCTCAAAATATAGAGGTCAAAACATGCACACGAAAGTAACACCTATTGATAGCTATCCTAAGTATTGGGCTGAATGCTATGGCACAGCACCATTTTTACCGACATCTCGTAAAGAAATGGATGCGTTAGGTTGGGATAGCTGTGACATTATTATTGTTACTGGTGATGCCTATGTTGACCATCCTAGCTTTGGTATGGCGGTCATTGGTCGCCTATTAGAAGCCCAAGGTTTCCGCGTTGGTATTATTTCCCAGCCGAAGTGGGACAATAAAGATGAGTTCATGAAACTGGGTAAACCAAATCTCTTTTTTGGTATTACCGCCGGTAACATGGATTCGATGATCAACCGCTATACCGCCGATCGTAAGCTTCGTCATGATGATGCTTACACCCCGAACAATGAAGGGGGCAAACGTCCCGATCGCGCAGTACTCGTATATTCTCAGCGCTGCCGTGAAGCATTTAAAGACGTTCCTATTGTATTAGGTGGTATTGAAGCGAGCCTTCGACGTCTTGCACACTATGATTACTGGTCTGACAAAGTCCGTCGTTCAGTATTAATGGATGCAAAAGCCGACATTTTATTGTTTGGTAACGCTGAACGTGCACTGGTTGAAGTTGCGCACCGTTTAGGCAATGGCGAAGATATTAAATCATTAACGCGTATCGCGGGTACTGCGGTAATGGTGAAAGAAGTTCCTGAAGAGTATAAAGAAATTGACTCTTCACGTATTGAAAAGCCCGGCCGCGCAATGGTAATGCCAAACCCATACGCAACCGAAGAAAACTGTGACACTAATAAACAAGAACAAAAAAACGAAGCCAAAGTAGTACGTGTACAGCCGTCACGTCACGATGCAAAAACAACAGTTGTTCGTTTACCGTCATATGAAAAATTAGCTAATGACCGTATTCTCTATGCCCACGCTAGCCGTGTGATGCATTTAGAAACCAACCCCTACTCTGGCCGTGCTCTAATTCAAAAACATGCTGATCGAGAGCTTTGGGTAAACCGTGCACCGATCCCGCTCTCAACTGAAGAGATGGATTTTGTTTTCGGCTTACCGTTTGCACGTGTTCCGCACCCAAGCTACGGCAAAGCAAAGATCCCAGCTTATGACATGATCAAAACCTCAGTGAATATCATGCGTGGTTGTTTTGGCGGGTGTTCTTTCTGTTCAATCACTGAGCATGAAGGTCGAATCATCCAAAACCGTTCAAAAGAATCGATTTTGAATGAAATTAAAGATATTCAAGAAAAAGTGCCGGGCTTTACGGGTACTATTTCGGATCTTGGTGGCCCAACAGCAAACATGTATCGTTTAGGCTGCTCTGATGAACGTGCAGAAGCCAACTGTCGTCGTCCATCATGTATCTTCCCTAAGATCTGTGAAAAGCTGAATACTGACCATAAACATACTATCGATCTGTATCGTGAAGCACGTAATCTAAAAGGCATTAAGAAGATTATGATTGCGTCAGGCGTGCGTTATGACTTAGCGGTTGAATCACCAGAGTATGTTCGAGAACTTGTGACTCACCATGTTGGTGGCTACTTAAAAATTGCCCCAGAGCATACCGAAAAAGGCACCCTTGATCTGATGATGAAGCCAGGCATGGGTACCTTTGATCGCTTTAAAGAAATGTTTGAACAATACAGTCAGGAAGCAGGTAAGAAGCAATACCTGATCCCTTACTTTATTTCAGCACACCCGGGCTCCACAGATGAAGACATGCTTAACCTTGCATTATGGTTAAAGCAAAATGATTACCAGTGTGATCAGGTTCAGAACTTCTATCCGTCACCAATGTGTAATGCAACGGCGATGTATCACTCTGAAACAAACCCACTGAAAAAAGTAAAATATAAAGGCCGCGAAGATTTATCTGTTGCTAAAGGTGAACGTCAACGTCGCTTACACAAAGCACTATTACGTTATCATGATCCAGCTAACTGGGCATTGATACGTGATGCACTCATTTCGATGGGCAAAAAGCACTTAATCGGTAATCGTTCAAGCTGTTTAGTTCCACCACCAGGAACTGAAGCTGAGCTAACCCCAGCAGAGCGTCGTGGCTCAGGTCGCCATGGTTCTAAGCGATTTGCGACTAAGCATCCAAATCAACCAGATATCCGTAAAGATGGAAAGCGCAGCCCAACACCCCGTAACGGAAAGCCAACAGTAAAAGGTAAACCTTCAGCCAATGGAAGACCTACGGCTAATGGTAAACCTGAAGGGACAGGTAACCGAAGTGAGACAAACGGCAATAAGCGCCCAAATAACGGCAACAATGCAGGTGTCCGTAATGGCAAACCTGCAGGTAATAAAAATCGCAACGGAAAGGCAGGTCGACCAAATAAACCGACACGCAGTCGAGCTGGCGCTTAATATTCATTAACATAGCCCGTTACAAAAAACGCCACTTCTATGTGGCGTTTTATTTAACCAAATATTGACATTTGGTATGTATAATAGATAGTAATTGATACAAAACAAACTGTTAAAATCAGCTTGCTTAACTGTTATGTAACTTGCCTGCACTTATAATTAGGGACGTCAATTACTTGTGAAACCAGTATATAATTTCTGTTTATTAGCGATGTTTACAGCCCCTTGTGTTGTGACAGCGGCACCTAATGACGACTATGAGGCATGCTTATTGTATGCTGTAAAAAATCAAAGCGGTGATTTAAAACTTAGCCAAATCCGTAGTCGTTGTGAAAAATTAATAGCTGAGGCTAAAAAAATCAGTAACGAGCCTATGATCTCACAGCGTTTACAACGTGAACGTGAGACTACGTTTGATCCGTTTGTTATTACACCTCACCGTATGAACTACTTCCTTCCTGTTACCCTCACTGACAGTATTAATCGTGATGCTTATAACGGTACAGAATGGGATAATCACTTAAAGAATGCTGAAGCTGAATTCCAGATAAGTTTTAAAACACCATTAAACTACGATGATTTACTCATTGATGGCGATGGCGTATTTCTTGCTTTCACATTAAATTCTTACTGGCAGGTATATGCTAGTGACATTTCACGCCCATTTAGAGAAACCAACTATCGCCCTGAAATGTTTTACTTAGCGCCTACACCATGGAAACCTCTTGGTGGTAATACATGGGCAACAATAGGTATCGAACATCAATCAAATGGTCGAACTCAAGGGTTATCTCGTAGTTGGAACCGTGTATATACCGACTTCATCTTTGAAAAGGGAAATTTTGCCTTCTCATTTAGACCATGGTGGCGTATTCCTGAAGATAAGAAAAAAGAACCCACCTCTCCATCTGGTGATGACAACCCTGATATCGAACATTACATGGGGCATTACCAAGTCGGTGTGGTTTACAAGTGGGATGACTATGAATTCAGCTTTGTTGGACGTGAAAACTTTGCCTCTCATAAAGGCTATGGTGAAGTTGGTTTAACTTTCCCGCTCTGGGGTAAACTGCGCGGCTATACTAAATACTCAACAGGCTACGGCGAAAATCTGATTGATTATAACCACAAGCAGCAACGTATTGGTGTGGGTATTGCTCTAACTGATATTTTGTAATTATTGGATCTATCATGACGCTTAGTGTTTTCATATTTAAATAAATAAGCGTCATGCTGCTCTAGCGGAACAGCTCGAACCCCATAAAGATAATTGCAGCGCTACCTAATATGGAAAAAAGACCAACAACAACCTTTCTTTGGTTCGTAGGCGACATATAGCGCATAACCCAATAAGCAAACAGTAACAGACCAATTATCACAGCAATCTTCAACATATTTATCCCCTATTGGTCAAAGTGCGTTATTTAATGATGTAAAAATCTTCCTTTAACTACACGATATTATTACTTATTTTCTCTTTTTAGCTTAACACATAGTTCATCTTTAGGACAAAAAACATACAAACAAAAATAGCGCAGAACTGCGCTATTTAAGTAAATAATAAAAAGAATTAAATCTCAAACATTGGAATGCCTTTCAATTGCGGTATCACCTGTTGAAGTTGTTTTTCTTGCTCAGCCAGACCTTCAATAGAGCCACATAAACTATCTGCTTTTACTTTCATTTGCTGACTACGTTGGGCCATTTGTTCGCCTAAGCGTGCTTTTAATTCGGAAAATTTTGATTGAAGCTGCGTAAAATCTACATCACCGTTTTTCATTTCATCAGAAAGCGCCGCAAATAAACTCGCTATTGATTGAACACTGACTTGTTTCATTGCCGATTCAAACTCGGTTTTCCAATTAGTATCCATATTAGAAAACACATCAGCAGGCATAACAAACTCACCCTGCTGATTATAAAATTTCTCATTAGCCTGCTGACCAAACTGAGCAATTAACGTTTCAACGTTTTTAAAAGCATCTTGTGAATCAAAACTATTGGCTACTTCACCCAATACATCCGTTGCCATCCCAACGCCTTCTTGTGCTAGTTGTGCCATCTGCGGTAGGTAAGTCTGAACATTGTGGCTATAGGCCTCGACTGCTTTTTGCTGCATTGCCGTTAAATCAATTTTTTCACCATTAATATAAACTTCATTATTTTTATCAATCAGTAACTTAGGCTTACCTTGCTCATAAACAGAAATATTCCCCTTATCAATGTGAATTGGATGTGGCACATCTACAGGGCAACTCTGTGCCAATACTGAGCTTGAACTTAATAACAGTGTGCCGATCAATATCTTGTTCATCACTTTATCTCTTAAAATTATCTCTGCGAGTGATTGCCTTTTTATTAAGACCATAGTTTTCCAATTTTACTCCATATTCCATCGCGATTTGTTGCTTGTAACGACTCGTTATGTTTCTTTGAATAAAAAACCAACAATAACAACACATTGTTCAATAACAGTTGAATTATCCTCGTCATTTCTTCAACATAGCTTTTAAATTCAACCAATTTGGAATTCTCGTGGAAAAAGTGGCAATATTTGTTGATGTACAAAACATCTACTACACCGTCAAAGAAAAGTATCGTGCTAACTTCGACTACAATGCTTTTTGGGCGGAAGTTTCACAAGATAGAGAAATCATCGCAGCTTACGCTTATGCCATCCATAAAGGAGATGAAAAGCAAAGACAATTTCAAAATATTCTGCGAGCGATTGGCTTTGAAGTAAAACTAAAACCATTTATCCAACGCAGTGATGGCTCTGCTAAGGGAGATTGGGATGTGGGTATTACACTAGATGTTATCGAACATGCACAAGATGCTGATCGTATTATTTTACTTTCAGGCGATGGTGACTTTGATTTGTTAGTTGATAAAGTACAGACCAAATATAATACCAAGGTTGAAGTGTATGGCGTACCGGGCTTAACAGCAACATCACTTATCAATACCGCAACACATTACCGTGAAATTGAAGATACCCTTTTACTGGGACGTTAGTCGTTGTATAGCATAATAAATAAGGCCAGCTCTATCAAACAATAAAGCTGGCCTTATCTCGTTTACTCTCTTTATTTACTCATTACATGTGCCATTGGCTGACCATGAATTTCTAGTAGTTCGTGTACTGAAAGCCATACCATTTTTACAGGAACAATAATGAAATAAATCGACGCTAATACGACCATTGTTGGATCGGCATAGACTGCATATCCAGCATACTGCGTCATCATTAATAATTTAGCGATAAAGAAACCAGCAAGTACAGCAACACTGATCACCGTGTCCATAATCCACTGTTTTGCTTCAGCATCGGCTAACGCTGATTCAATATTCTCGCTCTTCAACTTAATATAACGGTAAGTCGCATAACAGCCAGTAACACTTACCATACCAAATGCAAGTGCAACGCCCGCATTAATATCACGACCACCCGCTAAAATTGCTTCAACGGCTGAATAAAAAGACCATAAACACATAATGGCAATAACAGAACCTTTAATCGCAATAACAGCAGGCTCAATCATCGCAAATTGAGGGGTTGTCTTATCCACTTCAGGCTTATGAATATAATGCGCAGCACCCAGTGATAACATGGTTAACGCTAAGCTGACGAGTGAATAGGCACCATCAAACACAATTACTAACGAGCCAACAATAGACCCTAAAACAATCCCTATTACTGCAAATGAAAATGATGATATTGTTGACAACAATAGCAATCCACGCTCTTGTTGTATCTTGCTAGACATATATACCTCAATCGACAAATTATTCGTCGTTTTTTGTTGTTGAATTATCCTAGGTACATAATACTGTGACTTAGATTAATAATATAATCTCTGAGCGACAAGTTATTCGTCGCTAATATGAGCATATAGGTTTGTATATTTAACGGGCAAAATTCTGCATGAGAACCAATCAAATTGAGATGTATTTGTATGCAATTAAGACAGGGTCTATTGCAGAAGCCGCACGAAAATTAGGAAAAAGCCGTACTACCGTCAGTGCCGCTTTAAGTGCGCTGGAAGATGAACTCGGTATTGCGCTTTTAAATCGAACAGGAAACCAAATAATTCCCACCAGTATCGGTGATGCAATTGCTAATGATTTCGAAAGAATGCTACTCATTGCCCGTGATATTGAAACCCGCTGTGATCAGCATTTAGCCGGTGTTGAATCCAGCATTCGTATCGCACGTGATGATTCATTACCAGAAGCTGTGTGGCGTAAACTACTGCGTGATATTCGTAAACAATTTCCCCAAACCAGTGTCTCTATTTATAGTGCTCCGCCACAAGAACTAGAAGAAATGGTGACCCAAAATCTTGTTGATGTCGCCTATGGATTATTACCAGATACCCATCAGCTGTCACGCGTCAATCAGATCGATTTAGGTCAAATTCGCATGATGTCCGTTGCCCATAAAGATCATCCGCTTAGTCAATTACGTAAAGTGACAGCAGCCGATCTTGAGCGTTTCACTGAAATTGCCGTAGCATACATCGACGAAGAAAACCTGAAAATTGTTACGCCGAAGGCTGGTAAATACATTGCATTATCATTTTACGAACACCTTCGTGATGCGGTGCTAGATCAAACCGGTTGGTCTTATTTACCTGCGATTCTAATTAATCATTACTTGCGCGACGGCACACTTAAAGTCATCAAGTATAACCGAGCAATGAACTGGCAAGCTTATGGTGAGGTTGTAGAAACCGAATCGCGCCGAACACCTGTCATTAAATGGCTTTCAGAGCAAATAGAAGCTTACTTGTTTGATGAAAGTGATTAGAAATTAATTAAATAGCCACTTAAAAGTCATAAAACCGCGATAGCGTTAAAATTCATCCTAAACAGAGTGTTGAGGAATCATGAATATCAATAGCTATCGCACCTTATGGCTATCTGATCTCCATTTAGGTAACCGTGATTGTAAAATTGATTACCTCCTCAACTTTTTAAACATAACCAAGCTGAAACCATTATTTTAGTGGGTGATATTATTGATTTATTGCCTCAAAAAAATCGCTCTTATTGGCCATGCATTACTAAACCTATTACTCGATAAAGCACACCACGATTGTAAGATCATCTACATTCCAGCCAATCACGATGAAAAAATCCGTGACTTTCTTCACTACGATTTTGGTCATATACAACTCGAACGCCAATACACCCATACAACTGCGACTGGAAACAAAAGACTGGCGTTACACGGTGATGAATTTGATGATTTGATCACCATTCATCGCTTTCATAATTATTTAGGAGATAAAGGCTATGACTTCCTGCTTTTTCTCAATCGCTGGTTACACCATATTCGGCGCAAATTGAATAAACCTTATTGGTCTCTAGCGACATATTTAAAGCAACGGGTCGATAAAGCACATCAGGCTATTGCTCGTTTTCGTCAAGCAGCGATTACTCATGCAATAAACAATCAGGTTGATGGAATTATATGCGGCCATATCCACCAGCCAGATCTTCAATATTGTGACGGTATTATGTACGCTAATTGCGGTGACTGGGTTGAAAATTGTACCCTTTTAACTGAAACCTATGATGGTGCTATTCAATTACGACACTGGACTGATACTCATTGTGAATTAATTGCAGATAGCCGTAGCTTATTTCATCAGAATAAAATACAGCCACTTAAAAAAAATGCCGCATAGCAATTCACGCTTGAAGTAGCAACTAACCCTCTGATTTATTGCATTTAGTAATAAATCAATTACTACATTTAATTACGCTTATAGTTAGTCATTCACTTCTGTGAATTCAGATAAATAATGATAATTTATCTTTAAATTATATGGACACAGCTAGATAGAACGGTGTTTTTAATCCATTATGTGCGTCGTTTTTATAATATCCGGAAAAAGAAATATGATGAGAAAGTTGGTTGCCGAGTTTATCGGTACATTCTGGTTAGTGCTTGGTGGTTGTGGTAGTGCGGTTTTAGCTGCTGCTTATCCTGATTTAGGCATCGGTTTTCTCGGTGTCGCATTAGCATTCGGTTTGACTGTTGTAACTATGGCATACGCGATTGGTCATATTTCTGGCTGCCACTTAAACCCTGCAGTGACTGTTGGTCTATGGGCGGGTAATCGCTTCCCTACTGGTGAAGTTATCCCATATATTATTTCTCAAGTACTTGGTGCTATCGCGGGTGCTGCAGTACTTTACGTTATCGCAAGTGGTCACGCAGGTTTCGATCTCGCTGGCGGTTTCGCATCAAACGGTTATGGCGAACATTCACCTGGTCACTATTCATTATTGTCTTCTTTCGTTACTGAAGTCGTGATGACATTTATGTTCCTGTTTGTGATTTTAGGTGCGACCCACAAACTAGCATCACCACAAATGGCAGGTTTAGTTATTGGTCTTGCGCTAACACTTATTCACCTAGTCAGTATTCCTGTAACAAACACATCGGTTAATCCTGCACGTAGTACAGGTCCTGCTTTGTTCGTTGGCGACTGGGCAACATCTCAACTTTGGATGTTTTGGGTTGCGCCTCTTATCGGCGCGGTTCTAGCGGGTTGGGTATACCGTTGGTTAGCACCAAATAACGACTAATATTCTTATTACATCAGACACAAAAAAGCGAGCATCAGCTCGCTTTTTTGTGCCTTCGCTTTATTAATAATTACGCTTCTTGCACCGTTTTTAATAGCACTTGTACCGGGTGCTTAAACTTAATATGTTCAAAACGTTTTACTTGGCTTCGGCAAGAATAACCTGTTGCCATACAACGTGAGTTATCCAGTTGCTCGATCTTTGGTTTCCAACTTAAGTTATACACCCCTTTAGAGGTCTCTAACTTATCTTTTTCATGACCAAATGTTCCAGCCATACCACAACAACCCACCGCAACAGGTTGAAGCGCTATACCAAAGTGACTAAATATCGTCTCCCATTGCTTTTCAGCATTAGGCATCTTGGTTTTTTCAGTACAATGAGCAAATAAATACCAAGGTTGTTCTTCTGTCGCTTTATATTGCTTTAACTCTGGCAATAAGGGTAATAACCACTCATGTGCGGTTAACACTTCAAAGTTACCACGGGTTTCTTTTAATACTTCAGCGTATTCATCGCGGTAACAAAGTACAAGCGCTGGATCGACACCCACCATTGGAATATTGAGCACGGCTAATTGATTCAAGAAATCAGCCGTGTTACGAGCGGTTTTCGCAAACTGACGCAAGAAACCTTTTACATGCTGCGCTTTACCATTTGGTTTAAATGGCACCAAAATTGGCTTTTTACCCAGTTTTTCAGCCAAAATAATGAAATCTTTTACCACTTCAGCATCATAAAAGCTGGTAAACGGATCTTGAACAATCAGCACATAATTCTGACGCTCTTGCTCTGACAGCGCTTGTAACCATTGCAGATCAAAACGCAGCGCATGGTGTCCATCAAGTTTCTCGGTTAATGTCGGCAAGGACAATAACGGCATATCAACATACCCAATCGCTTTTTCAGTGAGTTTTTTCGACCACTCCGGACGTGTTAAGGCATTCATCACCCCTGGCGCTTTAGCCATTAACGGTAAATAGTTTTCAACATACGCGACTAAATAATCTTTCGCTGGTCGTTGATAGCGACTGTAATAGATATTCATAAAGCGAGAGCGGAAGCTTGGAACATCCACTTTGATTGGACATTGGCTTGCACAAGCTTTACATGCCAAACAGCCATTCATCGCTTCCATCACTTCATGAGAGTAATCATATTGCTTACGACGTTCGCCATACGTATTTTTGAGACGATCGATGATCTGTTTAATCGTTGGTGTCGTGGTCAATAACTTATGTTCTAACTCGTCTGCATTAACGCCCTGCTCTGCTAATTGACGTAGCCATTCACGAACCAGTCCTGCTCGCCCTTTTGGAGAATGGCGACGATCTGCGGTGATCTTCATCGATGGGCACATAGGCGAGCTGGTGTCATAGTTAAAACACAAGCCATTACCATTACATTCCATCGCTTGTTTAAAGCTATCTCGCGTTGTTATAGGGATCTGACGATCAAAAAAACCTCGCTTTCGATCATCAACCTTCACTAATTGATCATCGCTCTCTAATGGCGTACAAATTTTTCCTGGGTTTAAACGATTGTGGGGATCAAACGCTGATTTTATTCGACGTAATTCTGTGAATAGCTCATCACCAAAGAAAGCCGGACCATATTCAGAGCGGAAGCCTTTACCGTGCTCGCCCCACATCAATCCGCCATATTTTGCCACCAGCTCAACAACTTGATCAGAGACTTCTTTCATCAAGCGCTCTTGCTCTGGATCGCACATATCAAGTGCCGGACGAACGTGTAAAACCCCCGCATCAACGTGACCAAACATGCCATAATTTAATTGTTTATCATCAAGCAACTGACGGAATTCAGCAATAAAATCAGCTAAGTTTTCAGGAGGTACACAGGTATCTTCAGCAAATGCGATAGGTTTTTGACTCCCTTTTGCCGCCCCCAATAAACCCACGGCTTTTTTACGCATGGTGTAAATTTTTTGGATGCTCGCCAACTCTTCACAAACTTGATAGCCAATAATGCCTGCTTCATTCGCCGTTATCATGGCATCAAGTCGTTCACACAGTGCTTTTACTTGTTGTTGGTTCTCGGCAATATCGTTGCTTGCATACTCAACCATATTAATCCCAAGCATTTCTTTGCCAGGGACATCGGTTAATAAATCACTAACAGTGTTCCAAACAATGTCTTGTTTTGCGAGATTCAATACTTTGGAATCGATGGTTTCTACCGATAGCGCTTTAGCTTCAACCATCATTGGCGCATTGCGTAGCGCTGAATCAAAACTATCGTATTTAATATTTACAAGCGTTCGTGATTTCGGGATCGGCGTAATATTCAGTTTCGCTTCTGCAATAAACGCAAGCGAACCTTCCGCCCCACACAACAATCGACCAATATCAAATTGTGTTAGTTCATCGTCATAAACATTTTTTAAATCATAACCCGTTAAAAAGCGGTTAAGAGGGGGAAACTTATCGATAATTTGTTGGCGTTTTTCACGACATATTTGCGCAGAGGTTTTAACCACTTTTGCAGCAAGGTCATCACCTGATATCGACTCTATTTGCGTTTCATCTAACGCTTCGGTTTTTAATACTGAACCATCAACAAGGACTGCCGTTAACGACAATACATGATCAGACGTTTTTCCGTATTTTAACGACCCTTGACCCGAGGCATCAGTGTTAATCATACCGCCTACGGTAGCGCGGTTACTGGTCGATAAATCAGGAGAGAAAAAATAACCGTGAGGACGTAACGCATCGTTAAGTTGATCTTTTACGACACCTGTTTGTACTCGAACCCAACCTTGTTCAGGATTAACTTCCAGTACCTTATTCATATGGCGTGAAATATCGACAACCACACCAGGCGTTAATGATTGGCCATTGGTTCCCGTACCGCCCCCACGAGGAGAAAAGGTGATTTTTTGATAGTTTTTCTGTTGACCAATTTGACCAATTAACACCAGATCATCGATATCTTTAGGTAAGATAACCGCCTGAGGAATAACTTGATAAACGCTATTATCTGTTGCAACAGCGAGTCGACTCGCATAGGTTTTCTCTATCTCGCCTCGAAAACCGGCCGCGGATAGATCGTCAAGGAATGAAAGCACCAGTTGCTCGATACTGTGCTGATGGGTTAATGCTGGTAACATTGTGCTCCTTCTCCAGTGTACGCTATCACTTATAGCGGAGTCGTGTCCTACGACTACTGGCCTTCTCTCATTTAATATTTATAGCCTGATCGTTATAAATTCGATCATCGGCACATCAATTGTAGATATTATTATCACTTTACTTTACCTTACAACGCGATAGAACAAAACAAACAATCCTTGCTTGTCACTTCCGCTTCCGCCTTGAAGGTGCTTATTTCAAACGATAGCTATGCGCAGTCATCAATACGCACGCCATAACCATGACGACAATAGCTAATGTTTTTATCAATAATATAGCGACTGTACTTATTACGATCTCTACCCATAATGAGCTCAAAAATCCAATCGCCAATACAGAACCAAGTAGCATCACTGCTAATTTCAATTTTTGAGTATAAGTGATTGTCTGTCGTGATCGACCTCTATCAATAAAGACAGCGGCACTCATTGCAAGCGTACAGGCTAATAAATACACTTGCTGAGGGACTTGAAAATAGCTCACACCCACAGCAATTATCACGCTAAGTAGCGCCCAAAACCGCCAATTACGCACATGCAGATAGGCTGAGCCTGAACGTTGCCACCAAATAAACAAAGCTAAAAGCATTATCCCAACACTCAAGCCAAGTACGGTATCTGAGATAAAATGCACACCGAGCCAAACCCTTGCGATAGCTTGTAAACTAATCGCAATAATCAACAGCGGCAGTGTCTTAAAGCGAAACGTCGTTAGGTTTGAAGTCAAGTGGGGTCGATAGCGATGAATCAACAACGGCAAATTGTACCAAAGTAATCCCCATAGTACCGTTGCCATTAATGTATGGCCGCTCGGCAAACCAAAGCCACTGGCTGCTGTTTGTTGTAACTCTGGCCAAATATAAAATGGACGAGGTGATGCTAGCGCTAATTTCATTACCGAAGCAATAAAAGTGACAGTCACAAGTACGCTTGATAAATACAACATTGCTGTGACACCAAAACCGACGGTAACAACGAGCAATAACAAGCCAATAAACAGCTTTTCACCGGGTAAGTTAAACACAGATAGCACTCGTTGAAAAAGTGATTGGTAACTATCAGGCAGCGATTTGATTTCTTGTTGAAATGACTGAATCTGTGTCAGCTCCCATTGATGTAACCTACTCACCGCTTGGTAATCTGCGGCATTGGTCGTAATTTCACTATTGGGTACTTGTGATAATAAGTGTTGGATCAGTGGAACATCATTAGGATAGCGATAATCCTTTGGCGTAATGTTTTCAGCTGACAGTAAATATGCACACTTCACCTCTTTGGTAAAATGCTTCGCTTGCCAAGTACTAATTAACAAATCATCATTTTCTGTCGTTGTTAACGGTTGGTTATAAGGCGAGATCACTGTTGTTGGAATGGGCTGCTTCGCTACACACGCAAATAACGTTGTGTTACCCCGTAATTTTAGCAACTTCACCGCGTCAACATGAATGCCAGTTTCTTCATAGACTTCACGTACAGCAGCCTGCTCAGGGCTATTCATAGGATCAATTCGACCACCAGGTAAAGCCAATTTCCCTGATATTTCTTCTTTTATAACGACAACTTTATTACCGTGACGGATCAAACATGCTGAGCCAACCAATGGAACAGCCTGAGCTGGGAACGAAAAAAAGAGAATAAGAAATAAAGTGAAAATAATCCTGTAAGGCTTTATTGCAGACAATGAAGGCGTCGTACTAATACGTACCATGGAAAATAGTATCCAAGAAGAATAGAAAGAAGAAAGCTGAGAAACGCAGTGTAACTCAGCTCGCTAGACATAACGCTAAAAGAATAACAAAATGCTATAAGCCACCCATTAAGGTGTATTTCATCTCAGTATATTCTTCTAAACCTTGATGCGCACCTTCTCGGCCAATACCTGATTCTTTTACCCCACCAAATGGCGCGAGTTCAGTAGAAATTACCCCTTCATTAACTCCGACCATGCCATATTCCAGCGCTTCACTAACACGAAAAGCGCGTGATAATGATTGAGTATAAACGTAAGCTGCAAGCCCAGAATCGGTATTATTAGCGCGTGCAATAACATCTTGCTCATCCGTAAACTTAAACACAGCAGCTAACGGACCAAAGGTTTCTTCACTCGCCACTAACATATTATCGGTTACATTACTTAGCACCGTAGGCTGAACAAAGCAGCTTGTTGAAGGCTCTCGTGTACCTATAACTAAGTTTGCCCCTTTCATTATGGCGTCGTTAATGTGTTTTTCGACTTTCTCAACCGCAGCTCGGTTTATCAACGGGCCAATAGTTACGCCATTATCAACACCATTGCCAACCGTTAGTGCTGACACTTTTTCAGCTAGCTTTTCTACAAATTGCAGATACACATCACTATGAACATAAATACGGTTAGTGCACACACATGTCTGCCCTGCATTACGAAACTTAGAAACCATTACCCCATCAATCGCGCGAGATAAGTCAGCATCATCAAACACAATAAATGGCGCGTTCCCCCCTAACTCTAAAGACACTTTCTTAACAGTAGCGGCTGATTGTGCCATCAAAAGCTTACCTATTGCCGTTGAGCCTGTGAATGAAACTTTGCGAACTCGCTTATTGCTCATAAGCTCTGCGCCAATTTTAACGGCATCTCCCGTAATAACATTAAACAACCCAGCAGGAATACCCGCCCGATGCGCGAGCTCTGCAAAGGCGAATGCAGTATAAGGGGTATCAGGGGCTGGTTTTAATACCACGGAGCAACCCGCAGCAAAAGCTGGACCACATTTACGTGTGATCATTGCTGCAGGAAAGTTCCAGGGTGTTATGGCAGCAACCACACCAACAGGCTGGCGAGAAACTAAAATACGGGCGTCTTCTTTATGGCTTGGAATGATCTCACCGTTTAGACGCTTAGCTTCTTCGGCATACCATTCAACAAAACTCGCCGCATAGGCAATTTCACCTTTCGCTTCAGCCAGTGGCTTACCTTGTTCGGCAGTAAGAATATGAGCTAATTCATCACGGTGTGAAACAATTAACTCATACCACTGACGTAAGATCATCGAACGGTGTTTCGCTGTTGTTTTTGACCACAATCGATACGCTTTATCTGCCGCATCAATCGCAATATTGGTTTCTTCTACACCCATAAGTGGAACATGACCAATAACTTCATTTGTCGCCGGATTAGTAATATTTACCGTTTTACCAGAAAAGGCGTCACTCCATTGGCCATTAATAAATGCTTGCTGTTTAAACAAGCCACCAAAAGAAAAAGTCATTCGTGTTTCCTATTATTTCGTCAATATTGAGTATCTATTTAATGTTGATTATTGTAATACAAATAAATGTTAAACGTTTAATATTCAACTTTCATTTTACCAGTAACCAAATTTTTGTTGCTAATAATGCGGCAGATCGGCGAGTAAGCAACTAGGCTAAAGAAGAGTTGAATATTAATTTGTAATGGCATGATACATAGGCTTGTTTTCTAGCCTTACGAAAACAGGTAACAATAGCAATGACTAGAAAAATTGCAGTAATTCGGCACGGCATAAAACACGGTGCCATCGTCACCTATATCGATACCCCGCATCTTCCTGATACCAACCCCTTTATCCTTTGGGATCATTATTTATCTACTAACCGAGCACATAATGAACTAGGCTTTCATGGCCACTCAGGTATCGATGCTGTCAGCTATCCCGTTATCGGTTCAATCCAAAACGATGACAGTATTAACGGTAAAAATCACATTCAAACGGGTGATATTCACCTCACCACCTGTGGTTATGGTATGGCACATAAATCACTGATGAAACCACACAATGGGATCGCAGAAGCGTTTCAAATGTGGACCGCTTCGCCTTCAGAGAAAGAAGGAGAAATGACTGCGCCATCAAGCACTCATATTGCCAGTAAAAAACTACCTCTCGTTGAAGGCACACACGCGACAACAAAAGTACTCATTGGTCACTACAATGGTGTTGAAAGCCCAATAAAACACAACTGCAATATTATCTATCTTGATATTATTGTCACGTCATACGGTAGTTGGACATTTACACCACCAGAGACCCATGTTGCAGGTTTTATTTATTTACGCTCAGGTCACGCCTATATCGCAAATAATCAACTACATCCGAATCAAATGGGAATTTTTGCTCACTCGCAATTACCCATTACCGTCACAACCACAAACCACAGTGCACGTTTTTTTATTGCGTTAGGCGAGCCATTAAACCAACCTTTAATAACAAAAGAAGGCTCGGTTCATTCTTCAAGCAATAATTTACACATCGCATTAAAAAATATTCAACAGATCATAAAACAATTACAGCCCATTGAAGAAAAAACATAAATAACAACGCCCTGTAATTTAAAAAGAAATAAATATTACAGGGCGTTAGAAAATTATGGGCGTGATGCTAACTGATAAGTACCATTGGATTGAAACCACAGCGCTTGTTTTTGTTTGCGACCCAATAGAATTGGACCATCATCAAAAAACAAAAAGTTTTTCCAGTTACGTTTAAATACACCCCATTTAGTTTCTACAATATTGTACTTTTCGTAGCAAAAATAAATCGTTGTATTATCTTCCCATTGCAAAGCTGTCAAAATAGCAGCTGGCAATGATGCATCATCATCGTTATCCCAAGCATCTTGCCAATCTTCAGGCTCTGACCAGTTTTTTGTATCTGCCGCCCAATCACCGTGCTCAAAGTGATCAGAATCCGGACTCTGTTTACTAATATGTTCCTGCCACAATTGCGAAGAACGCGCTTGGGTTAACGGTTTTATTTGCTCAAGATCTGTCGTAGGAACAGGCATCGAAGCATGGGTAAAAATCCACTTACGCGTGTAATTATCAAGTTCGGTGTAATTCATCAATTAGCCTAAATATATAATGACACCGCAATGTACATCAGACACAAAATTTGTTCCAGTTACAGGCTAAGAAAAAAGCATTCTTCATCGATGATCTCAATGTATCAAAAAAGCTACGATCATCATCGTACTTCATCCATCACTTCCCGTGATTATAATTATCCTGTTTTATTTTTCGTTACCCCATAAATTGCTTACCCAACCGCCCGCATTGTCATCATAATGACTATCATCAAATGTTGTTATTGGCTTTATGGGGTGTTCATTATTATGACTTTCTAGTAGCTGTGATATGTGCATCGCCATAGGATCACCTGTCGATTTCATTTGATGCCGAGTTGCAACTTCTTTGATAATTTGTAATCGATATGACGAGTTCATTTTTTTCATCACACACTCCTCTTTCTTTAGACATAAACGTATAAAAAATAGGCGCGCTAACACTAAACGTCAAATAACTGTATTACTAGTGTCACAACAGACAGGTATAGACCTCGAAATAAAATTTCTTAAATAACAACACGTTATTTTTTAATTAAAAGATGATCTTTACGACCGTTTACAATCAAAATCATAACCACATGATTTAAAAGGAGTTAATAATAGATTAATTTTTTATTTCATTTCAGTCCTATTATTAATTATTACGCTGAAAAAGACATTTGCAGAATGATCTATATAATCGAAGTGGCTTGGTGCATAAAACACATGCTACTTGATCATCTTGTTACCAAACCTGTTAAACTATAAAACGCTAATGTTCGTTATATCTAAATGTTTAGGAGTACCTGTGCGTTTATTGTCTTTATTTACTACGTCGGTTTTATCTTTATTGAGTGTAACAGCCATTGCAGCACCGACAAGTAATCCTTCAACAGCACTACAAAAAGTAAGTCATGCCACCTATTCTTTTCCGAACCAATTTCATCAATGTAAAAAGACATTAAATTACAATATCTTTTTTAAAGGTCAGAAAATTGGTCATTATCAACGTCACATTGTTTGGAAAGGTGATAACGCTGATATTTATACCAACAGTGAGGTTGATGTTTTAATCACTAAATCAAAAATGCACTCTCATACTCAATTACATTGGTCAGATGCTGCTCAACGCTTTATCACGGATAAATTTCAACGAACGATCACTGGACTAATGGCAGGAAATGTCAGTGTAACGTTTAGTAACGATGGCCATAACTCTACAGTGACTGATGATGGAAAAACGCAGAAATATACCAATGCTTTCGCGCCTATTCTTGATGGAGACACAATTGGTAGCCAAATGCGTCTTGATTTAATTGAAGGTAAAAAGAACTTTGATTTCATCATGCAAAATAGTGACGAAACTAGCCACTACTACTTTGCAGTCGTGGGTAATGAAACAATCGATACTAATTTTGGTACTCTAAATACCATTAGGGTTAATCAAACGAGAAAAAGCGATCGCCAACTTTCATTATGGTTTGCGCCATCACTTGATTATCAACTCGTAAAGGCAACTTATCACCGTAAAATTGTCGATTTAGAAGCGGTACTTATGAGTAAAAAGATTGATTGCCCACCAAAGCAGTTATTCAAAAAGTAATCCTCATTGGTAGCAAGAAGCCGAGTTGACTTATAACTCGGCTTCTTATTTATTTCATCGTCACTTTGCCACCAATGATTTTAAATGCAGGTGTACCTCTTACTAATGCATCTCGTGCGAATACCACACCACATTCAGGGCATGTTGCAGATTCAATCGTAAAATCTTTTACAATTCTTTCTTTAAAACATTTTACTAACGCCCCTTTTCCACCTTTTCGATATTTAAATAAGAGCGTTTTACATTTAGCACAAAAGATATCAACTGTTTTTGTCGGCCCTTTTTTATTCGGTTTTGCCACCGTAGATCTCGCTTAAATGATAACGATAAGCAGATCGTTAATTACCTGAAATCGTATTTTCAATGAGTATATCAATCTGCTTTCTATCAGCATCATAAACGCCAGCTAAGTTGCCGTATTTAGGCGAATGACGATCATTTTGATAAGGGTATTGCCAGCCTGTCGTCGTTGCGATAAACATCTCTGCAAATTGATGTGAAATAGATAAACATCCCGCTAAAACCGTATCAACATAGGTTTGTGTAATAGGAAACTGCTGACAAGGTGGTAAAGCACTATTATTGATATACACCCAAACTGGTTCTGATAATGTGAGCTTCGTATTTTCTAACAATTCAATTTGTTGTGCAGTAATTTGAATACGTTGATAACCATGTTCTCTTTGGTCAAAGTCTCTCAAACCTTTTTCATCAACTTCAATTAACACGCCATTACAGACACCTTGTCCCGGCTTTACGACTAAAGGTGCGATAGGATAACTGCCATCAACATTACCCCATGAACGCTGTAAACCATGCACTAATGCAGGATAAGATTTACCAGTATTACCTGTACGGTTTCGCGAGTATTTATTGATCAGGCTTCCATAGCCGAAAATATACATCCAATCACCTTTCTTTCTTTTCGTTACCACAATTGAAAACATTAAAGAATCGACAGAAAGTAAACCATTTCTGTAACTCAAGTTCAAATAGCTCTGGGCTTAATGGTGAAAATCGGATTGAATCTCCCGGTTTTAATTGACTAACCAAATTAAGATCGCGCTGAGTAATGCAACCTAAAATAGGATATCCCCCCAACGTTTGTCGATCATTGAGTAAAATAATGGGCTCTCCTGATGCAGGAAATTGAACCGCTCCCTTTGCTATAGGTTGAGAGATCAATGTCGTCTTATTGGGGAGGATCTTTTCCCCTACAAGCCGATAGCCCATGCGATCACTATGTTGACTCACTTGATATTCTGACTGATAAAACTGCTGCTTTTGCTGTGAAGAAAACCACTCTGCTTGATATGATTCAATAATAGATACCGTTAACTTTTCGGCATAATGGGGTATATAGCGTGCGGGTACTGCTTGAAAATGATAAACGTTATTTCCACCATATTTAGAAAGTCGTTGCCCCTCTTTTAGTGACTGCCCCGTACCATCAAAACCGCCCAGATGATTCCTAGCGACTGTCGATACACTACCTAGACTTTCTTTAACACAAAATCCACCGTCAATGGCTAAATATGCTCTTAACCCCTGACGTGCATAGCCTAACTGCAATACTTGCCCACGCAATAAGCGTACTGTTTGCCAGGGCATAACCTTTTTCCCATCAATCTTGGCTTGCATATCAGCACCAGTGAGAGCGATAGTACAATCGGTAAGAACGTTAAAACTGACTTGCCCTAATGTGATCTCTATTTGAGCTGCATTAGGATCATTATTTAACAATAAATTCCCCCAGCAGAAAGCATGAAGATCCATTGCGCCACCTTGGCTTAATCCATGCTCTGCCACACCATATCGACCGAGATCTTGCAACTGCATTAGCATCCCTGATTCAATGATCTCTAACGCTTCCATAACTGCCCTCCTAGATCTAAAAATTCTTGTTTGGTGATCGCAAAAAATTGCACCTGATCGCCAATTGAAAAAATAGATAACGGGTACTGATCAGCTAAAAATAAGGATTGCGGACAATTACCAATAATATGCCAACCTCCTGGACTTTGATCGGGATATATTGCGGTTTGGTTATCGGCAATACCGACGCTTCCTGCTGGTATTTGAAGCCGAGGTGACAACAGTCTAGGCATTGCGATTTCAGCATCCACCGAAGATAAAAAAGCAAACCCAGCAGTAAAACCTATTGCACCTACCTGATAGATTTTATCACTATGTCGAGTAATGACTTGTTGCTCTGTTAACTGGCTATGAGCGGCGACAGTAGCTAAATCTGGCGCAACATCTGAATGATAATAAACAGGTAATTGATGCAGTTTTGATGTTGAATGGCGAGAGCCTTTATAACTTAGTCGATGATCAGCAAACCATTGCTCACTTGCCGCAACCAATAAAGAATAACAATTACAGTCCAGCCGAAAATGTAACATCACTTTAGTATACGAGGGAGTAACATCGATTAATTCACGACTATATTGTGTTTTAATAAACGTCACGTAATCAGCAATCATGGCTGTTGTTTCAGCGGTAATTTTCTGCCCAAATTCCACCATCATGGCTGATTCAGTTAACCGACTAATAAGCATAATAACGTCCTATTTATTATCATTTGCTGACTGCAATAACAGGGCGATCTCTTTAATTGTTGCAATTGATTCAGGGTTATCACCATGCACACAAATGGTATCAACCTGTAATGTTAATAATTTCCCACTCTGGGTTCTCACTTTACCTTGAGCGAGTTGTAATACTTGCGCTTTTATCAAATCAGGATGGTGATGTACTGCACCAGCTTCATGTCGTGGAACTAATAATCCATCGGCTGTGTAAGCTCTATCTGCAAACGCTTCAAAAAGTAAAGAAACACCTTTTTGTCTGGCTATTTGAATATATGCCTCATTATTTGCTCGTGACAGGACCATAAGAGAAAGAGGAAGAACACGGGAAGTATTAAGTTTTGCGATCGTTGAAACAATGACTTCGAAAATTTCAGGATCTTGCATCATTTGGTTATATAACGCGCCATGAGGCTTCACATACGTAATAGATACAGCATTCAGCCGACATAACGCATCTAGCGCCCCGACTTGGTAAGCCACACTATGACTGATTTCATCCAACGTATGGGGAATAGGCCGTCGTCCAAACCCTTCTTTATCATTATACCCAGGGTGAGCACCTATGATCACATCATGATGTTTAGCTAAAGCAATCGTTCTTGCCATCACTGTCGGATCGGATGCATGAAAACCGCACGCAATATTCGCCATATTGATCCATGGCATCACTGCTGCATCATCTCCCATATTCCAAGCACCAAAACTTTCGCCCATATCACAATTTAATTTCATCATGCCCTCCTTACAATCATGCCAAATCACGGACTATCAATAATTATCTTAGCCCTCCGAAGCATCAGAGTATTGGTATTTAGCAAACCAGCCTTTTACTTTGTTATTGAAATATTACATAATTATCACATAAAACACTTTTTAAAATTTGCTAATACGTGACCTTTCAGCCATTCTTACGGCATTGTGAGTAATCGCAGAAATTTAACGCTGAAGCTGATAATTAATCAGTAATAAAGGATGTTTATGAAGAAGTTATTTATTTTATTAGGTGCTGTAACATTACTTTCTGCATGTACACCGGAAGTGGGCAGTGAAGATTGGTGTAACCAATTAAAAGAAAAACCAAAAGGTGATTGGACAGCGAACGAAGCAACCGAATTTGCTAAAAGTTGCATCATTCGTTTCGGCACTGATAGCGATAAATAACAAAAAAGAGCCTTTCGGCTCTTTTTTATTTGATGTACTCACATTACAGACGAAAAAAAAGCTCATCTAATGATGAGCTTTCTTTATAGATGGTGCCCCGGGCCGGACTTGAACCGGCACAGCGCGAACGCCGAGGGATTTTAAATCCCTTGTGTCTACCAATTCCACCACCAGGGCACGCAATTACTTGCGATGGGTAAGACACCATCTGTAGATATCGCTTATTCGCTATATCTTTTAATTCTATTTTTTCTTTTTTACCTAATAGGTAAAATAAAGATGGTGCCCCGGGCCGGACTTGAACCGGCACAGCGCGAACGCCGAGGGATTTTAAATCCCTTGTGTCTACCAATTCCACCACCAGGGCACGCAATTACTTGCGATGGGTAAGACACCATCTATAGATACCGCTTATTCGCCATATCTTTTAATTTGGAGCGACACACGAGGTTCGAACTCGTGACCTCAACCTTGGCAAGGTTGCGCTCTACCAGCTGAGCTAGTGTCGCATAATATTCTCAAAAGAGAATGGAGGCGCGTCCCGGAGTCGAACCGAGGTCCACGGATTTGCAATCCGCTGCATAGCCACTCTGCCAACGCGCCATTTTGTTCACACCGAGGAGTGAGTTGCTCTTCGGTATGGGGTGCATTCTACGTAATGTAGCTTTTGAGTCAATACTATTTTTTAAAAAATAATGCTAAGCGATTATTTTACAACCAAATTATATGATTCAGCCTGTGATTTGGTCATCATAAGATGTAAAAACATCATTGCGTTACATCATATCTCGCATTGCTGCAGCAGGGATCACTGCTTTAGAATGAGTCTGTACTTTTAAAGTCAGCTCTTTTCCAAGATTAAGTGAATGGCGAATGCTTTTACCGCTAATCCTTCCGGCCAGATATCCTGCAATAAACGCATTATCTGCAATATAATCCGTCGTCTGCCCTATTGGTTGGATCACAGATATCTTCATTTGAGTATGAAGGGCTTTAAGATCGCTTATCGGGTGGTCGCTATATTGTTTAATAACTAATTCACAGCAGTTCGAGTGACTATAGCGTTCAATAATGTCAAAGCTAGTGCCCCAGATTCGTTGTTCGTCTTTTATCTCAATGAAAGCAATGTCTATATATGGTAATAACTGACATATCCAGTATCTTGCTTGCTGTGGTGTCCACATATGAGGCCGATATCGATTATCAAAATAGACTTTGCCGCCATCTATTTTATATTTTTCTAACAGTACCAATAACGCTGCTTTTGCTTCATCGGTTAATAATGCAAAGCTTACTGCACTGATATAAATAGCATGATAGTTATAGTTACTTAATGCTATTTCAAGTGGTGATGACTCCCTTGAAAAGTAATAACGAGCAGCATTATCTTTATTCCAAAAATGGCGGTAACAGTGCCCTTCTCTATCTGTCTCGATATAACAAAGATCAGGGAATTTAGTCGAAAGATACCGGACTAAACTCGTATCAATGCCTTCTTGCTGCCAACACGATAATAATGATAGTGATAACTTATCAGTCCCTACGGCAGTCGCATAACTGACAGAAATAGCTCGAGATTGTCCAAGCCGAGACAAATACAAGGCTGTATTGGGTACATCTCCACCATACGTTGCATACTTAGTCGTGTTATTTATTTCAACAAGCGCTTCACCAAAGAAAACAATTCTCACACGGATACCCCATCGTCAGATATCTAAGATTATGCTTCCATTCATATTCATCGTTATGTTGTTTATTAAAGCCTAATACAAATACGACGAATATTGATAATACAATCATCTAGATTTAAAGTATTTTCAGTTCATTATATGGCATAAATGCAATCTCCATGATTAACGTTATTAATGACGTTTTATCAGCTCTCTTCGATGAAAATAGATAGCTACTGCGAAGATACTTTTGTCTCATTATTTAAAAGAAACGACTTAAATACGGATGATTATCTATGCTATTTTTGTCGGCAAGATCTCATCATTATATATTATTACGTTATTTAACTAAGGTATGTAATGTACATGGATTCAAGCCTTTTTATTTGATCTTGCTGTTCTTCTTTTTGCAATTTCGGTAGGTTTTGCCGTTTCGTTTCTAACAGTAAAATATGATGAGATTGATGAGGTAACTGAAAGCAAAATTGAAGCGTGTTTTTTCTCTGGGGCGCGCCTATCGGTAGCGGCTGTATTGCTTATCTCTTGATGTAATTCAATTTTCAGAATAATTTGACCTATCTTTTACGCTTGTAGCCGTGACAAGCGTTTAATTCCTCTTCCGTATGCTTTAACCTCATTTATACGTTAAACTTTCATCTATCTATTACTTAATCGCTTTCTTAGCTTTAATAAGCAATAGATCATTGAATACCCAACGCCAACTAAATACTTGCCTTAAATAACGGAAGATGTAATGGAAGCGGAACAAATAGAAATTCTCAATTTTATCTCACAGTATCCGCCTTTTGATACTTTGCCAGAAGAGCAACTTCATCAACTTGCTCTTGAAGTCGAAGTCGCTTATTACCGTGCGAGCACCATGATATTGAATACTGGCGATAGCATTCATGATCTGTTTTTAATTCGAAGTGGTGCTGTTGAAATATACCGCCGTAAGGGCGAGCTCTACAATCGTCTTGATGAAGGTGATATTTTCGGCCAAATGGGCTTGTTGATGAACAACCGAGTCCGAATGCCAGCAAAAGCGCTAGAAGATACTCTACTCTACTGTATTCCCAATACTCTATTTATTGAACTTTGCGATAAATACGATAGCTTTGCGGATTTCGTTGAAGTTGAAGATGGGGCTCGTTTACGTCATGCCGTATCAAGCCAACATGATGAAAATGATCTGACGACATCAAAACTAAGAACTTTGATCACTCGTGATGCCGTCATCATTGATCAAAACGAAACCATTCAAACGGCAGCACAAACAATGGCTGAAGAAGGCGTTTCTGCATTATTACTCAGTGACAGTAATGCTACCGATGACGATGATGAAAACGATTATGTCACGGGAATTATTACTGATCGTGATTTATGTACCCGAGTATTAGCCGAAGGTATTTCAACCTCAAAGCCTGTTTCTTCAGTCATGACAGCAGAACCCATTACACTCGATCATAATGCCTATGTATTTGAAGCGATGCTGACTATGCTGCGTTATAACATTCACCATTTGCCTGTACTTAGAAACAAACAACCAATAGGTGTTATTAGCGTTTCTGATATTGTTCGCTATGAATCGCAAAATAGCTTACTTCTCGTTAGTAGTATTTATCAGCAGCAATCTGTAGAAGAGCTCATTCAATTATCAGCACAAGTTAAAGACTGCTTTGTGCGCATGGTTAATGAAGACGCTAACTCGCACATGATTGGCAGCGCAATGGCAGAAATTGGACGCAGCTTTAAACAGCGTTTATTAGAATTAGCAGAAGAAAAGCTCGGTCCACCACCTATTCAATACTGTTTCTTGGCCTTAGGCTCTATGGCACGAGATGAACAACTCATCGTCACAGACCAAGATAACGCCATTATTTTAGATAATTCCTTCGATCATGATAAACATAATGCGTACTTTGAAGCACTTGCGACTTTTGTTTGTGATGGCCTTGCTGCATGTGGTTATGCCTATTGTACTGGCGGCATTATGGCGACAAATCCAGAATGGCGAAAAACCCGACATGAATGGGAACAATGTTTTGCTGATTGGATTGATAATCCAAAACCTCAAGCGTTATTAAATAGCTCTATCTTTTTTGACTTAGGCGGTGTTTGGGGCAGATTACGTTGGGCTAAACAACTTAATGGTTTTATTGTTCGTCGTGCCCGTAACAGCCCTCGCTTTTTAGCTTGCCTTGCACGCAACGCAATCAATCGCACGCCACCATTAGGCTTCTTTAAAGATTTCGTAATGGAAAAAGATGGACGTCATAATAACTCGATTAATCTAAAACGTCGTGGTACAGCGCCATTAGCAGATTTGATTCGTGTCCATGCCCTTGCGGTAGGTTCACGTTCACAAAATTCGCTCGAACGTTTGGACGATATTATTGAAAGTGGAATTTTACCACCTGGACGGGCTCAAGATCTTCGCGATGCCATGGAATATATTTCATTAGTCCGTATTCGCCATCAAGCGTTGGATGTTGAAGAAGGGCAAGAGCCTGATAATAGTATTGAGCCTGAAAATATGTCCGATTTTGAACGCCGTAATCTTAAAGATGCTTTTCAAATTTTAAGTAAAGCCCAAAACTTCGTGAAATATCGCTATCAAGCAACACGATAAGGGTGAGAAAGCATGTTTAGAGAAGTATTCAAAAAAACATCATCAACCCACTTCATTCGTAATACTCCGATAGTGGATTGGCAAACAAAGTTTGCGGAACTTGCCCATGATGCTAAAGACCAACGAATTAAACAATATTATCAACATGGTATTTTTAGTGGTGATACCCCATTAAAGGACATTGAATTTGTTGCTTTAGATTTTGAAACAACAGGGCTCAATGCTAACAAAGATGACATTATTAGTGTCGGGCTTGTTCCCTTCACCATCAATCGTATTTATTGCAGACAATCACAGCATTGGGTGGTAAAGCCAAAAGCAAAACTAGATGAAGACTCCGTCATCATTCATGGTATTACACACTCAGATGTACAAACGGCGCCAGATATACGTCGAATTTTAGAAGCGGTATTAGATTCTTTAGCAGGTAAAGTCGTAGTGGTGCATTACAAAGCCATCGAACGACAGTTTATGGATAAGGCATTACGAGTGCGATTAAACGAAGGTATCCAGTTTCCTGTTGTTGATACTTTAGCGCTTGAATCATTTATCCAAAACCAGCAATACAGTAGTATTTGGGCGAGATTAAAAGGGAAAAAGCCAGGTTCAGTTCGATTAGGGAAATGTAGAATTCGATATGGATTACCCGCTTACCAACCTCATCACGCGTTAACAGATGCCTTAGCGACAGCTGAGCTATTACAAGCTCAAATCGCATATCACTTCCCCCCCGATACGCCAATTGAGCAAATTTGGGAATAAAAAAAAACCGCAGTATGAACACTGCGGTTTTTATTACCATTTTAGGCTAAATCACCCTTGATAATTACTTGTACTTTTCGGTTCTAAAGCCAAGCATTAAGCTGACACACATCAGCAACAATATAATGGTAAACGGAAGTGCCGTTGAAATGGTACCCGCTTGAAGCGCTTGAATTGCTTGGGTACCTCCTACCCACAACAATGCAATCGCAATTAAACCTTCTATAATAGCCCAAAATACACGTTGCGTTACTGGATTATCAACTTTACCACCTGCAGTAATACTATCGATAACCAGAGAACCTGAGTCTGAAGAAGTAATAAAGAAAACTAAAACTAAACAAATACCAATAAAAGATAAGATAGTACCGAGTGGTAAGGCATCAAACATTTGGAACATAGCAAGTGAAACTTCAGTAATACCATTTTTACCTAAAGATCCAATGCCATCCATCACTTGGTGAATTGCTTGACCGCCGAATACTGACATCCAAACAGTGGTAACCACGGTAGGCACAATCAAGACAGCAATTAAGAATTCACGGATAGTTCGACCTTTTGAGATACGAGCAATAAATGAACCTACAAATGGAGACCATGAAATCCACCACGCCCAGTACACTACAGTCCAACCATGAAGCCAAGCCTGATCTGTTCGACCAAATGGGTTACTTAATGGAATAAAGTTTTCTACGTAACCCACAATCGTCGTTGGGATCGTATGCATAGACACAGAGAAACCAACAGCACCGACAAACACTAATAAGGTCAGGGCGACTAACATGTTAATGTTACTTAATAACTTAACACCGGAATCAATGCCTTGAGCAACAGAATATATGGTAATGATTGTTACACCGATAATAATACCAATTTGTAACCCCAAGCCACCATGAGTACCAAATACATGGTTAATACCACTTGCTGCTTGCTGAGCCCCTAGTCCTAGTGATGTTGCTAAACCAAATAATGTTGCAAGCACAGCAAGGATATCAATGATATGCCCAGCCCAACCCCAAGTACGATCGCCAAGGATAGGATAAAACACCGAACGAATAGAAAGAGGTAAACCTTTATTATAAGCAAAAAATGCCATTGAAAGCGCAACAACACCGTAAATAGCCCATGGATGTAAACCCCAATGGTACATAGTTGCACCCATCGCGACTTTAAAGGCCTCTGGCGTTTCAGGGGTCACACTTAGCGGTGTTGAACCACCCCATCCGGTATAATACGCGGCAGGCTCAGCAACACTCCAAAACATTAAACCAATCCCCATACCCGCAGCAAAGAGCATCGCTAACCAAGACATGGTGGAATGTTCAGCTTCTGCGTCTTTCCCGCCCAAACGGATACGGCCGTAAGGAGAAATGATGAGTCCTAAACAAAAAATAACAAAAAAGTTTCCCGCCAAAAGAAACATGGTATCGAATTTATTTACGATAGCATTTTTAACACTATCTAACGCTGCTTTTGCTGTTGCAGGATCGCTGATAAGAATTGCTGCTAAAAAGAGAACAATTAATCCTGCACTAACACCAAATACCGCATTATGGACATCAAAGCCCCATTTTTGGACATTATCTTGTCCAATTGTATAGTCGGTATTATGAATACTATATTTATCGTGCTTACTCATTTATAAAGTCCCGTTATGATTACAACTCAAACCATCAATACTTAGTCCTGTAAATAAAATCTGAGCGGCAATATATAACCATTTCATCATAATAACTGTCAATAGATGGCTTAATCGTCTAAAAACAATTCATTTGTTATAAAAAACACCATATCCCATAAAAAATAATGATATCAGTGTGTAAAATTAATAATGCTTTTCATTGTACTCTAACTACTACCCTATCAACTTTAGACTGTTTTTTTATCGTTGGCTGATAAATATAATTTTATCATCGTAGTTATTTTTATACTTTAATTCATGATGTTATAACTTAAGCTTAAATTTATAAAATTATCAGCTATCAAAGTTATCTCACTTCCGTAAATAGCTTTTTATTATTAATCACTGCATTAACTAGCAATATAAAAATAGAAATTGAGAATGCCGATTTGCCAGAAATAGTGTGCAACTCCGTAACACTCGTTATCAGTAATGTGGGAATACTTATCTAAAAAAAACAATTCAATGGTGCTTTTTTATACACCCTACAATTAAAATATCCCCTTAACTAGGCGAAATCTAAATGAATATGAGTACAGCCTTTTTTACATGCAATCCCTGGTTGTTCGCTTTTTTCAGGTGGAACTAAGAATAATGATTGATCACATTCTTTACAGTTAACTACTTTACCTTGCATCACTTTTTTAATAATAGCTTGTTGGTCACCAAACGATTGTTTGGCCTGTTTGTTTAATTGAGAAAAATCGAGTTTCATAAGATCAGCTCATACATGTACTATTAATAGATATAAAAAAGGGCTTTTCAGCCCATTTTTATAATTCAAAATCATCAAACTCAGTTGCTTCAACTTGGCGCTCAAGAAAAGCGACTAAATCGTCATGACCGCCAATATATTTATCATCTAAAATAATTTGAGGTACAGTACGAACCGTTAGCCCTGCCTTTTGTTCGATGAAATCAACCATCACTAATTTTGATAAATTTAGCCCTAAAACAAGTGTTGTATACTCGATACCACGCTCATCAAGTAGTGCTTTTGCTTTCACACAAAACGGACAATTCGGCTGCGTAATTACTAAATTGTCGTATTGCTCAAGCTGTTCGATTGTTAGGTTTTTTACTTCAGTCATCACAATGCCACTTCTTCTATAAGATAAGTTGGTCAAGATAATTGAAACTTGCTTAATAGTAAAACATCTACTTCACACCTGTTTACGATCTAAACAATATTTAATTTTAGTTGCACTGTTCACTTTCTATTCGCAATTACTCATTGATAGTCAATTAGTAAAACCCCTTTCCAACAGATAAAATATAACAATTTGTTTTATAAGAAATTAAAATACAAATACTGAATAAAATAACGATAGAAAAGTTAACAAATTTTAACCTTTCACATGTTGAACATTCATCGAAAATAGATGATATTAATTACCTCACTACCGTTAACTGTTTCGTCAGTCCTTTTGCATTCAAACACTAACGGATAATCAAAAGCAGCCCAATGAACAATAATAAATCGCTTTTATCACGGAATTTAACTGCTCTGTCATTACAGAGTTAAGGAGAGAGTTGTGGATATAATAGCTACACCACAAACATATAATAAAGGTGAGTTAACTCAATTACTGGATATTGCACGCAATGCTATTCATGACCATTTTTCTGATCGTCCGATAAATGCACCTCGGCTTAATCATTACACGCGAAAGATGCAACAACATGCAGCATGTTTTGTTACCTTAGAGGTGAATAATGCATTGCAAGGCTCTATGGGGACAACTATTGCTTCGCGTCCATTAGTCATAGAAGTTCATAATAAAGCCGTGGCTAGTGCATACGAAGACCGTCGCTTTATGCCTCTTTCTGAAGAACAACTTGATGAATTAACAATCGAAATCGAAGTATTATCGCCACTTGAAACGTTGCCAATTCACTCTCATCAGGCCTTAGTCGAACACTTACAAATACCTAGCAATCGCCAAGGTATTGTATTAATTGATCGCTACACGCAAACAACAATGCTACCAAGTGCGTGGAGAAAAGGGATCACACCAGATCATTTTATTCAGCAATTGAAACAAAAAGCGGGGTGGTCACCAAGCTATTGGTCACCCAATATGGTTGTTAAAACCTTCACAACTAGCGCACTGAAAGAAAAATACGCCAAAATTCGTAGTAAATATTTCTAACAGCCTACGCAAGCAGCAGTAACTGCTGTTGCTTGCTTATTCAAACCTTTCCGGTACTTTGTCAAAATATTTAATTGATATTGTTTGATTCTCAATCAATTCTATTATGCGTAAATATACCTTTACCCTTCCTATGCTATTTTGCAATCAATCCATACGGTATATGCTTGAACATTTGAGGATGGTCGCTTAGCGTCGGCGCTAAATGCGTTTCTTTCCAATCGAGTAACATTATCGCAAGTACATTGCGGTGCTCACCAGAGACTAAATCTATATCACCCGTTACTGATGGGATCATTCCATGCTGAGGATTTATTGCTTGCTGAATCACCTTGCGGGTTTTCTCTACTACGGGATCTGCCTCTAACCCTGCCAATAAAAAGTTAATCCCGACCTCTGCAATAACATCCTCTTTCGTTTCAGCAATAATCTTATCGATATTTTTGCGGTAGTAATCAAAAATCCATTGATGATCTTTTTCATGGAGCGGTAATTGATAGTATTTCGATGCCGCAAAAATAATATGCGTTAACCCATAAATTTTATTGCTGTATTGCAGAGAAGATAATTGATTGTCTTGACTATCAGGATAAGTTTCACGAAAAGCAATAATGAAATCATTCACCACATCTTGTTCACCCAGTTGTCTTAACCAATAGACTTGATTTGCAAGTTGTGCTGCCCACGCTTGGATCATTTCAGGATCAGTAACATATTTTTTAAAATCATAACGGCGAAGAACCTGCCTTAATTGCGCATCATTTTGATGCTTTAATCCATACTCATCGGCACGCGCCATTGAGCCGAGCAACCCAACGCCTAAATATACATATTCAGGCATCGTTTGAGTCGCTTTATATCGACGTTGGCTACGCTCTTTAGGTGATGTTTTATAATTCGCTAATCGCGCTAAACTGTATCGCTGTACTTGCTCAGGTGTCACAACTTCTGTTGAATAGCGATTTAAGTTACTCGCAACTCGCGCCATGTCCTGCCATATCGCGGCTGCGTATTTAGGATCTAACGACTGCCGATACATACGTAAGCCATAATGCCCCGCTGTATAGGCTGGCAATGTATATAACTGAGGCTCAAAGGTTTGGCGGATCTGATTAGCGCTTTGTTGATATGTCGGATTAAGCTGTAAACTATTTGCCGCAACAGACCAACAAAATAAAAGACAGAAAAACCAATAGCGGCTAAGTACCAAACGCATAATGACTCCCCCCGAAAAATAACCAGGGTGAAGAGTAACATTAGGTATTACTATCTCTGTTAACTTTTATCTCTAAATAATTGTTATAATATAAATATGCCAACATGATCACATCGTCATTTAGTCCGCAATATTAATATCAACCCACACCATTCGATGATCTGATCCTGCAGAAGGCTTTTCTCTACCTTTACAATCTAAAATAAGTTCACGTAATAAATCATGTTTATCCGGCCAAAAAACCCCCGTTTTTATCACATCTAAATTTCTTGACGGCAACACATAATCTAACCGCAACCCAGCTAAATGCGTCCACTCATTTTTACGGCCAGTACGCTTTTGCCAAGGATAATAATGCCTTGCACCTTCACTTTTAGGCGTCTGCTTGCCACTACTAACCCTTGTATTTATTTTATCGAGTTTCAGTAGGTGTTTAATCGCGTCCTTAAATCCGTCGCCATCATCTAAATCAGCATTTAAATCCCCCATTACAATAAAGGCATCATCAGGTTTTAATCCACCAACTTGATCATTATCGTCAACTAAATAGGATTCATCATTAATGATGTCGATTAAAAGCTGGATTTCATCATGATTACGTTTTGCATTTCGACGTTCGTTACCGTCAAACACAGGAGGGGTTGGATGACAACACAGTAAATTAATTTCTTTATCTTCAACAACAATAGGCACAACAACATGATTTTTAGAAGATAAACGTAATATCTGCTGAGCTTCTTTTGAATAATAATCGACAGGCATTAAGTTATTCGGCATATCCTTCCAAAGAAAGTGCTGCCACGTTCGAATATTCTCTTGCTGCAGTGGACATTTAGATAAAATAACAAAACCAAAATGACCATGAAATTCACCGTAACCTTGGGCATCTTCTGGTAACGTGCAGAGACCATCACCGTTTAGATCTATTTCGGTTATTAGGCCGGTATTGGATGAAGGGCAATAGCGATAAGGGTAATCAATCGCAGATTGTTGATATTGAGAATGAGATAAATAATGCTGACAAAAATTATCAAGGCTACCATCATCGCCCCCATTACCAGGGTGATCAAATTCACACAGTAACAAAACATCAGCATTAACATGCTGGATAATAGCGGCGAGTCGCTGAAATCTTTTATTAGTTAAACCCGATGTTTGCTGAAAAATACGCCCTTGTTCTGGCTCAGACATCGCGACATTAAACATAGCCACACGTAAGGATTGTTTTGTTTCTAAAACGGTTGATAAAAACTCTGCCACACGTTATCTCGTTATCAATCATTGAAAACGGCATTGTAAACATCCAACCCATGTTTACAAATACAAACCTCGTAACTTAATTTTTCTAAAGATAAAATTTTAATTAAGATGACTTAACCAATGTATCTATCGCTAAGCGGATTTGTTTTGCATCATATCCTGCTTGATGCCTCATCGCCCCTAAGTTATCTAAAGCCAATTTAAAGTGTACCTGACCCAGTCCATTTTGATTTTTTAACCAATGGCTTACCTCTGTAAGCACAAAAGATGGACGCATATGTGCTGCATGGTATAAACGCCCCAGCCAGAATAGATCCCATTCACTGTCACATAAAACCAAATCATATTGACCTAAAGTCGTATTTAAATGTTGGCAAACATCCACTACTTGCATCCCAGTCTCTTCAATCATTGACCGAGATATCTTATGGATATTGTGTTGAACATCTTTATCCCAATGAGACCAGTTATCGGATGCAGATAGCGGATTAATTAACATGCTACTGTTTGTTCCATCTGGTAAAGAATACCCAACCTCAATCGGATATGAATGTTCAGATAAACCTGATGCCTCAAAATCAAGTATTGCCCACATTTCACACTCCCTGTATTTATAACTATGCTGTTAATCATCAATGTCCCTACTGTGACAACAACCCAATAACTATTTAAAGAATGCCCACACCTTTTAACTTTAGACCGTCACTCATAACACAACAAAACTTTCATAGATAAGGATTACTTTTAAGACACACTACACATAAGTAATAAAAGACTTACTTTAATTAATCGTTAGTAAATACAGCGCATTGCTGCATTTCCCCATCATTTAACGATATAATTACTGACACTGTATTTTGACCTAAAAATAGCTATGATTACTTCTCCCACTCCTCTGATTGGCTTTGCGGGCTTTAGTGGCTCAGGAAAAACAACGTTATTAGAAAAAGTAATCCCGTTACTCAAGCAACGTGGTATTCGATTAGGTTTAATAAAACATAGTCATCATGACATTGAACCTGATGTACCAGGTAAGGACTCTTATCGATTACGTCATGCGGGTTGCGGGCAAACATTACTGGCAACAAAATCACGCCACATGCTTTATTTTGAATACCCAGAAGATGAACGTAAAGATCCTGAACTTAACGACTGTTTAGAGCAACTCGATCACAGCAAGCTCGATCTTGTATTAATTGAGGGGTTCAGAGAGCAAGCTTTTCCTAAAATAGAAATTCATCGTCCGTCTTACAATAAACCCTTATTGTATCCTAACGATCCTTACATTATCGCATTTGCTACTGACGCAGATACTCAACTATGTCCGCTACCGCAGCTAAATATCAATGATCCTGAGTCTATTGCGCAATTTATTCTTACTTGGTTAGAAAAAGATGGTCACTAGAAAGATGACCAGTATAAATACAGCCCGTTTTTGTCCGCAGTGTGGCAAATCAAGCTTAACCCGTTTAACCGATAAGCAATTTACTTGTAGCGCCTGTAATTTTACCTATTTTCACAACCCAGCGGCTGCTGTTATGGTTGCGCTGTCATATGAAGATGAGTTACTGGTAGCAATAAGAGGTAGAAATCCAGGATTAGGATTATGGGATTTACCTGGCGGATTTGTTGACCCTAATGAATCCTTAGAGCAAGCAGCAATACGAGAAATACAGGAAGAACTCAACTTAACGCTGACTGATTTCACATACCAAGGCTCATTCAGTAATACGTATTGCTACAAAAATATTGAATATAAAACCTGTGATACTTTTTTTAGTCATCAATTATTAGATAAACCAACACTAACGGCACAGGATGATGTTGCTGATATTCTGTGGGTAAAAAAACAAGATATCAAACTAGAAAATTTTGCTTTTCCCTCAACGCAACGCGCTGTTGAGTTATGGTTGAATAATTAATAAGTTTAAGAATAAGAAGTATCAACGTCTATTGATACTTCTTATCAATGGGTTACAAAAGATTATTGATTATATGAGGATGGCTCTTTGGAGAAGATCATTACCCCCAACTGGCCGTTGACTTGATATGAAAGCGCTAATTTACCCGCGAAATAAGTGAATTGACTCACCCCACCTAATTGCTCTAAATATCGTTGTTGTTGTTCTGCAGCTAAAGGATTATTGCACTGTTTTTCAGTCACCAATGTATGCTGCTTTAATACATTAATAAAGCCCGGACGCGGCTCTGATGTAACGGAAACCGTATAATTATTACAGGCAACTGAACCAGTAAAATGTCCATTAATATAACGTAATCGAATATCGTTTTCGGCACTCACCGGATCGCCATAACGCCAGCTTTCTAGTCTCCATTCAGTATTAGATAAAATATCTGGGGTTAAACGAACAATTTTTCGTGTGTTCGGCTCTTCTATTAATTGATTATGACTATCTAAATGCCAGACATGTTGAACCACATCACCAGGACAACAAGCTGAATCGTTTTTACCCGGCTGAATAACATCTAAAATAATTTTCTTATTCATTATTTTTAGATCTTTAACTCGAAAACGATCGCCGACAAATTGTGTCGCAATATTTTTCAAATGACCACTTTCTTTATCAACAACAGCTATATACAAATATTGCCCTATTCCGCCTGGTGAGTAATTTAATAAAACTACAGCCATTTTTTTATTATTTTCCGTTAGCGATCCCACCGCTTTGATATCATCAAGCAGTATGACTTGTGGCATGACGGAACCACCAGGTTGATACGGTTCACCAGCCCATAAACCATGATGTAATTGAATTGGCGTGCCAATATCTTCTATGCCACTGTAGCGCGCATCTTTTAAATCATGAAAACTATAGGTTGCAAGTGGTGCAAGAATGGTGTCATTAATAGCAGTAAGATTTTCTAAGCGAGAGTCATAAGTTGACACTAAGCAACGTTGAACATTAGGTTTTTCTAGGCAACCTGTCCTTGATTCTAACCAATTTTTCTGTGTTTCTTTTATCACAGAAGCTTCACTTACCATCGACTGAGTTAACACCTGCTGATACATCTTCGACATCTGCTTGTGTAACAATACTAATTTAGGATCTTTGCAAATTAACTGATCAATATTAGAGGTCTTGGAATGGCAGTATGAGCCATCATTATTTGCTGCCATCAGCGTTGTACTAAATGTCGCGATAGCTCCTACAAATAAGAGCACCAAACATCTCATTTTCATTCCTCTATTTTCCACTTACTGTTATCAGATAAACAGTTACTGGATTAATTCGACCGACATTTTATTAATTAGTTCCTTACTCTCAATAAGTTACTAAATAAATAATAACATCACGAATTGTTATATTAATTGTGAAATCAGTAACCTCATCGTCTATGCTTGCATGCTAAAGTAAAAAAACTTTATTTTGCGGATAATTATAAGGAAATTATATGTTTAAACGCTCTTATCTCAGCTTGGCAATCCCAGCTATTTTGGCACTTTCTGGATGCGACCAAAAAACTAAAACTGAAAGTATTGAACCACAGCAAGTTACTAAACCTACCTCTGCTGCTGTAACCACTTTACCAGCAAAATTAGTGCATCATGCCGATACGATTTACTCCGGCGGCGATATTATTACAATCAATGATAAACAGCCTGAAGTTGAAGCCGTTGCAGTTAAAAATGGAAAAATACTGGCGACAGGTAGTCTTTCTGATATTGAAAAGCACAAGAATGCAGAAACAAATATTGTTGATTTAAAGGGTAATACACTAATTCCAGGGTTTGTTGATGCACACGGTCATGTCTTCAATGTAGGCTTACAAGCATTATCCGCTAACTTACTACCCCCACCAGATGGTGAAGGTCGTGACATTAATAGCCTGATTGAATTAACCAATCAATGGCATAAAGACTTTCCTGAGCGTAGTGATAAAGTAGGCTGGATTATTGGCTTTGGCTATGATGATTCACAACTAACCGAAAAACGTCACCCTACAGCTGAAGATTTAGATAAAATCTCAACAGAATTACCCGTTATTCTGATCCACCAATCAGGCCACCTTGCAGCAGTAAATAATAAAGCGCTGGAAGTTGCTGGTGTCACGGATAAAACTGAAGATCCTGAAGGTGGTGTTTTTGTACGTAAAAAAGGATCTCAACAACCTAATGGGACGTTAGAAGAAAATGCGTTCTATTATGTATTAGGTAAAGTACTTGCTAATATGAGTAATGAAGATAATGAAAAAATCTTCAAAGCGGGAATGGAACTCTATAGTCAATTTGGCTATACCACAGGCCAAGAAGGACGTGCATTTCCTAACATTATGCCGATCATGCAAAAAGTCTCGGAAGAAGGTAATTCCCCAATTGATGTCGTTGCCTATCCTGATATCGTGATCGCAAGCCAAACCATTTCTGGCCCTTACCTAAGTAATGACTACAAGAATAACTTCCGTATCGGTGGTGCAAAACTCACGATTGATGGATCACCACAAGGTAAAACAGCATGGTTAACTCAGCCTTACTTTGAGCCTCCTAAAGGCAAAGATGGCTCTTACGTCGGTTATTCTGCTATTTCAAATAACGATACCTTCAAATACGTCGATCAAGCCTTTGAAAATAACTGGCAAATACTTGCTCACGCCAATGGCGATGCTGCCATTGATGTTTTTATCGCCGCAGTAAAACAAGCTGAAGATAAATACGGCAAGAAAGATCGTCGCCCAGTCCTAATCCATGGACAAACCATTCGTCCAGATCAAATCAATAGCTTAAAAGAGCTAGGAATTTTCCCATCGTTATTCCCAATGCATACTTATTACTGGGGAGACTGGCACCGAGATTCTGTTTTAGGTCCTGAGCGCGCTGAATTTATTTCACCGACAAAAACGGTCTACGATAAAGGAATTAAATTCTCGTCACATCATGACGCGCCAGTCGCTCTGCCTGATTCAATGCGCGTATTATCTGCAACAGTTAATCGTCGTTCTCGTACAGGCGATATTATTGGTCCTACAGAACGTGTAAGCCCATTAATTGGATTGAAAGCGATGACAATTTGGCCTGCATACCAACACTTTGAAGAAGATAAAAAAGGCTCAATTGAAGTAGGGAAAGAAGCTGATTTCGTTATATTATCAGATAATCCGCTGAAAATAGATCCATTAAAAATCGAAGATATTAAAATCCAAGCTACGATTAACGATGGCAAAACAGTGTACCAAATAACTCAGTAATTCATGCACACCAGCTTTAATTGAAACTAGAACTGGTGTCTTCGCTTTGTTCTATATTCCACTTACTTTTTATCCCATCATCATCTATTTTTATAATCAGATGATGATTTAATTAATCGCCATCAATTGTCTTACAAATTATTTTCGCTAGAATGTCGCCTCGTTTGCCCTGATGGCAGATCAAACAGGTTCTATATGCGCTCTTTAAATCAAATTTTTATTACGTGCCTTTTTGTGATTAGCATGCCATGTTTAGCGGCAGCAAACACTGTCACACCTCCTATTCAAACCTTTGAGCAACTAGCTCAAGCTCAGCAGACGAAACAAGCAATACAAATTATTGATTGTCGAGACAGCAATTACTTCAACGGTTGGCCAAAGCGAAATGCAACTCGAGGTGGTCATATCCCTAACGCTGTCAATATTGATAGTCAATGGCTCACTCTTTTAACACCGATTCAGCTATCAAGCTTACTTAAAAATCGTCAGCTATCTCCGAAAGTACCAACCGTCCTGTATGGCGATAAAACCTCAACGACGGCAATGAGTGAAGCACTCAAACAACAAGGTTTTAGCGCTATATCTACAATTAATCAGCCCGTTACGGACTATGTAGGCAAACTGAAAGCACTTAAAAACTTTAAACACTTAGTATCTGCACAATGGTTAGATCAGCTAATCAATCACCAGCAGCCATTGTACGCACCACAGCACGGCTATAAAATTGTTGAAGTTGAATGGGGTCCACCGTCCACATATTTACTTTCACATATCCCCAACTCGCTGTATGTCAATACCAATGATATTGAAAGCAAGCCTTGGTGGAATAAAGTCAGTAATAATGATCTTAAAAAAGTCATTACTGATTTAGGCATTCGTTATAACACCACTGTCATTGTCTATGCTCGTAATAATATGTCAGCAGCACGCTTTGCTAACTTTCTAATGTATGCTGGCGTTGAGGATGTAAGACTACTCAATGGCGGCTGGAATGCGTGGGAAAACGCACATTACCCGACCCAAGCTTTCATTAATGAAAACCACGACGATGTGAGTTTTGGTAAAACGATTCCAGCAAACCCTCAATACCTGACGGATCTCCAGCAAGCAAAAACAATACTAAAAGAACCCCAAAGTACCCATTCACTCGTAAGTATTCGTACTTGGCAAGAATATATTGGAAAAACCAGTGGCTATGATTACATCAAGCCTAAAGGTCGTATCAAAGGGGCTAAATGGGGACACGCTGGTAGTGACTCTTACCATATGCAAGATTTTAATAACCCAGATGGCACAATGAAAAGTGGTTACCTCATCGCGAAACAATGGGCGAAATGGAATATTAAACCAAACCAACAAGTCGCCTTTTTCTGTGGTACTGGTTGGCGAGCATCTGAGGCATTTTTCTATGCTTATGTTATGGGATGGAAAGATATCAGTGTCTTTGATGGTGGGTGGTATCAATGGAGCGCAGATAAAAACAACCCTATTGCAGAAGGCTTACCTAAATAACATAGTTAAAGCTCTGACATAAAACGGTAGCTCTTAGCTGCCGTTTACTTATTCAAACTGTAATGACATTCACAAAGTTAAACTAATTTACTTAAAGAACAAGAAGCTAACATTCCTCTGACCAACAAATGACCATATCCTAACAGCCACTACGTTGAATGACATCTAACCACCTATTAACCTTGCACATCTTAAATAAAACTAAGTTGTGGAGGCCATATGTCAACGTTTACTATCGCTCCCGTATATTTAGTAAATAATAACGCAAAAAAAATGCGTTATGCGCAAGCCGAAATACCGCCGACCCAACCTCGGGTTAACCAAGAAAACTCAGAGAAAAAAATCTCTACCATTATGACTTTCAGTGGTTACGATAATCGTGGAGAAATACAGCCTAAAGCGCCAACTAAAGGCTGTACGATTAATATTAACGTTTAACACAAATCTCTGAACGCAAAGGGACTTGCTCAATCTGCGCCATAACCTTACTTGGGTTAGCCTGATACGCTTTACTTATCGAAGACACACCCAGCTTATGTTTCAGGTAATTAGTGTAATCATTAAACTTATACTGGCTATAGGCTTTGGGGTACATACGACTACAACTGTTATACCACTCAACATAACGTTTAAAGAACAGTGTTGCTTGCTGTGCTGTCATCTGCGACATCATTACTGCCATATCTTTAGATAATTGGAAATGCTGATAATCAATTGGCGAATTCCAAAAACCGCCCCAATATAAAAAGCCATTACGTGCAAAAATATCGACGACTGTTTCAGCCATCCCTTTTCTATCTGGTTTACCATAACGATAGATTTCACGGTTAGCATATTTTGTCCCTTCTACGGGGCTATATTTTGCCTGACCTGCGCGCGCAAAAGTCACAAATGGGTTTTGCACCGGATTTAAATCAATCGCTGCACCATAGGCGTGAAGCGATAAACTACTCGTCCCTTCTACTGGGCGATAGTTAAAAGCAGAAGTATTATTATCTGTCATCGATACCGTGTCATCACCGCGATATTTTTCAATCGGAACCGCTTTATGAATTGGAAATCCTTGTTGATATAATTCATCGAAAATTTTACCCACATAAGGCGCTGTTGCATCCATTACAATAATTTGACCATTAGTGTGAATACGATTAGAAAAATCACGATATTTAAATGTCACTTTTTTCAAACGTTGGCACTGTACTGGTGCCGAGCTCGACATCACGCCAACTTTTGACATTGCCTGACATTCAGCAGTTGTTAACGATGAAACAGTTGCAGCCAACACACTTCCACTCAAACAGCTAAAACTAATCACTAAACCTAGCGTAATAAATTGTTTATTCATCATCCCTTCTCATTAATCAGGCAAGAAAAAGACGCGTCATTGCGCGCCTTGTTTATAATAATGTTTTATCTTAAAAACTAATTGGCTTACGACCAGTCGCTGTATCTGGCTTTATATCAGCAGCTTTGTTGGCCGCTTTTTTGGTTACAGAACGATTTCCTGCAGTATTCGGTTTGCTAGTACTCTTTTTCTTATCAGCAGCTTTATTTGCTTTTTTTGACGCCGCTTTAGGAGATGCTTTTGGTTTTTCCTCTGCAACACGCATCATTTTTTCTTGTACTGGCTGGTCGCACAACACAACGTAAAACTCACCATTAAACTCAATCACATCACCGTCATATATCTTGCAACGTTTACGTAATTCAAGCTCACCGTTTACTGCAACATAACCTTCAGAGATGGCATATTTTGCTTCACCGCCACCACTGACTAAGTTGGCTATCTTTAACACTTTATATAATTCGATAGGTTGAGCTGAAACTTCAACACCAATTGCTTCAACTTCAATTTCTTCAGACATGTCGATAACTCAAATAAGAGAACAAAAAGGAATATATTTCTAATTCTACCCCACATTACAATATGAAGGAAAAAAATGAGCGAATAGAACAGTACTTCGTAAAAAAGTGATAAAAATCATTGATAGTAAAGATCTAAATGTTCACAAATTCTGAAAGAAAAGAAAATAAAGAATAAGAATCTCATCCCAAAAAACATGACAAAAATATAACTTTAGCAACTTACAATTCCTAAAAACCTGAACTAACCTTGTTTTTTGTAGCTTGATTTGCTGTGTAAATGGGCAACAAGCCTAACAGCTAGAGTAAAAAGCAAGCGAATAACGATTTTATTACGCATAGCTATGTTCTGGTTGATATAAGTAGTGCTATAATCCGCGACCTCACATGTGACCGTAATTGTTGATAGAGAAAAACAATGACAGATTTATCTAAATACAGAAACATTGGTATTTTCGCCCACGTTGATGCGGGTAAAACTACTACTACCGAGCGTATCCTTAAGCTAACTGGTCAAATCCATAAAACTGGTGAGGTTCACGATGGTGAATCTACTACTGACTTCATGGAACAGGAAGCTGAGCGCGGTATTACTATCCAGTCAGCAGCTGTAAGTTGTTTCTGGAAAGATCACCGTTTCAACGTTATCGATACTCCTGGACACGTTGACTTCACAGTTGAAGTTTACCGTTCTCTTAAAGTACTTGATGGTGGTATCGGTGTATTCTGTGGTTCTGGTGGTGTTGAGCCTCAGTCTGAAACAAACTGGCGTTACGCTAACGAATCTGAAGTTGCACGTATCATCTTCGTTAACAAACTAGACCGTATGGGCGCAGATTTCTTCCGCGTTACAGACCAAGTTAAAAGTGTACTTGGCGCAACGCCGCTAATCATGACACTTCCAATCGGTCGTGAAGATGATTTCGTTGGTGTTGTTGACGTTCTAAACCGTCAAGCGTACGTTTGGGATGACACTGGTCTTCCAGAAAACTACGAAATCACAGACGTCCCAGCTGACATGGTTGATGATGTTGAAGCTTACCGTGAAGAGCTTGTTGAAACTGCTGTTGAGCAAGATGACGACCTAATGGAAGCTTACATGGAAGGTGAAGAGCCTTCTATCGAAGACATCAAGCGTTGTATCCGTAAAGGTACTCGTACTTGTGATTTCTTCCCAACATTCTGTGGTTCTGCATTCAAAAACAAAGGTATGCAGCTTGTACTAGATGCTGTTGTTGATTACCTACCTTCTCCAACAGAAGTAGATCCACAACCACTAACAGATCCAGAAACTGGTGAGCCAACTGGTGAAGTTGCAACAGTTTCTGTTGACGAACCATTCAAAGCGCTAGCATTCAAAATCATGGATGACCGTTTTGGTGCCCTAACTTTCGTTCGTATTTACTCAGGTAAACTGAACAAAGGTGATACAGTTCTTAACAGTGCAACTGGTAAGACTGAGCGTATCGGCCGTATGGTTGAGATGCAAGCTAACGATCGTAACGAACTTACTTACGCGCAAGCTGGTGACATCATCGCTATCGTTGGTATGAAGAACGTTCAAACTGGTCACACTCTATGTGATGTTAAGCACGAGTGTACTCTTGAGCCAATGATCTTCCCAACACCAGTTATCTCAATCGCTGTATCTCCAAAAGATAAAGGCGGTTCTGAGAAAATGGGTATCGCGATCGGTAAGATGGTTGCAGAAGATCCATCATTCCAAGTTGAGACTGATGAAGATTCAGGTGAAACAATCCTTAAAGGTATGGGTGAGCTTCACCTAGACATTAAGGTTGATATCCTTAAGCGTACATACGGTGTAGACCTTATCGTTGGTCAACCTCAGGTTGCTTACCGTGAAACTATCACTAAACCTGTTGAAGATAGCTACACGCATAAGAAACAGTCTGGTGGTTCTGGTCAGTTCGGTAAGATCGACTACATCATGAAGCCAGGTGAAGTAGGTTCAGGCTTTACGTTCTCATCATCTGTAATCGGTGGTAACGTTCCTAAAGAATTCTGGCCTGCAATCGAAAAAGGCTTCAAAGGCATGATGGATACTGGTGTTCTTGCTGGTTTCCCTGTTCTTGATGTTGAAGTTGAGCTTGTTGATGGTGCATTCCACGCAGTTGACTCATCTGCTGTAGCATTTGAAATCGCAGCGAAAGGCGCATTCCGTCAATCTATGCCTAAAGCTGGTGCACAGCTTCTTGAGCCAATCATGCACGTTGACGTGTTCACTCCTGAAGATCACGTTGGTGATGTTATCGGTGACCTTAACCGTCGTCGTGGTATGATCAAAGACCAAATGGCTGGTACAACTGGCGTTCGTATCAAGGCTGATGTACCTCTTTCAGAAATGTTTGGTTACATCGGTTCTCTACGTACAATGACTTCTGGTCGTGGTCAGTTCTCTATGGAGTTCGCACACTACGCACCATGTCCTGCAAACGTTGCTGAAAAAGTAATCGCTGAGCAGAAAGAAAAGAACGCTAAGAAGTAATTTTTAATTACTCTAAGTAATCTTTTTAACCCCGAGGGCTTTGCTCTCGGGGTTATTTTTTATCACGTAAAAATCATTCCACATCACTATACACCTCCTATCATTTCATCTTTCCTCGTCTTTAAAGGTTGAGCATCTTGCACACCTTGTAACGCTATTGATAACAATCACAAGTAATCGTGTATGAAAAACAGCAAGGCTATAACTTTACTCTAATTAGAATAGTTACGATTATTCTCTCAACACCACCTATCGCGATCTCTCACTATTGTCGGTGTCGCAATAACCGCTGTTTCCGCTACAGGTATAACATTCTGTCTGACCTTGTTGAAGATGCTGATCAGCTAGCGCTGCTATCTCTTCTGATCTAGATATCGTTTCAAATAGGAACTAAATAGTACTGAACGTTTCATAGACATTAAAAAAGGGCACTGTATATGCCCTTTTCTCATCTAAATAGCTTTGATTATGCACTGATAAAGGTGGTTTCTAATATCGCGACAGATTGATCAAAGACTTTTTGTAGCGAGCTCAGATCTAAACTTTTAATTGAACCTTCTTTCGCATTTTTTTCAAATTCAGAGCAAATATGATGAAGTTGCATTAGCCCCATGGTTCCAGCTGCACCTTTTAAGGTATGCGCTTGTTTAGCCACTTCAGATAAATTCTTATCATCAATAGCCTGATGTAGTTTTGATAACGTTAAGCTCGATGATTCTCCAAATAAGTGAATAAGCTGCTTCACTTGCGCTTCGCCCAATACTTGAAGATCACTGCCTAATACGGACTCTTTTAATAGTGGAATCGTATTCTCTGTTGGCTTCACTTCCACGCTCTCTTCTCCAATACCTTTTTCGATAATCACGCGTTTCTCACCTTTTAAGATACTGCTCATTGTATCAATCAACTGCTTTTCAACTAACGGTTTAGGTAAGAATCCTGCAAAACCAGCATTTAAATATAACTCCACTTCTTCACGAAAAACATGAGCAGAAAACGCAACCATCGGCGTCGGCTCTTCCCATGCTTCATGGCTATTATCTTCTAAGCGGCGTAAACGACTGAGTAACTGAACACCGTCAGTATCAGGTAAGTTAATATCTAATAACGCGATATCAAAACGTTGTTTTTTGTATATTTCTTCAGCTTCAGCACCATCAGCAGCCGTGACAACAGTATGGCCTAAACGAGTTAAGAAACCTTCAGCAACCATACTGTTTACTGGGTTATCTTCTACCAGCAAAATATGAGCAGAACGCATAATCACTCTTTTATCATCGGTTTCTAAATTCCCTTCGCCATGCTCAAGAGGCAATGCAAACCAAAAACAACTCCCTTCACCAACTACTGATTCTAAACCAATTTCACCATCCATTGCCGCTACAATGTGTTTGCTAATTGCTAAGCCTAGACCTGTACCTTCAATGGATTTTCGTCCTGCTTCTGCTTGCTGGAAAGCACTAAATAAAAGGTTTTGCTCTTCTTCATCAATGCCAATACCCGTATCTTTTACAGAGAACAATAATTCATCTGGCATGTCGGGATGAGGCTCTACAAAAATTGAAACTTTGCCCGTATCTGTAAACTTAATCGCATTACCTACGAGATTTACTAGCACTTGACGTATGCGACTCTCGTCACCAAACCATATTCCTTCAACTTGTGGTGAAATATGGCACTCAAGACCAATACGTTTTGCAAACGCTCGCCCTTCTAACATATTAGACACATCAGTAACCATCCGAACAACGGAAAAGTTACTTGGCCTTATATCTAAATGCCCAGCTTCAATTTTCGAGTAATCAAGAATGTCATTTAAAATATCAAGTAAGGTTTCACCACTGCGGTTTATCACATCGAGATAGCGTTTCTGTTGTGATGTTAATTGTGTATCTGCTAATAACGATGCAGTACCTAAGACACCATTCATTGGTGTTCGGATCTCATGGCTCATAGTTGCAAGAAATGAAGACTTCGCGCGGTTTGCTTTTTCGGCTTCATCGCGCGCTTTATAATGATTATAAACTTCTTCATTTAAGCGACTGTTTATTTTCTCAAGCTCGCCAGTACGTTTTGCAACTAATCGTTCAAGGCTAGCTTTATGCTCTTGTAATTCTTGCCGAGCTTTTGACTCTGCTTGCGCCAAACGATATCGCTCATTAGCGGTGTCACGAGCCACTAAAATAGCTCGCCCCATTTGCGCTAATTCATCATCCCCTTTGACGTTAATTCTGACCCCTAAATCGCCTCGGGTTAAAGCTGATAACGCACGGCTATATTCGTTAATACGGCAAATCACCCTTGCATAAACAAATCGCCACATAATGAGTACTAACGCCAATAAACCAATTGCAGAGATCACTATTAACGTATTTCGGGCAAGTGTTAAAGTATGATCAACACGTTTAACCGCTTGCTGAGTATTCACATTAGCAACATCAATAATGTCATCAACGGTATTATTTAACTGCTGGAATAACACCAAATTTTGTTGATCAAGGCGCTCGACATCTTGCTTTGCATAAATTAGTTGCTCAATAACCCCAAACAACAAACGGCCACGATTAAGCTGAGTAGTTAGCTCAACTAATTGTTCTGAACGGCTAGGATCTTCTACGGATTTAACTCGCTGACTCATGATACCTACCGCGTCGTTATAGCGTTTTTTAAGCGCCACGAGAGATTTAATATCAACAATACGACTAGAATCATCCAGCATATTGATCACTTGTAACGATAAAAATCGCAGTTCAAATAAACGTTCAGATAAGTCCATATCCACTTCAACGAGACTATCTAATGCTTTATAGACAGCAGGTTTATTTCCATCTGCAACTAAATCATAGATGCGAGACACGTTAGCCACTGCAATGGTATTGGCATTTGAAACCTGAGATTGAGATAAATTATCAATTTGATGGGTGGCTTTCGTCATCTCTGTTGTTAGCTTATCTAACTGACTTTGAAGATCGATCTGACGCCCTACTAGTAAACCTAATAATGCTAAATTATCAACAATGCGCTTTACATCTTCTTCTAATTTCACCATTAACGGTTGATCAAAAGAAAATTGTTCAAGTGAATGCAAGCTTCGATTTAATGCTTCAATATGAATGGTTAACGCACGCCCTTGTCGCATACGTTCAGATTCTGCTTTAGATTTTGCCAATACTTGTGCATTAAAAATAATACGAGAACTTAAATCTGATAACTGACGCGCTTCTGCTAATGCAGGCACGGCAGAATTAATTACCGTACGCTCAGTTTTAGCCACTAATGAAAAACCTGCGACACCAATCATTACTGCAATAATCATCAAGCTAGCCATTGCTGAAAAGGCTATTAACAATTTCGTTCCGATACCTTTTAGGGTAAACGTCATAAATAATCTCTACATCAAAATGTTTGCAACCCATATATACCAAAGTGACTTCAAGCATTTAATGCCGCGTGTTGTCACTCAATTGAACATCTCAAGGTTACTTAGGTATATAATATCGTATATCTGTCGTTGCTCAGTATGCTCGCTATTTCACAAGAGAAAATAAAGCGCTACTATTTTGCCAGCGATATGACTTTAAACCTAAAATAATGTTGGTATAAATGCGCATTTTTTGTTTTGTTTTGTTTTTACTTTCCATCCAAACAGCTTCTGCACAAGAAGTGATCTCCTATCAACCTCCTTTTCAGGCAGATAAAAAAGCAACTGAAGTCCAATATAATTTTTTAACTTCCGTTACTAAGCCATGGAAGATCTGTGCAGTTTACCCGCATTTAAAAGATTCATATTGGTTATCGATCAATTATGGAATGGTTAAACAAGCAAAAAAATTAGGCATTACATTAAAAGTGATGGAAGCTGGCGGTTATCCCAATTTAGATAAGCAAACATTGCAGCTACAAAAATGCCATCAATGGGGTGCAGATGCGATTATCCTAGGTACGGTAGATGACAAAGCCTATAACGGAAAACTTTCTAAACTCATCGGTAATACGCCTGTATTTTTAATGACGAACAATATTGATTTTACCGATCCTGATATTCGCCAACATGTGAAAGCCAAAGTAGGCGTAAATTGGTATGACATGGGTAAAGTTGCAGGTGAATACCTGGCTAAACGTCACCCGAAAGGTTCAGGTGTGGTAAAAGTCGCTTGGCTACCAGGCCCTCAACTCCAAGGTGGTACCAAACCTGTATCTCGTGGTTTTAAAGACGCGATTAAAAACAGCGATGTAGAAATTGTGACAACCTTATGGGCCGATAACAGTAAAGAATTACAACGAAATTTGATTCAGCAAATCCTCGCATCGAAAGAAGATATTAACTACATTGTTGGTGGCGCTGTGGCGGCAGAAGTAGCAATAAGTGAGTTACGTACTCACGATATTCACAACATAAAAATTGTATCAACTTACCTCAGTCATGGTGTTTATCGAGGCTTAAGACGTCATCGCATATTATTTGCCCCTACCGATAAAATGGCGGAACAAGCCATGCTATCTATCGACCAAGCTGTTCGTTATCTTGAACATAAGCCAGTCGTACTCGATATTGCACCTTCAATTGTCAATCTCACACCAGAATATTTACCTAAAAAAGTGATTGCAGAGTCGTTATCACCCGCTGAGTTCCGCCCTTCTTTTTACGTTAAAGACCACCACGTAAAACAATAATGCTTTGTCCTGCGTCATAGGCTCTTTGACGCAGGATATTTTGTTCTCAAATATAATATTTGTATCACCGCTAATAATTAGATTATTGTGTTTTACTCATTTATAAGGTTCTGATATCTATTTATTTCATCATTACGATCAGAACATCTTAGCAAGGAAATATGATGCACAGAACAACCCGCACAATGGCATCCTCTAAACATATCGCCCTCGTTGCACACGATAACTGTAAAGTTGATCTACTTCGTTGGGTTAAAGAACATAAAGATAAACTGGCATCTCACGAGCTATACGCTACAGGTACAACAGGACACCTCTTATCAAAAGAAATAGGTTTACCGATCACTTGCTTAATCAGTGGTCCAATGGGAGGAGACCAACAATTAGGCGCACTGATTTCTGAAGGAAAAATCGATATGATGATTTTCTTTTGGGACCCACTCAATTCCGTTCCTCATGACCCAGATGTAAAAGCGTTACTCCGTATTTCAGCAGTATGGAATATCCCTGTTGCGACTAACCGTGCTAGCGCAAACTTCATGATCACCTCACCGCTTCTCGATCAAGAAGTCAGTATTGAAGTTCCTGATTACGATGCTTACCTAGCAGAGCGTATCAATTAATCCTTGGTTACTTTTAGCCTTTTGCCTTCATCGTAAAAGGCTCAAACAACTTCACCGTTACGAGAAAATAACAATTAATTGAAATCCCTCCGTTTTGGCACAATTGCTTCAACTAAATGACGAAAATACATGTAATGCGTTATATTGTTAAATAGATTATATGTAGTAGAGGAAGTTGCCAATGCAAGCGTGGATGTTAAAACAGCCAAATGGAATAAGCGCACTATCTCTCGAAGAAACCGATAAGCCTACTCCTAGCGCTGACGAAATTTGCATAAAAGTCGCGGCTGTAGGGTTAAACCCCATGGATTACAAATTAACAGAATGGGGTTACGCAACATGGAATTATCCTCAGATAATCGGATTAGATGTTGCGGGAACGGTTGAAAGTATAGGCGAGAATGTAAAACAATTTTCAATCGGTGACAGGGTCATCTTCTTTGCCGATCCTCGAACTGCAGGTGGATTTGCCGAATATGCCTGCATCAAAGCCTCTGCCGCAAGTCGTATTCCTATTACCTTATCTTTCACTGACGCCGCCGCTTTACCCTGTGCTGGATATAGTGCATGGATAGCCGTTCACGACAAATTACAAGTCCAGAAAGGCCAACGTATTGCTATTACAGGAGCCGGTGGCGGAGTCGGTGGATTTGCAGCGCAACTTGCAAAAAAAGCAGGGGCGACAGTTTATGCGATTGCTGAACGTCAACACCACCAACGCTTATTAAGCTATGGACTTGATGCAGTACTCTCGCCAGAGCAAAATATTGCCCTCGAGATAATCAATCTAACTGAAGATCAAATGCTGCATGGTGTCATCGACTGTGTCTCTGCACGTTCCGGTAGCCTTATGAGCGCGCTAATCCGTTATAACGGACATATTGTGATGGTCGCCGATCAGTTTACTCAAGTGCCGCTATTAGCGACGACTAAAGCATTAAGTATCCATGAAGTGGCTTTACATGGCACCTATGCCCACGGAGCACCAGAACATATTGCTCATCTTGCAGATATTGGTAATAAACTCAGTGAACTTGTTGCTGACGGTGAGCTTAAAAGTATGGTAGAAAAAATCGTCCCTTTTCCCAAACTTCCTGACGCACTCACTAATATTCAAAATAAAAAACATAGCGGTAAAGTGATTGTGTATGTTAATCCCTAACTAAGCTTTCAAATAGAACAAAAACGAAGGACTCATATGAGTCCTTTTTTATGACGACAACTCATCAATACTCGCCACTTCATACCTTCATAAAAGATATAAATACGCATAACACCTTTCGTTTTATATTTTTATATGGATTTATTCGTTTAAAAAATATGAGCCATTTAACAAAACAAATACATTTTATTTTCATTTAATGCTCGAACGCTCACTTTTAATGTTTCTTTGTTTTCGAAATGTCGAATATTGTAGAAGATATGCCGTGCTCCCAGACAATAACATTCGATGTGAATAATAAGGATAATTAAAATGACAATAACGAAAGCCCCCTCACTACTCGGCGAATGTATCGCTGAATTTATCGGTACAGGCTTGTTAATCTTTTTTGGTGTCGGCTGTGTCGCCGCTTTAGTCTTAACAGGCGCTGACTTTGGTCAATGGGAAGTCAGTATTATCTGGGGATTAGGTGTCACTATAGCCATATATTGTACTGCAGGCGTGTCTGGCGCTCACATTAACCCAGCCGTTACTATTGCTCTTGCTGCATTTCACGGTTTTGATAAAAAGAAAGTCGCACCTTACATTATTAGTCAACTTCTTGGTGCTTTCTGCTCTGCTGCGCTTATCTATGCCCTATATAGCAACCTCTTTACCCAATATGAAATTACCCATCAATTTGTACGAAGCAGTAATGAAGCATTGGCAACCGCAGGGATCTTCTCGACTTACCCACATGCCAGTCTGTCATTTTTCGGCGCATTTGCTGTCGAGTTTGTGATCACAGCAGTATTGATGTTCGCCATCTTAGCCCTTGGTGATGAAAATAATGGCGCATCCCGTGGTGCTTTAAATCCATTACTTATCGGAATTTTAATTGCCGTAATTGGTAGCTCTTTAGGTCCATTAACAGGTTTTGCTATGAATCCAGCGCGTGATTTTGGCCCTAAGTTGTTCGCCTATTTCGCCGGTTGGGATAAAGCACTGACAGGTGGCCTTGATATTCCTTACTTTATTGTGCCGATTTTAGCTCCCATTGCTGGCGCCTGTTTTGGTGGCTGGTTATACCCTAAAGTTGTTGCAGCGCATCTGCCTCAACAAGGACAAGGTTGTACAATTCCAAATCAATGTGACAAAAACACAGAAGAAGAAGCTCGCACGCAAGCTTAACCTCTACTACCTAGTATAATTATAATAGTTTGAAACAAAGGACAAAAACATGAACGATCCAAAATACATCGTAGCGTTAGACCAAGGCACAACAAGCTCTCGTGCAGTTATTCTTGACCACGATGCCAATATCGTAAGTGTCGCACAAAGAGAATTTACCCAAATTTATCCTCAAGCGGGTTGGGTTGAACATGATCCACTAGAGATCTATGCCACCCAAAGTTCAACCTTAGTCGAAGTATTAGGCCAGTCAGGTATTCGTAGCGATCAAATTGCAGCGATCGGTATTACAAACCAACGTGAAACTACTATTGTTTGGAATAAAGAAACAGGTAAGCCAGTTTATAACGCCATTGTATGGCAGTGTCGTCGTACCGCAGAGATCTGTGAAGAATTAAAGCAACGTGGATTAGAAGAATATGTACGCGAGAATACAGGTCTTGTCCTTGACCCTTATTTCTCTGGTACCAAAGTAAAATGGATTCTAGATAATGTTGATGGCGCGCGAGAAGATGCTGAAGCCGGTAAATTATTGTTTGGTACTGTTGATACTTGGCTAGTATGGAAAATGACTCAAGGCCGCGTTCACGTAACAGATTACACCAACGCCTCTCGTACCATGTTATTTAATATCAATACCCTTGAGTGGGATCAAAAGCTGCTCGATGAGTTAGGTATTCCTGCCTCTATGATGCCAGAAGTAAAACGCTCATCGGAAGTCTACGGTAAAACCAATATTGGTGGTAAAGGCGGCACACGTATCCCAATTGCGGGTATTGCCGGTGATCAACAAGCCGCTCTCTACGGTCAGATGTGTGTTGAGCCAGGGCAAGCTAAAAACACCTACGGAACGGGCTGTTTCTTGTTAATGAATACAGGACAAGAAAAAGTATCATCAACTCATGGTCTACTCACTACATTAGCCTGTGGCCCATCAGGTGAAGCATCCTACGCACTTGAAGGTGCTGTATTTATGGGGGGCGCATCGATTCAATGGCTACGTGATGAAATGAAACTATTAGCTGATGCCAAAGACTCCGAGTACTTTGCCACTAAGGTTGATACTTCAAACGGTGTTTATGTCGTACCGGCCTTTACGGGGTTAGGTGCGCCATATTGGGATGCTTACGCACGCGGCACAATTGTTGGCTTAACCCGAGGTGTGAACTCAAACCATATTATCCGTGCGACGCTTGAAAGTATTGCTTATCAAACCCGTGATGTTATTGACGCCATGAAAGCGGATTCAGGTATTCAGCTTGCCACATTGAAAGTTGACGGTGGCGCCGTAGCCAATAACTTCCTAATGCAATTCCAGTCTGATGTATTAGATACCGAAGTTCAGCGCCCAGAAGTCACCGAAGTCACTGCATTAGGTGCCGCTTATCTTGCAGGCTTAGCTGTCGGATTCTGGAGTAATATTGATGAGCTTAAAGATAAAGCCGTAATTAACCGCACTTTCAGTCCCCACGCTTGTGATGATAAGCGTGAGCGACGCTATAAAGGTTGGAAACGCGCAGTTAAATGCGCGCAAACATGGGCAGAAATGCATGATTGCGAAGATTAATTATTCATAAAACGAATAAAAGAGAAAAAGAGCGTTCTTTGTAACGCTCTTTTTTATTTGAATACAGATAAGAGAATTGAATCACTTCTATGGAAAGGAAAATTAAAGCACAATAGATAGCATTATATTTAAATGTATATCTGGCAATGCCAAGTAAGACAGGGAAATTTTTAGTGAAACAAATACCAAGACACCAAGAAATTATAGAGTTGGTGAAAAAACAAGGCTATGTCAGTACAGAAGAGTTAGTCGAACGTTTTAACGTCAGCCCTCAAACGATTCGCCGCGATCTGAACGAACTCGCCGACGCTAATAAAATTCGTCGCTATCACGGTGGAGCTACGACGCCACTTAGCTCTGAAAATACCTCTTACATTACCCGTAAATCACTTAATTTCAGCGAGAAAGACTTAATCGCTGCAAGTCTTGTTAAACATATCCCTGATGGTGCATCGCTGTTTATTGATATCGGCACTACACCTGAAGCTGTCGCACGTGCGTTGTGTGTCCAACACAAACAACTACGTGTTGTAACCAACAACTTAAATGCTGCCACGATTTTGTTATCAAACCCAGAAATTAAAGTGATTCTCGCCGGCGGTGAAGTTCGTGATCATGATGGCGGTATCATTGGAGAAGCCACGCTCGATTTCATCCAACAATTTCGCTTAGATTTCGGCATCTTAGGCATAAGTGGTATCGATAATGACGGCTCGTTACTTGATTTTGATTATCATGAAGTGCGCGTAAAGCAAGCCATTATTGAAAATAGCCGCCGAGTATTTCTTGCTGTGGATCACTCTAAATTTGGACGTAATGCGATGGTCAAACTGGGCTGTATTTCGCAAGTGGATGCACTCTTTACCGATCAGCTCCCACCTGAAAATATTCTTTCAATTATTAATGAACATCAATTACAAATTGAGGTGGTTTCAGAGCATGACCATAATGAGTAAAACATGCTAACAATCGCAAAACTCATTCAATATAAAAGCGCATTTTTTTATACAAATCACATAAACGAGCAAAAACGAACAACAAACGAAAACAATAAATGATCACAAACGAAACTTAAGTTATGCTTACATTATGCTCTCTTATGTTCGTTTGCTCATTTTTTAAGGTCGTTTTATGGATATCACTAAAAACAATAGCGCAACCCCTCTTCTCGATATCATCGTCATCGGTGGCGGTATTAATGGTGCTGGTATTGCAGCAGATGCGGCTGGTCGAGGCTTAAATGTTGCTTTATACGAAGCAAATGATTTTGCCTCTGCCACATCATCTGCAAGTTCAAAGCTCATCCATGGTGGTCTACGCTACCTTGAACATTATGAATTTCGCCTTGTTTCCGAAGCACTCGCTGAACGTGAGGTGCTCTTAAAAAAAGCGCCTCATGTTGCCGAGCCGATGCGATTCCGCCTTCCTCACCGTCCTTTTTTACGCCCAGCTTGGATGATCCGCAGTGGTCTATTTCTTTATGATAATTTAGGCAAACGAACCACCTTACCTGCGAGTAAAAAAATTAATCTGGCACAATCTGGTTTACTTAAACCAGAAATGAAAGTGGGGTTTGAGTACTCTGATTGCTGGGTTGATGACGCGCGTTTAGTGCTATTAAACATTATGGCTATTGAAGAAAATGGCGGCGAGGTTGCTAACTACTGCAAAGTTGAAAGCGCGGTACGAGAAGGGGATATTTGGCGCGTTACAATGGTTGATCAACGTACAGGTGAGCGCTTTGAGCGACGAACCAAAGCGCTTGTTAATGCGGCAGGACCTTGGGTTAAACAATTTTTTGATAACGGTTTAGAAACGCCATCGCCTCGCAACATTCGTTTGATCAAAGGCTCTCACATTGTCGTGCCAAAAATTCATAATGAAGAGCAAGCCTATATTCTTCAGAACAAAGATAACCGAATTGTTTTTGTTATTCCCTACCTTGATGACTTTTCAATCATTGGCACCACAGATCTGGAATACAAAGGCGATCCTCGTCATGTCGCGATTGATGAGACTGAGATCGACTACCTAATTGATATTGTAAATCAACACTTTGTTGATCAACTCCACCGAGAAGATGTGGTGTGGACGTTTAGCGGCGTTCGTCCACTGTGTGATGATGAATCAAATTCACCACAAGCAATCACACGTGATTACACACTAGAACTTGAGCAAGAACTCGACCAAGCACCTTTGCTTTCAATTTTTGGTGGCAAATTGACGACCTACCGAAAGCTGTCAGAATCGGCGATGAAACACCTAGAACCTTTCTTCCCGCAAATGGGCAAATCATGGACAGCCAATCAAGCCCTACCTGGTGGAAATTTTAGCTGTTCACGAAAACAACTCGCAGAAAGCTTACAAAGCCGTTACCCATGGCTAAGTGATAAACAAGCACTACGTTATGTAAAACAATTTGGAAGTTACTGCTATAAGATGTTGGCAGATGTAGCTTGTATTGACGATATGGGCATTCAATTTGCTGATGGTGTTTACCAAAAAGAAATTGATTATGTTATCGCACATGAACATGTGAAAACGGTCGAAGACTTCTTATGGCGCCGAACTAAATTGGGGTTATACCTAACCGATGAGCAGCAATTACAGGTCAAAGAGTACATCGATGCCAATGCTCCATCAAACAACATCGTTAGTTTCCATAAAGTCGGCTAATAAAGCCACAACTTACTTTTACAGAAATAAAAAACCGACCTTTAATAGGTCGGTTTTTTAACAATCACATCATTACTTAATGCGTTTAATCTTATTATTTACAGGGTACTTATCTTCGATTAACTCATTGATAAAAGAAGATGTATTATGTGAACCAGCACATACCCATACATGTTTACGCGCACGTGTTAACGCCACATAGAACAAACGGCGTTCTTCAGCATCAGTATAGTTTTCAGTACGTGGTTGCATCACAGCAGCTAAACCTGTTTCACGATCTGGAGACGGGAAAATACCTTTGTTAACATCAACAATAAAGACATAATCAGCTTCACGCCCTTTACTCGCGTGGCATGTCATGTATTTCAAGTTAAGTTGTGGCCACTGTGCTTTCCAGTCTTCAAACTTTGCTGGTTTCTGCTTATTGTTACGACCCAAGATCATCACGCTCGTTTCTTTATTATCATAAAGTTTGGCTAAACGGGTTAAATCTTGCAGCATTAAATCACTATCAAGCAAGGTAACCGCTTTCTTATTTTGTTTCGTAAAGCTGGTTAACTGCTTTTTAATTTGGCTTGGGTTTTGTTGAATAAACAAGTTTGCCACTTCACCAATCATGCTATTAAAGCGATACGTTGTTGATAGCTCAGTGATATGAGATGAACCAAAACGCCCTTCAAAGTCAGTCGTTAGGTTAACATCAGCCCCCGCAAAGCGGTAAATAGCCTGCCAATCATCCCCAACGGCAAACAAGGTTGGTGTCGACTTACCTTCTACTTTCTGGCCGCATAATGCTTCAATTAGCGCTAAACGTTGTGGCGAAATATCTTGGTACTCATCCACCATAATAAAGCGCCAAGGTGACACAAACTTACCTTCTTTAACATATTGAGTTGCCACATCAATCATACTGTTAAAGTCGATTTGTTTCTTTGATTTTAAGTACTGCTGATAAGCTTGATAGCAAGGCCACAATAACTCTAATTCGCTCTTCATGCGCGGGCGCATCGCTGGGTTATTGTTATTTTGAATTTCTTCTATTAGCGCTTCTTTCGACAATGTCGATTGACCTAATAATTCAATATGGCGCCAAACCCAAGCTTGCAATTGCTCATTTTCAGCCTGCTGTTCCATCGTGTTTTCTTTGCTAAAACCCGGAACTCGCCATTGCGTAAGGTGACGTTGCCATTTGCTCGCTGACGCTGATTTATTCCATTGTTCAATCAACATACGGGCAATCCATGCTGAACGAACACGTGCATCAATAGCGACACCTGCTACATTAGGCTTTTCTTTTTCTACTTCTGCGATGATTTGCGAACCTAAGCTATGGAAGGTAGCAACTTTCACGCGATCGCTGACTTTCTCCCCCATACGCTCCGACATTTCTTCTGCCGCTTTTCGGCCAAATGCCAGCATCAAAATATCTTCAGGTACGGCTTGCTGACTCGCAATTAAGTAGCCTGCACGAGCCACCAAAACACTGGTTTTACCCGTACCTGCACCGGCAAGTACTAAGTTATGATCTTGGTTGATTAACGCCGCTTCTCGTTGAGAGTCATTTAATGGTGAACGCTCAAAACTATCAAACCATGATCCCCATTTTTCAGATTGCTGCTTAATCCAAGTCTTATTGTGTTCTTCAACCCAATCTTGATGTTCTTCTAGCCAAGGCGAAATTTTTTCAAAGCTACGAGGACGGAATGATGCCGCTAACTCTGGTGTTAAATCTGTATCAGCAAGCGATTGATGAAGGAAAGTATGTAACGATTCATGCTCAGAGCCACGTAAATAGCCCGGCTGTGATGAAAATTTGCCAATACGCTGTAAGATTTCAGGTAAAACAGCGTCTAATTTATCAACGCGATTTCTTGCCCAATCTTGATACGTGCGGATAAGAAAAGCGGCAAACGGCTTACATTCGCTCCAAGGCAAACCATGAATAGTCCAGCAATATTGCTGATCAGAAGAAGTTAGCTCTAACGCTCCCCATAACACACCACGATGTATTTCAATTGAGCCATCCCAATCGTCAAACGAGATCACTTCTGAGCCAACTTGGCTATCTAAAACCAATGCATTGTCATCTAAAGCGATACTGTAATAATCACCCTGCACTAACCATTGTGCTAACCAACTGGCACTTAATTGCATTATCTCACCAACTTTTCCATATTCTTATATGGGCGTAATATTGAACATAGCCGCTTAAAAAAACGTGCAGCTAAAATAGAAAAGGTCCAATCACCCTATGATCGGATGTCTACCCAAGTTTCTTGGGTTTATATCGCTATAGAGTACCAATAACTCCTGTTATGCCATAGCGTTCTAAGATTTATTTACTTATTAATTCCACTAGCAGAACAAACAAATGTATTTTTGGATTCAGCTTCAATAGTAAAGTTCAACCAATGAACAAAACTTGCTCGTTTTTATCAAACGAACGTTCTTTCATGAGATGTCGATGCAGTATCTATCACCAAATTCTGTTATCGTTAAGCCGATTTCTAAGCTACATAACCCAATAATTTAAGTCTTTATAGAACTTCCATTGGATCAAATTTACGGCAAGGTTATTCTAGCCGTTCGCTGTAATTATTTATCAGAAGATTGTTAATATCTATATGCAAACTAACAAGTTACATCTAAATTTTCGCCGTTACTGGGTGAACGATAGAATAAACTACTCAATTCGTGTTCTCATTGCGTTAGTTGGCGTCGTACTCCCTTGCTGGTATTACAATTCTAATAGCGAGGTGACACCGTTAGTACTAGGGGTTATTGCTGCTGCGCTAGCTGAAACTGATGACAATTTTCTCGGTAGAATTAAAGCGCTTTCGCTCACTTTACTTTGTTTTTTAATTGCATCTGTTTCGATTGAAGTCCTATTCCCTTATCCTCTCTTTTTTGCATTAGGACTGTTCACGTCAACATTTTGTTTCATCATGTTAGGTGCAATGGGATCACGCTACGCAAGTATTGCATTTGCTTCATTATTGCTGGCGGTTTACACCATGCTAGGTGCTGATCATAGTGTCGATTTATGGTCCCAGCCGATGTTGTTACTAGGCGGTGCATTTTGGTATGGCTGTTTATCCTTAGCATGGCACATCCTTTGGCCTAACCAACCCGTACAACGCAGCCTTGCTAATGTGTTTAGCGAGTTTGCCGATTATTTAGATCATAAAAGCCAACTCTTTGAACCTGTTGCCGACTTAGTGCCGCAACCTCTTCGATTAAAAGCTGCAAGCCAAAACGCACGAGTCGTTAACGCGCTAAATTCAGCAAAAGCCACCCTGTTACACCGAGCAAGACGCGGACAACCCAACACGACAGGCGATAAATTCTTAACAATTTATTTTATGGCACAAGATATTCATGAACGTGCCAGTTCTTCGCATTATCGTTACCAAGATTTAGCAGCCAACTTTAACCGTAGTGATGTGCTATTTCGTTTCCAACGTTTATTACGTTCTCAAGCCGTTGCTTGCCGTGATATTTCAACTGCATTAGCAATGGGGAAATCGTACACCCACGATGAAAAAAGCATGAAAGCCTTAAATGAGCTGCAAGATTCATTACAGTACCTCCATAGCCAAAATAAACCAGAATGGAAAATGCTGTTAATCCAACTCGATTTCCTATTCAACAACCTCGCCACGGTTGAACGTCAGTTAATGAACATCAATAACCCTGATGCAACCTATAATGAGGACAATGACGAAATTCAGTTATCAGATAACGAAGCGCATGGTTTTAAAGAATTAGGTAAACGTATCAGCGCCCAGTTCAATACCGACTCCATACTTTTTCGTCATGCGATACGTATGGCAATAGCGTTAACGGTGGGCTACGGCTGTATTCAAGCACTCGATCTGCAACGGGGTTATTGGATATTGCTGACCACCCTTTTTGTCTGTCAGCCAAACTACAGTGCGACTCGCCAAAAACTACGCCAACGTGTTATTGGCACTTTGGCAGGTATCTTCGCAGGTATTCCGCTGCTTTATTTATTCCCAGGACAAGAAGGTCAACTGGTATTGATGGTTGCTGCAGGCGTGCTTTTCTTTGCCTTTAGAATGGTGAAATACGGCTGGGCAACGGCATTTATTACCTTACTCGTCTTATTCTGTTTTAACCAATTAGGTGAAGGGTATGCTGTTATTCTGCCGCGTTTAGGCGATACCTTAATTGGCTGTTTATTAGCCGTTTTAGCCGTTACCTTTATTTTGCCAGATTGGGAATCTAAGCGATTACACAAATCGATGTCAGGCGCTATCAATGCCAATAAAGATTACTTAGCACAAATTATTGGTCAGTACCGAATCGGTAAAAAAGACAGTTTAAGCTATCGTATCGCCCGTCGTGACGCCCACAATACTGATGCCCATTTAAATACGGCGATCAGTAATATGTTAGCAGAGCCTGAGCGTTACCAAATTGATGCTAATGAAAGTTTCCGATTCTTAACCTTAAACCATGCCATGCTCAGTTATATCTCGGCATTAGGTGCACACCGAACACAGCTCGATGACGATAAAACCCATCAGTTAGTGTCTGAAGCGCACCGTATTATTCACGCCCACTTAGAATGTTTAGCGGCACAACTGACAGGTAACACATGTCAAAAGGCACCCGCATTAGATCTCGATTTGGATCAGCGTTTAGGACAATGGCGTGATGAAGACTGCACCTCGGTACGTATGGTGTTACAGCAACTTCACTTGATCCACCGTATGCTCCCTGAAATGCACAAACTGGCGGAGCAGCTAGCACCTAAAGAGAAAAAACAAGAAGTGCCTGCGTAGTATTTAATATTGTGAAAAACACAAAAAGGACTGAGTGGAAACATTCAGTCCTTTTTTAATGTTTACTATTTATTCAACTCTCAAGCCAGCGTTAACGTTTGTACACATGCTTAATAAGAAGCCCTATAGGCACTAAATTCAATTTAGTGTTGTTGAGGAAACAAAAGGCTTAACACTAAAAATAAAAGTATTGTCTCAAGAGACAAGGTCAACAGAGAAAATAATCAATATATTAAAAAAGGGAACCTGATTTCTCAGATTCCCTTTCGGTGTTGCGTTACCGCAAGCTATCTATTTTTTAGCAAGTGATCTTACTCAGTTGCTTGCTCTGCCGCTGATTCTGCTGGTGCATCTTTAGCGTGAGCTTGTAGATATTTAAGTAATACACGCTCTTCGTTCTTATCAAGTGTGTAGTACTGTTGCATTGCTTTTAGGCCATCAACCCATGCGTTTGCAGTTAGGTGTTTTGGCTCTGGCGTTGCGTGACACTGGTTACAGCTTGCATCTAGGATTTCTTTACCGTAACCCCAAATAGGCTTGATGCTTGCAAGCATATCACGTTGTGTCATCCACGCTTCAACTTGAACTTGCTGCCATACTTGACCATCAGTCGCTGTTTGTGTGTTCAACACTTTCTGTGTTTTTTGTAGTTCAGGATCAATAGACGCGGTTTGGATTTGTTTCGCCATATCTTGAACTAACATACCAGTTGTTGAACCTTTGATTTCCCAACCGGTTAGTTCAACTTTTAGCATGTCACCGCTTTGGCCAACAACTTTCACTTCTGATGCTGGGTACAATTGACCTTGTGCATCATCAGAAGCTGCATCTTTCACAAACAACTGCTTAGATGTTAGAGAGTAAAGTGTTGTCGCTTCAGGCGCTTTCGCTGCATTAATGCTTAATTGCTTAAACGTTGCTTGGAAATCGTTGTTGATATGTGGCAACTGGTGAGCAATACCTTTGTGACACTCGATACAGTTCATATCTTTCGCTGCAGCGCCTGTCATTGCAGCCGCTGCTGCTGGTGATTGCTTAGCATGATCCATCGCAGAGTAAGAGTGACAGCTCTTACACGTCGCTGAATTGGTCTCTTTCATCATCTTCCAAACATTCTGTGCCATGCGTAGACGATTTTCTTCGAATTTCTTCGGTGTATCGATATCTTTACTAATGAACTCACTATAGATATCACCAATACCGCCCAATTTCGCCTTCATGAAAGCAATTGGGTTATTTTCAGGAATATGACAATCACGACACTGTGCACGAACACCATAAGCGTTCTTAAAGTGAATGCTTGTTTTATATTCGTTGTAGTTTTCCTTCATCGAGTGACAAGCAGTACAAAACTCGTTAGTAGAAGTGAATTCAATCGATTTGTGGAAAGTAAATACGCCTGCAAGTGTAATTAATACACAAACAACAGCAATTGCTAAAACGGAATAGCGACTGCTTGGCTTTATAAGAAAGTGCCAGAGCTTCTTCATTGATGTTCCAAAATGAATTAAACGTCAAAATGACGTTAAAAGAAAATGTTACGTACAAAAATAGCAGTCGAATATGAATACGGCAATGCGAGTTATTAATAAAAAATAAATTTTTATTAATATAATTCATTACGTTGATTTTGTGATTGATTATTAACTTGAATTATTTAGAGCTCTAAATGTTTTTTATCTGTCAATAGTCTTTTACTATTTGTAACACAATCAAGAATTATTGAAACAAAATCACATTTATCTATTAATAATCAACTAATTGTCAGGTTAATGCTTGTCACAATTATTATTATACCATCTTAACAAGGTCGCTATTGATAATGATTTTCAATTAACCTTTGCTTAATGCGCTAAATATTCTAGGATTTATATCGACCATTAAACATATTAAACTTAGGTGATCTTTTTTGAAAACTTACTTTCCATTTGGCCCTATAATATATTTCTCATTTCCGTGTAGCCTATCAAGAATTATTAAAAAAATAGGCATCAATACCGAATAAATATTGGGCGCATATTTTGCCTTAATTTTTTATAACTCGGACTGTCTTCGGAATATAATTATGACCCTATCACGTCGAAACTTTTTAAAAGGTTCGGTAGCAACCGCGATTGCTGCCAACGGACTCACACTTTTTCCTGCAGGCAAGGTATTTGCGGCTGACACGCAAGTTATTCCATCTGCATCTCACTATGGTCCTTTTAAAGCGGTTGTTAAAGAAGGTAAGTTAATTGGCGTTCAACCACTGAACGACGTTGACCCATTCCCAACAGAAATGTTGACTAAAGGTGTGTTAAGCCGTACTTATTCTGACACACGTATTAAATACCCTATGGTGCGTAAGTCTCTGCTTGAAGATCCATTAGGCAATCACAATCCGCATTTACGTGGTAAAGAACCGTTTGTTCGTGTTGATTGGGACACGGCAATTGCCCTAGCGGCTTTCTGTATTGCGCGTACAATCGAAAATCACGGTAATGAAGCGGTATTCAGTTCTTCTTACGGTGGTTGGTCTCACAGTGGCCTTAACCGTCCACAAACCCTACAAGGTCGTTTCTTTAACCTTATTGGCGGTCAAAGTATCTGTGCGGGTGATTACTCCGCTGGTGCATCTGAAGTTATTCTTCCTCACGTTATTGGTGATATGGAAGTGTACTCACCACAAACCGCGTGGAAAATCATAGAAGATAATACAGAAGCTGTTCTATTCATTGGTTGTGATCCTTGGAAAACAAACCGTGTTGAATTCCGTGTTGCAGACCACTCAATGCAAAAGCACTGGGAAGCGTTTAAAGAGAAAGGCATTAAGTTTATCTCTATTAACCCTCAGAAAACCCAAACGGACAAAGCTCTTGACAGTGAAATGATCAATATCCGTCCTAACACGGATACTGCGCTATTTACTGCGATGTCTTACCACCTATGTAAAACAGGTAAGAACGATCAAGCTTATTTAGATAAGTACACTGTAGGTTTTGATAAGTACCTTGATTACCTAATGGGTAAAGAAGACGGTATTGAGAAAACACCAGAGTGGGCAGAAAAGATCACTGGTCTTCCTGCCGCTAAAATCGTTGAAATTGCAGAGCTTTGTGTAACTAAACGTACTCAAATCGCAGCGGGTTGGGCACTACAACGTGCTGATCACGGTGAAATGATCCACTGGTCTATCATCAACTTTGCTGCGATTGCAGGTAAGATTGGTAAGCCGGGTGAAGGGACAGGCTTTAGCTGGCACTATGGTAACGGTGGTATGCCAACGTCTGGTAAGCGTATGCCTATCGGTCTATCTCAAGGTCGTAACCCAATCACTAAAACATGTCCGGTTGTTATGATTTCAGATATGTTGAAAAACCCAGGTAAAGCCTACACCCGTGATGGCGCGAACCTAACGTTACCAAAAGCGAAATTGATCTATAACGCAGGTAACAACCTTCTTTCGCACCAGCAAGATACTAATGAGTTAATCCAAGCGCTTAACGAGAATATTGACACCATTATCTGTCAAGACCCTTGGTGGTGTGCAACGGCGAAATACTCAGATATCGTGCTCCCAACAACAACAACACTAGAGCGTGACGACATCACTTCTGGTGGTACTTACAGCAACAACAAAATTTATGCGATGCGTAAAGTGGTTGAGCCTGTAGGTGAAAGCCTAGACGATTACGAAATCTTCTCTCGTCTTGCCTTCATGTTTAACGTACATAAAGAGTTTACTGACGGTAAAACCATGTACCAACACATTAGAGCCTCTTACGAAGCTTCTGATGCGACAGATGACTTCAAAACATTCTGGCAAAACGGCATTACTCACCTATCAACACCTGCTGATGCTAACAGCTTTGTTCGTCATGGTGATTTCTACGCCGATCCTGAGAAAAACCCACTTCATACGCCAAGTGGTAAGATCGAACTTTACAGTGAAACACTTGCGAAGTTTAAAGCCTTTGAGTGTCCACCCATGCCACAATGGATGCCCCCATTTGAATGGTTAGGTAATGCGAAGAAAGATCAGGTTCACGTACTAAGCCCACACCCATGGATGCGTCTACACTCACAAATGGCTAACGCTGATGTGAATAGCTACGAGTCTGTTGATGGTCGTCAGATTGTGCTTATCAACAAAGATGATGCGGCAGCACGTGGCGTGAAAGATGGCGATGTGATTGAAGTGTACAACGACCGTGGTGCGCTACTTGCGGGTGCACGCATTACTGATGAAGCAATGCCAGGTGTTATTTACATTCACGAAGGTGCATGGCTACAGCTTGATGAGAAAGGCCGTTGTAACTCCGGCTCTATCAACATGCTAACCAGCAGTAAAACAAGTAGTGGTTTAGCACAGGCAACCAGTGCTAATACCTGTTTGGCTTACTTCAAGAAATGTACTGATGTACTAACACCAAACAAAGCGTATGAGCCACCGCAAATTGTTAAGTCTAAATTCCAAGTGGATATTTGGTCACTACAATTAGGTAAGCGCTTAAAAGCGGTTGCAGCAGAGCAAGGTCCACAGCAATCACCGGGTGAGAAACTGTTCTACGGTAGCTGTACTCTATGTCACGCAGCACCACACCCAAGTGACTTCACTTACAAGCAGTGGAAAGGTATTACAACAAGTATGTTCCCACGCGCAGGTCTAAACGATAAAGACCGTAAGCTTGTACTTGATTTCTTAAAAGAGAATGCAAAAAAAGAGTGATTGAACCCATTCACTTTAAACGCTGAAATATTTTCGGTGACAATATAATAAAAACAAAACGCAGCCAACTTGGCTGCGTTTTTCTTTATCTCTAACGCACCACTGATGCGTTAAGATTCGTGAGCGTTAATGTTCTTTTTGCGCTTTAATTTTTGCACCATCAAATACACACTTGGCACGACAAATAATGGATCAACAATACCTAGTGCCATACCAGCGATAATAATGATCCCCAGTGAGCCCATCGCATTAGCTCCCGGCCCTGATTCCCACAATAATGGTAACGAGCCTAATATCATTGTCAGTGAAGTCATTAATATTGGACGCAAACGGGTTTTGGTCGCTTTGAGGATCGCTTCTCGCGGTGCTAACCCTTCGGCTTGTAATTCATTAGCAAACTCAGTGATTAATATACCGTGCTTACAAATCAAACCTATCAGTGTCACTAAGCCTATTTGTGAATACACATTTAAGGTGAAATCACTAAAATACAACGCCCATAGCGCCACTGATAATGTAATGGGGAGTGATAGCATGACCACTAACGCATCGACGACACTCTCAAATTGCGCACTCAATACCATATAGATGAAGATTAATGCAGCGATAAATACAAACAGCATTTGTTGGTTTGCATCAAGGTACTGTTTGGCTTCGTCCACATAGGTGTAATTAGCATTCGTGGGTAAAATATCTGGCAGCATACGGTTTAAGGCAGCAATGCCCTCGCCCATGCTGACACCATCAGCCAATCGAATAGCCAGTGAGGCAGAGGTCGCCCTGTCATATTGCTCAAGTGAGCGTGGCCCTACTTCATTCTCTATACTAATCAACGCAGACATCGGCACTAATTGCCCTTTCTTATTAGCAATCATCAGCTGTTTTAATGAATCAGGCGTCAGAGTAAACAAGGATTCCAACTGTACATGCAGCGGATAATTGGTTCCTTGATAGCTCATATCATTACTGAAACTCTTACCACTCATTGCCAACTTGAGGATTTGCTGAATATTGCGGAGCGGCACATCATATTGTGAAGCTAATACGCGATTAATATTAATCTTAAATTGGTTCTGATCGAATTTAAGATTACTACGCGCATTAGAAAATAACGGTGACTGTTGGATTTTATAAGTCACTTCGGTCAGCTCTTTTGCCAGCACTTGCTCATCAACACTACTACTGACATTGATATCGATACCGCCACTGTTACCACGACGGCCACCACCTGTTTCAATTGCAGGAATAACGCCGGTATAAACACGGTTGCCACCTGCTTTTAATCGCGCATTGATCATTTCACTGATTTTCTGTGCTGATAAATCACGTTCTTGCCACGGTTTTAAGGTCACAAAACCACGAATAAAATCAGTACTAGCAAGAATCGCAACATGCGCAATATCAGGAATATGCTTAAGCTGCGTATTCATGTTATCGATCATTTTTTGCTGACTGGTGTCGTCGCTACTTCCCACCAAGGGCTGAAATAAAAATATTTGCCCTGAATCCTCATCTGGTAGCATTTCTGATGGCGTTTGGGTAAATGGCCAATAGCTACTAGCCAAAACAACGACCATCACTAATAAGGTCGTTTTTCGCCAATCAATGGTGACTGATAACATTCGATGATAAGCATTAGATAAGCGATCTAATTGTTTATTCACTCCATTTTCAAAACGCCCTGCAGGTTTATGATTCATCATTTTGCTGCACATCATGGGTGATAATGTCAGCGCTACAATACCAGAAATAATCACCGTTCCCGCTAAAGTAAAAGCGAACTGCTGGAACAATTGTCCAGTAATCCCATCGACTAAACCTACCGGTATATAAACCGCAGCTAGGGTTAAGGTTGTTGCAATAATAGCGAAACCGATTTGGCGACAAGCAATGGCTGTTGCCTTAAATACGGAATCATGGAAACGTAATTGACGGTGGACATTTTCGACCACTACGATAGCGTCGTCCACCACCAGCCCTACCGCCAATAGCATCGCAAGGAGTGTCAAAGAGTTAATGCTAAAACCTGCCAATTTAAGAATGATGAACGAACAGGATAAACAGACAGGAATAGTCACAATTGGAATCAAGGCAATACGCAAATTACCAAGGAATAACCAGATAACACCCGCAACCAGTATTACCGCTAGACCGATCGCAATATACACATCTTCTAGTGCGGTAATAATAAAGGTCGATTTATCCAGCAAGACTTTCGCTTGCATGCCGCTTGGTAAGGTCATTGAATCTAACAAGCCGTGAACTTGTTCAGAGAGTACCAGTGGGTTTGCCGTTGCGGTGTACTGAGGATTTAACACAAACAGCATGGCATTTTTCTTCGAGAAATCCACCAGCGGTTTCACTTCACGTTGGCTGCTTGGTGTACCAATCGTGATATCTGCCACTTGATCTAATCGAATAGGTTGCTGCTGATAAGTCGCAATAATGGTCTTTTTAATATCATCAAGACTTGAAATCGCCCCAGTTGAGACCAACTGATACTGGCTTTCTGTACCGGATGTTTTTCCGCTGATCGCTGTAATGCTGTTTACGTCAGTGATTTTGTTAATCACATTATTCAGCGTCAAACCATAGTAATACACTTTATCGGGATTTAGGGTGATCAACACTGATTGACTAGAGCTTGGCGCTACACTTACCGCGCCTGCGGCAGGTAATTGTTCTAACTGTGGTAATAGCGTATCAATACCATACTGGTGAAATTCATATTCCGCTTGATGGGGGCCAGGTGTTAAACCAATCAACATCGCAGGCATTCCCTGATCGTCTGATTTGGTCACTTTCGGCGAAATATCATCAGGTAACTTGTTTTCAATATTACCAATATCATTATGAATTTCACTGACTAAGGTATCGATTTCACTGTCATCAACACTCGATGCGACATCGATAATGATATTGCCTCGCCCTTGACGTGCAGTCGCTGATAAATGGCTGATTCCCTCTGTACCAGCAATAGCATTTTGAATCGGGATCAACACTTCAGTCATCATATTTTGTGCCGCTAACGCACTATCATGGACGGTCACTTGAATTTTGGATTGGCTAATTTGTGGGGTATAGCGCCAAGGCAACTTTTGACAAAAAATCAGACCAATGAATACAGGGATCAACCACAATACAGTACATAACACCGGACGGCGTAAACACAGCTCCGTTAATTTCATTTTTTACCTGCCGTTACTGACTGTAATGATGATTGTGTCGTTGGCTGTTGCGCGGACGTGACTTCCACTTTTTGGTCAGTTCGTAGGTAGTTTTGTCCATTAATCACTAATTGATCTCCTACCGCTAACCCAGACAGAATCTGTACATAACCGTCGTAGTACTGACCGACTTTAACATCGCGTAATCTGGCTTTATTGTTCACAACAATAAATACCTGTGCGCCTTGAATATTGGTGATAAGTGATGAGGTGGGAATCGTAACTTGCTGAAGTAATTGTCGTGTTTGCTGAACAACTTTCACGTTTTGCCCTGGTGAAAACTGTTTCGCGTCAGGTAACTGCGCTTTTAAAGTCACAAGGCCCATTGCAATATTTGGAGACACGTAACTTACCGTGCCGTGAGCATATTTAGAAGGTGTAAGCTCTGAATAAACCGTCACTGTTTGATCAAGACGGTAATCTTGTTTTTGTGCTGCTGGCAGTTGATATTCAATCGACAATTGATCTGGGGTGTATAAGGTTGCAAGGGTATTACCCACAGTTACCACGTCGCCAACATGAAAATCAGTTTGACTGATCACACCATCAAATGGCGCTTTGATTGCCAACTCTGTAAGTTGAGATTCATCTTGCTCTAGTTGCGCTAAGGCCTGTTTATAATCACTTTCGCTGTCATCATAAGTACTTCGCGCAACGACACCTTTGTTCACTAACTCTTTTTGTCGTAGCCATGTTTGTTTAGTGGCGTTAAGTTGTGCCTGATCTCGTGCAACTTTTGCTTTAGCCGACGAAGGATCAAACTGCACTAATAGCTGGCCTTTCTTAACTGCTTCCCCAGCCTTGAAGTAGATAGCGGTTATTTGACTCGTCTCTAAACTTTTTAGCGCAACCGAATTATGGCTTTTCACTACCCCATAGCCCATGACCTGCTCCGTCAACGTGCGAGCTGTTACGGGCTGGGTCTCTACTTGAACGACCTTCGATGAATGCTGTTTATGAGGAGAAGAGTCGGACAGGATCTCTTGGTTACAACCAATAAGCATAATACTTACAGCAGCGAAGACTATGACTGGAATGTATTTATGTTTCATTATCATCTACTTATCTGGAAATTAAACAATATAAGCAAGGCGCTTATCTTAATTGCCAGCACCTCTAAACATACCTATAAAGAATTATATATTAACAAGGATATTTGTGAGGGTAAGTCAGAGCTATGTTGCTTTACAGTTATTTACATTCAGCACTCCATCAATAAATGAAAAATAACAATTATTTACAGTATGTTTTTTTGTACGTGTCGAATTTATAAATAATGAAAATTAAAAGTTATGACATAGTTAACAATGTGTAAATAGCGCATATTTACTTGTACTCTTTAACATTTATCTTATCAAGACCATTAAGTTAATAAGGGTACGCCATGTTCAGTAAGCGTGATAAATACGCTCTCATCTTATCAACTTTGTTGCTCGTAGGTTGTAACGGTTCAAGTTCTGAATCCACAACCACTATACCAACCGAGACACCAACCGAGACACCAGTTGAAGTCCCAGTTGAAAAAGATAAGACATTCTCTTCAGTTGAAGGCTTTGACAAATACATAGCTGAAAATGGAGAGATAAAAGAAGATCAAACCATAACACTAGATCTTGCCGATGGTGAGACATACGTTTTAAACAAGGATTTAACGATTAAAGGCAATTTAATCATCAAATAAGGACATTGATAATGACTAAACTTTTTCCTCTTTCTGCAATTGCTCTGCTGACAGGATTATCAACTGCCGCTTCTGCTGCTTCACTCGATGTTCATGGCGAGATTAAAATTAACGGTAAAACGGTTATTGATGATAAAGGTAACCTAATCCAAGATCAGAGCGATCTTATTAACATTGATGATTATGCTAATGCAGTACCTAATCGTGTTGTAACTTTAGCCGCTCCTGTGGATGAAAATGGCATTGCCAGCACGTATAAAATATCTTATGACGAAACTGGAAGAGAATATAAGGAAGAAGAGTTCTCGAATGAAAAACTTGTTTGGTCAACAACATGGGAAGATCGCACAACCTCACCATTAGCACATAAACGTACTGTTTTAAGTGACTGGGGTGAAGCGCCGATTATTACCACTTACAAAAATGAATTTACTACATCGTCTTCATACCCATTAGCACAAATTGGCGTAAGTATGTCTCGTGCTGATATCTACACAAGTACAGTTCTTAGCACTAACGATCCAAAAATCGAAGTTGGCAAAATTACAAATAAGTCAGATTATCAAAAGCTAACGGTTATTGATAAAACATCATTTAAAATGGGCGATACTACCGTTGAAGACTGTATTATCGTTACTTATAACGCTTCATGGCGAAACCACGCAATTCAGCTAGAATGGGGAGCAATAAAAACACTACAACTAGTGGATGAGTTTCGTACTTTCTGTAAAGGCTACGGCTTAGTACAATTTGGAAACTTTACAGCGCAATCTGCTGAATAATACTTTTAATGCAAAAAACGACCTTAAATTAAGGTCGTTTTTATTTTCTTAAACAAAACATTATAACGTTAGTTATTGTTTAACCTCTGCTCCATTGCCTGATGAGGAATATTGGCTTCCATAAATTCATCACCGTATGGAGTGAAACCCAGTTTACGGTAAAAATCGACAGCATGGGTTTGCGCGCCTAAGTCTACTCGGGGATAACCTTGCTGTTTAGCATAGTTCACTAAAGCTTGGACGACTTTGACACCTAAGCCTTGCCCACGTGCAGCCTTCATGATAGCAATACGACCGATATGACCATCAGCAAGAATGCGCCCCGTGCCTAATGGCTGTTCACCATCGACCACAAGTACATGCACCGCTTGTGTATCTAAGCCATCAAACTCAATTTCAGGATCAATTTGTTGCTCTTTAATAAACACCTGCTCACGTACTAAGCGAATACTCTCTTTATTCGCATCATCAAAAGCAACAATTTTTACATCTACCATGAAATATCCTATTTATCTGAATCACAGACCTTTTTTATATTGCTGAGAAATAGTGCCAATAATGGTTTGCTCTAATGTTGCTCTCGCATTGATATCACCATGAATATACGCATTAAACAAAGAGACTAACATTGCTTTATCAGCATTTACTTCCGTTTCCGTTTTAATATCACGGAGATCGATCATAAAGCGAGTAAACTTATCAGGAAAATCTGTAACCGCCTGTAAATTCATATAGTTTTGCTGGCTATATAGCGCATTATGCGCGCCTCTTTGTTTATCCAATACAAACGAGGCGTCTTTTAAACTCAAGATAGACGCTGACTTATCACACTTACGTAGACACTTATTATCAAAATGCTTTTTCTTACAACCTACGGTTTGATGGAATAAACACTGGCGGCTCATTAACATCATTAATGGATGATAAATACTGTAATGTAATTCAAAGTTTTCAGGGCATACCATTGGGTTAATTTGCTTACGATTGATCTCGTTAGAAACGAATGCCCCCTTCGCATTAAATTCATCAGCAATGCACTGTAGGCTAAATGAGTTAGTTAAGTTCAAGTAAGGCCCTGCAATCCAATCAATACCCTGCTGATAAGCCACATGCGCAATACCACTGTTATTCGTCACAATACAATTAGGTTTCACACGCTCAATAAACGCCACTGCCGCTTGGTAATTTTCACCAATTAAGATCGCAGGGAACCATGGCACAAGATGAGGATGTGCTTCAAATAATGCTACCGTTTTTTCCAATTCCATCGCTAAACCTTCAGGAATGGTATAATACAGCACGGCATTATTATCTTGATTTAATACCACATCACTTGGATCAGAAATCAATATCGCCAGCTCTGGCGTGATCCCTGTTGGTTTACGGTGATTGATACTATTACGTGGTTTTGGCGTATCAATCGGCGCTACTAACGCTTTTTCACCATTTAACTGATAACCAATTTGTTCTTTTAATTGTGCTAATTCCGTAAAAGGAACTGACGTATTTTCGGCTAATCCTGAAATATCAACATGGGTGATCTGATACTCACCTTCATTAGCCAAACTTTGAAAACGTTTTTCTAATAACTCATGAGTTAATACGTGTTTTTGTGCACCAATAAGTGCTGACTCTGATTGTAACTCTATCGTTTGATCAGGCGTTGTCACTATTACCGTTAAACATTGACCTTCTTTACCGCTAAAAATCATGGTCATGGGTAGCGAGCTAACATCCATGGCTTTCGTGACATCTTCAACGGTATTAATAATCGCTGTTTTGTCATCGTACAATTTCTGTTTTACGCCATTTACTGCATCAATTGTGGTTGCTTGATAGACCTGAGTAAAATGACTCACAGAGTTATCACGAGGGTTATCAATAAACATGCTCTTATTGATATCACCTTGGAGATACGAGTTAGAAAAATCGCGGTTAAAGACCGTAAACAGTGACGTTGTATCAGTTAGTAACGGCTTTTGCTCACAGTAACGATCGATCTGCTGACGCCATTGATCGACCACGGTATACACGTAGTGTGATTTCTTAATTCGCCCTTCCACTTTCAGCGAATATACCCCAGCATCAGCCAGCTCAACCATATTAGAAAAAGCTGAGTTATCTTTCATATTTAATGGAAAATCTTTACCCGCAGCAGTGGTTTGGTATTGATCACGGCATGGTTGACTACAACGACCACGGTTACCCGAGTTACCATTTTTCACCGAACTGATGTAACACAAACCAGAGAAACCGATACAGTAAGAACCATGAACAAACACCTCCATAAGGACATCATGTTGATGTCCAAATTGAGCCAGATGCTTAATTTCACGAATGTTCAATTCACGAGATAAGTTAACACGGCTTGCTTGAAGCTGTTTTAAAAACAGAATTTGACCGTCGTTATGGGTATTGATTTGAGTTGAAGCATGGACATCTAAAGTTGGAAAATATTCTTTAATGATGTGGAACAAGCCTAAATCTTGCAAAATCACACCATCAACTTTGGTGTTCACCAACTTATTCAATAAGCGAATAACCGCAGGAATTTCACTATCTAATACGACGATATTTAAGGTAAGAAAAATCTTACAATTGTTCTGATGTGCTAAACGAATAATGCCACTTAATACATCAAAGGTAAGGTTAGTGGCTCGATTTCGAGCGTTGAAGCTATCTAAACCACAGTAAATTGCATCAGCGCCAGCAGCAATGGCAGCTTTAATAGATTCGATATCGCCACCGGGTGCCAATAACTCAAAATTCTTAGTTTTCGCAACATTGCTCATCAACAATTGTACCTTGTATAACCGCATTAAATGTGAGGACGGCTATTTTACGCGCAAGCTTTCAATAAAGTCCAATAGTGAGAGTTAAATCACATAATAGATTGAGAGGATATTGAAATCACAACTAATCGAAATGTACAGATAAGCAATTTCTGATTACAGTTATTCCAACCCCAGACCAATATCGCTATTATGAATAAAATTTGGCAACTTAGCCCTTCTGCTATCGCTCTATCGAGCTATAACTAGGATAAAAAATAATGACAAATGCAAACCCAGTAGAACTAACAGATGCGCAAAAAGAAGCGATTGAAGCAATGGTAACTGATCGTATTAATGCCATGAATAACGATAAAGTCTTGTGTGATGCGATTGATGCAAAAGTACATGAAATGGAAGAACACCTAAAAGAATATTTTCATAAGCGTTTTCATTTTCACAGCAATAAAGCATAAAACGTCTATTTGTTATTGAATTTCAAAAAGGATCACTCGTTATAGTGGTCTTTTTCTTTTTTGAGATAAGAAAATAGGCTTAGCTTTTAGGTTGTGGTAAACCCTGATTGGTTAAACAATTCCGTCACCAATTGAGTACTTGATGCTGAGCTCGCTAAACCAAGATCGGCAGCTTGAATATTATCTAAGGTGATGGTTTGCGTATTGCTGTTAGATGCGGTGATCATCAATTCTAGTTTGCCACTTGAAGCATCAGCACTAATACCTGCTAATAAATCGTCGAGTTTTAACCCATCACCAGCACTATCATCCAGTACATCCGTTAAGTCTATTTTATCTTCACCTAATGCAAAGTCGGTGATGACATCGATACTGCCATCAATATTATCCAGCTCCCAGATGAACAAATCATCCCCTGCATTACCAGTTAAAATATCATTACCGCCACCAGCATAAAATATATCATCATCATCACTGCCGATAAGCGTTCGGTCTTGATCATCATCAACAATCAATTCACCGCTACCACTAGGTGAAATGCTGGCATCAATCTCAGTTGTTGTATCTTCACCAACATTGATATTAAGTGTAATAGAGGTTGCTGATAAAACACTATTACTGTCGATGGTCGATTCTGCTTCAACAATTAAACTGGTGCTGCCCGTTGATAACCCAGTGAGATACAAATCATCTAATTGGCTAACTGGCACACGATAGGTGCCAGCTGCCATTAGATCGCCAACGATTGTGCCATTACTATCAACAAGATCGCCATCATTTAAGCCACTCACCACAATTGAAAGTTCATTAGGTGCGGGGTTAACCACCGACGCCATAATGCCAATTAATGGCAGCATGGTTCCAAGTACGGTATGAATAGAGGCTGTTTGCGGCCTATCAAGCTCAATAATCGGTACATCCGGTTTGGGCGCAACAGTAATACTGGTTTGGGTACTGTCTGTTTTAGCCCCTCCCGAGCCTGAATTACCGTTATCGTTGGTTAACATACTTAACGTATCATCGCCGTAAAAGTTAGGATCGCTTTGATAATGGATTCCAGCTGCTAATGCTGCATTAAGGTCATCTAATTTACCCGTTAACATAACATCCGATGTATTGTTGTTATCAACCGTGACCCCTGTGGTACTCAATACATTCAATGCACCATGAACAACTGATAAGTTAACTGTCATATTGCCATTATCTTCCGTTGCATCGACATCTTTTACACTGATCCCCGAAATAATAACGCCTATATCCTCTTCGGCACTAATACCAGCAGGCAACGTATTTACTGGCGCATCATTGACGGCAGCTACATCAAATGACAGGGTTTGAATCACAGCAAGACTATTGGTCGCAAGCACACCATTATCAGATGAGCGCATGTCAAAGTTCATGGTGAAATTACCGTTCGCATCACCGGGGTGAAACACCAAAGTATCTAACGTTGTACCACCTGAAATAATAATCCATGAGCCATCAGGTTGCTTTTCTGCACTGCCGCCGACTGGTGCATCAAAAAGACTGGAATCAGGCACATCAGTGACGACTACATGCAATTTTTCTGGGGCATTTTCTGTTGCATTTGAATGTGACGGTACAATACTATCCGTATTATCTCTTACTGCTAAATCGAGTGTCAGTGTAATAGGCTGATCTTCTTGTCCTGTATAAGAGGTTGTTACATCAGAATCAATTTTGTCGCCTACAGGTAGAATATCAACATTTATGGTTGCGGTATTTTGTGCAATATCATCCAATAAATCCTCTTTGGTAAAGACCAACACTCCCAATGCTAATGTACCACTGTAATTTTCAGCAGGTACAATATTAACCCCAGTAAGACTGCCTGTTTGCATACCGACAGGTAACGTAACACTCCACTCGCCATTCCCTAAATTACCTACAGGCCCTGTTAAGACAAAGCCATCAGGTACGTTGGTGATCTTGGCTGAAATAATTTGCTCTGAGCCATCAGTATCTCCGACATCAAAACTGATGCTACCAAGGCTGATACCACCCGCCTGATCTTCATTACCTTTAATGGTGGTATCAACACCTGTAAATTTGACCGGGTCATCGACTGGGATCACATCAAAATCGACTGTTGCAGTAAACGTACCTGTCGCTTGCGCGGTTGCTGGTGTCGTTAAGGTATAGGTCACATCATCTTCAACGGTAGCAACCGCTGATATTGATACATTACCGCTAAAATCTTTTACCGGTTGAAATGGAATATTATCCAATTCCGTTTTATTAACGGTGATCGTTTGTACTGCCGTTCCATCTGCTTGAATGAAGGAACCTTGGCTAGCATCGACGGTTAACTCGACTTGTTTTAGGCTTTCAAGCCCTGATGTCAATGAGGTACTGATATCTTTTAACGACGCTGATATTCCTAAAATAACCGAGCCATCTTCATAGGCATGATTATTTTTAATGACTTCAGGCTTACCTGTATTGGTAATCGGTTGATCGTCATCACCGAGTTTCTCTGTGCGCAGTACTTCCAGTGATAACGTCGGATCGCCATGAGGTGGGACATCAACTACAGGCTCTATACGAACTGTAACGGGCTTAATCAGATTTTTAGTATTACCACTGGTGGTATCGGTGTTGACAATGTGAAGATCAAATTGAAAATCACCCGCGAAGTCGGTTGCAGGATTTAATGAGATACCACTTACATCAACTTTTCCTGCCCCATCGACAGGTACTATCATGACGTATTCACCATCGATGAAGTCAAAATTAGTCCCTAAGATGGTAACCCCGCTAGGCAGATCCGCCGCTTTAATTACAATCGTCACTGAGTCATGATTTTGTTCGCCATTAACAGAGCCAATAACGATATTATCTTCAATTTGGTCACCAAGATTAATGACATTATCTTCAGTGCCAGTTACCACGTCAGGATTGAAAACAATATCCCCTGCAAGCTCAGTGATCATGCTGGTATTCGGGGTAAAATCTAATGTGATGGGTGTGGTAAATGGCACAAGTGCACTGACATCACCTTCACCGTTATCACCTAAATCTTGTACTTCAGCGCTAATGGTAATATCGATAGTGGAGTTAAAGCCCGTTGGTGCGGTGATTTTCAAGTTATCGAGTTGCGATTCAGGTATTGTCCATGCCCCAGCTCCATCACTGATACCACCTATCACAACAAAATCACCAGGCTCTGCTACTGATTGAGGAAACTTCACCACAATACGCCGTATCACTTCATCACTATGATCAATAGCAACTGGGGTATTCTCTCCTGTAAAGGAGACACGTCCAAGCGATGCTGCATCTGTTGATAGATCAATCACGCCACCTGTGGTACTGGTTAACATGGTTAAGACCGCGTCACTTGAATCTCGAACAGCAAGAATACCATCAGGTTCAACCACGGCTTGAATATCAACAACGAGCTGTCCTGTGATTTCTTTAATCGCAGTATTTTCACCATCACTATCCGTCTGCGCTACCGTTAAATAAGATTGAAAGGTTAAATCACGATCAGAATTTTGAGGCGCGCGAAGTTGTAATGGTTTACCAGCAAGTAACTCATCACGTTGACTATCCGTTAATGTGATCTCTCCAGCGACCAATGTTAAAGGGATGCCATCAATCAATAAGGTGTAATCGGAAGGAATACCACCAAAACGTATCTGAGTAATCGTTTCGCTGCTATCAGTAAATCCTTGTGCTGCAGTTGGTCGCCATTGCACCGTATTATTTTGATCTTCTAATATATTGTTATCACTGACTAAGGTGTAATTATCTGCATCAATAACTGGCTGAATATTGATCAGAATTTTTCGATCAAAACTATGTACATCACCATCATTTTCAGTGACTAATATTTTAGCTTCTAGTTCAATATCTTGAGTACTGTTTAATGGTGGTATTATTTCAATATTTTTTAATGACGAAAGTTCAATCTCATAAACAGGCTTACCTTCAGTATCATAACCAGTAAACACTAAACTTTGATCATTACCTTCAGCGTCTTTTAATGTGACCCCTGCGGGAATACCCGATAACACTACACTTAACGTTTCAGAGTTATCATCTAATTGCTTTAAAGGCGTTTCACCACTAATAATACTGATTCCAGAAATGACTGAACTGTCTTCATCTATTAAGGTTTCAATACCTTGTGTCGGATCGTTGTTGATATAAGCCCACTCACCGACATCTAACACACCATTACCATTACTATCAATATCGATATCAAATATCGGTACGTCAGCCACGCCTTTTAAGCTTACTTCAAGCTGTTGCGTTGCCGTGACATATTCATCATTAGCATTAACCACGACATTACTGCTATTGGTAAAACTCGCGCTATCTTTCACAACACCTTGCACTGTAATTTCAAAATCAACATTGCTTTCAGGTGTTGGTTTTAGCTGAACATTAGCAATATCTGCATAGTTAACCTCATACACACCGGAGCCTGACGGGCTTTCAACTACAACAGCGCCATTGAGTAGTATTTGTGCCCCCACGGGTAAATTAGAAAAACGAACACATTCTATTTCTGAGCCGTCCTTATCTACAGTTTCTGTTAACGTCACGTGATCGCTTAGATTAATTAACACATCTTCATCAGAACTAATTCGGGTAACTTTTAATGTGGTTTCATCAGCAACAGGTTCAACATTAATAATGATCTCACGCTCAACAGAATCAGCGGTTTGCTTGCCCGTCACAAAAACCACGTCTTCTTTACTTTGCGCCACGGCCGTGAGTTTTATGTCACCACTGTAATTCGCTGTCGGTGTGACAGATAAACTCCCCACATCTGCCGCTGATACTTGATATTGATCACCACCAAGATCAACAAGATTATTTCCTTTCAACTCACCATTGATCTTGCCACCAGCATCTGGCTCTAGCGTAATAATATAAGATAATGTTTCAGAGCCATCGATATCATTAAGATCGGCTTTAAGCTGCAAATCAACACCTGTTGAATCTTCATCAATGGTGTAATGTACTTGCGTTTGAGTATCATCCCACGTTGGGATATCAGCAATCCCTTCCACAATAATTTCAAACGACGTGATCGCTTCAGGCAATGGAGCACCACTAGTCACACCAACTTGCGCTTTAACTTCAAACACTAAATTGCCATTTGCCGTAGAGAAATCAGCATCGGGAATAAAAGTGAGTCCCACTAACTCGTGTACTATATTATCTGTCGTGGTGAAATCGCCGACAGGCACAACGTAAGATAACCCATCTCCACTGGTCGCAAGTGCGGTACCGTTTAAATAAAATGAACCGTGTACCTCTGTCGGAATCGTGATCAATACTTGTTGTAAAAACTCACCGCGATCATCATCACCAATATCAATTTTAAGTGATACAGGCGCCCCACTTGGTGGAGCAATGATCGTTTCATCAGGATCTTCGACTCGTCCTACATCTTCATAAGTGACAATCGGATCGGGCTCGATAATGATCTTGGCTTCTTGATCATCAATTTGTAATGTAATCGTCCGTAATTCAGTATCATCATCACCATCTGTGACCCGATAGTTAAACGTATATTCCAGTACCTCTTCAGTTTGTGTTATTTCAGTGGCTGCCGAGAACGAAACCTCACCATTAGGCTTAATCGATAACTCGCCTAATAGCTGGCCAGGAGAAATGGTATCTCCTCCTTGATGAATTGGAATAACCGTAAAACCGTTACCCACTAATGGTTGCTCTACTGCAAGATCAACAACACTCACTACAGTCGCACCATCTGCACCTTCTAATGCTTGTGTCAGTAACGACTCTCCAACGACATTTGCTTGTCCTTCATCAGCTTGAATAATGATATTTCGACCATCGGCAATATCATCAACAATGGTTAGCTTAATGGTTGAAAATGTACTTTCATCACCATCATCATCAATCGCAATCACAGGTAAAAAAACATCTTTACTGTCTTTACCGGGATCGGGGTGATCAATTGCACCAAAGAGGTTTACGGTATATTCACCCGCCGCCGTAAATGCCACAGTAAAAATCGTACGAGAATCAGCAAATGCTGAGTACGTTCCGACAGAATGCTCAAATAAGGTAACCGCCTGTCCTTGGCTTGTTAAGGTTGAATTTAAAGTGGTAAATTGCGTGGTATCTAAACGGTACTGATGAACTAAATCACTGCCTTCATCAATCGTTAATGTGCCTGTTGCGCGGTCCCCATCTTCATCAGGTGTTGAGCCTTGATGATGAGGGCCACCGGCACGAATATCACTTTCTTCAACAGTGATATCTTGTGTATTAATAATTACCGGATCAAACCCATCACTGATATTAAGCGTAACGGCCACTGGGGTTTCTAAATAATCACCATCGGTATCTTGGATTTGGACTTCGAGATCAATACTAATGAGAGCACCTGAAACATTGATATAGCCACTACTATTTCCTCCACTATTGTGATCAAGTGGTAAGAATTGCTCATACGTTACCGTCACATCAGCATCTTTAGAATTCAAGACATTAACGGCTGATAAGGTTAGTGTGAAATAAGTCTGGCTGTTATACGAAGCCGTTAAAACATGGGTACTAGGATCAAAATTATAATCGAGTGTCTGTCCACCCAATGCTGTGATTTCTGCACGTAATTCTGTCAGTAAATCAGTAAGATAATTAGCACTAAAACCAACTTTATCGGGGTCTAAACGATCCACGCCTGCGGTTAATGTAAAGGTTGTCGAATCAGAAACTGGATAGCCAGTAAGCGAACCTGTCGGGGCACTAATATCACCTTCAATCACACTTAAATCAGTTATGCCGCTAAAATTACCTGTAGGATCGAGTCCATCAATAATAGTGATATTAATTTCACCATCGGTTGGACTTACATCTAAATCTTGATCGGTTGCAGTGACAGCTAAGGTAATCTCTAATTTATTGGTGGTTTCAGACTGATCTAACGGCTGTGATTGTACGACGTTGTAATCACCACTTTGTAGTAATTCAATAGTTAATACTTCAAGCGTAGGATCATCTTGCCTTACCACAGTAACCGTATTACCAACTACGCTATATTCCGTTGCGTAACCATTACTCGTTAAACTAGTTAAATTTGGCTGAACCGCTGTTAAATCAATGTGGATGATCTCATCACTACCAATGTTGGTTGCTATTTTTCCGCTATCGCTATCAATTTCAGTAAATTCAGTTCCAGCATCAATACCAAAACTGGGTAAATCACCGTCTGCAATATTCACGGTAAATATTGCAGGATTTAATAATGGATCATCATCAGCATCATGCATCTGGAGCGGAATTCCCATCGCTAAATTAGCTTGGGTCATCGTAACTATCCCTGCTGTCAGTACTCCGTTAAGGTGATCAATGGGTAATGATTCAACTAATTGCGATTGTAATTCAACATTTCGGCCATTTTGACTCGGTGTAATAGTCAGCTCAAAAACGGTGTCTTGGGCAAGATTATCTTTACTAAGCGTAATTGAAATGATCTTGCTGGTGGGATCTTGGATAATAGTAGCAAGTGTATTATCACCTTGTGATGTGACTTGCTCTAACGCCGTTTTGATTGCCGTGATATTGTCACTACTCAGTAATACACTATCGGCCAGTAATATATCGTTAGTTGCAGGAATGATTGTGGTATTGCTTGTAGTAACAGGGTTTCCCGATGTTGATGGCCCAATAGTCGGTGGGACTAAGTCACCTTCAACCACGTTAAATTCAGCATTAATTCCATTAGGATCGAGCCCATCTTTGATGATTAATTGCAGATTCGCAACATTACTTTTATCACCATCAAAATCCATCAATTGAACATCAAGATTCACCACATTTTGATTCGGCAATAGCGGCTGATCAATCGGCAAATATTGCTGAATCGTATATTGCCCATCAGGATCTATAGCGATACTTAACACTTGGGTTGATGTTCCTGCTAACTGAACATCAAATTGATTCGGTATGGACGGATCAAATACCACTTCTAATGCTGTGCCATTACTGGTTATCCCTGTAAACGCCTGACTTGGTTCGATAAACTGAACCTGTTTTATTTCATCACTATGACTGCCATAGACTAAACTTCCCGTTACCTCTTGAGGCGCTGTAATAGCACCATCAAACCCTTCAGTCCATGTTATGGATTTCTCATTAATAATAGGGATAACACCATCTTCAAAAACCAGCTTTACCTCAACAGGATCCACTAATTGATCAAAGTCAGTATCATGCATAATGATCGGAATGGTAATGTCAATTTTTCCGTCATCTAATGAAATATATTCTCCACTGACAAAATGAGAAGGATCATGATCTAAAGGTTGAAATTGAGTTAAGGTCATTTCTACTTTGACATCATCATCTTGTTGAATCGGTGTGAGCACTAACTCAAATACCTCAGCGCTATTTGATGCTTCTTTTACTTCTAAAGTCATTAAACCACTCAGTGCATTAGTGATATCAAATCTAACGCCTTTTCCACCTGTCGTAAGCTTGAGCAGCTCTGCCCCTAATTTAAAAAACACGGCATCAGTTAAATTTAAACTACTAGCAACCAAAGCATCATTAACAGCAGTAACAACAAAATTACTTGATGATGAAACAGGATAACCTTGCCCACCCACAGGTGGGTTTAAATCTCCCTCGATAATATCGAGTTCTGCAATGACACCTTGACCAGTAGGGTTCTCACCATCATTAATATCGACAATCAGCTGGCCAATATTACTGTCGTCACCATCTTTATCGACGACAAAAACGTCAAGAGCGAGATTATTAACGTTGGTTGTAAAGTTCTGATCTAAAGGTCTATTTTGCTCGACGGTATAACTTCCATTTATATCCAAGGTTATGGTTAATACATTTTGCTCAGGTGTACTGCCAATAGCCGGAACATAAAGCTGTAAAACATTTCCGTTAAAGCGATAGTCTGTTGCTTCGGCATTACTGGTTAAGCCAGCCAAGCTAGGTTGTTCAATAGCAAAATAAGCATTAGCAATATCATCACTGCCGACATCAACAGGAATGTGCCCCTGCTCTATTTGGGTTGTCATGATCTCGGTATAATCAGTGCCGGTATCTGTGCCTAACACAGGATCAACACCGTCTTTAACGATAATAAGCAACTCACCTTGCGCTTTATCACCATCATAATCTTGCGCGGTAACGGCTAACGTTAAGCGATCTTCGTTTGATACGATGGGTTGATTTAAAGGTAAATGCTGAGTGACGGTATATTTACCATCAAGCTCAATAACAACATTCAGTACCACTGAATCATCGCTAGATAAACGTATATTTAGCTCATTACCGAGCACTTCCACGTAGGTAGGTGCGCTATTACTTAACCAACCGATTAATCCTGTTTGCGTACTATCAAAAGTGAGTGTTTTAATCTCATCACTACCGAGTTCTAAGCCTATTTCACCTTCTGCCACTGTTGCTACCGCGCCTTTTTTAGGATCGGTTATCGTTGTTCCAGTATCGATTTCAAATAGCGGATCGGCACCATCTTCAACGCTGATAGTGACGATGGCGGGTTGAGAAAACGGATCGTCATCCCCGTCATTCATCATCAATGGGATGTCGATAGCAAGCTTATCATTATTGAGTAAGACGTATGTTCCACTACTATCAATTTGATGATCAAGCGGCAGTAATTGCTGCCATGCTATTTTCACATCAACATCACGCCCCATTTGTGCTGGCGTCAGGGTGATGATAAAAACATCTTGCTTAGTAACTGAATCTATTGCGGTGATGGTTTGCGCCGCAGTGATAGGATCTGCGATGTGGCTGATTTCTAGTGCTTGGTCAGATGACGTTAAACTCGATAACTCCGTGATTAATGCCGTTAATACATCGGGTAATATCACCAATGACGTCGCAACTAAACTGTCATTTGCCGCAATGATTGATAAGGTTTTTTCACTTTCAACCGGGTATAACGAAGTTGACGGTTCACGGATAGGTAAAGCGAGATCTCCTTCAACCGTTTCAAGAGTAATATTCGTACCAGTCGGATTTTGACCATCGGTAATCACTAAAGTTAACGTTGCATCATTGCTGCTGTCGTTATCAAAATCCACCACATGAAATGGCAGACTAATCGTATTGGTATTAGGTGTGACAGGTTGATCAATCGGTAAATATTGCGTGATGTTATAGTACCCGTCAGTGGCTATAGACAGCGATAAAACTGGGGTTGTCGTGCCAGTTAAAAACACCATTATTTGATTGGATTTGCCATCATCAAATTTCGCATCAAGCGCGATACTATCACTGGTTAAGCCAGCAAAAGCTGTTGTAATATCACCAATGACAACCTGTTTGATCACATCACTATTTACATCAAACTCTAATTGCCCCGAAATAGATTGTGGCTCTGCCACGGTACCTGAGAAAGCTTCCGTCCATGTTTTGATTTGGCTTTCGATAACGGGGGCTTTACCGTCTTCTAATATCACTAACGCATTCACAGGTTCGACTAAAGGATCAAAATCGCTATCATGCATTTCTAGTGGTAAGCGAATATTTATCCCGTTACTTGTAAGAGAGACATACTCTCCCCCTGAATACACCGTTGGATCATGATCTAACGGCTTTAACTGCTCGACATCCATAGTGACAGTAACGTTATGGCTGTCTTGAGTTGGTGAAAAAGTAACAATTAACACATCCGCATTAATACTGTCTTTCCCTATAAGCGTAACAAGGCCAACGCTACTGGTTGTAAGAGTAAAACGTAGGGCTAATCCAGTCGCCGTGAGCTGCTCTAACTCACTGATTAATTGTGTTTGTACACGTGATGATATATTCAAACTTGACGCAACCAAATCATCATTCACCGCAGGGATAGTAAACGAGCTTGAAGCATCAACAGGGTAGGCATCAGCGATATTTTTAGGAGACAGATCCCCTTCAGTTAAACTTACTTGTGCTGTAATGCCCGCGCCTGTTGGGTTTTCACCATCAGTGATATTAATAATGAGTTGTCCTACGTTACTGTTATCACCATCAGCATCCGTGACCATAACAGCAAGAGCGAGATTATTTACATTAGTCGTAAAATTCTGATCTAGTGGTTGGCTTTGTTCTATTGTGTAACGACCATCAATTTCAAATACCACAGTTAATACGGGTTGTTTTGGTGATGATCCTTGCGCAGGAACAAACAACTCCAACTTGTTACCAACAGTACTATAATTCGTTGCTTGTCCATTGCTGGTTAGACCGTTTAGTGTGGTTTGTTCGAGGTTGAAAGTTGCACTAGCAATATCATCACTACCCACATCGACCGTAATTTGTCCGGTAAAGGTTTGTGGTGACATGGTTTCAATAAAACTAGTAGCAATATCCTTACCTAAAATGGGATCTGGGCCATCAACAATGGTAATATTTAATTCACCGACATTACTTTTATCGCCATCGGTATCAATCGCAATAACGCCTAAAGTCAGTTTATCTATATTCGTTTTAACAGGTTGGTTTAGTGCCTGATACTGGGTAACGCTATACTCGCCAGACGTATTAATCTCAATCGTTAATACTTCAGTCTGTGGTGCATCTGCCAACTGCAAGATGATTTTATTACCTTCAATGCGATAGACAGTCGGTTTACTATTACTCAATAACCCATCAAGGGTAGGCTGTTGAGGTTCAAAAAACATCGCCTTGATTTGATCACTTCCCACGTTGATAGGAATGCTGCCTAAAACGGTTTGGGGCGTAGCAATATCTTTGTCTTGTTCAATGATCGTAGTACCGCTATCAATGCCTAAAACAGGATCAACACCATCATTAATCTTAATGACTAATTCACCCTCATTACTGATATCACCATCTCGATCCGTCGTCGTTAATAATAAGGATAATTGTGTTTGATCTAGCGCGTTATCTTGATTGAGTGCTTGATATTGAGTCACACGATATTGACCATTAGTACTGACTTCTATTGCTAAAACCGGTGACTGATCATCAACTCTGATTACTGTGATTTTATTCCCTAGTACTGCAAAGCTTGTTGCTACGTCATTACTTAATAGTCCAATCAATGACGGTTGCTGCTCGGCGAATGTCATTACACCAATTTCATCACTTCCGATAAAAACAGGAATATCACCAGTAACACTTTGTGGCGTAGTAATATCACTATCTTGTTCTGTAAATTCAGTGCCGTTATCAATGCCTAAACCAGGAATTTTTCCATCTTCTATCACGGCTAAAAAATTAATTGGGGTTTGGGTTAGATTACCGTTGGTATCTGCAATTTGAACAGGAAGCGATAGGCGGATTTGTTCTCCGTTAATCACAATCGGTGCACGGTTAGATTCCCCTGCAAAATGATCTAAAGGAAGAAACTGTGTCACTGTCATTATCACATTAGCATCTCGACCATTGAATAATTCAGCACTTAATCCAATGGTTAAAACAATGCTTTCATCGCTACGGCTAATGCCTTTATCACTTCGACCAATGATTTGATTCGTTTCAATATCGTAACTAAAAATAATGGGGCGATCGTTAGATGATAATTCACGATTCATCGTGGCGAGTAAACTATCAATTTGTAAACTATCGAAGGCTACCGTGTTGCTATCAAGTGGCAGTGTGGCAGCTTCAACTGAAACGCTACCACTAGCAGAAACGGGATAAGTAATAGGAACCAGATCGCCTTCAACAAAGTAAACATCATTATAAAATTCACCACCGTCTGGCGATAAAATAGGAAGCGAGATATCGTCTTGTCGTCTAATTTCTGGATTATATGCAGTGTTAAAACCCGCGGTTGCAAGTAATTGGTCATTGTCATAAAGAATAACTAAGCCATCAGTAATTGATGAACTAATATCCTTAATACCAGCCGTTGTAATACCAGCCGCTGTTGCTTTTTGAATTTTAGTCGGATCTTCACCTGATAATATTGCTGCTTGTAAAGCTGCAATACTGGGCTCTAAATCCAATTCAGGTAAGGGCAAATGAACCAATTTATTATTAGAAAGGCATGCCTTACAATGTTGATTAAGCCATATATTCGTACCATCGACATGCACTAACACTTCACTACGATCAGTAAAAAGTAACGTTGTTCCTATCGCAAGATCATCACCTACCTTAACAGGAAAATATTCCCCTACCGGCATAAGAACAAACACCTGCCCTTTTACTTGTTCAACGACAATGGCTTGATCCACATAAATCTTAAACACAGCTCCTTCCCCTCAGTAAAAAGGATGCCTTAAGTATTAATCAACGGTATAAATTTCGGCACGTCTGGGCGTCTTAAATATAAGAATGTTGTGTATTTTTCACCTTGCCCCAAGAAACAAAGCATTAAAACAAACTACAAAGTACAGAACATAACAATCACAAAGTAATAACATTACAGAGATATAAACCAATAAAGATACAAAATGAATGATTTAATATTACTCAGTAGGTAAAATACACATCCTCTCTTGCTCTATTTAGTTAAAGAACCATGATTGATTTAAATGTATTACCTCTCTACCTCACTGCTGTTATCGCTTTATTATTAATTCCAGGGCCAGATATGTTACTGATTGCCAGTTCAAGCCTCAGTTACGGTCGCAAGGTGGGTATTTTTGCAAGTTTAGGTAATGCTACATCGGGTATTTTATTAACTATTTTGGCAGCTTTAGGTGTCTCAGCCTTAATTGCCGTTAACCCTATAGCATTGCAAATTCTTCGCTTACTTGGTGGCGCTTATCTATTAAAGATGGGATGGGACTGCATGCGAACACAACCTGCCGATGCGCCGGAAGAGCTCACTAAAAGTAATAAAATGGCAGCAACGCTATACCGTCGTGCCGTGTTCACTAATTTACTTAACCCAAAAGCACTTATTTTCTTTGTTCTATTCTTGCCTCAATTTGTTTCGACTCACGTTGCTGCAACATCTGGCCAACAAATGTTAGTGCTTGGTTTGTTACTAAATGTATTAGGTTTACTGTTTAATTTATTCTTGGTCACCACTGTTGGCACGTTTGGTAAATCACTGTTGAAAAGTGAAAAATTCCGTGCAAATCAGCATAAATTTATGGGTTTGATCTTCTTTGTTTTAGCCATTTGGCTATTAGCATCCCAACTTCCAACACCTGTAACACACTAATTCCCCCCCCTGTTTAGTAGCGTTACCTATTTTGGTGACGCTATCATCATTTTAAAAGTATTTGTCTGTTAACTATCAATAATGAAAATACACCTCTCATTTATGTCTATCTAATAGTGAAATATAAAATCCCTCACCATTTTCACCTTGAATTTCACCCTAAATATCCTCATATATCTTAATAATAAGTGTTGCGTACACTCTTTGATTCACTTCTTATTAATTAATGCGCAGACATAATATGCCCCATAACAAATTTGGCGCATTAAGGATTATTATGATTATTCATGTTGGTATTATCGATCAGGACCCTGTCCGTTTGATCACCCCTTTACTAGATGAAGCCGTTCCGGCTACAAAAATGATATTTATTGGTACTGAGCTTCAGCGAGAACAGTATGACCGCCTAGCGTCTATTTTGACGCCACGTAACATAGATGTTGATTTTTTTGTGATCCCTGACAGCATTAATATCACGCTGATTAGAAGCGAGATTCATCAACTCGCAGAAGATATTAAAGCAACAGGCTGCGAAGTTTGGTTTAACGCAAGTTGTGGTTTACGTCACCGTCTTCTTTCTGCTTACGAAGTTTTCCGCTCTTATCACTGGCCAATTTATGTTATCGAACCTTACAGTGATGAAATGTGCTGGTTGTTCCCAGCTGACCGTGAGCAACAACAGGTTCAAGACCTGATCCAAATTACCGACTATTTAACTATTTTCGGTGCCCGTTGCGAGCTTTCTGATAATCCTATGCCTGAATCACTTAACGATCAGCTTTGGGAGTTAGGTCAACGCTGGGCAAGTTCTGCACTTGAATTAGGTCCAGGCCTCGCAACCTTGAATTACCTCGCGACCACGTGCCGTAAAGAACAAGTTCTTCATGTTGAGCTGAGTGATAAACAGCAAGGCTACAAAGAGCTCGGCACATTGCTATCAGACTTAGAAGAAACAGGTTTAGCAACGTACCATGACGGTGTTTTAACCTTTAAACACGAAGAAGCTCGCCGTTTTGCAAATGGGGAATGGTTAGAAAACCTTGTTCATAGCACCGTTCGCGCTATTCAAAATGAACTGCCTACAATTCAAGATCACTCATTAGGTGTGCAGGTTTACCGTAAAATTGGTGAGCGTGAGGTACGTAATGAATTGGATGTTGCAACTATCGTTAATAATAAGCTGCATATCATTGAATGTAAGACGAAAGGTATGCGTGATGATGGTGACGATACACTCTACAAACTAGAATCACTACGTGACTTATTAGGTGGCTTACAAGCACGTGCGATGCTTGTCAGTTTCCGTCCCCTGCGTCATCACGATTTAGTTCGAGCACAAGATTTAGGCCTCGCGATTATTGGCCCTGATCAGTTAGGTGACTTACGCATCCATCTGTACGAGTGGCTAAAAGGTGCGGGTGGTGAAGATCACTCTCATAACCCAGCCTAAAGCATAACGTTACTATTTAAAAAGACCTCAATTGAGGTCTTTTTTATTCTCTGTTTATAACACGGTTACGCCACACCATGCCCTTTAGACGCTTCTAACAAGCGATACCATTGTTCATGAGTTAATTGTAACTGCTCGGCAGCAACTGCCGTTTTCACTCGCTCAATTTTACCCGTGCCCAATAGCAAAGCAGGACGTGTAGGCAGACGCATTAACCAAGCATAAATCACCTGATCAATAGAATCAGCATTGAGCTCTTGCTTTAATACATTTAATGTTTCACGTACTCGATGAGCCTGTTCTGAAGTCCTGTTATAAATATCACCCCCAGCTAAGCAAGACCACGCCATTGGTCGTACTCTATGCTGCTGTAGCTGCGCTAATGTACCGTCTTCAATCGCATCAGTATGTAATGGATTAATTTCAATTTGATTAGTGATCAGTGGAAACTCTACCCGAGATTGCAACAATGAAAATTCATCTTTTGAGAAATTCGACACCCCAAAATGTTTTACTTTTCCCGTCTGATGCAGTTGCTCAAAAGCGCTATTGATCTCATCAGCATCCATTAATAGATCAGGACGGTGAATCAGCAATATATCCAGTTGCTCGATACCTAAACGCTGTAAAGACCCCTCGACTGAAGCAAGAATATGGCTTGCTCGGCTATCGTAATACGCCACTTGCGACGTACCGTTGACCTCTTTACCGCCAACGATGCCGCATTTAGAAATAATCGTTAATTCATCACGAATACTTGGCTGTAATTGTAATGCTTCACCAAATAAAGATTCACACGCTGAGGCGCCATAAACAGGCGCATGATCAACAGACGTTACACCAAGTGCTACATGTTGCTTGATAAATGATAATCGCTGCTGCGCCGTCATTCCCCACTCAGCCATTCGCCAGTAACCTTGAATAAAGTTAGAGAACAAAGCGTCATTAAGTGGTTGTTGGTTCTTCTCAGTCATCTTTACATCCATCTTGTATTTATCGTCAGCACAATTTGCGCTCACCGAACGTAACACAGGGATACAATGACTAAAGTGACAGGTTTCAAAGAATGAGAATAGTTCGACATGCTGTTAATAGAGAAAAAGCACTGATAACAGTGCTTTTTCATAACTATCTAACTCGCAAATTAATCCGTTAATTTACTTTTCACTTCAGGATCACTGAAGATTTCAACTAATTGCTCTCGGTAGGCTCGAAGTACATTATTCTGTGGTGACTCATCACTTTTTTCTTCAATTACATCACGCCCTGCAATTTGTTTTTCTAAGATCTGCCCATCATTTACTTCATAAATTTTAACTAACGTATCAGTATCAAAATTAAAAGCAGACACCCAGTTTAAATTAATACTGAAAAACCATTCATTAATGTTTAATTGCATTAGTTTATCTGCTTGATTATCAGCTAATAACACCATGATATCACTATCACTTGCACCCGAAGGAACCTTAACAGCTTCAACATTCCAACCCTGTTTTTGTAAGCCATGTAAAATTCGATGCTCAAGAAAATCTGCTAATGTTTTCTCTTTATCGCCTTCTTCAGTCGCTAAAACTTGAGATACATGCCAATCCACGGGAATCCCAAAAGTCGCATGAGCTACACCAACAAAATCTTCTGGCTTGCCTTCTTTTACTCGCTCACGTTGGTCATTGACAGAAATTAATACTTTCTTCGTAACGTTATAGTTAGTATCTGGCGCTTGTTCATGTAAGGGAATAGGACTTACACAGCCAGTAATAAAGAACGTTACCAATAATAACAAAAAGTGCTTCATTTTAATCATGTCAACTTCCATCCTTAGATTTACAAGCAAAATAGAGCAAGCAAGTTAACATAGAGAAAAAAATATTTAAGTGATAATTATCATAACAGTAACAACTTTACTACGTCGTATTTTCAACTCAATTGATGATACCAACGGTAAGTACGTCGCAGTGTAAACATGGTTAACGCTAAATAATATGCCGCTAACACAATGGCAGGTAATGCATCACGATCGGACACACTGATGATGGAATACCCACAGTACACCACAATAATGGCAGGAATAATCAAGGCAGGTTTTACTGAAGAATAAAGATTAGTAGCCAGTAACACCACATGCGCTACTACCAAAATCAGTGGTAACGTAATCATTAAAAACCACAACATAATCAATCCCTTTCTTTAATCCGTAAGCATTACATCATAGCTCTGAACAAGAGTTAGGCCAATACATTGTGGTTGGGGAATGTGTAAGTAAAAGCAATGAAGCTACACCACTGCCCCCCATAAATTATCTAATTTCGCTAATGGTTGATGACTCTGTGCCGATAATTCCACATAACTGTGTACCAGCTTAATTTTGTGCTCATTAAAGTCATGTCCCCAAATATTTGGATCTGATAAGTCAAAATGTTGGGGTATTACCTTTTTTAGTCCTGACTCGGGTTTGCGATCATTAAGCTCTAACTGAATAAGCGATTGTTGTGCCGCTTGTTGCGCTAATTTTTTATGGCCCAGTTTATCGAGTAAAGATATTGCATGGGCATGAGTAATACCATGAAGTTTATCGCCAGCGAAAAAATGCTCATCATTATTATGGTAAATATCTTGTGTACTTCGCTCAACAGCAATAACACAATGTTGCTGAATATCTATCTCACCTTTATTTAATAAACTGGATGGCTGATATTGACGATAATCAGCTAAACCGTAATAACGTCCCCAATTATCATCCATACAATTAACAATTAGCTTAGCGATATTCGAAACCATACGCTGAGTAACAACAACGTTATTATTAGCGACAGCATTTAAAAATAATGCACCATATATGATCCCATGACCTGAATGACATAATTGCTGCGCGTTAAGTGCTATAGCATTTACAACTTCACTATAATCGGTTGTTTCAGGGCTATTGGATAATGGATTCATTAAATGCTGATTATCATCGGTAAACTGCACTAACATTGCTTGTAAACTCTTTGTAGATACATTGTTGAGTGCTCCGCCATTAAGTAATGCATCACCTGCCAATAATGCCGCCCCCGTATGCCCTTGAAACCATGCGGTACTGTCAACTTCCACCACATTGGCTAACGCTAACATCCCTTTATCAATAAACTGTTCCATTGTTTTCTCCTTGTTTTAATTTCTGTAATTTCGTCACCAACGAGATTGATATAATGCAAGGATAAAACCTCAAGTTATATTGAGGTCAAACGAATATTTAATACTACCGAATCAATCCAGATAACACGATAAAAGCGAACGATTACAAGGTTACCTGAAATAACAAGTAGTTAAACAATCTAAATACTGTTCTGAAATTCATCGCATTAACATTATCTTACAGAAACCTACAACATCCCTTTAGAGAATAATGTATTGTCCACGAAACAATTTGGAGGATAAATGAAATTAAAATTTGCACCTGTATTATTTGGCTTATTTGCCAGTCTGTCTGCCCAGGCCTCAGAGCCACAAGCCTTTATTGGTGTCGGTATCAATGACGGTGTCAGTAGTATCAATAATCGTTGGGAATTTAATCCAAGTGTAAGGATCGGTGCTAACTTTAACGATTATCATAGACTATACAGCTACCTGGAATTTCAAAAGGATGCATACAATTTTGTCGCTTCTTATGATTACTTTATACCGCTAACTAATAGTAAGAATTGGCGTTTCTTTATTGGAGCCAGCTCAGGAATACAAATTGCAGAATCGAGCAAAGATGATCTTATTTTAGGCGCGCAAACAGGGATTAATTATCGAATCAATAAGAACTTTAATACTGAATTGGGGTACAGAGTTCATGATACAAGAAGTGTTTGGAAAGAGCGTAATATGTCGCAACTTGATACTTTTTATATCTCTCTAGACTTTGCCGTTTAATCTAAAAGTAATTTACTGGTCATGTCACAAACCTATTTATTTAAACCTTTTTATTCATGACAGTATTATTGAAAATAAAAAAGCCGCTCCTAAGAGCGGCTTTCTAATATAACACTTTAAGACTTAAATCTTATTCAGCCAGCATTTTACGTGCCGCTTCTACCACGATCTTAATTGATTTCGCTTCAGTTTCTTTTAGCGTTGCGTGATCAGGGATCTCTTTTTGTGTACGGTTAATAATAACACCTGCGACACAACCTGCACGTAAACCAGAGCTTGCACACATGGTTAATAGTGTTGCTGACTCCATTTCAAAGTTAAGCACGCCCATTTCTTGCCACTCTTTCATTGAGCCTTGGAAACGACGAACTACGCGACCTGAGAATGTGTCGTAACGCTCTTGACCTGGGTAGAATGTATCACTTGATGCTGTTACACCCGTGTGTACTACAGCATGCTCATCATCACATGCTTGCTTCATTGCCGTTGCAACACCAAAATCAGCAACAGCTGGGAATTCCATAGGGGCGAAGTGCAGACTTGCACCATCTAAACGCACTGAGCCTGTCGTTACAATCATATCGCCTGGGTTAATGTTAGGCTGAATTGCGCCTGTTGTACCTACACGTAGGAAAGTGGTTACACCTAACTGTGCTAATTCTTCAACAGCAATAGAGGTTGATGGACCACCGATACCCGTTGAACACACAACCACTGATTTACCGTCTAATTTAGCGCGAAATACAGTGTACTCACGAGAGCTTGCTAAAAACTCAGGGTTATCCATTAAGTTTGCAATTTTCTCAACACGTGCTGGATCACCGGGAATAATCGCTAATTCTGCACCATTAAGATCAGCTTTATTAACACCTAAGTGGAAGACTTTATTATCAGACATAATGTTACCCTTTAATTTAAACAGCTCTGTTGTAGGTTCAGAGTGATTCTTATGAGTTATTACTATTTTAATCAATTTTTTGATAGAAAGAGTCAAACATACTGCAACATGCTCTATCAAAAACATGTGGTAACAATAACCAATGATTCAATTACTTTTAGTGAGCATGGTCACACCAATAAAAAGCAATTGAAAAATATGTTACATAAAAGTCTGATATTAATCACGCGAAAACGATATCTTATTGCCGGAATCACAAAAATTCGTTTTCTCGCGCATGTACTCTTTACTCTGTTTACCTGCCTTATAGCGAAAAAAAACGGCATGATAAACAATACATCATTGTTCGTATCATGCCGTTTAGACTAATCACTAATCACTAATGCTCAGAGCGATTAGTTTTTACTTTTCGCTTTGCGGTTTAAAGCGTAATAAACGTAATGCATTCAGTGTTACTAACGCTGTTGCGCCACTGTCTGCAAGTACTGCAACCCAAAGCCCTGTAAAACCAAATAAGGTTGTAACAAGGAACACCGCTTTTAAACCTAATGCTAAGCTGATGTTTTGACGAATATTACTCAATGTCGCACGAGACAATTCAATCATCACTGGCAATTCTGAAACTCGGTTATGGGTAATTGCTGCATCGGCAGTTTCTAATGCTACATCTGTACCACCGCCCATCGCCACACCAATTGTTGCTGTTTTCATTGCTGGTGCATCGTTAATACCATCACCCACCATGGCAACAGAATGTAGCTCACTTAACTTGCGTACTTCTGTCACTTTATCTTCAGGTAATAGCCCTGCACGAAAATCAATATTAATTTCTTTAGCAATCGCAGCTGCTGCTCGTGGGTTATCACCCGTCAGCATCACTGAGTTCACGCCAATGCTTTTCAGCTTAGTGATCGCTTCTAAAGCATCACTGCGTAAATTATCACGCCATGCAACTAAACCCACCGCTTGCTGATTACGAACGGCAACCACCAGCGTTTTCCCTTCGCTTTCTAGATCTAACGCTTGCTGTTGCTGGTTATCCGTTAGCACAATGTGCTCTGGTAGGCGATCGGCAGCACATAACATAAAGTTATCGCCTTCGGTAACACCTTGAATACCGCGGCCAGCTAGTGCTTCACGATTTTCTGCTTCAACAACAGATAATGATTTTTCTCGAGCAAGGTTAACCACAGCCGTTGCTAGTGGGTGTAACGAACCGGATTCAACAGCGGCTGCTTGACGTAATAATTGATCGGGATTGTTATCCCAGCTAATTAAATCCGTCACGACAGGTTTACCTTCCGTTAGCGTACCTGTTTTATCAAACGCGACAGTTTCAACATGACCAAGCTGTTCTAATGCTGCACCACCTTTGATTAATGCACCGCGACGCGCTGCTGCCGCTAAACCTGAAGTGATCGCTGCTGGCGTTGAAATAACAAGTGCACAAGGACAGGCAATAAGTAATAGTGCTAGACCTTTATAAATCCACTCATCCCATGATTGACCAAATACAAGCGGCGGAATAATGATAACAAGTGTTGCTAATAGCATCATTGCTGGAGTGTACCAGCGGCTGAATTTATCAATAAAACGTTCGAGCGGTGCTTTACGTGATTCTGCATCTTCAATGAGATGAAGAATACGGTCGATCGCATTTTCACCTTGCGCAGAGACAATCGTTAATCGAACAACTTTGTCTGATGCCATGCTACCAGCCATGACTTTCTGGCCCGGTGTTCTTTCAACAGGCACAGATTCCCCTGTTAGTGCGCTTTCATCAAAACTCGCAACCACATCTAAAACTTGGCCGTCAGCAGGTAAACGCTCGCCGGGTACAACTTCAATCACATCACCAGGTTTTAATTCGCTTGCTGGAACTTTTTTCTTCTCACCGTTTGGCAGCACAACATTGGCATCTTCAGGCACCAAGTCCATTAACGCTTTTACACCACTTCGTGCACGTGATGCGGCATACCCTTCTAATTGCTCACCAATTAAAAACAGTAAAATCACCATTGCCGCTTCTGCGGTTTCCCCTAAGTACAATGCACCAATAGCCGCAATACTCATTAGGGTTTCAATCGAGAATGGTGAACCTGATTTACCTAAGCTAATGGCTTTTTTCACAATCGGTACTAAGCCAACAATTGTGGTTAAAGTAAATGCCGCTAAACCCCATGAATGTGACACTTTATCAATTAAGAAAGAGGCAATCATCATTGCCGCAATCACAAGGACTTCTAAGTGTTCTTGAATAAATGATTTTTTTGGTAACGCTTCAGCCGCAGCAGCATTAGAAACTAAGGTAAAACCCGTTGCCTGTGCTTTATCTTCAATCTGTTTTTTTAATTTATTGTTATCAGCTTGCTGATTGGCTTGCATGTTGACGATGAGCTTTTCCGTCGCAAACATCACTTTTGCCGTTTCAACTTCAGCAAGACTTGAAATTGATTTTTCCAATTTAGCCGCGCAGCTTGGACAATCCATGCCAATCACTTTCCAGCTAAATGTTTGACCATGAGCCGATTGTGCTAAAGACGCTTCAATCGCTTGATCTTGTTCTTTTGATGAGGTTGACGTTGAACAACAACTTTTTACTGAAGATGAATGACTTGAGTCGTCATGTCCTGAATGCTGGTGCTCTGACTCTACGTGCGCGTGTTGAGAAGCGATTTCAGTGTCTGATGGACCAATAGAAGATACTGTAAAGGTTGATGGTTTTTTATTTGGATGGATGGCATCTATTGCTGATAGTTTTGCAGCGTTAAGTGCTGTGTCACTTTTAGATGAGCAGCAGGAAGCAGGGCCGTCGGTATCAGATTCACCACACCCTTCGGTGTGTTTTTGCACACTCTCAGAAGGGGTTGATGAACAGCATGTCGCTGACTCACAAGATTCAACTGTCACTGTGGCTTTGGTTACTGCCGTTGGTTTTGCAGCATGAACATGCATTTTTTTATTATTACATTGAGCACACATAATCATTCTCCTTGAGTGCTTTGATTATCTGTAACTAATATAAACCTTGGAGTAATGTCTAAGGTCAATAAAAAAAGCCAAACTTTTATCGTTTGGCTTTGGCAATCAATTTCTACTACGCATACCTAACGTAATCGACGTAGTACCGTTGTGTTGTCTAACACCTCACCCCAGGCTTGGTAATCGAACCCCATATCGAAAATGTATTCCGTAAGCAATGTTCTAACGCAATTAACCAACGAGTCTGCATCCCACGGCTTGTCAAAGTAACTTTCAATACGTGCTTGGTTAATCGCGGCAATAGTATCTTGATGAGTTGCTTGCCCTGTCAGTAATACTTTTTTAGTTTTGATAAAACGGCTATCGTGGGTCACATCAGTCAGTAGCTCTACGCCATTTTTACCCGGCATGATATGATCTGAAATAACGACACCAATATAATGCCCTTCTGCATCTAACTCATCCATCAAAACTAAGGCTTCATCACCAGAATCACACTCTTCTATCATAAAAGCCGATTGTAATGGTGACAGATCTTTTAATACCGCATTTAACACTTCTGGTTGATCATCAACACAGATAACGACTATTTTTTCCATAACTCATCCCTTAGAGTGTCGGTAACTTGATCCTAAACGTGGTGCGTTCTTCATCACTTTTAACCACGACCGTACCGTCATAACTTTGTATGATCCGTTGTACAATTGATAAGCCCAAACCTAAGCCAAACGATAATCCCCCTTTTTTGGTCGTAAAATTAGGTTGAAATATTTTTCGTCGTGTCGGCTCATCAATCATCGGCCCATTATTAGTAATAGTGACTAAGATTTTTTGCTTTACATGTCGAGTCACAATTTCAATTTTCGGTGATGCTGTATTCTCCATAGCATCACAGGCATTTTTAATCAGATTAATCCATACCTGCACTAACTCTGTTGAACTCGCATTAATCGGTGGCAAGACTGCGGGGCGCAATACCACTTCAACAGGGCGTAGATTGCTTTGTAGTAAAGCTAGCGATTTGTGTAAGGTTTCATTGATATCAACATCGTTTTGCCGCACATGATCGCTGCCCCCTAATTGCTTTACCGACTTGACGATACTGGCAGAATGTTTAGCCGCTAAGCGCATATCGCGTAAATCACGTCCATAATCCCAATAGCGTAATGCTTCATCTAGCTGAGTGAACCATTGCTTAGGAACATCACCTTGCGGAATAGCTTTCGCTAATGTTTTTGCTTGCTCACGAGTCAAATTATGTTGCTTGATTAACGCCTTTGCTCGTTCTCGTACCTGTTGCGATCCTGTGGTCTGCCCAACGTTAATTCCTTGGAGCATAAATTCAAGCATCTCGGGTTTGCTTGTTGAAATAGAATCAATAATATTGGTTTGAAGATTTTCTGTTTTGCTACTGAGAACGCCTATCGCATTATTCAGTTCATGGGCAATACCCGCCGCAAGTTGTCCAAGAGTTGTCATCTGTTCAGTCGCATAAAGCTTTTGCAGTGCTTTTTCTTTTTCAAGCGCTTCCATACCAGTAAGCATTTGTCGACGAGCAAGTTCATGAACCATGACAGGCATAAACTGCTCAGTCATAGAGCCATATGTTTCTGGATCTTCCACTGGGGTTAGCAAATCAATCCAAGCAATTTCACTGTCTTTTTCTGCGACCACCGTCGTTGATGCCATTAATGTTTGCGCAAAAAAACTATGCACGCCAAAGAACATGCCTTCTTTGACGACAAACACTTTTGCACTTAAGCCATTCTCTTTATTTTTAAGATACCCAGACAATTCACCACTTTTTACCCAGTAAAGTTTGTCGTTATAGTCATTCTGGCGCAGCACATGCGTACCTGATGTAACAGACATCGTACGCGCAGAATCGCGAAAATACGTATCAATAATCCGCTTTAAGGCTTTTGGTTGAACCATGAACGTGTCCTTGTCTATAGGCAATAGCATTAATGCTTAAATATGGCCAATCACATGCAATAACCCAATCATAGCAAAGCTAAGTGCGACACCGACGACACCAATAATCACCCCTACTTTTGCCATTTGATTACTTTCAACATGCCCCGTTGCATGAGCTAATGCGTTGGGCGGCGTACTAATTGGTAGCGACATACCCAAAGAGGCCGCGAACGTCACCACAAGAATTAATGTTACTTCACCACCAAGTGGTACCAACGACGACATGGACATACCCAGTGCAGCCATAATAGGCATCAGTAAATTCGCAGTTGCGGTATGAGACATAAAATTCGCCATCACTAAACATAACATCGCCGCGCCCACCAGCACCAAGTACGGCGAGAAGCTATCAAACGGAATGCTATTGACCACCAGTTGAGCCAGCCCCGTTTTATCAAGTGCTAAACCCAGCGCAATACCGCCAGAGACTAACCACAGCACATCCCAAGAAATCTTTTTCAAATCTTCTTTATTGATAATGCCGGTTAACGAGAAAATAGCGACAGGAATAAGTGCCACAGTATACGAGTTCATACCATGTACTGATCCCATTAACCAAAGTACTATCGTTAATGCAAAAGTGATGTAAACCGTTATTGCTTTTGGTGTTTTAAGAAACTTACCTTGGATCGTTAATTCAATTTTGTCCTGTTTTGCTGGATAAATTGCATTAATTAAAAACCATGAAAAAACCAATAAAACCGCAACAAATGGCACGCCAAAAAACATCCACTCGCCAAAAGTGATCATGTTATCTTCTGATAGGTATTTAAGTGCAATCGCATTTGGCGGTGTACCAATTGGGGTACCAATGCCACCAATATTGGCAGCAACAGGTACACATAATGCAAACGCAATTTTACCCGGATCTTTCGATCCAAAAAGTGCAATGACTGGCGCTAATATAGAAAGCATCATCGCTGTCGTGGCGGTATTTGACATGAACATTGAGAAAGTGGCAGTGATTAGCATTAAACCAAACATCACATATTTAGGTTGATGTCCAAACGGCTTAAGTAATACTCGCGCTAAGTTTACATCTAAACGGTATTTAGTTGCCGCCATTGCAAGGAAGAAGCCCCCCAAAAACAACATGATGATTGGGCTAGCAAAGGTAGCCATAATGGCGTTGTAATCCAGTAACTCACCAAAGTGTGGCTGACCATGATCAATACGAAACTGATATAGTCCTTTATTTGAAAGTAATAACAGCTCTAAAACAATGATCACAACAGAGGTAGCATAAATGGGGATAGGTTCGAGCACCCAACACAGTGCTGCTAATAGAAAGATAGCAATAACCCGTTGCTGAATCACAGTTAACCCTTCAATGGGAAACGCAGAAGCCGGTAATAATAAAATAATTAAAGGCAGTAAAATCGGTATGATGTAACGAAGACTTTGACGCATATAGCATTATTCCCTTAACAATAACTACGCCATCACCTTTTTTATTCCGAATATAAAAGATGAAGTTGAGTGTCTTAATCAAGATGCTATTCTTTGTAACTTTGCGAGATAAAGATTGAACATCTCGATATAACACCCTGATTAGATGCAAGGTTATTTTGTAATGCTAATCGGTTAATTTCACAGCGTTAGATCAATAAAGCGATGAAATTAAAGTTTTCTTACAGAAAATTCAACGGCTAGATGCGACGTTTTATAGCCCTAATCAAACAAGAAGATACATAAACTATGCCCTGAATCACAGATACTATTAATATGGTAATTCAGAGCATATTTATTATTTGTTTTTTTCAGCTTTTACATCATCGTCGAGGTGCTCACTATTCAGTGCTTCTTCCAGTACCCCTTCGGTTCCCATATATGTACGAGATGAGCAGAACGGTGTCACTGGCACAGATGGCGTTAATATTTCATTATCGGCCACGTCTTGATGTTCATGCGCTAAACCCATTTTCTTCACTTGTTTTAATACCAAGTAAAAACCCAGTAAACCAAAGACAACAGAGCCAACCGCTTGACCGATTAACACCCCGCTCGCACCTGCAAGGTGTCCGCCAATAAGTACAAACGGGATCGTACCTATTGTTGCTTTCCCCATGTTCAATGCCGTTGACCATGTAGGGCGATTAAGGTTATTAAATGCCGCATTGGCAACAAAGAGTGCGCCATTAAAAATAAAGGTCACCGCGATGAAGGTACAGAACACACCAACAATTTCTGCGGCATCTCCCGTTAAACTAAAGATAGCAATGAGCTGGTTTTGCCCTAGCCATAAAACGATAGACACGAAAACGCAATATATCGCCGTAAAGAGCATTGCATCACGTAGAATTTGTTGAATACGATCCCAGCGTTCCGCACCAAAGTTTTGCCCAATGATAGGGCCAACGGCACCTGATAACGAAAAGATTAAAGCAAAGCAAACTGGCATAATACGCCCAATAACGGCATAACCTGCCACAAAGCTCTCGCCAAATTGCGCGATATTACTGGTAACGACCGCATTACCGATAGGCGTCGCAGTATTAGTTAAGATGGCAGGAAACGCAATTTTAGCAATGGTTGGCATCGCTAGTTTAAACTGAGAAAAATCAGGTTTTGCTAATAATTGATGTTTATAAATTACAACATATAACGAGAAAAGGGTCACAGCTAGGCGCGCAATAACTGAAGATATCGCAGCCCCTTGCATCCCCATTGAAAATCCAAAAATAAATAATGGATCAAGTACTGCATTAACACCACCACCAATCAGCGTTGCCATCATTGAACGACGAGCATCACCCACACCACGCATTGCAGCGCCTGCCGCCATAGATACCGCCATTAACGGTGCGCTTGGCAGTAGAATAACCAGATACTGGCTAGCGGCTTCTGCGACATATCCTTTTGCGCCAATTGCATCAAGTAATAAGGGCAAATTCCACAGCATCGCTGCAACCATTACAATGCTAATAAAGACAGCAAACAACATCACATTTGTCGCCATACTTTTGGCTTGTTCTCGATCGTTTTTACCTAAAGCGCGCGAGACAAGTGCGCCAGCTGCAATGGATGTCCCTATCGATATAGAGGTAGAAAAGAAGACTAACGTACCAGCAAAACCAATAGCCGCTGCCAGTTCCACTTCACCCAACAGGCTAATGAAAAACATATCTAATAAATCAACCAAAAACAGCGCCATCAAGCCGATTGCACCCGTTCCAGACATCACAACAATGTGACGCATTGGTGAGCCTGTAACAAATTTAGCTTGTTGGTTTTCTGTTATTTCTGTTGATGAGTGCTGTTTCACTAAAACCTCTATACCTTATAAAACGGCTCGAATATCCATATTTACAACCAAAAAAATAAAGGCGCTAATTAGCGCCTCTACATAATCGAATAATACTTAAATATATAGCATTAAAGTGGATGTTTAAAGCTATCCCCTATTTGAGTACTGATAGCGGTAAGTACATCACGACGGGTTATCACACCCAGTAATTGCCCATTATCAACCACGGGATAAATCTTAGGTTTTTGCCCCGTCATAATTTGTGCTAACTCAATAATTGAATCATCACTTGATACCGTTAATACATCATCTCGCATACAATCTTTGACAGTATGAGAGTCTTGGCAGTGATAACCGACTTTCAATAATGTATGGATCATATCTTGTTCAGATAAAAAACCGATAACCTGCTTGTATTCATTGATAACAGGCCCACCAATTTGCTTTGCTGTCAACAACTTGTCTAGCGCTACAGATAATGACATTGATTCACTGAATGTCACTGGGCGGACGTTCATATAATCTTTTACTTTTAATGATTCCATGTATCCCCCAAATTACCTTTGAGTATATTCACCTGACAAGCTTTATGGTTATTGTTGATAGCTAAAAACCTGTCCCTTATTAAAGTTAAGTCTATTTCTTCAAATTTACTAAATTAGAATTTATATTTTTATCAACGGTTAAGGGTATTTGACTCATAATTAATACATTGATACAAAAAAGCGCCTCAAAATTAGAGACGCTTTCACATTAAGCCAATGTTTCTGATTAATGCATCATCAGCATAGACAGCATTGCTAGCGGGATTTTCAAGCCTGAACCAAAGACAAGCTGTGAGCCTTCCACTTTTACAGTTAATTTATAGCTATTTTGATCTTCTGTAATAATCTTCTGTTGCAGTAACTCTGGCACTTTCGCTGCAAGCTGTGGTTCATTAGACACAAAAGCTTTTGGCATTGAGATATTAATGTTACCCACCAATTTATTTGGTAATGCAGCTAAGTTTTCAGACGCACGTGCTAAGCCCGGTTTAAGCTCAAGTAAAAGAGAGGCATTCACTTTGCCTTGATCGGTCATCATGCTGAGATCAGATAAATCAACAGTAGCACCTTTAGCGACTAATAAATCTAGAGCAAGCATTGCATCTTGCATCTGCGCTTGTTGCTGCTCTGCTGTTGTAGACTCTTCCATAACAGCTAAACGACTAATCGCTTTATAGTTAAGATCTTTCAATGCCAGTGCAAAATTGAAATCTGTATATTGCTGACCATCAAGGGTCACAATTTTCTTAATTGAAATATTATTCGTATTCGTTACTTGCTGTGTTTCGTCTGTCGGTGTTTTTTCATCTTTCGGCTGACTTAACGCATTTTTCATCATCACACTCATGCCTTCTAACTCAACATGATGCTGATTATCTGCCGATGCGAAATTTGCTTTACCTAAATTGAATGTCTGATCACCAATCCAGAAACTACCCTGCATTTGACCACTACCTTGACCTGCAAAGGTATTCACTTGCATAGTTTCGCCACTATCAGTTTTCACATCTAAAGAGGGTAACGTATAGTTGAAATCACCTGCACCATCCGCATTTGCACTCCCCGTCAACACAAAAGCTTGGCTTTTTACAAATGCGCCAGACTGATTATAATTAATCGGATTAATCGTCATCGTAAAATCGGTATTTCCCGTTAAAGAGGAGTCTGTCACTAAGGTTACCGGTTGAACATTTTTGCCCCAAATACTACTGATCAACGGCGCGACTTGTTTATCAATTTCTAATTCACTGCTCGACTTAACGCCTAAAAATCCGTTTTGAATATGATGCTTAACTAACCACGTGGTGGGTAAGCCTTCTTCTTCAAATGTTGCTTTTAAGCTATCTTTTAATTCAATACGAGAAACTGCATCAGAAGAAAGATAACCGCGTTCAAAACTTTGATTCGTAATGGTCATATAAGGGCTGTGATAATTTTTAATCGCCCCCATATATAAACTTTGACCTATTTGTCCTGTGGCTAATGGCCAACAAAGGATCACGGCAACCGCACCCGCTCCTGCTGCAACGTTCTTCAACAACATATTGAATCCTAATTAATAAATTTAAGTGCAAACATATGACTATATCATCAACTTTTTAAAGGGTTGACGTCAACTAGAACTCACTGATAACGAAAAAAACAGATCATCCTTGCAATGTCTATTTTTGATACTTTTCCTATCAATACCAGAGTATTTTGATATGGTATTAACAGCACAGAATATAATAATGAATAAATAAGGTAATTTAGTCTTATGAAAATAGCTCTATTTAGCTCAAAAAAGTACGACCAAGAATCTTTTTCTAAAGTAAATAAATCCTTTAGCCATGATATTACTTACTTCGATTTCCCGCTGAATCTACAAACAGCGAAAATGAGTGAAGGGTTTGATGCTGTTTGTGCATTTGTTAATGATGATCTTAGTGCGCCAGTCTTAAAGTGTTTAGCGAAACAAGGGGTTAAAGTCATTGCGATGCGCTGTGCAGGCTACGATCTTGTTGATTTAGAGGAAGCCAAAAAGTTAGGGCTACAAATTGTACGTGTTCCCGCTTATTCACCCGAGTCTATTGCGGAACATACCTTGGGCTTAATGTTGAGCCTTAATCGCCATATTCATCGTGCTTATCAACGCACGCGTGATGCCAATTTTTCGCTTGATGGCCTAACAGGTTATAACTTCCACGGTAAAACCGTTGGTGTTGTGGGTACGGGGAAAATTGGCTTAGCAACGATTCGTATTTTAAAAGGCTTTGGCATGAATATTCTAGCCTTTGACCCATACCCAAATCCTGCTGCGATTGAATTAGGGGTAACTTATACTAGCCTTGATGAAATCTATCGTTTATCGGATGTAATTACTCTGCACTGTCCGATGTCGAAGGAAAACTATCATATGTTAAATCAACACGCCTTTGACAAAATGAAAGATGGCGTAATGATCATTAATACCAGTCGTGGTGGTTTAATTAAATCAAGTGATGCTATTGAAGCGTTAAAATCACAACGTATTGGTGCGTTGGGTGTCGATGTATATGAAAATGAGAAAGATTTATTCTTCCAAGATAAGTCGAATGATGTGATTCAAGATGATGTATTTCGTCGTTTATCATCTTGCCACAACGTACTTTTCACTGGACACCAAGCCTTTTTAACAGAAGAAGCTTTGGGCAATATTGCTGAAACTACGCTGCAAAATCTGTCTGATTTTGATCAAGGTAAAGTATCAGGAAATGAAGTGTTAGATTAATAAATAATGCCGCTAAATATAAAAATTTAGCGGCATTTTTATTTATGAAATTGATTTAAATAAAGAATATTTAGATGATCTTAACCAATCTCACTGAATAACCAATCACTAAAAGCTTTTATTTTAGGGGTATTTTGCATGTTATGTCGACACACGACATAATAACTAAAAGGTGAAGGTGCCATCATATCAAAAGGTGTAACTAGCCGTTTTTCCACTAACCTTTCAGCAATAAATGAGTGCCTCCCCATGGCAACACCGATCCCGCATTCAGCCGCTTGTAAAGCCAAATCGGAACGATCAAATGTACATTCCGATTCAGGTAATTGCGTACCGTATTGCTCAGCCCATAGCTGCCATTCATCATTCCGCCCAGCTCTAGCCCACGGCGCAGCATCATGGAGTAATAAACATTGCATTAAACCTTCAGGGTTATCATAAAGATCATTTGTAATAGCATAATCATGGCTACAAACGGGCTGCATCGCTTCATCCATTAATTTACACGAATGCAAACCTTGATATTCCCCTTTACCAAAATAAATCGCGCAATCAAAACTTTCCGTTTGAAAATCAACAAGTTCATTACGGGTTCGCAAATGAATACGTAGCATGGGATAAAGATCTATAAAGGATTTTAAGCGGGGTAATAACCAAGTTTGAGCAAACGTTGGGGGTACAGAAATATTTATATCGCCGCTTAACTCAACATTTTTCAAATCACGTATTTCGTGTGCAATATCGCCAAAGTTCGCAGCTAGCACTTGTTTTAAACGAAATCCCTCATCTGTGAGGATGAGCTTGCGGGGCTGGCGAATAAACAGCTGGACGCCTAATGCTTCTTCAAGGTTTTTAATTTTATGGCTAACTGCACTTTGAGTTAAAAATAGAACTTCAGCAGCACGTGTGAAGCTCATTTGTTCAGCTGCGATAAGAAAACAGTGTAAACCTGAAAGTACAGAACCAGAAAGGTTAGAAAGTTGCATAATACCGCCACATTAAAAATCTAGTAGCAAGCATAACAAGAAAATGATCGGGGCTCAGCTATAAATACTACTCCCCGAATAACGTCAATTAATTAGTTGTACTACGGTATTGCTCAAGCAAGCCTGATTTATACTCGTCAGTTAATAACTGCCAGTGACATCCTTTGACAGCACCAGCAAAAATCCATAACAAATTACGATTGACTTCTTCTCCATGGTGTTCGCATACTTTGCGATAAACATTGACTGCACCCAACTCTAGAAAAGTAGATACATCTAATACACCCGTTCGTTTCACCATTCTTTCAAGCGTTAATCGCATATTGGGTAAATCACGTAAACGTTTATTCGCACCAGACTGTTTAAATGCCTTATCTTTACATGAAAACTCAATCGATTTAGCGACCAATTGATTACAAACCTGCGGATCTTTTTCAAAAAGATCTCTTATTTCGTAATAATTAACTGTTGCCGTTTTGCTTTTCTTTATATGTTTAAATTTCGCACAACCTAACATTATTAACTCAGGATCCAGTTTTTCGCCACCTCGAATATACATAGACGCCGGTGTAACTATCGCAAACATCGCACCGTCTATAAATACTCCAGTTCCACCAAACATGGATCGTTTTTCTTGTTCTCCGAATTTGTTTAAATAATTTAAATAATCTTCCTTTGGTGATGTCACAACTAATTCTCCATAATGTGGTGATAATCAATTATTCCAAACACGTCAAATAACCTAGCCAAACAATAGATTAGATTGTTAATTATTCGACAGAGCAATTGTATGCTCTTAAGCATTGTAGATTAAATAAGCAGCAGCCAAAGATGAGATTACTCGCATATTTTTTGTCGCAAAATAATGTAATCAAACTAGATTTGCAGCATTTATCACGCAAGAATCAATAATGAATTGCATATCTATCATCATTATTATCAGCACCGACTATCTTTAAGGTATTTACAGCAAAAAGAGTATGCTCTGGAGATATGAAAAAAATCCCATTGTTCCCATATGCAAACCACATTCTTCCCGATGGAAGGACACAACTAAAAATTGCACAAGCTCGTCATATTCGTATGGTGAAAGAAGCCCTTATTTCTAAAAAAGGGTTTGTCATGGCAATGATAGATAACGAACGTGAGCACAGTGAAATTAAAGATGTTCCTGCATTAAGTACGCACGTTAAAATTATTGACTTCAACCGACTCGAAGGCGATTTATTGGGTATTACGGTAGAAGGTATCGATCTTCTAAAAATAGAACAAATTAAGATTGAGGATGATAAGCTTTTGGTTGCTGAATGTATGCCTGTTAGCACTTGGGCCCCCTCTAAAACGACAACGAGTAACCAGTGTTTAGCTCAACGATTAAAGCAACTTTATTCTTCTCAACCAGAAATGGAAAATTTATATCCAACACCATTGTTTGATGATATGACGTGGGTCTGTCAACGCTGGTTAGAAGTTCTACCAATAGAAGTAAAATATAAGCAAATGCTGATTCATCAAAAAACGCCTAATCTGGCCATTCGTTTTTTAATAAAGTTACTTCAAGATAAAAATTTAAACCATTAGTGGGATTAATATCAGTTCTTTATTAATTTATAACCTACTCACTTCAAATAAATTACGTGATAAACTACTCGATAAGGCTATGAAACGATAGAATTTGATTATTACTTTATAAGATTAGTTTTACATGTCGCATTTATCTTTTTTTTGGTTAAAACATAGCCGTGATCATCAAATAAAAGCGTTGGAATCTGAGTTTTGTAACTTAGTAAAACAATCTGCGCAGCAAAATAAGCTGGAGCTTCCTCCAATCCCTGATGTGCTAATGAAGCTACATCAGTTATGTAATGATGATGAAAGCACCATTCATGACGTGGCTGATTTACTACTTGATGATCCCGTTTTAACCGCTACCATTATTCGAACATCTAATACGGTATTATTTAACCGCCGTAATGTTGTCTGTAACGATCTTCTTACTGCGGTCTCTCGCCTTGGATTGTTACGGGTCCGTGATATCGCCACCGCTCAAGCAGTTGCCGAATTACGAAAAGTAAAAACTGAAAACTTCGCGTGTAATCAACTGCTCAGCCAAAGTGCGATTCGCTCACGCCAATTTGCAGGTACGATGGCTCTGATTTGTCAAAGCTTGATAAAGCACAGTGACACCCCCTTAAAAATAGAACCAGAAAAAGCGTTATTAACAGGCTTGCTCGCTGATATTGGTATCTTTAGTTTAATCTACGAATATCTTAATTATATTGAAAACGATAATTACCTCGATATCGATATTGCCAAATATATTTTCAAAGAAACCTGCATGAAAACAAGTTTGATCGTATTAAAAGAATGGGGATTTGATAATGATTATCTTGAAATCGCCTCTAATAAACGACAGCCTTATGGAGAGAATAACGATACGTTGAGTTATCTTGATATCGCCCGTATGGCACACCATTTATTATTATTTAAGAATAACGATGATGCTATCGACGAAAATGATGTTGAGCTTGACCTTGTAGGAGCTGAAGTTATGTATGAATTGACTAATTTACCTACTCACGAATTTAATCAACGAGTGAAAAACATCGTTCGTGAAAGTGGATTCTGACCTAATCCCCACCCCCTTCTTTTTTCTTACTTAAAAAGAAGGGGAAACATCCATCTATAAGCCCCCCACTTGCCTATATACTCCTTCTTTATCGCTGTGTTACATTCACTTTCTGTTAAAAATATAAATAAATGAATTCATTATTGCTGGTTATTTTGTGTTATTGAACCAAATCCTCTAGCAAATAAATTACTCACCCTCTGAATATATTTAAGGACTAATATGTTGTCTGGGATTTTACTTATCTTTTTGCCGCTTATTATTGGCTACCTCATCCCTATTCATAATAAAAAGCACCTCGATTTTATTAATGCTCAAACTAGCCGCTTAGTCTTGGTCATTTTGACATTAATGGGATTAAGCTTAGCTGCGCTAGATAATCTCAGCCAAAACTTAAACCAAATCCTTATCTACACCATGACATTTTTCATCTCAATCAGTGTATGTAACCTTGCTGCACTCCCTTTTTTAGACCGTTTATGGCCAACACAAACGTTTGATGGACACCATCATTTACCGATGGCAAAAATGATGATGGAATCGGTTAAATTGGTTTTTGTTGTTGCAGCAGGGTTGATCGTAGGTCTATTACTCAATGTCGATTTGTCATGGGTTGATCAAGCTAGTGAAGCTATTTTATTACTATTACTGTTTTTTATTGGCATCCAATTACGTAATAGTGGTATGACCTTAAAACAAATAGTGCTCAATAAAAAAGGGATGATTATAGCTGCGGTTATTATTAGCACATCTTTTCTTGGTGGGATCATCGCTGCATTTATTCTCGATATTCCACTTAACCATGGCTTGGCTATGGCATCGGGATTTGGTTGGTATTCTCTCACGGGTATTTTAATTGGCGACGGTTTAGGAAGTGTATTTGGTGGTGCCGCTTTTCTTAACGAGCTACTACGTGAAATACTTGCGCTAATATTAATCCCACTCCTTATCCATCGTTATCCCAATACAGCTATTGGTTATGCTGGGGCAACTGCTATGGATTTCACCCTCCCCGTCATTCAAAGTACAGGAGGTGTGCGCTGTGTACCTATCGCTATTGTCAGTGGCTTTATTCTTAGCCTGTTAGTCCCCGTTTTCATTTTATTCTTCTTATCACTATAACTGTGATAAAAAAAAACCGCAGTTTTCACTGCGGTTTTTATTTATCGCTCTACCACTGTTGTATGATTTTTTTTGTCATGCCAAGGTGGATTGGTAAACGTAAGATATTGCACACCAGCATAGAGGGGATATAATCCTAATGTAGCAATACATAGATAAATCTTATCAAACTCACGCTTTAAATAACGTTGCTTTGTTAGCAGCTCATCATCGCTAGATATCACTTTCACACTTAACAAAGCACGTGATAGTGAAGTGCCGAGTAACCGATAACACAACCAGTGATACCCCATAAAGACACCAATAAATAAAGCCATGATGCCGATAATTAACAGTAACAATACTGGTAGCGCCATCGTATCGTTAAGTGATAACGATACTCCTGCACCATTGGTAATATAACCAACCACTGCAAGGAAGATATCTTTGACGATCATTGCAAACATCTGCACGATAGCCATATCAATCATAAATGTACCGACACGTCTGTATTTCAACGAAAAGCTGCTCATTGCCTAATTACTTACCAAGTTTTGAATTGATTTGAGCTTTAAATCCAGCCGCTTGTGCACCGTAGATAGCTTGGATACCCGTACCACCGACTTTTACTAAGCCTTTAGCACCTAAGTTCTCAGTCCAGTATTTATTATCTTTAACAAGCTCACCGTCTTTAACTGTGATACGTAAACGCGTAATACATGCATCAACGTCAACGATGTTATCTTTACCGCCTAGCGCTTCGATCATTTCATCGATTTGGCTGTCATCAGAACCATTCGCTTTTGCTGCTTGGTAATCTTTCTTACGTACAACCGCAACAGCGCTCCCTTTACGACCCGGTGTCTTGATATCAAACTTCAGAATAAACCAGCGGAATAACAAGAAGTATACAGGACCATAAATTAAACCTAGTAGTGGGATGTAGTACCAGTGGTTTTCAGTTCCGGTTAGGCCAGGAAGCATACCAAACAGTGCAAAGTCAATGAAACCACCACTGAACGTCATACCCACTTTCACATTTAGCAAGTCCATGATCATGAACGATAGACCAGCTAGTGGTACGTGAATAAAGTAGTAAAGCGGCGCAGATAGGAAAAGGAATGTAAATTCAATCGGCTCGGTAATACCCGTTAGGAACGCTGTTAGCGCAACAGAGAACAATAGACCGCCAACCTCTTTCTTATTCTCTTTATCTGCCAATGTGTACATCGCGTATGCAGCAGCAGGTAGACCAAACATCATGAATGGGAATTTACCTGTCATGAAGTTAGTTGAAGAGAACTGAGAATAATCACCGTTAGCTAAAGAGCCAAAGAAGATATTTTGTGTCCCTTTATAAACATGACCTGCAATTTCTACAGTACCGCCAATCTCTGTCTGCCATAGTGGAAGGTAGAATACGTGGTGTAGACCAACAGGGATAAGCGCACGTTCAATAATACCGAAGATGAAAGAGGCAATATAACCGTGACCAGATGCAGTCATTTCACCCAGTGTTGCCCCGATAGAACCAAATGCTGCACCGATGTAAGGCCAAATAAATACTAGCGCAATACCGTAGAACAATGCAGAGAACGCACTAACGATAGGAACAAAGCGAGCACCGCCAAAGAAGCCTAGGAACTCAGGAAGCTTAACATCATGGTATTTATTATGCAGAATAACAGTAATACCACCAGCGATAAGACCACCAAACACACCCATACTTAGCGTATTTTGAATGCCTAATACGTTTTCTAACACCCCCGCGTAATGGTTGCCCATTAACACAACAGTGTTGTTAGTTGTGTCGACCATGCCAGCAACAGAAAGCGTTTTCGCAATCGCAACATTCATTACCAAGTAAGAAATTGTTGCAGCGAGTGCTGCTGCACCTTTTTCAGCACGTGCAAAACCAATCGCAATTGCTAATGCGAACATTAATGGTAGGTTTGCAAAAACGATACCGCCCGCTGCAGTCATAACCTGTAAGAAACTATTTAAAAGTGTTCCGTCTTGCAAAATACCAATATTGTACGCATCAATCATGCTTTGGTTGGTAAAGCTACCACCAAGACCAAGCATAATACCAGCAGCTGGTAATAGCGCTATCGGTAGCATTACTGCTTGCGATAGTTTACTAAAGAAGGCTTTCATTACCTTATCTCCTCGATATGGGATCTAAACTTGTATCAAAAATAATTCAGACTTTATTTGTCTTTGTAACCATTATTTTTATTAATTCAATAAGCGTAGTAATGCACACTCACACGAGACAAGCTCAAATTACCGAGGTAATTGATTGTGATAGTGAACATTTAGCTCCTGAGTACTATATTTACCTGAAATAACATAAACACTAACGACATACCCCCGTAGTCATAATGTTAGTATTCATTCTTTGTTATTTCGGCATAAGTATAAATTTCGATAATTAATATAACTTGATGATTGTCATATTTACTAAAAGATAGTGATGAAAGATTCAGAATATATAATGGCGATCACATCAAAATAAATATATTAAAAAGCAGAAACAAACCAATAACCAATTGATAATAAATAACTTTTAAACCAATCAATCTATTAATGCCAATAGATTAATCTCTAAAAAGTAACTTATGTAACCAATGTAACATTCGTTAAGTAAATAAAACTATTTATCGTTAGCATAAGTTAATATGGGTTGAGTATTTCGCACACCTATTTTAATTAGAATAGCCTAATATGATTACTTATAAGTAAAAATGAGATTAAACGACTATTTTCATTAAAAGTAATGTAAATGAGAAAAATACCAGTGTTGTGGATGATTGAGAGGTTCTTGTTTTTGATATACAGTCCACTTTATAGCTAAGCGATTTCACGTGCAGATCTTTATCACAATTTTAAATTAAATGAAATAACACCTAATTATTTCAAAACGGTTAAAAAAAATCCCGTAATTTTCATTACGGGATTATGAGCATTCAACGAATAAGAATAAACTTATTCTTTATGAGCCGCTTTTTCTTCTGGAGTACGATAGTCAAAGAAGAAAATAAGTAGCATTGGCACAATGAATGCCACTGCAATTGATACTGCATATACCCACATTGGGTGGAATACTGGGATGGTTAGTAACGAAGTAAATGCAAACGCCTTAGTTTTAATACCACCGTATTGAGAACCTAGAATTGCAATTGTTAAACCACCAGCTAGACAACCAGGAAGCATACGTGAGTAAACTTTCTTAAATCGTAAGTGTATACCGTATAGTGAAGGCTCCGAAATACCACCGAATAAACCAGCAGCTAACGCACCAGAAGCTGTCTGACGCATGGTTTTATCTTTTTCACGTAATGAAATTAGTAGCACACCCGCTGTTGCACCGAAACATGCAAAGTTCCAAACACCCATAGGACCTTGAATGAAGTCATAACCCAATGTTTGAATATTCATTAGCATCAATGCATTTAGAGGCCAGTGAAGACCAAGAGGTACAAGGAATGGGTACAGTAATGGAATTAGAATCGCGAACACAAATGGTGCATGTGTATTAAGCCAAGCTAAACCAAGACCTAAGTAAGTACCAATCCAAACACCTAGAGGACCAATTAGGAACGCTGTAAGCGGAATCATGATAATCAAAGATAAGAACGGCACAAATACCATGTGCAAATTATCTGGAACAATCTTCTTCAGGAAGCGATAAACCACAGCTAATACAGCAACCATGATTAGCGGTACAAATACGTTACCAGAATAATCATTAAGCTGCATTGGTAAACCAAACACATGGGCAACATGAGAGACAGTCCCTAAGGTCGTATCTTTAATCGATGTTGTTGATGCAAGTGAGGTTAGTTTTTGGAAATCAGGCGTCATAAGTGCGCCCATGATTGCAGCGCCCAACCAAGGATCAACCTTCAGTTTTTTCGAGGCATTGTAAGCAACCATAATAGGCAAGAAGTAAAATACTGTATGCCACATTGAGTCAACAAAAACCCAACCTGCAGACTTATCACCTCTAAAGTCAACAATATGAAGGGCGTCTAATACTGCACATAGTGCAATAATTAACGACGCACCTAATAAAATACCTAAAATTGGACGGAACGAATCTGAAAGGTATTCAAAAAAACCATCAACCCAAGCAACTTTCCCTCTTACACCACTAGAGCGCATAGAAGCTTTAATATCATCATTTGATGCATTATCAGCTTTCACTTCATTCGTGCTTGCTGTACCACTACCCGTTTGACTTTCCATCAGTTGCTGTAATGCGCTATGCATAGTCGCAACACCACCACCGATAACAATTTGGTAGCGATCACCGCTTTGAGGAATACACCCCATCACATCAGGAATGGCATCTAATGCTGCTTTATCAACAATAGAATTATCATTTAATTCAAAACGTAAGCGAGTTGCGCAGCAAGACAAAAATTTTATATTGCCTGCACCACCAACTCCTTCAAGGATCTTCTCTGCTGAAGACTTATTGCCATTCGACATAATTTTTTTACCCTTTGATATATCCAAATGTATAACTGCAGAATGTCATTGACACCGACAGAGACACCTGTAATAACTCATTAATTTAATTGGTATAATTAGGATTCAATAATAAATGCTGTCTGCTTTAATTAATTTATCTTTAGCATCTTCTAATAATAAACTGATTAAAGCATTCCTTGAAAGCATTACCCCCAATAATCAATATTGCGCGTTTTTACCCATTTTCGCCAGAATATACTTAAATAACATCAAAAATATAGAACATTGATCACATTAATTAAAGAAAAAGCATTAAATTGCTGATAGTAAAGATAAAAATTCACTTTTTATTAAGTTTCAATGACAAATTTAAAACGGGATGGATACAATGCTTTAACCAATAGTCATCATTAAAAGATCTGTGATATTTATCAATCAATAAAATATCCTACTTCTATATATCCATATAAGTACTATTAATTACGTTTCATTCTATGCTGAATATATACTCAGTTACCTTTGTTACTTTTGTAATAATTAAAAGTAACGATTTATATATATTTACTCTCGCCAACACTTCTAACCAAAAAAAAAGAGAAGCCAGCGCTTCTCTTTTTTCACGACCAATCTATCAAAGTTATTTCTTCGCTAAAGGAAATAGCGTAAAGAAATTTTCAGTGGTTGCTCGTTCAACCTCTTCAACGGAAACACCTTTTAGCAACGCAATATATTGAGCAACTTCACGTGTATACGCAGGCTGATTTTGCTTACCTCGGTATGGCATTGGCGCAAGGAACGGTGAATCCGTTTCAACTAACAAACGATCCAGTGGCAATTGGCTCACCACATTTTTCAGATCGCTTGCTGTATTAAATGTTACAATCCCTGAAATCGAAATATAAAAACCAAGTTCAATCGCATCTAATGCCATTTCAAGCGATTCAGTGAAACAGTGTAAAACACCGCCACATTTTTGAGCCCCTTCTTCACGAAGAATACGCATTGTATCTTCACGTGCCATACGAGTATGGATAATAAGTGGCTTATTCAATTCAACCGCGACACGAACCTGTTGGCGAAAGATCTCTTGCTGAAGCTCTGCCGTATCAGGCTGGTAATGGTAATCTAACCCCGTTTCACCAATAGCCACAACTCTTTCATGTTGCGCAAAAGCCTTAAACTGTTCGTAGTTATAACCAGACTCAACATCTAAAGGGTGAATACCACAAGAAGCAAAAATATTTTCGTAAGGGGCGATCATTTCCATCATTTTAGGAAAAGCGGCCAACGTTACACCAACAGAAAGAAAGTACTCTACACCTCTTTCTTTGGCTTTATTAAGTACATCATCAATCCCTGTATGTAACTTATCGTAATCAAGTTTGTCGAGATGACAATGTGAATCAACTAACACGGGCGTTCCTCTTTTATCTCTGAATATGACTATAAATACAAAACTCAATACTACGCTTAATCTTGAATAAAACCAGTTAGCCACTCTACAACTAACAGCTCAATATTCAATCCTGTATGCTGCTCTAATTTACGGTATAGCGTATTAATTTTTCTTGACTGCTCAAGTAACAAAGCCCCCGAAACCTGTGTAGCAACCTGTTGTACTGCCACTAAAGATTCGTTGTGCACAAAACTATTGCTTACACCTTGCTGATACTTAATACAGTCGACTAAAAAATAGCTTAGCCATTTTAATGTAACAATACCGTCTGCAGTACACATCGCGGTAACATCATAGATACCAATATTTGGTGGCTGTAAAAACTCGGCAAAAGCTTTGATCAAATTAGCATGACGAATATTCATACCACTTTCAACAAACGCTAACGTTGACAATGGCGCCCCACTATTAAGGCGAATAAATTCAACGTTAATCGATTGCATTAATTTATGCTCAACCCACTGCTTTACATTTGACTCAGCAGGTATTGGCAAACGCCATTTATTACAACGACTAACAATAGTCGGTAATAAACTATCTAAACTTTGCGCCGTTAGAATAAACTGACAACCTTGCGGTGGCTCTTCAAGCGTTTTTAAAATCGCATTCGAGCCCGCTTCTCCCATTGCATCGGCATGTTCAATTAAAATAACACGCTGACCATTTAAGTGAGAGGTTTCCGTTGCCCAGCGGTTACATTGTCGAACCGCATCAACACCGATTTGTTTTCCTTCTTGTTCAGGCTTAATAACATGAAAATCAGGATGGCTGTTAGCTTCAAATAATTTACAGCTATGGCAAACATCACATGGTTCTGTTTCATTGTTTTGACATAAAACGGTTTTAGCTAACTGGCGCGCGAGGACATCACGGCCACTGCCTTTTACCGCCAACAACAAAATGGCATGATGAAGCCGCTTTTGCTCTAACAACTGTTGCCAATTCTGCCATAACGATTCTTGCCACGGATACAACATGTTATTGCTGCTCCAACCATGCATTCAGCGCAGACTGTAGATCTTCAGTCACTTTTTCTAAACGCTGACTTGCATCGATAATAATGACGTTTGGTTGATTCTCTGATAATTCAAGAAAACGCGCACGCGCACGATGGAAGAAATCGACATTCATTTGTTCGATACGATCTAGCGCACCACGACCACGGGCACGTTGTAACCCCAGTTCAGGCTCGATATCCATATAGATAGTCAGATCAGGACGAAAATCGCCCAGTACCGTATCACGTAGATTTTCCATTAATGCTTTATCAAAACCACGTCCGCCACCTTGGTATGCTTGGGATGACATATCATGACGGTCGCCAACAACCCACTGGCCTTGGTTCAATGCAGGTTTAATCACGTTATCAACCAATTGAATACGTGCCGCATAAAGCAGTAATAATTCAGCCATATCGGTTAATGGCTCATCAGGATGCCCTTCTTTAACCAGTGCCCGCATTTGCTCTGCTAAAGGTGTACCACCAGGCTCTCGCGTTGATGCTGGATCATGAATACCATGCTGTGCCAAGGTCGCGATAACTTGCTTAATCGCAGTACTTTTACCGGCCCCTTCAAGACCTTCGATGACAATAAATTTACCGATCATTGTGACTGTTTTCTTAATGTTTTCAGGTATGCACGAACCGCACGGTTGTGCTCAACCAAAGTTGTAGAGAATTTGTGCCCGCCTTTACCATCGGCCACGAAATAATAGTAATTGCTCTTATCAGGATTAACGGCTGCTAATACTGATGCTTTACTTGGCATTGCTATCGGTGTTGGTGGTAAACCTTTCATGGTATAGGTGTTATAAGGCGTTGGGGTTCTAAGATCTTTTTTACGAATATTGCCTTTATATTTATCACCCATGCCATAAATAACGGTTGGGTCGGTTTGTAAAGGCATCCCTTTGCGCAAACGATTCATAAAGACAGACGCAACCAAACCTCGTTCTGCTGGCACAGCGGTTTCTTTTTCAATAATAGAAGCCATGATCAATACTTGATAAGGATCTTTTAAAGGCAGATCTTTCTCACGTCGCTCCCACGCAGTGGCTAACTCTTTATTCATCGCTAGATAAGCACGTTTCAGTACTGCAATATCGGTAGTACCCGCTGTGTAATGATACGTATCAGGCAGTAAATAACCTTCAATTTTAACGTTATCAATGCCGATCGCTTTCGCAATTTGTGGCTCTGTCATGCCATCAGTAATATGCTTTAATTCAGGCGCAGCTTGGATTTTTTTTAACCATTCACTAAAACGCTCACCTTCAACCAAGGTGATTGAATATTGAAACTCCTTGCCAGAAGCAATCAATGCCAATACTTCTTGCAATGTTTTATGTGGCTCTAGACCGTAAGTTCCTGCCTTAATATCCGTTAAAGAGGGATCTAACTTTCCGACCCAGCGCGTCCATTGTGATGCCTTGATCACTTTATCTTGTACAAGCTGATTGATTAACCCTCTAAACGATGTCCCTGGTTTAACTGTTATCATTACCTGCTCAGTATTAATAACGGGCAGATTTAGCTCGTTCTTCACTTGAGTATACGCCCAACCAGCAGCACCTGCCGCTAGGGCAGCAAGAATGAAAACAATAAGAATCAACTTCTTTAACACGTATATAGCCTCTTTTGTAATACGTCGAGTAGTGACTGTTGTTGATAATAGGTAGAGTCAATCGCCATTATTGGCACTAACTCCATTAACGCATTGGTTATAAATACTTCATCAGCACAAAGCAAATCTGCCAGAGAATAATCACCTAATTCTAACGTATATGGCAACGTTGAAAGCAATGTAATGACATGTCGACGCATGACACCTTCAACTCCAGATCCTATTAATTCTGGCGTATAAACAACACGCCCTTTACGCCAGAAGATATTAGATGCTGTTGTTTCAATAACATGATCATTGGTATTGAGCACCACAGCATCCAACCATTGTTTATGTTCGACTTCTTGTTTTAAGAGTACCTGTTCTAATCGATTTAAGTGCTTCATCCCCGCAAGCATTGGACTGTAACCCAGTTGCTGCTGACAAACCCCCAGTATGATGCCATCTTTCTGCCATTGCTTATAATGGGTAGGCCAATTGAAAGCACTAAAAATAACTGTCGTGTCATCGCAGCCCGTTGGGCTATACCCCCTACCGCCGCCACCTCGGCTGATTAATATTTTTATCCCACCACGATCAGTGAAAGATTGAGCGAGTTTTTTAGCCTGTAGAAAGACTTGATCCCAATCAGGTTCATTAATCGCTAACCTGCGCAACGTTTGTTGTAATCGTTCAAGATGAAACCGCCATAACAACAGCTTTCCCTGTTTAACGCCTATTGTCGAAAAACAGCCATCTCCATATTGTATAGCACGATCCGTTATTGCTAACTCTCGTTGTTTCTGACTGTTAATAAACGCCATCGATTATCCTTTTTATGATAAAAAACAGCCCAATACCTACAAAGATATCGGGCTGCTAATCATATCAGGTTATTAAGCGATTTTCCTGATGCCATTTAGAGACAAATGTAACTACATTTTCTTAAATAATAATGAACCGTTAGTACCACCAAAACCAAATGAGTTACACAATGCGTACTCTAGATTTGCTTGGCGGGCTTCACCTGGAACATAGTCAAGATCACAACCTTCACCTGGATTATCCAAGTTAATTGTTGGTGGAACCACTTGATCTACTAAGCTTAGAATAGTGATGATTGATTCTACAGAACCTGCAGCACCCAATAGATGACCTGTCATTGATTTTGTTGAAGAAACCATAACGTTATCAACTGCGCTACCCATAGCACGCTTGATACCTAATGTTTCAGCAACGTCACCTGCTGGTGTCGATGTGCCATGCGCATTAATATAGCCAATTTGGTCTGCATTAATACCCGCATCACGGATACATGCTTCCATTGCTAGCGCGCCACCTGAACCATCTGCACTTGGTGAAGTCATGTGGTAAGCGTCACCACTCATACCAAAGCCTACAAGCTCAGCATAAATTTTAGCGCCACGTGCTTTTGCGTGTTCATACTCTTCTAGCACGATAACACCCGCACCATCACCTAGTACGAAACCGTCGCGATCTTGGTCCCATGGACGAGAAGCCGCTTGAGGATCGTCGTTACGCGTAGATAGTGCTTTTGCTGCTGCGAAACCGCCCATACCTAATGGCGTTGATGCTTTTTCTGCACCACCAGCAACCATCGCATCTGCATCGCCGTAAGCGATCATACGCGCTGCATGACCAATGTTATGAAGGCCAGTCGTACATGCGGTAGAGATTGCGATATTTGGACCACGTAGACCGTACATGATAGACATGTGTCCAGCGATCATATTTACAATTGTTGAAGGAACAAAGAACGGGCTAATTTTGCGCGGACCTTTTTCCATTAAAGCTTGATGGCCAACTTCAATTAGACCTAAGCCACCAATACCAGAACCGATAGCAACGCCAATGCGTGCTGCATTTTCTTCAGTAACTTCAATACCTGAATCTTTGAAAGCTTGTACGCCAGCAGCAATGCCATACTGAATGAATAAATCCATTTTGCGTGCATCTTTCTTGGACATGTAATCTTCGCAATTGAAGTCTTTGATCATGCCGGCAAATTGAGTAGCAAATGCGCTTGCATCAAAATGTTGGATAGTACTAATACCACTAGTGCCTGACTGTAAAGCTTTCCAAGAAGATTCAACAGAATTACCAACCGGGGTAAGCATACCCATGCCAGTTACAACTACACGACGCTTAGACACGATTAATTTCTCCGGGAATTGAGGATAAAACAGGAAATTAAAAAAAAACAGGCGGTCATAAAGACCGCCTGGATATATTCATTTTTATATTACTGTGCGCTGTTTACGTAGTCGATTGCAGCTTGAACAGTAGTAATTTTTTCAGCTTCTTCGTCTGGAATCTCTGTATCGAATTCTTCTTCAAGTGCCATTACTAGTTCAACTGTATCTAGTGAGTCTGCACCTAGATCGTCAACGAAAGATGATTCGTTTTTAACTTCAGCTTCGTCTACGCCTAGTTGCTCAACGATGATTTTTTTTACGCGTTCTTCGATGTTGCTCATACTAATATATTTCCTTAACAAGAATTCGCTAATGCGATTTGCTGTAGTTTATTCATTACGACAAAAGTTGCAACACTCATAGTGCTGGTCAAACCACGATTTTATCATAAAACTAGGTCAGTTTGACTTGCGTCATTAAGTATTGCAAATCTTTTGATTAAATCATGTACATACCGCCGTTAACGTGCAAAGTTTCGCCCGTTACGTAAGCAGCATCATCTGAGGCTAAAAATGCAACCGCTGCTGCAATTTCGCGCGGATCACCTAAACGACCAGCAGGTACATTTGCAAGTGTTGCTGCACGTTGGTCATCATTTAACGCTTTAGTCATATCTGTTTCGATAAAACCTGGAGCGACTGCGTTAACTGTAATACCACGAGAAGCTACCTCGCGTGCCATGGATTTTGTGAAACCTAATAGGCCAGCTTTTGCTGCTGCGTAGTTCGTTTGACCCGCATTACCCATAGTACCCACAACAGAGCCAATACTGATGATACGACCATTACGTTTTTTCATCATTGCACGCAGTACCGCTTTAGAAAGGCGGAAGATAGATGTTAGGTTCGTATCAAGGATATCTTGCCATTCATCATCTTTCATGCGCATCAATAGATTATCACGAGTGATACCAGCATTGTTCACCAAAATGTCAACATCGCCAAAATCTGCTTTAATCTGTTTTAAAACTGATTCAATAGACTCAGGTGACGTCACATTTAGAGCAAGACCTTTACCTTTATCACCAAGATATGCACTGATAGCTTCAGCACCACTTTCAGATGTTGCAGTACCAATAACTGTTGCGCCACGCTCTACTAAAATTTCAGCAATTGCACGGCCGATACCACGGCTTGCACCTGTAACTAGTGCAACTTTACCTTCCAGGCTCATTGTAAATCCTCTTTAAAGCTTAATGACTACTTAGCCACAGCCGCTTCTAATGAAGCAATATCATTAACTGCAGCACCGCTAAGTGCGCGATCAATACGCTTGGTTAGACCAGTTAATACTTTACCAGGCCCCATTTCTAATAATTCTTCGATACCTTCAGCAGCCATGCGCTCAACTGATTCAGTCCAACGTACCGGGCTGTATAGCTGTTTAACAAGTGCAAACTTGATTGCTGCAGGATCAGTTTCTGTTGCCACGTCAGCATTGTTAATAACAGGTACAGACGGCGCATTAAATGCGATAGCTTCTAATGCTACTGCAAGTTTATCCGCCGCAGGTTTCATCAATGCGCAGTGAGAAGGCACAGATACAGGAAGAGGAAGTGCACGTTTAGCGCCCGCTTCTTTACATATTACGTTTGCACGCTCTACCGCTTCTTTATTACCCGCAATAACAACTTGACCTGGTGAATTGAAGTTGACAGGAGAACAAACTTCACCTTGTGCCGCTTCCTCACATGCTTTCGCAATTACATCGTTATCAAGGCCGATAATTGCAGACATAGCACCAACACCAGCCGGTACTGCTTCCTGCATAAGTTGGCCGCGTAGCTCAACCAGTTTAACCGCTGCTTTAAAATCGATAACACCAGCACATACGAGTGCTGAGTATTCACCTAGGCTGTGACCTGCAAGAACCGTTGGTTGTTCACCACCTTGCTGCTGCCATACACGCCAGATTGCAACAGATGCTGTTAACAATGCAGGCTGAGTGCGTTGTGTTTGGTTTAAATCTTCTGCTGGACCGTTTTGAACTAACGCCCAAAGATCGTAACCTAGCGCATCAGATGCCTCAGAGAACGTTTCTTTAACCACATCAAATTGTTCTGCTAATTCAGCTAGCATACCAACGGTTTGAGAGCCCTGACCTGGGAAAACAATCGCGAACTTAGACATTCGAGAATCCTTCTTTATTGACTAATCATTAGTCGATTAATATGCATTAAAACTAATATATTGCTTATTAGTTTTAATGCACTAAAAATAAAAGCAAATCAGTAATGTTTAATCACTTGATTAAAACTTCACTAATGCTGAGCCCCAAGTAAAACCGCCACCAAACGCTTCGAGTAATAATGTTTGACCGCGTTGAATACGGCCATCACGAACCGCTTCATCTAATGCTGTTGGGACTGTTGCAGCCGACGTATTACCATGACGATCAAGCGTAACCACAACTTGATCCATCGACATTGATAATTTTTTCGCCGTCGCTGAGATAATACGCATATTTGCTTGGTGAGGTACAAGCCAATCTAACTCAGACTTATCCATGTTATTTTCAGCCAGCGTACTTTTCACTAAGTTCGATAACTGGGTTACCGCTACTTTAAAGACTTCGTTACCTGCCATGTAAAGCCACTTGTTAGCATCAAAATCTTTACCATATTCTGGTACTGCAAGACTTAATAAACCACCAAAATGGCCATCAGCATATAAATGCGTTGAAATAATGCCAGGCTCTTCACTCGCACCAATCACAACCGCACCCGCCGCATCACCAAATAAAATAATGGTTGAGCGATCCTCTGGATCACAGCAATGAGAAAGTGCATCAGAACCGATAACAAGTACATTTTTCGCCATACCCGTTTTGATATGCTGATCAGCAACACTTAACGCATAAACAAAGCCTGTACATGCCGCTGATAAATCAAATGCAGGACAGCCTTTAATATCTAGCATACCTTGCACTTGGCAAGCTGCTGATGGAAATGTGTGACTGGCGCTAGAGGTGGCAACAATGATCAGATCGATATCTTCTTTATCAATCCCCGCCATCTCAATTGCCTTTAACGAGGCTTGGTAGCCCATTACGGCAACAGTTTCATCTTCAGACGAAATACGGCGCTCACGAATACCTGTTCGTGTCACAATCCACTCATCGCTTGTTTCTACCATTTTTTCTAAGTCCGCATTCGAGCGTACTTGTTGTGGCAGGTAGCTGCCAGTTCCTAGAATTTTGCTATTCATGAAGACTAATAGTGCCTCTCGAGTAGGACCTCTTCTAAACGGTCACTGATTTTATTCGGTATTTGTCGTTTAACTTCGTAAACCGCTTCGCTTATCGCGTTGGCAAAAGCGACAGTATCAGCACTTCCATGGCTTTTCACCACAATACCGCGCAATCCTAACAGACTTGCACCGTTATACTGGTCGGGGTTCAACTGTTGCAAGCCTTCAAAGAGCTCACTAAACAGCCATTTAGCAATAATGCGTCGAATAGGGTTACGACCTATTGCATGTTTTATCCGTTCAATAAATAAGTTTGCGACCCCTTCACTGGTCTTTAAACTCACATTTCCAACGAAACCATCACACACAATAACATCGGCTTTATCTGAATAAAGTTGGTGACCTTCAACGTAGCCAACATAATTGATATCCGGAGATTGAATCAACATTTCAGCACAACGTTTAACCAAATCATTACCTTTGATCTCTTCTTCACCAATATTTAATAATGCGACACGTGGTGTAGTACCTAAGGTTTGTTCAGCAAGAACAGAGCCCATAACTGCAAACTGGAATAAAGTATCAGCATCACAAGACACATTCGCGCCAAGATCAAGGAGCCATGTTGGATTTGCACCACGATTGGGTATCGCTGAAATTAATGCAGGACGCTCAACCCCCGGAAGTTGTTTCAACACAAAGCGTGATAATGCCATGAGTGCGCCAGTATTACCGGCACTGACACATGCATCTGCTTGGCCTGCTGCAACTGCATCTAATGCCATACGCATAGATGAGCCTTTACTATGTCGAAGGGCTTGTGATGGGCGTGTTTCGTTAGCGATAACGGTATCGCAATGCACGATCGTTAGCCTAGGATGGTTAAGCTTATTAAGGAGAGTTAACTGCGCAGTGATTGCACTTAGATCACCAAAAAGAATAAGTTTGAGCTCAGGCGAATGCAACAGTGCCTGCACGGCGGCAGGCACTGTTACTTGAGGACCGAAATCCCCGCCCATTGCATCAAGTGCAACGGTAAGACCCATCAAGGTTCAACCTTACTTGTTGATAACCTTGCGGCCACGGTAGAAACCGTCAGCTGTCACGTGGTGACGTAGGTGAGTCTCACCAGATGCTTTATCTACAGAAACTGCTGCTGTAGTTAGGGCATCGTGTGAACGACGCATACCACGTGCTGCACGTGATTTTTTGCTCTTTTGTACGGCCATTAACCCTACTCCTGTTAAATTTAACTCTTAAGATTTTTCAATACTGCAAACGGATTCGGACGCTCATCAGCAACGGGGATCTCACCAAAAGACATGTTCTTCGAGCCAATTTTACAATCAGCATCGTCGTGCATTGCGACTTGTGGTAATTCCAGAATCAATTCGTCTTCAACAAGTTGAATCAGGTTGATCTCGCCATTTTCGTCGACGATTGTCGGCTCATAGGCTTCCGGTAACTCATCTACGGCTTCTTCGTTGCGAACCGGACTATAACAGAATTCCACATGAATATGGTGTGGAAATTCTCCCTGACATCGCTGGCAGGTCAACATCACGTCTACATCTGCGATACCGCGGATGAAAGGAATACGACGTTGGTCAAGGTCAAAAGACAAGTTGACGTTTGCATCACTTATTACGCTCTGGGTTGATTCAGCTAGGCGAGACAAAAGATCGGCTTTGATGATGCCATCATAATCGAGTCTTTTTTGTGCTGTACGTACTGGATCTACCTTTAGCGGCAATTTTACCTTTTGCATAGGGCGCGAATATTAGCCTTATAGTCTGTTTGAGTCAAAGGAAATGTGTGTGATTTAACAGCTTTTGACCAATTCTCATGCTGTGATGAAAATTACAAAACGCTTCGACACCACATCTCAGTAATAAAAGTTTAAATGTCTGCTACTCAATCACTTGATCGTGTCGGAACAATCGATGAAATAACACCCAATATAACGCACAAAGCAACTAACATAGCCGTATGATCATATGCAGTCGCTGTCAATAACTCTCATATATTTTGAACAATATAAGTCTCGTCATTGGCCACGTTGGGGATCTAACAAATTATGCGGAACATACACCGAATTGTGGAATGAAACAACCGTAATACAACAATCTCAATTCAATATAATCCTAATAAAAGTTGCAGCAATCATAGTGAAACTTGCTATATCATTGCTGTATTAAAATTCATTCTAGATGTGTAGAACATTGTTATGACACAACCATTATTACTGGCATCAACCTCCCCTTACCGAAAAATGCTACTCGAAAAGTTAGCGATCCCTTTTGAAACAGCAAGCCCTGAAACTGATGAGACGGCATTAGCCACAGAATCTGCCCAACAGTTAGTCTGTCGACTTGCACAATTAAAAGCCAAAGCTTGCGCCAGCACTTACCCAGATTCTCTTATTATAGGATCAGATCAAGTTTGTGTGATTGATGGGAAAATCTTAGGCAAACCCCATACTGAAGAAAATGCTTGTAAGCAATTACAAGCCGCAAGTGGAAAAACCATTACCTTTTACACAGGGCTATGTGTTTACAATGCAAAAACACAATCAACACAAGTCATTTGTGAACCTTTTCATGTTCACTTTAAAACACTTACGCCACAACAAATTGAAAATTACGTGAGAAAAGAGCAACCTTTGTATTGTGCAGGGAGTTTTAAAAGTGAAGGTTTAGGAATTGCACTATTTGATAAACTTGAAGGGCGTGACCCTAACACGCTCGTAGGATTACCTTTAATTGCATTAACTGAGATGTTAGCTAATGAGGGCGTTTCGGTCTTATAAGACTTACTCACTAACATTCGTGAAAAAAAGTCGTGCAAAACAAAAGGCGAGACGATTTCCTCGCCTTTCACTTTGGTTACATTTGACGTAGCTTTTCCAAACAACGTTCTAAAACCGGTTCCATTGGCGCGCTAATATCCATCGCTTCATCCGTACTTGGATGCGTAAATTTGATATTTGCAGCATGAAGGAACAAACGCCCTAAACCTGTTTTTTTAGTGTAAGCATCAAAACGTGGATCACCATATCGATCATCCCAAGCAATAGGATGGCCTTCATACTGACAATGCACACGGATCTGATGCGTACGACCCGTTACAGGGCTAGCTTGTACCAATGTTGCCTGTGAGAATCGCTCTAATACTTTAAAACGCGTATCGGATGCTTTACCTTGTGGGTTAACACGTACAATGCTGTTTACTTCATTTTTTAACAAAGGTGCAGTGACTTTTCGGCAATTCGCTTTCCATTCCCCCATTACTAAAGCGAAGTAATATTTCTGCACCGTTTTATTTCTAAATTGCTCTTGTAATTGACGAAGAGCTGAACGCTTCTTTGCCACTAACAAAATGCCCGAGGTATCACGGTCAATTCGGTGAACGAGTTCCAAAAATCGCGCATCAGGGCGTAACGCTCGTAATGCTTCAATAGCACCAAATTTTAAGCCACTGCCGCCATGAACTGCTGTCCCTGATGGTTTATTCAGAATTAACATATGATCATCTTCATAGATGATGCAATGCTCTAATTCAGCGACTTTATTCAACTTGGTACTGACTGGCGCTTGTTCTTCTTTTTCAGGAACAAAAACCGGCGGTAAGCGTACTAGATCACCATCCTGCAATTTATATTCAGGTTTAATACGTTTTTTGTTTACTCGCACCTCGCCTTTACGCAAAATGCGGTAAATCATACTTTTTGGTACGTTTTTAAGCCTAGCGCGGAGAAAATTATCAATCCGCTGGCCTGCAAAGTCATCGCTAATGTCGATGAATTGCACTTTAGGTTTATCTTCTGTCATAGGTTTGATTGTATCATGCAAATAAAGCAGATTGCCGCAAAAAAGTGAGCCTGCTATCATTGTGTGCTGAGGTAGGTTTTTTTGTCTACTTCATTGACAAGATGAGCATATAATCATCTTTATGGCTATTTTTTATACAACTCAGATAATCAACGCAGCAAATGGCGTAAGACGTTAGGGTTATCGGAGTTTTTTTTAGTGCGTCAAATTACATTTTTTTTTGATGTGACAGATACAACCACTTCAATGTGGTGATACCAGCTGTATTTTTTAGATCTAACCATCTCACATACAGTTGGCTGATAAGTGTGGCCAGAAAGCACTCCTGCATTCCAACCGTGAGGTTGCAACCGTACATCAGACTTGGAGTCCGGCGCCATCAAAAAACAGATGTAACTAGCGTACTAATACAACGACAATAAATGAGTACAATATAATGAAAAGAATGTTGATTAACGCAACTCAGAAGGAAGAGTTGCGCGTCGCATTAGTTGATGGCCAAAAGCTATTTGATCTTGATATCGAAAGCCCTGGTCACGAATCTAAAAAAGCAAATATCTACAAAGGCCGCATCACACGCATCGAACCAAGTCTGGAAGCAGCGTTCGTTGATTATGGTGCTGAGCGTCATGGTTTCCTTCCTCTTAAAGAAGTTGCGAAAGATTACTTCCCTGCCAATTATTCTTACCAAGGTCGTCCTAATATCAAGGAAGTCCTAAAAGAAGGCCAAGAAGTTATCGTTCAAGTTGATAAAGAAGAACGCGGAAACAAAGGCGCAGCCCTTACTACTTTTATCTCTCTAGCTGGCAGTTATCTTGTTTTAATGCCTAACAACCCTCGTGCTGGCGGTATTTCTCGCCGTATCGAAGGTGAAGAGCGTACCCAACTTAAAGCTGCATTAAGCACATTAGACTTACCCCAAGGTATGGGTCTGATTGTACGTACAGCTGGTGTGGGTAAATCAGGTGAAGAGCTTGAGTGGGATTTAAACGTTCTACTAAACCACTGGAATGCAGTAAAAGAAGCAGCCGATTCACAATCAGCTCCGTTTCTTATTCACCAAGAAAGTAATGTGATTGTTCGTGCAATCCGCGATTATTTACGTCGTGACATCGGTGAAATTCTTATCGATAGCCCGAAAATTTTTGACCGCGCACGTGATCATATTAAATTAATTCGTCCTGATTTCTTGTCTCGCGTGAAGCGTTACGAGGGGGAAGTTCCACTATTTAGCCACTACCAAATTGAAAGCCAAATTGACTCTGCGTTCCAGCGCGAAGTTCGTTTACCTTCAGGTGGCTCTGTTGTTATTGATCCAACAGAAGCATTAACGTCTATCGATATCAACTCTGCTCGCGCAACGAAGGGCGGCGATATTGAAGAAACAGCATTACAGACAAACTTAGAAGCTGCCGATGAAATTGCGCGTCAATTACGTCTACGTGACTTAGGTGGTCTGGTTGTTATCGATTTTATTGATATGACACCTGTTCGCCACCAACGTGAAGTTGAAAACCGTTTACGTGAAGCTGTTCGTATGGATCGCGCACGAGTTCAAATCGGTCGAATCTCACGTTTTGGTCTACTTGAAATGTCTCGTCAACGTTTAAGCCCTTCTCTTGCAGAAGCAAGCCACCATGTTTGTCCTCGTTGTTCAGGTACTGGTGTTGTACGTGACAATGAATCACTATCACTATCAATCTTACGACTGATTGAAGAAGAAGCGCTTAAAGATAACAGCTCACAAGTACTTGCTATTGTACCTGTACCTGTTGCCTCGTACCTTTTAAACGAGAAGCGTCGATCAGTTCAACACATTGAAAAGTATCATGGTGTACGTGTTGTTATCGTTCCTAACTCTGATATGGAAACGCCGCACTTTGAAGTTCTGCGTATTCGTGAAGGTGAAGAGCAAGACACCCTTTCTTACCATATTCCTAAAACGTTAGAAGCGTTAAAAGAAGCAGAAGCCATTGAAGCACCACAACCTGAGCGCGTCATCAAAAAGCGTGAAGAGCCAATACTTCAAGGGTTCACTGCACCAAAACAACCAGCACCTGTTGCAACGCCTGCCACTAAGCCGACACCAAAAGTAACGGCTAAGCCTGCCACTGCATCAGCCAATAAACCTGGTCTGTTGAGCCGCTTCTTCTCTGTATTAGCGTCATTCTTCTCTGGTAGCCCTGAACAGCAACAAGAGAAACCTGTTGAAGCAAAAACAGAACAAAACAACAATCAAAATAATCGTCGCAACAATAATCGTCGCAACGATCGTTCTGACAACCGTCGTAATAACCGTGACAACAGTCGTGATAACAACCGTCGTAATAACCGTGACAACAGTCGTGATAACAACGATGTTGAGAACAATGACGAGCGTCAAGAACGTAATAACGAGCAACGCCAAAATCGTCGCCGCAATGACCGTAATGACAAAAACCGTCAACAGCAAAACGATAAGGCTGCCAAAGCTCCTCGCCAAAACCGTAATAACGATGAAGTGAAAGAGCAGAAGCGTCAGTCTCGTAAAGAAGAAATTCAAGCGCAAAAACAGCAACGTCAACAACAAGACGAGCAAACAGCAAAAGCAACAACTGAACAGCCTGTTGATGCACAACGTGATAGCGAAGAAAAAGCGGTAAAAGTGAAACAACGCCGCCAGCGTCGTCAACTTCGTAAAAAAGTACGTATCACAGATAATGTTGAAAAATCAGTTGAACAACAAAATGCAACCGTTGATGCTGTCGAAAAAGTTGAAGCTGTTGAAACTGCTGTAGAGCAAACACCATCACCATTAATGGCATTGGGAACTAGCATTGCTAAAGAAGCACAAGACAAACCTGAACAAACTCAGGGTGTGACTGACGAGCAAGCTGATAATGAAGAGCAAGAAGGCACTCAACGCCGTAATCGCCGCTCACCACGTCACTTACGTGCAAGTGGTCAACGCCGTCGCCGTATGCGTGATACACGCGTAGAGAAATCTGACTTTGTTACCAATGAAGAAGCAAATGCTATTGAGCAGGCAGCTATTGATGCTGCTGATAGTATTAGCGAGATGGTCAATGTTGTTTCTATCGTTGAGAAACCAAAAACAATGCGTCCTACTTCAGGGGTTGCAATTCCTGAAATGGCAATGGGCAAAGTTTGGTCTCGTATCAAACCAGCCGTTGAAGCACCTGTTGAGAAAAACATCACAGAAGAGAAAGTCGATGCTGCAGATGTGATTGATGAAGTTGAAACAAATGACATCATCATTAATGCACCAGTAGTAGAAGCTAAATCTGAAGTAGTTGCAGTTGAAACAACGACACTTTCTGGTGTTGCTATTCCTGAAATGGCGATGGGTAAAGTCTTCCCACGCTTTACAGCAGAAGAAACAACAGTAGAAATAAAGTCTGAGCCTGCTGAAGAACAAGTGATCGAGCAACCTATTATTGTCGAAGAAGTCGCAGCTCCGGTGATCAAAACAGAAGAGACAGTTGAAATGAAATCACCTGTAACTCCAGTTGTTGATTTACCTGCTGTAGCAACGGCGGTAATGGCAACCTCACCTCGTGGTTTCCATGCTGCTTCTGCAATGACAAAAGCGCCAGCACCTGAAGAGCATGTTTCAGGCTCTGTTGTTCAAGCGGCACCATTACGCGAGCGTACCAATACACGTGCAGCGGGTAGCCAAACAGCAACAAACAGTGCTACAGCACCAATGACTAAACCCTCTTTTGACTAAAAGTTAAGTTTAGCAATGAAAAAGCCATGCTCTTGCATGGCTTTTTTTATTATCTAATTATGAGTCAAAACCAGCGCACTTTATGTTTAATAATTACATATAGCTCTAATTTTTCACTTGTAAGCGGAGTAAATGCCGTTATTAGCCAACAAAAGTTGAAGCTAATTACAACTTTCTGTAGCATTCTGTTAACCAAAATGCGCTTTAAATACAGCAAATAATAGAAGAATCCTCAACTAACATGTTAGATTTTCCCCAAAAAACTCATCAATCCGTCAAGAACGACGTACTTTCAGGTTTAACCGTTGCACTTGCACTGGTTCCTGAAGCCGTTGCTTTCGCATTCGTTGCTGGCGTTGACCCGATGGTTGGCTTATACGCAGCCTTCATTGTCGGTTTAATTACTGCCGTTTTCGGTGGTCGCCCAGGTATGATTTCTGGTGCTACAGGTGCAATGGCCGTTGTGATGGTTAGCCTTGTTGCCCAGCACGGTATTCAATATCTTTTTGCTGCCGTCATGCTTGCAGGTTTACTTCAGATCCTAGCGGGGGTGTTCCGTCTTGGTAAATTTATTCGAATGGTGCCTCACCCTGTCATGATCGGTTTTGTTAACGGTCTTGCGATTGTAATTTTCTTAGCTCAGTTAGGTCAGTTCAAAGTTCCGGCTCTTAATGGTGGCTTAGAATGGATGCACGGCACACAGCTTTACATCATGTTAGGCTTGGTTGCGTTAACCATGTTTATCATTCATTTTTTACCAAAACTAACTAAAGCAGTTCCCTCTTCACTTGTTGCCATTTTAACTGTTACAGCATTAGTTCATGTCTTAGGTTTAGACTCTCGCACTGTCGTCGATTTTGTTCGTACCATGAGTGGTGACGCAAATGCAACACTGGCAGGCTCTTTACCAACATTCGCTTTACCGGATGTTGGCTTTAACCTCGAAACCCTAAAAATTATTTTGCCTTACTCATTAATCCTTGCTGCGGTTGGTTTAATCGAATCATTACTAACGCTAACTGTGATTGATGAAATGACAAATACACGTGGTCATGGTAACCGTGAGTGTGTTGGTCAAGGTGTTGCAAACGTTACTTGTTCAGTATTCGGTGCGATGGGCGGTTGTGCCATGATTGGTCAATCCATGATCAATATTAACTCAGGTGGTCGTGGTCGTTTATCCGGTATTACAGCAGCCATTGGCCTTCTACTGTTCATCTTATTCGGTTCATCATTTATTGAAATGATCCCACTTGCTGCGCTTGTTGGCGTAATGTTTATGGTTGTGATCGGGACGTTTGAATGGGCAAGTTTCAAAATGATGCGTAAAGTGCCAAAGCACGATTTCTTTACCATTATCTTAGTAACTTGCGTGACGGTAATTGCAGATCTCGCGGTTGCTGTACTTGTCGGTGTTATTTACTCTGCACTCGTATTTGCTTGGAATCACGCTAAAGAAATTTATGCCGCAAGCCACATTGATGATAATGGTGCAAAAGTTTACCAAGTAAATGGTCCACTTTTCTTTGGTTCAGTATCACATTTTCTTGAGTTATTTGATGCTCAAAATGATCCAAAAGAAGTGATCATTGATTTTGCTAAATCACGTGTTGCCGATCATTCCGCTATCGAAGCGATAGATACGATTGCAGAACGTTATGCTAATCGTAATAAAACCATTCATTTGCGTCACTTAAGCCCTGAGTGCAGTAAGCTGCTGAAAAAAGCAGGAACGTTGGTTGAAGTGAACGTTCTTGAAGATCCAACCTATAAAGTTGCTTCTGACGTACTCGGCTAAGAGATATTAACAAGCCCACTGACAAGGTGGGCTTTTTTCTACCTGTAGATCATATTTTACGTTTGTTTTTCTCATTCCGGCTCCCCTTATGTCAGGTTTTCTGAAACAATCACTGTATTAAGTGATTAATATTTCAAACATTCGGCAAAGGATTCGCACTGTGTTTACCATTTATCCTGTAGATAAAACTCAATCTGTCCACATTAAAAAACGCATTGATAATAAAACGAAGCCCATTGGTGCGTTAGGCCAATTAGAACCACTTGCTGAACAACTCGCATTAATACAACAAAGCGATAGACTGACCATCGATAATCCTCATCTACTTATTTTCGCGGCAGATCATGGCATTTCACAACATGGAATAAGTATTGCACCCGCAGAAGTCACCACCCAAATGGTCCATAATTTTTTAGCCGGCGGTGCGGCAGCGAACTGTTTTTGCCATAGCAATAATATGGCGCTTAAAATTGTTGACGCCGGGATTTTAGGTGATGTTAATGACCATCCAGATTTAATCAGACAGCCATTAGGCAAAGGCACTCAAGATTTTACCACTCAGAATGCAATGTCGCTTGATACCGTGAAACAAGGAATATCCGCAGGAGCGAGCGTTGTTGATTCGCTGCATCAATCAGGTACCAACCTTGTTGCGTTTGGGGAAATGGGGATAGGCAATACCAGTAGTGCTGCCGCAATTATGGCATTGCTGCTTAATCTTCCTGCTGATGCATGCACAGGACATGGTACAGGTATTGATGACAGCCAATATCAAAAAAAATTAGCGCTTATTCGTCTTGCCTGCAAACATCACTATAGTGCAACAGGCGATCCGTTAAAAGTGTTATCCGCTGTTGGTGGGTTTGAAGTTGCACAAATCACAGGCGGTATACTACAAGCGGCTGAAAACCGAATGATTGTATTGGTTGATGGCTTCATTGTAACAGCAGCAGCCTTGCTGGCTGTTGCAATTAACCCTAATGTTATCGATTACCTTGTTTTCTGTCATCATTCAGAGGAAGCCGGACATCATCGTATGCTTCAACATCTTAATGCCTCGCCATTACTTAACTTAGGCTTACGTTTAGGTGAAGGAACTGGTGCTGTATTAGCATTGCCTTTAATTAACGCTGCGTGTGCCTTTTACAATGATATGGCGAGTTTTGATGATGCAGGAGTTACTGTGTGAGCACCGATCATCAAACACAGAGCAAAGCATCACTAACGGAAAGTGGCTATCGATATCAATGGCAACTCTTTTTAGTCGCATTAGCCTTTTTCACTCGTATTCCTATACCAACCAGTACTCCATTTAGTACTGAGCGATTAAATCATGCCAATCGCTACTTTGGTGTTATTGGTCTTATTGTGGGAGCAATATGTAGCTTAATATACCTATTATTTATTCTGCTTTTTCCCGCTACAATTGCGATTGGTATTGCAATGATTTCAGGTCTGTTAATCACGGGAGCTTTCCATGAAGATGGACTGGCTGATGTATTTGACGGCTTTGGTGGTGGTTGGACGGTTGAATCAAAGCTCAACATAATGAAAGATTCTCGTCTAGGTACATATGGCGCTTCTGCACTAGTCATGGCATTGGGTTTAAAATGGATTGCACTGGTCTCATTGGCTGATATAAACCTCTACTTCCCTGTTTATGCCTTCATTGTTATTCATTGTATAAGCCGAGTCGCTGCAGCAAGTATTATCTTCTCTTACCCTTATGTTCGCGCAGATCAGGATAGTAAGGTTAAACCTTTAGCCAATCAGCAATCTTTACTCGATATTGGGATCTTACTAACAACAGCAATATTAGTACTTTCAATATTACCGCTATCTCTTGCATTAAGTTGTCTTATAACAACCATCTTGATTCGCCAAAGTTGTGGCTATTGGTTCAACCATCAACTCGGTGGATATACCGGTGATTGTTTAGGGGCGACACAACAACTTGCAGAGATAGCCGGATACCTGACATTATTAACCTTTGCGAACCATTATCATTTTTAAGGATTTCAGATGATAGATACAACCAACAAGGATGATCGCCATAAGGCGCGTCAGCAAAAATTAAAAGAGCAAGTCGATGCTCGTATTGATGCCGCCCAACACGAAAAAGGACTGGTTCTGGTAATCACTGGCAATGGTAAAGGAAAATCTACTTCAGGGTTTGGCATGATTGCGCGAGCCGTCGGTCATGGTCAGCGCTGTGGTGTCGGACAATTTATAAAAGGCACATGGGATTGTGGTGAGCGTAATTTACTAGCGCAACACGGTGTCAACTTTGCAGTCATGGCGACTGGATTTACATGGGAAACCCAAAATAAAGCAGCCGATACCGCCGCTGCAAAAGAAACATGGCAACAATGTAAAGCAATGCTAGCTGATGATAGCTATGATGTTGTATTACTCGATGAGCTGACTTATATGATTACCTATGATTATATTGCGTTAGATGACGTAATTGAGGCTATAGAAAAGCGTCCTACAACACAATCGGTGATCATTACAGGACGAGCTGCACACCGACAATTACTCGAAATTGCCGATACTGTCTCAGAAGTGCGTAATGTTAAGCATGCCTTTGAAAGCGGAATAAAAGCGCGAAAAGGGATTGATTGGTAAATGCGAATAAGCCATTAAAAGTAATAAACCTTACTTTTAATGGCTAAATAACCAACAACCAATTAATTTTTTACATTTATTACTATCACAGAGTCTATAGCTTCATATAATAGCCACATGCTTATCAGCCAGTAATGCTATTTTTGGAGCAATTATGCCGTCCCATTTACCAAAAGCGTTTAGCAAACCTTTTCTTAAAATATTTCATACCTTAGAAGCCATTCTTTTGGTGGGGATAACACTTTCTACCGTCGTTGCCATGTTTAATGAATTTATACATGTCATCGTAGAGAGAAATATTCTACTAACGGACATTCTTTTAATGTTCATCTATTTGGAAATATTAGCCATGGTTCAACAATTTGTTGTTAATGGTAAAATTCCAGTTCGTTATCCTATCTATATTGCAATAATGGCGATTGCTCGCTACATCACCCTGGGAATGAAAGAATTAGATGGCACGGTTATTATTTGGCTATCGCTAGCTGCATTTGTGTTAGCTGCAGCAACAGTAATTATTCGTATCGGCCATCATTACTGGCCTTATGACACGCCAGAGGATCCAAGCAAAAAACAAGCAGATAGCTAATATTATAATTTGAATATCAAAAAGGCACTCTATCGTGCCTTTTCTCTATTGCTATCTTTTAAACTAATTAGCGTTTAAAGGTAACACGTTCTGTTTCATCTAAATGAATTTGCGTTTCTGCAGGTTGAGTTTGGGCGATCACTTTACCGTGACGCACTGAGTATTGAACTGGCACTTGGCGACGCACCGCATCAAAACCATTCTCTGCAGGTAAAACCAATAAACTGCCCGGCTTACCCACTTCAATGCCGTAATTATCTTGAATGTTTAAGGTGCGTGCTGAGTTTTTGCTGATCAAATCTAACGATTGATTGATTTGCTCATACCCCATCACTTGGCATACATGCAGACCCATGTGAAGCACTTGTAGCATGTTGGCTGTACCTAGCGGATACCAAGGATCAAACACATCATCATGACCAAAGCATACGTTGATATCAGCCCCTAGCATCTCTTTAACACGTGTTACACCACGACGTTTAGGATAATCATCAAAACGCCCTTGTAGGTGAATATTCACTAATGGGTTAGCAACAAAGTTAATCCCTGACATACGTAATAAGCGGAACAAGCGTGATGCGTAAGCACCATTATAAGACCCCATTGCAGTGGTATGGCTTGCTGTGACTTTCTCGCCCATATTATATTTATGTGCCAGTGCGGCTACTGTTTCAACAAAACGTGACTGTTCATCATCAATTTCATCACAATGCACATCGATCAATCGATCATATTTACGTGCTAATTCAAACACGTAATGCAGCGATTCCACACCGTATTCACGAGTAAATTCAAAGTGTGGAATAGCACCGATAACATCAGCACCAAGTTGTACTGCTTGTTCAAGTAGCTCTTTACCGTTGGGGTAAGACAAAATCCCTTCTTGTGGGAAAGCGACAATCTGAATATCCACCCAAGGCTTCATTTCTTCACGTACTTCAAGCATCGCTTTTAATGCAATCAACGTCGGATCGGAAACATCCACATGAGTACGTACATGCTGAACACCGTTAGCGATTTGCCACTTCAAGGTCTGCTTAGCACGTGTTTTTACATCTTCAATCGAAAGTAACTGCTTACGCTCAGCCCAACGCTCAATGCCCTCGAATAAGGTTCCTGAAATATTCCAGCTCGGCTCACCTGCTGTTTGCGTGGTATCTAAATGAATATGTGGCTCACAAAATGGCGTTACCACTAAGCCACCAGCAGCATCTAGCGTCTCACCTTGGTGATCTGTGATGGTATGGTTATCTACAATTTGTGTAAAAACACCATTCTCAATCAGAATTTGCTTTAAGCCTGTTTCATTTTGCAACGTCGCATTATTAATCAATAAACTTGTCATCATTTTCCCTTACGCCACTTGCTTTACTGCATGTGTCTTTTTATTCATTACTGTGTTTAATAGCACGTAGCTTATCGCACCACCTAACACCGCATTCACAGGTACGATACCTGGCAAGAAATGCCCTGCCGCAACACCGACAGTAATCGCTAACATGCCAGCCCAATTAACCGTTTTAAACTCTGCTTTAGTAAAATCTTGGTAGCGCTTACGATTGATAAAGAAATCCGCAATGATCACGCCGCCAATCGGTGGAATCGCTAAGGATAGGAATGTTAGCCAACCCACAAAATTGTTATAAAGCCATAGCGCACAAAGTGTGCCGATCAAACCATTCACGACTGACAAATACTTACTCGGCAATCCAGTGATATTTGCAAATCCTAAGCCTGAAGCATAAAGCGCATTATCATTAGTCGTCCAAATATTAAGACCTAATACGATAATGGCAGGGATCAACAACCCTTGTGCAATCATCACTTCAGAAATATCAGAATGCCCTGTTACTGCAGCACCTGCTGCGCCAAAGATAAACATCAGAGAATTACCTAAGAAGAAAGCAACCATGGTCACGAGTACTGCTGATTTAGGCTTCTTACCAAAGCGAACAAAATCTGCGGTTAACGTTCCCGCACTCACAAACGAGCCAACAACCATCGCCAGTGCAACCGGAAAATCGATAGGATCGACAGGCTTCATCATCTTTAATTGATCAACACCACCAATACTTTCAACAGCCCCAGCTACAGAATAACTACCTAACACTGCAATTGCAGGTACAGCAATGGCTGATAGGATCATTAATGCCGACATACCAAAGTACACAGTAACCGTCATCAATATACCGGATACGACAATTAATACATTGGTATCAATGCCAGTGGCTTTATGAACAGGGATCGCAAACATTGCAACCCCCACACCGAACCAGCCAACTTGTGTACCGCCAAGCAATGCAGACGGTAGCCATGAGCCTTTAGTACCAAAAGAAAAACGAGCAAGAAGATGAGTAGAGAGTCCGGTGGAAGCACCGATATAGCCAAGAAAAGAAGTGTAAATACCGAGGATAAGATTGCCGATGAGAACAGCAAGGAAGAAGTCGTCAAATGAAAGTCCAGTACCAAGTGAACCACCTGTCCACATACTGGCGGAGAAAAAAGTGAGACCTAACATGACCATTGTCAGTGAAGCGACACCCTTTCGAGCAGTAAGGGGTACAGGCCCTAAACTGTAATTATTATCAGCAGCCATTTTCATCTCCGATATGAATAAATTCGTAAATCCAAGTTAAACGGCGCGCATTATGCTGATAATAAAAAAGCAATCAAGAACAATAAATTCAAACAAACAATCGAAAAATAACTAATAAACAATAAAAACATTTAAATACAAAAAGTTAAATACAAAACATAAGAATTAGATCGTACAATTTGAAACACTTAATTATCAGCTCAACATTAATTATTCAATTTACAAATTAATCATACCTTATGGGAATCTATAATTCAGCGGTAATATTTTAAGGCAATCTTTAATAAAAAAAGGGACCCATCGGATACCTTTAAAATATCATAACCTCTTATTAAATAAGCACTTGTGCAATGGCATAACCAATACAGCAAGCTGATACAACACCAATAGTACGAATTTCCGACACCATCGCGACAATGACAATCATGATTAACACTAAAATAAACAGTATCACCGCATGCATTGCAGTTTTAGGTAACTCTTCATTTAATGATGTTGAAGTCGTATGAAGAATTTGATCGCGCCAAACAGGATCGTTTAAACGACGTTGATACTCAGGATCATCAGCGATTTCTTTACCTCGACGCAAGCTATGCAGTGACAGTAATAACGTACCGACCAAGGTCGCAGGTACAGTTACCATCAAAATAGATAACAGGCTGATTGATTCATTAATGCCCGAAAATTGAGCAAGGTAATACACCACAGCGGCAGAAATAGGACTCGCCGTGATCGCTAATTGCGATGCGACAAAAGATGCAGCCATTGGTCGCTCAGGACGAATGCCATCTTTCAAGGCAACATCACCAATGATTGGCATAATGAGTACACTGCGTAACCAATACCTAGCATGAATGTCATCACGTAAGAGACTAATAGACCTACGATAGTCACACGCTTTGGATTGCTACGTAGAATACGCTCTGTAACTCGCACAGCGAAAAAAGCCGATTAGCATTACTACATCAACACATAAGAAAACAGTGAAAGAAACGTTATAGTTACGTTTTTATAACAATGTTACTGGGGCATTCATTGATCTGGCATAGATCGGCATTCACATCTTGGCTGCCTAATAGCCGTAACCATAATGCAGAAAGGTGTTTGGGTTGCACTTTTCGCTCCTCCATTTTTATCGGTGCTATTAATTGCCAACCTTGCTGCGGTGACTGCTTGGCAACGATAAAACGAAATGGCAAATATTCGATTAATCCTAACCGCAGATCTGTCACCACTAATTGATCATCAATCGTTTGATACTGAACAAAATCACTAGCAAACTTAGTTAGCATTGCAACATGCTCTGAGGGCTGTTTTAACGGTAACGTGCCTCGCTCTCGTTGCACCCATTGTATAGGGTAACCATCATCATCTTTTGGATCGAGCAAAGATGAAAAGCCCTCATAATATTTATCATCATCAAGAATAATAAACCGCCAAAGTACCGTATTAAACGGGGTTGGGCTGATAAACATGGGCTGATTGGCTAACGGTGTGTGCTTTAACTCTTGTTCAATACGGTGCTCAATAACCTTATAAGCAACAACTGACCATGCTAAGTAAATCGTTGAAACGATTAGTCCAATACTACAGAGTTTTGCCATTTTCTCTCGCCACATCAAGCTTGCAATCAGCATGATAAGCAAAGGCAATGTATAGAGTGGATCGATAATAAAGAGACTCGATACCGCAACGCTGTTATCTAAAGGCCAAAACAGTTGCGTGCCATAGGTAGTAAATGAATCAAGTAATGGATGAGTGATCAAACATGCGGCAACTAAGAGCCATAATCGACCAAATGATAATACCGTAGGTCGATAGTGATGCCATAATGTAGTGAGTAATAAAGAGAACGGTAACAACACAAAAAGTGAATGGCTAAAGCCACGATGCTTCACCGTATCTGAAATAGGATCACCATAATCAATAAAAACATCTAAATCAGGTAACGTCCCTAACGCAGCACCAATCAATAATGTTTTAGGCTTACAGTGGCGTCCTGCCACAACCGCTGCAACAGATGCCCCTAGTGCAGCTTGAGTTATTGAATCCACATACACTCCTTGTATTTAGCTTCATATCTAGCATGAAATATAAATACATAATCATTATTAATATATTAATCAGTTAACTATACCATGACAAAGTTATTACATTACGCAGTCAAACGGTACTTCTACCTTCAGTAATATGACACTACTGATATAGACAGGGATGTAGTTCGCATATCTGGCGTTGTCAGTCTATTAAAGGTAATAAAATGAAAAAAACTTGTCCTTGCTGTCAGCATAAAACCTCAGTACCAACACTCAACCAAGATACCCTCTCTTTTACCTGTGAGAGCTGTGGCATCCATCTACAACATAATGAAAACCAAGTGTTCGGCTATAGCATCGCATATATTGGTATTGTTAGCCTTGTTTTACTTATACTCAATATCAATGCCTTTATTGCCATCGCTACTGCAACAGTCAGCTATGCCATGATCCGCCGTAAGTTCATTGAACCAAGAATTGGTCTTCAAGTTAGCCAAATCAGTCATTTCCTAAAACAACTCAATATTGCACAATGTAATAAAAAAGGATGACATAGCGTCATCCTTTCTTGTATTCATCACAGAATAAAGCCGTTATTCTTCATCAGTGATCGGCGTAATACGATGTTCATTCGCTGTCGCAATCCAAGCGGCACAAAATAATGTCAAACGCGCAAAGAAATAGAAAAATGCCATTAAGCCTATAATTGAACCAAACGCGGCACCTGATGGTGAGCTTGCCAGTTTAGGTAACATGAATGTCATAGCAAACTTAATTGCTTCAAAGCCTATCGCGGCAAGTAATGTTCCTTTCATCAGTGCCCTACGATTAAAACGACGCTTAGGTAACATCCAAAAGATCCATAAAAACATAAGATAGTTAGCACAGATCGATATTGTTAAAGCTGTTGCGGTAAGAGCAGGGCGTAACCAAGTAATATTTTCTAAACCTAGCGCATTAACAATTGTTGCTTGTGCAGAGCCTGCCACTGACGTTAGTACAACAGTAAAAATTAATGCGCCCACTAACCCTGTCAGTGCGACAAAATCTTTCACATATTGCAGTAAAAAATGATCTTTATCTTCAGGTTTGCGTTCCCATACATCACGGGTTTGTGCTCGAATGGCTTCACGTAAATTCCCCATCCAACTAATACCAGAATACAAAGCAATGGCTAAACCACTTAAACCGACAGTTGTACGCTGACTAATAGCAATATTAACAGTGTTTTTTAATGTCGTTGCTAAGCTTGGATCAGTAACACCTGCAACTATTTTATCAATAATGCTATTTAGTAATGAGGCATTAGAGGCCAATATAAAACCCGCTGCTGCAAACAACACCATTAAAATAGGGATAAGGGATAAAAAAGAGAAATAAGTGATTGCTGCACCAAACTGACTCCCCAAACGATCATTAAAGCGATCCGCAGCACGGATCAAGTGATCAATAGGAGGCAAGGCTTTTATTTTATCGACCACAAAAGTAACAATCGCCATTACTTTTGACATCAAGGTTGTTTTTTCATCTGTCGACGTCGGTTTATCTATCATAATTCATCATCATGGCGTCATTCATTTATCAAGTGACAGTAATCACTGCTCACCGTCTTACTATAAAGTCGCCATTTACTTTTTAGTATCAAATACATATAAACTAGAAAAGGCTTGCCTTAATAAGCAAACCTTTTCAATAATAACGTGACCAATATAAAAATATTGTTAATTAAACAAACCTTTAAGCAATTGATCCGCTACATTTTTAATCTTTTCGTCTTTGGCTTTATCACCCAATAGCTTTTCAAGACCTCGGTTTAGCTCTTTCTTCGCTTTTTGCTCTAATTCGCTATTTTGCTTAAAGAGATTTTTTAAATCTAATTGGTATTTAGGCTGCTGCCATGTGCCTTTTATTTTAATAGGAACAGTAATCCCTTTCAATTCATCTAACCCTTTACCACTTGCTACAATAGCAGTATCTACAGAAAAATTTAATGACTCATTATTTAAATCCGTCATACCACGACCATTGATATCAAGTAATGGTGAAACAAGGTGAAGATTGTCGATCTTTGCTTGGCCTTGCCCTAATTGCAACAATGCCGTTAAAGAAGAAAAATCTGTTTTCTTTTGCTTCTGACTATCAGATAACTTTTCACCTTTTAGACGGGCTTTTGCTGAACGGATCATCTCTGATATATTCACTCCATAAACAGCGCCATCGGTTAAATTCACATTAATCGTACCTGTACTGTTATTTTTCAAATGTTGTGAAGATAAGCCTTTACCTGCAAGATTGGCGATAATATTTGCACGTCCTGCTAACTGCTTATTATTAGCAACATCTTCCAATAATGGCTGGATTTCAACGCCTTTTATTTGATTATGTAATTGATAGCTAGCCAAAGGTGTATTAACGTTCAATTGTGCTGTTCCACTCACAGTGCCTTTATATAAATTTGCCGTGAACGAATTTAACTTTGCAATCCCATTTTGAATCACAACCGACAGTTTCACATCAGACAAGTGTGCATGTGAGATAGTGAACTTTTTCGCCATTATCGTTCCGTCAACATCAATACCTTTTAGTACTGAAAGATCCGGCTCTTGTATTGCAGAGGAAGTATTTGATACCGATGGTGAAGAGGTTTGTTGTGACGTTGACGAAGCAACTTCGGTTGATGTGTTATTCGCAGCTTGATCTGATACTGCAGGCTTTTCCGATGAAACCTGGCCGTGCTGCTTGTTTAGCCAGTTATCAAGATTAATATTATCGCTAGATAAATTAAAACGGATCACAGGAACATCACGGTTGATAAAAGATACATCTCCCATTAACGCTAGTTCATCTGCATTTGCATTGAGTTTTGATAACGTCGCTGTTTTTGTCGTTATATCATAACTAGCATTGGTTTTTATGTTTACCTGCATCTTAGGGCGAGGTAACGCTTTTCCTGACAATGCATTATCTATTGAAAGATTCTCTAACGTTAGAATATTTCTATCCGACGACAATTTAAACTGGGTCTGCCCTTTGGTAACAAAAGCCAACTCAGGTAATTGACCATCTATATTTAAATTAACCGTTGCCCATTGACCATACTGAAAATGATCCAGCGTTACTTGAGCATGTTTTATCTCTGTTTTTCCATCTTGGGCCGTCAGAGATACATCTAGATTTTTTAATTCAGCCAATTGATATGCAGAAGACAGATTCAACTCGGTACTGCCTTTAGCTGCAAATTTTAGCGCATTTGCACTGCCCGAAATATCAAATGTCGCTTTCGTCCATGTATTTGGTGTCAGTTTATCTAAGGTGAAATTCACCTTATTTAACGCGATATTCGAACCGGTTTTGTCATTTATAATATCAACACTAGCATTGATAAGTTCAACCCCAGCAAGAGATATTTTCCACGGTTGTGTCGTTACCTTTGATGCCGTTGACTTCTCATCCTGAACATTACTAACAGCATCTTTATTAGCTTTTGATGATGTAGAGTCATTCACTTCTTTAGTTGATGACTTTTCAGTTAAGCCATCTAAATTACTACGACCATCTTTCAATGTTTGCACAAAAACATGCGCACCATCTAAACGCACTTTACCAATATCAAGCTCATGAGATAAAAGCGGTAATACGGAAACAGACAACTCAGCTTGCTTAAATTGAATCAGGTTTGGCTGAGCAAAGCCTTGAGGGTTATTTAACGTTGTTTCCCCCACACTTAAGCCTAATGTTGGGAAAAAACGCCAGTTAATATCGCCGCGAATATCCAACTCACGCCCTGTTTGCTTTTTTACTTGCTCTGCAATCACAGCTTTAAACTGATTGGGATTGACTAACGTGACAAGGGCTGTGATCCCAAGTACAACGACGATAATAATACCGATTAAAACATACAGTAATTTTTTCATACTACCCTCTTTCCCTTGCACCCATTATCACGATGAGGAATCTGCATAAGAAATATAAACAATTAAAATATAAGCTTAATGTTATTAAGCTCTGCGTTATGACAATGATTTATAATGATAGTTTCGCCCTAAACATCATAGTAATACCATCAGGCGATAAAATATCACACATAACAAAAAGGCAATCACTATGGATTGCCTCTTAAAATATAGATTATTGATGATTGAAATTAACTCTCTTTATCATCTTCATTAATACGACTAGCTACTGCACCTTGCTGATATTTATATTTAGCGTCAACACGTTTATTATACGGTTTTTCAGCTTCACCAGATAAGGTTTCAAAACTTAACGCACCAATTGGCATATGTGGACGCAATGCCAGTGGTAAGCGTCCTGAATTATAAAATTCAAGTACGATACGACCAGACCAACCTGGATCGATACGGTGTGCAGTAACGTGTACCATTAGACCTAAACGTGCTAATGATGATCGTCCATCCAACCAACCTACGATATTGGCAGGTAATGTCACTGATTCATGCGTTACAGCTAAAGCGAGTTGTCCTGGATGAAGGAAAAAGGCTTCTCCTTCCTCAACAACAATTTCATCACTCATAACTTTATCAAGTTGCGTTGCTACATCTTCTTTCTTTCCAGAAAGGTCGATAAAGGGTGCACCATGATCATTAAAAATACGGAAGTTATTACCAAGGGTCACATCAACCGTTAAACCACTAATACAGTCATCTGCTGGACGTGGCTCGATATTGATTTTTCCTTCATCAAGGTACGCCTTGATATCCTTGTCACAAAGTCTCATTTGAGCTTTCTCCTGAATAACAAAACACACGTATTATCAATAAAATAATACCTGTGTAGGCAAATCTTAACAGGGTTTCCCGAAAGATAAAAATAAGGCTGGCAAAGGCCAGCCTTATAAAAAATTAAGAACGTAACAACTTCGCTATATGCGCTTTAAGTACGTCGATAGCAATTCGGTTTTTACCACCGCGAGGAACGATGATATCAGCATATTGTTTTGACGGTTCAATAAATTGCATGAACATAGGGCGTACCGTCTTTTGATACTGAACGAGTACTGATTCCATAGTACGACCACGCTCTGCAACATCACGCTGTAGACGACGAAGTAGACAGATATCAAGTGGTGTATCCATAAATACGCTAGCGTGCATGATCTCACGAAGGCGTGGATCTGTAAGCAGTAAGATACCTTCTAAAATGATCACCTTCTTTGGTGTCATTTGCGTGGTTTCTTTCAGGCGAGTATGTTCGCTATAGCTATACTGAGGTACTTCTACTGCTTCACCCTTTATTAATTGCTCTAGGTGATCACAAAGTAAATCATGATCAAGCGCATTCGGATGATCATAGTTAGTTTTGACCCGCTCATCCATGGTCAGGTGGCTTTGATCGTTATAATAACAATCTTCCGTAATAACACCGATCTGATGATCGCCTACTTTTTCTTTTAGCTCTTTGTATACAGTACTGGCAATCAGACTTTTACCGGATGCAGAAGCACCTGCAATACCAATAATAACGCATTGGTGTGAATTTTCAGACATATCAGAAGGCACCTGTTAGACCACGTGGCGAGATAAATAATTAAACCGCCTGATTATAAGCCGTTGTTATGCCAGATGCCAACAAAAATGAGACATCTAGCACGTTTGAACAGAGAACGGACAAAGACCGTCTCATATTTTTGTTACATAGTACGAATTGTAATCTGCTCTACCGCCGTTTCACCTTGCCAGTACAAACGACTCGCAACAGTCGCGGCTAATTCAATATAAGCCATCGCTTGCTCAGAGTTAGGAGATACTGCCACAGTTGGTTTACCGTTATCAATATCTTGACGTACCTTAATATCAAGTGGTAGCTGCGCTAATAATGGCACTGAATATTCTTGTGCCATTTTTGCTGCACCACCAGTACCGAAAATATGCTCTTGATGACCACAGTTACTACAAACGTGGTAACTCATATTCTCAACAATACCCAGTACTGGCACATCCACTTTATTGAACATACTAATACCTTTAATGGCATCAGCTAGGGCTAAATCTTGTGGTGTAGTAACCACTAACGCCCCTGTAACAGGAATTTGCTGAGATAACGTCAGTTGAATATCACCGGTACCCGGTGGCATATCAATCACAAGATAATCAAGATCAGGCCACCATGTCTCATTAATAATTTGTGCTAACGCTTTTGAGGCCATAGGACCACGCCAAATAGTTGCACTTTCCGCAGGTACAAGGTAACCCACTGAATTGGTATATAACCCGCATGATTCAATTGGCAGCATCATTTTGCCATCTGGCGATTGTGGCTTTTGATCCATGGTGCCTAACATCATAGGAACAGATGGGCCATAGATATCTGCATCAAGTAATCCAACTTTAGCTCCTTGTTGCTGAAGACCTAAAGCTAAATTAACTGACGTTGTTGATTTACCCACACCACCTTTCGCCGAACTTACTACGATAATATTTTTCACACCACGTAATGGTTGCTTGTTCTCAACAGCCAAGGTAGCCACTTTTGCGCGTACATTAAACGTCGCATTTGAAGGAATAACACCAGTATGTTGCTCGCTGGCAATCCACTGTTCAAGCTCATTAACCAATGTAGCCGCAGCAAAAGGAATCGTGATGGTAATTAAACCATCTGCAGAGATAGAGACAACATTGGGCATATCCGCCCACTCTGAATTCAAAAGAGAATGCTCAAAATGATTTAGCCATTGGCATATATCAGCAACATTCTGAAAACGATGAGTTACATCGTTAGTCATAAGTTAACGCTCCACATAATTATTATCAAACGAGCAACAATTTAACCTTTAGTTAGTCATTTAAGAGCTTGTTGCTGCGCTAATTTTACTTGTTTTACTTAATGCTACCACCAAAGCATAAAAACTGCCCGATTTCACAAGCTTTTAAGCAGATAAAACCGTATCTGATGCTAGGAATAACGACAACCATCAGGTAGTATTTACAGCTACGTTTTTTACCCATCATGAGCGAAATAAGTAATTATGGCTGCCAATCCAAGAAAAATTCTGGTTACCTGTGCCCTACCGTATGCTAACGGTTCTATCCACTTAGGTCACATGCTTGAGCATGTACAAGCGGATATTTGGGTTCGCTATCAGCGCCTACGCGGCAACGAAGTTCATTTCATTTGTGCCGACGATGCACACGGAACTCCAATCATGCTTAAGGCCCAGCAGATGGGTATGGAACCTGAGCAAATGATTGCCGAAGTGAGCAAAGAGCACCAAGCTGATTTTGCTGGCTTTGATATTGATTTTAGCAACTACCACAGCACACACTCACCAGAAAACCGTGAGTTAGCATCTTTTGTATATACCCAGCTAAAAGACAATGGCTTTATTACTAGCCGTACTATTTCTCAGCTTTTTGATCCTGAGAAAGAAATGTTCCTCCCTGATCGTTTCGTAAAAGGTACATGCCCTAAGTGTAAAGCCGAAGACCAATACGGTGACAACTGCGATAACTGTGGTGAAACATACAGCCCAACAGATTTAATCAATCCAAAGTCAGCCGTTTCTGGTGCTACACCAGTCATGAAAGATTCTGAGCACTTCTTCTTCGACCTGCCTCAATTTGAAAGCATGTTAAAAGAATGGACTAAATCTGGTGCTCTTCAAGAAGAAACCTCGAACAAGATGCAAGAGTGGTTCGAGTCAGGACTGCAACAGTGGGATATTTCTCGTGACGCTCCTTACTTCGGCTTTGAAATTCCAGGTGAGACCGGCAAATACTTCTATGTATGGCTGGACGCACCAATTGGCTACATGGGTTCATTTAAAAATCTATGTGACAAGCGCGACGATCTAAACTTCGATGAGTTCTGGAATAAAGATAGCTCAACAGAACTATACCACTTCATCGGTAAAGACATTGTTTACTTCCACAGCCTATTCTGGCCTGCGATGCTAGATGGTGCAGGGTTCCGTAAACCAAACAATGTATTCGTACACGGCTACGTAACAGTAAACGGTGCGAAAATGTCTAAGTCTAAAGGCACGTTCATCAAAGCCGGCACTTACCTAAAACACCTAGATCCAGAATGTCTACGCTACTATTACGCTGCCAAACTAAACAGCCGTATTGATGATCTGGATTTAAATCTAGAAGACTTCACACAGCGTGTTAACAGTGATGTAGTAAACAAGATTGTTAACCTTGCATCTCGTAATGCAGGCTTCATCGCTAAACGTTTCGATGGCAAGTTATCTGATAATTTCGTTGAACCTGAGCTATATGCAGAATTCGTTGAAGCCGCTGATCGTATCGGTGAACTATACGAAAGCCGTGAATACGGTCGTGCAATTCGTGAAATCACAGCACTTGCTGATAAAGCAAACCAATATGTTGATGAAAAAGCACCTTGGGTTGTTGCGAAACAAGAAGGTAAAGACCAAGAGTTACAAGAAATTTGTACTGTGGGTATCAACCTATTCCGCGTGCTAATGGCTTATCTGAAGCCCGTCATGCCAAAACTGACTGAGCGTAGTGAAGCATTCCTAAACGAAACACTAACTTGGGAAACAATTGCCAAGCCGCTAACAGCTCACGAAGTAACGAAGTTTAAAGCTCTATTTAATCGTATCGATCCTGCACACGTTGCAGCAATGGTTGAATCATCGAAAGAAGAAGCTGCAGCAGATAAAGCCGCAGCTGAAGCCGCTGCAAAGCCAGCAAGCCCTTTAGCTGATGAACCAATTGAAGCTGAAATCGAATTTGACGATTTTGCTAAAGTTGATATGCGTATCGCTAAGATTGTATCTTGTGAAGAAGTACCAAAGGCAAACAAACTGCTTAAATTCCAATTAGATATTGGCGGTGAAATGCGCCAAGTATTCTCTGGTATTAAGTCAGCTTACACACCAGAAGAGTTAGTGGGCAAAATGACTGTTATGGTAGCTAACCTGAAGCCTCGCAAAATGAAGTTCGGCATGTCTGAAGGCATGATCCTAGCAGCGGGCCCTGGTGGTAAAGATCTTTGGATCCTAGAGCCACATGAGGGTGCACAGCCAGGTATGCGTGTAATGTAATTTACACCTCACCTATATATAGAAGGGCACTGTATGTGCCCTTTTTTATTGTCGCCGCCCCCATCACCATTGGATATAAACTCATATTTTTAGAATAAAAATTCAAACAAGAGCCAATAAAACATTTTAATTTTATAAAATAAATATTAGTGAAATAGCTTAATCCTCTGAAGTAGTACTATTTTCTTACAGAATGAGAGTAAACAACGCCCACTAGGTAGAGTTATATATAAGATAAAAGCGTGACCAACCCGATATAAAAACCACTCAAATGTTAAAATATAGTTAATATTACCCTTATTTAACTTTAAATAAATATAAAAAACGTGACTCAAGCCATATAGTTAATATTTGATCGTATTTTTGCTTTGGTTGAAACATTGAAGTGCTGATAGTCTCTTTGTGGCTCTGATATATAGATGGACAGAGTGAATAATTATAAGGAAAATTCAATGTCAACGACAAAGAAAAAAATGTCCCTCACCTCCCGAGTGATCCTCGGTATGGTACTGGGTATTCTAACAGGATTTTTAATTCGCACCTTTTTAGCTGATATCTCTTTTATCCACGAATACATCGTTAACGGTTTGTTTGATGTAGGTGGCAAAATTTTCATTGCCAGCTTAAAGATGCTTGTAGTACCTCTTGTCTTTGTATCACTGGTTTGTGGTACTAGCTCATTAAAAGATATTGCAACATTAGGCCGCCTTGGTGGTAAAACAGTCTTGTTCTATCTTGCAACAACTGCCATTGCTATTACCCTAGCGCTTTTCCTTGCTAATGTTTTCCAACCAGGCGCTGGTGCAGATTTAAGCGCAGCAACAACATTTGCCGCAAAAGAAGCACCAACGCTAGGTAGCGTTATTGTCGGTATGTTCCCAACTAACCCAATAAGCTCTATGGCAAATGGTAATACTCTGCAAATTATTGTCTTTGCCGTATTATTCGGTATCGCAATTAGCGCTGCGGGTAAACCAGGTGAACGTATTGCTGAAGTTTTCAAAGATCTTAATGAAGTGATCATGAAGCTTGTAGCGTTGCTAATGAACATTGCACCATTCGGTGTGTTCTTCCTAATGGCTAAGCTATTTACAGGATTAGGTCTAGATGCAATCTTTAACCTAATTAACTACTTCTTAGTCCTTGTTGCAGCGCTACTTATCCACGGTTTAGTAACATACAGTGCGATGCTAAAGATCTTTACCGGTCTAAGCCCTATTACTTTCCTAAAGAAAATGGAAGATGCGGTGATGTTTGCTTTCTCAACGGCATCATCAAATGCAACGATTCCAGTTACCATGGAAACAGCAACCAAACGTCTTGGCGTAAATAATAAGATTGCTTCATTTACAGTACCGCTAGGTGCAACCATTAATATGGATGGCACGGCTATCATGCAAGGTGTCGCGACAGTATTTATTGCTCAAGCGTTCAACATTGACCTAAGCATGGGTGACTACATTGCCGTTATTGTAACTGCAACACTAGCCTCTATTGGTACTGCGGGTGTTCCTGGTGTCGGCTTGATCATGCTGGCCATGGTACTAAACCAAGTCGGTCTTCCGGTTGAAGGTATTGCAATCATCATGGGTGTTGACCGCCTACTTGATATGATCCGTACCGCTGTCAATATTACTGGTGACTCTGTAGTAACATGTATTGTTGCTAAGAGTGAAAACGAGATTGATATTGAACGCTTCAATGATCCTGCTGCTGCAGTTAAAGATGAAGAAGTTAAATTTCATCCTCTAAAGCAAAGCTCATAATTCGGTAATTCTCATTGTATAAGGCGCCTTTATGGCGCCTTTTTTATTTCACTATTTTGGTGCACTTGAACCAAGTTAGCTCACAAGACACCGTTACACCATATTTAACTTGTTGTTTTAATTAAAATATATTAACGGCATGACGATTGCTTGCTTACTAAAAGAATAAGAGTAATTAAAGGGCTATTTATGTGGTTGATCATAGCTGCCATTATTTCACTATTAACGATTGGATATATCACTTGGAAAACAAATAAAAATAACACCCAATTACAACTACAATTTGATCAAATAATGCAGCTCAGAGAACTGATACAATTCATTCGTTATCACCGCCGCTATTGCCATCAAAAAATTATAAGTAACAATATGGATAATAAGATCCATGAATCTGTTAAGCGTAAAAGGCATGCTTTAAAGCAAACACTCTCAATATTAATTTATCAAGCTGACACCAATCACAAACCGATGTTTCGGATATTGAGACAAGAAATACAGCGCTTATTTACAGATTGTCCTCACTACTCTTTACAGCGCAGCCAAGCCGTACATGGCAGAATTATTCGACACATTATGTATCTGATTGATGATGTTATTAGTTCTAGCTTGCTTACAGCCGAAAAAGACACCACTTTCGAACATTATCAAACCGCTTGGCCTATTACATTAAATTCACTGGATAGTTTAAATAGATTCCGCTGGACGATTGAACACTGTCCTTTAGAAAGCAAAAGCTATGCGCGCGAGTTAGAAATGCATGTAAAAATGATCCAACGAAGGCTTGGGCAGATATCGATGATAAGCCAACAGACGCCACCTGTTTGGCCTATTGAAAAGCTCCTACAAAAATTTCATGAAATACAATTTCATAACCAAGATAAAAATAAACTTAAAGAAGAGCTTTATCTTTATTCTATTCAGATCTCAGACACTATTTTCCAGTTCTTCGATCTTATTATCAATGATATTGCTGATGATCTTGCTATAACAGTTCCAAACATAACGACATGTGCCATTAATTTTGATCACAACAAGCAGACATAAAAAAACCCAGCACGATGGCTGGGTTTTCAAACGACAAATCAGTGATTAACCGATGTGAGTCATACCGTTCATGTACTTACGAAGTACTTCAGGGATCTCGATACGACCGTCAGCCTGCTGATTATTTTCTAAAATAGCAACCATTGTACGACCAACAGCAAGACCAGAACCGTTTAATGTGTGTAGAAGCTCAGGCTTCTTCTCACCTTTACGACGGAAACGTGCTTGCATACGACGAGCTTGGAAATCCCACATGTTAGAACAAGAAGAAATTTCACGGTACGTTTCTTGAGCAGGAACCCATACTTCAAGATCATAGGTTTTACATGAGCCAAAGCCCATATCGCCAGTACAAAGAACCACTTTACGGTATGGAAGCTCTAGAAGCTGTAGTACTTTCTCAGCGTGACCTGTTAACTCTTCTAGTGCAGCCATTGAATCTTCAGGTTTCGTAATTTGTACAAGCTCAACTTTATCGAACTGGTGCATACGAATAAGGCCACGAGTATCACGACCGTAAGAACCTGCTTCAGAACGGAAGCATGGTGTATGTGCCGTCATCTTAACAGGAAGATCCGCTTCATCAGTGATGGTATCACGCATCATGTTTGTTACAGGTACTTCAGCTGTTGGGATCAATGATAGAACGCGAGGTTCTTCATCATTTACTTTTTCAGTTAAAGGCTGTGTATGGAACAAGTCTTCACCGAACTTCGGAAGCTGACCTGTGCCAAATAAGCTATCTGCATTTACTAGGTACGGTACATACATTTCTGTGTAGCCGTGCTCTTCGGTATGAAGATCAAGCATAAACTGTGCAATTGCACGGTGTAAGCGCGCAAATTGACCTTTCATAACGATAAAGCGTGCGCCGGTAATTTTTACAGCACTCGCAAAATCAAGACCACCCGCCATTTCACCCAGATCTACGTGATCTTTCACATCGAAGTCATAAGCTTTTGGCTCACCCCAACGAGAAATTTCTACGTTTTCAGACTCGTCTTTACCAACAGGTACTGAATCATCTGGGATGTTTGGTACAGATTGTGTAATAACATCAAGCTCCGCTTGTAACTCAGCTAACGCTTTTTTCGCGTCATCAAGCTCAGAACCTAGGTTACCCACTTCAGCCATAATACGCTCGGCTTCTTCGTGATCACCTTTCGCTTTTGCCTGACCAATCGACTTCGATCGCGAGTTACGTTGAGCTTGAAGCTCTTCTGTCTTCACTTGAAGGGATTTACGCTTCTCTTCAAGGTTACGTAAAGTTTCTACATCAAGGTTAAAACCACGACGCGCGAGTTTTTCAGCTGTTTCATCCAGCTCTGTTCGAAGTAATTTAGAATCTAGCATGCTAATCCTGTGCTCTTAATATTCTGAAATGCACGTTATTTAGACGATTTTTATCAAAATAGTCTGTAATTAGGAAGGCAGTTCTCACATGGAACTGCCAGTCGTTTAACGATACCCAAAAAGCCTTATTATTGGTAGCGCTTTAACGGGCTTTTTGCATCTAATGAAGCAAGATAATCCAACTTTTCGGATATTTTCATTTCTAAACCACGGTTTGATGGTTGGTAATAAACCCGATCACGGATTTCACGCGGTAGATACACTTCACCTGCCGCATAAGCCCCTGCTTCATCATGGGCATAACGATATCCTTCACCATAACCTAATTCTTTCATTAACTTGGTCGGCGCATTACGTAAATGATGAGGGACTTCAAAATCGGGAAATTCGCGCGCATCAGCTTTGGCAAGATTAAACGCCACATAAACCGCATTACTTTTCGCCGCACAAGCTAAGTACACAATCGCTTGTGCTATGGCTCGCTCACCTTCATAAGCGCCAACACGGGTGTAACAGTCCCACGCAGAAACCGCGACTTGCATCGCACGAGGATCAGCATTACCAATATCTTCTGAAGCAATAGCTAATAGGCGACGAGCCACATATAGCGGATCACAGCCTGCTTGGAGCATACGTGCAAACCAATACAAAGCACCATCAGGATTAGAACCTCGAATTGATTTATGCACCGCTGAGATCATGTCGTACCAAAGATCACCTTTGTTATCAAAGCGCGCAACCTTTTCGCCTGTGACTTCCGCCAATAATTCGACCGTTATTTGCTTAATGCCTTCATCATCTTCTTCAGCCATATCAATAAGCTGCTCAAGATAATTTAAAGACATACGCGCGTCACCACGAACAAACTCAGCTAATTTTTCTTTAATATCATCCGCAAAGTGTAAATTCGTTTCAGTTACCCCTCGCTCTTTATCCGTTAATGCTTGTTCAATCACTTGCAAGATCTCATCATCCTCAAGTGACTTTAACTTATAAACTCGAGCGCGAGAGAGTAATGCATTATTAAGCTCAAACGATGGGTTTTCCGTCGTTGCACCAATAAATGTTACAGTACCGTCTTCAATATGCGGTAAAAACGCATCTTGCTGACTTTTATTAAAACGATGCACCTCATCAACAAATAAAATAGTGCGACGTCCCGCCATTTTATTGTCACGAGCCTTATCAATTGCAGCTCGAATATCTTTAATACCAGATGTTACAGCAGACACACGCTCTACTTCAGCGTTGGCATAATGTGCAGCGACTTCTGCTAATGTCGTTTTTCCTGTACCCGGTGGCCCCCACAAAATCATTGAATGTAGTTGCCCGCCTTCTAAGGCTCGACGTAAGGGTTTTCCTTGCCCCAAAATATGTTGCTGACCGATATATTCTTCTACTGTTCGAGGTCGCATTCTTGCGGCTAGCGGCCTGAAATCAGAAGAAAAATCAAGGCTGAAGTTATTCAAAATAACCACTCCCATAAACAGAAAAAGGTGGCTAACAGCCACCTATACAATTTAGATAAACAATACATACACGCTAACTCATAGCATCATATCGATTGTTTTTTCATTGACGTTGGTCATCCAGTTCTACCCCTTTCGGTGGCGTAAACTTAAATAAGTCTGCTGCTGGTGTAGTACGTGTAAATTTAGATAATGTGTAGTTACTGCGTTGCCCGTCACTCTCAACTACAGAGAAATTACGCACTTGACCATCTTTAGATACTGTCACGATAAACTCTTTCATCGAAGAGGTTTTATCTTTCGGCGTTAAGGTAAAAGTATCTACTAATTGCTTCACATTATAACGCGACCAGTCTTTTTCATTATTACGTGTTAACAAAACAAACGGTGTTTGTTCTGTGGCATCTTTTAGCCACATTGCCGTGACCTGTTCTACGAATGGGCTGTAATACCATACTGTTTTACCATCGGAGACTAACAAGCTTGCATCCGGTGTTTTAGTATCCCAACGGAATAAATTAGGGCGCTTAATGGATAAATCGCCAGTCCCATCAACCAATATTTCACCGTCAGGACTTATCACTTTCTGAGTAAAGTTAGCACTAAAGGCATTAACTTTATCAAGTCGGCTACTTAATGCTTGTTGTGGCGTAGCCCAAGCACTTGTTGTTGCAAGCATTGGAACGGCAACTAATATACTTAGCCATAACTTTTTCATCATATTCGCTTACCTCTATTAAAGTAAACCGCCGAACATACTATGCGCAGCGGTTTAAATTACGCTATAAATTTACTGACAGCAAGGTGTCGGTTTATTCATTAATCGTGGATCTGTACTGGCGCAGGTGCTAGTACTTCTCGGTTTGAATTGTGCCCCGGTGGACTAACAATGCCATGCGCTTCTAATTGCTCAACAATTCGCGCTGCGCGGTTATAACCAATTTTAAACCGGCGCTGAACACCCGATACTGATGCGCGACGCGTTTCAGTGACAAATGCAGCTACTTCATCAAACAGTTGATCGATATCATCATCACCACCAGTGGATGTTTCACCCGGCAATAGACTTTCTGAACCTTGGTCTGAGCTTAGAATACTATCTATATATTGTGGTTTACCACGCGCTTTCCAATCATTCACCACGTTATGTACATCATCATCCGATGCAAATGCACCGTGAACACGTGTTGTATGGCTTTGACCTGGTGGTAAGTACAGCATATCACCCATACCAAGCAAGGATTCTGCACCACCTTGATCAAGAATGGTACGTGAATCTGTTTTGGTCGATACCGTAAATGCCATACGCGTAGGAATATTTGCTTTAATTAAGCCGGTAATAACATCTACAGATGGGCGCTGAGTAGCAAGTACTAAGTGGATACCTGCCGCACGTGCCTTTTGAGCGAGACGCGCGATAAGCTCTTCAACTTTCTTACCAACAACCATCATCAAGTCAGCAAATTCATCGATGATAACCACAATACTCGGCATTTTTTCAAGTAATGGTGGGTATTCATCCATGGTATCGCCTGGCTGCCATAATGGATCATGAATAGGGAAACCCGCCGCTGCCGCTTCCTCTAACTTATCGTTGAAGCCCGCTAGGTTACGTACTCCACATTTCGCCATGAGCTTGTAACGACGTTCCATTTCCCCAACACACCAACGCAAAGCATTGCCGGCATCTTTCATGTCAGTTACGACTTCCGTTAATAGATGCGGTATACCTTCATAAATAGATAATTCCAACATCTTTGGATCGATCATAATAAAGCGACAATCTTCCGGCTTACACTTGTATAGTAAGCTCAAGATCATGACGTTTACACCAACTGATTTACCCGATCCCGTCGTACCCGCAACCAGTAAGTGAGGCATTTTACTTAGATCAGCCACAACAGCTTCACCAGCGATATCGCTACCTAAAACAATCGGTAATGGACCATCCATATTCTGAAAACGCTCACTGGCGACCACTTCAGACATGTATACCGTTTCTCGACCTTTGTTCGGCAGTTCTAAACCAATATATGGTTTACCCGGAATAGCCTCAACGACACGTACAGCCATCACAGACAACGCACGCGCTAAGTCTTTTGCTAAACCAGAGATGCGACTGACTTTCACACCTGGCGCTAAATCTAATTCAAAGCGGGTAATAACTGGCCCCGGATAAATCCCTTTCACCTGCGCTTTAATTTTATAATCAACTAACTTAGATTCAATTAACGCAGCTGTCGCTTGCAGCTCTTCTTCAGAAGCAGGCTCCACAGTGCGACGCGCTGGTTGCAATAAATCTAATGTCGGCATTGGTGACGTTGGCGCCGGAAGATCAACTTCTGTTTGCATTAAAAACGGATTATCTAATCCAGCCAAATGCGCTTGTTCTTTTTGTAAATCACGAATATTTTGTAAAAACGCTTCCTGATCGGCTTTTTCTTTTTGTTCTGGTGTTAACGCTACCGCTTCACCACGCTCTAGTTCAGACATACCATCTTGCACACCAATTTCAATATCACTTCCAGGAACTGGCTGTGATGTTGTTGGTTGTGGAGCGACAACTTGCGACGCTACTGGTGTTGTCTGTTGAACAGACATAGATTCTTCAGCTTGACTTAGTTCAGCGACATTCTGCTGTGAAGAATGATAAGCAGGAGCAGCAGTTACTGCTGATTCAGCCGCTTCAATTGCACTTTGCGTATACTCATCCACTGGAACAGTAAAATCTTCATTTTTATCCAGTTCACGTTCTAAATCCTCAATCGAAAGACCACGAGGCTGAGTAGCTGGCTGCTGAACTGTCTCTTGTTGCTGTTGAACAGGCTGACTTACCACAGGTTGTTGAACAGCAGCTTGCGGTTGTACCACTGGCTGACTTACAACAGGTTGTTGAACAGCTGCTTGTGGTTGTACCACTGGCTGACTTACAACAGGTTGTTGAACAGCAGTTTGCGGTTGTGCCACTGGCTGACTTACAACAGGTTGTTGAACAGCTGGTTGCGGTTGTACCGCGGGCTGACTTATCACAGATTGTTGAACAGCTGGTTGCGGTTGTGCCGCGGGCTGACTTACAACAGGTTGTTGAACAGCAGTTTGCGGTTGTACCACTGGCTGACTTACAACAGGTTGTTGAACAGCTGGTTGCGGTTGTGCCGCGGGCGGGCTGACAACAGGTTCACTCGTTTCTAACAACGGGTCACGTGTCACATCAGAATTCGGTCGAACAATCTTATAAGGTGAAGATTCGACTTCTTTTGCATTATTATCTAATGGTTCGTTATTAACATAAGATGATAATAACGGGTCATCTTCATCATCAACGTCACTTATGTGTGCCATGTAAGGCATTTCTGATTCATCAGGGATTTCGGTTGCAAAAGGTCGCATAACCTCATGTTTATCTGAGCGGAATTTATTTAAAAACCATGTTAACGAAGCAAGCGTCTTCTCACCTAATGTATCAACAATTGATATCCATGAAATACCCGAGAACAATGTAAAGCCAATAGCCCAAATAAACATTAATACTAATGTTGTACCAAGCACATTAAGCAATGGCATAGAGATGTTTGAAACAACATCTCCCACGACTCCACCCGATGAAAAGTACCAAATATCGTCAAAGTTTAAATCAGCAAGACCACAGCTAGTTAATAGCAATAAAATTAGACCTAAAAGACGAGTGCCGTAAACCATATAATCGTGAGATAAACTTTTTGAACGGCGACGAAATAAATAATAGCCAAGTAAGACTATTAAGGCAGGAAAAACATAGGCTAATGAACCAAAACTGAAGAAGAATGTATCAGCGACTAAAGCGCCAAACGCGCCAGCTTTATTCTGAACAACCCCTTCCCAAGCAGTTTGTGACCATGATGGATCTGCAGGGTTAAATGTTACCAATGCCACCATAATATAAATAGCAGCTAAAATACTGATGATTAAAAAACCTTCAACAATGCGTTGTGTACCTGACAAACGCATCTGGGACAGTTTTTTACCTTTAATTTTCCTCAAGGATAACTCCGATGTCTCTATAAAACTCAAAATTTTGCCAGAAATCTAAGACATTCATCGAATAATACTAATATCTATAGCCAAATGCGCTATAAAGTTTAGCTAAATATAAGAAATACAATGTCATTGTCTCAATGCCACTATTCTATACTAAATGCGTGCATTGTCTGTGTACCGAAAAAGCTTTTAGTGAAAAATTTTCTCTCGCCCCAGATAATAAGGTACAGATAGCTATTTTAGACGCCCAATAGATAAAAAAATTCATCACTATGTCAATTTGATTCACTTTTTGTCCAATTAACCACCACTATGAATAAATTAACATATCGTACAAACAAAACGAGCGGCTAAATAGCCGCTCGTTTATTTATTCTGCTTATACTCAGAAATACACTTATCGTGTTTTAATCACTAGATTATTTGACTGTTTAACTTCTTCCATTACAACGTACGTACGCGTGTCATTTACACCCGGTAGACGCAACAAGGTTTCACCAAGAAGCTTACGGTATGCTGACATATCAGATACACGTGTTTTTAATAAGTAGTCAAAATCACCAGAAACAAGATGACATTCTTGAATATCTTCAAGCTCTTGAACTGATTTATTGAACTGTTCAAATACATCTGGTGCACCGCGATTTAGTGTGATTTCTACAAACACTAATAATGAAGCATCAAGAAACTGTGGGTTAAGCAATGCAGTATAACCACTGATATAACCTTGACGCTCTAAACGACGTACACGCTCAAGACAAGGTGTTGGGGATAAACCAACACGCTTTGATAGCTCAACATTTGAAATTCTGCCGTCTTTTTGAAGTTCATTCAAAATATTACGGTCAATGCGATCCAATTCCTTGGATGGTTTCTTTTTGGTATCTACCATTTTTTATTCCACCTTCTTACTTCCTTGCAAAAAAATATACTACATTTTATCTATTTTTAGAATCAAATAAGCCAAAAGTCAAAATTAATGATCAATAATCACCTATAAATTGACATGTAACCTAGACAAATTGACTGCTTAACATTATTTTCATGGCAGTTTGAGCTTTATAATTCACTACCCGCTCATGTTCCTTGCACAATATTGCCAGCTACAGTCTTGCCGCATGCTAAAAATTGAATATTTATCACCCGCCTATCCTATAATTTCAGGTGCGCATCATTATGTAGTTATAGAAATTTTTACCAGATAAGAAATGATTGTCAAAGTAAAACAGCAGTAAAATTCGTATTAATCACTACGAAAACGCATAAAAAACACCTAAAACATGTATCTTTGACTCCATTCTATTTGCGACAAAGAGCATTATCATATGAATAATTAACCATATAAAAACACCTAATATCTAGTCGAGCATTTTTTAATCAAGGTTTCTTTGCTAACGTTATTTCTTTTATTCTCAATAAAAAACAATAAAATTATCATTAAAAATCAAAAGATTAAAAACAAATTATGCATCAACCTGTACATTCGACATAGCTAACGCGGTTAAATATAAAACAATTGATAATAAAAAAATGACGCGATAAAAATATAATCTGATTTTTCAATTTTATGTTTTTTACTTATTCATTTTCTTTCGTATTTTTTTGTGACCTATGTAACGTTTTATTTATTAACCTCTTTGTCTTTTCTTAACGTTTTTTTTTCATATATAACGACAAATTAGCAATAACCTATTCTTAATTCGACTCTTCCTTTACGTCTGCAATTTACCTACAATCAATTCTCAATAACAATAATCTCATTCAGCCTGGAGAAGAAATGAGTAACGTAAAACATTGTGAACTGCTCATCCTTGGTTCTGGTCCTGCGGGCTACACCGCTGCAGTATATGCAGCACGTGCAAATTTAAACCCTGTGATGATCACTGGTATGCAGCAAGGCGGTCAATTAACTACGACGACAGAAGTGGAAAACTGGCCTGGAGATGCTGATGATCTCACCGGTCCTGCGCTAATGGATCGCATGAAAGCACACGCAGAAAAATTCAATACGGAAATTATTACCGACTACATTGTTGAAACGGATTTCAGCCAACGTCCTTTTTTATTAAAAGGTGAAAGCAATACTTACACGTGTAATGCGCTAATTATCTCAACAGGCGCTTCAGCAAAATACATTGGCTTAGAATCAGAAGAAGCATTTAAAGGCCGTGGCGTTTCTGCATGTGCGACTTGTGACGGTTTCTTTTATCGCAGTCAAAAAGTAGCAGTTGTCGGTGGCGGTAATACAGCTGTTGAAGAGGCGCTTTATCTATCAAATATCGCCTCTGAAGTTCACCTTATCCACCGTCGTGATTCTTTCCGCTCAGAAAAAATTCTGATTGATCGTCTCATGGATAAAGTCGCTAATGGCAATATCATACTGCATACAAATCGTACTTTAGATGAAGTGCTTGGTGATGATATGGGTGTTACGGGTCTTCGCCTAAAAGACACTCACTCTAACGCAACTGAAGAGTTAGACGTTATGGGTGTGTTCATTGCAATTGGCCACCAGCCAAATACAGCTATTTTTGAAGGTCAATTAGACATGGAAAATGGCTATATTAAAGTGCAGTCAGGCTTAAATGGTAATGCAACACAAACAAGCATTGAAGGCATTTTTGCAGCAGGTGACGTTATGGATCATAACTACCGCCAAGCAATTACTTCTGCAGGTACTGGCTGTATGGCTGCGCTTGATGCTGAACGCTATCTTGACGCCCAATAATCAGTAAACGTCCAAACCGCAACTTAATAAGTGGCGGTTTGTTTATCTCATAGTTAAATGTATGCTCACCATTTAACTATGAGCTACCCACCGTTAATACCGTAATGAACCCCTTATATGGATAAACAATTACATCGAGATTTAACCAAATGGCTTAAATCCCAAAGTAAGTTAGCCAAACGCTGGCTTATGCTAAGTATTGGATTAGGCTTTTTGTCTGGTTTACTGCTTGTTGGACAAGCAGCATTACTTGCAAGTATTCTGCATCAACTGATTATTGAACATACTGATAAATACTCTCTTATTAATCAATTTATTGGTTTATTTGTTATTATCGGTTTGCGTTCCCTATGTAGTTGGGGAAGAGAAATTTTTGGTTACCGTTGCGGCGAACAAATACGGTTACATATACGCCAATTAATTCTTAACCGCTTACAAAACTTAGGCCCCGCTTATATTAAAGGGAAACCTGCTGGCACATGGGCAAGTCTTGTTCTTGAGCAAGTAGAAGAAATGCAAGATTTCTTTGCTCGCTATCTACCCCAGATGTCACTATCCGTTCTTATTCCTGTCGTTATTTTATTTGTCGTTTTCCCCTTAAACTGGGCAGCGGGGTTAATATTCTTACTCACCGCACCACTTGTTCCTTTATTTATGGCACTGGTTGGCTTAGGTGCTGCAGATGCTAACCGCCGAAATTTTAAGGCATTACAACGCTTATCAGGGCACTTTTACGACCGTCTTCAAGGGCTATCTACCCTGCGTTTATTTGATCGTGCAGAGGCTGAAGCAGAGAACCTGAATGCCGCTTCACACGTACTTCGTAAACGAACAATGGAAGTCCTTCGTCTTGCTTTCTTATCTTCAGCAGTATTAGAGTTCTTCTCTGCTATTTCTGTTGCTATTGTTGCGGTTTACTTCGGTTTTGCTTTTATCGGTGAATTAAATTTCGGTAACTACGGTATCCCTATTACTTTATTTACTGGTTTGTTCATTCTGGTTCTTGCGCCCGAGTTTTACCAACCGCTACGTGATCTTGGTACTTTCTATCATGCCAAGGCACAAGCTATTGGTGCGGCAGAATCTATCGTTGAGTTTCTAAATATTGAAGCAGACGAAATGACGGATGGCACTAAAACATTAACAACGCCAGAGAAAATACAAATATCAGTGACCGAATTAGAAGTATTAAGTCCTGAAGGTCAAAAGCTTGCAGGTCCACTGACATTTGATATTAATGCCAATGAGCATGTGGCATTGGTTGGCCCTAGTGGTGCAGGTAAAACCAGTTTATTAAACGCCTTATTGGGGTTCCTACCCTATCGCGGCAGTATAAAAGTTAATGGGATTGAATTGAAAGAGCTTAACCACAGTGAATGGCGTCAAGCGATTAGCTGGGTTGGTCAAAACCCGTTACTTGTTCACGGTACGATTTATGAAAACATCACATTAGGTGATCAATTCGCGGAACAAGCCAAAGTGACTCAAGTAGCAAAAGAAGCTTACGCTGACGAATTCATTAATCGCTTAGAAAAAGGTTATCAACATCATGTTGGTGATCGTTCCGGTGGTTTATCTGTAGGTCAAGCGCAGCGTATTGCTGTTGCTCGCGCCATGTTACAACAAGGTGCGTTTTGGATTTTAGATGAGCCCACAGCCAGCCTTGATGCTAACAGTGAACGCTTAGTCCTTGAAAGTTTAGGTCGTGCTGTTGAGCAACATACCACATTGATGGTTAGCCACCGTTTAGATCAACTACATGCTATGGATCGTGTTCTTGTAATGGAGAATGGCCAACTTGTTCAAAACGGTTCGTTCGTAGAAATCAGTCAACATGGCTTACTGGCAGATATGCTAAGCCATACAGATAAGAGGGATCTCGATGCGTGATTTAATCCCTTACCTAAAACTTTACCGTAAGCACTGGTTTGGCTTAACACTCGGTATGCTCTTAGGTTTAGCTACAATTCTTGCCGCTATTAGTCTATTAACCCTATCCGGCTGGTTTATTGCCGCTTCTGCTGTTGCGGGTTTAACCATAGCGAGAGAAACATTCAACTACATGTTACCAGGGGCTGGGGTTCGTGGTTTCTCTATGGCTCGTACCGCAGGGCGCTGGGGGGAACGCGTTGTTAGCCACAATGCAACGTTTAAGCTCCTTGCTGATCTACGTTTATTTTTCTTTAGGAAACTCACACCACTGATCCCTGGCCGTCAAGCGAACCTACGTGATGCTGATTTGCTGAACCGTTTAGTTGCTGATGTTGATGCGATGGATCACATCTATCTAAGATTGGTTAGTCCTTTAGTGATTGGCGTATTAGGTATCGCTGCAATTACCGCATTTTTATCATGGTTTGATCCAACGATTGGCTTAACGCTTGGTGGGATCTTGCTCTCATTAATGTTTATATTGCCTATTTTGTTTTACCACTTAGGTAAACGTAACGGTGAGCAACTGACAGTTGCAAAAGCGAACTACCGTGTAAAACTACTAGATTGGTTGCAAGGCCATGCAGAACTCTTGCTGTTTAATGCAGAACCTCGTTACCGCCAACAAGCAGAAGCAGAGCAAGACCAACTGCTTGCAGCTCAACGCAAAATGGCGAGTTTAACAGGCTTAGCAAATGGTATGTTGATGGCAGCCACAGGCTGGACCTTAGTGGTCATTCTGTGGATTGCTGCTGATGGTATTGGTGGCCATGCGCCCGATCCATTTGTAGCTATGGTCGCATTTGCAACCATGGCAAGCTTTGAGATGATGATGCCAGTTGCTGGTGCTTTCCAATACCTAGGGCAAACCATAACGTCAGCAAAACGCTTAAATGAAATCATTGAAGCGACACCTGATACGATCTTTGATCCAAACGGTTACCATGGTGATGCACAAGGTGAGCTAAAGATTGAAAATGTCAGCTACACCTATTACGGTAGCACTCAGACTGTTGTGAAGAATGTATCAATAGACTTAAAACAAGGTGAAAAACTGGCATTACTAGGGCGAACAGGTTGTGGTAAATCAACCTTACTTCAACTGCTCACGCGTAGTTGGGATCCTCAACAAGGTCAAATTTCCATTGATGGCAAACCACTTCCAACATGGAGTGAAAGTGCTCTACGTAAAGCAATTACCGTGGTTAGCCAACGTGTTGATATCTTCAATGGTTCATTGCGTGAAAACCTTGTGTTAGCAAAACCCAACGGCACTGATGCTGAATTTACCGAGGCATTAATTCAAGTCGGCCTATCAACCCTACTTGAAGAGAAAGGATTAGATACTTGGTTAGGTGAAGGTGGACGTCAAATCTCTGGTGGTGAAAGACGCCGCTTAGGTATCGCTCGCGCACTACTTCATGATGCGCCTATCCTACTAATGGATGAGCCAACAGAAGGTCTTGATCGCCGAACTGAGCAGCAAATATTAGCCTTGTTACTCGAACATGCAAAAGATAAAACCGTACTCTTTATCACCCACCGATTAGTGGGACTCGATCAAATGGATCAAATCTGTTTAATGGATGAAGGTGAGATCATCGAACGCGGTAAACACCAAGCATTACTGGCACAAAACGGTCGTTATGCAGAATTGTGTAATCGTATCTAAGTACTGTAATAGCTAAAATAAATAAAGGCGATATCTGACTGTATCGCCTTTTTATTATCTGTCTCATCTCACCATCAACTGCGATATAATCATTTAAGATTTACCACTACTATCAGTAAAGTATGACTATTTATTTACCAGAGATCGATAGCAGCACTTACCAGTTTCCTCACCCGTCAAACGCCTTATCAGAACCTAATGGGTTATTGGCAATGGGAGGAGATCTCAGCCCCAAACGCTTACAAACCGCCTATCGTGAAGGTATTTTCCCTTGGTTTTCGGAAGGTGAACCTCTTCTCTGGTGGAGTCCTACCCCTCGTGGCGTTTTTCATCCACATGCCTTTATGCCAAGTAAGAGCCTGAAAAAGTTTTTCCGTAAATCAGGCTATACCGTCACGATTAACAAGGCATGCCATGATGTGATTCGCCACTGTGCAAGTTGCCGAGGGCCTGAACAAACATGGATCACCGAAGAAATGATTTCAGCCTATCAAAAACTACATACATTAGGTATTTGTCATTCCGTGGAAGTCTGGTCTAATGAAAAACTTATAGGTGGTTTTTATGGTGTTGCAATAGGAACTGTTTTTTGCGGTGAGTCGATGTTTTCATTGGCGGATAATGCATCTAAAATTGCATTATGGCAGTTTTGTCGTTATTTCTCTGAGCTTGGCGGTACATTAATTGATTGCCAGATGATGAATCCACACCTTGAATCCTTAGGCGCAGAAACCTTTGAGCGTTCGCTATTTTTAGACCATCTTTACCAGCAGCGAGATATTATACTGCCAGTAGAAACCTATCTTTCTCACGTATTACCGATTGCACAGGCCTAACCAATGGATCAGTTATCACTACAAATAGGTCTAACACCAGAATCTAATTGCAGTTACTTACCTAATCAAACAGAACGCTTAGGGGTAGTAAGAGAGCCACAGTGGCTATCACCCGAAGGCTACGACGTATTAATAGCCTCAGGTTACCGTCGCAGTAGTCGTGCCATTTACAAACCTATGTGTGCTGCTTGCTCAGCTTGTACACCTTTACGTATTGATTGCCAAAGGTTCACACCATCAAGAAGTCAAAAGCGTCAGCAAGCTCAAATGCGAAAGCTGCGCTTTGAATTTAAAACAGAGCTAGATGAAAACTGGTTTGTATTATATGAAAAATACATCCGTCTTCGTCATTCCACAGGATCCATGTTTCCAGCCAATAAAGAACAATTTTTTGAATTTGTAACAGCACCTTGGATGGCAACCGCGTTTTTGCATGTTTATGAAGATGAAAAACTTATCGCCATTGCTGTAACGGATGTATTTCCTGACGCATTGAGCGCAGTGTATAGCTTTTTTGAACCAGAGCACTCTCTCTCACTTGGAACCTTATGTGTACTTTTTCAAATAGCGTTCTGTCGTCAATCAAAACGTCAATGGCTATATCCTGGATTTCAAATCGATGCTTGTAAGGCAATGAATTACAAAACACGTTTTGTCCCTCATCAAAAACTTATCGATGGTATATGGCAGTAAGTTTGCTTAAATCTAAAGCAATACAAACTGAACACATCAAACAAAAGTCAATTTACGTAGAAAATACGTATTAATCGCGAACAAAAGCTGACAAAGACAACTGGCAAGGGTAAAATTAGCACCTAAACTTTACACTTAAACAGTTTCGAGGCATTATCCAGCCCGATCAAGATGAATGGCTGGTAGCCTAAGAGGATTCAATGGCAAAAGAAGACGTAATTGAAATGGCAGGTACTGTACTAGATACACTACCTAATACAATGTTCCGTGTTGAGCTGGAAAACGGTCACGTTGTTACTGCTCACATCTCTGGTAAAATGCGTAAAAACTACATCCGTATTCTTACTGGTGACAAAGTAACTGTGGAACTGACTCCTTACGATCTAACTAAAGGTCGCATCGTCTTCCGCGCACGTTAATTTTCTTTCAAAATTAACGATGCAGTGAAACCCAGCTAAATGCTGGGTTTTATTTTATCTATCAAATAATCTTTTTGCGTAGATAAAAAAACGCCGCAGACTTAGTAGCCTGCGGCTTTCTAGTTTTATCGCATTTCATCACTAATGCGCAGGTTCCATCTCACTACTGAATTGGAAATCAAGCTCATCATTGATAAAGTCAACACGTACAGAACCACCATTCACTAAACAACCAAACAGTAATTCATTCGCCAGCGGCTTTTTCAAGTTATCTTGAATTACACGCGCCATCGGACGAGCACCCATTGATTTATCGTAACCTTTATCTGACATCCAGTTACGTGCACGCTCAGAGACTTCCATCGATACACCACGCGCATCAAGTTGGGCTTGCAGTTCAACAATAAACTTATCTACCACTTGACCAATAACATCTTTCTCTAGGTGGTTAAACCAAATGATATTGTCTAAACGGTTTCTGAATTCCGGTGTAAATACACGTTTGATTTCAGTCATCGCATCATGGCTATGATCTTGTTGAATAAGGCCAATCGATTTACGTACTGTCTCGGTCACACCTGCATTGGTCGTCATAACAAAAATCACGTTACGGAAATCCGCTTTACGACCATTGTTATCTGTTAACGTACCGTTATCCATTACTTGTAGTAGTAGATTAAATACATCAGGGTGCGCTTTTTCAATCTCATCCAGTAGCACTACTGAATGTGGATTTTTGATCACGGCGTCCGTTAATAAACCACCTTGGTCATAACCCACATAACCAGGAGGAGCACCGATTAAACGGCTAACAGTATGACGCTCCATGTACTCTGACATATCAAAACGTAATAGTTCAATGCCTAGTGTACGTGCAAGTTGTACGGTCACTTCTGTTTTACCAACACCTGTAGGGCCTGCAAACAAGAAAGAACCAACAGGTTTATTCTCAGCACCTAAGCCTGCACGACTGAGCTTAATGGCCTCTGTGAGTACATCAATGGCGTTATCTTGACCAAAGACTAGCATCTTCAGTTTGTCATCAAGATGCTGAAGTACATCTCGATCGCTTGATGAAATCGACTTCTCAGGGATACGTGCCATCTTTGCAATCATAGCTTCAATATCACCCACGTTCACCGTTTTCTTACGGCGATTAGCTGGAGCGAGACGACAACGAGCTCCCGCTTCATCAATCACATCAATCGCCTTATCTGGTAAATGGCGCTCATTGATGTATTTAGCTGAAAGCTCTACCGCTGCACGAATTGCTTTATTGGTAAAACGTACTTCATGGTGCGCTTCATATTTCGGCTTCAAGCCCATTAATATCTTGGTTGTATCATCAAGAGATGGTTCAATCACATCAATCTTTTGGAAGCGGCGTGAAAGTGCACGCTCTTTCTCAAAAATATTGCTGTACTCTTGGTACGTGGTTGATCCCATACAACGTAACTTGCCACTACTTAGCAACGGCTTAATTAAATTTGCAGCATCAACTTGACCACCTGATGCCGCACCCGCACCGATAATAGTGTGGATCTCATCGATAAATAGCACTGCATGATCTTCTTTTTCTAACTGCTTTAAAATTCCTTTAAAACGTTTTTCAAAGTCACCACGATACTTAGTTCCCGCGAGTAGCGAGCCAATATCCAGGGAATAGATCACGCAATCTTTGATAATTTCTGGCACCTGTCCTTCAACAATACGCCATGCTAACCCTTCTGCTATCGCTGTTTTACCGACCCCAGCTTCACCAACCAGTAATGGGTTATTTTTACGACGACGGCATAACACTTGAACGGTGCGTTCCAGCTCTTTATCTCGCCCGATCAATGGATCAATACCGCCCGCTTTTGCAAGCTGATTAAGGTTAGTTGCAAAGTTCTCAAGCTTATCTTCAGAATTTGCTTCTGCGCGCTGCTCTTCGTTATTTCCCATATCTGATGAATTAACATCATCGTTGTCACTGTCTTTTACAGTGCCGTGAGAGATAAAGTTAACGACATCTAGACGACTAATATCACTTTTCTTAAGTAGGTAAGCGGCGTGAGATTCTTGCTCACTAAAAATAGCAACAAGAACATTAGCACCCGTAACTTCACTACGTCCGGATGATTGAACATGGAAAACTGCACGTTGTAAGACACGCTGGAAACTTAGCGTAGGTTGTGTTTCACGGCTTTCGTCATCAACCGGAATTAATGGCGTAGTTTGTTCAATAAAGGAATCAAGTTCACGACGCAATTGGTCTAAATCAGCGCGGCACGCTAATAAAGCCTCTTGAGCTGCTACATTTTCTAATAGAGCCATCAATAGATGTTCTACAGTCATAAACTCATGGCGCTTTTCTCGCGCACGGGCGAATGCACCGTTTAGGCTCGCTTCAAGTTCTTTGTTTAGCATAAGGCACCTCCCCTAAAAACCACTAAAAATGGCGTGCCGGAAAAAGATTATGCTTTTTCCATAGTACACAACAGCGGATGTTCATGTTCGCGTGCGTACATCATTACTTGCGCTACTTTTGTTTCTGCTACCTCTGCCGTGAAAGTTCCGCAAATAGCTTTGCCTTCATAATGTACAGCTAGCATTAACTGAGCAGCTTTCTCCAGATCCATGGAGAAGAAAGTTTGTAACACTTCTATCACAAAATCCATCGGTGTGTAATCATCATTATTCAAAATTACTTTGTACATCGATGGTGGCTTAACCTGAATCTCTTCCTCTTCTAAAATATCGGAGTCAGGGCTAATCCATTCGTATAACTTACTCATAGTTTCATCTTAGTTCATTAGTTCACAAGCTGGCTATAGAGAAGCCAACAAAAAAGATTTTATCAAAATGTTACAAAGAACACTTGACTGACTTGCTCTTTTTACTAAAGTGTTACCTGTAGTAGATATAATCTGCATCAAAACGCATTAGTATGCAAATATTCAAATGTATTGGTATATAGCTAATGCCAAATGGAAGTTGAATGCAAGAGGGATGTAATAGCATGGCAACAGGTACAGTGAAATGGTTCAATAACGCCAAAGGCTTTGGTTTCATCTGCCCTGAGGATGGAGAAGATGATATCTTCGCCCACTACTCTACAATCCAGATGGAAGGATATAGAACACTTAAGGCGGGACAACAAGTTAACTATGAAGTGCAAACAGGCCCCAAAGGCTATCATGCTAGCGAAATCATCCTCGCTGAAGGTGATGAAGCTAAGTAATCTTGTATCTACCACATTGTGTATAATAAAGGTGAGTTTCTCTCGCCTTTAATTTTTAGTCCCTTCTATCTCAACATCTACCGCATTATTAACAGACAATAATAATAATGTGTTTACTTGTCTATGATCCAATGCCTCAATGGACATTAAAAGTACACCCACCACATGGTTATTCGCTAATCTTGTTCTGTACCAGAGAAATATACCAACATATTATGAATAAAAAGTGCATGACTAAAAAAGCACTCCCCACCGCTCAAATACAAACATATTTTTAACAATTTTCCTGCTCTGTTTTCATCATATGCGAAATAATCAGCGATGAAAACCATTGACTCATAGCCAAATATCACCTTTGAGAAGTTAAGCACGAACCATTACTCTGAATGCCTAACAAGCAGACAAACTGTGTTTTTTGCATACAAAAAAGCCCAGCAGTGCTGGGCTCATATCTATATGTAATGATTAAATTACATTTGTTCAATCATATCATCAGCAAATTCAGAACACTTACGTAATGTTGCGCCATCCATTAGACGCTCGAAATCATAAGTCACTGTTTTGTTGCTAATCGCAGCTTCCATTGAACTAATAATTAGATCTGCAGCTTCAACCCAACCTAGGTGACGCAGCATCATTTCTGCAGAAAGGATAAGTGAACCAGGGTTTACTTTATCCTGACCTGCGTACTTAGGTGCAGTACCGTGCGTTGCTTCAAATAATGCAATGCCATCACCAATGTTTGCGCCAGGTGCGATACCAATACCACCAACCTGTGCTGCAAGTGCATCAGAAACGTAATCACCGTTTAAGTTCATCGTTGCAATAACATCGTATTCAGCAGGGCGAAGTAGGATTTGTTGCAAGAATGCATCAGCAATACAATCTTTAACGATGATTTCTTTACCCGTATTTGGATTCTTTAGAGTCATCCATGGGCCACCATCAAGTAGTTCAGCACCGAACTCTTGTAGCGCAACTTCGTAACCCCAATCTTTGAAGGCACCTTCGGTGAACTTCATGATGTTACCTTTGTGTACCAACGTTAGTGAGTCACGATCGTTATCGATTGTGTATTGAATTGCAGCACGAACTAAACGCTTAGTGCCTTCTTCAGATACAGGCTTGATACCTACACCACATTGTTGTGGGAAACGGATTTTAGTTGCACCCATTTCTTCTTGTAGGAATTTAATTACTTTATCCGCTTCAGCAGTGCCCGCTTGGAATTCAACACCCGCATAGATATCTTCAGAGTTTTCACGGTAAATAACCATGTCAGTTAGCTCTGGTTGCTTAAGTGGGCTTGGAACACCATCAAAGTAACGAACAGGACGAGCACAGATGTATAAATCTAGCTCTTGACGTAATGCTACATTCAGTGAGCGAATACCACCGCCAACAGGTGTTGTCAGTGGGCCTTTGATCGCTACTTTATATTCACGGATAAAGTCTAATGTTTCTTGAGGTAACCAAGCATCTTCACCGTAAATCTGTGTAGACTTTTCACCTGTGTAGATTTCCATCCACTCAATTTTACGATCGCCAGCGTAGGCTTTCTTTACAGCTGCATCGACAACTTTAATCATTGCAGGGCTTACATCAACACCAATACCATCACCTTCAATGTAAGGAATGACTGGGTTGTTAGGAACGACCAATTTACCATCAGAATCTAGGGTAATTTTCTGACCTTCAACTGGTACAACTACTTTACTATCCATTTTAATCTCCTAGCGTCCATTTGTTATCTTTTTGTAAGATGCGAGCAAATCATACTTGAAATTTTAACGGTACGCCAATTGTGTTATTTTCACGTATAATAGACCTGTCTATACTACAAATCTCCATTACGGCAGTATTTATGAAGCCAAATACCATGATTCGTCAACCTAAACGTGCCAATAATGAGCGCAGGGCATCAAGAAAATTAAATAAACCGAAGCGAGCTCGCGGTCCACAAAAGATCATTTTATTTAACAAACCCTTTAACACTTTGACCCAGTTTTCTGGTGAACCGGGTGACAGTACACTTGCAGACTTTATTCCAGTAAAAGATGTTTACCCCGCTGGACGCTTAGATAAAGACAGTGAAGGTTTGTTAGTTTTAACCAATGATGGTGTGTTACAAGCTAGGTTAACGCAGCCCAAATCAAAGCAAGCAAAAGTGTATTGGGTACAAGTTGAAGGCGCACCAACAGAAGCTAATCTGCAAGCTTTACGTGATGGCGTAGAATTAAAAGACGGCATGACACTGCCTGCAGGTGTTGAAGTCATTGAATCACCAATGGTATGGGATCGTAATCCCCCCATTCGCGAACGTAAAAACATTCCAACGACATGGCTTGCTATTACACTAAAAGAAGGGCGTAATCGCCAAGTTCGCCGTATGACCGCGCATATCGGCCATCCAACATTACGCCTAATTCGCCATCAAATGGCACAATGGACGGTCAATGATCTTGCACCTGGTGAGTGGCGAGAGGTCACATTAGCCACCAGTGAACAATTGTAAACGCTGCTATTTATCTGTGTGATTGTTTCTTCTCTCAAATCACACAGATTACCAACTAAAATGTAAAACACTCTTTCTCTTCAAAAAAACTACACATTCATCACTATATCTATTATTATCGACCTAAATAGCAAACGTTTGCGCAACTAAAAAAACAGTCTACTTATACTTTATATTCACGGCTTATTTGGCTATTACCCATTGTATTAGTAGTAATTTTTTAATTTCAGCAATGATACAAGACAGCGCATTGCGCTATGTCACTTATTTATTGAAGTGTGATTCTGCTCTCGATCTGTTTCAGCTCAATGCTTTCTGTTAGAATTACGCTCTTAACACTAAATTAGCGACTGAAGAGAAATATGTCAGATAACAGCCAAAAGAAAGTCATTGTCGGCATGTCCGGCGGCGTAGATTCATCGGTATCCGCTTACCTACTCCTTCAACAGGGTTATCAAGTTGAAGGCTTATTTATGAAAAACTGGGAAGAAGACGATAACGACGAATACTGCTCTGCTGCAGAAGATCTCGCTGATGCACAAGCTGTATGTGACAAGCTGGGTATTCCTCTGCACACCATTAACTTTGCAGCAGAATACTGGGATAACGTTTTCGAGTACTTCCTAGCTGAATACAAAGCCGGTCGTACACCAAACCCAGATATTCTATGTAATAAGGAAATCAAATTTAAGGCATTCCTTGAATTTGCAGACGAAGTACTTGAAGCTGATTACATTGCTATGGGTCACTACACCCGTCGTAGCTTCCCGACAGCGGAAGGCGATAAACCACAAATGTTACGTGGTGTAGATAATAACAAAGACCAAAGCTACTTCTTGTACACCTTAAGTCATGAGCAGATCGCACGTAGCTTATTCCCTGTTGGTGAACTCGAGAAACCAGAAGTTCGTCGCATTGCAGAAGAGCAAGGCTTAATTACAGCGAAGAAAAAAGATTCAACAGGTATCTGTTTTATCGGTGAGCGTAAATTCACTGAGTTCTTAGGCAAATATCTACCCGCTCAGCCAGGTAAAATTGTTACCGCTGACGAAGGGAAAGAAATTGGTGAACACCAAGGCTTGATGTACCACACTCTAGGCCAACGTAAAGGCTTACATATTGGTGGTCAAAAAGGTGGTAATGGTCACGAAGATGCATGGTATGTGGTTGATAAAGATGTTAAAAACAACCTATTGATTGTTGGCCAAGGCAAAGATCACCCGCGCCTAAAATCAAACGGTTTAATTGCGAAGCAATTGCACTGGGTTGATCGTCAACCAATTCGTGAAACAATGGCTTGTACGGTGAAAACACGTTACCGCCAGCAAGACATTCCTTGCACCATCATTCCTGTGGATGATGAAACCATTAAAGTGATTTTTGATGAGCCTCAAATTGCAGTTACTCCAGGTCAATCCGCGGTATTCTACAACGGTGAAATCTGCCTAGGTGGCGGCATTATTGAAGAGCGAATTTAAAGGAGTTTCACCGTGGCTTACACTGTTTATGATCGAACAATCGCCTTTGCTGGTATTTGCCAAGCGGTAAAACTGGTTCAGGAAGTTGCCAAGAATGGTAGCTGTGACAACGATATTCTAGCCGCAACATTAAATAGTATTGTTGAAACAACACCAAACAATACTATTGCTGTCTATGGAAATGAAGAAAACCTACGCATGGGCTTAGAGTCCATGGTGCGTGATATCGACAATAGCACGTCAGGTAGTGAAATTACTCGCTACTTAGTCAGTGTGATGGCATTAGAACGTAAGTTGGAAAGTCGTCGAGATAGTATGTCTCAGCTTGGTGATCGCATTGATATGCTTAAACGCCAGCGTGATCACTTCGAGCTACTTGACGAGCAAATGCTCAGTAATATCGCGAGTGTTTACCTCGATATTATTAGCCCACTTGGCCCTCGTATCCAAGTATCAGGCACACCTGCGCAATTACAACAATCTCACGTACAGCATAAAGTCCGTGCATTATTACTAGCGGCTGTTCGTGGTGCGGTACTGTGGCGTCAAGTCGGCGGCAAACGTCGCCACCTATTGTTTGGTCGTAAACAAATGATCGAGCAAGCAAAAATCTTGCTTGCGCGTAACTAAAAGCGACGATGTAAATATTCATAACATCTAGCTTTGGCTTATCCCTTAGCTAGATGAACAAATTGTTTTAACCCTTATAAATCAGGAGAGACCCAATATGGAACTGTCAGCATTGACTGCTGTTTCCCCAGTAGATGGCCGATACGGAAGTAAAACAAGCGCACTACGCAGCATTTTCAGTGAATTTGGTCTGCTAAAGTACCGCACAATCGTTGAAATCCGTTGGTTACAAAAATTAGCCGCTACTGACGCTATTGTGGAAGTTCCTGCATTCAGCCCTGAAGCTAACGCATTCTTAGATCGTGTTGCCGCTGAGTTTAGTGAAGAAGATGCATTACGCATTAAAACGATTGAGCGTACAACAAACCACGATGTTAAAGCGGTTGAATACTTCTTAAAAGAAAAAGTAGCTGAAGTGCCAGAGCTTCACGCTGTTAACGAATTCATCCACTTTGCATGTACTTCAGAAGATATTAACAACCTTTCTCACGCGCTTATGCTGACAGAAGCACGTGAAAAAGTGATGCTACCAGAAGTACGTAACGTGATTGATGCGATCAAAGATCTAGCAAATCAATTCCGTGATATTCCAATGCTTACTCGTACTCACGGTCAGCCAGCTTCTCCATCTACAATGGGTAAAGAAATGGCTAACGTGGCGTATCGTATGGAACGTCAATACAAGCAAATCGAAAACGTTGAAATTCTTGGTAAGATCAACGGCGCTGTAGGTAACTACAACGCTCACCTTTCAGCTTACCCTGAAATCGATTGGCACCAATACAGTGAAGAGTTCGTGACCTCTCTAGGTATCACTTGGAACCCTTACACAACACAGATTGAACCACACGATTACATCGCAGAGCTATTCGATGCATTCGCACGATTCAACACAATTCTTCTAGACTTTGACCGTGACGTTTGGGGCTACATTGCACTAGGTCACTTCAAGCAGAAGACGATTGCAGGTGAAATCGGCTCATCAACCATGCCGCACAAAGTTAACCCAATCGACTTTGAAAACTCTGAAGGTAACCTTGGCCTAGCGAATGCTATCTTCGGTCACCTAGCACAAAAACTGCCTGTTTCTCGCTGGCAGCGCGACCTAACTGACTCAACAGTACTTCGTAACCTAGGGGTAGGTTGTGGTTATGCAATTATTGCTTACACATCAACACTGAAAGGCATTAGCAAGCTAGAAGTTAACGCTGATGCGTTAGCAGCAGAGCTTGATAAGAACTGGGAAGTATTGGCAGAGCCTGTACAAACAGTAATGCGTCGTTACGGTATCGAAAAGCCATACGAGAAGCTAAAAGAGCTAACTCGTGGTAAGCGTGTTGATGGCGAAGGTATGCGTGTATTCATCGATGGTCTTGACCTACCTGAGCATGAAAAAGCACGTCTAAAAGAGCTAACACCAGCAAACTACATTGGTGATGCTGTTAAGCTAACTGACAAGCTATAATGTCGTTCTAAACGGGATTAAAAAAGGCGAGAAGGGTGACCTTTCTCGCCTTTTCTTTATCTCGAATTTATCCATTAGACTTCCGTGAACATCACCAAACCACAACAGTTCAATGATTAGCTTTTAAGCAGTGTCCTTCACGATGGGATTCTTCTCACCAAAATATTTCACTTCAAACTGATAATAACTTTCATCAATTCGCACTTTTATATAGCTTTCAATCGCAAGTGAACGACGCAGCGATAAAGCTTCATTATAGCTATCACTCCCTTGATAATCGGTATGACCTGTAATTAAGATATCTTCTTAAAGTGACTGAATTTTGCAAAAAACATCTAACTATTTAATGTCTTCTGATTTTAAAACCGCTTTAGCGAGATCAAAGACAAATATATTTTCTTATCTTCCGCTATTGCTTGCGGTTTAAGTACTGAAATTTAATGGCCAATCGGTTTTCATTATTATCAATCAACGTCGTGTTTGCGAGCATAATGTACAGAAGAATATCACGGCAGATTGCATTGAAGTCACAAAGAATGAAAGCGTAAACAATGCGTTAAAACGCGCTGTGCATATTCTGTATCAAAATAAGAACATCACAGAGCAACTGAAAAATTACCAATAAAAAAGCGGCTTCTATATAGAAAGCCGCTTTTTGTAATTAAACACAATTTACGCTACATGTAAGCATGACACCGCATGAACATCGTTACCTTTTAGTTGCGGCTGTTGCTCTGCACACAATGATGTGGCATTTGGGCAACGGGTTCTAAATACGCAGCCTGAAGGGGGGTTCATTGGTGACGGTAAATCCCCTTCAAGCAATTCGATATGCTTGTTACGTTCCAATTCTGGATCTGGGATTGGCACAGCAGACATTAATGCCTTGGTATAAGGGTGCTGAGGCTCAGCAAATAGGGCTTCACTTTCCCCCATCTCAACCGCATTACCTAAGTACATCACCAACACACGATCAGAGATATGCTTCACAACCGAAAGATCATGAGCAATAAAAATCAAACTAAGACCCATCTCTTTTTGTAACGATTTAAGTAGATTAACTACCTGAGCCTGAATCGATACATCAAGTGCTGATACCGGCTCGTCACAAATGATCATTTTAGGTTTTAAGATCAATGCCCGCGCAATACCAATACGTTGACACTGCCCGCCAGAAAATTCATGAGGATAACGGTTAATCACGTTAGGTAATAAACCCACTTTAGTCATCATCGCTTGTACTTGCTGCTTTACATCATCAGCTGAAAGCTTTGGATAAAACGCTTTTAATGGCTCTGCAATAATTTCACCCACCGTCATACGTGGGTTTAATGATGCTAATGGATCTTGAAAGATCATTTGAATTTCTTTACGCTTCTCTCGTAAAGCTTCACGCTTCAACTTTGTCAAATCTTGACCAAGCCAGACCACTTGCCCATCCGTTGCTTCAACTAAACCAATAACAGCACGAGCAAAAGTGGATTTACCACAGCCAGACTCACCCACTACACCGAGTGTTTCACCTTCATAAATACGGATATTAATGCCATCAACGGCTTTTAATTTAAGTGGCGGTGTCCATGGCCAAGCAGATTTTGCTGCAATGTTGAAGTGAACTTTAAGATCATTTACATCTAATAATAATTTCTTTTCTGTGCTCATTACCATGCCCTCATATCAGAAAAACACGCGCGTAAACGACCATCATCGAACGGAGTTAAGATCGGCGACTCTTGTTTACAACGTGCTGATACACGATGACATCGATCTTGGTATGGACACCCCGTAGGTAAACGTAATAAATTCGGCGGATTTCCAGGAATAGTTGGTAACTCCTCCCCTTCAGTATCTAAACGAGGGATAGCACGCAATAAACCTTCGGTATAAGGATGGCTTGGTTGATAGTAGATATCATTGATCTTACCGTATTCCATCGTTCGACCGGCATACATCACAAGTACTTTGTCACAGCTTCCTGCGACGACACCAAGATCGTGAGTGATCATTATGATTGAAGTATTAAAATCTTTCTTCAAATCATTCAGTAATTCCATGATCTGTGCTTGAACGGTTACATCAAGTGCTGTTGTCGGCTCATCAGCAATCAACAACTTAGGACGACACAATAACGCCATTGCGATCATCACACGCTGGCGCATACCGCCTGAAAATTCATGCGGATACATGCCAATCCGTTTACGTGCTTCTGGGATCTTAACCGCATCCAACATGCGAACAGACTCTTCAAACGCTTCAGACTTACTCATGTTTTTGTGCAGCATTAATACTTCCATGAGCTGATCGCTCACTTTCATATAGGGATTTAGCGATGTCATCGGGTCTTGGAAAATCATCGCGATTTGTTCTGCACGAATTTTATTCAGCGCCTTTTCAGGCATATTTAAAATTTCATTACCTTCAAATTTAGCACTACCACTGATCTTACCGTTCTTCGCCAGTAACCCCATGATGGCAAAAACGGTTTGGCTTTTACCTGAACCTGATTCACCTACAATACCCAAGGTTTCTCCAAGGTTCAGCGAGAAATTAAGATCGTTAACCGCAGTAACAATACCGTCAGGCGTGGTAAATTCGACACGCAGATCTTTTACATCTAATAAGCTCATATTACGTCCTTATAATGAAGCAAGCTGATCAACTTTATTGTTCTAGCAGCATGTGTTGCCAACCAGCTTCATCCAGTTATCTATCTTTTGGATCCAATGCGTCACGTAGGCCGTCACCCACGTAGTTAAAACAGAACAGTGTCACAACCATGAAACTTGCAGGGAATATCAACTGCCAAATAGCCACTTCCATTGTTTGTGAACCTTCTTGTAGTAAAGCACCCCAACTTGTCATTGGTTCCTGTACCCCTAAGCCTAGGAAGCTAAGGAAAGATTCAGTCAGAATCATTGACGGAACAAGTAACGTTGAGTAAACCGCCACAATACCTAAGACGTTAGGCACAATATGGCGAGTGATAATACGCCAGCGACTCACGCCACAAACATGGGCTGCTTCAATAAACTCTTTACCACGTAAAGACAGGGTTTGACCGCGAACAATACGGGCCATGTCGAGCCATGAAATGGCACCAATCGCAATAAATATCAACATGATGTTACGACCAAAAAACGTCACTAAAACAATCACGAAGAACATAAATGGGATTGAATATAAAATCTCTAGAATACGCATCATCACACGGTCAGTTCGACCGCCTATGAATCCCGATGCGGCACCATATAGCGTACCAATCACCACCGCGACTAATGCACCTAAAATACCGACCATCAGTGAGATCCGCCCACCAATCAGAGTTCGAGTATATAAGTCACGGCCTAAACTATCAGTACCAAAAAAGTGCCCTTCAGCACCGAGTGATGGCGCTGCATGTAGCGCATACCAGTCAGTATCATCAAACGCATACTGGCTAAACATTGGACCGAAAATAACAGCAAAGGTAATTAAGAATAAAATCGCTAAAGAAATCATTGCCGCTTTATTTCGCATGAAACGCACACGCGCATCTTGCCAAAGACTACGGCCTTCAATTTCCAAGTTTTCTGAAAAGTTCTCTAAGGCTTCTACACTATCTTTTTTCATTAACATCATAATTATTAGCCTCTTAGTAACGGATCTTAGGGTCAATTGTTGCGAGAACAATATCCACAATGGCGTTAAAGATAATGGTTAATGAACCAATCAAAATAGTAATACCAAGTACTAACGAATAATCACGGTTAAACGCTGCATTTACGAATAGCTTACCAATACCCGGTAAACCAAAAATGGTTTCGATAACGACAGAACCCGTAATGATGCCAACGAAAGCAGGCCCCATATAAGAAACAACAGGAAGAAGTGCAGGCCTTAAAGCGTGTTTAATGACGATGTAAGGGTAACTTAACCCTTTCGCACGCGCAGTACGAATGAAGTTACTGTTTAACGTTTCAATCATGCTACCACGAGTAATACGGGCAAACGTGGCGACGTAGAGAAGCGCCATACCAAACATCGGTAGCAACACAAATTTTGTAGAGCCGTCTTGCCAACCACCCGCAGGTAGCCACTGCAGCTTAATCGAGAATATGTAGATAAGAACCGGTGCGAGAATGAAGGACGGCATAACCACCCCCGCCATCGCTGTCGACATAATTGTATAATCGAGCCAGGTATTTTGTTTCAACGCCGCAATAGTGCCAACAGCTACCCCCATCACTAACGCAAAAATAAAGGCGAAGAAGCCAATTTTTGCCGATACAGGTAAGGCTTTTGCCACCAACTCGTTAACAGTGAAATCTTTGTATTTAAAAGACGGACCAAAATCACCTTGGACAATATTGCCAAGATAGGTGGTGTATTGCTCTAAAACTGGTTTATCTAAGCCGTATTTCGCTTCGATATTTGCCATAACCTCAGGTGGAAGAGGACGATCACTTGAAAAAGGATTACCTGGTGCAAAGCGCATCAAGAAGAAAGAAATTGTGATCAATACCAATAAAGTCGGTATGGCTTCTAAAATCCGTTTAGCTATGAATTTAAACATAAACGCTACCGTGTAATTGCTGTGAGTGCAAAAGCAGCCTTCATTCCCCGAAGGCTGCATATTATTATTTTTATTTAGCGCGAATTATTTCGCTGTGAAGTACATATCTTTTGAGTAGATATTATCTTCTGGGTTTTCCATTGGGTAACCGCCTAATTGAGGGTTAACCAAGCGCGCATTGACATAATGGTAGATAGGCATGATAGGCATATCTGCAGCAAGTTTTGCTTCAGCTTGTTTATAATCAGCAGAACGCTGTGCATCTGTTGTTGCTAGTACCGCATCATCAATCGCTTTATCGTAATCAGCACTTGAATATTTCGGGTAGTTTTGTGAATGATCACTTCGCATAATAGCTAGGAATGTTGATGCTTCATTGTAGTCACCACACCAGCCTGCACGTGAAACATCAAAGTTCCCCTGACGTTTAGCATCGAGGTAGCTCTTCCACTCTTGGTTTTCTAGCGTTGCACTAACGCCTAAGCCTTTTTTCCACATTGAAGCTATCGCAACAGCCACTTTCTTGTGGTTTTCAGATGTATTGTAAAGCAGGCTAAATTTCAGAGGATTATTTTGGTCGTAACCCGCCGCTTTCAATAACTCTTTTGCTTTCGCTAAGCGTTGCTTTGGATCAAGCTTCGAGTACTCAGGCATATCAACGTCTAAGCCATTGGTTGCCAATGGTGTAAAGTTGTAAGCTGGCGTTTCTCCTTTACCTACGATAAATTTCGCCAATACATCACGATCAATGGCATATGACAGTGCTTTACGTACGTTTGCATCATCAAAAGGTTTACGTGTCATATTAAATTCGTAGTAGTACGAACATAGATATGGCGTAACTTTCACATTTTGTGGGTATTCTTTTTGCAGACGTTTAAAGTGCTCGTTTGGCATTTCGTACGTCATATCTAGCTCACCCGCTAAGAAGCGGTTCATTGCAGCAACTTGGTTTTCAATCGGTAAGAACGTTACTTTGTTAATAACGGTATCTTTGTTATCCCAGTAATTCTCATTACGAGTCAGTACAATACGCTCGTTAACCACCCACTTATCTAACTTGTATGCACCGTTAGATACATAGTTACCTACTTTCGTCCAATCATCGCCAAACTTTTCCACTGCTTTTTGATTTACAGGTTTCATTGAAGTATGAACAAGCATGGATGCGAAGTAAGACACTGGCTTATCCAATGTTACTTTTAAAGTATGTGTATCAACCGCTTCAACGCCTAATGTATCTGCTGGTTTTTTCCCTGCAATGATATCTTCGGCGTTTGCCATTGTTGTCATTTGAATATATGACGCGTAAGGAGATGCTGTTTTTGGATCCGCTAAACGACGCCATGTATAAACAAAATCTTCAGCTGTTACAGGATCGCCATTAGACCATTTTGCATCTTCACGAAGGTGGAAGATCCAAGTTTTATTATCTGTTGTATCCCACGACTTAGCGGCACCTGGTACTAAGTTACCTTTACTATCTTGGTTTACTAACCCTTCAAGTAAATCACGAATAACATTTGATTCAGGTACACCTGATACTTTTTGCGGATCTAGCGATTCTGGCTCGGTTCCATTACCGCGAACAAGCTCTTGCTTATCAGCAAGTTTTACATCAGAGGGAACTTGTGCCGCAAAAGAAGAAAAAGAAGTGGCGGCTACGGCAAAACTTGCACTCATCATGAGTGCTTGAGTGATTTTATTCTTGTACATGCATTACTCCAATACATCAGTTTATTACGTCCGTGACGTTCTTCATTTGGCTACTCTAAATAGCTTTATTGGCTAGTTTTTATCCTAAAACAGGCCGATCAAACCGAAGAATTATTCAAAACGTTACCAGAATATAAATATATTTACCATATTTTAACAATTAAAAGCTTCTTTATGCTAATAAGATCACTATTCATTAGTTTTTAATACTATTAATAACAATGTAATTAACGTTTCATTTCTATAAACACTCAAAAAATAGAAAATAACACTATATAAAACCAACATATAACCAAATAAGCAGTAAATAAACTCAATAAAAACCCAAAATACAGCTTATGAAACCTAAAAAACCAAACACTAAAGCAACATTATATTTACATTTTTGTTTCACGCACAAAAAAGCATCGATACTATCGATGCTTTTTTATTCAACTATTATAAGAAATATGTGGAAATTACTTATTTTCGCTATCTAACTGAATCAATTGTTTATCGTCACTTACTGATTGCTCTCTTTGCTCTAATAACAATTGCGACTCATTATCCTCTGGCTGATCTGTCATACCAATATCATGCATAATTTGTTTCATTTTTTTATTAGATACGCGTCTGTGCTTCATTGAACCCTCCGCTGTCAAGCTATGCCAGTAGACCTCAATTACCACTTATCCTGCTTGGTCTAACACCAGCAACTAATTTCTATTTAATAACTAACCGCATTTAAAATATGGCACACATCTACACAGTTCGCCTCTAATCTGCCATAAAACTTTATTTCTTATTTTTAAATAACTAAAAATGATTAACAATTTCACTGATAGATAGTTTTATTATATCGACATGTTTATCCATGATTTTACATACAAAACATAAAAAAGAGGGGTAATATTATTAATGTAAAGTATTTATGCTTTATTTAAAAAATATTAAAGAATAACCCACTTAATTCCATTTTAAAGAGTATTCTATGAGACCAGTAGGTTGTGCGTCACGCCCAAGCCCATCACGTTTTCGCCCTAATTACGTACCATCTAGCGTGATAACACGTGATAAAAACAAGAAGAATGATCAATCGCAATAACCTAGAACCATCTACTGCTTTATAAGTAAAAAAAAGGAGCCTTGCGGCTCCTTTCTTTTATTCATTTGCTATTTCCAGCGTTCAGCGGCTGATGTATCCGTTTCTCGAGCATCCACCCAACGGCTTTGCTCTGGTGTTTGTTCTTTTTTCCAAAAAGGTGCACGGGTTTTTAAAAAATCCATGATGAACTCACACGCTTCAAAAGCTGCGCCACGGTGGGCACTTGTTACACCCACAAACACAATCTGATCACCTAATGCCAAATCACCTACACGGTGAATGACACGTGTTTTAAGCAATGGCCAACGTTGGTGTGCTTGATCAACGATCTCTTGAAGCGATTTTTCCGTCATTCCAGGATAATGCTCCAAAGATAGCCCCGTTACGGCATCACCTTGGTTAAAATCACGTACTTTACCGATAAAAGTTACAACGGCACCAGCTTCTGTGCCTTCTGCTAACTTTTCATATTCATCAGCAACCGAGAAATCATCAAACTGAACAGAAATCATCACTTATCCCCCTGTTACTGGTGGAAAAAATGCGACTTCATCACCATCAGTTAATGGCGTATCTAGTGAACAAATAGTTTGATTGACAGCAACAAGTAACTTGCCTGATTCTAATGCCAATTGCCATTTATCGCCACGTGTTGCCAATGCTTCACGTAGCGCATCAGCTGTAGAATAAACCATATCAATTTCAAGGCTATCAGTACCTACAAGCTCTTTTACTTGAGCAAAAAAGAGAACCTTAATCATGCTTCTACCTTAAAGTGACCTGATTTACCGCCTGTTTTTTCTAGCAGACGCACTTGGCTAATTACCATATCTTTTTGTACCGCTTTACACATATCATAAATCGTTAATGCAGCAACAGAAGCAGCAGTTAATGCTTCCATCTCTACACCCGTTTTACCCGCTAGCTTACAGCAAGACTCAATACGGACTTTGTTTTCAGCTGGAATCGCTTCTAACTGTACTTCAACTTTCGAAAGTAGCAACGGATGACAAAGTGGGATCAGATCCCATGTTTTTTTGGCCGCTTGAATGCCAGCAATGCGCGCTGTTGCGAACACATCACCTTTATGATGCTGACCTGACACAATCAGCTCTAACGTTTCTGCTGCCATATGAACAAAAGCTTCTGCACGTGCTTCACGAACGGTTTCCGCTTTAGCAGAAACATCAACCATGTTGGCTTCACCTGATGCATTAATGTGTGTAAATTGATTCATTATTTAATCGTTCCTCAACGAAGCGATACGAAGCCTAGTAGAGATATTTATCTCAACTAGGTTCTCTAAAATTAGGAAAAGTAGACAGAATTAACCGCCAATGGATGCTAGGTTTGGCGTCATACCTGTTTTGCCTTCATCCAAGAAATGGCTTACCGCTTTTTCACCTAGCCCTGCTTGAATACGTGCAATTAATAATTCTTTTTGATCATCACTTGCCAGTAAATCACGCAACTCAACACCTTGTTCACCAAACAAACAAAGATGTAATTTGCCTTTCGCAGAAATTCGTAAACGGTTGCAGCTTTGACAGAAATTCTTTTCGTAAGGCATGATCAAGCCAATTTCGCCCATATAATCGGGGTGACAAAAAACTTGTGCTGGGCCATCATTACTACCTTTTATTTTCAGTAGCCAACCATTAGCGATCAAATGATTACGAATACTCACCCCTGAAAGGTGATGATTTTGAAAAAGACTGTCCATTTCGCCAGTTTGCATCAATTCAATAAAACGTAATTGAATTGGGCGAGTTTTAATCCACTCTAAAAACTTAGGTAACTCTTGTGAATTAAGGTCTTTAAGAAGTACCGTATTGATTTTAACTTGCTCAAAGCCAGCATCAAAAGCCGCATCAATGCCATCCATTACCTGATGGAACATATTCTCACCGGTAATTTGATAAAACATTTTAGGATCAAGACTATCAACACTCACATTGATATGCGTTAAGCCAGCATCGCGCCATTCGTGGACGTGCTTAGCCATACGATAACCATTAGTGGTTGTCGCTACTTTATTGATCCCAGGAATTTCAGCTACCGTTTTGATGATATCAGTAAAATCACGACGTAAACTCGGCTCACCACCTGTGATACGTATTTTACTGGTGCCACACTCAGCAAACGCTGATGCAACTCGCTGAATCTCATCCAATGTTAGAAAAGAAGGTTTTTTCTTTTCTGTTGGATGATAGCCATCTGGCAAGCAATAGGTACATTTGAAGTTACAGACATCTGTAACAGAGAGTCGCAAGTAGTAAAACTTACGATGGAAACTATCTTCTAATTGTTTCGCCACGGAACACCTTTCCAAATACGGGAGGTCAATTCATTTCTAAATAAACCCTGGTGACAAATCGTCACTGGCATTAATCACCTATCAACTTTTGGACGTATATATAATGTCCAACATCACTTAGTAACTTAGTGAAAAATGCTCGGAGTTATGGCAGTTATGCAAAGCAAATCATTCCTTGAAATAATATTACACAACAGCATTTCTTAATATAAAAGTATCAGAGTTTTTCCGTATTTGACAAATATTGGAAAAAAACACTCTGTATTCTACCTTTCGAGTAAGATCACGACAATACTAGTTAATAATTTAAGCCACAATTTACCAATAAAAGTGAGGGTATTATGGCAAATATAATGGAATCGGCTTCAATCGAAGATATCGCTCTCTATTTACAGCGAGAAGACGGTATTGATGCAGAGTCAGCACAAAATGCTGCTCAGCAAGTCATTGATGGTTTTATAGATATGCGTGATAAAGGGCTCATAAAAGGTTGGTATTTTGATGAGTTAGGGCATTTAGAACTGCTTCCTACCGACACGGCATTATCAATAATTGAGCGTCAAAAATAACACTGAACTAATGTTATTTTGCAAATGTTGATTTTCAAACTGCAATCAACATTAAGCTTGATTAACTTAAAATTAAGTCAAAAGCAGACACACTTTGATTAAAAGCTCATGAACTCAATGATAAAGCCACGTGAACGCCTTAACTTTTAGTCGGCATTAGTTTTGCATTGTCTACATAGCTAGGCATTGCTAATCTTACTATGGAGTTCCTTATGGCTAAAGTATTACCGCTACTTTTTCAAAAGCGCCATGTTCTTCCTACTGGTCGGATGCAAATCTATATCTCGCCAGTCGATCAAACACCTACCTTGAAAGCGGCACTCGCTTCAAAAGATGGGTTAGGTATTTGTATGTATAGCAATCGAAAGGAAGCTCAACATTTATTTCATATCGGTACTCGTGTCACGATTGATGATTTCAACCAAGAGCAAGGCTCCCCGTTTATAAAACTCACCGTTTCAGGTCATAATAACTTTAAGATCCAGTCGATAAAACAAACAACCGATGGTGTTTTTTGGGGAGAAACGACGCCTTTACCCTGCTGGGAAGAAATCGCAATCAATAAAGAGCAACAATTACTTGCGATTCGGCTGAAGAAAATGTTTGAAAAATTCCCTGATCTTGATGAGCTATACAAATCCAAAGACTTCAATAACCTCAGCTGGTTATGTCAACGTTGGTTAGAAATATTACCGTTACCTACTATCGATAAGCAGCATTTACTCAATAAGCCAACCTGTTTGAATACTTACGATTATTTAATGAGTATGATTAAAACAAGCCACTAATCTATTTTAAGTGAGATACCACAGGTAATTTACACAGCAAAAAATGCAATACAATACATTTTTTGATAACCTGAACGCTTATAAGCAATATTAAAAAGCCAACACTATACTTAAGGCAGATAAATTGAAAAAGAATATTGTTGCCATCGGTGGCGGTCATGGCCTAGGACGGATCTTATCCTCGCTTTCTTGTTACGGTTCAAAAGTAACGGGTATTGTCGCAACAACCGATAATGGTGGTTCAACGGGTCGTATTAGAGCTTGCCAAGGCGGTATTGCTTGGGGCGATATGCGTAACTGTATTAATCAATTAATTACAGAGCCATCGATTGGTTCGATGATTTTTGAATACCGTTTTAAAGGTAATGGTGAGTTGAATGGTCATAACCTCGGTAACTTAATGCTTACAGCATTAGATAACCTCTCAATTCGCCCACTTGATGCCATTAATCTGATCCGAGATATGCTAAATGTTGAAACTCAGATCATTCCAATGTCAGAACACCCATCAGATCTCGCTGCCATTACCTACAGTGGCGAGATTATAAATGGTGAAACCAGTGTTGATGAATTACAAGAAGTACCTAAACGTCTTTATCTTGAGCCCGCAGTGCCGGCAACAAAAGAAGCTTTAAACGCAATCAATCAAGCTGATTTGATATTACTCGGCCCTGGTAGTTTCTTAACAAGCGTTATGCCTATCTTACTGTTACGTGATTTAGGTATCGCGTTAAAAAACAGTAACGCACAAATCGTGTTTATTACTAACCTAGATAAGGAACATGGCCCTGCTGGGAAAATGTCACTAGAGACCATGTTACATTGGTGTGAAAGAGCAATGAATGGACGCAAGATAGATACAATCTTGACCGATAAACTTCATACAGATTTAAACAATAAATTTAATCTGCAAATTGAAGATCTTGCATCCAGTAATCATGAGTGGAGACATGACCGAGACAAGTTAAAGCATGCGGTTGATAAGCTCATTGTTTCCTGCTAGTTGCTTATATTCAACCACCATACCTTCGACCATTTGTCTAAATTCAGGCAAATGGTCAATCATCCAATCATCTTGTCCTTGTTTTACTCGATATTCACATTCTTGTGCCATTAATGCTAAATCGTCCGCGCCAAAACTTGCGGCGCTACTTTTTATTGCATGGCTAATTTCGCCAATTTGATCAACGGAAGGATGTGCCGATAATTGCTTTGAATACTGTTCTAATTCATCACTGAAAACATTTAATAGCAATGACACGGTGTCCTCACCAACTTCATCAGCAAGGCGTTTAATTGTCTCAGAATTTATCGTTGTTGGCATTTAATCCATCTCCCTAGCACTGGTATTAGTGTCTTGCCAAGATTGCAATTTACGATATATCGTTGATGGACTGACTTCTAGTAAGCCTGCGGCTCTTGGAATATTGCCATCGCAAGCATCAATCGCCCATTGTATCGCTCTTTTTTCTACAACCCAGAGCGGCTCAATTTTATTTTTATGATGATCATGTGAATAAATAGATTCATCAGCAAGGCTTTCTCTCTGTACTTTCTCAGGTAGAGCCTTAGGATAAGATGCAATTTCTACACCGTTAATTGAATTAATAGGCGGCGGAACCATTTCAAGTTTGACTTCATCATCAGTATTTAAAACCACAATATTACGGATCACATTTTGTAATTCACGTACATTACCAGGCCAAGAGTAGGACTCAAATAACCGTAAAACTGGCTCAGAAAAACGACTAAAGCTTTTACCTTCTTCCAACGACATCAAACCTAATAATGCATGAGCAATCTCTATAATATCTCCGCCACGCTCCCGTAACGGCGGTAAAGAGATAGGAATAACATGTAAACGGTAGTAAAGATCTTCTCGAAATCTGCCTTCTTGCACTTCCTCCCAAGGGTTTCGGTTAGTTGCACAAACAAAACGGACATCAACACTACTCATTTTTGATGAGCCGACTTTTTGATAGGTTCCAGTTTGAATAAATCGTAGCAATTTACTTTGCAAATCAAGATCCATTTCGCATAGCTCATCAAGCATTAGCGTACCATGATGTGCCATTTCAACGGCACCTTGTCGCTCCGTTGAAGCTCCTGTAAAGGCACCTTTTACATGGCCAAACAATTCACTTTCAATGAGATCTTTAGGTATAGCAGCACAGTTTAGAGCAATAAACGGTTTATCATGACGTGGGCTGGCTGCATGAATCGCTTCTGCACACACTTCTTTACCCGTACCACTTTCACCCGTGATAAATACCGTCGCTTTACTTGAAGCTGCAGATTCAATAACGCGATATACCGCCTGCATTGGTAAACTATTACCAATAAATCCTTGGTATTGTGCTCCATCTGATTGCTTGGATTGAGTACTGGTATTCGATTTACTTTCGGCTTTAAGCGCTTTGTTTACCGTAATTCGTAATCGATCAGCCTCACAAGGTTTAATTAAAAAGTCTTGTGCGCCATAACGAATAGCTTCAACCGCTATATCAATCGAACCATGTGCAGTCATTATTACAACAGGAACATTACCGTGCTCTTTTCTCACACGTTCAAGCACTTCCATTCCCGTCATATCAGGTAAACGGAGATCTAATAAAATTAGATCAGGAATTATATCTTGAATAAAGCTCAGTGCTTCCTTCCCTGTACCAACAATGCTTACATTAAGTCCAAGAGGGTTTAAGTAAGATTTGTACAAGGCCGCAACTGACGCTGTATCTTCAACCATTAATACTTGGCGTTGCTGCATTCTGCTCTCCATTGCTCCTCCTAAAACAAGCCCCTTAAACTAATTGTAATCAATAGAAAAAAATATGGGGGATAGATTTCTTTTTTTTCAATTATCTCATATTGACTCGCAAATTGATTCGCAAATTGCGAATATTTGTTTTTATTTGTGCTGTAGCACAAGCAAATAAGTGCTACCCAAAGACAGAAAACACGCTGGATTGTATAAAAAAATACGACTTTTAAAAGTTGGCACACTACATGCTTTATATAACGTGACTCTTAATTTAAGAGTCAACCTAGCCAACTGACGTTGTTTGTGGATTTTTTTCACTAAAACAATGACGCCAACCGAACCTTTTTTATCGGTTGGCTTTTTTTTACCCAAAATTCAAGATCCACAAGAAAAATAGCCAATAACCAATTAACTATTGGCGATAAATTGCTGCCTTAGTTTATGGATCTTATCGCGTGTTTCTGCCGCTTGTTCAAATTCAAGATTTTGTGCAAAGTCGTACATTTGTTTTTCCAGTACTTGAATTTGTGATTCGAGCTCTTGTGGCGAAAGCGCTGAATACGTTCCTTTGCTTTCTGCCACTTTGTGAAGATCTGCCGCTCTATTTCGCGACTTTCCTCGTGAACTTGGAGCGCCTAATTCAAGAATGTCACCAATTTTCTTATTCAACTTTTGAGGTGTAATACCGTGCTCAAGGTTATATTCAATTTGCTTTTCACGACGTCGCTGGGTTTCGTTAATTGCACGCGCCATTGAACCTGTAATACGGTCACCATACAGAATCGCTCTACCCTCTATATTACGAGCAGCTCGACCAATCGTCTGTATTAATGAACGTTCAGATCGCAAAAAACCTTCTTTATCAGCGTCTAGAATCGCAACTAATGACACTTCGGGCATGTCTAACCCTTCGCGCAATAAGTTAATGCCCACTAGCACATCAAACTCACCTAATCGTAAATCGCGAATAATTTCCACCCGCTCTACGGTATCAATATCAGAGTGTAAGTAACGCACCTTCACACCATGCTCTGTAAGGTACTCAGTGAGATCTTCTGCCATACGCTTAGTAAGGGTTGTAACTAATACTCGCTCACCTTTTTTCTCTCTAATATGTATTTCAGAAAGCAAATCATCCACTTGTGTACCAACAGGGCGTACTTCAATTTCAGGATCAAGTAATCCCGTTGGGCGTACCACCTGCTCTGCTATATCATTACCCGACTTTTCAATCTCATAATTACCCGGTGTGGCTGACACATAAATCGTTTGAGGCGCTAACGATTCAAACTCTTCAAACTTCATCGGTCGGTTATCAAGCGCAGAAGGAAGACGGAATCCATATTCAACTAAGTTTTCCTTACGAGAGCGATCACCACGGTACATCGCGCCAATTTGCGACACAGTTACGTGTGATTCATCAATGATCAGTAAGCCATCAGCAGGTAAGTAATCAAACAATGTTGGTGGTGGCTCACCCTCAGCACGCCCACTAAGATAACGTGAGTAGTTTTCAATACCAGAGCAAAAACCTAGCTCATTCATCATCTCAATATCGAATTGTGTGCGCTGACTAATTCTCTGCTCTTCGACGAGTTTATTGTTTCCTAAAAACTGCTCTTTGCGCAAAACCAGTTCTTTTTTTATCCCTTCAATCGCGTCTAAGATTTTCTCTCGTGGCGTCACATAGTGTGTTTTAGGGTAAATAGTAGTACGCGGCATATCACGATGCGTGATACTGCCAGTCAGGGGATCAAAGGATGAAATACATTCCACTTCATCATCAAATAACTCAAGACGAATCGCTTCTTTTTCTGACTCTGCAGGGAAAATATCAATCACTTCCCCACGAACTCGAAAAGTACCGCGCTCAAAGGCCATATCATTACGGGTATATTGCAACTCAGCCAGACGACGAAGAATGTCACGCTGATCAAGAAAATCACCACGCCGAACATGTAGCATCATTTTTAGGTAAGAATCAGGATCACCCAAACCATAGATCGCAGACACAGAAGCGATAATAATAACATCGCGTCGTTCCATTAATGCTTTGGTTGCTGATAGTCGCATCTGCTCAATATGCGCATTAACCGACGCATCCTTTTCAATGAATGTGTCCGTTGTAGGCACATACGCTTCGGGCTGGTAATAGTCATAGTAGGATACAAAGTATTCTACAGCACTATTTGGAAAGAACTCTTTCATCTCACCATATAACTGTGCTGCCAACGTTTTATTTGGTGCAAGGATCAAAGTCGGTCGATTAGCTTGGGCAATAACATTAGCCACGGTAAAAGTTTTACCTGAACCTGTTACGCCAAGTAACGTTTGGTGCGCTAGTCCTGAATCTAAACCATCAACCAATTGAGCAATAGCGGTAGGTTGATCGCCTGATGGTGAATATTCAGAAGCAAGAGAAAATAAGTCGCTCATAAATTACATATCCAGCAATAAATTACTGTTTACATTGTGGATAGACCATTAGTAATGTCAACTACTGGAAATACTTGCGATGAAGAAACTAAATTGCAGATAAAAAAATAGCTTCAATATTAGTTAAGTGAATACTAAGAGTTTGAACACCAAACATGACTCACAGAATAAAAGACCACAACTATTTACAACAGTCTGTAAATAGCCCCCTTTGGGTCTTAACTAACTAATATTGAAGCAAACAACATTATATTGTAAAAAGCTAACTCAACTTATAAGCAAAACGTTAAGCTAAATTTGACGTGTAGGCATTAAGTACCCTTATCTTAAATCATAAGTTTAAATGCCTGACTCGAATCCAGGAACTTAATGTGGAATGAATCATAAAGCGAAGGGCAGGCAAGGTAAAAGTTACCACGTGAATATAAATGAAGGATAAATAAGCCAGGGTTATATGTCGTTCTGAATTTCAGAATATTGATGTTTACCACCGCAGAAATAAAACCATAACTCATTAATTAATAACAATATTGTATTTAATATTATTAAATGGTGAATTTCACAATGAGCAAAAAAATTAAAAAATATATGATTTTTTTTATCTCTTTTTATGAAATTATTACCTAAATATTAATATAAAGCAGAAAAATGAATCCAGATCAATTGACCGACCATGTTGTAACACGTATTATGCTCTCCCCTTCAAAGAAACATCTAAGCTTCATACCGTTAACCTTTAAAAAACAATTAAACATTAACGTTTACATCCACAGCTTATACCTATTCTGTTCAATTTTTTAGCTCAATGAAAAGCAACCATCAGTAATATCTGTCTGCTTAACAATGGCTCTTATAGATATGCATCTAGTCAATAATAGTATTTGAAATTAGTACCTTTTTATCATCATCCCTCTCAAACATAACAAAGTGATGAATGCAAACTACCACTCTCCAATACGTTTACAAGATGAAATCAACACACTTATCCACAGTTTTTGTGGATAACTAAGTTAAACACTGGTCAAATCTACTATTCTAAAAATCAAGCATTATTTTATAAGCATCTGGGAGCAATTTTGTAAAATGAAAGCCTTCCACATAACCACTATAAAAAAACCAGCATAACGCTGGCTTTTCTTTAGTAGAATATTGTCTGATGTATTAACAGCTATATTCCATCATAAATTGAATATCTTGCCCTTCCTCAAAATAAACAGGCTCAACGTCATACTGGAATAGCTTTAATGGCTTACCATTTGCTGTGTGGTAGCTTAACTCTCCATCTAATAACTGCAGCCATGTTCCTTCTGGAATCCCCACAACCGGCTCATGCTTATTCACTTCTAAAAACTCTTGAATACGCTCATCACGGGTTTCTCCCATATGACCTTCAACCGACGCTTCTAGATAATGCGGGTTTATTTGGAAAGGAACAAAGTTAAGTGAGCTTAGCACTGCACTGGTGACAATCGGCATATCGTTAGTGGTACGAATAGTTGGGCAACCAATATTGGTACCTGCACTCCAACCAATATAGGGAATACCTTTCGCTAATACCGCCTTACGTAACGGTCCAACTAAACCTAAGTCATGAAGTTTTTTATTTAAAACCCATGTATTACCACCACTTACAATAATTCCTTCAGCTTCCTCAATGGCTTTAACTGGATCGGCTGCTTGATGAATACCTGTTGCAACACAATCAATACCTAAACGATCAAATGTCGCTTGTACCATCGCCACACGATCATCATGACTCGATCGAATCACAGCATAAGGAATAACAAGAAAATGTTTAGCGCCAGTTCGCTTAACTTGCTCAACAATTGCATCACCCGCAAATTCCATTACATGGGTATTACCTGCAATTTTACCGTTACTCAATAATAAAATATCCATCACATCTATCCTATGCTCATTCAATGATGCCATCATCTCACACGATGATCACAAGTGCCCTTACATAAAACGAGGTTTAAAACGGCTTTACAAGCTATCCAAACATATTTTGCGAAAACTTAACTCATCATCACAAGCTTTCTGGCTAAGGCATACAGTCAAATAACAATTAATAAACACAAAACCAAAAACTGATAACTTCTGCGTCATATGCAGTGGGTGTTTTTTGATCGCACAGCTAAACAAAGCCGTAGTAACTAAATTAAAAACTTATATTTCATGATCTATCTTTATGAAAAACACAATAATCACTAAAACCCTACACCACAGGAGTTGTTATAACGGCAACAAAATCAGATAATGTTTAGATCTCTTTTAATAATAATGAAGCCGGTATGACTGAATACCTCCTATTACTTATTGGTACTGTGTTGGTTAACAACTTTGTACTCGTTAAATTTTTAGGCTTATGTCCATTTATGGGCGTATCTAAAAAATTAGAAACAGCTATTGGAATGGGCTTAGCAACCACTTTTGTGCTGACGCTTGCTTCTGTTTGTGCTTATCTTGTTGAAACTTACATTTTGGATCCATTAGGGATTCAGTACCTACGCACACTAAGCTTTATTCTAGTCATTGCCGTTGTTGTGCAATTCACAGAAATGGTCGTACATAAAACAAGCCCAACGCTTTATCGTTTATTAGGTATTTTCTTACCACTTATCACCACTAACTGTGCGGTGTTAGGTGTCGCCTTATTAAACGTAAATGAGCGTCATAACTTTATTGAATCCGTTATTTATGGTTTTGGTGCTGCAGTGGGTTTCTCACTTGTGCTTGTTTTATTTGCTTCTATGCGTGAACGCATTGCTGCCGCTGATGTACCTGAGCCATTCAAAGGCGCATCCATTGCGATGATCACCGCAGGGCTAATGTCTCTTGCATTTATGGGCTTTACTGGATTGGTGAAATTGTAATGAGTGGGATCCTTATCGCAGTCATTGCCATCGTTATTCTGGCTGCCATTTTCGGACTAATTCTTGGGTTTGCTTCGGTTAAATTTAAAGTTGAAGCCGATCCTATTGTTGAACAAATCGACAGTATTCTTCCGCAAACCCAATGTGGTCAATGTGGCTATCCTGGCTGTCGCCCTTACGCAGAAGCGATTGCCAATGGCGATGTGATCAATAAGTGTCCTCCTGGCGGTCAAGTTACTATTGAAAAATTAGCTGACTTGATGGGTGTTGATGTTCCTGATTCAACCCAAGGTACAGAAGAAAACATTAAAAAAGTCGCATTTATTCATGAAGATATGTGCATTGGCTGTACTAAATGTATTCAAGCGTGCCCTGTCGATGCCATTGTTGGCGGCACTAAATCTATGCATACGGTTATCAAAGACGAATGTACAGGTTGCGATCTCTGTGTTGCTCCCTGCCCTACTGACTGTATCGAAATGATCCCAGTTAAAGAAACGCCTGATAATTGGAAATGGCAACTAAACCAAATTCCAATCGTAAATATCAGTGATGCACCGAGTACAGAAAAGGTAGAGTCGTAGTTATGCTATCTATCATTGAGCAAATCAAACAAGGTAAGTTGTGGGATTTCCACGGCGGTATTCATCCCGCTGAAAATAAAAAAATCTCAAATCAAGCACCTATCGTTAGTGCTGGTATTCCACAAGAACTCGTTTTACCACTTAAGCAGCATATTGGTTCTAAAGGTGACATTATTGTTGCTGTTGGCGACAAAGTACAAAAAGGTCAAGCTCTGACACAAGGTGACATTGCAATGTGTGTCCCTGTGCATGCGCCTACATCTGGTACAGTAATAGCCATTGAACAACGTACGACTGCTCACCCTTCAGGTTTAAGCGATTTATGTATCGTTCTTCACCCAGATCACACCGATACTTGGGGAGAGAAAAAAACCTATGCCGATTATCAAGATCGTGATCCCGCAGAACTGATCGAAACAATCCGTTTGAGTGGTATCGCTGGATTAGGTGGTGCTGGTTTCCCTACCGCAAGAAAACTTCAAGGCGGTTTAGGTAATGTTGATATTTTAATTATCAACGCGGCTGAGTGTGAGCCATATATTACTGCCGATGACCGACTCATGCGCGATTATGCTGAAGAAGTGATCGAAGGGGTTCGTATTCTTCGCCATATTATTAGCCCAAAGCTAACAATCATCGGTATTGAAGATAACAAACCTGAAGCGATTAAAGCCCTTGAGCAGCATGTCACCGAAGCAGACAACATTCTGATACGTGTTGTACCAACAAAATATCCATCTGGTAGCTCAAAGCAGTTAGTTAAAATTTTAACAGGCAGAGAAGTACCAAGTCAGTCACGTTCAACTTCTGTTGGCGTTATCATGCAAAACATAGGTACTGCTTTTGCAATTAAACGCGCCATTATCGACGGTGAACCACTAATTGAGCGTGTTGTTACGCTAACCGGTGAAGCCTTTAAGAAACGTGGTAATGTTTTTGCTATGTTAGGTACGCCGATTGCCTACTTATTAGATAAGTTTGGCTATAAAGCCGATAAAAAACATCCTCGTGTGATCATTGGTGGATCGTTAATGGGATTTACACTCCCACATTCCAATGTACCGATCACCAAAATAACAAACTGTATTTTGGCACCAAAACGCAAAGAACTCCCATTACATACCTATGAAATGGCATGTATCCGTTGTTCTGCTTGTGCGGATGTTTGCCCATCATCATTGCTCCCACAGCAATTACAGTGGTACGCCAAGGATCAAAATTACGACAAGTGTGAAGAATATAATCTGCAAGATTGTATTGAGTGCGGTGCTTGTGCATATGTCTGTCCAAGTGAGATCCCTCTTGTTCAGTACTATCGCCAAGCAAAAGCTGAGATCTGGGCACGTAGCCAAGATGAAATGAATGCAGAACGAGCTCGCCAACGCTTTGAAGCCAAACAAGCACGCATGGAACGTGATAAGGCTGAACGTGAAAACCGCTTTAAAAAAGCGGCTGATTCTCGTCGTGATGAAATGGCGAAAACTGGGGGTGATGATGCAGTCGCTGCCGCTATTGCCCGCGTAAAAGCCAAACAAGCAGCAGCCGCTAAAGCAGATACAGCAGAAGTGAAACCGGCTGTTGCAGCAGCGATTGCAAAAGCAAAAGCAAAACAAGCAGCTTCAGCACAAGGTGCAACTTCAGAAAGCCTGCCAGATAACAGTGAAATGGCGAAATTACGTGAAGAGCGTAAGCGTCAAGCTCGTGAACGTAAGGCTGAAAAAGAAGCTACAGCAAATAACCAAACCGCTACTGAAAATGACAGTAAAAAAGATGCTGTCGCAGCTGCCGTCGCCCGCGCTAAAGCAAGAAAAGCCGCACAACAAGCACAAGCGGAATCAACACCAGAATATGAAGTTGAAGCTGAAAGCGTTGATCCGAAAAAAGCCGCTGTTGCTGCTGCCGTCGCTCGTGCTAAAGCAAGAAAAGCCGCACAACAAGCAGAGGCACAAGCAGAATCAGCACCTGAACCTGTAGTTGAAGCTGAAAACGTTGATCCAAAAAAAGCCGCTGTTGCTGCTGCCGTCGCTCGTGCTAAAGCAAGAAAAGCCGCACAACAAACAGAAGCACAAGCTGAATCAGCACCAGAATCTGAAGTTGAAGCTGAAAACGTTGATCCGAAAAAAGCCGCTGTTGCTGCTGCCGTCGCTCGCGCTAAAGCAAGAAAAGCCGCACAACAAGCAGAGGCACAAGCTGAATCAGCACCTGAACCTGTAGTTGAAGCTGAAAACGTTGATCCGAAAAAAGCCGCTGTTGCTGCTGCCGTCGCTCGTGCTAAAGCAAGAAAAGCCGCACAACAAACAGAAGCACAAGCAGAATCAGCACCTGAACCTGTAGTTGAAGCTGAAAACGTTGATCCGAAAAAAGCCGCTGTTGCTGCTGCCGTCGCTCGCGCTAAAGCAAGAAAAGCGGCACAACAAGCCGCCAAAGAACAACAAAACATTGAGGAAGATTAACCGTGGCGTTTAATATTGCCAGTTCACCCCATGACCATAACCGCCGAAGCACCAGCGCTATTATGCGTACAGTTATATTATGCTCGGTATTTGGCGTTATTGCTCAATGCTACTTCTTTGGTTTCGGTACTCTGATCCAAATTGTATTAGCATCTATTTCTGCAATCATATTTGAAGCGATTATTGTAAAACTGCGTAAACGTCCTGTTGTACCTTATTTAAGAGATAATACAGCTCTGCTTACTGGCGTATTAATTGGTTTATCAATCCCACCATTAGCACCTTGGTGGTTAACTGTTATTGGTGTTTTCTTTGCGATAGTCATTGCAAAACACCTTTATGGCGGTATGGGACAAAACCTCTTTAACCCCGCGATGATTGCTTATGTCGTACTGCTCATTTCATTCCCAGTACAGATGACAACCTGGTTACCACCAGCATCATTGAGTGCACAACCAGCTAACTTTATGGATAGTATTTATGCAATCTTTACTGGCTTTACTCAAGATGGATTTAGTGTTCCACAACTGAAAATGTCAGTTGATGGTTACACGATGGCAACACCGCTAGATACACTAAAAACAGCGTTACACACAGGGTTTACAACGGCTGAAACAATGACAAAACCTGTTTACGGCGCGATTGCAGGTATTGGCTGGGAGTGGATTAACATGGGCTTCCTTGTTGGTGGTTTAATCTTATTAAAGCTTCGTGTTATTCAATGGCATATCCCTGTTGCTATGCTAACGTCACTATTTGTGATCAGTAGCCTTGTTTACATTGTTCATCCTGATACGACTGGCTCTCCGTTGTTGCACCTATTCTCAGGTGCAACCATGTTAGGTGCTTTCTTTATTGCCACCGATCCAGTAACAGCATCAACGACGGTAAAAGGCCGTTTAATTTTTGGTGGCTTTATCGGTGTCATGATTTATCTGATCCGCACATGGGGTGGCTTCCCAGATGGCGTTGCCTTTGCCGTTTTACTGGGTAACTTATGTGTACCACTTATTGATTACTACACTCGTCCTCGTACTTACGGGCACTAATTAAGAGAGCAGCCATGTTTAATGCAATGAAAAAAAACGGTGCTATTCTTGCCACTTTTGCGTGTTTAGCGACAGCGCTAGTAGCCCTGACGAACTACCTAACAGAAGATCGTATAGCAGAGCAGCAGCGGGTACAGTTACTGGATACTCTAAACCAAGTGATTCCCGTAGCAAGCCACGATAACTTACTCTACAAAAGTTGTACTTTAGTAAGAGATCATAAGCGTTTAGGTACATTGGCTCAGATGCCTGCTTATATCGCTAAAAAAGATAATAAGCCTGTTGGTGTGGCAATTGAAGGGATTGCCCCTGACGGTTATAGCGGCGCAATTAAAATTATTGTTGGTTTAGACATGAATGGCGTGATCACTGGCGTTCGTGTATTACAACAAAACGAAACTCCAGGATTGGGTGATAAAATTGAAACCACTGTTAGTAACTGGATTTACAGCTTTAATGGTAAGCGGGTAAATGGTGATAACGACCCATCATTTAAAGTACGTAAAGATGGTGGTGAATTTGATCAATTCACAGGTGCGACCATAACACCGCGAGCCGTCGTCAAAGCAGTAAAAAATATTTCGTTATACTGGGATCAAAACCAGGATAAAATCATCAACCAACCACTTGATTGTGCAGGTGAGTGATATGACAACTAATAAAGAGTTAATGGCAAATGGCTTATGGCTAAATAACCCGACCATTGTTCAGCTTCTCGGCCTATGCCCTTTACTTGCCGTTTCATCAACGGTGACAAATGCTTTAGGTTTGGGGCTTGCGACGACTTTAGTACTGATAGGCTCAAACTTAATTGTGTCTTTAATTCGTCACTGGGTACCCTCTGAGATCCGTATTCCAGTGTTTGTAATGATCATTGCCTCACTCGTAACCTGCGTACAGTTATTGATGAATGCCTTTACTTTTGGTTTATACAAATCATTAGGGATCTTCATCGCCTTGATTGTAACCAACTGTATTATCATTGGTCGCGCTGAAGCCTTTGCCTCTAAAAATGCACCATTACCAGCAGTACTCGATGGTTTATGGATGGGGTTAGGCATGACATCTGCGCTATTCATTCTGGGCGCAATGCGAGAACTATTGAGCAAAGGAACCTTATTTGATGGTGCTGATCGCCTACTAGGTAGCTGGGCATCAGTTTTACGAATCCAAGTATTCCATTTTGATTCAGGGTTCTTGCTTGCAATGTTACCACCGGGTGCCTTTCTTGGTGTCGGTTTGATGATTGCGGCCAAAAATGTGATTGATAAACGCCGTCAACAAAAACAGCCTAAAGAAGCATCAAAGCCAACGGTTGAACGTGCTCGCGTCACTAGCGTAGACTAAAGATCAAACCCAATAAGTATCATACTTATTGGGTTTCTTTTTATTACATATCGCGACAAAATAATGGAATAGTAAAATGCTTAATTGCAACGACAGATGCTCACTCTGTCACTCCCTACTTATATTGCAATAAGCCTTATTTGGAATAGAAAATGAATAATCAAAAACGCGTCCAAATTCTTGAACGTTTACGCGCTGAAAACCCACACCCGGAAACAGAGCTTCATTGGAGCACGCCTTTCGAGTTATTGATTGCGGTATTACTCTCAGCTCAAGCTACCGATGTCAGCGTAAATAAAGCAACCGACAAGCTTTATCCTGTTGCTAATACCCCTCAAGCTATTTACGACTTAGGCGTTGACGGCGTTAAAGAATATATAAAAACCATTGGGTTATTTAATTCTAAAGCAGAAAATGTCATTAAAACCTGCCGTATTCTCTTAGATAAACATAATGGCGAGATCCCAGAAAACCGAGAAGCATTAGAAGCACTACCTGGAGTTGGTCGAAAGACCGCAAATGTTGTTTTAAATACGGCATTTGGATGGCCGACAATTGCAGTAGATACTCACATCTTCCGAGTTTGTAATCGAACTAAATTTGCCATGGGGAAAAACGTCGACCAAGTTGAAGAGAAACTCTTAAAGGTTGTGCCAAAAGAATTTAAAGTTGATGTTCACCATTGGTTAATTTTACACGGACGCTATACCTGCATTGCAAGAAAACCGCGCTGTGGCAGCTGCCTAATCGAGGACCTCTGTGAGTACTCTCCACCAAAAGAAAGTGTAAAGAAAAAGAAGAAATAAATACACTTAAATTACTGATGGCTCTTTAATGAGCCATTTTTTTTACTTTACAAAATCACCAAGTGTAACTATATTAGATTAATATGTAACCAACTTGTGATTTTGTAATGAATGAATTAAGTGAAAATGTTGCAGTAAAAATTTATAAAGATGCCGATGGGTACAGCTTTCCCCTCATTGTAAGATCTGGTGTATTTCCCGCTTGCTTGTACCTTAATGCTTATCTTAACGGAAACCATAACTCCCCACTTTCGGCAAGAAAGAATAAAGCAAGCACTCAAGCTCCAGCTTTTCATACACTAAAAAAATACGCCTATGAGCTGAAATTTTTATACTGTTATTTTATCGAGCAAGGTATCGATCTTGTTGAGCGTGTCAGCTCTGGTGAATTTCTTTCAAGGCAAGAGGTCGATGATTTTGTTAGATCGTGCAAGCTTTATGCTAATGAAAGCACTATTGATGAAAGTAATACCGTAGCAATTTCTGACAAGCGCATAAGAGATGCCATCCATGCGACTTCACATAGCCAACCACAAGTTTCCGCACACACATTACGTCAGCGCTTAATTCGACTGAGGGCTTATATCGAATACTTGTTCGTTTGCCACCACTATGATCAAGAGCCAACTAATACTCAAGCCAGAGTGGACGACCAATTCAATAAGTTTAAGTTATACATAGACACGTTTATTGGCGGCACACGTAAAAATAACACCATCGTTAAAGATGCATTTGAGTCGGTAATACCTTCAGATAAGTTCTTTTATTTGCTTGAAATCATCAAAGAGAGTTCACCTGAGAACCCATTTAAATCCAGCAAATTAAGAAACCAACTCATCATGCAAATCCTAATTAACACAGGGGTTCGTGTTGGTGCGGTTTTAAAGCTAAAAGTCAGTGACTTGATTGACGATTGGGATAACCCTCGCTTCCTATTGACCAGAACTCCCAATGATCCGACTGATCCAAGGTTAGAACGCCCATCAAATAAAACCAAAGCGCTATCGGTTTCTATTTCCTCAGAGTTAATGAAGCTTATCAAGCTCTACATACAAACTGTACGAGCAGAAAATACAACCGCCCGTGAACATGACTTTGTGTTCATCTCAGAAAAAGGGACAACATCAGGGCAACCGCTCACGTATAAATCCATTCACAAAATCGTAGATAAATTTGGTGAGGCATTAGGTATCAAGCTCCACCCTCACAAGCTTCGTCATAAATGGAATGAAGTTTTTGAAGATAAGGCGAGAGAGCATGGGTTAACACCTGAAAAAATTGAAGATTTACGCAAATATGCAATGGGCTGGGTTGAAGACTCGAAAATGGCATCCGTCTATAACGAATATCAACTGGCGGTCACTGTGGCTGATATTTCCGCTAGAACCCAATCTAAAGCTGTTCCGAGGTTAGGAGGTGGTCATGAGTCATAGCCATATCGCAACATTAAAAAAGGAGTACGATGGTCAGCGCATATTCAATGCAAGAGAAGATGGTTACTCTTTTGATGTGCTTTCAGATACGTGGGAGCTTGGTTATAAATCCTATTTATATCTAAATTGGATGAATGAATTAAATACCAATACTTATCTGGACTTAAGATTAGCAATAGCACATGCCGCAAAGCATTACACTTATAAGTCTCTAAACAGCAACGTTAGCATCCTCAAATCCATTGTAAAATATCTCGACATTCACGATTTTCAGGCGTGGTGGCTCACACTAGATACTTACAAGAAAAATGTCAGAGATGGCTTATACGCCCTATGCCACCCAAGAAATGGTTATACCTGCCATACTCTCCAACCGTTATATGACACAGTTAAAGATGAAAATTTAAAGCGCCAAGGTGTAATGAAAAGCATTCTTGACCCAAAAACGGGTGCTTACAGTGAAGTTGAGCACGACAATATTCTTGAAAGCTTAAGAATTGAAACGAAGCAAGTATTAGAAGGGGAAATACTATCGCAAAATAAGTTTACCGCACTACGGAATGTCATAGCCAGTCAGTTACTTCTCGCCCTGATAAGACGACCAACCCAACTTGTGCAACTTAAATGGTGTGATGTTTTACCTGTAGGGGAAACCTTTTTATCTCATAAAGAACCGAACCTTAACTGGAAACCCGTTACTCAACACTTGTTCTCAGATGTGGAGCAATTGCACGTTCGCACCTTTAAAGGCAAGGATGGACAATTTCGAGGTGATGCGGAATCACGCTCACACCGCCTAGAGTCAGACTTTTCTCGACTGCTTTTGCGTTACTATCAGGTTTATGAACACTTCCTTTTACATTCGCTGTCTATACAACACATCACATTAGGTGAAGATGAGACTAAAGAACTCATGAGACGCCTACCTGTATTGCCTGACAAAAGCTTATTTAGCTCTAATTTCGAATCTAAAGCCAAACTGTTTATCTCCAATAGCGATACCTCAAAAGCCTATCATATGACTTCGCTCACCCTTAGAAGCAATATACGTTATTTATTCGGAAGCAAACTCAAGCCAAACAGCGATAGATGTCCAAACGATTCTTTGCGACTTGGTAACAACCGCTGGCGACACACCATTCTCACCCAAGGTGCAAAATATGGGTTAAGCCCTGCCCACCTTGCTGCTATAACAGGTGTCACCATTGATGCGATTACCCCCTATCTTGATTTGAAAACCTCAGAGCGAGTTAAAGTTGATGAGGCGTATGCTGGGAACCATATCATCAAGCGATTTGATAGCCTGTCGGTAAAAGAGTTACAAGTGCACGATGATTTCAAAGTAAAAAGCAGGTTTGATGAAGAAATTGGCCATAAACTCAATCCTGCTAACTGCTCCAGTTGTCAGTCAAAAGGCGGTGCGCCTATGGCCTGTTATCCCTGCGACAACTTTAGACCTCTAGAAACGGCAAACCATCAACAATATCTTGATAAAGCGGAAAGAAAACTGGTGATAAATAGTCAATCAGCACACCCTGCGACAGTCAAACGCCTCAAGAAAATCATTCTTTACATCAAGGCGACTATAGCCATTTGTGAAGAGAGAAAATCGGCTAAGCTTGGAGATGAAAAATGAACACACTCAACCGTTACATAACCAATCAACACGCTTATATCGCCGAAAAGAAAAAACAGCCGTTACTTGGTTTTACCGCGCCATCAGGAAAGCAAGCAACGTGGGAGGACATTGCTGTTACCTTTACCAGCAACAAAGGCATCTCTATTAACCTCCTTTTCAATAACGATAATCAACCCCGCGCCAATATTAACTCAACTTTTTCCGATAAAGACAGGCTCGATGAACATACGCACCATCTACTCTTTGCCTTTGCTCTTGATGTACTAAAAGAAAATAATTCTAACAAGTACAAGAGAGGTAAAATCACTGCGGCAAGAAAATTTCTTATTGCTCTTAATGAAGATATCGCTTCTTCCAGTCTGGATGAGATTCAAAACACCATCGATGAAATGAACAATATCAAGCCTCTTTCTGGATTTTTTGAGTGGCTAAAAGCCCATAAGATGCTTCCTGTCAGTCAATTCCCGAACCTAACGAGAGAGTATAAAGGGACAAGAAACAAAAGCGGTGATGACGCTATCGAGGCTGAAAACAGTAAACTGCCTGATGAAAAGGCGTTATTGGCACTCGGGGCGATCTTTTATGATGCAATCCCGCCTTATCAAGACATCAAGAATAAAGAGAATACTAATTCTTGGGCTACTCTCATTCATCCAACAACGAGTCAACTCGATAGTTATGTTTGCACCATGTCAGCACTTGCGATGTCGTCCCCCAATCGAGCGGCACCAGAGCAAGTGTTACTAACCAAGCAACGCGTGAAAGCCCATAATGAAGTGGTCAATAACAACATTAATACTGTCTACTACCTTAATTGGCGAGGTTCAAAAGGATATAAAGACTATCAGAATCATATCAATGCTGAAATGGCCGAAAGCCTAGACCGAGCATTACACTATACCGCTCTTGTAACTGAGCCAGCGAGAGTATTAGCAAGGTTTTATCAAAACCCAACCGTAAGTTTAAAAAAAGTGTTAGGTGAGTTTAAGCCAAGTGCCAAAAACCTAGATGCACTCAAACCCAACGACAGTAAACCGACCAACCTGATCCAGCTTGGTTTTTTATTGGGCTTTTATGATGACAGCGACGGCTATGCCCGTGTTACGTGCGATACCAAGGGTGCGATTGATGCGACAAAACGTAAAAATTCCCCTGTATTTATCAAACACATCACCAAGCTGTTGCCATTCGATAAACTAGAAATTAAAAGCCAATGTCCTTATCCATCCTTACTTGTTGGTGCTAGTGTCAAAATAAAAAGCCAATTGAGTAAATATTTCAATGGTCAAACAGAAATGACGGTTGCAGAATTTCAAAACCATTACATTACAACTAATCAACAAGCTATGTCAGGGTACAATAAAGCTAAGACCAAGCGTGTCGATTATGAGCAAGCTTTATTTACCTATACTGAAAAACAATTAAGCACTCAGCAAGCCTCTCACTTCCTGTTAGTTCCCATCGAATCTGTAAGTACTTTTTTTGATAGAAACATCAAAAAAGGCAAAAACGGTTACACAACCATCTTTGAGCGGCATGGTTTCTCAACAGGTTTCGCAATCACCCCTCACCAATTCAGGCATTGGCAAAATAACTACCTAGCCAATAAGGGGTTGCCCCACTTACTCATAACGATGCTGTCTGGCCGTAAAAACCCTGCGCAAACACTCACCTATATTCATACGACTAATGCCCAAAATGCCTCAGTGATCAGTGATATTCTATATGAAAAAGAAACCGAGGAAGAAGTACAAGATAAGGTTGGCAAACGCCTACAGAGTAAAGCTCAATACGATGATGCCACCGATAACTTAAGCCCAACTTTTGTCAATGAGGTCGGCTTTTGCACCCAAGATTTAACGTTAATTCCTTGCACTTACATGACGGAATTTGAAACACAATGCACACTCTGTTCATCCTCATGCCATATTGCGCATGATAAAGATGCGATTGAACTGCTAAATAAGGATTTAACAATCCAGAAACACAACCTAAAGCAAGTTCAGGAGGCCATTAACTTTGCAACCAGTGAAGGAATGCAGCAATGGTATGAAACCCACTACCAAAATACTTGTATGCTCAAGAGTCTTATTGAAGTGCTATCAGATGACTCCATCAAAGAAGGGGCTATTGTTCGTTTTTTGACTCGTTCAAATGTCATGCGAATTACAGATTTAGAAACCAAGACAGTAACAGAACGTAAGCTATCGCTACCTGATGCGAAAGAAGCTCTTCAAGCGGCTCTTGCTGCAACAACCCAAACAAATAACGACTCAGCTGACTCAGCTAAAGATAACTTTTTAGGCTTTTTGGGATCAGTATAGGGAAATACACATGGCAACTAAATCATTAGACACTGATCAACAAATCTCCATTCAAGCGTTAATTAGAAGTTGGGAAGGAAAGCTGACTTGGGATTTATTAGTCACGAAAATTGAGTCTAGCCTTGCGATCACTACGACGCGGCAAACACTTGATAAATATCTCAATATAAAAAATGAATACAAAGATAGAAAACGCTCACTCAAGGGGCAACCTGTTTCCGCTGACAATACTGATCTACTTATCTATCTACAAAAAGATATTGATTTAGCAGAAAAAATCATTCAGCTAGAAGCGGAATTAAAAGTAGCAAAAGATGAAATCGGTTATCTACAAGCGTTTATTCAAAAAATCGCCAACATCGGTCAAAGCGATCCAAATGTAATGGCTATTTTTCAAAGGGCGATGCGGAGTATAGAAGAAAGTAAATAAAGACCCAAATGCAACTCTTTGTATTTTCTAATCTAATTGAGGGCTTAAAATGGCAGAATAGTCGATAGAGCATGGCTCTATACGGCAATTACAAGAGCAGAAAGTGAAATTCATATCGTTGGAAGTAGTGATGACATGAGGCAGTTCACCGAGGCACCTAGTAACTCTCATAAGCGGAATAGCTACCCGAAAGAACTGTTGAGTTAGCAATTTCAAACTCGTTAATGCCCCTTTATGCGTTAGACCTTTTACTCATTCATAGTATATTAACGTGGTTTCGGATTAGTTTTGTTTTAAATAAGGCTGATTAAATACATTTCTTACTTTTCACATCCTCTCATTGAGCGTCAGGCGTGAAAATTGTTATCAACTTCATGATATATATAGATTATATCTAGTATGATAAAGGTTTTTTATGCGTATATTTTTGTACGAAAGTAAGAATGCTTATTAATATACTGTTTATGGTTACAGGAGAATTCATTGGAAGGTAATGTATCGAGTTTTTTTAGCTCTCATAGTCATGAGCTCCAGAGTAAAATGAAACGTTTGGATTTCCTAATTGGTAGAGATCATTGGTTATCGGTTGGAAATTATAAAGAAGAACTTCTACGGATCTTACTAAAACAACTTTTACCCAAAAGATATGAAATTAGTACAGGCTTCATTCTTGCGCTTGACCCTGATGGAAAAGAAATAAAATCTAAGCAGCAAGATATAATTGTTTGGGATTCAGTTGACTATGCTGCCATTTTCCGTGATGGTGACTTTGTCATTGTACCTCCTGAAGCGTGTAGAGTTGTAATAGAAGTAAAAAGTACATTAACTAGCGATACGTTAAAGAAAGCAATGTTAGCTTCCGATGGTATATTTGATTTTGTTAGAACACCTCATATACAAAATATAAATATATCTAAGTACATTTTTGCTTATGGCAGCGATCTTTCTTTTCCGCTCCGCTATTTTGATACTATTCATGATTTCTATGAGAACGATGTTGATGGGCAGTTATCTATTGAACAGCGTATTGAGTTTACAAGAAAGCACTGGCCTCAATCTAATTCCGCAAATCTAGCTTCATTAGATGGTATTTTCGTCTTAGGTACAGGGGCTGTTTTACGAACAATCAGAGGTTATCCACAAGAGCAAGTCAAGTTCATCTATGAGGCATTTGAACTTAAATCTGATCAAGAAGATCATGTTTATACTTTTTTCGAACATACTCTCAACACTGTCATTAACTCACCCAATAATAGGCCCGGTCTTTATTATGCCAAACAGCCAGGTTTATTTTCTATGATGCAAAAAATAGCTCTTCGTCGACCCGAAACCGGAGGGACTATGGTGTATCCGTATTCCCCTGATATTTTATCAGAATACACAGAGTTAAATGAGCAAATGTTATATTCTAAAAAGTAGCCATAACAGGGTCATCAAGTTGACAATCGGTAGTTTTGATGAAGTTTGGTGATCTTGAAAAATTGTTCACAATGAAACTATGGCTGGCGTTATGCGATTGAGAACTTATGAACGAAGAAATTGAAACAAAGCTTAGAGGAAACCCTGAAGTTTCACAGCTTGTAATTAATTCCTTTAGGCAGTTTATCGCTCGTGACCGATATTTGTTAGAAGTTAATGCGAACGAACGCTCTCTGACTCATCGAATAGGAATGTATCTGCAAGCCCAATTCGATCATTATGATGTTGACTGTGAATTTAATAGAGATGGGCATGACCCAAAAGAATTGTATATTGGTACAGAACAAACTGATGTTTACGATGATAATGCAATGACAGTTTATCCGGATATTATTGTTCACCATAGAGTCAGTAATGATTATAACTGGCTTGTAATTGAGTTCAAAAAGTCGTCATAACGAGTCAATAATAGTAATGATATAATTAAGCTTCACGCGTATTAAAAAGATCTTCATTATCTGTATGCACTATTCGTTGAATTAAGTAGTGACATAAAGACATCCAACCCAGCGTTCACCAAGGTTAGGTGGGTCTAGTCGCATCACAGATAAGGATATGTTTCGCGGATCTGACATCTATCTAGGCAGACTCACAACGTTGGATATTCTGGTTTTGAATCTGTTTGAATTATAGATTAGGTAGTGGTGTATTTAACATATTAATTTGGCGTTAGAAATATTTAGGAAACGATAATGGAAGCTGTTACGTGGGGTTTTGTTGGAACAATTGTTGGAGCTTTAGCAAGTATTGCAACAACAGCGTTAACTAGCTGGAATTCTCATATTTTGAGTAATAAAGCTAAAGAACATGAAAGACAAGAAGTAGCAAACGCTTTTCAAAGAGAGACTATCCTTGATCTACAGGTTGAATTTTTTGAATATTTTCGTTCTTGTTGTCAAATTTATAGATACGATAAAATTAATTTTGAAGATACAGGAAAGTGGAGTCAATCTATACCTGAAGAACTAGACGATAAAAATCGCACTTTAAGCGCCAAAACAGCTCTCTTGATTCAGCGAATTTCTGATGATGAACTTAGAACTAGTTTACAAGCCTTTAAAGACGTTTGTATCCAATGTTTAATGGCAAAGGATGAGCATGAGGCGACTAAATATCATTCAAAAGCTATGTACGATTATGTGAAAGTTAATGAGTTACTCGGAAAAATGTTGAGATCTACTTATTGGCAACCAAGTGCCTAACAGCGCGATTTTTCTTGCGAAGTCGACACCTATTATAAGCACTTGATAGAAAATATTAGAAATAGCATGAAGACTGTTATTAAAAGTAGTGCATTGCACTTACTTTTCCTAATATCAAGCACCCCAAATAGAACAATAACCTAACACTCTTCTGTCCGTGCGACCTGAAGTCGTATGAAGCGTTGTTCACCGCTTTATGAGTGAACCGTCTGTATCACCAGATGAACCTACGAGCCTGAATAAAGCAGCGGCTCGGACAATGTAACGAAACTTGGCCGTTGGGCTGAGTGGGAAAAGAATCGTGAGAGGACGTTCCTCCTGAAAACCACAAGTCGGGTGAGTGCTAGGTAGTCAGTATGATGAACGTATGTGAATCCATCCAAGGTGCGTTATGTGATGAAGCAGCGGAAGTGGTTAATACGCTGTGGCCAAAATGGCAATGAGAGTCGGAAAGAAGTTGGACAGTATTCTTTCGTGATCGCAGTACTCTCCGCACTATAGTGGGCATCTAAGCTGACATTTTACGTGACATACGGAACAGGGTAAGCCTGTATCATTCCCTTTGGGAAAGCCTTAGTGGCCGATAGTGATGCAGGTATAGGAGGTCGGAAAAAGCGAAAGCTACATTGTAATGATGTAGATACAGACTCATGTTTGATCACGAAAGTGAGCCCACTTCCGACTGGTCTCCCTTTGCGAGATAGTTTGAAGAACTTTATTTAAGGAGAAAAGCAAATGATGATCTCGAAAGAGATTAGTGCATCTTCTGACGGTGCTCAATGGCAGTCAATAGACTGGAAATCCGTTGAAGCACACGTATTAAAGCTTCAAATGCGTATCGCAAAAGCAACTAGAGAAAAGAAATACGGTAAGGTGAACTCCTTACAGTGGCTCTTAACTCATTCTCGCTCAGCTAAGCTTCTTGCGGTTAAGCGTGTATCTCAAAACAAAGGCAGTAAAACGCCTGGAATAGATGGTGTCATCTGGAACACAGATGCACGCCGTATGAAAGCAGTCAATCAGCTTAGTCGCAAGACTTATAAAGCGAAACCACTCAAACGCA
>NZ_PYNW01000019.1 GCF_003026105.1 Photobacterium sp. GB-56 | reverse complement strand
CGCCGTAGCCATGAATATCAATTTGGAGCGACACACGAGGTTCGAACTCGTGACCTCAACCTTGGCAAGGTTGCGCTCTACCAGCTGAGCTAGTGTCGCATCACATCTCTTAAAAGAGATTGGTTGCGGGGGCCGGATTTGAACCAACGACCTTCGGGTTATGAGCCCGACGAGCTACCAAGCTGCTCCACCCCGCGTCCGATTTTGCACCTGTTTTAAGTTGGGTGACAACTATTTTTATTCACCGCCGTAGCCATGAATATCAATTTGGAGCGACACACGAGGTTCGAACTCGTGACCTCAACCTTGGCAAGGTTGCGCTCTACCAGCTGAGCTAGTGTCGCATCACATCTCTTAAAAGAGATTGGTTGCGGGGGCTGGATTTGAACCAACGACCTTCGGGTTATGAGCCCGACGAGCTACCAAGCTGCTCCACCCCGCGTCCGATTTTTCACCTGTTTTAAGTTGGGTGACAACTATTTTTATCCATCGCCGTAGCCATGAATATCACTTCTCTACCAAGTAAAAAAGTGGAGCGACACACGAGGTTCGAACTCGTGACCTCAACCTTGGCAAGGTTGCGCTCTACCAGCTGAGCTAGTGTCGCATCACATCTCTTTAAAAGAGATTGGTTGCGGGGGCCGGATTTGAACCAACGACCTTCGGGTTATGAGCCCGACGAGCTACCAAGCTGCTCCACCCCGCGTCCGATTTTTATCGAAAGGAAACAAACGCGTTATCTCCTTTCGAGGCTGCGCATTATACGACTAAAATTGACTGATGCAAGACTTCTGCAGAAAAAAACGAATAAAGTTTTTCAAGTGCCGATTTAACCATCAAATTGTAAATATATTCTCTCGATAGTAGCGTAATTCATCAATTGAGTCGCGAATATCATCAAGTGCTAAGTGACTACCTTTTTTATTAAGCCCATCTAATAATTCAGGTTTCCATCGGCGCGTTAATTCTTTTAGGGTACTGACATCTAAATAACGGTAATGGAAGTACTGCTCAAGCTCAGGCATATGCTTGTATAAGAAACGACGATCCTGACCAATACTGTTACCACAAATAGGTGAAGATCCTTTAGGAACCCACTGCTCTAAAAATGCAATTGTTTGTGCAACCGCTTGTTGCTCTGTCACGGTACTTTTACGAATACGCTCAACTAAACCACTATTTGTATGCGTATTTGTGCACCAATCATCCATTTTATCCAACTCAGCTTCAGGCTGATGGATCGCAAGTACAGGGCCTTCCGCTAAAATATTGAGTTGAGGATCAGTAACAATTGTCGCTATTTCAATGATTTTATGGGTTTCTGGATCTAATCCTGTCATTTCAAGATCGATCCAAATGAGATTCTTGTCGCTGATTGTCATTCGATATTGCCTATTTTGTGACTAAACCATGTATGATAATACCGAAAGCTAACCAAATTGAATGATATTCTTGTGGCAAAAAAGAAAAAGCTAACTAAAGGTCAGAGCCGACGCGTCCGCTCAAACCAAAATAAACGCCTAACTCGCGAGAAAAATGACGTCCAATGGGATGAGTCATTATTAGAAAATGCGCGAGAAGGACTGGTGATCACTCGTTTCGGCCAACATGCTGATGTCGAAGATCCCGAAACAGGCATAATTCATCGCTGTAACTTACGTCGCAGCATTCAAAGTCTCGTCTCTGGCGATCGTGTTGTTTGGCGTCCAGGAGTTGAAGCCTTACAAGGTATTGCTGGCGTGGTGGAAGCAGTGCATGAGCGCCAATCAATGCTGACTCGTCCTGATTATTATGATGGCGTAAAAGCAGTCGCAGCCAACGTTGACCGTATTGTTATCGTCTCAGCTATTTTACCAGAGCTATCGCTTAACATAATCGACCGCTATATTATTGCCGCAGAAACTATCGGCATTAAGCCGCTTATTGTCGTAAATAAAGTCGATTTATTGAGTGCAGACGAGCGTAAAAATGTTGAACAAAAACTCGCACAATACGAGAAGATTGGTTATCACGTTCGCCTTGTCAGTACCGATACAGGCGAAGGCTTAGATGGCTTAAAGCAAGACTTAAAAGATCATACCAGTATTTTTGCTGGCCAATCGGGTGTGGGCAAATCAAGTATGGTTAATGCCTTAATGCCTGAAGTTGAAGCTGATATCGGTGATGTTTCAAGTAACTCAGGGTTAGGCCAACATACCACGACAGCAGCACGTTTATATCACTTTGAAGAAGGTGGTGATCTGATTGATTCACCAGGAGTGCGTGAGTTTGGCTTATGGCACTTAGAATCAGAGCAAGTAACAGAAGCTTTCGTTGAATTTCGTGATTACCTTGGCGGGTGTAAATTCCGCGATTGTAAACATAAAAACGATCCGGGCTGTATTTTGCGTGAAGCCGTTGAAAAAGGTGAAATTAGCCAAGACCGTTTCAATAGCTACCATAAGATCATTGAAAGCATGTCGGAAAATGTTGCTAACCGCCAATTTTCTCGCAACAAGCCTGACTGATCCCCTCCCAAAGAGAGTACCTATACTCTCTTTGGGATGCTCTTCATTTTTGGACTCGACTCTCAAACTCTTAGCCACCCATGCAGATAACCTGACTTTCCTCTAAGAGTTAGGTATCATTGCCTGTTCGGGTTGTTCTTTGTCTCTGACATAAGCAGCTAGATTATTGATTAAGTGGTATTTTTCGGAAGATTAATTGTGCTAGATAAGATAAAAATCGGCCTGCAATATTGTACGCCAAAGCATGCGCTAACACGTTTAGTGGGCAAACTGGCTTCATTAGAAGGCGGCAAAGTCACCACAGCGATTATTCGTTGGTTCATCAAACAATACAATGTTGATATGGCAGAAGCACGTAATCCCGATCCTACGGCTTACCCAACGTTTAACGCTTTCTTTGTTCGTGAACTAAAAGATGGTGCGCGTCCAATTAATGAAGATACACGTATCATTAGCCACCCAGCAGATGCTTGCGTTAGCCAACTCGGTCCAATCAAAGAGGGCCGTTTATTCCAAGCTAAAGGTCACTACTTTGATGCTTGTGAACTATTAGGTGGTGATAAAAATCTTGCCGATGAATTTATGGGCGGTGATTTCGCGACACTATACTTATCACCGAGTGATTACCACCGTGTTCACATGCCATGCGATGGTATATTGCGCCAAATGATTTATGTACCCGGCGATCTGTTTTCAGTTAACCCGCTAACTGCAGAAAATGTCCCTAATCTATTTGCACGTAACGAGCGTGTTGTGTGTATTTTTGATACCGAGTTTGGTCCATTAGCACAAATACTGGTTGGTGCTACGATTGTGGGCAGTATTGAAACCACGTGGGCAGGAACAGTAACACCGCCAACAGGCCCAGAAGTACGTCGTTGGGATTACCCCGCAACAGGTACTGCAGCAATTAGCCTGAAAAAAGGTGAAGAAATGGGCCGCTTTAAGCTCGGCTCTACGGTGATCAACTTATTCCCTAAAGATGCGGTACGTTTTGTAGAGGAAATGAAACCACTGCAAACAACACGTATGGGTCAGCCTTACGCAGAGCAAATCTCCCAAAATCTGTAATAATAAATAAAAGAAAAAAGGGCTATATTAGCCCTTTTTTCTTATCCACAATACGGTAAACACTAAGCTCGAGTTGACGACGCCATGTAATCATCGATCAATCATTGCACTAAAGAATATGACATTTCCTCCACTCTCAATACCGTAAACTCTTAACAAAGATAATCTTATTTTCCTTTCTCTCGTATTCGACTTACCATCATACCTATCTAGAATAAATGCCGTTATGTCAGTCCTTAACCTGACAACACCAACGCGCCGCTTTTTCACTATATAAATGCGATATAACAAAGGTTTTCACATGATAAAAAAAGCATCTTTAGTTCTTCTTTCTCTCCTTGCAGGAGTGTCTCTAACTGCACAAGCCGCTGACTGGGGCTATGGCAAAAGCAACGAACACTGGGCTGAAAGCTATCCAATGTGCGGATTAGGTAAAAATCAAAGCCCAATTAACATCACTTCTGCACTGCAAACAAACCTTGCCCCACTGCGAATTGAGTATGACGGAAAAATCACAGATATCACCAATAATGGGCATACAGTGGAAGCACTCGTGAGTGGTGATAATAAGCTGATTGTGGATGGCGATACGTATACCTTGAAGCAAATTCATTTCCATACGCCATCTGAAAACTTAATCAACGGTAAGCAATACCCGTTAGAAGCGCACTTTGTGAATGTAGATGATAAAGGCAACATTGCCGTTATCGCAGTGATGTTTGAAAACGGCTTACGTGAGAACAATGCTCTTAGCTCTTTACTAAAAGATATCCCAACTAAAGGTAATACCATCGATTTCACCGATGATCTGAGCCCGAATAATCTTCTTCCTCGCGAGCGAGAGTACTATCAATTCAATGGCTCACTAACGACACCACCATGTACTGAAGGTGTTCGCTGGTTTGTTTTAGAAACACCACAATACAGCTCAAAAGATCAAACCGAGAAACTGCATCAAATCATGGGCAATAACAACCGACCAGTACAACCCATTAACGCGCGAATTATCGTTGAATAACCACGTAATGAGAACCACTTGCATTTAAGGTGTGAATTCTCTATATTAAATCATCAAAGATAAGACGCCTTGAAATCCTACTTGCGGACTATCTAAATGAATTAAAGCTGTTTTAGGTAAATTTGTGGTCGCCCTGATACCGCCCTCTGTTGATGTTTATCTGCACCTTGGAGGTATCGGTTAAATTTATCTTACGTAATAAAAAAGCACGGTAATAATGATAATTACCGTGCTTTTTTACGTTGATAACAAACGTAACGTCTCAACAATGTTGTCGGTTATGCTCGTTCAATAGGAAAGGCTGTCACTTTTTCAATGTGATCAAGTCCTAATGCCAACATGATCAACCGGTCGATACCTAAGGCGACACCCGCACAGTCAGGGAAACCAGCACGTAGCGCGTTAACCAAATTCATATCAATCGGTTGAGGCTTTAATCCCATCTCTAAACGCTTTTGATTATCTTGCTCAAAACGTTGTAATTGCTCATCACCATTCGCTAACTCATGAAAGCCATTCGCCAGTTCAATGCCTTTAAAATACACCTCAAAGCGCTCTGCCACACGAGGATCAGTTGGGTTAATTTGCGCCAATGCCGCTTGCGAGGCAGGAAAGTCATAAACAAAAGCTGGTACATGCTGACCAATTTTACCTTCAACGCCAATGCTAAATAGCAACTGTAATAAGGTATCGCGATCGTCTTCAGGTTCAGCGATATCAGACAGCCCAAGATTTGCAGCCACCGCTTTAAGTTCCGTCATTGTGCCAGTTAAAGGACACACGCCAAGCTGGTTAATAAACGCCTGTTGGTAGGTCATCTTCTCAGCGGCACCACAACCTAAAACTAACTGCAGTAAGTCATTCATTTCATCCATGAGCAAATGATGATCAAAGTTAGGACGGTACCACTCTAACATGGTGAATTCGGGGTTATGGTAACGACCCGATTCTTCATTACGAAAAGATTTGCAAATCTGATAAATCGCCCCACTTCCCGAGGAAAGTAATCGTTTCATATGAAATTCAGGGCTAGTCATTAAAAATAACATTTGCCCATCAGCATACCCAGGCCCTACAAATTCGGTTTGAAAAGTATGTAGGTGTACATCCGTCACCGTTGCTTGGCTCATGGCTGGAGTATCGACCTCCATCACCTCACGAGCGGCGAAAAACTGACGAATAACCGCTAACAGATGAGCGCGTTTTTTGAGTTGCTCAATAGACGCAGTAGGTTGCCAAGTAGACATAAACTTTCTTCTTTAATGAAATTGATTAATGCTCACATTTTATCAGAGCTCAGCAATAAACGTCGCAGATTCCCACAAGAGATCACAACAAAGTCTCTATGACTGATAAAGATATGAATAAATTATGAAAAAATAGCTTCTCTTTTTTTCTCTGATGAAAACTTAATATTTAATCACCAGCTTACAACACCCACATCCCCGCAACTAAAGCATCACTTTATTTATCTTTCTTATCATCAAGTTAAAAGGCACCTCCAATAAAAACAAAATAACCGCCACACATCAGTTAACATTTGATAAACATAAAAACCAATAAATACAAAGAGATAACAATTTAAAAACATGATCGATTGTGACAAATATCACAGGTTTTGTAATCTTCTTACATTTTTTGACTATTTCGGTAAAAACCTGCGTCTAAATCAATTTATCTAATCACAGGGTTTCATAGAATGCGCTCAGGATTTCAAGGATAGATGCGCCACGCGCATCTTTTCAATTTTTACCGTCTTACCTTCGGAGGATAGCTGTGAAGACTATTACCACAGATATCGCTGTAATCGGCGCAGGTGGTGCAGGCCTACGTTCTGCCATCGCTGCTGCAGAAGCTAACCCAGAACTAGAAATTGCACTGATCTCAAAAGTGTATCCAATGCGTTCGCACACTGTTGCGGCTGAAGGTGGCTCTGCTGCCGTGATCAAGGACGAAGATAGCTTAGATAATCACTTCAACGATACCGTTGGCGGTGGTGACTGGCTATGTGAACAGGACGTTGTGGAATATTTCGTAGAGAACGCCACTCGCGAAATGATCCAGATGGAACAGTGGGGGTGCCCATGGAGCCGTAAAGAAAACGGTGAAGTAAACGTTCGTCGTTTTGGTGGTATGAAAGTAGAACGTACATGGTTTGCTGCAGATAAGACTGGCTTCCACATGCTGCACACCTTATTCCAAACCTCGATTAAGTATTCTCAAATCAAACGTTTTGATGAATATTTTGTGGTTGATCTTTTAGTTGAAGATGGTGAAGTACAAGGTCTAATTGCAATCCACATGTCTGAAGGCGAATTGATTTGTATTAAAGCAAAGTCAGTGATCCTTGCAACGGGTGGCGCAGGTCGTGTTTACCACTGTAATACTAACGGTGGCATTGTAACTGGCGATGGTATGGCAATGGCGTACCGTCACGGTATTCCACTACGTGATATGGAATTCGTACAATATCACCCAACAGGTCTTCCTGGCACAGGGATCCTGATGACAGAGGGCTGTCGTGGTGAAGGCGGTATCATTGTAAATAAAAACGGTTACCGTTACTTGCAAGACTACGGCATGGGCCCTGAAACACCTGTCGGCCAACCAAAGAACAAATACATGGAATTAGGCCCTCGTGACAAAGTGTCACAGGCTTTCTGGCATGAACAACAAAAGGGTAACACCATCAAGCACCCACTTGGTGATGTGGTACACCTAGATCTACGCCATCTTGGTGAAGAATACTTGCATGAACGTCTACCGTTCATCTGTGAATTAGCAAAAGCCTATGTCAACGTCGATCCTGCAAAAGAGCCGATCCCAATTCGCCCTACTGTTCACTACACCATGGGTGGTATTGAAACAAATGGCGAATGTGAAACTCGCATTAAAGGTTTATTTGCTGTGGGTGAGTGTGCATCTGTCGGTCTTCACGGCGCCAACCGTTTAGGTTCTAACTCATTAGCAGAGTTCGTGGTATTTGGTCGTGTTGCTGGTGAGCACGCGGTTAAACGTGCCGAGGAATTCAAAGGTTGGAATGACGCATCGATCAATGCACAAATTGATGCAGTTCAAGCACGTATTGATGCCCTAATGGCACAAGAAGGTGATGAGAACTGGGCAGAGATCCGCACTGAAATGGGTCACACCATGGAAGCGGGTTGTGGTATCTATCGCCAAGAAGATTTAATGCAGGCAACGATTGATAAGCTAGCGGAGCTAAAAGAGCGTTACAAGCGCATCTCCATTCAAGATAAAGGCAAAGTCTTTAATACCGATCTGCTATACGCAATTGAAATTGGTTACGGCCTAGAAGTGGCTGAAGCGATGGCACACTCAGCAATAAATCGTAGAGAGTCTCGTGGTGCACACCAACGCCTTGATGACGGTTGTACTGAACGTGATGATGTGAACTACCTAAAACACACGTTAGCGTTTTACAACAATGGCGCAGCACCAATTATCGATTACAGCCATGTAACGATCACCAAATCTCAACCTAAAGCACGTCTATATGGTGCTGCCGCTGACGAAGCTGCAGCAAAAGACTCTGCTGAAAAACTAGCAGCCACAGAGCAACAAGAGGAAAAGGCATAATGTCAGCGACTCGCATTCAATCAGTTGAAATTCTGCGTTATGACCCAGCAAAAGACGCAGAACCGTACCTAGAACAATTCGAAGTACCGTTCAATGAAACCATGTCTGTTCTTGATGCGCTTGGTTACATTAAAGACCACCTAGATAAGGATTTATCCTACCGTTGGTCTTGTCGTATGGCTATCTGTGGCTCTTGCGGCATGATGGTAAATGGCGTGCCAAAACTTGCTTGTAAGAGCTTTTTACGTGACTACCCTAACGGTGTAAAAATTGAGCCATTAGCAAATTTTGCGATTGAAAAAGATTTAATTGTCGATATGACGCCATTTATTGAGCGTCTTGAAGCGATTAAGCCATACATTATTGGTAACGATCGCACACCTGAAGATGGTACAAACCTACAAACACCAGAGCAAATGGCGAAATACAAGCAATTTGCAGGCTGTATTAACTGTGGTCTGTGCTACGCCGCGTGTCCTCAGTTTGGTTTAAACCCTGAATTTATTGGCCCAGCAGCATTGACTCTGGCTCATCGCTACAACCTTGATAGCCGTGACAATGGTAAAGATGAACGTATGGCGCTTATCAATGGTGAAAACGGTGCTTGGGGTTGTACATTCGTAGGTTACTGTTCTGAAGTCTGTCCTAAGAGTGTTGATCCAGCTGCGGCTGTTAACCAAGGCAAAGTGGAATCTTCTAAAGATTTCGTTATTGCAATGATCAAACCAATGGAGGCATAAGGATGAGCAACCGTAAACCTTACGTTCGTGAAATGAAGCGTACTTGGTGGAAAGACAGCGCTTTCTATCGCTTCTACATGATCCGCGAAGCAACAGTACTACCTTTGATCTTTTTTACAATCTGCTTAACATTCGGTTTAGGTAGCCTAGTTAAAGGTCCTGAAGCATGGCAAGGCTGGTTAGATTTCATGGCTAACCCTATTGTGATTATTTTAAATATTCTTGCCCTAGCAGGTAGCCTATTCCACGCATTCACCTACTTCAATATGATGCCGCAAGTTGTGCCTATTCGTATTAAAGGCAAATTGCTTGATAAGAAAATTATCATTCTTGCTCAGTGGGCTGTTGTTGCTGTTATTACCTTGTTTGTTCTTGCGATAGTTTAAGGAGTCCGTCGTGGTTAATTTACATCCTAAACGTTCTGACGAGCCAGTATGGTGGAGTCTGTTCGGTGCTGGCGGTACTTGGTTTGCAATGATCACACCGGTTACGATTTTAGTACTCGGTATTCTTGTTCCTCTTGGCATTATTAGCCCAGAAGCAACGACTTACGATCGCGCAGCAGATTTCGCAACCAGCTTTATTGGTGCCCTGTTTGTTATCGCAACTCTGTCGCTACCAATGTGGCATGCGATGCACCGTTTGCACCACGGTATGCATGATTTAAAAATCCATGCAGGTGTGGTCGGTAAGATCGCTTGTTACGCATTTGCGTTTTTGATCACCGCCCTATCCATCATTTTTGTATTCATGATTTAAACTGTATACAAAAACACAAAAAGCACCGCAAGCGGTGCTTTTTTATTATCTAAATTTTATGATAGCAACCCTTTCTAATTTACCTTTTTCCATCAATATCAAAAAATAGAAACAAAAAAGGCCGCTTACGCGACCTTTTCATCGTTAATAATATAACGACCTTATAAACCGATTAATTACTTAACACGGCTTACGTATTCACCAGAGCGAGTATCAACTTTGATCACTTCGCCGATAGCGATAAATAGAGGTACACGAACAACAGCACCCGTACTTAGTGTTGCTGGCTTACCGCCAGTACCTTGTGTATCACCTTTAAGACCAGGATCTGTCTCAGTCACTTCTAGCTCAACGAAGTTTGGTGGAGTAACAGCAATTGGGTTACCGTTCCAAAGTGTTAGCGTACAAGTGTTGTTTTCAACTAACCACTTAGCATTCTCACCAACCGCTTTAACGTCAGCAGCAATTTGCTCAAACGTTTCGTTGTTCATGAAGTGGTAGAATTCACCATCATTGTATAGGTAATCAAGATCAGTATCGATTACGTCCGCAGCTTCAACTGATTCACCTGATTTAAAAGTCTTCTCTAAAACTTTACCAGAAATAAGTTTACGGATTCGTACGCGGTTGAACGCTTGACCTTTACCAGGCTTAACAAATTCGTTTTCGATAATGACACATGGTTCATTATCTAGCATAATTTTCATTCCGCCGCGGAATTCATTGGTGCTGAAAGACGCCATTCTAATCCTCTTAACATCTTCGAGTTGTATTTAATGTCGCATATCATACCCCTAAACGTGCCATCTGTTGAGCAAAACTGGCTTAATGATCTATCGAATGCGATATCTGATCCCTTTCAGTTACTCAAATTGCTCAAAATTGATCCCACACCATGGGAAAATGGCCTCGCCGCAAGGAAGCTGTTTGCGCTACGTGTTCCATTGAGCTTTGTTGATAAAATGGAAATCGGCAACCCACATGACCCACTTTTACGTCAAATTTTACCCTTAGAGCAAGAATTCGAAGTTCACCAAGGTTACTCTGTCGATCCCCTAGAAGAGCAGCAGAACGATATTCCAGGGTTACTGCATAAATACCACAATCGTGTATTGCTGATAGTCAAAGGTGGCTGTGCGGTCAACTGCCGTTATTGTTTCCGTCGTCATTTTCCATATAGCGACAATAAAGGTAACAAGCATCAATGGCAGCAGAGCCTGGCGTACATCGCCGCCCATCCTGAAATCAATGAAGTGATTTTATCCGGTGGCGACCCGTTAATGGCTAAAGATCATGAGCTCCAATGGCTTGTTGAGCATATTTCAGCAATACCTCATATCAAGCGCCTACGTATCCACAGCAGGCTACCAGTGGTGATCCCTAACCGTATTACCGATAGCTTGTGTCAAATACTGGCAGAGACGCGTTTACAAACGATTTTGGTGACTCATATTAATCATGCCAACGAAATCGATGATGCGCTAAAAACAGCAATGCAGAAGCTAAAACAAGCCAATGTCACCTTACTTAACCAAGGCGTACTGCTAAAAGGCATTAATGACTCGGTAAAGACATTAACAGACCTTAGCGAAGCATTATTTGATGCAGGTATTCAGCCTTATTACCTCCACGTTTTAGACCGCGTACAAGGCGCTGCGCATTATATGGTAGATGATGAAACGGCTCGTCAATTAATGGCCGGATTAATCACCCAAGTCTCAGGGTATCTCGTCCCTAAACTCACCAGAGAAGTCGGTGGACGAGCAAGTAAAACGCCGCTGGACTTACTGCTTGAATAGGCCATAAACCCAACAGCAACACGAAAAAGACGATTAAATCGTCTTTTTTTACACCAAAAACAAAATAAAAACCTTTTCGAATTAATTACACCAAAAAGGTGACCACACTATAACAATCACTTAAAGTAACATGATAAACCAATCATAACACATTGATTATTAAAAACTAAAATAACACGTACAGCTTTTCCAGTAAAATAACAACTAAGCATAGGTAACATGATGTTCTTTTTACTTACATTAAAAAGAACATCACGTTACTTTTACTTATTCGATAAATAAATTTATCCAACACAATCAAAAAAAATCATCTTTACGGCTATCGATTTTTTATTGTTTTAAGCGCATAGTCGCGACTCATACAGCGGCATATATTTAACAAGTTCGCCAAACTTAACGCTGCTGACTATCACCTCTTATTTGTCGCGAGTAACGCAATGAAAATTGGCATTTTGTCGCAAAACGCTAACCTATACTCCACCCGTCGCCTTGTTGAAGCTTGTGAGCAACGAGGACATGAAGCTGTGATTATTAATGCACTGCGTTGTTATATGAACATCAACTCTGTGCAGCCTTCAATTCACTTTGAGGGCAATGATTTAACAGGTTTTGATGCCATTATTCCGCGTATTGGCTCAGACATTACCTTTTATGGCTGCTCTGTATTACGTCAGTTTGAAATGATGGGTGTCTTCCCTGTCAATCAATCCATTGCTATTTCCCGTTCACGCGACAAACTACGTTCATTACAGTTATTAAGCCGCAAAGGTGTTGGTATGCCTGTTACCGGCTTTGCGAGTAAACCAGATGACGTACCTGATTTAATCAAAATGGTCGGTGGTGCACCTTTGGTTATTAAGTTATTAGAAGGTACTCAAGGGATTGGCGTAGTATTAGCTGAAACTCAAAAAGCAGCAGAGAGTGTGATTGAGGCTTTTATGGGCTTAAAAGCCAATATTATGGTTCAGGAATATATTAAAGAAGCCGGTGGCGCCGACATCCGTTGTTTTGTTATTGGCGATAAAGTCATTGCTTCAATGAAGCGCCAAGCAGCTGAAGGTGAGTTCCGCTCAAACCTACACCGTGGTGGGAGTGCATCACTGATCCGTATTACACCAGAAGAGCGTAAAACGGCGATTGCAGCAGCGAAAGCAATGGGATTAAGCGTGGCAGGTGTAGATTTACTGCGTTCTAACCGTGGTCCATTAATCATGGAAGTCAACTCATCACCAGGCCTTGAAGGCATTGAAGCCGCAACAGGTAAAGATATTGCTGGTATGATCATCGAATATATTGAAAAAAATGCCAACAAGAGCAAAAGGTTTCAATTAAATCAATAAGTTGAACTCGCCGTTGTTATATTTCATAACAACGGCAATTATGAACTAAAATAAAGATCAGCTTTTCACTTAAAATACAGCAAAAAGCAGAACAAAAACACCCACAAGTAAAAACCTCAGAATGCCAGCCTAACTTATTGATTATAAACAAATTAATTCTGTACAGCTTTTTAAGCTTTTTCCTCAGCAAACTAAAACTTTAATACCGCCAGGTTCTTTATGCCTTATTTATTATTAATATAGTTAGTAAGTAACAGCTTACCTCTTCACTGAAAAAAGCAAAGTTTGGAACAATATATCATCACATTCCTATAAATGTGATCGTTAAAACATCCACTAATCACTGATGAGATTAACACTATCAGACCGTTCAAAATTACGTTAACGTAGTACGTTATATAATGATGATGATATTAAAAATCAAAGGATTAACGATGACAGACTTTACCTATAACGTTGCTATGATTGAAGATGAAAAGCCTTTTGACATGGGACAGGTAAACACTAAAGATGTACCAGAAGAAGCCCTAGAGACTTATACAGAGATGCTTTCTCAGCTATTACAACAAGAAGATCCAAGTAAGCATTACGCTGGCTTTGGCTTTGAAGGAGCTGAAAAGTTAGCGTTTAGCGCTTTACCTATCACTGAACACGATCAAATTGGCGCTGGTATGGTTTACAACCCAGACGATAATGGTGAGAACTTAGTACTGGTTGGTCGTGTATTCTTCAGCATAAAGGATCGTACCGTATCTTTTAACATGGAAACTAACGCCGATGATGTATTAGTTCAAGGTGATATCGATTTACGTGGTTTCATCCAGTCGTTCATTATTTGCTTTATGGCTGCGTGGGTCTCATTAAATCAGGATAACCTGCCTAGCGAGAGCTAATAGACTCCCTTTTTGATATTCACTACGCCTCTGCTTAAATATACAGGGGCGTTTTTATAACTAAACACCATCGTTTCCAGCCCTATCAGACATCAAAATCTCCTCTCCGAACTAACCTGTACAGCTAAATAAAAAAATTACAGCTTTTTTATGCTCAAATACAATCGCATTTATAGTGCCTTTTTATTCCCACATAACTTATTGAAATAAAACAATAAAAACAACGTACAGCTTTTGGGGCTTTTTTCTAGATGAGCAATAGTTCATAGAGGTTAATATACTAGAAAAATCATATTTATCGACCACGTCAAAGTCGATAGTTTGATTAAGTATTATTAAACCAATACTTATTGAACACATTTTTAATCTTATTTCACAAAAAACATGCTCTAATATATTAATGGCAATTAAGTTGCTTAATTGAGTTTATACACAATAAAAACATAAAACCACAATTTGATTTAAAAGATGGAAATATAAACTCTTATATCTTTATCACTCAAAAGGGTGGTTATTGGTATTTTTAAGGAATAATGCTGTACATGATTTTTTCTGATTATATGCTTGATTATAACAATCACGCCTTACTTTTATCTTGAGTGTATTAGATAGAGTAACAGGACAAGACGAACACCTTTATATAACAAGAACAGCAAATAGGTGTACACTTTCAACGGTATAAGCTAACACATCGTAACACTTACATAACTCATTGTTTTAAAATAACTTTATTTTTGTGCAGCTTTTTTAGGAATATTCCCGACAAACTATGTACAACAATAAAAACAATGTTACGTATATTGGTTCTATATTTATCAGGCAATAAAAAAGCCGAGCATCATGCTCGGCTTTTCAAATAACTAAGAGGAAAATCTCTACTGTTATTAATGGGTTACATCATACCGCCCATGCCACCCATACCACCCATGCCGCCCATATCAGGCATTGCAGGAGTATCAGTCGCTTTGTCAGTAATCATTGCTTCTGTCGTGATCATAAGACCAGCAACAGATGCTGCGAACTGAAGTGCTGAACGAGTTACTTTTGTTGGGTCTAGGATACCCATTTCAATCATATCACCGTACTCGCCAGTTGCTGCGTTATAACCGTAGTTCGCTTCACCTGCACGTACATTATTAGCAACAACAGATTCTTCATCACCTGCGTTCTTCGTGATTTGACGGATAGGTGCTTCCATTGCACGAAGTGCTACACGGATACCCACGTTTTGCTCTTCGTTGTCGCCAGTAAGGCCTGCAACTTTAGATGCTGCGCGGATAAGTGCAACACCACCACCTGCAACAACGCCTTCTTCAACCGCTGCGCGAGTTGCGTGTAGTGCATCTTCTACGCGGTCTTTCTTCTCTTTCATTTCAACTTCAGTTGCTGCGCCAACTTTGATAACCGCTACGCCGCCAGCAAGTTTAGCGACACGCTCTTGAAGTTTTTCTTTGTCGTAGTCAGATGTTGCATCTTCAATTTGTTGACGAATTTGTGCAACACGACCTTGAATCATCGCTTCTTCACCAGAACCGTCGATGATTGTTGTGTTTTCTTTCGTGATAGTTACACGCTTAGCTTGACCAAGATCTTCTAGCTGAACTTTTTCTAGCTCAAGACCGATCTCTTCAGAAATCACGGTACCTGCTGTTAGTACTGCGATATCTTGAAGCATTGCTTTACGACGGTCACCGAAACCAGGTGCTTTAACAGCGGCCACTTTCACGATGCCACGCATGTTGTTCACAACTAATGTTGCTAGCGCTTCACCTTCAACGTCTTCTGCGATGATAAGTAGAGGACGAGATGCTTTAGCAACGCCTTCTAATGCAGGAAGAAGTTCACGGATATTTGATACTTTCTTATCAACCAATAGGATGAATGGGCTTTCTAAATCAACAGAACCCGCTTCTTGGTTGTTGATGAAGTATGGAGATAGGTAGCCACGGTCAAACTGCATACCTTCAACAACGTCTAGTTCGTCTTGAAGTGCTTGGCCTTCTTCAACGGTGATAACGCCATCACGGCCTACTTTTTCCATCGCTTCAGCAATTAGGTTACCCACAGTTGCATCAGAGTTCGCAGAGATTGTACCTACTTGTGCGATAGCTTTTGTATCAGCACATGGAACAGATAGCGCTTTTAGCTCTTCAACCGCAGCAATAACCGCTTTGTCGATACCGCGCTTAAGATCCATAGGGTTCATACCCGCAGCGACTGCTTTTAGACCTTCAGCGATGATCGCTTGTGCAAGTACTGTTGCTGTTGTTGTGCCGTCACCCGCCGCATCGTTAGCTTGTGATGCAACTTCTTTCACCATTTGTGCGCCCATGTTCTGGAATTTATCTTCCAGTTCAATTTCACGCGCAACAGAAACACCATCTTTAGTAATCGTTGGTGCACCAAATGATTTGTCTAGTACAACGTTACGGCCTTTAGGACCTAATGTTACTTTTACTGCGTCAGCTAGAATGTTGACACCTTCTAGCATTTTAATTCGTGCGTCGTTACCAAATTTAACGTCTTTAGCAGCCATCTTGCGTTTCCTTTCTTAATTTTTAATTCGATGTGATCGGATTATTCAACGATTGCCATGATGTCATTTTCAGACATGATTAGAACTTCTTTGCCATCGATCTTTTCAGTCTTAGTGCCGTAGCCTTCAGCAAAGATAACAGTGTCGCCAACTTTAACGTCAAGTGGCTGAACAGAACCGTTTTCTAAAATACGACCTTTGCCTACTGCAAGTACTTTGCCGCGTGTTGATTTTTCAGCCGCAGAACCTGTTAATACAATGCCGCCAGCAGACTTAGATTCAACTTCTTGGCGCTCAACGATAACACGGTCGTGTAAAGGACGAATATTCATCGGTCGTCTCTCCTGATAATTGGTAATTTCCATACATGAATGTACACACAAACTGATGTTTGGCGACTTTTCTATTATCTAAACATGTTGGGTCTAATATGAGAGAACCCAAGGTGTAGACCAATTTTTTTTCATTATTTATTTGAGAACTTTTGCCCGATCACATTCTTTGCATTAGGGTATGCAAGCATCCTTACAATGAGACCGCTATGGAAACCAACAACAAGCCTGATAAATACGGCTTATTATCCGATCCGATCCCAGATGCATTACGCCGTTTAGCTGTACCAATGGTATTCGGTATGATTGCTATTTTAATGTTTAATCTGGTTGATACATTTTTTATCTCACTACTTGGCACCAATGCATTAGCCGCGGTCAGTTTTACATTTCCCGTTACCTTTGGTCTGAACTGTATCACCATGGGCATGAGTGTTGGGATCTCCACCAGCATTGGACGTTTACTCGGAAGTGGTGATACCAAAAGTGCAGCAAGACTTACCACACATGGTTTATTGCTTGCCGTTATTTTAATGGTGTTAGGTTCAACCGTTGGGTGGCTAACGATAGATCCACTCTTTTCCTTAATGGGCGCCAGTGCGGATTTACTGCCAATCATCCACGAATATATGACTGTGTGGTACATCGCAATCCCCTTATTGGTGATCCCTATGACGGGTAACAGTGCAATACGCGCAACAGGCGATGCCAAAAGCCCAGCTAAAATTATGATCATAGCTGGTTTAATTAACGGTATCCTCGATCCTTTATTGATCTTTGGTTACGGGCCGTTTCCAGAATTAGGAGTGAAAGGCGCTGCTATCTCAAGCGGGATCAGTTGGGCTGTAGCATTAACCGCATCATTGTATTTGCTCCATCGCCGTGAAAAATTACTCACAATGCCAGTCCTCCTAAAATTAAAATCTGATTGGCAGCAGATTTTACATATTGGCGCGCCTGCTGGATTATCAAACGCACTCAATCCATTATCGAGCGCTCTATTAATGTCATTGCTTGCCGCGCAAGGTACCGCATCAGTTGCCGCATTCGGTGCCGCGATGCGTATTGAATCAATTTTAGTGATAGGGATGATGGCATTGGGCTCTGCATTAATGCCGTTTATGGCGCAAAACCTTGGCGCCAATAAACCGGAACGGGCTTTTAAGGCGCTTTTTACTGCCATGCATTTTGCGATTTTATTCCAACTGTTGATTTTTATCGCCATGGTGCCACTCAGTGTGCCATTAGCTTCACTGTTTTCTCGTGATGCCACAGTACAACATCAACTGTGGCATTATTTATTAGTCGTACCAGCTAGTTATGGTTTACAAGCAGTATGTATGCTACTCATTAGCGCGCTCAATGCATTACATAAAACCGTCAACGCACTGATTTGGAACCTGTTACGTTTATTTGGTTTTCTGCTACCAAGCGCTTGGGTAGGCAGCTTGTACTATGGTACGAAAGGGCTCTTTATCGGCATCTCCATTGCCAATGTTATTGGTGGTATTTGTGCTTATTTGTATGCGCGGCGATTACGAAAAACAACCTTATCTTCGCTCGTTATCCCCTCTAAAATATGAATAGTGTAAATATAAAAAAGGCAGCTAACGCTGCCTTTTTTATTAATAACTTTTTATATACTACGTTTAAAGACCTACTTTAAACGTGGGTTTTGATGGTTGTTATTTTGATCATCTTTACGTTCAAATTCACCATCGAAAACATCACCATTATCATTTTTATGACTAAACGGCCCAGTTGATTGCCCATCAAACCCCGAGCTAAAACCGCCACCAAACTGATTAAAGTTGCTCTGCACTTTTACGCGCTGCATCAATTGCTGTGCAATTTTGGCACGAATAGGCGGCAGTAAAATACACATGCCTAATGCATCTGTCATAAATCCAGGCGTAAGCAATAACACTCCAGCAACGGCTAACAGTACACCTTCAACAATTTCTTGTGCTGGCATTTGCCCTTGCTGCATCTTTGTTTGTACAGACATTAATGTCGCTAATCCTTGGCTACGTACCAAAGAAGCCCCAACCACGGCAGTAATAAACACTAGCATCATGGTCGGCCAAAAACCTAAAAAGCCACCGACCTGAATAAATAGACCAATTTCAATCATTGGAACGGCGATAAAAAGCAGCATTAATATTGCAAACACACCTAACCTCTTTTTTATAACGTATCGGTATTCAAAACGCTGAATGACTCAATATAGTATTACATGTTTAAACGCTAAATACCGTGTCGCCTAAGATAAAAAATCGTTAACAAATAATTCAACAGTTCTTTTTGCACTAAACCTTAAATACACATTTCCCCCTCAAACAACTTGTTCATATTTTGTTATTTCTTTTCATTTTTAGATAAATAAGCCACCCCTCCTGTTAACAACTTTTGTGAGTAGGATCGCGTTTCTGTGCAAATATTTTCAGGCTCACGTAAAAAGTGATCTGGATTATGTTTTTAGCCAATCAGGGGAGTATCATCAGCATCAATTAAGATGTCAGGTACGATCATCTTGCTTCAACTTAGCAAAACGGACCCTTTGCTTAGACAGTTGGCTTAATCATTGATTTTATTAAAAGATTCCCAAAGGGCTATATTATGTCTCAGATGATTGATCTTGAAAAAAATAACGAAGCAGCACTGAATGTTGCAACTCGAATCGAAGAAGATCTTCTTGGTGAGCGTCACGTTCCAGCAGACGCGTATTGGGGTATTCACACTCTACGTGCAATCGAAAACTTTAATATCTCTAATACCACCATCTCAGACGTACCTGAGTTTGTTCGCGGCATGGTTTTCACCAAAAAAGCTGCAGCGATGGCGAACAAAGAACTGGGTGCGATCCCTTCAGAAGTCGGTAACTACATCGAGCAAGCTTGTGATCTTATTTTAGAAACAGGCCGTTGTATGGATCAATTCCCTTCTGATGTATACCAAGGCGGCGCTGGCACATCTGTCAACATGAACACCAATGAAGTGATTGCAAACCTTGCTCTTGAGCTTATGGGCAAAAAGAAAGGTGAATATGACATCATTAACCCGAACGATCACGTAAACAAGTCACAATCGACTAACTGTGCTTACCCTACTGGTTTCCGCGTTGCGGTATATAACAGCATCATTAACATGCTAGAAGCATTAGAGTACCTAAAGACAGCCTTCGATGTGAAAGCAACGGAATTTGCTAGCATCTTAAAAATGGGCCGTACTCAGCTACAAGACGCTGTACCAATGACGGTAGGCCAAGAATTCCATGCTTATAGTGTGTTGTTAAAAGAAGAAATCAAAAACCTGCATTACACCGCGCAGCTACTGCTTGAAGTCAACCTAGGTGCGACGGCTATCGGTACTGGTTTGAATGCAGCGACAGGTTACCAACACCTAGCGGTTCAACGTCTAGCTGAAATTACAGGCCTACCTGTTACCCCAGCAGAAGACTTGATCGAAGCAACATCTGACTGTGGCGCTTATGTTATGGTTCACGGCGCGCTAAAACGTACTGCGGTGAAACTCTCTAAGATCTGTAACGATCTACGTCTACTGTCTTCTGGTCCTCGTGCAGGTTTGAACGAAATCAACCTTCCTGAAATGCAAGCAGGCTCATCTATCATGCCTGCAAAAGTAAACCCTGTTATCCCAGAAGTGGTTAACCAAGTTTGCTTTAAAGTAATTGGTAACGATACAACCATTACTTTTGCAGCAGAAGCAGGTCAGCTTCAACTTAACGTCATGGAGCCTGTGATTGGCCAAGCGTTGTTTGAATCAATCAGCTTGCTTAAAAATGCGTGTGTTAATTTACGTGAGAAATGTATCGAAGGCATCACAGTCAATCAAGATGTCTGTGAGAGCTACGTGTTTAACTCTATCGGTATCGTGACTTACTTAAACCCATTCATTGGTCACCATGAAGGCGATATCGTAGGTAAAATCTGTGCTGAAACCGGTAAGAGCGTCCGTGAAGTGGTGCTAGAGCGCGGCTTGCTGACGGAAGAGCAATTAGATGATATCTTCTCCATCGAAAACTTAATGCACCCTCAATACAAGGCACAGCGCTATAACTAAGCGTAGCGGTACCTGAGTAATACAGCGGATTTTCACTAGAGGATCCGCTTTTTTTTGCGAAATTTTTTGTTTTTACCTCAAACTTTTTATTTTTAACTTCTATTTTTTAAACTTTTAAACAGGAAAAATTCTATGATTGGAATAGAGCTCTTTGTTGTCCTTGCCTTTATCTTTTTAGGGGCAAGGATTGGTGGGATCGGGATTGGTTTCGCCGGTGGTGCAGGCGTTATTGTTTTATCGCTAGTGTTAGGTGTGCCTACCAGCCAATCATTTATCCCTGTCGATGTTATCTTAATCATTATGTCAGTGATCACTGCCATTGCCGCCATGCAAGTCGCGGGCGGTATGGACTGGCTGGTACAACTTGCAGAAGATTTTCTGCGTAAAAATCCAAAGCGCATTACTTTCTATGCGCCAATCGTGACCTACTTAATGACGGTAATGGCAGGTACTGGACATACCGCATTTTCAACCTTACCGGTTATTGCAGAAGTGGCTAAAGGCCAAGGTATTCGCCCATCTCGCCCTCTTTCTATTGCCGTTATTGCCTCACAAATTGCAATTACTGCATCCCCAATATCTGCGGCCGTTGTTGCTTTCTCCGGTATTTTAGAACCTATCGGCGTAAGCTACGTAACACTACTGGCAATCTGTATCCCTACAACATTCATTGCTTGTATGGTTGGCGCTTTTGTTGCCAATTTTATGGGGTGTGAGCTAAAAGATGATCCTATTTATCAAGAACGCCTAGCAAAAGGTCTAGTAACGGCTGATAATACAAGCCGTCGCGAAATTAAACCTCAAGCAAAACGGGCAACTTACATCTTTTTAGTCGCGATTATCTTTGTCGTTTGCTACGCCGCTGCTATTTCGCACTCTATTGGCTTAATTGACAACCCAACTCTAGGTCGTAACGAAGCAATCATGTCGGTAATGCTAACAGCAGCTGCAGCTACCGTTTGGTTATGTAAGATTGACGCATCAAAAATTGCTTCTGCGCCGACGTTCCGTTCAGGTATGACTGCCTGTATCTGTGTATTAGGTGTGGCATGGTTAGGTTCAACATTTGTTAACGCCCACGTTGATGGTATCAAGGAAGTTGCTGGTTCTCTATTAGGTGAATACCCATGGATGCTATCACTGGTATTATTCTTTGCATCAATGCTACTTTACTCTCAGGGCGCAACAACTGTTGCACTGATGCCAGCAGCATTGGCGATTGGCGTCGCACCGCTAACTATGATTGCTTCATTTGCAGCAGTGAGTGCATTGTTCGTTCTGCCTACTTACCCAACCCTATTGGCAGCCGTTGAAATGGATGACACAGGTTCCACCCGTATTGGTAACCTTGTATTTAACCACCCATTCTTTATCCCTGGTGTCGTTACGATAGCGACTTCCGTAGCACTTGGTTTTGCTGTTGGCGGCTTCTTGCTGTAATACCAAATACACATTCCAATTTTAAAAAAGATTGCTCTCGAGCAATCTTTTTTTGTCTTAACTTTGACATCCATTTACACAAATTGATGAAATTCTTGCTAAGCTAATAACATCCCCAAAGATAAGAGTTATCACTATGATGTTATTAACTAATTACCCGATTATCATGGCGATAACGATTATATGTATCCTGTTATCTTGCGGAACACTCTGGTTTATCTGCCGCCACCCTATCCCATATAAAGGGTTATATAGCATTGGACTTGGGATCATTATTGGTCTGTGCTCTATTTTCCTCTTTACCACGATTAAACATTTAGAACGCCAAGCTCAGCTCATTTCGACCACTACTTTTATCTCTATTCAATCTATTGATGATTTAGATCTAGCGTTAGCAGACGCAGCAAGCCAACATAAACCGGTATTGCTGGACGTAACCGCTGATTGGTGTGCGCCTTGTATTACCTACAAAAAAGAAGTCTTCCCTTCACCATCCGTGGCGATGCAATTACAGAAATACACCTTACTCGAAGCGAATGTGACCGCTAATACCCCACAAGATCTAGCGTTGATGCAACAGCTAAATGTCATAGGTTTCCCAACATTATTGTTCTGGGATAATAACGGTAACCAAGCAACGAAAGCCCGAGTAACAGGGTTTATGGATGCCAGTAAATTTAGTGAACACCTGCACCAACAAGCACTGCATCTCCAGTAACTATTTGCAGAAAAACAGTCACATTTAACAAAATAGAAGTGTTGAGTTACAACTAAAGTGAATGATTAAGGATCAACTTCAGATCTTTATGGTATGAAAATTGCGCAGTGATCAGTGAAGTGTTAGCGTTAGTTTATTAATAATAAGAAAAGTACTGCCATGGAAGCTCAGCACACTATCGTTATTGCCGATGATCATCCTCTGTTTCGTAATGCCCTGTTTCAATCGGTCCATATGGCGATTAGCGGTGCGAACCTGCTCGAGGCAGACTCCCTTGATTCTTTATTTGCGTTGTTAGAAAAAGAGCCTGATGTCGATTTGCTGTTACTCGATCTCAAAATGCCTGGTGCAAATGGCATGTCTGGATTAATCCAACTTCGTCAACAATACCCAGAACTACCGACTGTTGTGATCTCTGCCAGTGAAGAAGAAAAAGTCATTCGTCAGGTTCATAGTCATGGTGCATTTGGCTTTATTCCAAAATCTAGTGATATGCGTGCGTTGATCTCTGCACTGAATCAAGTCCTCGATGGTGAACCTTTTTTTCCTGAAGACATCGCAGATAACAATAACGCTTATCGAGATCTAGCAGATAAAATTGCCACCCTAACGCCACAGCAATATAAAGTATTAGGCATGTTGTCAGATGGCTTGCTCAACAAACAGATTGCTTACGAGCTAACTGTTTCTGAAGCAACAATCAAAGCACACATGACCGCGATATTTCGCAAGCTTGAAGTCAAAAATAGAACCCAAGCCGTTATATTGTTGCAACAGCTGGATCTATAACGCCCCTTTCACTATCGGTCTGATAATATTTTGTTACGTTATCATGCCTTAAATAAAATGTGACTAACCATCACAATTGAATATTTTGATACACTCGTAAGCGGCTACTCACACTATTTCATTGCCTTAGCTTATGGAGGGTCGTTTGCTTACTGCCTTAGTGACTCAATTTGTTCTTATTTGGGCTGTGATTGATCCTATCGGTTCAGTCCCGGTTTACCTTTCTCAAACCCAACAATTAACTGCACAGCAACAGCGTATTGTTGCTTTAAAAGCCGTTGCTATTGCAACAGGTGTATTATTATTTTTTGTTATTGTCGGTCAGGTACTATTAGAAGCGATGCAAATTCCATTGCCCGCTTTTCAAGCCGCTGGCGGGCTCGTTCTACTACTTTTTGCCTTAACCATGATTTTTGGTGAGGGTAAAGTCGATCAAGAATGTAAAATGAGCAAAGAAGAAGTCGCTCATTCAGAGTTGGGCAGCTTAGCTGTCTACCCACTTGCTATTCCCTCCATTGCATCTCCTGGCGCCATGATGGCTATCGTGATGCTGACAGATAACAATCGCTACGCCATCAGTGAACAAATCATTACGACACTGGTGATGATATCGGTATTACTGATTACCTTATTACTCTTACTTGGCGCCAATAAAATCCAACAATACATTGGTAATGTAGGCGCGGCGATCATCAGCCGTGTCATGGGATTAATATTGGCCGCTGTTGCCGTCAATAATCTTTTAATGGGTATAAAAGATTTCTACCTATTAACTTAGACTTTTGGCTAATCATAATTGCCGTCTTCATTATAAAAAGCGATTTACCGCTCACAAAAACGCCCTCATAAGGGCGTTTTTGCTTTTTTACCCTCGACTAAAGTTGCACAGATAGAACCTACTTTCATTGCTATTGTTTCTTTCGTAACAATTTATTAACAACAAATATCGTATTTGAAATTGTGAAGGAGATAACAATGGCGTTCGCATCCAAGGAGCAAGCACAAGCCTATTGGAAAGAAAATCTCAGTATCATGGGATCGCTACTCGCAATCTGGTTTGGTGTTTCGTATGGCGCAGGGATCTTATTTGTTGATGCCCTCAATACCATTCAAATTGGTGGTTTTAAGTTAGGTTTTTGGTTCTCGCAGCAAGGGGCGATTTATACCTTTGTCATTCTGATCTTTGTTTATGTTAATCGCATGAATGCACTCGATCGTAAATTCAACGTTCAGGAAGATTAAGGAAGCGTCACATGGATATTCAAACTTGGACCTTTATTCTCGTCGGCATTACATTCGCCATTTATATCGGTATTGCGATTTGGGCTCGTGCAGGATCAACCAGTGAGTTCTATGTTGCTGGCGGTGGTGTCCACCCTGTCGCTAACGGCATGGCAACAGCTGCAGACTGGATGTCAGCCGCCTCATTTATTTCAATGGCAGGGATCATCTCATTCATTGGTTACGATGGTGGCGTCTACTTAATGGGTTGGACTGGCGGCTACGTATTATTAGCGCTATGTCTGGCACCTTACTTACGTAAATTCGGTAAATTTACGGTACCTGATTTTATCGGCGATCGTTATTACTCTAAAACTGCCCGCATGGTGGCTGTGTTCTGTGCCATTTTTGTTTCATTCACTTATGTAGCAGGCCAAATGCGTGGAGTCGGGGTGGTATTCGCTCGTTTCTTAGAAGTGGATATCAACATGGGGATCATTATCGGTATGGGGATCGTCTTCTTCTACGCAGTAATGGGTGGTATGAAAGGGATCACCTATACCCAAGTCGCGCAATATTGTGTGTTAATTTTTGCCTTCATGGTTCCCGCTATTTTTACTTCTTTAATGATGACAGGATCCCCTATTCCACAATTTGGTTTGGGATCAACGGTCAATGGTTCTGAAACGTATCTACTTGAAAAGCTTGATGGTTTAACCACTGAACTTGGCTTCACCGCTTACACCGATGGTTCAAAAAGTATGGTCGATGTGTTCTTCATCTGTGCCGCTCTTATGGTGGGTACTGCAGGTCTACCTCACGTAATTATCCGTTTCTTCACTGTACCAAAAGTAAAAGATGCACGCGTATCAGCGGGCTGGGCATTAGTCTTTATTGCCATTTTATACACTACCGCACCAGCTGTTGCCGCATTTGCCCGTGTCAATATGATTGATACGATCAATGGCCCAGACATGAAAGGGGTTCCTGCCGAGCAAGCACCTAGTTGGGTGAAAAACTGGGAAAAAACGGGCCTTGTCGCGTGGGAAGATAAAAATAATGACGGCAAGATGTTCTACTCTGGCGATGATCGTAATGAAATGAAGATCAACCGTGACATCATTGTATTAGCCAGCCCTGAACTAGCTAAGTTACCTAACTGGGTTGTCGCACTGCTTGCCGCCGGTGGTTTAGCTGCCGCACTATCAACCGCTGCAGGGTTACTACTGGTGATATCCACCTCTATTTCACATGATTTACTGAAAAAAGGCTTGAAACCGAACATGACCGACAAACAAGAGTTACTCGCCGCCCGTATTGGTGCCGCCGTAGCGATTGTGGGTGCGGGCTACTTAGGAATTAATCCACCTGGCTTTGTTGCTCAAGTAGTTGCTTTCTCATTCGGCTTAGCCGCCGCGTCTTTCTTCCCAGCCATTATTCTTGGGATCTTCTATAAGAAGATGAATAAATCAGGGGCGATAGCAGGCATGATTTCGGGTATTACTTTCACTGCAGCTTACATTATTTACTTCAAATTTATTAACCCTGCAGCAAGTACACCTGACAACTGGTTCTTTGGTATTAGCCCAGAAGGGATCGGTACGCTTGGTATGTGTCTAAACTTTGTTGTCGCGATTGTGGTGAATAAGTTTACTGCCGAAGTACCTGATGATGTCCAAGAGATGGTGGAATCTATCCGCTTCCCTCAAGGCTCTGGCGCTGCCCAAGATCACTAAGCAATACCTCACTTCTCCTTAGCTATACTTCCCTAGCTTTTGCGGAGTCCATTGGACTCCGCCTTTTTCTTTGTACTAATTCACATTATGCTTCTACAGGCAAACATTGATTCAGTACCGCGCGAAGCTTTAATGGCTTAACTGGTTTACTGATAAATCCAAAACCATGGCCTCGGATCGCGGCCTGATTTTCGGTCATTCTATCTGCGCTAATCACCACCCCTTTAAAACTATCACCTAACCTTGAACGGCATTGCAGCAATACTTCTAATCCTGTTTGTTGATGGGATAAATGGTAATCACTAAAGATAACATCGGGTTGCCACTGTTGTTCGAGAGCACACATAGCTTCATCAAGATTTTCAGCTAATTTAACCTCACAACCCCAGCGAGTGAGTAAGGTTTCCATTCCTAATAAAATGTCATTTTCATTATCGACACACAGCACTTTCAGCCCAGCTAATGGCGCTTTGATCTCAGTTGTGGATACCTGCGTACAAGCAGCTAGCATAGACGCATTACCTAATGGTACTGATAACGAAAAGACTGTGCCTTTTCCCTGCCATGAGCGTAAATCTAATGGGTGATCCAATACCCGTGAGATCCCACGCGCAATCGCCAGCCCTAATCCCAAGCCATGCTCGCTCCCTGTTTGTTCTATACGGGTAAATTCATCAAAGATATTGGTCTGCTTTTCTATCGGGATCCCCGGTCCATTGTCCCAAACCTCAATCTGCAAACGCAGGCCTCGACGCCTCACACCTAACAACACTTTACCGCTAGGGTTATAACGAAAAGCATTGGTTAAGAAATTTTGCAAAGCACGGCGTAAGAGCTTGGCATCTGAGATGATCACCGCATCACTGCATACCACATCAAAGGTGATCGCTTGTTGTTGCGCTAAAGCACCAAATTCAGCCGATAATGTATTAAGCACATCACTGACTTTAAACGGCACAATATGTGTTTGTAATTTACCTGCTTCTAAACGAGAAACATCCAACAGATCTCCAATCAGATCTTCTGCTGCGCCTAATGCACTTTCGATATGAGTGGCTAAACGCGCACTTTCTTTGCCCTCAGCAACTTCAGTTAACGAAGATGAAAAAAGGCGCGCAGCATTGAGCGGTTGCATCAAATCATGACTCACCGCCGCTAAAAAGCGACTTTTGGATTGCGCTTGTTGCTCCGCTTGCTGAGTGGCTATCATTAATTGATGATTCAATTGTTCAAGCTGTTGGGTCCGCTCTTTAACTCGCGCTTCAAGGTTTTCATTGGCTTCTTTTAATGCCATTTCAACCTGACGAAACGCGGTAATATCACTAAAACTCATCACAAAACCACCACCAGGCATTGGATTACCTTGTACTTCTATCACTTGTCCATCAGGCCGAATTCGCGATGACGTATGTGCCGTTCCCCGCTGTAAATGCTCAACTCGTTTAGCTACATGTGCTTCAGGATCGCCGGGGCCACATAATCCTTGCTCAGCGTTATACCGAATCACATCAGTAATAGGGCGACCAACTTGGATCAAACCGGGAGGAAAAGAAAACAGCTCTAAATACCGTTGGTTCCACGCCACCAGCCGAAGCTGTTTATCAACCACAGCGATACCTTGGCTAATATGCTCAATCGCTCCTTGTAATAACCCTCGGCTAAAGTCAAACAACTCAGAAGCTTCATCAACAATCGTTGCGACTTCTTCTAATTGCATGTTTCTTCCTTGCAAGGCAGAAGTAAGCACTAACCTTGCTGAAGAGGCACCAAAAACGCCAGCCAATACTCTTTCGGTATGGCGGATCATACTGGCAGAAGCTTGTTGCTGAGGCTCTAAGCGATTACCTTGCTGCTCGGCAAACTGAGCAAATGCATGGCGAACGCGTTTACGGCCAACAAAACGAGAAGCCAACATTTCTAATTCAGCGACCGTCACACGGGTTTGATATAAGCTTCCATCTTCCGTTTCTGCAGGAGAAGCACCAACAAAAGAAGCCGCTTGTAAACGCTCAGTGAGTGACGACCGTGTTATTAATGAAACCCCGACAAACAAACTGACATTGACGCATAAACTCAACAACATGCCCCAATCAACAGAAGTCAAGCTTCGTAAAATAGGCAGTTGTGGTGGACTTAATAACCACAGTAAAACATTACTGCCCGCATCCCCTGCCAACATACTGGTTTGACTCATCATGGTAATAAGCCAAATCGTCATCCCACCAACTAAACCGGTATACACCCCTTTTTTATTACCAAAGCGCCAGTAAATACCGCCAAGCAACGCTGGAGCAAATTGTGCAATCGCAGCAAATGACAATAAACCTATCGCCGACAGTGAATGAACGTTATCTAGCACATGATAAAAGCCCCATGCTGCAAGTAATAACACCGCAATTAACACCCGACGGACATTTAATAATAAGCCAGAAAAAGCTGAAAAATTACGCGGCCCAATGCGTACTCGACGTAACATTAAGGGCATCACTAAATCATTCGATACCATGATTGCCAAAGCGATGGTTGAAACAATCACCATCCCTGTCGCCGCGGAGGCCCCCCCAATAAAAGCGAGCAGCGCAATACCGTTCGCACCTTGCTGTAACGGTAAATTAATTACGTAAGTATCTGCTGAAACATTCGGTAGTAATTGCTGGCCAATCAAAGCAAGGGGAATAACAAAAATCCCCATTAAGAACAGGTAACAAGGAAAGATCCAACGCGCTTTATGTAAATCAGCTTGGCTATGGTTTTCCACCACAATGGTATGAAATTGACGTGGCAAACAGATAATTGCCGCCATGGTAAGTAGCATATGAATAAATAAACTACCAATATTAGGTGACGTGTAAGTAAGTGATTGCAAACTTAGCGCATTAAGCTGAGGAGCGGTTTGAAATAAACTCAGCGCGAAAATGCCAACCGCGAGAAACGCTGCAAGCTTGATCAATGACTCAAACGCTATCGCCATCATCATACCGCGGTGGTGCTCGGTGGAATCAATATGCCGAGTACCAAACAAAATAGAAAATAATGCTAATACACCGGACACTATCCACGCAGTATCTAACCCTTCTTGATTAAATATCTCGCCTAAATTCGGCGTGATCTGTTCAAGCCCCAGCGTAATGCCACGCAACTGCAACGCGATATAAGGCAAAATACCTATCACCGCGATCACGGTGACGAGCATGGCTAAACCTTGCGATTTTCCGTAACGGGCTGCGATGAAATCCGCTATTGAAGTAATGTGTTCTCGCTTAGCAATAAAGATCAGCCGAGCTAAGACTTTCCAGCCTAAAGTAAATACGATAATTGGCGCGAGATAAATGGGGAGGAAAGACCACAGCTCACGGCTAGCTTGTCCCACCGTGCCAAAAAAACTCCACGAGGTACAATACACCGCAATGGATAAACTATATATCCACGGTCGCCACCCTGCTAACCATTGGCTTTTTTTATCGCCATACCATGCAATCGCGAACAGTACGCCGAGATATACCAGTGATACGGTTATAACAATCCATCCCTGTACCATCACACATCATCCTTTTAAAACTGATTCACCACTGTAACTAAGTTGTCACAGCTTACTCAATCCTGTCTGATCACAGTTCTCTCAGTAAGATAGTGAGCCTTCTCTTTTCTTTATCGCAATAAAAAAGCGCAGCCATCAAGACTGCGCTTTAGAATAGAAGTTAGTAATCACTATGCTTTACTGGTTTGATAGTCGGTCGCCGCGATCTGTTGAGAAGGCGTTAAACGAATAAAGAACACCGGAAAAGCCATCGCGGCCATGATCCAAAACACATTAGCCCCCCAATTACCATACATCCAACCACTCATCGATGTTAATACTGCCATTACTGCTCCCAACGGAATCGCGTTGTATAACGATTGCAGCGCGACAGAATGGTTACTCGGCTGTTGTTGAATATAGCGAATCGCCGCTAAGTGAGCTGCAGCAAAAGTTACGCCATGTAAAGCTTGAACGGGGAACATCAGCCACTGCTCTGTCAAAGTGGCGGTTAATCCCCAACGCACCAAGACACCGAATGCTGCTAAGCGAAACATATTATTTACCGACCAGCCAGAAAATAAGTGCTTACTAACCAGAAATACCATCACTTCTGCAGCAACACTGAAGCTCCATAGGTAACCAATCATTGATTCACTAAAACCAATTTTCTGCCAATAGATAGAGCTAAAACCATAATAAGCAGCATGACTACCTTGCAATAAAGAAGCAATCACAATCAACTTAATCACCGCACCATTACGTAGAATCCCCCACAATGCAGGGCGAACTTGCTCAGAGCTCCCTTCATCGAATGGCATAATCGCAGGGTTTCTTGCCGCCATTAATTGTGAGAAAGCTAAACCTGATAATGCCACCCACGGAATGATATCGGCACCATAGTGATTAGCCAGCATCCCTACTACCGTTGAACCCGCAATAAAGGCAATCGATCCCCATAAACGGGTGCGACCATAATCAAGATGCCCATCTTTTGCATAATGGTTCACGATAGCATCAGAAATTGGCACGATAGGCCCTGCTGATAAATTAAATAAGATAGTGACAGCAGCAAGTACCCATAATCCCCCACCACCGACAATATAAAGAATACAAGCAAGCAGACCGAGCAGAGTAAAACCTCGTAAAGCAGGGATAAGATGCTCTACTTTATGGATACGCGGGGTTAAGACTAAATTAGCTAAACAACGAACGGCAAAACCTAAGCCCAACAGCAACCCAATATCAGAATCATCCACTCCAATATGCTTAAACCAAATAGCCCAAAATGGCAGGTAAACACCGTAAGAGAAGAAGAAGCCCCACAAGTATTGTGAGCTCCAGCTGTAGGGCGAACGTGTAAACATAGTGATCTCGCATAATGTGGTGAATAAAAAAGCAACATATTATGACGTAGTTTTCTTCTCAAACTAATGTCAGTCCGCAATTTAACCCCACTAATAACACATAATTACCCTAATAGTGCGACGGAGATCTCCTTTTAATTTTTATTCGCCTCACGCTATCACTCAAGTTCCTATATTCATCTACAAATTGTCATGAAAAATCCATGTAACTTGCATTTACGCCCTTTGATCCAGCTCTCTCATCCTAAAGTCTAATTGTAGACACACAAAAAATGGCACAACGTATACGCAGCACAAAACAACTATAAAAAGTCAGTTTGCTCACCCTTATTACATCGGCTAAGGATGCAGGGCGCATAAAGTATAAGAACTCAAGGAGAATAGGATGAGTGAGGTTCACGTTTATCCGGTCAATGAGACCATCGCAAAAACAGCTCATATCAATGAAGAGCAATACCGTGAGATGTATCAGCAATCAGTGATTAACCCTGAAGGTTTTTGGCGTGAACATGGCCAAATCGTTGATTGGATGACACCATTTACTAAAGTTAAAAACACCTCATTTGATACCGGCCACGTCAGCATTAAATGGTTTGAAGACGGTGAGCTTAATGTCTCTGCTAACTGTATTGACCGCCACCTCGCGACCAAAGGCGATCAAGCAGCAATTATTTGGGAAGGTGATGATCCTAATGATGACGCCACCCTAACCTACAATGAATTACATCAAGAAGTCTGTCAGTTTGCTAACGCCCTGAAGAGCCAAGGTGTACGTAAAGGTGACGTAGTGTGTCTTTACATGCCAATGGTTGCCGAAGCGGCAATTGCAATGCTCGCTTGTACCCGTATTGGTGCGGTGCACACTATCGTCTTTGGCGGTTTCTCTCCGGAAGCCTTGGCTGGACGTATTATCGATTCAAATGCAAAAGTAGTTGTGACTGCTGATGAAGGCGTACGTGGTGGTCGTGCCGTTCCCCTTAAGAAAAATGTCGATGACGCGCTAGTCAACCCTGAAGTAACGACGGTTGAAAAAGTGGTTGTCTTTAAACGTACAGGCGGTGAAGTTGCTTGGAATGATGATCGCGATGTATGGTGGCATGAAGCAACAGCAGTGGCTTCGGCTCACTGTGCTCCTGAGCCAATGAACGCTGAAGATCCTCTGTTTATTCTTTATACGTCAGGCTCAACAGGTAAGCCTAAAGGTGTACTTCACACTACAGGTGGCTATCTGGTTTACGCCACGATGACGTTTAAATATGTATTTGATTACCAAGAAGGTGATGTGTACTGGTGTACTGCTGATGTGGGTTGGATCACAGGTCACAGTTACTTGGTATACGGACCTCTAGCTAATGGCGCAACCACGGTATTATTTGAAGGCGTGCCAACCTACCCATCAACCAGTCGCATGAGCGAAGTGGTGGATAAGCACCAAGTCAGCATTTTATACACAGCACCGACCGCGATTCGTGCTCTGATGGCAAAAGGCGATGAAGCAATTCAAGGTACTAACCGTTCATCATTGCGTATCATGGGCTCTGTCGGCGAACCCATTAACCCTGAAGCATGGGAATGGTATCACCGTACAATTGGCGACAAACGTTGCCCAATCGTGGATACATGGTGGCAAACAGAAACAGGCGGGATCTTAATTACCCCACTACCGGGTGCTACCGCACTAAAACCAGGCTCTGCAACCCGTCCATTCTTTGGTGTACAACCAGCACTGGTTGATAACGTCGGTAATATCCTTGAAGGCGCGACTGACGGTAACTTAGTCATGACCGATTCATGGCCAGGTCAAATGCGTACGCTTTGGGGCGATCACGAACGTTTTGAACAAACCTATTTCTCTACCTTTAAAGGCATGTACTTCACCGGTGACGGCGCACGTCGTGATGAAGACGGTTATTACTGGATCACAGGTCGTGTCGATGACGTATTAAATATTTCAGGTCACCGTATGGGGACGGCTGAAATTGAATCTGCACTCGTTGCTTTCGATAAGATTGCAGAAGCGGCGATTGTGGGTGTACCACATGAGATAAAGGGCCAAGCAATTTACGCCTATATCACCCTAAACGATGGTGAAATCCCAAGTGCAGAACTGCATAAAGAAGTGAAAAACTGGGTACGTAAGGAAATCGGTCCTATCGCTACACCAGACTTCTTACACTGGACAGATGCATTACCGAAGACCCGTTCAGGTAAGATCATGCGCCGAATTCTTCGTAAGATAGCAACTGGAGATACCTCAACCTTAGGTGATACTTCAACCCTTGCTGATCCAACCGTCGTTGATCGACTCATTGAAGAAAAACAAAAAGTGATGTAATTCAACTTTTTTATCAATATACAAAGGCCGCTCAATTGCGGTCTTTTTTATTTTCTCGCCATCCTTATCTTCATTCAATTCAGCTAACTACCAGCATTCTCAGCCTAAAATACGCCACTTTGATCGCAATGCTGAATAAATCAACAGCTTGATTGTTGATTTATTCGTCAAATATTATCGACTAAACTTTACCGTTTTTCATCTTGTGGGTATGGTTCGAATTTAGTCATAATTATTACTAAATTCTTACACTTAGTAGAGTGAACTTGTCGTAAGATAAAACCTCTAATAGTAACGACACTCCTCACTAAGGCTTACACGTGTTCGCACAAAAAAGTGGTGATTAGACCAGTATTTTGCTGCGATTTGCGGTGAATTCACTATAATTGCTCAACAATGAACGTTTAGCAGTAAAAAAACGGACACACGGAAACAAAATTGCATAAGTCTGCAAGTTGTTAGAGTTTAACCTCATAAACAAGTGAAAATACGTCAAGATGTCGACCGTTAAACGAATTTTATTAATAAATGGACCTAATCTTAACTTACTAGGTCTACGAGAGCCGGGCCATTATGGCCATCAAACATTAACTCAAGTGGTTGATGGACTCACTGCTAAAGCTACCCAATTAGGTGTGGCATTAGAGCATATTCAATCCAACGCGGAACATGTGTTAATTGATGCAATCCATCAAGCTTATGGCAAGGTCGATTTCATCATTATCAATCCTGCTGCTTTTACTCATACGAGTGTAGCCCTTCGTGATGCCTTACTCGGCGTCGCCATTCCGTTTATTGAAGTGCATTTATCTAATGTCCACGCTCGTGAACCTTTCCGTCATCATTCTTACTTATCCGATAAAGCAGTAGGCGTGATTTGTGGCTTAGGCCCTGACGGCTATGAATTCGCCCTGAATGCAGCGGTACGTCGTCTGCATGCAGATAGCTAACTGAACAATATAAAAAGAGAAATATAAATGGATATTCGTAAAATCAAGAAGCTAATTGAGCTTGTAGAAGAATCAGGCATCGCTGAGCTAGAAATCTCTGAAGGTGAAGAATCAGTACGCATCAGCCGTAGCGTTCCAGCAACAGCAATGCCACAACAATACATGGCAGCGCCAATGGCACAACAGCCTATGCCAACTGCACCTGTAGAAGCGCCAGCAGCAGCACCTGTAGCTGCAACTGAAGCACCAGCACCTGTTGCATCAGGTCACTCTGTGCTTTCACCTATGGTTGGTACTTTCTACCGCTCTCCAAGCCCTGAAGCAAAATCATTTGTTGAAGTTGGTCAATCGGTGAATATCGGCGACACACTATGTATCGTTGAAGCGATGAAAATGATGAACCAAATCCAAGCTGACAAAGCCGGTAAAGTTGTCGCTATTCTTGCAGAAGACGGCGATGCGATTGAATTCGATCAGCCTCTTATCATCATCGAGTAATCGAGGCTCTGGCTATGTTAGATAAATTAGTAATTGCAAACCGAGGTGAAATTGCACTTCGTATCTTGCGCGCTTGTAAAGAGCTAGGGATTAAAACGGTTGCGGTTCACTCAACCGCTGACCGCGATCTTAAGCACGTTCTACTTGCTGACGAGTCAGTATGTATTGGTCCTGCACGCGGTATCGATAGTTACTTAAATATTCCTCGTATTATCAGTGCCGCTGAAATTACAGGGGCAGTCGCTATCCACCCAGGCTACGGTTTCCTTTCTGAAAATGCTGACTTCGCAGAACAAGTTGAGCGTTCAGGCTTTATTTTCGTAGGTCCAAAAGCTGACACTATTCGTCTAATGGGCGATAAAGTTTCTGCTATTACGGCAATGAAAAAAGCTGGCGTACCTTGTGTACCTGGCTCTGACGGCCCACTTGATGACGATGAAGCAAAGAACAAATCTTTTGCTAAACGTATCGGTTATCCTGTGATCATCAAAGCCTCTGGTGGCGGCGGTGGTCGTGGTATGCGTGTGGTTCGTTCAGAAAATGAATTGACTGAAGCGATCGCAATGACCCGTGCTGAAGCAAAATCTTGTTTCAATAACGACATGGTTTACATGGAGAAATACCTTGAAAACCCACGTCACATTGAAGTTCAAGTCTTAGCTGATGGCCAAGGTGGCGCGATTCACTTAGGTGAGCGTGACTGTTCGATGCAGCGTCGTCACCAGAAAGTGGTTGAAGAAGCACCAGCACCGGGCATTACCGAAGAAATGCGTAAGTACATCGGTGAGCGTTGTACTCGTGCATGTTTAGAAATCAATTACCGTGGCGCTGGTACATTCGAATTCCTTTACGAAAACGGTGAGTTCTACTTCATTGAAATGAACACCCGTATTCAGGTTGAGCACCCAGTAACCGAAATGGTAACAGGCGTTGACTTGATCAAAGAGCAGCTACGTATTGCCGCAGGTCAACCGCTGTCATTTAGCCAAAGCGATATTCAAATTCGTGGCCATGCTATCGAGTGTCGTATTAATGCTGAAGATCCAGAGCGTTTCCTACCTTGCCCTGGTACTATCGAGCGTTTCCATGCGCCAGGTGGTATGGGTATCCGTTGGGAATCACACATCTATTCAGGTTACACAGTACCGCCTTACTACGATTCAATGATCGGTAAGTTAATTGCGTACGGTGAAAATCGTGATGTCGCTATTTCTCGTATGCGTAATGCATTGAGCGAAATGATCATCGACGGCATTAAAACCAACGTTCCGCTTCAGCAAGATATTATGGCTGACGAGAACTTCCAAAAAGGTGGCGCAAACATCCACTACCTTGAGAAGAAACTCGGTCTGCAATAAGCGCACTTGCTTGACGATAAAAGGCTACCTTCGGGTAGTCTTTTTTGTTTATACCCAATCTCAATTCACCTCGATTGATCGGTTCACATGGCATAACACAGTATCTTTTGCCACAATAGCCCACCTTTTTGACCAACCCTACTAGTTACTACACTGTATTGAGTAGGAAAACACTTGATAACAACTGGAGATACAGCATGAAAACGCTCTCAGCACGCTATCGCCAAGCCCATAAAGAGGCACTCTGGGCGATAGGACTAGCGTTAGCTTATTTTCTTTGGTGGTACCTATCCGCCTACGGCTTAGCGCCCGCCATCGGTGATCTAAGCATGCCAACCCTATATTTTGGCTTTCCACTCTGGTTCTTGATGTCATGCATTGTCGGCCCGATCATTTTTACCGTCATGTGCGGTGTCATGGTCAAAGTCGTCTACCGAGATCTTCCTTTAGATATTAACCACGAAGACCCCCATGAATAGCCAACTCATTATTCCTATCGTACTGTACCTTGCCGCAGTCTTTGCGATGGCACTTTACACCCGACGCTTTCAAAGCAAAGGAAACTTTCTTACCGAGTACCTAGTCGGTGGGCGTAGCATGGGCGGCTTTGTCCTTGCGATGACCCTTGCAGCCACTTACGCCAGCGCCAGCACCTTTATTGGTGGTCCAGGGGCTGCCTATAAAATGGGCTTAGGCTGGGTATTACTTGCGATGATCCAGTTACCCGCAGCATGGCTGACCCTTGGTGTACTCGGTAAGAAATTTGCCATCGAAGCGAGACGTCATAACGCATTAACCCTTAATGACATCCTTTATGCTCGCTATAAAAACCGTGGGGTCGTCATTTTTGCTTCACTGTCATTACTGATCGCCTTCTTTGGCACCATGGTTGTACAGTTTGTCGGTGGTGCACGTCTGCTCCAAACCGTAACAGGCCTATCGTATATGCATGGCTTAATGATCTTTGCGATCACCGTAGGCCTATACACGACAATTGGTGGCTTTCGTGCTGTTGTGATGACTGATACTTTACAGGGCTTGATGATGATCATCGGTACCATTGCGTTACTGGTTGGGATCGTGCATGCGGGCGGAAGTATCGGCGCATTAGTCACCAAGCTTCACGATATTGATCCGGCGTTAATTACCCCTTACGGTCCAAATCATTTCCTGAGTCAGCCCTTTATGTTGAGTTTTTGGATTTTGGTCTGTTTTGGTGTCATCGGTTTGCCGCATGCTGCGGTACGTTGTATGTCTTATAAAGACAGTAATTCACTGCATAAAGGCATGGTACTCAGTACCATCATGGTAGCGCTACTGATGTTTGGGATGCACTTAGCAGGCGCATTAGGCCGTGCTATCGTGCCTGATATCGCTAGCCCCGATCAGATCATGCCAACCCTTATGGTAACCGTATTACCACCTGTTGTAGCCGGTGTGTTCTTGGCAGGCCCAATGGCGGCGATTATGTCGACTATCGACTCACAACTCATTCAAGCTTCAGCAACACTGCTCAAAGATTTATATATCAACTATATCAATCCAAACATTGCCAATAATGAACACGCTGAAAAGCGCCTACCTAAATTATCACTATGGGTAACAGGGATTTTCTCAGGCTTAGTGTTTATCGCTGCGATGAATCCACCGGATATGATCATTTGGCTTAACCTATTAGCCTTTGGTAGCTTACAAGCCGTATTTTTGTGGCCTCTGGTACTCGGCTTATATTGGAAAAAAGCCTCCGCAACCGGCGCTTTTGCTTCCATGATCGTCGGCTTGAGTAGCTACATTATTTTGTCATTTAGTAAACCCGATATGAATGGCGTTCATGCGATTGTACCAACGCTGTTATTAGGTTTGATCGCTTTTGTCGTTGGTAGCTATGCCAAACCAACAAAAGTAGAAACACCGCAATTAAGCGACTAAAATCGGCTATATCACGCTAAATAATCAACTACATTAAAGATAGTGCCAGTCGGTACTATCTTTTTTTTATCCCTAGAATGGCATCTGATAATGGGGATTGGTGAAATTTCATGCTAGACTTCGCCCCCTATGTTCAAGTAGTCACAAAATAAGCGAATAAACCATGCCTTGGATTCAAATTAAACTGAACGCAACTGCAGAGAGCGCAGAAGCAATTGGCGACATGCTAATGGAAGAGACTGGTGCTCTGTCTGTCACCTTCCTAGACGCACAAGACACGCCAGTTTTCGAGCCTATGCCAGGTGAAACCCGCCTTTGGGGTGATACCGATGTAATTGGTTTGTATGATGCTGAAGCCGACATGGATTTCGTGCTGAACATGCTTAAAAACAGCCCATTAATTGCTGATGATTTTGCTTATAAAATCGAGCAGTTAGAGGATAAAGACTGGGAACGTGAGTGGATGGATAACTTCCACCCTATGCGTTTCGGTCGTCGTCTATGGATCTGCCCAAGCTGGCGTGAAGCGCCAGAGCCAGACGCGGTGAACGTACTATTAGACCCAGGTCTAGCATTTGGTACAGGCACTCACCCAACAACATCACTTTGTCTTGAGTGGTTAGACAGCCAAGACCTAACCGGTAAAACGGTTATCGATTTTGGTTGTGGTTCAGGCATTTTAGCGATTGCTGCACTAAAACTTGGCGCAGCAAAAGTTATTGGTATTGATATCGACCCACAAGCTATCTTAGCGTCACGTGATAACGCAGAACGTAACGGTGTGTCTGACAATCTAGAACTATACCTACCACAAGATCAGCCTCAAGGTATTCAAGCTGACGTTGTAGTTGCTAACATCCTTGCAGGCCCACTGCGTGAACTATCACCAGTGATCAAGAGCCTTGTTAAAGACGGTGGCGACTTAGCGATCTCAGGTGTGCTAGAAAGCCAAGCGGCTGATGTGTCAACCTACTACAGCGATGAACTGGCTTTAGACCCAGTAATTGCACGTGAAGAGTGGTGTCGCATCTCAGGCCGTAAGGCATAATCACACGCAGTTTTGGGTACTACTGCTGATTTTTATTTATAAATTTAATCGGTCAATTGATTGAAAATCATACGATTTTGGCAAACAAAATCATCATGCTCAATTATTGGCCTTTTCAGCAGAGCAAAAAATGCGTAAAATGCGCGCCCTTACTGGCACAGTCAGGTAGAGACATTTTGCAAATCGGTCCTTATCAACTTAAAAACCAGCTGATAGTCGCGCCTATGGCGGGTGTGACCGATCGGCCATTTCGTGAGTTATGCCTTCGCTACGGTGCAGGTATGGCAGTTAGCGAGATGATGTCGTCGAACCCAGATCTCTGGAAGACGTCTAAATCGCTCAATCGTATGGTTCACGAAGGTGAATCAGGTATTCGTTCGGTTCAGATAGCAGGGGCTGATCCAAAGTTGATGGCTGAAGCTGCGCAGTTCAGTGTTGAAAACGGTGCGCAAATCATCGATATCAACATGGGATGCCCAGCAAAGAAAGTAAACAAACGATTAGCCGGTTCTGCACTACTGCAATATCCCAACCTTATCGAAGACATTCTTCTTACAGTGGTGGATGCGGTAGATGTTCCAGTTACGCTTAAAACCCGTACTGGTTGGGATCTGGAAAATAGAAACTGTGTCGACATAGCCAAACTCGCCGAGCAATGCGGCATACAAGCCCTCGCCCTTCACGGACGTACCAAGGCATGTATGTACAAAGGTGAAGCGGAATATGACTACATTAGAGCGGTGAAACAAGCCATCTCGATCCCAGTTATCGCTAACGGTGATATCGATAGCCCGGAAAAAGCACGCTTTGTACTCGATTATACGGGTGCCGATGCTCTAATGATTGGCCGACCTGCACAAGGGAAGCCGTGGATTTTTAGAGAAATCCACCATTACTTAACAACTGGTGAACACCTCGCTGCCCCATCAATTGATGAGATCAGTGAAATCATGTTGGGACATGTTCAAGAACTCCACCAGTTCTACGGTGAATACCTAGGACTGCGCATTGCACGTAAACACGTGTCTTGGTACTTGAAAGAACATGCACCAGCCGGTGATTTCCGCCAGACCTTCAACGCACTCGAGGATGCTCAACAGCAACTTGATGCGCTGCAAGGCTACTTCGAAAACGTTGCATAAATACTAGAAGAGCTTACAGAATTATGTTCGAACAAAATCTGACTTCCGAAGCGTTAACAGTAACAACTGTAACTTCACAAGACCAAATCACACAGAAACCATTACGTGATTCAGTGAAGGCATCCCTTAAAAACTACCTTGCTCAATTAAATGGTCAGGAAGTCGACGATCTGTACGAGCTTGTGCTTGCAGAAGTTGAACAACCACTATTAGACACTATCATGCAGTACACTCGCGGTAACCAAACTCGCGCTGCAACCATGATGGGTATCAACCGTGGTACGCTACGTAAGAAGCTTAAAAAATATGGCATGAACTAATACATTTAGTTTAAGTTATTGATAAAAAAGCCATCCCTGTATTTCAGGCATGGCTTTTTTATTGGCTGCTATTCGGTACTGTCATGCTAAATAAAACATAATAGTCCTACTTTAATGCAGTTTAAAACGCTGAATCGTCACCATTAGATCTTCCGAAATTTGATTGAGCTCTTCACTCGATGACGACATCTGATTAGATTCAGTCGACAATGATATCGAGCTATCATTCAAACTTGCCACATTTTGATTAATACTATTAACGGTTAATGATTGCTGCTCTGTTGCGGCTGAGATCTGCTGATTCATCCCTTGTATCGCATGAACTTCTTCAACAATTAAATTCAACGCTTCCCCTGCCGATGCAGAAATCTTTGACGCATTCTGGGCTTTTTCAGCCCCCTGATTCATGACACCAACCGCTTGCTCCGCACCTTGTTGTAATTTTTCAATAATGGTTTGAATTTCAATCGTCGACTCTTGTGTGCGCTGTGATAGGGTGCGAACTTCATCAGCAACAACAGCAAAGCCTCGCCCTGCATCACCGGCTCTTGCAGCCTCTATCGCAGCATTTAACGCTAATAAGTTGGTCTGCTCTGCAATGCCACGTATCACTTCCAACACGGTATCGACATTACGGCTATCTGTTGCTAGTTGGGTGATCACTTTACTGGCTTCACCAATATCTAATGCGAGCAATTGTGACTCTTCAATATTACGCTGAATAATCACTTTACTGGCTTCTGTTTGTTTCGCTGCTTTAATACTAAAATCAGTGGCATCAACGGTTCTGCCTGCAATTTCTTCAACCGCAGTGAGCATTTCCCCCATTGACCCCACGAGTTGATCGGTGTCTTCTTTCTGTTGATTTAAATTACTATCCATCGATAACACTGATTGTGATAAACAACGCGAAGAGTGAGTCAGTTGTGAACCTGCATCACTAATATTATGGATAATGGCCTGAATAGAAATAACAAAGCGATTAAAATGTTTCGCAAGTGCCGTTAATTCAGGACCGCCCTCTTCTTTAAGACGCTGAGTTAAATCACCTTCACCGGTTGATAGATCGCGCATCGCAGCAACGGTTTTTTTAATTGGCAAAGTAATACTACGAATAAAATACGCCATCAATAATGACAGTATTGCCAAAATAACAGCAACATTCACAAACGATAGCCATTGGCTGGCTTGAATATCTTGGTTTAAGGCTTTGATATTCATTCCTGCGCCAATCATCCAGCCCCAAGGATGAAAATAATCAGCATAGCTCGTTTTTAAAATCAGTTGATTAGGATCTGACGATGACTTCCACATATAATCAACAAAACCACCACCTTGCTTACCGACACTGTAAAGCTCTTCGACGAATCGTCGTCCATTACCGTCTGTTAGTGACAGAATGTCAGTCCCCATCATTTCATCAAAACGGGTTGCGATTTGATAGCCTTCCTTATTTCCCGCAAAAATATAATTTCCGCCATCAAAACGCATTGCGTTAATTGCCGCTAAAGCCTGTTTTTGCGCTTCTTCTTCGCTCAATGTGCCATTGGAGCTAAGTGCATGATAGTAATTAACCACTCCTACCGCTCCTTCTACTATTTGCTTAATACCTCCCTCATAATTAGCTCGCATATGTTGATTAGTTGAGGAAATATTTAATGCAGAAATAGAAATAAGACCGATGGCAAATAACAGCCATATGATCCAAGCTTTGGTACTAATTGATGCATGTGTTAACGATAGATTCATAGAACTCCCTATCCTACTTATTACGTTTAGTCATGAAATAGTTTCGCTATAACGACAAGATCAATTAGGCTCTAAGTATCTAAAGCAACATGTTAGGCGTGATTAACCAGAACTCAACCTTGCTAAATACTGTTACTATAATGCTTTCTCTCCAGATAATTTTTATAAATCCAACATATGCGTTACATGTCATATAAAGGCGCAATTGATAAAACGCTTGATCTCTAAAAATGAGTGGCAATAACAGATACAAAAAAGCTCCGCCGACGCGAAGCTTTTCTTAGTTATAAAACAAGCAATATTCTATTGATGTTTTAGATCATGCAATGCACTCATCAATGCCTTGAGACCTATTTCTACTTTGCTACGAGGACAACCGACATTCAAACGAACATAGCCTTGCCCTTCTTGACCATAGGTATCACCGCGCATAATGGCGACTTTGTAATGACTAATTAGACGTTGTTGTAGGGCATCCATATCCACGCTCAATGGCGTTAAATCAATCCACGCTAAATATGTCCCCTCAGGCACTTGGTAATTCAACTCAGGAAAGGCCTGATTTAACTGCTCTGCGACATAACAAAGGTTAGCTTGAAGGTAGTCTTTTAAACTATCGAGCCATACTTCACCTTGGTTATAAGCGGCAATATGTCCTATAACGCCTAAAATCGACGGTGACGATAAACCATGTGCCGCTTTTAACTGAGTAAGGTACCGTTCACGCACCGTTTGATCGGCAATAAACGCATATGCGCCCGTTAATGCAGGAATATTAAATGACTTTGATCCTGAAGAAACCAACGCCCAATTATCATCTAATGCCACTTCAGGCCAAGGAATATAATCATTAAATGCCATATCCATATGGATATCATCGGAGATCACTTTCACCTGATGTTGCAAACAGATCTGTGCCATACGGCTGAGTTCATCACGTGTCCATACTCGTCCAGTTGGATTTTGTGGGCTACACAGTAACAACACTTTACAGTTTGGTTTTGCCGCTTGTGCTTCAAATTGTGCCCAATCAATCTCATAACTACCACCAGCCGTTTTTAACAACGGGCTTGTTAGCATGAGACGATCATTAGCCGCTAACATATTACCAAACGCATCATAGGCTGGAGTATGAATGAGGACTCCTTCCCCCTGCTTTGTCCACTGCATCACTAATTGCGAAATGATGTAAATCACCGATGGACCATACACAATATGCTCGGGATTGATTGGACTATGATAGCGGCGTGAAAACCATCCTGTGATCGCAGATTTAAAATCATCATGATTCCATCGGCTATAGCCAAATACACCATGTGCTAATCGCTCAGATAACGCTTTCTCAATACATGGCGCAACGGCGAAATCCATATCAGAAATAGTAAACGGCAATAAATCCGCTTCACCAAACCGATCTTCAACATAATCCCACTGGGTACAATAGGTACCATAACGGTTAACTGGGGTAGAGAAATCAAACATATCAACCTCTTGCAACAAGCAAAAACAGTTATCCAAAACAAAAAAGCGGAGCACTAGGCTCCGCAATCATATTATGCCGTCGCTGGCATTAAGCCCTGCATTTCATTTTTGACCATATGCACCTGAGGCCCAATCACGACTTGTAAGTTATGATCGTCAAGCTTAACGACCCCCAACGCACCGTTAGCTTTGAGTACGGCGTCATTCACTAAACTCATATCATTAACCGATAAACGTAAACGAGTAATACAGTTATCCAGTGACGTAATGTTTGCAGCACCACCCAGTGCTTCTAAAATAATATTACCTTTGTAACCCGTCGTTTTCTCACCCGTTTCCGCAAAGGCTAACTCATCTTTTACATCAGCCACTTCACGGCCTGGAGTTTTTAAATTAAAGCGAGTGATCACAAAGCGGAATACGCTGTAATACATCACAAACCATACTGCAGCAACAAGAGGTACTAAGTACCATTTCGTTGCCGTACCTTGAAGTACACCGAAAATCAAAAAGTCGATAATGTTGCCATCAGTATTACCAATCGTTACGCCTAATAGGTGCATCGCCATAAAGCCAACACCCGTTAAAATAGCATGAACAAAGTACAGTGCTGGTGCAACGAACAGGAATAAGAATTCTAATGGCTCTGTGATACCACCAATCACACACGCAACCACACCTGATAACAATAACGCTTTTACTTTGCTGCGATTTTCAACGCGAGCACAGTGGTACATCGCAAGAGCAGCACCGGGTAATCCACCAAGGAAAGCTGGCATTTTACCTTGCGACAAGAATGATGTTGCCGAGTTAGAGAAGCCATTAGTTGTTGAGCAAGAAAGCTCTGCATAGAAAATATTTAATGCGCCACTTACCGTGTTACCACACACATCCATCGTGCCACCCGCTTCCGTAAAACGCACCAATGCAACAAGAATGTGGTGTAAGCCAAATGGCAATAACAAGCGCTCACCGGTACCGAAAAGGAATGGACCAAATGGGCCTGAGTGAGAGATTAAGCTACCAATACCATTAATACCCATAGCAAAGTAAGGCCATACTAGCGGTACTAATAGACCAACCACACCTAGCGTTAAGGTTGAGATAATCGGAACAAAACGCGCGCCACCAAAGAAAGCTAATGCATCAGGCATTTTGTAGGTATAGAAACGTGCATGCAGTTTCGCCACAATAATACCGACGATCACCGCGCCTAAAATGCCAGTATCAATCGACTCTATGCCTAAAACAGACTTCACACCGTAGGCTTTTTCTTCGGTCGCATTGCCTAATACGCCAGCCACTGTTAGGTAAAAATTAATCGATAAGTTAAGTGCTGCGTAACCAACAAAACCTGCAAACGCGGCAACACCTTTTTCTTCACGAGCAAGGCCAAGAGGAATGGCTACGGCAAACATGATAGGTAAATAGATAAATGCAACCAAACCAACTTTGGTCATCCACATGAACAGCAATTGCAGTACGGTATTATCAAGAAAAGGCATACTTTCTTTTACTGCAGCACTTGATAACGAGCTACCAATACCCAGTAAAATACCGGAAAACGCCAAAAGTGCCACTGGCAACATAAACGTTTTACCTAAGCTTTGGAAAAATTCCCATAGCGTTGTTTTATTTGCAGATTTAGACATCATTGTCACCTGATCACTGTTTTATCTTCGTCAAAAACAAAGTGGTAAAACGTTTTATCACTTTGTTGAAAAAAAACGTCGACGAAGATGAGCTCAAAACTTCTGCCAACGCTTTTGCTGAATTACGAAATAAATGATAAAACGTTTTATCAACTTTTATCGGCATCGAGATCACGGAACATATCTCGCGCCATAACACATATTAAAAACTGTGATCCTGTTAATATTCGGATTATAGATATAACGTTTTATATTGATAGATAAATACAGGGTAATTAACTATCTAATGGCTAAATCAAGCAAAGTAAAGATCACCGATGTTGCCGACTATGCCGGCGTCTCCGTTTCTACTGTTTCTTTGGTGCTGGGCAATAAAGGCCGTATATCAAAAGCGACAATCGATAAGGTCAATCAAGCAGTTGAAGCCTTAGGCTATGTTCGCAATAACGCCGCAGCGAATTTACGATCCAATCACTCAAATTTGATCGGCTGGATCTTAGCGGATATTACAGATCCCTTTTATACCGAAGTCACGGCAGGGTTAAGCGATGAGCTTGAACAACATGACCATATGTTATTTCTTGCTCAGTCCAACCATCAAGCAGACAAATTAATCCAATGTGTCCAATCGATGATCCAACAAGGTGTCGCAGGTATTGCATTTAGCCCGGTAAGAGAAGCAACCAACCAAGTACTCGAAATGGCAAAACAAGCCAATATTCCTGCGGTTTGCTTGGCCCGCTCCGCCGTGAATAATGAGGTCGATTATATTGGGCCTGATAATCATCAAGCCGCAATCCTTGCAACTCAGCACTTGATCCAACAAGGTCATCGTCATATTGCGTATATTGGTGGCAGCAGTGACTCACTCACCCGTGCTGAGCGAATTGGCGGCTATGGCACGACATTAATGCAATATGGCTTACCGTTTAAAAATGAATGGATAATTGAAGCTCAGAATAACCAGTGCCAAGCCGCGGATCATGTTCAACAACTGCTAACTCAGCATCCTAAAATTACCGCGCTATTATGCCACCGACCAGCCATTGCATTAGGGGCGATGTATGGTATTCAACGGGTAGGGAAAAGTGTCGGAAAAGATAACTATATTGGTCAACAAATCGGCTTAATTGGGTTTGATGATACCCCTGAAGCGGCTTTAACTCAGCCAAGCCTAACCATGATCAGCTCTCCTACGCGACAAATGGGTCAACTTGCAGGACAACGGTTACTCGCAAAAATGACGGTTCATAATGAAACGGCACAACAGTTTATTTTACCGCCACAATTAATTGAACGAGGATCGGCATAGAGATATCAAACAGCGGCGAACAAAAAAGCTCCACCGAAGTGAAGCTTTTAGATAATCACTATAATTTAAAATTATAAGTAATCACAAAGATAAGCAGTAGTAACCAATACTTTCACATTAAATGAACTGTCACCTGGAACTTCAAAGTTATCGCCTGCGTTGTAAGTTTCCCAGTCAACATGGCCTGGTAGTTTTACAGTTAATGCACCTTTAACCACCGTCATACGCTCAGGTGCTACAGTACCAAAAGTATATTCGCCAGGTGCCATTACGCCAACACTGACATGATCACCCGAAGATTCAAAGCCAATTGATTTTACTTGGCTATCAAAATATTCATTTACTTTTAACATCGATTTTCCTTATCTTTAATTCGTATTAGCGATACGCTTTTGACTGGAAATTATCACAAAATTTCACAATGCCCTAATGAAATATAATGACGCTAATCACGATATTCATGACATGAATTTAACTTGGTTCATGATAAAAAAACGCTACACTAGTCTTTGAAATTTTATCAAGGGATCTCAGATGTTAAATAAACATGTTTTAGCGGTACTACTGCTCGCTTCGTTACCATTAGTTGGTTGTAGCAGTAGCGATAAACAAAATATTAAAGATGGCTTCACTGAGATTGGTCACGCGACCCGTGATGCAACCAAAGCAACGGGACACTTTTTCCGTGATACCACAAAAGATGCGATCCAAAATGCAAAAGAAGCCACCAGCGATTAATTTATACGTTCTATTTCTTGTGCCTTGAACAACATGACTTGGTGTCACCGATAGGATCTGGCGTATCACAGCTATCGTTCAAGGCCTCAAGGATTGAGCAATGGCTCGCATCATCATCCACATGGCCACAACACGCATCATTGATCTTTTTTAACGCGCGTCGAATACGCGAGAGTTCCTTTATTTTCATATCCACTTCGTCAAGCTTAGCTTGGGTGATCGCTTTTACTTCCGCACAACTATGTTGACTAGCTTCCAGTCGGATATCTAATAGCTCACGAATTTCTTCCAAACTTAAGCCAATAGCTTTGGCCCGTAAGATAAATTTAACTCGCGATAAATTATCATCACTATATAAACGATAACCACTGTCGCTTCGGCCTGCAGGCTGGAGCAAATCATTTTTTTCGTAAAACCGTAATGTATCGCTACTGACCTGACATAACTTTGCTAATTGACCAATCAAATACATCGCCATCTTGCTCATTTCTCCTAAAGACGCCCAAAAAAGCAAACGTTTGCGTAATCTTCCTATTCATGTAAAATAATGGTCACATTACACACAAATGACCATTATTGATAAATCACTATTGTCATCACCCAAACATTGTTGATGTGATGAGAATCAGGATATTTCCCAAAACCAATTCACACCAAATGGGCTTGGTCTTGGGAAATATTCTATTCACCGTGTAATTAAAAGAGATAGTAGCCATGGAAAACGCTCGTCCTATTCGCCGTGCACTGATCAGCGTATCAGACAAAACAGGTATTGTGGAATTCGCACAGGCTCTTGCCAATCGCGGCGTAGAAATCTTATCGACAGGCGGTACCGCTCGTTTACTTGCCGAGAAAAACATTCAAGTCACTGAAGTTTCTGATTACACCGGTTTCCCAGAAATGATGGATGGCCGTGTAAAAACCCTTCACCCAAAAGTTCACGGTGGCGTACTAGGCCGTCGTGGTACTGACGACGAAGTAATGGAAAAGCACGGTATTAACCCTATCGATATGGTTGTTGTTAACCTTTATCCTTTTGCTGAGACTGTTGCCAAAGCCGGTTGTACGCTCGCCGACGCAGTTGAGAACATCGACATCGGTGGTCCAACAATGGTTCGCTCTGCAGCAAAAAACCATAAAGATGTAGCGATTGTCGTTAATGCGCACGATTACGACCGCGTACTAACAGAAATTAGCACCAACAATGGCTCACTAACTCAGGCAACACGTTTCGATTTAGCTATCTCAGCTTTTGAACATACTGCAGCTTACGACGGTATGATCGCCAACTACTTTGGTACTATGGTGCCATCTTACGGCGACAACAAAGAAGGTGACGAGGAATCGAAGTTTCCACGCACTTTCAATCAGCAATTCGAGAAAAAACAAGACATGCGCTATGGTGAAAACAGCCACCAAGCAGCAGCATTCTATGTTGAAGCCAACCCACAAGAAGCTTCTGTCGCAACGGCAACGCAACTTCAAGGTAAGGCGCTATCATACAACAACATCGCCGATACAGATGCAGCACTTGAGTGTGTGAAAGAATTCGATTTACCCGCTTGTGTGATTGTAAAACATGCTAACCCATGTGGTGTCGCACTCGGGGACAATTTACTTGAAGCTTACGATCGCGCTTACAAAACTGACCCTACCTCAGCATTTGGCGGCATTATTGCGTTCAACGGTGAATTAGATGCAGCAACTGCACAAGCGATTGTTGATCGTCAATTTGTAGAAGTTATTATCGCGCCGAAAGTATCAGCAGAGGCGGCAGCCGTTGTTGCAACCAAGAAAAACTTACGTCTTCTTGAGTGTGGCGAATGGACAACCAAAACCACGGGTTTTGACGTTAAGCGTGTAAATGGTGGTTTATTGGTTCAAGACCGTGACCAAGGTATGGTATCGGTTGATGATTTAACCGTTGTCACTAAACGTCAACCAACCACAGACGAACTGCGTGATGCACTATTTTGCTGGAAAGTAGCGAAATACGTGAAATCAAACGCGATTGTGTATGCAAAAGGCAATATGACCATAGGTGTTGGTGCAGGCCAAATGAGCCGCGTTTATTCTGCCAAAATTGCAGGTATCAAAGCCGCTGACGAAAACCTAGAAGTCGCGGGTAGCGTAATGGCATCAGATGCATTCTTCCCGTTCCGTGATGGTATTGATGCCGCAGCAGAAGCAGGCATTACTTGTGTTATCCAACCGGGTGGTTCAATGCGTGATGATGAAGTCATTGCTGCTGCTGACGAGCATGGTATGGCGATGGTATTTACCGGTATGCGCCACTTCCGCCACTAAGTTGTCATCACAAACTTAAGTGAATAAAACTATCGATTTAGTCTCTGCTCTTTTTTAAAGAGCAGAGATTTTTAAGTATTTAGCGCGAAGCAATAAGGATTAACGATGAAAGTACTGATCATTGGTAACGGCGGCCGTGAACACGCATTAGGCTGGAAAGTTGCACAAAACCCACAAGTAGAAACGGTATTTATTGCTCCTGGTAATGCAGGAACAGTACTTGAACCTAAACTGGAAAATGTTGAGATTGGTGTTGAAGACATCGCAGCATTAGTTGAATTTGCGCAAAATAATCAAATTGGTTTAACCATTGTCGGCCCAGAAGCGCCACTAGTTATTGGTGTGGTTGATGCGTTCCGCGCAGCTAAACTGCCCATCTTTGGTCCAACAGAAGCCGCAGCACAACTTGAAGGCTCTAAAGCTTTCACTAAAGACTTCCTTGCTCGCCACAATATTCCAACGGCGGAATATCAAAACTTTACTGAAATCGACCCCGCTCTTGCTTACTTAAAGCAAAAAGGCGCACCGATTGTAGTAAAAGCGGATGGCTTAGCAGCAGGTAAAGGCGTGATTGTCGCAATGACAGAGCAAGAAGCCGAAGATGCCGTACGCGATATGCTCGCTGGCAATGCATTTGGTGAAGCCGGACACCGCGTAGTTATCGAAGAGTTCTTAGATGGTGAAGAAGCCAGTTTCATCGTAATGGTAGACGGTAAAAACGTTCTACCTATGGCCACCAGCCAAGATCATAAACGTGTTGGAAATGGCGATACTGGCCCTAACACGGGTGGCATGGGCGCTTATTCACCAGCCCCTGTTGTAACACAAGATATCCATGACCGCGTGATGAAAGAAGTGATCTACCCAACGGTTGAAGGGATGGCCGCAGAAGGCGCACCTTATACAGGTTTCCTTTATGCTGGCTTGATGATCATGAGCGATGGCACCCCAAAAGTGATCGAATACAACTGTCGCTTTGGTGATCCGGAAACTCAACCTATCATGTTACGTATGCAGTCTGATTTGGTTGAGCTATGTTTAGCAGCGATTGATGGCAAGCTAGATACCGTAGAATCGAAATGGGATCCACGCGCTTCTATCGGTGTTGTTTTAGCCGCTGGCGGCTATCCAGCAAGCTACAACAAGGGTGATGTGATTTCAGGCTTGCCGCAACAAGAAGTGGCTGGCGAGAAAGTCTTCCACGCCGGCACAACGAATAATCAAGGCGATATCGTCACTAACGGTGGTCGTGTGCTGTGTGCAACCGCGATGGGCGATACTGTCTTAGAAGCACAACAGCGTGCTTATACGTTGGCAAAACAAATTTCGTGGGATGGCATGTTCCATCGTGACGATATTGGTTATCGCGCTATAGCTCGTGAGCAACAGCAATAAAACGCATTCTCCCTAAGTTAAAAAACGCGCTTAATCAGCGCGTTTTTTATTGTCTTTTTTTTGCAAGCATTTATTGCTTCGTATCAATCAGTGTCGGTGCTTGTAAACAAGTCTCACTCACCACACCCGATAACAACTTATGAATTCTTAACCTACCGTTTTTCTGCTCGCCAATAGCCGTCCAATATCCCGATGGGGAAAATGCGGATAATACATTAGGATCATCAATCGTGATCGGCTGTTGAGTTTGACAAGAGATCTGCTGTTGTTGCTGTCTATAGCCTTGCTCAAAATACTGTTTTGATCTTTTTAGTCGTTCAATCCGATGGACTAAATATTCGCTGTGCTGTTTGAGCTCCGTTATTTCATTTGTCGTTAACGGTAAGATATGCCCATCTTCTTTATAGCGTTGATAAACTGCGACGCCTTGGCTATCGAAGCGAAGTTGTAATTCAAAGGGGACTTGCTGTCCATCGATTAACCGCTCACCCTGTTGTAACAGCGTTTTAAGCTTACCTGACTGCCATTGGTAATCACTTTGATAATCACCTTGCTTAGTACTGTACACACGCTCTCCTAGCCGCTCTGGAGCATTCTGACGGGATAAATACCAATAGATATATGTACCATCTACTTTTTGCTCAGCAACATTCACTCTAGTGATCGGCAATGCGGTGTTATCAGCAAGGTTTCCTGCAACACATCCAGTGAGAATGAGAGGAAGAAGAAAAGAAAAGAGAAATGAAATTTTAGACATAAAAAAACCGCCAGATGAATAATTCATTCTGGCGGTATCACAATTACTTCAATGCATCTTTTAGTGCTTTACCAGCAACAAACGCAGGAACGTTAGCTGCAGCAATTTGAATTTCAGCACCAGTTTGTGGGTTACGGCCAGTGCGAGCTGCACGATGGTTTACTTTAAATGTACCAAAGCCAATTAGTTGAACCTGGTCACCGTCTTTTAGCGCATCAGTAATGCCGTCAAGAGTAGATTCCAAAGCTGCTTTTGCTTGTGCTTTAGATAGATCCGCTTTTTCTGCGATCAGGTCAATCAGTTGGGTCTTGTTCATTAGGTTTCCCTTCTAAGGTTTTTCGTAAGACGAGACAACTCTAATTCAAAAGAAGCCCGTGTGGCAAAGGTTTGTCTGCTTTATTCGACTCAGGTGCGGACTCTTTAACCACAATCTGAGCGCAAGTTCACAAAATGTTACCAAATACCGCATAAAAATAGTTGTATTTATTCTGCCCAGCCCCGATTAATATAGCTGATATTCGCTAATTTACTGATAGGTTGACATGGTACTCCTTACGATTTACATCTCCGTTGCGATTGGTGTTTCGTTTATTTGTTCCGTATTAGAAGCGGTGTTACTTAGTATTTCACCAAGTTATATCGCCACATTACGCCAACAAAACCACCCTGCGGCGGCAAAACTCACCGCGCTCAAAGATAATATTGATCGGCCTCTTGCCTCGATCTTGACCCTAAACACCATCGCTCACACCATCGGTGCTGCAACCGCAGGTGCACAAGCGACTATCGTATTTGGTAGTGAATGGTTAGGCGTGTTCTCGGGCGTATTAACCATAGGTATTTTATTACTGTCTGAAATTGTGCCAAAAACCATTGGTGCAACTTACTGGCGTCAACTTGCACCATTCTCAGCGACTATGTTGCGTTGGATGGTATTGCTTTTGATCCCTCTAGTGTGGGTATCAGAACAAATTACTCGTCGTTTATCACGCGGTCATGAGCAACCAAAATTACGTGATGAAATTTCAGCAATGGCGTTACTAGCACACGAAACAGGTGAGTTAGGTGAAGGCGAGTCAAAAATCCTAACCAACTTACTGCAATTCCGTGATGTAAGCGTAACGAAAATTATGACGCCACGTCCGGTGCTATTCCGTGTTGATGCAGAGCAAACCATTAATGAATTCTTGTCTCAGCATAAAAACAGCCCGTTCTCTCGTCCATTGGTATATAGCGAGCAGAGTGACAACATTGTCGGTTTCGTTCACCGCCTAGAGCTATTTGCTGAAAGCCAAGCGGGTAAAGGGGGCCAAGAACTCGGTGTATTAATGCGCCCACTACCCGTTATTATGAATAACGTTAGCGTACCTAAGGCTTTTGAGCGCTTAATGCAGGAACGTTCACAGCTTATCTTAATCGTTGACGAATACGGCACAGTACAAGGTCTCGTGACCTTAGAAGATATTTTCGAAAGCCTGGTAGGTGAAGAAATTGTCGATGAAGCCGATAAAAATACTGACATGCAGCAACTGGCTTTCCAGCGTTGGGAAAAGTGGAAGAAAAAGCATGGTGTAATTCAAAATAATGATGAAGAAAAATAATCCTCCATCATGAAAAAAGGGACCTTTCGGTCCCTTTTTTATTATCTCTTTAAACCACTCAGTACATTAGTATTCTTTAGTCAGTACTTGGCGTTTTACTGTCAAACGCTGCGCAATTAATCCGATAACCAAGGTGATTACCGTCGGCAAAATCCAACCTGCGTAATAGTGATATAACGGTAGATTAGCCTCTAGTATCTTATCCATCTGTGCTGGCATCGCTTCAAGAATATGCGTTGCATCAATACAGCCAAAAATCATCGCAACGGCTAAGGTTGCCAATACCATCTTTTGTGATAATTGATGACGCAGTGGTGCAATAATCAGTAATGAAATCGCAATAGGGTGTAACGCAACAACCACAGGTAATGTCACTTTCAACAATTGCGATAAGCCAACGTTAGCAATAATGCCTGATAGCACCATAATCACAATAACACTTTTACGATAGGTCACCGGTGTGAAAGTACGGCTATAAAACTCACTACCCGCAGTTGTCACCCCAATCGCTGTTGTTAAGCACGCCAATACCAATACCGCACCTAATAACAAAGTACCAAACACACCAAAATGATAATTGGTGAAAGCGGTTAAGATCTCACCACCATTAGTGAAGTTTAATCCCAGCCCTTCGCTTGTTACGCCAATATAAGCAAGAGACAAGTACACTAATGCCATTGCACTTGAATACATAAGCGCCGCAATTAAGGTGTATTTTGCAATGGCTTTAGGCTCTTTAACGCCCATACCTTCAATAGCACGGAAGATAACCCAGCCAAAACCAATCGATCCTAACGCATCCATTGTCATATAACCTTGGGTTAAACCTTCAGCCATCGCCCCATTAACATAAGCTCCCGTCGCTTCAGTGACATAACCTGAAGGATATAAAATAGCGACAACAGCCATCACACCTAAAATCGTTAGCAGTATTGGCGTTAACCATTTGCCTAAAGTGTCCACCAGCTTACCGGGATATAACGAGAACAAAATAGCGGCGATACAAAATGCTATAGAAAAAGGGATAAGACCAACATCACCCATGAAGGGAGCAAGACTAAATTGGTAAGCCACGGTGATCGTACGAGGAATAATAAAAGCAGGACCAATCACAATAAACAACATCACCCAAAAGCTAGTTGCTAAAGGTTTCGGTAATGCAGCAGTTAAGTTATCAGAGCCTCGAACCCAAGCGACAATCACCAGCGCAATCGCAGGTAAACCCACTCCAGTTAAAAGAAATCCTGTCATGCCACTTAGAAAGTTATCACCAGCTTGATAACCTAAGAATGGAGGGAAAATTAAGTTTCCCGCGCCTAAATACATGGCGAATGTCATAAAGCCTAATGCGGCAATATTGCGTGCACTTAACATAGTATTCCTTTGATTGTGACTTTCAGCTTGGAGGAAGCGAGATGGGAATATGTTTCAAAGGACCTATCAGCTTCTTCGCAAGCTGACAGTAATGTTTAAATATAAGCAGCCAGCTCTAAATACGTTTTAGAGAGAGCATGAGGAGTTGGCGGATATTACCGTCACACATCGCATATTGCGCAGTAATATTACGACCACAAAAACAGGTAGCGAATGTCATTGCTATAAATGTATGCATTGTACCTCCTCGTGAATAAACCATTATTGCCATAAACAATGTGCTACGGCGCTGTAACGTTATAAACGGTGAAGGGATCGAATTACAATAGCCAAAATAAAATAAGTGTAATGGTGCAAATTCAAATCACCAAGCAGTGATATTCACTGGATTTTAAATTAAAAACCAGAACTAAAAACTTCACAAATCCCAAACATACTGAAACACAAACAATACAAATGATGAAATAACCGTCTTTTCTACGATATTTTGCTTATATAACGAAATATTTTTATGCTGAACAACGCACTTTCACCCGATACAAAAAAAGAGCCCTTAGGCTCTTTTTTTACTGTCATGGCGATATTAGCTGTTAGAGCTCAATACCGATATTACTGACAGGCTCATCACGCAACTCTGCACGAAGATCTTTAATCAATTCAATATCACGTGTTTCTGCTTCTTTTAATGCACGGAAAATCGCCCACTGGGTATCCCATTCCGCACATACTGCTTCATTTTCTTTTTGATTATCGTTAGTGATCTCGATACCTGTTTGTGCGTACTCAAGATTAGCAACAGTTTCTGCCGATAAAGCACTTAGTTTGATCACTGTTTCCATCATAAGATCACGATCTAACATCGCATGCAGAAGATCAGCAAGTGCAACACACGCATCAATCGCAGGGCTTACCGCGTAGATATCAAACTCATCTTCGCTTGGCACCATATCTTCTAATTTTTCTAGCTGATTCTCGAAGTTAATTTTGGCGTTTTTAACGGTCAAAATCTCCCAGACGCTATCTAAGATCACTCGATATTTATAAGAATCAGCAAATCCTGTTTCTGCACAGAAAAATACATAATTTGGGTACATACGCTCACACAAAGACACCATAAATGTCAGGTGTTGCCACGGTTCTAATTTTTCTAAGCGTAACTGGATCGGATTTTTAAGCATGAGATAATCTACAGTAGTGATTTGAAGTGAAGTTTACTTGATAAACGAATAAGGCTAAAGGAAAAGCATGATCAAAGTTTCAGTAATATCAAAGCAACAACAACGCTATACCCAATTATTGGCACAGGCGCAGTTACCGGACCTTTGCTTAACCGATGATCCTTCGCAAGCAAGCATAATTCTAGCGGATCCTCCTTTGATCGCCAACCAACTCGAACAATTACCCAAACTAAAATGGTTACAATCAACATTTGCAGGCATTGATGCCCTCATTAAACCTCACCTACGACAAGATTATTTACTCACTAACGTTAAAGGATATTTTGGCCCTTTGATCAGTGAATATGTTATTGGTCAGTGCCTTAATTACTATCGTCACTTCCACCAATACGCACAGCAACAAACACAATCTTTATGGCAGCCAATCCCTTATCAATCTGTCAGTGGCAAAACCATGGTAATCATAGGAACAGGAAGCATCGGCTGTATACTCGCAAAAACGGCAAAAGCATTGAACTTCTCGGTCATTGGTGTCAACAGGCAAGGCTTATCAGCCTCTACTGATTTTGCTCAAACGTATCCAATTACAGAATTGCAGCACGCACTCAGCAAGGCTGATGTGATTGTTTCTATTCTGCCATCAACAGAACACACGAATGATATCTATAACCAACAATGCTGGTCGCACTGTCGTAATGCACTTTTTTTCAATGTTGGTAGAGGTAATACTGTTGTTGAATCAGACTTAATTAATGCGCTTGATAATAAACAGCTCAACCATGCTTACCTTGATGTGTTCAAGCAAGAGCCACTTAACCAAGATCATCCTTTTTGGCATCATCCAAAAATAAGTATCACTCCACATATAGCGGCGGAAAGTTTTCCAGAACAAGTCATAGAGATATTCAAAACTAATTACCTCCGCTTTAAACAACAGCAAGATCTAAATTATCTTATTGATTTTAAAAGTGGATATTAAAAGTGCAACTATATTTGAACGTACAACTAAGATGAAACAAGTTGATAACTTACGCGATCTTATTCACCACTGCGAGATCTGCAAAGATCACCTAGTACCACGGCCTGTGATTCAATTTAGCTCTAAAGCTAGGTTATTGCTTATTGGACAAGCGCCCGGATTAAAAGTCCATCAAACAGGGATCCCATTCAATGATCCTAGCGGTGATCGTCTACGCCAATGGCTTGGGTTGGACAAAGATACCTTCTATAACCCAGAACACATTGCCATTATGCCGATGGGTTTATGTTATCCCGGAAAAGGGAAAACTGGTGATTTACCGCCTCGCCCAGAGTGTGCACCAAAATGGCATCAGCCAGTGCTTGATCTGATGCCTAATATCGGTATGACATTACTGATCGGACAATACGCACAAAACTATTATTTACAAGATAAGCCGAAAACACTCACAGAAACCGTAAGGCAATGGCAACAATGGGCACCACGCTACATTCCATTGCCTCACCCATCGCCTCGTAATGCCATTTGGCTTAAAAAGAATCCATGGTTTGAATTAGACGTCGTCCCTTATATTCGCCAATACGTCCACCAGCATTTAGCAATCAAAGACCAAGTTTAGAGATAAAAAAAACCCACGCAATTACGTGGGTTTCAGTTTTATCATATCAATTTGGCAAATTACTTATGGTAAGGCTTTGATAATTCATGCACGGCTTCAACAAACACACCAGCATTTTCAGGCGGAACATCCAAGTGAATACCATGACCTAAGTTAAAGACATGGCCTGTACCACCATCGCCAAAACCTTCAAGAATCGTTGCTACTTCTTGACGAATACGTTCAGGTTGCGCATAAAGCATGGATGGATCCATATTACCTTGTAGTGCAACCTTATCACCGATGCGACGTTTCGCTTCTGCGATATCAATGGTCCAATCTAAGCCTACGCCATCACAGCCCGTTGCTGCGATTTGCTCAAGCCACATGCCACCATTTTTAGTGAACAGCGTAACTGGTACACGACGACCTTCATTTTCACGAATTAAGCCATCTACAATCTTATGCATGTAACGCAGCGAGAATTCGTTGTAATCACGTGGGGTTAACACACCACCCCAAGTATCAAATACCATCACAGCCTGTGCACCGGCTTTGATCTGTGCATTTAGGTATTCAGTAACACTATCCGCTAACTTATCTAGCAATAGGTGTAGTGTTTGTGGCTCTGCATACATCATCTTCTTGATCTTAGTGAAAGCTTTAGAGCTACCACCTTCAACCATGTAAGTCGCCAATGTCCATGGGCTACCAGAGAAGCCAATCAATGGTACTTCACCTTGCAGATCATGACGAATTTGACGAACGGCATTCATTACGTATTGCAGCTCACCTTCAGGATCGGGTAAACCAATTTTATCTACGTCAGCTTTACAAGTAATAGGACGTTGGAATTTAGGTCCTTCGCCTGCTTCGAAGTATAAGCCAAGACCCATTGCATCAGGAATCGTCAAGATATCTGAGAACAAGATAGCAGCATCAAGCGGGAAACGCTTCAGTGGCTGCAATGTGACTTCACTTGCTAGCTCAGCGTTCTTACATAGCGACATAAAGTCACCTGCAACGCTACGTGTTTCACGGTATTCTGGGAGATAACGACCCGCTTGGCGCATCATCCACACCGGCGTGTAATCAACAGGCTGTTTTAACAACGCACGTAGGTAGCGGTCATTCTTTAATTCGCTCATTTGAGACTCCATGGGTAAATTCTGCATTTATTGTATCATTCATTACTCAGAACAAAATAGAACATATCTTATTCTATCAATAGGAAATAACGATACGATAACGCGTTAAACCTGATTGTTAATCATTACAGGGCGAGCTTGAAAAAGACAGCGTATGATCTATTAACCGACGTGCGATTGTCCCTTGTGGCGGTAACTGAGGTAAATGCTCCGCATCAGCCCAGATTGCGTCGGTTAACTCTTCATAATCAGGCTTAATATCACCACTGGCGTAATCAGCAGTAAATCCCATCATCAGATTAGAGGGAAATGCCCACGGCTGACTAGCAAAGTATTGAATATTCGCAACAGTAATGCCTGTTTCTTCCAATACTTCACGTGCAACACATTGCTCTAGTGTTTCACCGGTTTCAACAAAACCCGCAATCACGGTATACATACCTGTTTTATGTCGGGGATGCTGCGCGAGCAAAATTTTCTCATCTTTACGTACCGCGACAATAATACAAGGCGAAACACGTGGATAATCTATTGCCTTACAAATTTGACACTGCATTGCCAATTGGTCTTCACACAACATTGCTTCATGACCACAGCGTCCGCAAAAGTGTTGTTGATAGAGCATATGAGATAATTGGATTGCTCGTCCGACAAGATTAAAAAGCCCTGAATCTTCATTTAATAATTCGCGCAAACTATAGAAAACGTCTGAATCGTCTAAAAACTTAGCTTCTCCCCAATAAACAGGTATCCCATTAAACGTACCTATTTGTCGAATATCACTCATCTTAGTCGCTAAATCAGACATTGCTCGCAATGGAAGCTTACTATTTTCAAGTAGTATTTTACCATTCAGGGTTTCGCAGCAATATGCCAAATTCTCATTTTTTAACATTTTTATTACTTTCATCCTTGCGGCTGCGTAAATTTACTGGCAATCTAAAGTTTAAACCAAGTAGTTATCCGAACAACTAGCTCTCTTTAAAAGAGAAAGATCATCGACTATCGATTTAACGATATCGACATGACCATGAGGACGTGCTCATGCTTAGTAAATTCGAACAAGTCAAAAAAGAATGGGGCGGTCATAATGACGTCATTGACCAATGGCTGATGATGCGTCAACAACTGCTTATCGATTTTTGTAAACTAGCAGGCTTAGCCCCGAAAGAAGAGGCTAACCGCCAACTTCCTACCGCCTCTCAATTATCGTTATTCAGTGAAGCTCTGGTTGATTATATTTCAGCGGGTCACTTCAAAATTTACGATAACGTAATGGAGCGCTGGCATCAAACAGGTTATTCACCTACCGAAGAAATTTCCACTCTTTACGCAAAAATCACTTTAACGACAGATCCATTATTGAACTTCAATGATAAATACAGTGAAGTCAAAAAAGACGATTTACTTGAAAAATTTGATGAAGATTTATCTCAAGTGGGTGAGCTAATGGAACTTCGCTTTGCCCTTGAAGACAAACTGATTGAGCTGATCAGCGACAGTCTATCTTGCCCTCCTGGCGCATAGCCTAGCCATTATAATATGTGGCAGTAACATAGGCTGCCACTTCATTACACACTATCCAACACCTTCTTTTTCCCTCTTACATAACCCGTCCACTAGCCTGATATTTATTACAAACAATAAAAAAGGCACCCCGAAGGATGCCTTTTAGAATCAGTTACGTTGAGAATTAATTCTCGTCGTTAAGACCTGCATTCAATAGTGCCGCTAAGTCTTGAGAGGCTTGCTCTGCATCAACTTGTGGTGCTACTGGCTCAAGCTCAACATCACGCTGCAATTGACGACGTTGGTGGTAAGAGAAACCTGTACCCGCTGGGATCAGACGACCCACGATTACGTTCTCTTTCAGACCACGTAGGTCATCACGCTTACCAGAAACAGCAGCTTCTGTTAGTACGCGCGTTGTTTCCTGGAACGATGCTGCTGAGATGAATGACTCAGTCGCAAGCGATGCTTTAGTGATACCTAGTAAGTCACGAGAGTAACTTGCAGGAGTCTTACCTTCAGCTTCAAGCTGACGGTTAGCAATCGTTACGCGAGAGAATTCAACTTGCTCGCCTTCTAGGAACTCAGAATCACCAGCAACAGTGATAGTTACCTTACGTAGCATCTGACGAATGATAGTCTCAATGTGCTTATCATTAATCTTAACGCCCTGTAGACGGTAAACTTCCTGAACTTCGTTAACGATGTATTCTGCAACTGCGTGTACACCACGTAGACGTAGAATATCGTGCGGAGTTTCTGGACCATCAGCGATTACGTCACCCTTCTCAACTTTTTCGCCTTCGAAAACGTTAAGTTGGCGATGCTTCAGGATCATCTCTTCGTACGGCTGACCTTCACTTGGTGTGATGATCAAACGACGCTTACCTTTAGTTTCTTTACCGAACGATACTGTACCGGTAATTTCTGCCAAGATAGCTGGTTCTTTTGGCTTACGTGCTTCGAACAAGTCAGCAACGCGTGGTAGACCACCCGTGATATCCTTGTTACCGCCAGATTTTTGCGGAATACGTGCAAGCGTATCACCGATACCAACCATAGCGCCGTCGTCAAGCTGAACAATCGCCTTACCAGGTAGGAAGTATTGAGCTGGCATATCAGTACCAGGGATCATTACATCATTACCATCAGCATCAACAAGTTTGATAGCTGGACGCATATCTTTACCTGCTGCTGGACGAGCTGCTGCATCAGTTACTTCGCTTGAAGATAGACCTGTTAGGTCATCTGTTTGACGAGAAACTGTTACGCCGTCGATCATGTCAACGAACTGGATACGACCAGCCACTTCAGTGATGATTGGCATGGTGTGCGCTTCCCAGTTTGCTACTGTTTCACCAGCAACAACGTCTGCACCGTCACCTTTGCTTAAAATAGTACCGTAAGACAGTTTGTAGTTCTCTTTCGTACGGCCGAACTCATCAATGATGCTTAGTTCAGATGCACGAGAAGTAATTACAAGCTTGCCAGCATTGTTCGTTACGAACTTAGCATTGTGCAGCTTCATAGAACCTGTAGTTTTCACTACAACGCTATTGTCTGCTGCTGCTGCTGATGCCGCACCACCGATGTGGAACGTACGCATCGTAAGCTGTGTACCCGGTTCACCGATTGACTGAGCAGCAACAACACCCACTGCCTCACCAGAGTTAACCAAGTGACCACGAGCAAGGTCACGACCGTAACAGAACTTACAACAACCGAAGTCATTTTCACACGTTACAACTGAACGTACTTTAACTTGGTCTACAGAGTTTGCTTCTAGGATCTCACACCACTTCTCATCAAGAAGCGTATTACGTGGTGCTAGAACTTCTTCTGTACCCGGTTTTAGAACGTCTTCAGCAACAACACGACCAAGAACACGATCACCAAGTTGTTCTTTAACATCACCACCCTCGATTAGAGGCATCATGGTGATACCAGCGTAAGTACCACAGTCATCTGCTGTGATCACTACGTCTTGCGCTACGTCTACTAGACGACGCGTTAGGTAACCTGAGTTTGCTGTCTTAAGTGCGGTATCCGCAAGACCCTTACGAGCACCGTGAGTAGAGATAAAGTACTGGAGTACGTTTAGACCTTCACGGAAGTTCGCAGTGATCGGCGTTTCGATGATTGAGCCATCTGGCTTAGCCATCAGACCACGCATACCCGCCAACTGACGAATCTGTGCAGCAGAACCACGAGCACCAGAGTCGGCCATCATGTATACGCTGTTGAACGATTTTTGCTGCTCTTCTTCACCGTCACGGTTAATAACAGTATCGAAAGACAGGTTATCCATCATCGCTTTAGCAACTTGTTCGTTCGCTGTAGCCCAGATATCGATAACTTTGTTGTAACGTTCACCAGCAGTTACAAGACCTGATTGGAACTGCTCTTGGATTTCAGCAACTTCAGCTTCAGCTTCAGCGATCTTAGTGTATTTAGCCGCAGGTACAACCATATCGTCGATACCAACAGATACACCAGAAAGTGCAGCGTAAGCAAAACCTGTGTACATAATCTGGTCAGCAAAGATAACAGTATCTTTCATGCCCAGCTTACGATAACAGGTGTTAAGAAGCTTAGAAATTTGCTTCTTACCTAGTGCTTCAGTGTTTACAAGGCTAAATGACAGACCTTTCGGTACGATAGGCCATAGCATTGCACGACCAACAGTAGTATCAACAAGTTGAGAATTCTCAACAAAGTTACCCTGCTCGTCTTTCACATATTCTGTAATACGTACTTTAACGCGAGCGTGAAGCTCAGCCATCTTAGTACGGTATGCTTTCTCAGCTTCAGCTGGTCCAGCAAGGTACATGCCTTCACCTTTCGCGTTGATTTTCTCACGCGTCATGTAGTAAAGACCCAATACAACGTCCTGAGAAGGTACGATGATCGGATCACCAGATGCTGGTGAAAGAATGTTGTTTGTTGACATCATTAGAGCACGTGCTTCTAGCTGTGCTTCTAGCGTCAACGGCAAGTGAACCGCCATCTGGTCACCATCGAAGTCGGCGTTGTATGCCGCACACACAAGTGGGTGAAGCTGAATCGCTTTACCTTCGATTAGGATTGGTTCAAACGCCTGAATACCTAGACGGTGCAGTGTTGGTGCACGGTTAAGCATTACTGGGTGTTCACGAATAACTTCGTCTAGGATATCCCAAACGACTGCTTCTTCGCGCTCAACCATCTTCTTAGCAGCTTTGATTGTCGTAGCAAGACCACGAGTCTCTAACTTACCGTAGATGAATGGCTTAAATAGCTCTAGTGCCATCTTCTTAGGAAGACCACACTGATGCAGACGTAGGTATGGACCTACTGTGATAACAGAACGACCTGAGTAGTCTACACGCTTACCAAGAAGGTTCTGACGGAAACGACCTTGTTTACCCTTGATCATATCAGCAAGAGATTTCAGAGGACGCTTGTTAGAGCCAGTGATAGCGCGGCCACGACGACCGTTATCTAGCAATGCATCAACAGATTCCTGAAGCATACGCTTTTCGTTACGTACGATGATATCAGGAGCAGCCAGGTCTAAAAGACGCTTCAGACGGTTGTTACGGTTAATAACACGACGGTATAGATCATTCAGATCTGAAGTCGCGAAACGACCGCCGTCTAGTGGTACCAACGGACGTAGGTCCGGCGGTAGAACTGGCAGTACAGACAGGATCATCCACTCTGGGTTGTTACCTGACTGTAGGAAAGCTTCAACTAGCTTAAGACGCTTAGTTAGCTTCTTACGCTTAGTTTCAGAGTTAGTTTCTTCTAACTCTTCACGCATATTTTCGATTTCAGCATTTAGGTCCATGTTGCCTAAAAGTGCTTTAACCGCTTCTGCGCCCATCTTAGCGTCGAACTCGTCGCCCCACTCTTCAAGTGCATCCAAGTACTGCTCTTCAGAAAGCAGCTGGCTACGCTCAAGGTTGGTCATACCAGGTTCAATAACTACGTATGATTCAAAGTAAAGTACACGCTCGATATCACGTAGAGGCATGTCCATTAACAAACCGATACGAGATGGCAGTGACTTTAAGAACCAGATGTGGGCAACAGGTGAAGCAAGCTCAATGTGACCCATACGCTCACGGCGTACTTTAGTCTGAGTAACTTCAACACCACATTTTTCACAGATCACACCACGGTGCTTCAGGCGCTTGTACTTGCCACAAAGACACTCGTAGTCTTTTACTGGGCCAAAGATACGTGCACAGAAAAGACCGTCACGCTCAGGCTTGAAGGTACGATAGTTGATTGTTTCTGGCTTTTTAACTTCACCAAAAGACCATGAACGGATCATGTCAGGTGAAGCTAGACCGATTTTGATTGCATCAAATTCTTCGGTCTTATGTTGTGCTTTCAGAAACTTAAGTAAGTCTTTCACATTCGGCTCCTGTGAGGAGTTGACCCATAAAGGCGCCAGTCTACTGGCGCCTTCATATTTATACCGGAGTAACTAATAAGTATAGGTGACTAACCCAGTCTTATTCGTCTTCCAGCTCGATGTTAATACCCAACGAGCGGATTTCTTTCAACAATACGTTGAATGATTCCGGCATACCTGGTTCCATACGATGATCACCGTCAACGATGTTTTTATACATCTTCGTACGGCCGTTAACGTCATCTGACTTAACGGTTAGCATTTCTTGAAGGGTATATGCTGCGCCGTATGCTTCAAGCGCCCATACTTCCATCTCACCAAAACGCTGACCACCGAACTGAGCTTTACCACCCAGCGGCTGCTGAGTAACAAGGCTGTAAGAACCGGTAGAACGGGCGTGCATCTTGTCATCAACCAAGTGGTTCAGTTTAAGCATGTACATGTAACCAACAGTTACAGGACGCTCAAATGCATCACCAGTACGGCCATCAAACAACGTTAGCTGACCTGATTCAGGTAGATCACCCAATTTTAGCAACTCTTTAATTGATGACTCAGGTGCGCCATCAAATACAGGTGTTGCAATCGGTAGACCTTTACGAAGGTTTTGTACAAGAGTACGCACTTCCTGATCAGTAAGAGCTTCGATATCAACTTTCTGGCGAGTATCACCTAGGTTGTATACGCGTTGTAGGAAGTTACGGAACTTGTGTAACTCCTGCTGCTCTTTAAGCATATCGTTAAGTTTGTCACCGATACCTTTCGCCGCAAGACCTAAGTGAGTCTCAAGGATCTGACCGATGTTCATACGAGACGGTACACCCAGTGGGTTCAGAACGATATCAACCGTTTGACCTTTCTCATCGTAAGGCATGTCTTCAACAGGGTTAATCTTAGAGATAACACCCTTGTTACCGTGACGACCCGCCATCTTATCACCCGGTTGGATGCGACGACGAACAGCTAGGTATACTTTAACAATCTTAAGTACGCCAGGTGCTAGGTCATCACCTTGAGTGATCTTACGACGCTTAGTTTCAAACTTCTTATCGAACTCAGCTTTCAGTTCATCATACTGCTCTGCAAGCTGTTCCAACTGGTTTTGTAAAGCTTCGTCATCAAGCGTAACAGCGAATAGTGCATCGCGGTTCATTGAAGCAATCTTGTCTTCGCCGTAACCCGCAGATAGTAGAAGCGTACGAACACGAGCAAGAAGACCACCCTCAAGGATCTGGAATTCTTCTGTGATATCTTTCTTCGCTTCTTTCAGCTGCATCTCTTCAATTTCAAGAGCACGCTTGTCTTTCTCAACGCCGTCACGAGTGAAGACTTGTACGTCAATAATCGTACCAGTAACACTTCCAGGAACACGTAGAGATGAATCTTTAACATCAGATGCTTTCTCACCGAAGATAGCTCGTAGAAGCTTCTCTTCTGGTGTTAGTTGTGTTTCACCCTTAGGTGTCACTTTACCAACTAGGATGTCACCACCCTTCACTTCAGCACCGATGTAAACGATACCTGACTCGTCCAACTTAGAAAGCGCAGCTTCACCCACATTAGGGATATCAGCAGTGATTTCTTCAGAACCCAGCTTCGTATCACGCGCCACACAAGAAAGCTCTTGAATGTGGATTGTTGTGAAACGATCCTCCTGAACTACACGCTCAGAAACTAAGATGGAATCCTCGAAGTTGTAACCGTTCCAAGGCATGAACGCGATACGCATGTTTTGACCAAGCGCTAGCTCACCAAGGTCTGTTGAAGGACCATCAGCAAGAACATCACCGCGTGATACTGGCTCGCCAGGTAGCACGGTTGGACGCTGGTTAATACATGTGTTCTGGTTAGAACGCGTGTACTTAGTTAGGTTGTAGATATCGATACCTGCTTCACCAGGGATCAACTCGTCGTCGTTAACTTTGATAACGATACGAGATGCATCTACAGACTGAACTGTACCACCACGTTTAGCTACAGCTGTAACACCAGAATCAACACCGATTTGACGCTCAATACCAGTACCTACTAGCGGCTTATCAGCACGGATAGTTGGAACTGCCTGACGTTGCATGTTCGCACCCATTAGGGCACGGTTAGCATCATCGTGTTCTAGGAACGGGATCAGAGATGCCGCCACAGATACAACCTGGTTGGTTGCAACGTCCATGTATTGAACATGGTCACGTGGGTGCAGACCTGAATCACCTTTCTGACGAGCAGTGATCAATTCGTCAGCAAATGAACCGTCTTCGTTAAGCGCGGCGTTAGCCTGTGCAATAACGTATAGACCTTCTTCGATTGCTGATAGGTATTCGATATCGTCTGTAACTTTTCCGTCTATCACTTTACGGTAAGGTGTTTCCAAGAAACCGTAAGGGTTACAACGCGCAAAAACAGATAGCGAGTTGATTAGACCGATGTTTGGACCTTCAGGCGTTTCGATAGGACATAGACGACCGTAGTGCGTCGCGTGTACGTCTCGAACCTCAAAGCCAGCACGCTCACGAGTCAGACCACCTGGACCAAGCGCCGAGATACGACGTTTGTGAGTAACTTCTGACAGTGGGTTGTTTTGGTCCATAAACTGTGACAACTGAGAAGAGCCGAAGAACTCTTTCACTGCCGCAGAAATAGGTTTAGCGTTAATTAGGTCTTGAGGCATGATTGCATCAAGATCGCCTAAGCTTAGACGCTCTTTAACAGCACGCTCAACACGTACTAGACCAACGCGGAATTGGTTTTCAGCCATTTCGCCAACAGAACGAATACGACGGTTACCAAGGTGGTCGATATCATCAACTTCACCTTTACCGTTACGGATATCGATCAGTTTACGCATAACATCAATGATGTCTGCGTGGTCTAAGATACCAGGACCTGTAGTCTCTTCACGAAGTAGAGAACTGTTGAACTTCATACGGCCAACAGCAGATAGATCGTAACGATCTTCTGAGAAGAACAAGCTTTCAAAAAGTTGCTCAGCTGCTTCACGTGTTGGTGGCTCGCCAGGGCGCATCATACGGTAGATTTCTACCAATGCACTTAAACGGTCAGTTGTGTTGTCGATACGTAGGGTATCTGACATGTAAGGACCGTGGTCTAAATCGTTCGTAAACAGAACTTCAATAGACTTGTGACCCGCCTGAGATAGAAGTGCTAATGCTTCCAGGCTTAATTCCTGGTTAGCCGCTACAATCAGTTCACCGGTTTCTTCGTTGATGTAATCGCGTGATGCGATCTTACCAACGATGTACTCAACTGGTACTTCGATGTGATCAATGCCATCTTTGCCTAATTGGCGAATATGACGAGCAGTGATACGACGACCTTGCTCTACGTAAACTGTACCGTTCGCTTCAATATCAAAGCTTGCAGTTTCGCCACGTAGACGATCCGGTACCAACTCCATAACAAGAGATTTACCTTGAACTTCGAAATGAATTTTTTCGAAGAACATGTCAAGGATCTGTTCTGTTGTGTAGTTAAGTGCACGAAGGATGATAGACGCAGGTAATTTACGACGACGGTCGATACGTACGAATACACTGTCCTTAGGATCGAACTCGAAATCCAACCATGAACCACGGTAAGGGATTACGCGAGCGTTATATAACACTTTACCTGAGGAGTGGGTCTTACCCTTATCGCTGTCGAAGAAGACACCCGGGCTACGGTGTAGCTGGGATACGATAACCCTCTCGGTACCGTTAATAACGAATGTACCGTTATCTGTCATGAGCGGAATTTCGCCCATGTAAACTTCTTGTTCTTTAATGTCTTTTACAGTGCCAGCCGGCGCGTCTTTATCGTACATGACAAGACGTAGCTTCACACGCAGTGGAGCAGAATAAGTTACGCCACGAATCTGACATTCTTTAACATCGAAGACCGGCTCACCGAGACGATAGCTAACGTATTGCAGCTCGGAATTGCCATTGTAGCTCTGGATTGGAAAAACAGAGCGAAAGGCAGCTTCTAGACCGTAATGCCCTTCTGGATCCTGCTCGATAAATTTTTGGAAAGAATCAAGCTGGATCGACAGCAAGTATGGAGCATCCAACACTTGCGGACGCTTACCAAAATCCTTACGGATACGCTTTTTCTCGGTATAAGAGTAAACCATAGGTTCCTCAGATCGCTGATAAGTGATCCAAACTACCCCAATACACACGGGGGGTAGTGACTAAACGTTGTTTATGTGTAGGAACAACCCAATGAAATCAGGGTCGTTTTTTTGCTAGACAGTGGATACAAAACAAGGTGAAAATTACCACTGCCCTACAGCGCAAAAAGGCCGGTGGCAATTTGCCACCAGCCAATAGCCATAAAAGGCTATGAAATCAAATAATTATTACTTGATTTCAACAGAAGCACCAGCTTCTTCTAATTGAGCTTTAAGAGCTTCAGCTTCAGCTTTCTCAACGCCTTCTTTTAGAGGTGCTGGAGCGCCGTCAACTACTGCTTTAGCTTCTTTAAGACCAAGACCAGTTGCGCCACGTACTGCTTTGATTACAGCAACTTTGTTAGCGCCACAAGCTGTTAGGATTACGTCGAATTCAGTTTGCTCTTCAGCTGCATCTGCAGCTGCGCCGCCTGCTACAACTGCAGCTGCAGCAGTAACACCGAATTTTTCTTCCATAGCTTCAATTAGCTCAACAACTTGCATTACAGACATTTCTGCAACTGCGTCTAGGATTTGCTCGTTAGTGATAGACATAACAATTCTCTTTTAAAGTCAACAATAAGTTTAAATAGTAATCAGATAAAACTCTGCTATTAAGCAGCAGCTTCTTCTTTCTGATCACGTACTGCAGCGATAGTACGTACAAGTTTACCAGCAGACGCTTCTTTCATGCACATCATTAAGCGTGCGATAGCTTCGTCGTAAGTTGGTAGAGTTGCTAGTACTTCAACGTTTGCAACAGCGCCTTCAAATGCAGCTGCTTTGATCTCGAATGCTTTGTTCTCTTTAGCGAAGTCTTTAAAAAGACGCGCTGCAGCACCTGGGTGCTCATTAGAGAAACCGATTAGAGAAGGACCAACAAAAACGTCTTGTAGACATTCGAAGTCAGTTCCTTCCACTGCACGGCGTGCTAGTGTGTTACGAACAACTTTAACGTATACGCCAGCTTCACGAGCTTGCTTACGTAAAGTAGTCATCGCACCCACAGTAACACCGCGAGAGTCAGCAACAACAGCAGAAAGTGCACCGTTGGCAGCTTCGTTGACTTCAGCAACAATTGCTTTTTTGTCTTGAAGATTTAATGCCATTGGATTTGCTCCTGGATTGTTTGACACCACTCACTGCTCAAATAGCAGGAGAGTCTTACGGCGCAGATCCAAGAAAGACATACATCAATCATGCTCTGGCACCGTCTACGTAGGTAAATATTAAGTTCCGAAAAACACCTACGGTCTTTGACGGAGGCTAACTGCAAGCAATTAGCCCCAGCCACGAATTCGGAAGCGACAAATTATACACTAACTTATCGCTTCTGCAAATTATTACGCTACGTTAGTTTTCAGAGAGTTCTGATCTAATGCTACGCCTGCACCCATAGTAGTAGAGATGCTTACTTTCTTAATGAAAGTACCTTTCGCTGAAGAAGGCTTAGCTTTCTTCAGTGCAACTAGAAGAGCTTCTAAGTTCTCTTGTAGTTGAGCGGCATCGAAGTTCACTTTACCGATAGTAGTGTGAATGATACCGTTTTTGTCGTTACGGTAACGAACCTGACCTGCTTTAGCATTTTTAACTGCTTCAGCAACGTTAGGAGTTACAGTACCAACTTTAGGGTTTGGCATAAGACCACGAGGACCTAAGATAGTACCAAGTTGACCTACAACGCGCATTGCATCAGGAGATGCGATAACTACGTCGAAGTTCATCTCGCCTTTCTTAACTAGATCAGCTAGATCTTCCATACCTACAAGCTCAGCGCCAGCTTCTTTAGCAGCTTCAGCGTTTGCGCCTTGAGTAAATACAGCAACACGGATATCACGACCAGTACCGTTTGGTAGTACAGTTGCACCACGTACGTTTTGGTCAGATTTACGTGCATCAATGCCTAGGTTAACTGCAACGTCAACACTTTCATTGAATTTAGCAGTAGCTAGTTCTTTTAGAAGAGCAACAGCTTCGTTGATTTCGTACTCACGAGTAGAGTCAACTTTGTCACGGATAACGCGCATGCGCTTAGTCAGTTTAGCCATCTTATTAACCCTCTACCACTAGGCCCATTGAGCGAGCAGTACCAGCAATTGAACGCTTCATAGCTTCAATATCAGCACCAGTCATGTCTGCAGCTTTAGTCTCAGCGATCTCTTGGATCTGAGCGTCAGTTACAGTACCTACTTTCTCAGTGTTCGGACGACCAGAACCAGACTTAAGGCCAGCTGCTTTAAGCAGAAGAACTGCTGCAGGTGGAGTCTTAGTTACGAACGTGAATGAACGGTCACTGTAAACAGTGATAACAACTGGAGTTGGAAGACCTTTCTCTACTGAGTCAGTCTTAGCGTTAAACGCTTTACAGAATTCCATGATGTTAACACCATGTTGACCAAGAGCTGGACCAACTGGTGGACTAGGGTTCGCCATACCAGCTGCAACTTGCAGCTTGATGTAAGCTTCTACTTTTTTAGCCATTGCTATATACCTAAATTTGGGTTCAAACGTCTATTTTTAAACAAACAGACTCCCCGTCTAACGAAAGGGCGCGAAATTATAGCCTAATCTCACGCCCCTGACAATACAACTTGAACAGAATTTGATCAGTTCTTTTCGATTTGACCGAACTCTAATTCTACTGGCGTTGCACGACCGAAAATCGATACAGAAACCTTCACGCGGCTCTTATCGTAATCTACTGATTCAATTGTACCATTGAAATCAGCAAATGGACCATCAGTCACACGAACAACTTCACCAGGTTCAAATACTGTTTTATGAACAGGAGACTCACTAGCTTGCTGTAGACGGTTTAGGATCGCATCCGCTTCTTTATCAGAAATCGGAGCTGGGCGATCAGAAGTTCCGCCAATGAAGCCCATAACACGTGGAATACTGCGTACTAAGTGCCATGTTTCGTCGTTCATCACCATTTGTACCAGTACGTAACCTGGGAAGAACTTACGCTCACTCTTACGGCGCTGACCTGCACGAACTTCAACTACCTCTTCTGTAGGAACAAGAACTTCATCAAAGTGCTCTTCCATACCGTGCATTTTGATATGTTCGCGTAGTGACTGTGCAACTCGGCCTTCAAAACCTGAAAAAGCCTGTACTACATACCATCGTTTTTTTGGAGCTTCGCTCATGAATTCTTACCTCACACGCCGGTAAATAGGCGTACTAAACGGACCATAATGCCGTCGATACCCCAAAGGGCTAACGCCATCACTACAGTGACTGCTAGAACGATAAAGGTTGTCTGCGTAGCTTCCTGACGAGTAGGCCATACCACCTTGCGGACTTCCATGCGCGACTCACTTGCAAAACGAATCGCGGCTTTACCTTTTGCTGTAAATGCAGCAGTGATCCCAGCAACTGCCACTAAAGCAATTACTGCAGATGTACGCAGCACAACAGAAACATCACTGTACAGGTAATTACCAACCACAGCAGCAGCTAGCAAAGCAAAAACTACGACCCATTTCAGGCCATCCATTTTGCTTTCGCTTTCTTGGTTTTCGGCATTCGCATTCATACAACCAACCTGTAACTAGTCTTTATTTAGACGAAAATAACCCCGCTATAGCGAGGCCATGGATGAAGAAAAAGGGGTAAGCCTTTAATAACATTAATAAAAAACTTCATCTTACGAAAATTTATCTCTATCACTTGAACAAAAAACATGCATTTTTGTATTAAAGTGTAGAAAAAGGGCATCAAATGATGCCCTTTTTTGTGCGCTGTCGTCAAATTAAATTCAACGAAGTCGTCGTAACTTATGCAATGATAGTTGCAACAACACCAGCACCAACTGTACGGCCACCTTCACGGATAGCAAAACGTAGACCTTCGTCCATCGCGATAGGTGCGATTAGAGTAACAGTCATAGCGATGTTATCACCAGGCATTACCATTTCAACGCCTTCTGGTAACTCGATAGTACCAGTTACGTCAGTTGTACGGAAGTAGAACTGTGGACGGTAACCTTTGAAGAAAGGAGTGTGACGACCACCTTCATCTTTAGAAAGCACATAGATTTCTGAAGTGAAAGTTGTGTGTGGAGTGATTGAACCTGGCTTAGCAAGTACTTGACCACGTTGAACTTCATCACGCTTAGTACCACGTAGAAGAACACCAACGTTCTCACCAGCACGGCCTTCGTCAAGAAGCTTACGGAACATCTCAACACCAGTACAAGTAGTTGTAATAGTGTCTACGATACCAACGATAGCAACTTCGTCACCAACTTTGATGATACCTTGCTCAACACGACCAGTTACAA
>NZ_PYNW01000018.1 GCF_003026105.1 Photobacterium sp. GB-56 | reverse complement strand
TCACCCGTCCGCCGCTCGTCAGCATTGATAGCAAGCTATCAATCTGTTACCGCTCGACTTGCATGTGTTAGGCCTGCCGCCAGCGTTCAATCTGAGCCATGATCAAACTCTTCAATTAAAGTTTTGTTGGTCTTTCGACCGGCTCAATGAATACTGTTAAAATACCGCTAACTAGAAGCTAGTTAGGATATTTGAATTGACTGTGCCAAATAATCCTTCTCTATAAAGAGATGAGTTATTTGTATTGGTCACTAGTATCATTGATAAATCTTTCGACTTAACTTTTCAACGAGTGCCCACACAGATTGCATGGTCAAATTGTTAAAGAACAATCTTCAGCGAAACTAAAACTTTTAAACGTTTCAGGCTTTCGTTGAAGTGGATGGCCATTCTAGCGAAATAAGCTGTCGTGTCAAACACTTTTTTCAACTTATTTTATTAAATCTTTCATCCTATCGTCACTTCCCGAAATCCTTACTGGAAGCCGTTATCGCGTCGATGTGGCGGCATTATAGAGACAAAATGAGGCTTAGCAAGCAATAATTAACTTTTCTTTTAAAAAAGAGCACGTTAGTTCAAAAAGCAATCAACTTCCTATTTTTCATTCCGTTGCTGCTTAAATTGCGTAGCAAAATCGCTCACTTTATTCCAATCCGTGTATTCCACCTCTTTCGTCGTATCCGTTTCTCCACCTGTGATTTTCATAATCAACTTAATCATTGTGCGATCAAATAAGTTATAACGGGGATATCTTAGTGCGCCAGCAAAAACGCCGATTAACACAGGATGCCATGGTGACTTAATTAAGAACTTCTTAATATAAGCACTGCCCTCTGGCGTATCTTTGCCTTCTTTACGTGCAGTAAGATTCACACAGAAAAAAGCAACATTATATTGTGACAGTTCTTGTTGGTATTTATTGATAAATCGATACAGTTTCTTATTGAAGTGACCATAGCGAATAGAGGCGCCAACAAGCACACGATCATACAAATTAAAATCAACATTGGGCTCACTATGAATGTCTACATAGTCACAGTGGTACTGTTCACCTAATTGTTGCTCAATATGATTTAAAATTTTCTTAGTTTGCCCTTCACAACTCGAATGCAGCAACAATACCTTTTCCATAAATGCTCCTTTAGTTACGCCAGAATGTCGGCGTAAATAAAACTAATAATGTAAAGACTTCTAATCGACCAAATAACATCGCAATAATTAATATCCATTTTGCGGAATCATTAACTTCACCAAAGTGGACAGCGACTTCTCCTAAACCGGGGCCTAAATTATTAAGTGTGGCTGCAACAGCTGAGAATGCAGTCAGCTCATCAAGCCCGGTCGCGATTAATGCCAACATGCAAACCACAAACACTAAGGCATAAGCCGAGAAAAACCCCCATACAGCATCAACGACTCGCTGAGGTAATGCTTTATTACCTAACTTAATCGTGTAAACCGCACGCGGGTGAACAAGACGTTTTAATTCACGTACACCTTGCAAAGAAAGTAGTAAAATTCTTATCACTTTCATACCGCCACCCGTTGAGCCTGCACATCCTCCTATAAATGAAGAGAATAAAAGCAGCACCGGTAAGAAAAGCGGCCAGTCAGAAAATCCTGTGGTCGTAAACCCTGCGGTCGTTGAGATAGATACGGTTTGAAATAACGCCTGATCAAACGCCGTAAAATAGGAATCATAAGGGCTATGTTTGAGTAATAAACCAAAGCAGATACCAAATAAAATCACCTGCGCACCGAGAAATGCGCGAAACTCAGGATCACGCCAATAGGTTCTTAAGTGCACACCACCATTACCGAAGGCAGCAAAGTGCAAAGAAAAATTACACGCTGAAATTAAAAGAAACACCACGGTGATCATATTAATCGTGGGGCTATTAAAATACCCGATACTGGCATCGTGGGTAGAAAAACCACCAATAGCGATAGTTGAGAAACTATGTGAGATAGCATCAAAAGCTGACATCCCTGCTAACCAAAATGCGAGTGCGCAAGCAATGGTTAAGGCAAGATAGATATACCACAAGGTTTTTGCTGTCTCAGCAATACGCGGCGTCATCTTACTGTCTTTTACCGGTCCCGGAATTTCTGCTCGATATAACTGCATCCCACCGATACCCAGTACGGGTAAAATGGCGACAGCAAGTACGATGATCCCCATACCACCAAACCACTGTAATAACTGGCGATAAAACAAAATCGCTTTAGGCAGATAGTCAAGGCCGACAATAACGGTCGCTCCTGTGGTTGTCAGCGCGGAAAATGATTCAAAAAAGGAGTCTGCGACTGACAAATCAGGTGTTTTAGATAATAAAAATGGGATTGCACCGGCACTACCAATAACCACCCAAAATAAGACAACAATAAGAAAACCGTCTCGAGCTTTTAGTTCATGGCGATGTTGTCGGTTTGGTAGCCACAATAAGCCACCACCTGTAATAAGAATAAAAAACGTCACGACAAACGGGAAACCCGCACCATCACGATAGATCAATGCCACCAGTGCAGGGATAAGCATGGTGACACTAAATAACGCGAGCAATAGCCCGACGATTCGAATAATTGAACGAAATTGCATGGCCTAAGCGGCTCTCACCTTAATATGGAAATGATTATGTATCTGAAGCCGAGCCTACAATGATGCGCCCGCCACTACGATTGGTTAATTTGGCACGAAACTCTTCCACTATACGATTATCTAGCTCTATCTGCATAGTGACTTGATTACCATAATCGGCATGTAACTGAGTGCCATTGTATTCACTTAATAATGCTTCAACTAAAGACACTTGATTATATTCACAACTCAAATGCAATGTTGAAGTGATCACTTTTTCTTTTGTTTCGAGTAATGTCAGGGCTTGCTGTACCCCACCACCATAAGCTTTTACTAACCCACCAGTACCTAAACGAATACCACCATAGTAACGTGTTACAACAGCGGTCATTTCACCAACACCAGAGCCTGTTAGCTGGGCCAATATAGGCTTACCAGCGGTGCCTGATGGTTCGCCATCATCACTAAACCCCCATTTCATTGAGTCACTCGGGCGACCAGCGACAAATGCCCAGCAATTATGGCGCGCATCATGGTGACGCTCTTTAATTTGCTGTACGAACAGTTTCGCAGCCTCAATATTAGGGGTATGCGCTAAATAAGTAATAAAGCGACTTTTCTTGATCTCTTCTTCAAATATCACTTCTGCAGTAGGAACAAGATAAGGTTCAGAATTCGACATTATTTACGCCTTAATGATAAAGGGGTGGCAGGATACCACATTCCTCTCTATCTCATAGTGCTGTCGTTAACACCCTGTTATTACGCCATGCGTCAACTCACACCTTGTCTTGAAGTTGAGTCATTCATCATAAATGTTAAACAAATGTTTAAATTAGTGTTTGAATTTGTTTCTTTTAGGGTTCACACTTAGTTTATACCTACAACAGGTCAAACCAGTTAAATCAAACCAAATCCAGCGTAGACTGGAACATATGGAGATAGAACATGATTTACCAAGGTGAAACCCTATCCGTTAGCTATCTGGAAGATGGTATTGCGGAGATCAACCTTAATGCTCAAGGCCCAGTGAATAAATTCAATATTTCGACACTGGAAAGCTTCAACCAAGCACTTAATGCGTTGTATCAGCAACCCGATTTAAAAGGGGTAATCATTACCTCAGCAAAAGACGCCTTTATTGTCGGTGCGGATATTACTGAGTTTCTCGGACTATTTGCCAAACCAGAACAAGAACTTTCACAATGGCTTTCTCATGCCAATGACATCTTTAATAAGCTTGAAGATCTCCCTGTACCGACGCTTTCAGCCATTAATGGTTATGCGTTAGGTGGCGGTTGTGAGTGTGTACTTGCTACAGATTTTCGTGTTGCTGACACCAAAGCACGTATTGGCCTGCCTGAAACCAAGCTAGGGATCATGCCGGGCTTTGGTGGCACTGTAAGACTGCCGCGTTTAATTGGTGCTGATTCAGCAATGGAAATCATTACCGCAGGTAAAGATAAGAAAGCACAAGACGCTTTAAAGTTGGGACTGGTTGATGCTGTTGTTGAAACTGACAACTTGAAGTGCGCCGCACTGGCAATGATAAAAAGTGCGATTGAAGGAAAACTAGACTGGCAACAACGTCGAAAACAAAAACAAGCACCGCTCTCGCTTAATAAAATAGAAGCCACTATGAGCTTCTCGACAGCCAAAGGTATGGTCGCCAAAGTCGCTGGTAAACATTACCCTGCACCTATGGCTGCTGTGGCTACTATCGAACAAGCCGCACGATGCGCTCGAGATGAAGCATTAGTGATAGAAAACCAGCATTTTGTTCAATTAGCCAAAACCGATGTTGCTCAAGCATTGGTTAGCATTTTCTTAAACGATCAATATATTAAAAGCCAAGCCAAAAAAGCGTCAAAATCAGCAAAACCGACAGAGCACGCCATGGTATTAGGCGCAGGTATTATGGGTGGTGGTATCGCCTATCAATCAGCGCTAAAAGGCACGCCTGTTTTAATGAAAGATATTGCTGAAGCTTCATTGAGCTTAGGCATGAATGAAGCAGCCAAGCTGTTAAATAAACAACTTGAGCGTAAGCGTATTGATGGTTTAAAAATGGCTTCCGTTCTGTCATCCATTACTCCGAGTTTACATTACGCTGGCGCAGACAGTGTCGATATCGTAGTGGAAGCTGTCGTTGAAAATCCAAAAGTAAAAGCGGCGGTATTAGCTGATGTTGAAAACCAAGTTACCGACGACACCGTGATTGCTTCAAATACCTCAACTATTCCAATTAACCTACTAGCCAAATCACTTAAACGTCCTGAAAATTTCTGTGGCATGCATTTTTTCAACCCCGTTCATCGCATGCCATTAGTTGAGATCATTCGCGGTGAAAAAACATCAAAAGAGACCATTGATCGCGTTGTCGCTTATGCTGCGAAAATGGGTAAATCACCAATTGTTGTTAATGACTGCCCAGGGTTCTTTGTGAACCGCGTGCTCTTCCCTTACTTTGCTGGCTTTAGCTTATTGCTTAAAGATGGGGCTGATTACATTCAAATCGATAAAGTCATGGAAAAAGAGTTTGGTTGGCCAATGGGTCCTGCTTATCTACTCGATGTTGTCGGTATTGATACGGCGCATCACGCGCAAGCGGTCATGGCAGAAGGTTTCCCTGATCGTATGGGGAAAAATGGTAAAGATGCCATTGATGTGATGTTTGAAGCACAGCGTTTCGGTCAGAAAAACGGCCATGGTTTCTTTAGCTACTCTATCGATCGTAAAGGTAAACCGAAAAAAGCCGTGTCAGATAAGACAGAAGCACTTCTCGCCCCTGTTTGCCAACCAAATACAGCGTTTACCAGCGACGCTATTATCGCTCGTATGATGATCCCTATGATTAATGAAGTGGTGCGTTGTTTAGAAGAAAACATTATCGCCACGCCAGCCGAAGCCGATATGGCGTTGGTGTACGGTTTAGGTTTCCCACCATTTAGAGGTGGTGTGTTCCGTTACCTTGATAGCTTAGGGCTTGCCAATTATGTTGCACTGGCCGATCAATATGCCGAATTAGGTGCATTGTATGAAGTACCAAAAGGACTACGAGAAAAAGCCACTAAAGGCGAAACGTACTATAACCATACCACTAACCTGAACGCTTAAGGATGAGGGCATCATTATGAATAACGTTGTAATTGTTGATTGTATCCGCACCCCGATGGGACGTTCAAAAGCTGGGGCTTATAGGAACGTTCGCGCCGAAGATCTTTCTGCTCACTTAATGAAAGGTTTGCTTGAGCGTAACCCACAACTCGATCCAAACAATATTGAAGATATTTACTGGGGCTGTGTTCAGCAAACCTTAGAGCAAGGTTTTAATGTCGCACGTAATGCCGCACTCTTAGCAGGCATTCCCCATTCTGTTGGTGCGACAACGGTTAATCGCTTATGTGGTTCATCAATGCAGGCGATACATGATGCAACCCGCGCAATCATGGTTGGTGACGCGAAAACGTGCATTATCGGTGGCGTTGAACACATGGGACATGTACCAATGAACCATGGTGTTGATTTCCACCCGGGTCTGTCAAAATCCGTTGCAAAAGCGGCAGGTATGATGGGACTAACCGCTGAAATGCTAGGTCGAATGCATGGTATCAGTCGAGAAATGCAAGATGCCTTTGCTGCACGCTCTCATCAACGAGCTTACGCAGCCACAGTTGAAGGACGTTTTAATAACGAAATACTCGCCACAGAAGGTCACGATAGCGATGGGATTTTAAAGCGCTTTGAAACCGATGAAGTTATTCGTCCTGAAACCACCGTAGAAACCTTGAGTCAGCTTCGCCCTGTTTTCGATCCCGTTAATGGTACGGTTACCGCAGGTACCTCTTCGGCCTTATCTGATGGTGCATCTGCTATGTTATTAATGGATGAGCAACATGCTCGTGATTTAGGGCTCCGTATTCGTGCGCGCGTAAAATCGATGGCCGTTGCAGGCTGCGATCCTTCGATTATGGGCTATGGCCCAGTACCTGCAACTCAAAAAGCACTCAAACGAGCGGGCTTAACCATCGATGACATCGGAATGATAGAACTCAATGAAGCCTTTGCAGCGCAATCGCTCCCTTGCGCAAAAGACTTAGGTCTACTCGATAAAATGGATGAAAAAGTCAATCTCAATGGCGGTGCGATTGCACTTGGGCATCCTCTTGGCTGTTCAGGCTCTCGTATTTCAACCACATTAATAAACTTAATGGAAAGCCATGACGTTGAGTTTGGTTTAGCGACCATGTGTATTGGTCTTGGTCAAGGTATTGCGACCATTTTTGAACGCGTAGAATAATAGACACGCTTCTGACACAAAAAGCTTACCCTCACGGTAAGCTTTTTTTATTCTCGCTATTTATTTTTTATATTAGGGATATACTCAATCAGACTATCTACCTAAAAGATAAAAGACGATTTCAACGAATATATGCTAGGTGTACATAGATACCATGATTAAGTTTCATTTTATTCATCACTAAAAGTCGATATACACTTATCTTACATTCACTGTCGAACATGAATTTACCGGAGCATTGCTATGTTTAAAGCACTCGTACTAGAACAAGAAGATAAAAAAACAATTGCAGGTATTCGTCAGCTAGAAACATCAGAGCTTCCTGAAGGTGATGTATTAATTAATGTTGATTACTCTTCACTGAATTACAAAGATGGTTTAGCGATCACCGGTAAAGGTCGCATTGTTCGTCAATTCCCAATGGTTCCAGGTGTCGATCTAACGGGTACTGTCGCTGAGTCTTCAGATAACCGTTACAAAGCTGGTGATAAAGTTGTCTTAACTGGCTGGGGTGTCGGTGAAGGTCACTGGGGTGGCATGGCAGAAAAAGCACGCCTAAAAGCAGATTGGTTAGTACCGCTACCTGAAAAATTCGATGGCAAGCAAGCCATGATGATTGGTACTGCAGGCTTAACAGCAATGCTTTGTGTACAAGCGCTTATTGATGCTGATGTAAAACCAGAAGACGGTGAAATTTTAGTTACAGGTGCAAGTGGCGGTGTTGGCTCTGTTGCTGTGACTTTACTTTCTCAACTAGGCTACAAAGTAGCGGCAGTGACAGGTCGCGCAGAAGTTAATGGCGACCTACTGAAAAAGCTTGGCGCAACAACAATTATTGAGCGTAGCGTATTTGAAGAGCCTGCTCGCCCATTAGATAAACAACTATGGGCTGGTGCTATTGATACTGTTGGTAGCAAAGTATTGGCAAAAGTATTGAGCCAAATTAACTACAATGGTGCGGTTGCTATTTGTGGTCTTGCTGGCGGTTTTGATTTACCAACAACAGTAATGCCATTTATTCTTCGTAACGTTCGCCTACAAGGTGTAGATTCTGTAATGTGTCCGTTCGAGAAACGTCAACAAGCTTGGCAACGTCTATCTGAAATTCTACCAGCAAGCTACTTTGAACAAGCTTGTCGCGAAGTAGAACTTGAAGAAGTTGCAGAATGTGCTGAAGCGATCACTAATGGTCAAATCACAGGTCGTGTCGTTATCAAGCTTTAATCGATAACCCCACACCAACTAAGAAGGTCAGTCATTGTGCTGGCCTTTTTGTTATCCGCTACTTTATTAAACCCATATCAAGGATCCGCGAATCAATCAGCCGACTACACTCTTCTTTTATAATATTACGTAGCCATATTTGCGATGCTGAATGCTCACACCGTGAATGCCAAATAAGAGAGTAATCAAACGGTTTAAACTCAAACGGCAGCGGTTTAACCACCAAGTCATAACGTTCTGCGACTAAATACGCGAGATCGGCAGGAACGGTAATAATCAGCGGCATGATCTTGAGCACCGCTAATGCGGCTTCTAAGTGGTATGCCCGTAGCACCAATTTAAGTTCAGGGTAGCCACGCAACTCATCATCAATTAATGACTTAACTCCATCACTAATCGCTATCATGGCATGAGGGTACGTCAGGTAATCATCAAACGTTAAGGGCTTATTAGCTAACGGGTGATCGGATGCTATCAAGCAAAATACACTCACTAAACCAAGTTGCTGATGACAAAGTGAATCAATATCTCCAACAGGGCGACAAATTGCCATGTCACAACCGTCACTGGTTAATTGCCCCAATAGGTGATCATGTTGCAGTGGTGCAAACTCTAATGAGATATGTGGCGCTTCTTGATAAATTCGCGGCAAAGCAAAAGGCAAAATGGTTTGCATCGCATAGTCTGTTGTCGCAATTTTGAACCGCTGATCACACTGGCTAGGCTGAAAATCATTAGGCGTTAATAAAAGACGTAACGACTCCAAAGGGTCATTTAACAGCTCATTGATCTCTAATGCTCGTTGAGTTGGAATTAGTGCCTGCCCCTGTCGGGTAAATAAGGGATCATGTAATAAATCACGTAATCGACCTAACACACGGCTCATGGCTGATTGGCTTAAATTCAAACGAACAGCTGCACGACTAACGCTTCCTTCATCCAAAAGAACTTTCAGTGCTACCAACAAATTTAAGTCACGACGATAAACTTCTTCTAGTTCCATCAGGCTCTCAGGGACTCGGAATTAATCAAATGTGACAATATTATGAGGGGATAGATAAAAAAAATCCCGCTTTAATCGCGGGAAAACCCAAGATGATGGGTGTTGGTTATGAATAAATTAGTTTTCTTCTTCCAATTCAGCATCGCTGGTCAGTTCAAACCATAATCCAAGAGCCGCTGAAAACAGGCCGCCAATAGCAAAAATGCCCATATCATTTGAACTGGTTAACATGATGGTGCAGAACGAGATAAAACACAGCACGGCATAAATTGTCAGTCTATCCATTGATGTCAGCATACTACTTCCCCCTAATCCTTCAGAAAGAAAAGTTAATAACTTGTTAATTACGTTACACAGTATATCTTGATTTGCCAAGTGTTATTGATTAATTCTTGTCCATAAGTATGATCTACCACTTACTAATTAGATGTGTATGTTATGACTGCTATTTTTGATAATCCGACCCACAGCCTAGAAGCGCAAGGACTACGCTGCCCTGAGCCTGTGATGATGGTTCGTAAAACGGTAAGGAAAATGGCCGAAGGCGAAACCCTATTGGTATTGGCTGACGATCCGTCAACGACACGCGATATTCCCAGTTTTTGCCGCTTTATGGATCACACACTGCTTGCCGCAGAAACAGAAAGCGTTCCTTATCGCTTTTTGATCCAAAAAGGCACCAACTAAGCACTGACAAAAATACCAAAATAAATAACAAAAAAGGCAGCCCTTTAAATTAGGCTGCCTTTTTAATTACTATCACATTATCTCTAACGTGAAAGAACACTACACATCATTCATTTTTTGACGTAATGCTGCTAACTCATTATGCAAATCACGTATTTCTTTTTTAAGCGGTAAGACATAACGCAATCGAACTAATGAATCTAACGCCAGATATAAGGTAACAAGCGCCCCTACTACCATAGGAAGCCACATGTCCGTTAAGACCATACCAAAGATATTCAGCACCAATGCCAAGTGAAATAACCAACATTGGCTTTTCAGCGATAGCGCGAGAAACTGAGCCATACTCCCTCCTGCAATTACAGCAAAACGAACCAATGACATAACTTCATTTACTCTAGCATGAGAGAATTAACGCTTCATATCGTGCTATCACACTTCATCATAATGAAACAAAGCACTGACTCCTGCTAGGCAATAAAGTCATGTTTCACATGAAACGATCAGTGATATCTACATACCAAACGCAGCACCTGCAGCTAAGAAAATAAAGAGCGCAGCAGTAATTTTACGTATCAGTCCTAGCGGCATTTTTTCAGCTGATAACTTACCAATAAGAACCACGGGAACATTGGCCAACAACATTCCAATCGTCGTACCAAGCACAACCCACATTAGTGCATCATGGTATTTAGCCCCTAGCATCGTCGTAGCGATTTGGGTTTTATCACCAATTTCCGCGATAAAGAACGCAATAAAACTGGCAATGAAAGGGCCTCGATTTGATAATTTTTCTTCATCATCGAGTTTATCGGGAATTAAAATCCAGCCAGCCATTAAAATAAAACTCACCACTAACACCCACTTTAAAATATTCGGTGTTAAGTAATCAGCAATAGCGACACCAAGCCATGCAGCTAATGCATGATTAACGATAGTCGCAAGAAAAATGGCACAAATAATGGGAAAGGGTTTGCGATATCGACTGGCTAACAGTAGGGATAAAAGTTGGGTCTTATCACCAATTTCGGCTAAAGCAACAGACGTAATAGAAACAGCTAAAACACTCACAACATACTCTCTGGGGCGGGAATTATTGATACCAATAGCAAAACATACACTCCCACCCCGGTTTGTGTTGTTTGCCGTTGGTCTTGCCAAATTTATCGCGCTGGATAAATCATAATTACCACGAAGATTTTGCTTCGATTATGTTGATAATTATCTCGCAAAGTGCGAGAGGCTACTCCCCAAAGGAAAGCTAAGTGTAACAAAGAAAAGCGGGTATTTTAACCATTAATGATCATTCTATAGATACAAAAACGGTGAGCCAACGCTCACCGTTTGATCACGCTAAAGGTAAAATTAACCCAGTGGAGAAAGAATAATTTCTACACGACGGTTTTGCGCACGACCGTTCGCCGTACTATTAGAAGCGATTGGATTAGACTCACCACGACCTTGAGATACCACACGATTAGCATTCACACCTTGACGGATTAAGTAGTTAGCAACCGCATCTGCACGAACTTGAGATAGGCGAAGATTGTATGCTTCAGCGCCTTTGCTATCAGTGAAACCTAATACATTTAACTGTGTTTTTTCGTATTCTTTAGCCACAATCGCTACGTTATGCAGAGCATTCATCGCACGATCATTTAAATTTGCCTGATCAAAACCAAACGTAATTTCGTTTGGCATGTTAAGAATGATGTTATTACCATCACGGGTAACACTGATACCTGAAGATGCTAATTGCTGACGTAGTTTCGCTTCTTGCACATCCATGTAGTAACCAATACCGCCACCAAGTGCAGCACCAGCAGCAGCGCCAATCAGAGCACCTTTACCGCGGTCGTGCTTGCTTGAAGAAGCAACACCAATTGCAGCTCCAGCAAGTGCACCAATGATTGAGCCACCAGTGCCTTTCGCTGTTTGTGATTCACCTGTGTATGGATTTACAGTTGAACAACCAGCCATAGTTACAGAAGCCACAACAGAAAGTACTGCAGCGCGCACCCACTTTTTAGATGCCATTGCTTGAATTTGAGCCATCTTTTTTAAGTATCCGTATACTCGATCCGAAGATCGAAAAAATTGAAATTTATGCTACTAGGCCATTAAACCTAATAATACTTTTTATGTATTGTAATCAACAACGGTATATGAGGCATCAAAAGAATGTAAAAATTCCCTTAATGCAAAATAAAAAAGGAGAAAAGCTGGAAGAATTTTGGTAAATCCCCCAACAGATGTGTAAAAAACACGCACTGCCCCTACTCGCCTCAGGGTTGGCGAGGTATACTGGATTATTACTCTTTTTAATCCACTAATCTCGCGAAGCTGACAATGCAGAAATACGATATTAAAACCTTTCAGGGCATGATCCTCGCGCTGCAGGATTACTGGGGCCAACAAGGTTGTACTATTGTGCAACCCCTAGACATGGAAGTGGGCGCAGGTACTTCTCACCCAATGACATGTTTACGTGCTCTAGGTCCAGAACCAATTGCAGCAGCGTATGTACAACCATCTCGCCGACCAACTGACGGTCGTTACGGCGAAAACCCTAACCGTCTACAGCACTACTACCAGTTCCAAGTGATGCTAAAACCATCGCCAGACAACATTCAAGAACTGTACTTAGGCTCATTAGAAGTACTCGGTATCGATACTAAAGTGCACGACATCCGTTTTGTTGAAGACAACTGGGAAAACCCAACATTGGGTGCTTGGGGTCTAGGCTGGGAAGTTTGGCTAAACGGCATGGAAGTAACACAGTTTACTTACTTCCAGCAGGTTGGTGGCCTTGAGTGTAAACCTGTAACAGGTGAAATCACTTACGGTATCGAGCGTCTTGCGATGTACATTCAGAACGTTGATTCTGTTTACGACCTAGTATGGACTGATGGTCCTTTAGGCAAAGTGACGTATGGTGATATTTTCCACCAGAACGAAGTTGAGCAATCAACGTACAACTTTGAGCACGCTGATGTCGACTTCCTATTCACATTCTTCGATCAATGTGAAAAAGAATCAATCAAACTACTAGAGCTAGAGCAACCACTACCGTTGCCTGCTTACGAGCGTATTCTAAAAGCCGCTCATGCATTTAACCTATTAGATGCACGTAAAGCGATCTCTGTAACTGAACGTCAACGTTACATTTTGCGTATTCGCAACGTAACTAAACAAGTTGCTGAAGCTTACTACGCATCTCGTGAAGCACTTGGCTTCCCAATGTGTAAAAAAGACAAGTAAGGGATCGCCATGACACATAAGAATTTCTTAATCGAACTCGGTACGGAAGAGCTACCACCAACAGCACTACGTACCCTAGCAGAAGCTTTTGCTGCTAACTTTGAAGCTGAATTAAAAGCCGCAGATCTACCTCATGATGGTATCAAATGGTATGCCGCTCCTCGCCGTTTAGCCCTTAAAGTAACAGGTCTTGCTGAAAACCAGCCAGACAAAGTGGTTGAAAAACGTGGACCTGCGGTATCAGCAGCATTCGACGCTGACGGAAACCCAACCAAAGCTGCTCAAGGCTGGGCTCGCGGTAATGGTATTACGGTTGATCAAGCAGAGCGCATGGTTACCGATAAAGGCGAATGGTTACTGTTCAAGCAAGAAGTCAAAGGCCAACCCGCCCAAGCACTACTACCTGAACTGGCTGCTGCTGCACTGGCTAAACTACCAATCCCACGCCCAATGCGTTGGGGTGATAAAGAAACTCAGTTTATCCGTCCAGTGAAAACACTGACCATGCTACTGGGTGACGAGCTAATCGAAGGCACTATCTTAGGTGTCGCTTCTGCACGTACTATCCGTGGTCACCGTTTCATGGGTGAAGCTGAATTTACTATCGATAACGCGGATCAATACCCTGCTATCTTAGAAGAGCGCGGTAAAGTAATGGCTGATTATGAAGCGCGTAAAGCGATCATTTTAGCTGATGCGAAAAAAGCGGCTGAAGCTGTTGGCGGTATTGCAGATCTTGAAGATGATCTTGTTGAAGAAGTGACCTCTCTTGTTGAGTGGCCTGTGGTACTAACAGCTTCTTTTGAAGAGGAATTCTTAAAGGTTCCTTCTGAAGCTTTAGTTTACACCATGAAAGGTGATCAGAAGTACTTCCCTGTCTACGATGCAGAAGGCAAACTTGTGCCTAAGTTCATCTTCGTATCCAACATCATCTCTAACGATCCAAGCCAAATTATCTCGGGTAACGAGAAAGTGGTTCGTCCTCGTTTAGCGGATGCTGAGTTCTTCTTTAATACTGACCTTAAGAGCAAGTTGATTGATCGCCTGCCTCAACTAGAGACTGCGATTTTCCAAAAGCAATTGGGTACAATTAAAGACAAGACAGATCGTATTACTGAGCTTGCTGGCTACATTGCAGACAAGATAGGTGCTGATGTAACTAACGCAAAACGTGCTGGTCTACTGGCGAAATGTGACCTAATGACATCTATGGTATTTGAATTTACAGATACGCAAGGTGTAATGGGTATGCACTATGCACGTCACGACGGCGAAGCTGAAGATGTTGCACTAGCACTTAACGAGCAATACATGCCTCGTTTTGCTGGCGATCAACTTCCAAGCACACCTGTATCATCAGCCGTGGCTATGGCTGATAAACTAGATACGATTGTAGGTATCTTCGGTATTGGTCAAGCACCAAAAGGTAGTGATCCCTTCGCACTTCGTCGCGCATCGCTAGGTGTATTACGTATCATCGTTGAAAATGGCTACGACTTAGACTTAGTTGATCTAGTCGCGAAAGCGCACTCACTATTTGGTGACAAGCTAACCAACAACAACGTTGATTCAGATGTCATTGAGTTTATGCTTGGCCGTTTCCGTGCATGGTACCAAGATGCAGGCTTTAGTATTGATGTTATCCAAGCTGTGCTTGCGATGCACCCAACTCAACCAGCCGACTTTGATAAGCGTGTTAAAGCGGTAAGCCACTTCCGTGAGCTTGATGCTGCTGAGTCACTAGCAGCAGCGAATAAGCGTGTTGGTAACATCCTTGCGAAGTTTGACGGTGAGCTCCCAACTACAGTTGATAACAGCCTACTTGTTGAAGCTGCGGAAAAAGAGCTAGCTGAAAAAGTTGAAGCGGTTGTAACAGCCCTTGAACCTGTCTTTGCTACTGGCGATTACCAAACAGCACTGACAGAGCTTGCTTCACTTCGTGAGCCTGTCGATGCATTCTTCGATAACGTAATGGTGATGGCTGATGACGAAAAACTTAAAGTTAATCGTCTAGCACTACTTAACCTACTACGTAACCAATTCTTGAAAGTAGCAGATATCTCTCTACTGCAAAAATAAGGTTACTGACGTTATTAAAAACCACGCTCCGGCGTGGTTTTTTTTCGCCTTGATTCTGCTGTATCTTATCTATTGTTTCATGTGGAACATCTTTTTACTTATATTAAGTACGCGTACAACCACCTTGATATACAGTGAAATCCACAGCACCGACCATCACCAACCGATAATATTTCAACTTTTTCTGAACCGAACAATACGTTATGTTACGCTCAATAAGCCATCATATTGATAGCACTTACATCAAGAACTAAATATCGACACTGAGGTTGTAAACGTAATGGACTTTTCGCGCTTTGGTAATAAGTTTGCAGGTGATTCTGGGATCACTCTATTAATGCAAGATCTCAACAATGGACTCACCAATCCCAATGCCATCATGCTCGGTGGTGGAAATCCAGCGCAAATCCCAGCCATGAATCACTACTTTACCGAGCTATTAAAAGACATGGCAATTACAGGTGAGCTTACCGCGTCGATGACTAACTATGATGGCCCACAAGGTAAAGATCGCTTTCTAGATGCGCTTGCTGCACTGTTACAGCAACAATACGGTTGGGAAATTAGTTCGAAAAATATTGTCTTAACCAATGGCAGCCAAAGTGCATTCTTTAGTTTATTTAACTTGCTGGCAGGTGAATTTGAAAATGGCAAAAAGAAGAAAATATTACTGCCGTTATCGCCAGAATACATTGGTTACGCAGATGCCGGTTTAAGCCCTGATATGTTTATCTCGTACCAACCTACGATCAGCATGTTGGATGATGGCTTTTTTAAATACCATATCGATTTTAGCAAACTCGTCATCGATGACAGCATCGCAGCAATTTGTGCTTCTCGTCCTACTAACCCGACTGGCAATGTACTTACAGATAAAGAAATTGAACATTTAGCAGCACTGGCTAAAGAGCACCAGATCCCATTAATTATCGACAATGCTTACGGCTTACCCTTCCCTGATATTATCTTTGAAGAGGTAACACCGTTTTGGGATCACAACACCATTCTGTGTATGAGCTTATCCAAACTTGGGTTACCCGGTGTCCGATGCGGTATCGTGATTGCCAATGAAGCCATGGTTACTGCTTTGTCTAACATCAATGGTATCGTCAACTTAGCGCCTGGTAGTATTGGCCCTGCGGTGGCAACGAAAATGATCCACCAGCAAGAACTATTACCACTGAGCCAAAACGTGATTAAGCCGTTTTATCATCAGAAGGTGCAACGCGCCGTTGAATTACTGCGCCAAGCTATCCCCGATCCTCGATTTAAAATTCACAAACCTGAAGGCGCTATCTTCTTATGGCTATGGTTTGAAGATTTACCGATCACCACGAAAGTACTGTATCAACGCTTAAAACAACGTGGTGTACTGATCGTGCCTGGTGAATATTTCTTTATCGGATTACAAGATGAGTGGGCACATAGCCATGAATGCTTACGCATGAACTATGTCCAAGATGATGAAGCAATGCAGCGTGGTATTACGATTATTGCAGAAGAAGTCGCTAAAGCTTACGCAGAATAACCACTTTTTAGTTAATATGGATAAATAAAAAACGCCGCTATCACTAGCGGCGTTTTTATTGAGCTTGAAAGCCAAACTATACGTTTGTGCTACACGTCAAGGTTAGCAACTTTCAGTGCATTCTCTTCGATGAAGTTACGACGAGGTTCAACCTGATCACCCATTAGACAGGTAAACAGTTCATCTGCGGCAACCGCATCATTGATCGTTACTTGCATCATGCGACGAGATTCAGGATCCATCGTTGTTTCCCAAAGCTGCTCTGGGTTCATTTCACCTAGACCTTTGTAGCGCTGTAGAGAAAGACCACGACGTGATTCTTTGTTCAGCCACTCCAACGCATCTTTAAAGCTTGAAACCGCTTGCTTACGCTCACCACGTTGAACAAATGCAGTATCATCAAGTAAACCGTTTAATGCTTCAGAAAGATCAGCGATCTTCGCGTACTCTTTTGAATTCAGTAAATCAAAGCTGAGTAAGTATTCGTGATCAACACCGTGAGTACGAACCACAACTTTAGGTAGGTACACATTGTTTTCTTCATCACGGATGACTTCGAAGCTGTACTGACTTTCACCAGATTGTTTAGCATTAAGTGCCGCAATCAATGGTGTTAACCATGCTTCTACTTGTGCTTCTTCAGCCATCATCTCTGTACTTAAACGAGGTTGGTATACAAACTCATTTAACATCAATGATGGGTAGCGACGACTCATACGCTCAATTAACTTCATACCCGCATTGTATTGAGTAACAAGACTTTCTAATGCTGTACCCGTCATTGCTGGTGCGCCATCATTGGCAAACAATGATGCGTTATCCAGTGCCAATGTCGTTTGGTACTGGTTCATATCTTCATCATCTTTAATGTATTGCTCTTGCTTACCTTTCTTCACTTTGTAAAGTGGTGGCTGAGCAATATAAATGTGACCACGTTCGATCAGCTCTGGCATTTGACGGTAGAAGAAGGTCAATAGTAGCGTACGAATGTGCGAACCATCGACGTCGGCATCGGTCATGATGATGATGTTGTGGTAACGCAGTTTATCTGGGTTGTACTCGTCACGACCAATACCACAGCCCATTGCCGTGATAAGTGTTGCCACTTCTTGTGAAGACAGCATCTTGTCGAAACGGGCTTTTTCTACGTTAAGGATCTTACCTTTAAGCGGTAGGATTGCCTGATTTTTACGGTTACGTCCCTGCTTGGCTGAACCGCCAGCAGAGTCCCCTTCCACAATGTAAAGTTCAGATACTGCAGGATCTTTTTCCTGACAATCTGCAAGTTTACCAGGAAGACCTGCTAAATCTAATGCGCCTTTACGACGTGTCATTTCACGGGCTTTACGTGCCGCTTCACGCGCGCGTGATGCATCAATGATTTTGCTACATACGGTTTTCGCATCACTTGGGTTTTCTAATAAGAATTCCGCCAGCTTTTCGTTCATTGCAGATTCAACAGCCGCTTTGACTTCACTTGAAACTAGCTTATCTTTGGTCTGGCTAGAGAACTTAGGATCCGGCACTTTAACAGAAACAACTGCAGTTAAACCTTCACGTGCATCATCACCTGATGTCGCTGCTTTCGCTTTCTTCGAGTAGCCTTCTTTATCCATGAACGAGTTCAGCGTACGTGTTAACGCACCACGGAACCCCGCTAAGTGCGTACCACCATCACGTTGAGGGATGTTGTTCGTAAAGCAGTAAATATTTTCTTGGAAACCATCGTTCCACTGCATCGCAACTTCAACTGAGATACCGTCATCACGCTCACTATCAAAGTGGAAAACCTTCGGATGAATTGGCGTTTTGTTACGGTTTAAGTGCTCTACGAATGCGCGAATACCACCTTCATACATGAAGTGATCTTCTTTACCTTCTTCACGCTCATCACTTAAGTTGATTGATACGCCAGAGTTTAGGAATGAAAGCTCACGTAAACGCTTTGCTAGAATATCGTAGTGGAATTCGATATTGGTAAAGGTGTCTTCACTTGGCCAAAAGCGGATTCGTGTACCGGTTTTTTCAGTATCACCGATCACAGCCAATGGCGCATCAGGTACACCATGACGGTACACTTGTTGGTAAATATGGCCACCACGTTGAATAGTTAGCTCTACTTTTTCAGATAAGGCGTTAACAACTGATACACCTACACCGTGTAGACCACCCGATACTTTGTAAGAGTTATCATCGAACTTACCACCGGCGTGAAGTACCGTCATGATAACTTCTGCTGCTGATACACCTTCTTCTTCATGCATCTCGGTTGGAATACCACGACCGTCATCGCTTACCGATACCGAACCATCTTCATGGATAGTAACAATGATATCTTCACAGTGACCAGCAAGAGCTTCATCGATAGAGTTATCGACAACCTCAAAAACCATGTGGTGCAAGCCAGTACCATCATCGGTATCACCGATGTACATTCCTGGGCGCTTACGTACCGCATCGAGGCCTTTAAGCACCTTAATGCTTGATGAATCGTAATTATTGGACATTGAGTTACTCTCGCTTTAATTATCCTGCGGTTATTTTACCGTGTTCCACATGGAACAACTTGCCATTTTCATCAAGCATATCGGCAACTTGATCGTCACTAATAGCACTGATAAAGACTTGGGCGTTCGTTTCCTTTAATCGTTGCGCTAGCAACGCTCGCCTGTGGCTATCCAATTCGGAAGCAAAATCATCAATAAGGTAAATACATTGTTTGCCAGTCGCTTCTGTAAGATGTAAACCTTGCGCTAAGCGCAAAGCACACACCATCAATTTCAGTTGTCCACGAGACAACACGTCCTCAACAGGCGTACCGGCAACCTTTATCCGTAAATCAGCTTTATGTGGCCCACTTACGGTATAGCCGAGTTGGCAATCACGTTCAAAATTGCGCTGCAACAACTCAGCATAAGGTGTTTCTTTTTCCCAGCCTCGGTAAAAGCCGAGTTGAATATCAAATTCAGGGAGAAAAACCTGAAATATCTCTGCGGCTTTTTCTTTTACCGCAGAAATGTAATCTTTACGCCATACACTTATTTCTTCTGCCAATAAGGCAAGCTCTTGATCCCAGTAACTGAGCTCTCGATAACTGCGGGCAGTTTTTAATAAGGCATTACGTTGTTTGGTTAATCGCTTTAAGCGCGCCCATGCATTATAGAACTTAGGTTCAACATGAAACACACCCCAATCGATAAACGCTCGGCGGTATTTAGGACCGCCGATTAATAAATCAAATCCTTCAGGGGTTATCAACTGTAATGGCAAAATCTGCGCAAGTTGTGCCAATTTTTGATTGGACTCCCCTGCTATTTTAACGTCAGTTGTCCCATCACGTTTTTTGTTGATCCCAATCGGCAGCATTAACTGAGTTTGGTTATCAACTACTCGACCATGAATAAACAGCTCGGCCTGTTCATGACGGATCACTCTGCTCGTTAAGTGGCTACGGAACGAACGCCCATGACCTAAGTAATGGATAGCTTCCAATACACTGGTTTTGCCACTACCGTTAGCACCCACTAAAAAGTTAAAACCAGCAGCTAATGCTAAATCGCACGATGCAATATTACGAAAGTCGTGCACCATCAAACGAGTAAGTGCCATACCTATAGTCTGATAGGCATCACCACATACATGGCTTCATCGTTAGTGGCATCTTCAATTAACGACGGCGCATTAGCATCAGATAATGACAAACGAACTTGATCGCATTTAAGGGTGTTTAATACATCCAACACGTAGCTCACGTTAAAACCAATTTCTAAGCTATCGCCTTGGTAATCAACATCAAGAAACTCTTCCGCTTCTTCTTGCTCTGGGTTGTTTGCGGTAATACGCATCTCACCATTAGACAAGTTAACCCGCACACCACGGAATTTTTCGTTTGATAAAATCGCCGCACGAGCAAATGCATTACGCATATCTTCACAGCCAGCTTCAACAAACTTAGTGCTATTTTGTGGCATAACGCGACGATAATCAGGGAAACGTCCATCAACTAATTTAGATGTGAAGACAAAGTTGTTCACTGTCGCGCGAATATTTGAATTACCAATTTGAATGTTGACTAACGATTCGGGGTTATCAAATAGACGAACCAACTCTAATACCCCTTTACGCGGTACGATAATTTGCTTCGTTGGTAATTCATGACCTGTATCAATCGCACACACCGCCATACGGTGGCCGTCAGTTGCGACTGATCGTAAATGCTGACCATCAGTTTCAAACAACATACCATTTAAGTAGTAACGAACATCTTGGTTAGCCATTGAAAACTGCGTGCTATCAATCAACTGACGCATACGGCCTTGTTCAAGCGTAAATTCAACTTCGCTTTGCCAATCTTCAATATTTGGGAAATCAGCAGCAGGCAGTGTGGTTAATGTATAACGGCTACGGCTTGAACGAATAAGTACGCGATCACCTTCGTAACTCACCGAGATAGTGGCATTACTTGGTAAACCACGACAAATATCGAGGAACTTACGAGAAGGTACAGTAACCGTACCGGATTCATAATCCCCTTCAAGGGCAACCTTGGCGATAAGTTCAACTTCAAGATCGGTACCCGTCATCGACAAGCAACCATCTTCTACTTTCAACAAGATATTACCTAAAATAGGCAATGATGGACGACCACCAAGTGCCGCAGCAACTTGTTGTAAAGGCTTTAATAAATATTCGCGTTCGACGGTAAATTTCATATCAAGACGACAATGTTCTAATTAGGTTTGAATAATCTTCTTTAATATCGTGGCTCTCTTCACGCAGTTGCTCGATCTTACGGCAAGCATGAAGCACGGTAGTATGATCGCGACCACCAAAAGCATCACCGATCTCAGGAAGACTGTGGTTGGTCAATTCTTTTGCCAGTGCCATTGCCATCTGACGAGGACGTGCAACACTGCGAGAACGACGCTTAGACAACATATCTGCCATCTTTATTTTATAGTATTCAGCAACAGTCTTCTGAATATTATCTATCGTGACCAGCTTTTCTTGCAGTGCTAGTAAGTCACGCAATGCTTCACGAACAAAATCAATCGTGATCGCACGACCAGTGAAGTTTGCATTGGCAATAACACGGTTCAATGCCCCTTCTAATTCGCGGACATTTGAACGAAGACGCTTAGCAATAAAGAACGCCACTTCATCAGCCAGACGAATATTATGATCTTCCGCCTTCTTCATTAAAATAGCAACGCGTGTTTCAAGCTCTGGCGGCTCAATTGCCACCGTTAAACCCCAACCAAAACGTGATTTTAATCGATCCTCAACCCCGTTAATTTCACGCGGGTAACGATCTGAAGTCAAAATGATTTGCTGATTACCTTCTAATAACGCATTAAAGGTATGGAAGAACTCTTCTTGAGAACGCTCTTTATTAGCAAAGAATTGAATATCATCAATCAATAATGCATCAACGCTACGGTAATAACGTTTAAACTCTTCAATCGCATTATTTTGTAAGGCTTTGACCATATCCTGCACAAAACGTTCTGAATGCATGTAAACCACTTTGGCGTTCGGTTTACGGTTAGCAATCGCATTACCGACCGCATGCAATAGGTGCGTTTTACCTAACCCGGTACCGCCATATAAAAACAATGGATTATACGCCGCTCCCGGATTATCAGATACCTGACGACACGCCGCTAAACCTAACTGGTTAGATTTACCTTCAACAAAATTATTAAAATTATGTTTTGGGTTGACGTTAGAACGGTATCCACCTGGCGATTCATTTTGCACCGGAGAAGGCGCAGACGCTGGCTCATGGTGGACGGCTGGTTGAGGTTCTACTTCAGGTTTTGATTTTGGCAAAGTAAAAACAGGAGGCGCAACTGGCTGCGGCGGTGCTGCAACAGGTTTGCTCCCAACTTCAAAATGCAGGCTCGGTGCATCTGCACCACAAAACTCATTAAGTAGACGATTGATGTTATTAAGATATTTATCGCGAACCCAATCTAATACAAATCGATTAGGAGCAAATAATGTCAAAGTATGATCATTTAATTCAGCCTGAAGCGGACGTAGCCACATACTGAATTCTGTCGCAGGGAGTTCTTCTTGAAGGCGTTGAAGGCACTGCAACCATAGCGAAGATGACAAGGTAGACTCCACACTGAATAAACAAAACATAAAAGGAAGATAATTTTATACTCGCTGAACAAGGATCACCAGTAAAGAGATCGCAGATCCAGTGAATAAGATCGAACTTATGCACATAGATCGCACAACAAGATGTAAGATCAGCACAAATTAACCCACCATTACCCACAGCTATATTAACACAGCTAGCACAAAGATAAGTCTTTCATTCCCCGTTTAATGCTATTTTTACTTAAGAATGACCATTTTATCATCGCCAATTATCATCCACAGGGAAAAGTTTTCATTGTGGGTAACCTTTTCTATCAATTTCCTCGCTCAGACATACAAAAAAGACATGATGACACACGGTAATATGCTAGCAATTAAACAAATAGTTATTTCAGATAGCTGTTAATTATTATTTAGTGCCAAGGCAGAATTGATTACGCACATAAAACACGACGAATAAAAGGTAAATATCGAATGAAAAATGGGATTACACCGACCATGGTTGCCATAACGCTGGTTGCATGTTCTACCACCAGCGTTATGGCAGAAACTATGGTAAAAGTCGGTATGTCAGGACGTCATTTCCCTTTTACATTTGTTAGTAACAACAAATTACAGGGATTTGAAGTCGACCTATGGCATGAGATAAGTCAACGTAATGACTATAAGGTTAAATTTGTTATCGCAAGTTTCTCTGGATTGTTTGGACAATGATAAACAGGGCGTATTGATACTATTTCAACCAAAGGGTTTGATAACGGCTTACCTCAGATCATGCCAAGCTTGGTCGGGCTAGATGCATTTAGCGCAGCCGTGATGAGTCTTAGCCTGCATTATGCCGCTTACATGTCTGAAAGTATTCGTGCTGCAATTATAATAGGGGGTGATCGAAACCAACGCTTATCCAGCAGCACTCTTAGGCGGTTAACAACAACGTATAAGCATTGGTCAAGCAATGGCATTAGACGCTGAATGATTGTTACTTGATGAGCCAACATCAGTGTTGGATCCCCCTATGGGTAAATGAGGTATTAAGCTTGATCAAACAATTAGCGCAACAACAGCAAACCATGTTGATCAGTACTCATAAATTACAGTTTTCCCGTGAAGTCGCCGATAGCGTGATCTTCATCGCTGACGGCGAATTTGTCGAGCAAGGACCACCACACCAGATCTTCAGTCAACCTAAGGATCTACGGCCACAAGCGTTCTGAACACAAATTGAGATCCAATAAGGATCCTTGAACTTCGGCTAATAAAAAGTATAATGCAGCGCCCGTTGCCAGTTACACGTATATTTATTGACTCTTTGTTAGTCAGTGATTACAATTCCGCCTCTTTGTTAGAGGTGTTTGACTAATTTAAGTCAAAGACTGGTAACACACTTAAAAACTGATCAGTTAATTTAAGGTAACAAAATGTCTAAACGTACTTTCCAACCAACTGTTCTTAAGCGTAAGCGTACTCACGGTTTCCGTGCTCGCATGGCTACTAAGAACGGTCGTGCAACAATCAATGCACGTCGCGCTAAAGGCCGTAAGCGTCTTTCTAAGTAATCATCGACGATTATTTTGAAGAACTACGCTTTTTCTCGGGAGTTACGCTTGTTAACTCCCGAACATTATAAAACTGTCTTCCAGCAAGCTCATCGTGCTGGCTCTCCTCACTTAACTATTCTTGCCCGTTCTAACGAACTAAACTGCCCCCGTCTTGGTCTGGCTGTTCCAAAAAAACAGATTAAAACTGCTGTAGATAGAAATCGCTTTAAACGCATTGTGCGTGAAAGTTTTCGTCTGAAACAACATCAGCTTCCAGCAAAAGACTTCGTAGTGATTGCAAAGAAATCAGCTAACGAGTTGAGCAACGAAGAACTCTTCAAGTTGTTAGATAAGTTATGGCATCGCCTGTCTCGCCCTTCGCGTGGCTAGTCGTTGGACTAGTCCGCTTTTACCAAATGGCAATCAGTCCTCTCCTTGGGCCACGATGTCGTTTCACTCCGACCTGCTCTCAATATGCGATCGAAGCTGTAAAAACGCATGGAGCGCTAAAAGGTTGTTGGTTAGCGGCGAAACGTCTATTAAAATGTCATCCTTTAAATGACGGTGGTTACGACCCCGTTCCGCCTACTAAGCATAACGACAGAGAACATTAACTATGGGTTCCCAACGTAATATTCTGTTAATTGCCCTACTTTTTGTCTCATTCTTATTATTTCAACAATGGAATGCTGACAAAACCCCTAAGCCTCAAAGCCAAGGTGTAGCGCAACAATCGACACAAAACAGTGATATCCCGTCACATTCTGCTGAAGGTCAGCCTCTAACTGATCAAACTAGCTCACAAAACTTAATTACCATAAAAACGAATGTACTGGAATTAACAGTCGATACGCTTGGTGGTGATGTAGTTGATGCTAAGCTGCTAAAATACAACAACACACTCGATTCAAAAGACCCGTTTGTACTGCTTAATGATACAGATGGTCATGAATACATTGCACAATCAGGTTTAATCGGCCCGAATGGTGCTGATTCTCAACAAGGTGGCCGTGCGCAATACAGCGTAACAGCAAAAGACTTTGTAATGGGTCCTGATCAAAATGAATTACGTGTACCGATGACATTTACTAAAGATGGCATCAATTACACTAAAACATTTGTTCTTAAGCGTAATGATTACGCTGTTAACGTTGATTACACCGTTGCGAACAACACTGATAAAGCAGCAAGCGTGCAGATGTATGCACAGCTTCGTCATAAGCTAAGTGATTCAGGCGGTAGCCTAACTATGCCTACTTACCTTGGTGGCGCATATTCTGCAAACGATACTAAGTACAAGAAATACAGTTTCGACGACATGAAGGAGAAGAACCTTGATGTTGCTGCGAACGAAGGTTGGGTTGCTATCATGCAACACTACTTTGTTTCTGCTTGGATCCCACGCGATGGCGCAGATCAAACGTCTCAAGTTTACTCTACAACTAGCAACGGTAACGGCTATATTGGTGTACGCATGCCAATCGAAACAATTGCACCTGGTAAGAGTAAAGAAATCAAAGCAACACTTTGGGTCGGTCCTAAGCTACAAAACGAAATGGCTGCAACGGCGAAGAACCTTAACCTAACAGTTGATTACGGTTGGTTATGGTTCATTGCTAGCCCGCTACACAAGCTGTTATCATTTATCCATAGCCTTGTGGGTAACTGGGGTATTGCAATCATCATCCTAACGTTTATCGTTCGTGGTGCGATGTATCCACTAACAAAAGCGCAATACACGTCGATGGCTAAAATGCGTATGCTTCAGCCTAAGATCCAAGCAATGCGCGAGCGTCTAGGTGATGACCGTCAACGTCAAAGCCAAGAGATGATGGAACTGTACAAGAAAGAGAAAGTTAACCCACTGGGTGGCTGTCTTCCTATCTTACTACAGATGCCAATCTTCATTGCACTGTACTGGGCATTAATGGAATCGGTTGAATTGCGTCACGCGCCATTCTTCGGTTGGATCCATGACTTGTCAGCACAAGACCCGTACTACGTGCTACCTATCTTAATGGGTATCACTATGTTCTTTATCCAGAAGATGAGTCCGTCAACAGTGACAGACCCTATGCAGCAGAAGATCATGACCTTTATGCCGGTTATGTTTACTTTCTTCTTCCTGTTCTTCCCTTCAGGTCTAGTACTTTACTGGTTAGTGTCAAACATCGTTACACTGATCCAGCAAACGATTATTTTCCGTGCCCTTGAGAAAAAAGGCTTACACAGCAGTAAAAAAGCGAAGTAATCTTCTCTAGCACTAAAAAGGCGACCCTCGGGTCGCCTTTTTTATTTGCATTACTCGGACTTTAGTACGAATATTATTGGTTAAAATTTAATCTTTCTATGGCAGAGCCCGGCACGACATTATGAATCCAGATTTAAATACAGCAGCACTCCCTGATTACGGTTGGTCATCATTTATCGCCACTCCCTTACATGAACTTCTTGCATTCATTCATGGCATCGTGGGTAACTGGGGCGTCGCTATCATTATTCTAACGTTGATTGTCCGTGGCTTAATGTATCCACTAACTAAAGCGCAATACACATCAATGGCTAAGATGCGTATGCTGCAACCGAAAATCCAAGCGATGCGTGAGCGTTTCGGCGACGACCGCCAACGTCAAAGCCAAGAGATGATGGCGCTGTACAAGAAAGAGAAAGTTAACCCATTGGGTGGCTGCTTACCTTTGCTAATACAAATGCCCATTTTTATTGCGCTTTATACCGTATTGAATCTATCTACAGAGCTGCGTAACGCGCCCTTTTTTGGGTGGATCCAAAACTTATCAGCGCAAGACCCATACTATGTACTGCCGATTTTAATGGGTATCACTATGTTCTTTATCCAAAAGAATAACCCCTCTACCGTCACTGATCCCATGCAAAAGAAAATCATGACGTTTATGCCAGTAATATTCACGGTTTTCTTCTTGTACTTCCCTGCTGGACTTGTGCTGTACTGGTTAACCTCCAATATTGTCACCTTGATCCAACAAACCATTATTTTCCGTAAATTAGAACAGCAGGGCTTACATAGTCGAAAAAAGACGAAGTAAGAGAATATTTGCACTGAGGTGGCTTTTTAGCCACCTTTTTTATTTGCCTAATTAGGTGTTACACGCAACACTAGTTTACAATTCCCCTGTTTTTATCAAGCAAAGCCAAGATTATGAATCAACACATCGATACTATCGTCGCTCAAGCGACACCGCCGGGTCGTGGTGGCGTCGGCATCATCCGCGTTTCAGGTCCTAAAGCCAAAGAGGTTGCGCTTGCTGTTGCAGGTCGCGAACTGAAAACGCGTTACGCTGAATACCTTCCTTTTAAAAATGAAGATGGCACCGCACTGGATCAAGGCATCGCCCTCTTTTTTAAAGGCCCTAACTCATTTACTGGCGAAGATGTGTTGGAACTCCAAGGTCATGGTGGCCCTGTACTGATGGATATGATGATCCGTCGTATCTTAAAAATTGACGGGATCCGTGCTGCACGTCCTGGTGAGTTCTCAGAGCGCGCCTTTATGAACGATAAGCTCGATTTAGCGCAAGCAGAAGCGATTGCCGACTTAATTGATGCAAGCTCTGAAGAAGCGGCAAAGAGTGCGTTTAAATCACTGCAAGGGGCATTCTCAACCAAAGTAAATGAACTGGTTGAAGCCTTGATCCATTTACGTATTTTTGTAGAAGCAGCAATTGATTTCCCAGAAGAAGAAATTGATTTTCTTTCTGATGGTAAAGTCGGTGGTGATTTAAATGGCATTATCGAGCGCTTAAATGCAGTACGTAAAGAAGCCAACCAAGGCGCAATTATGCGTGAAGGCATGAAAGTCGTCATTGCGGGTCGCCCTAATGCAGGTAAATCTAGCCTGTTGAATGCTCTATCTGGTAAAGATAGCGCGATTGTGACAGATATTGCAGGTACGACTCGTGACGTATTGCGTGAGCATATCCACATTGATGGCATGCCACTGCACATTATTGATACCGCAGGTTTGCGTGAAGCCTCTGATGAAGTAGAGCGCATTGGTATTGAACGTGCGTGGGATGAAATTGAGCATGCTGATCGCGTTCTGTTTATGGTTGATAGCACCACGACAGATGCGACCGATCCCAAAGAGATCTGGCCTGATTTCATTGAACGTCTGCCGGCTGATATGGGTTTAACTGTGATTCGTAACAAAGCAGAGCTTACCGGTGAACAAGCGGGTATCTGTCATGCCAATAATCCAACCTTAATTCGATTATCAGCACGTACAGGCGATGGCGTAGATGCCCTACGTGAACACCTAAAACAATGTATGGGTTTCTCTGGCACCACTGAAGGCGGCTTTATGGCTCGCCGTCGTCACTTAGATGCCCTAGAGCGTGCCGCTGAGCACCTCGATATTGGTAAAGAGCAGCTTGAAGGCTTTATGGCAGGTGAAATTCTTGCTGAAGAGTTACGTCTTGCTCAACAACACTTAAGTGAGATCACCGGTGAATTTACATCGGATGATTTACTCGGTCGTATCTTTACCTCGTTCTGTATTGGTAAGTAAATACTAACCATTGATAACAGAAACAAGAAAACGTCATATATCTTTGATATATGACGTTTTTTATTATTTTTTATCTTCACTTTTCGGCGCTTTAGGATAATTAATACTGATATATTCTGGCTCTTCAATACCCGCTTGTTGGTTTAATACTCGGGTCAATGCAAAATAGTAGTTCACTAACAAGTTAGTAAAGCGCGGTAAGGTCTCTGGTACATTTTTACCCGAAGCGTCCACTAACACTAATTGACGAACCACTTTCTTCGCTAAACTTCGACATTGATGCAACAGCACAACCGAACCAACACCACGAGGCAAAACAAAGCGTTTATTGTTATCCGTCACCTGATCTCGGAAATGGTGGTAATCCGATTTGAGTTTCTCGATATCAGTTTCAAAAATCCCACATTTTCCCCGAATAGAACCATTGAGATGGAACAGATGTGGCTGTAACCATGCTAATGATTGGCGGATCTCCCCCTCTTCAAGTTGAGATAATGCCAGCCCTGTATAGGTGCATAATTCATCGGTTAGAATTTCAAAATCACACAGGGGGGAGTCTTCAAATATAAAGGGATAAGCCAGCTCATCAATATCACCTGAGAACTTTAATGTCATTGGTACCACCTTAAGATAACGAATCCTGCGATATTAACAGAGTGATACACGACTGTAATTGACAGCATAATCAAAATCGCTAACTATGACGCCACCTTTAGTTCGCCCAAGGAAGAGCGACAAGCAGCCTTTATCATGCTTTCGATGACTATTATGCGCCAATTTTTTCATGCTTTTTCACTGTGTACCATATTACTACTCAGCAGCCCAAGTAATGCTGAACAAGCAACAACCTACCCGCTTACAGTAATGGATGCGACTCAAAAAATGGTCTCTCTCAACAACCCACCATTGCGTGTATCATCAAAAAGTATGTTCAGTGATCAGGTATTAATTGAATTACTACCAGCTCATCAAATCACAAGCTTAAGTCGATTAAGTAACGATCCGACTTACTCTTTGATCGCTAATAAATTACCGCCAACAATCCCACTATTGGATCTGAATATTGAACGCACTATCGCTAACCAACCTGATTTACTGATTGCAGCCAATTGGAGCGACCAACAAAAAGTGAATATCCTGCGTCAAGCAGGTATCAATGTTTTTGTATTTAATACCGTATATACATTAGCTGATATTGAAAAAAACATTCTCATGTTAGGTAAATTAGTTAATCAAAACCAACGCGCTCAGCAGTTAGTCGAGACGATGGATCGTAAATTAAAACAACACGTCATCATTCCCAAGCACCGACTTACCGCCGTTGAATACACCCCATGGGGCGCATCAAGCAACCGCCAATCAACCATTAATACCATTTTTGAGCAAGCAGGCTTAATCAATGCCATTGCTGCAACCCAAGGGGATAAATACGGTCAAGTACCACTGGCAAAAGAGCAGTTATTACTTATCAATCCTGATGTCATTATTGTTCCTGGAACCTGTGGTAAAGATACCAATGATAGCAGTAACACCTTTCGTCAGGAGTTATTAAACGATCCTTCACTACAACAATTAAACGCCATAAAACACCACAAAGTGATCTGTTTGCCTCAAGCACTACGTTCAACAGATAGCCAGTATATTGTTGATGCCATTATCTATTTAAACCATCGCGTTTATGGTAAACCTCATGCCTAAATTAGCAACTTCCTATCAGTGGTTACTGACGAGCGTCATCTTTATTATTACTGTTATAGCGTATCTCAGCTTAGGCTCTGTCTCTATCCCAATAACAGATATCACAGGTCTGCTACATACTTATCTCGTCCAAGGTAGCCACGCAGCAGCGGAGCAATATCCACTCGCCAATGCTATCGTGCTCCATATTCGCCTCCCCCGTGCTTGTGCCGCCATATTAGCGGGTGGTGCATTAGCCCTTGCTGGTGCTTGTAGCCAAGGATTATTTAAAAACCCCTTGGCCAGCCCTGATATTTTAGGGATCAGTGCCGGTAGCAGCTTTGCTGCTGTTATCGCCATCGTCACAGGGATCAGTGCCACAGCTATAGGTTGGCTACCTCTTTTCACGACTATTGGCGCACTTACTAGCGCTTTATTGGTGTATATGCTCGCGGCTAAATCTCACCAACAAGGACTATTTATTATCTTGGCAGGTCTCGCAGTATCAAGCTTGCTAGGAGGCTTAACCATGGGCGTATTACTGACTGCACAACAATATGAGATCAGCGAGTTTGTCTTCTGGACAATGGGAGGATTAGACTCTCGCATCTGGCAACAGTTGCTATGGCCCACACCGATCATTGTTATTGCAGCAATCGTGCTGTTACGCCATGGCCAAGTTTTAAACTTGCTGGCTTTAGGTGAACAAAATGCCCATGGTATGGGCGTTAATGTCAGGCGCAGCCGATTCACATTACTGGTATTAACCACCGTACTCACCGCAATGGCTATTGCGGTAGCAGGCCCGATTGGCTTTATCGGCTTAATCGTACCGCATTTGGTTCGCCTTCTTTTAGGACCAGATAATCGACGGTTACTGCCATTTTCAGCTATTTTCGGCGCTTTATTTTTATTACTGTGCGATCTTCTAGCGCGAACCGTGATCGCTCCCAATGAATTGAAAACAGGGATCATTACCGCCGTGATTGGTGGCATTTATTTTATTGCCCTATTGATCCGTAGTCAGTACCAAGGGATAGCCCAATGAATACGATCATTCAAGCCAAACACCTTTCTTTTCAGCAAGGAAACAAGCCGTTATTAACCGATATCAATTTCACAATTGGCGCAGGTGAACTGGTTGGGATTATTGGTCCAAATGGTGCAGGAAAAAGTACATTATTAAAGTGTTTAGCGGGCTATTTGACGCCGTCATCTGGCGAGATATTTCTCAAAGAAAAACGACTTTCCAGTTATCGTCACCAACAACGTGCACAGCACATGAGTTATCTCCCCCAACATACAGAGCCAGCGTTCGCTTTTTTAGTCAAAGATGTAATTGATTACGGCCGCTATAGCCACAACAACCCAATAAGTGACAAAGAGTTTAATAGAATCATCCATCAATTAAACATTGAAAAACTATTAAATCAACCACTTAATCAACTATCGGGAGGAGAACAACAACGTGTACACTTTGCTCGTCTATTACTTCAAAACGCTGATTGTATGTTACTGGACGAGCCCACAGCCAGCCTAGATATCGGCCATGAATCTGAGTTAATGAATATCCTCGCAGCGCAATGCCAACAAGGCAAAACGGCGCTGGTGGCAATTCACAACCTCAATACTGCACTTGAGTTCTGCGATCAGTTATTACTTTTACAGCAGGGTGAATTAATTGCCTTTAATACCCCAGATAACGTATTAACTCCTTCTCGATTACATCAGTTATACCAAGATAACATCACGATTTGTCGCCACCCAACATCCGATAAACTTTATCTGACGCCACGAAGAAAATAGATCCTTTCTTTCATCATAAAACGATAGGATCGACCTGTTTGTTATGATCATAAGCCTGTGATTAAAATATCAAGATCGTGTGGGTAAGATCATTAGTGATATATTATCCACAACAGTATGATCTCCAATCTAAGATCATCTATCTACTTTATAACTCGACCTTTTCTTATAAAGTACCCACATATTTTCCTCTTAATTAAGACTTAATTTGCTGGTGGATATCAGTTAGCCATAGATAAGTGAATAAAATGGCGATAACCTACAGCAAAGAATATCTAATTGATGATAAAAATCATCGAAATTAACAATCAACACGAGCTAGATCTTTGCTAATTCAAAGGCTCTAGCTTTTTCTATCTATATAAAGGATAACTATGAGCTCACTTAGCCTTATTACCGGTAGTACTTTAGGTGGCGCTGAATATGTCGCCGATCATTTAGCAGAATTGCTCGAAGATAATGGCCACCAAGCTGAAGTCATCAATCAAGCAGAGTTTTCAGAGCTCGATCAAGACACTATCTGGCTAATCATTTGCTCAACTCACGGTGCTGGCGACTATCCTGATAACTTTTTGCCATTTGTAGAGCAACTCACTCAACAACAACCCACACTGAGCGGTGTTAAATTTGCTGTCATTGGGCTTGGTGATAGTAATTACGATACCTTCTGTGCGGCAGGTAAGAAAATAGAAGGATTATTACTTTCTTTAGGTGCAAACCAGATCGGTGAACGTCTTGATATTGATGTTTCAGAGACACCAGTGCCTGAAGAGCCTGCTGAAGCATGGTTTAATAACTGGAAAAACTTAATTACTGATTAAAAAACCATCAATAGTTACTCAGTTTCCAGCTTATTTCGATCTTTTTTCTGTGGATAACTATAGATCTAAACGGTGATCAACCCATAGTTATCCATTTAATAACTTATATGACTTCCTCCCCCTGTGCATAAGTGGCTTTTTTGATCCCAGCCTATACACGATCAGATCCAAGCTCCTGCACAAGAAATGATCCTTCTTAAATACATGATCATTAGGATCATTTGTCGGTTATCCACACGATCGTACGATCCTAATAGTAGATCTAATAGAAGATCTCTTTAAAAAGATCTTATATATATTTAAAGAGCGTAATTAAACTGATCAAATGATCTTGATGAAATATTCTCTCTTGCACAGAAAAAGGATAGAATGTCCGCCCTTTGCTCGAGTTAACTCACTGGCTATTTAAATACCTGAGGAAGTTCCATGTTTTACCAGGAAAAATTTGATGTCATCGTTGTGGGTGGTGGTCATGCAGGCACAGAAGCCGCATTGGCAGCAGCCCGAATGGGACAAAAAACCTTACTGTTGACCCATAATATCGATACGTTGGGCCAAATGTCGTGCAACCCAGCTATTGGCGGGATCGGGAAAGGACACCTGGTTAAAGAAGTTGATGCCCTTGGTGGATTAATGGCGCAAGCCATTGATAAAGGTGGTATTCAATTTCGTACACTGAACTCATCGAAAGGTCCTGCAGTACGTGCGACTCGTGCTCAAGCAGACCGCGCATTATACAAAGCAGCTGTTCGTAACGTATTAGAAAACCAAGAAAATCTAATGATTTTCCAACAAGCCGTCACTGATTTAATTGTTGAAAATCACCGTGCTGTTGGTGTTGTAACGGAAATGGGCTTAAAGTTTCACGCCAAAGCCGTTGTGTTAACTGTTGGTACTTTCCTTGGTGGTAAGATCCACATTGGTATGGAAAACTACAGTGGCGGACGTACTGGTGATCCTGCATCGAATGCCCTCGCGGATCGTCTACGCGAATTACCATTACGTGTTGATCGCTTAAAAACAGGTACTCCTCCACGTATTGATGCGCGCAGTGTTGATTTCAGTGTGCTTGAAGAGCAGCACGGTGATAACCCGACACCAACATTTTCATTTATGGGTAAGTCGTCGGATCATCCACGTCAAATCCCATGTTTTATTACTTACACCAATGAACGCACACATGAAGTGATCCGCAATAATTTGGATCGTAGCCCAATGTATGCCGGTGTTATTGAAGGAATTGGTCCACGTTACTGTCCTTCGATTGAAGATAAAGTGATGCGTTTTGCAGATAAAAATAGTCACCAGATCTTCATTGAGCCGGAAGGCTTAACGACAAATGAATTATATCCAAACGGGATCTCCACCAGCTTACCGTTTGATGTACAAATGCAAATTGTTCGTTCAATGAAAGGCTTTGAGAACGCAACCATTATGCGTCCAGGTTATGCGATTGAATATGATTTCTTTGACCCTCGCGATCTAAAACAAACCTTCGAAAACAAATATATCGATGGTCTGTTCTTTGCAGGACAAATTAACGGTACGACAGGTTACGAAGAAGCGGCAGCACAAGGCTTAATGGCGGGTATGAACGCCGCGCTTCAAGTTCAAGATAAAGAAGGCTGGAGTCCTCGTCGTGATCAAGCATACATGGGCGTATTGATTGATGATCTATCAACGATTGGTACTAAAGAACCATACCGTATGTTTACTTCTCGTGCCGAATACCGCTTATTGCTTCGTGAAGACAATGCTGATTTACGCTTAACCCCAATGGGTCATGAGTTTGGTTTAGTTGATGATGCTCGCTGGTCTCGTTTCAATCAAAAAATTGAAAATATGGAACTTGAACGTCAACGTCTGAAAGATATTTGGATCAATCCAAAATCGGATCATGTTGATGAATTAAACAAAATTCTTAAAGCGCCGATCGCTCGTGAAGCGAGTGGTGAAGATCTTCTTCGTCGTCCTGAAGTGACTTACGAACAACTGACAAGCATCGAAACATTTGCACCAGCGCTTGACGATATTGAAGCGCGTGAGCAAGTTGAGATCCAGGTGAAATACCAAGGTTATATTGATCGTCAGCGTGATGAAGTTGAAAAATCCCTGCGTCATGAAACTACTAAGCTGCCATTTGATATTGATTACAGCAATGTTAAAGGCCTATCGAATGAAGTAGTGGTAAAACTTAATGATGCAAAACCTGAATCAATTGGTATGGCATCACGTATTTCAGGTATTACCCCTGCTGCGATTTCGCTGTTATTGGTTTATTTGAAAAAACACGGCTTATTAAAAAAAGGCGAATAAGGGCTAAACAATGAAACAACGATTAGTACAACTTATCGCCCAAACTGAACTGCAGGTCACAGAACAGCAACTTGACCAGCTGATCGGTTATGTAGAACTGCTGCACAAATGGAATAAAGCGTATAATCTGACGTCAGTCCGTGATCCTAACGAAATGTTAGTTAAACATATTATGGATAGTATTGTCGTCAGCCAGTATTTAGATGGCGCTAGTTACATTGATGTTGGAACAGGACCGGGACTGCCAGGTATTCCGTTGGCGATTATGTGTCCTGATAAATCATTTACCTTGTTAGATAGCTTAGGTAAACGCATCCGTTTTATTCGCCAAGTGATCCATGAGCTAAAAATTACCAATGTGACGCCAGTACAAAGTCGCGTTGAAGAGTTTGAAGCCGGTGATGGCTTTGATGCAGTGTTAAGTCGTGCGTTTGCTTCAATGGCCGATATGGTTAACTGGTGCCACCATCTACCAAAATCAGGTGGTCAGTTCCTCGCATTGAAAGGCCAATATAACGAGCAAGAAGCGGCAGAACTGCCAGAATGGTGCTCAGTTATAGAAGTGAAATCTTTACAGGTTCCTGATTTAGAAGGTGAGCGTCATCTAGTAGTCTTGACGGCAAAGGATTAATTGTTGAGGTTTTCTTGTGGGAAGAATCATAGCGGTAGCAAATCAAAAAGGTGGTGTGGGTAAAACCACCACCTGTGTAAATTTAGCAGCATCCTTGGCTGCAACCCAACGTAAAGTATTAGTGGTTGATCTTGATCCACAAGGTAATGCAACCATGGCCAGTGGGGTTGATAAATACCAAGTTGATGCCACCGCTTATGATCTTTTGGTCGAGGAAACGCCATTTAATGACGTTGTTATAAAAGAAACGACGGGGGGCTATCATTTGATAGCCGCTAATGGTGATGTCACTGCTGCTGAAATAAAGTTGATGGAAGTGTTTGCCCGTGAAGTGCGTCTACGTACTGCACTTGCCAAGGTTCGTGATGACTACGACTATATTTTTATTGACTGTCCCCCTTCGCTAAACTTACTCACCATTAATGCTATGACAGCGGCGGATTCCGTATTAGTGCCGATGCAATGTGAGTATTTTGCTCTTGAAGGCTTAACAGCATTAATGGATACCATTAGCAAGTTAACAGCGGTGGTGAATAGTGAACTTAAAATAGAAGGTTTACTGCGCACCATGTTTGATCCTCGGAATAGATTAGCTAACGAAGTCTCTCAACAGCTGAAAAAACACTTTGGTGACAAAGTCTATCGTACCGTTATTCCACGCAATGTCCGTTTAGCAGAAGCGCCAAGCCATGGTCGTCCTGCGATGTATTACGATAAGTATTCTAGTGGCGCTAAAGCCTATTTAGCGCTGGCGGGTGAAATGATTCGTCGTGATGAATTAGCATTACAAACGGTGACTTCTGAGGACGCATAAGGCTTTTCATGAATTTTAATAAACGTGGTTTAGGCAAAGGCCTTGATGCCTTGCTTTCTACCAGTGCAGTCGCACAAGCTAAGCAACAAACCCATCAACAAACAGCACTTTCGACTTCAAACAATGACAGTGAATTACGGGACCTTGCGATTGAACTGCTGCAATCGGGTCAGTTCCAGCCGCGTAAATCGATGGCTGATGATACGCTTGCGGAGCTTGCTGAATCGATTCAAGCCCAAGGGATCATTCAACCTATTGTTGTTCGACGTTTAGCTGATCAACGTTTTGAAATTATTGCCGGTGAGCGTCGTTGGCAAGCGGCTAAAATCGCAGGATTAACGACGGTGCCTTGTTTGGTTAAAAGCGTTGATGATCGCGCGACAATTGCTATTGCGTTGATTGAAAATATTCAACGTGAAGATCTCAATGTAATAGAAGAAGCGGTGGCTTTAGCACGACTACAGCAAGAGTTTTCACTGACTCACCAGCAAATTGCTGAAGCGGTCGGGAAATCACGTGCTGCCGTCTCTAACTTATTGCGTTTAAACCAGTTAAGCGAGCCTGTTAAACAATTAGTGGAGCAGAAAAAACTCGAAATGGGTCATGCAAGGGCTTTATTATCCTTAGATGAAACACAACAGTTAGCTGTAGCACAAAAAATTGTCAATAATTTGTTAACTGTACGTGAAACTGAAAAACTGGTTAAAACACTTTTAAATCCATCAATACCTAAAGTGCCTGCATCACAAAGTGAACATGTTGTTTTATTACAAAACAGGCTAACTGAGCAATTAGGCACTAAGGTGGCGATTAATCAAACTAAAAGTGGCAAAGGAAAAATCGTTATTAACTTTGAACAGCAAGACAAGTTAGAGCAAATTCTTGCAATTCTCGATAATAAAATGTGATGTTAGAGCTGCAATTTTTGTTAAAAAAATAACATCATCGTGATCAAGTTAGAGTGTTGTAAAATCTAACTGTTTTTTTTGCTGCTATTTGATTGCAATCAATCTAATGAGCCGTATAATTTTCGCTGTTTTCCCAAGCACGGATTGTGTAAAGGAATGGACTCGAGGAACGAATACATGGTATCGACGCTAGCTAAACCGGGACGCCAACTGGCAAAACGGTTGCTGTTACTACAATCTGGCGTCGTGATAGCAACGGCATTAACGGCAGTTTTTGCTGTCAATGTTGACTGGGGAATCTCTGCATTGATTGGCGGTGGCATCTTTGTTATTGCCAATACTGTCTTCGCGATGTGTGCCTTCATGTTTAGTGGTGCTAGGAATGCACGGCTAGTCATGGCGTCATTTTATGGCGGAGAAGTGCTTAAAATTCTTATCACAGTCATCCTTTTTGCCATTGCTTACCTGTATATGGGAGTGGAACTTGTTCCTCTCAAACTAACCTATTTGCTGGCCCTTGGTATTAATATTTTTGGACCGGTTTTATTCATTAACAACAACAAATAGGATGAGTTATGGCTGCGCAAGGTGAAGCGCTAACGTCTGCAAGTTATATCACTCACCACTTGACCAACTTATCAACCGATAAATTGGGCTTAGTGAGTGAAGGTAGCTTTTGGGCGGTAAACATAGATAGCCTTATCTTCTCTGTTTTGACCGGTTTAGCTTTTCTATGGCTATTTCGTTCAGTAGCGAAGAAGGCATCATCAGGAGTTCCAAGTAAAGTACAATGTTTTGTTGAAATGGTTGTTGAATTCGTTGATACCAACGTCAAAGATACTTTCCATGGCCGCAATCCACTTGTAGCTCCGTTAGCACTAACTATTTTCTGCTGGATTTTACTGATGAATATCATGGACCTTGTGCCTATTGATTTCATTCCGTATGCCGCACAAAGTATCGGGATCCCTTATATGAAAGTGGTTCCAAGTGCTGACGTTAACATCACCATGGCAATGGCGCTAGGCGTGTTCGCATTGATGATTTACTACAGCATCAAAGTGAAAGGTCTTGTCGGTTTTGCTAAAGAACTGGCTCTTCACCCGTTCAATCACCCTATCATGATCCCGTTTAACCTTCTTCTTGAAGTGGTATCGCTATTAGCGAAGCCTATTTCACTAGGTATGCGTTTATTCGGTAACATGTTTGCAGGTGAGGTGGTGTTTATCCTAATCGCGGCACTAATGCCGTGGTGGGCTCAATGGCTAGGCTCGGTACCGTGGGCTATTTTCCACATTCTGGTCATTACAATTCAAGCTTTCGTATTCATGATGTTAACTATCGTGTACCTGTCTCAGGCACATGAAGACAATCATTAACGATTTTTTGTAACATTTTTTATTATATTGGCGTTTTGCCGACAACTATAAACTGGAGATAGTGATGGAAACTTTACTAAGCTTTTCTGCAATTGCCGTGGGCATCATTGTAGGTCTTGCTTCCCTTGGTACAGCGATCGGCTTCGCACTTCTAGGTGGTAAATTCCTTGAGGGTGCTGCACGTCAACCTGAAATGGCTCCAATGCTTCAAGTTAAGATGTTCATCATCGCTGGTCTACTTGATGCGGTACCAATGATCGGTATCGTAATCGCGCTGCTATTCACATTCGCAAACCCATTTGTTGGTCAGCTAGCTGGTTAATAAATCGTAATGTCAGCTTGTTTCAAGCTGACATTAAGTAGCAAATGGACTCTAGCAACCCTTTTAAAGGAGATGCGTTGTGAATATGAATGCAACTTTGCTGGGTCAAGCTATCGCTTTCTTCCTCTTCGTGGTGTTCTGCATGAAATATGTATGGCCACCGATTATGGAAGCGATTGAAGAACGTCAGAAAAAAATTGCTGACGGCTTGGCTGCCGCAGATCGCGCAGCTAAAGACCTTGACCTTGCACAAGCGAATGCTTCTGATCAACTAAAAGAAGCGAAACGCGCTGCGAGCGAGTTGATCGAGCAAGCAAACAAGCGTAAAGCTCAAATTATCGATGAAGCGAAAACGGAAGCACAAACTGAGCGTGAGAAAATCCTTGCGCAAGGTATGGCTGAAATTGAAGCGGAACGTAATCGTGCTCGTGATGAGTTAAGAAAACAAGTTGCAACTCTAGCTGTGATTGGTGCTGAGAAGATCATTGAGCGCTCCATTGATGTGGATGCTCAAGCCGATATTCTTAACAAAGTCACTGCAGAACTGTAATTAAAGGGGCAAGCATATGTCACAAATGACTACAATCGCACGCCCCTACGCTAAAGCAGCTTTTGACTTTGCGGTCGAGACGAACCAACTAGCTCAGTGGGCAGAAATGCTGAACTTTGCCAGTGAAGTAGCAAAAAATGACACTATGCAGGATGTACTGGATAGCGGATTTGCTGCGGATAAGCTAACTGAAATTTTTGTTTCAGTATGCGGTGAGCAACTCGATGAATTCGGTCAAAACCTTCTAAAGGTGATGGCTGAAAATGGACGCCTTAAGGCGCTACCTGATGTCTGTGATGAATTCATGCTGATGAAACATGAGCATGAGCACACCATCGAAGCGACAGTAATTTCTGCTATTGCTTTAGATGATAATCAACTAGATGCCATTAGCGTGAAACTTGAGCAGCGTTTAGCGCGTAAAGTTATGCTGACTTGCAGTGTAGACGAGACCCTGATTGCCGGGGTTGTAATTAGAGCTGGAGACCTTGTTATCGATAACTCTGTACGGGGCAAATTGAACCGTCTGAGCGATACTTTGCAGTCTTGATTTGGGGAATTGGAGCATGCAACTTAATTCCACGGAAATTAGCGCACTGATCAAACAACGTATTGAAAACTTCAACGTTGTAAGTGAAGCGCGTAACGAAGGTACTATCGTTTCTGTAAGCGACGGTATTATTCGTATCCATGGCCTTGCTGACGTAATGCAAGGTGAAATGATTGAACTACCAGGCGGACTATTCGCACTAGCACTTAACCTTGAGCGTGACTCGGTAGGTGCAGTTGTAATGGGCCCTTATGCTTCTCTACAGGAAGGCATGAAGGTAACCGGTACTGGTCGTATTCTTGAAGTACCTGTAGGTCCTGCGCTACTTGGTCGTGTTGTAAACACACTAGGTCAGCCTATCGATGGTAAAGGTCCAATTGAAACAGAGACATTCTCTCCTGTTGAAGTAATTGCACCGGGTGTAATCGATCGTAAATCTGTTGATCAACCAGTACAAACTGGTTACAAAGCAGTTGACTCAATGATCCCAATCGGCCGTGGTCAGCGTGAGCTTATCATCGGTGACCGTCAGACTGGTAAAACAGCGATGGCTATCGATGCCATCATCAACCAGAAAAATTCTGGTATCTACTCTGTGTATGTGGCTATTGGCCAGAAAGCTTCAACTATCGCTAACGTAGTTCGTAAGCTGGAAGAGCACGGCGCACTGGAAAACACTATCGTAGTTGTAGCATCAGCATCAGAAGCTGCTGCGCTACAATACCTAGCACCATACTCTGGTTGTGCGATGGGCGAATACTTCCGTGACCGCGGCGAAGATGCACTGATCGTATACGATGACCTGTCTAAGCAGGCTGTTGCTTACCGTCAAATCTCACTATTGCTTAAGCGTCCACCAGGCCGTGAAGCATTCCCTGGTGATGTTTTCTACCTTCACTCGCGTCTTCTAGAGCGTGCTTCTCGTGTAAGCGAGCACTATGTTGAGAAATTCACTAATGGTGAAGTGAAAGGTCAAACCGGATCGCTAACGGCACTACCGATTATCGAAACCCAAGCGGGTGACGTATCGGCATTCGTACCGACTAACGTTATCTCTATCACCGATGGTCAGATCTTCCTACAAACAGAGCTATTCAACGCTGGTATTCGCCCTGCTGTTGACCCAGGTATCTCTGTATCGCGTGTAGGTGGTGCTGCCCAAACCAAGATCATCAAGAAACTGTCGGGTGGTATTCGTACCGCACTTGCACAGTACCGTGAACTTGCAGCGTTTGCACAGTTCTCGTCTGACCTTGATGACGCCACTAAGAAACAGCTAGATCATGGTCAGAAAGTAACTGAACTGATGAAGCAAAAACAATACGCGCCAATGTCTGTATTTGAGCAAGCGGTTGTTATCTTTGCAGCTGAAAAAGGCTACTTGAATGATGTTGAGCTAACTAAGCTTGCTGATTTCGAAGCAGCGTTACTTTCTTACGCGAAAGGTCAGTTTGCTGAGCTTGTAGCTCAGATAGATGAAACGGGTGCTTACAACGATGAAATCGCTGCGCAGTTTGCAAAACTGCTAGAAGATTTCAAAGCGACCCAGACTTGGTAATTGGTTGGTGATCGCTTGCGATCACCTTCTAACGGAGAGTAACGATGGCCGGCGCAAAAGAGATTCGTAACAAGATCGGTAGTGTTAAAAACACGCAAAAGATCACTAAAGCGATGGAAATGGTGGCTGCTTCTAAAATGCGTAAAACGCAGGAAGCAATGGAGTCATCACGTCCATACGCACAAACTATGCGCAAAGTGATCGGTCATATCGCCCTTGGTAGCCTCGAGTATAAGCATCCTTATCTTGAAGAGCGTGAAGCCAAGCGCGTTGGTTACATCATTGTTTCAACTGACCGTGGTTTGTGTGGTGGCTTGAACATTAACTTGTTCAAAAAAGCGATCACCGATATTAAAACATGGTCAGATAAAGGTGCCGATGTTGATTTAGCGCTAATTGGAGCTAAAGCAACAGCATTCTTTAATAGCTACGGCGGTAACGTAGCAGCTCAAGTATCAGGCCTTGGTGACACGCCAAGTGTTGATGAGTTGATTGGTACTGTTGGCGTAATGCTGAAGAAATATGATGAAGGCCAACTGGATCGTCTGTATGTGGTTTACAACCAGTTTGTAAATACCATGGTACAGCAACCAGTGATTGATCAATTGTTGCCTTTGCCTAAGTCAGAAGACGAAGAAATGCAGCGCAACCATTCTTGGGATTATATTTATGAGCCCGAGCCTAAACCGCTACTAGATACCCTATTGGTTCGCTATGCCGAATCACAAGTGTACCAAGGTGTGGTTGAGAACCTTGCCAGTGAGCAAGCGGCACGAATGGTAGCGATGAAAGCTGCAACAGATAATGCAGGGGATCTGATTGATGAACTGCAACTTGTGTACAACAAAGCCCGTCAGGCTGCGATCACACAAGAACTGTCAGAAATCGTTTCTGGCGCATCTGCTGTTTAAGGCAAAGAATTAATAAGTTTAGAGGATTAACGATGGCTACAGGTAAGATCGTACAGATCATCGGTGCGGTAGTCGACGTAGAGTTTCCACAGGACTCTGTACCACAGGTATACGATGCCCTTCATGTTGATGCGAAAGAGAACGGTACACTAGTACTGGAAGTTCAGCAGCAACTTGGTGGTGGTGTTGTTCGTGGTATCGCTATGGGTACTTCTGATGGCTTACGTCGTGGTTTGTCTGTTGAAAACACAGGCCGCCCAATTGAAGTGCCAGTAGGTACAGCGACTTTAGGACGTATCATGAACGTTCTTGGTCAACCTATTGATGAGTGTGGTGAGATCGGTGAGCAAGAGCGTTACGCTATTCACCGTGAAGCACCAAGCTATGAAGATCAGTCAAACGTAACTGAACTCCTAGAAACAGGTGTTAAAGTTATCGACTTAATCTGTCCATTCGCTAAGGGTGGTAAGATCGGTCTGTTTGGTGGTGCGGGTGTTGGTAAGACCGTTAACATGATGGAACTTATCAACAACATCGCCCTAAAACACTCAGGTTTATCTGTGTTTGCAGGTGTTGGTGAGCGTACACGTGAAGGTAACGATTTCTACTTTGAAATGCAGGAAGCAGGTGTTGTTAACATCGAAAAACCTGAAGAATCAAAAGTAGCAATGGTTTACGGTCAGATGAACGAGCCACCAGGTAACCGTCTACGTGTTGCATTGACTGGCCTTACTATGGCTGAGCGTTTCCGTGACGAAGGTCGTGACGTACTGTTATTTATCGATAACATCTACCGTTACACCCTTGCAGGTACTGAAGTATCAGCACTACTAGGTCGTATGCCATCTGCCGTAGGTTACCAGCCTACACTAGCAGAAGAGATGGGTGTACTTCAGGAGCGTATCACGTCAACGAAGTCTGGTTCTATCACGTCAGTTCAGGCGGTATACGTACCTGCCGATGACTTGACTGACCCATCACCAGCAACAACCTTTGCTCACTTAGATGCAACAGTTGTACTTTCGCGTCAGATCGCATCGCTAGGTCTATACCCTGCGATCGACCCATTGGATTCAACATCACGTATGCTTGATCCATTGGTAGTAGGTCAAGAGCACTACGACATTGCACGTGGCGTTCAGAGTCTACTTCAACGTTATAAAGAGCTAAAAGACATCATCGCTATTCTTGGTATGGACGAGCTATCTGAAGAAGATAAGCAAGCTGTATCGCGTGCACGTAAGATTGAACGTTTCCTAACTCAGCCTTACCACGTAGCAGAAGTCTTTACTGGTGACCCAGGTATCTACGTAACGTTGAAAGACACACTACGTAGCTTCAAAGGCTTATTAGCGGGCGAATACGACGATATCCCAGAACAGGCATTTATGTACTGTGGTGCGATTGAAGACGTATTAGAAAACGCGAAGAAGCTGTAAGCTAATTAGGAGGCGACATGGCAGCGATAACTTTCCATTTGGAAGTAGTCAGTGCTGAGAAACGTCTGTTCTCTGGTCGTGCTGAAAATATTCAAGTAACGGGTAGTGAAGGTGAGCTAGGTATTCATGCCGGTCACACGCCACTACTTACAGCTATTACCCCTGGCATGGTACGTATTACCAAGCAAGGTGGTGAGGAAGATGTAATCTATCTTTCTGGCGGTATGCTTGAAGTTCAGCCTTCTGCAGTGACGGTATTAGCCGATACAGCTATTCGTGGTGTTGATTTAGACGCCGCGAAGGCAGAAGAAGCTAAACGTCAAGCTGAGGAGCGTATCCATAATCAGCATGGCGATATTGACTTCGCACAGGCAGCCAGTGATTTAGCGAAAGCTATTGCTCAGCTTCGAGTGATTGAACTAACTAAACGCGCACGCTAGTCTGACGCTAAAGTAATATAAAAAGCGACCATTAAGGTCGCTTTTTTTATTGCTAAAAATCTTACTGATTGATGTTGTTTGGGGATATTTATTATTACAAAAATGATTTTCGATTAAGACTTTTGCGAGGTACACCTGTTATTTCTTAGTGAGAATTAAACAATTACGCTTAAACCCAGTAAAACTTGACGGTACAATACCAATTAAATAACAAATTTATGCATCAAGAGGGACATCCCATCATGAGCTTCAGTGCTGTGATTTTAGCTGCGGGAAAAGGCACCCGTATGTATTCTAACTTGCCAAAAGTGCTTCATACTTTAGCAGGAAAGCCGATGGTCAAACATGTGATTGACACATGTAATGATCTTGGTGCGAAAAATATTAATTTAGTTTATGGCCATGGTGGTGACACCATGCAACAAGTATTGGCTCAAGAGTCAGTAAATTGGGTACTACAGGCCGAGCAATTAGGAACAGGACACGCGGTTAATCAAGCGACCCCGAACCTTGCTGATGATGAAAAAGCACTGATTTTATACGGTGATGTGCCACTGATTAGTGCACAAACGTTAGAAAACCTGCTTGATGCTCAGCCTGACGGTGGCATTGCCTTACTGACTGTTGTTCTTGATGATCCGAGCGGCTACGGGCGTATTGTGCGTCGTAATGGCCCCGTAGTTGCGATCGTAGAGCAAAAAGATGCCACTGAAGAGCAAAAGCTCATAAAAGAAATCAATACTGGTGTCATGGTGGCTAATGGCGGTGATCTTAAGCGTTGGTTAGCGGCGCTTAAAAATGATAATGCGCAAGGTGAATATTACCTAACCGATATTATTGAGATTGCCCATGATGAAGGTCGTGCCGTCGAAGCGGTACACCCTGTAAGCCCTATTGAGGTTGAAGGTGTAAATAACCGTATTCAACTTGCGCGCCTTGAGCGAGCTTTCCAAGCTCAACAAGCTGAGCGTTTATTAGAGCAAGGTGTGATGTTACTCGATCCTGCTCGTTTTGATTTACGTGGCGAATTACAATGCGGTACCGATGTTGAAATTGATGTTAACGTGGTGATTGAAGGCAGCGTGAGTATTGGTGATAACGTCGTGATTGGCGCCGGTTGTGTGCTTAAAGATTGTGAGATTGATGATAACTCAATTATCAGCCCATACAGTGTGATTGATGGTGCGACGGTAGGTGAAGCCTGTACGGTCGGTCCATTTGCTCGTTTACGTCCAGGTACGGAGCTTCAAGCTCAAGCGCATGTGGGTAATTTTGTTGAAATCAAGCAAACGCGTTTAGGTGAAGGCTCTAAAGCGGGTCATTTAACTTACCTTGGTGATGCTGAGATTGGTGCTAACGTCAATATCGGTGCAGGTACTATTACTTGTAACTACGATGGCGCGAACAAATTTAAAACTGAAATTGGCGATGATGTATTTGTTGGCTCTGATACTCAACTTATCGCCCCAGTTAAAGTTGCAAGCGGTGCAACTATTGGTGCCGGTGCAACGATTAATCGTAATGTTGGAGAAGGTGAGTTAGTGATCACTCGCGCACCCGCACGAACGATTCAAGGCTGGAAACGCCCAACCAAGAAGTAATTTTCAATTACGTTATCATTTTTAAAGCAGGAGTTTCTCCTGCTTTTTTATTGTCTATCTCCAAACCCCGCCCCTATATTCCTCTAGCTTTTCCATTCCAGTAGTTATTTCGAGAGAAAAATTATACCGAATCTGCGTATTTGTTATTGATCGATTAATTTTTAAAACGCTATACTAAGTTTCAAACTGAAACTTAATCTATCATTTCAAAACTTATGTCTAAACGTAATACGCAACAACGTCGCCATGCTATTGCAGCTATGGTTGGTATTGAAGGTGAAGTTAGTGTGGATACACTTGCCAGTCACTTCTCGACCTCTGAGGTCACAATTCGTAAAGATCTCGCGGCATTAGAAAGTTCTGGCTTATTGCTACGCCGATACGGTGGCGCCATTGCTATGCCGAGTGAAATAGTTGCAACTGGCTTAGAAGAAAAAGTTTCAGAACGAAAGTCAGCGATTGCGATTGCTGCCGCTGATCTGATCCGAGATCACAATCGCATTATCGTTGATTGTGGTAGTACAACAGCAGCATTAATTAACCTACTAAGCACTAAACAAGGCTTAGTGGTAATGACTAATTCTTTGCAAGTCGCGAATGCACTAAATGCACTTGAAAATGAACCGACCTTATTGATGACGGGCGGTACATGGGATCCGCATTCGGAATCATTTCAAGGCAAAGTTGCAGAATCCGTATTGCGTTCATACGATTTTGATCAGCTATTTATTGGTGCTGATGGCATTGATATCACGCGTGGCACAACCACCTTTAATGAGCTGACGGGGCTAAGTCGAGTGATGGCGGAAGTTTCTCGCGAAGTGGTGGTAATGATTGAGTCTTGTAAGGTCGGACGAAAAATTCCGAATTTAGAGTTAACGTGGCAAGGGATCGATACTTTAATTACCGATGATGGCATGAGTGATGCTGATACTGTTGCGATAGAACAACAGGGTGTGCGCGTGATTCGTGCCTATAGTGAATAATAACAAGTTATAAAGGATAGCAGTTATGTGTGGGATTGTAGGTGCGGTAGCACAACGTGATGTAGCAGAGATCTTAGTAGAAGGCTTACGTCGATTAGAATATCGCGGGTATGACTCAGCAGGTCTTGCCGTTGTTGATGAACAATTTAAATTACAACGCTTACGACGTATGGGGAAAGTTCAAGCCTTAGCTGAGGCGGTTAATGAAACGCAAGTTATTGGTGGAACGGGGATCGCGCATACACGTTGGGCAACACATGGCGAACCCTCAGAAGCTAACGCCCACCCTCATGTCTCTGGTGAGCATATAGCGATTGTTCATAATGGGATTATTGAGAATCACCAAGCATTGCGTGATCTATTACAACAACGAGGTTATGTGTTTCATTCTCAAACCGATACTGAAGTAATTGCACATTTAGTTGAGTGGGAACTGCGAACTGCCGATTCTTTATTAGCCGCTGTGAAGCAAGCTGTTGCTCAACTAGAAGGCGCTTATGGTACCGTAGTGATGGATAGTCGCGATCCGGAACGTTTGGTTGTTGCGCGCTCTGGTAGCCCGTTGGTGATCGGATTAGGTGTAGGTGAAAACTTTATTGCGTCTGATCAATTGGCTTTGCTGAATGTGACTCGTCGCTTTATGTTTTTAGAAGAAGGTGATGTTGCCGAAGTCACCCGTCGTGATATTCGAGTTTATAATCAACAAGATGAGTTGGTTGAACGTGAAGTCACCGAATCTCATATTCAACATGATGATACGGATAAAGGTCATTATCGTCACTATATGCAAAAAGAGATCTTTGAGCAGCCAAGCGCTCTGATCAATACCATGGAAGGCAGGATCCGCAACAATCGCGTGATCTTGGAAAGTTTTGGTAATGAAGCGAAAACGATCTTTGATCATGTTGAGCATATTCAAATTATTGCTTGTGGTACCTCCTATAACGCGGGCATGGTGGCACGTTACTGGTTTGAATCTATTGCAGGAATTAGCTGTGATGTTGAAATTGCCTCTGAATTTCGCTACCGCAAATTTGTTACCCGTCCAAATAGCTTACTGATCACCCTTTCTCAATCAGGTGAAACAGCAGATACCTTAGCGGCACTGCGTTTAGCAAAAGAAAAAGGCTATATGGCTGCGATGACAATTTGTAATGTTGCAGGCTCATCTTTGGTACGTGAATCTGATTTAGCTTTTATGACCCGCGCGGGGGCTGAAATTGGGGTCGCATCAACTAAAGCGTTTACTACGCAGTTAGTCGCATTATTAATGCTTGTAACTGCATTAGGTAAGCAGCAAGGTACGATTGATAATGAGCAAGAAGAAAAAATCGTTCATTCACTACAGCAATTACCAAGCTTTATTGAGAAAGCATTAACGCTTGATAAGTCGATTGAGCTATTGGCTGAAGAATTCAGCGATAAACAACATGCATTATTTTTAGGTCGTGGTGAGTTCTACCCGATTGCTGTTGAAGCTTCACTTAAATTAAAAGAGATCTCGTACATTCATGCAGAGGCTTATGCGGCTGGTGAATTAAAGCATGGCCCACTTGCGTTAGTTGATGCTGAGATGCCTGTTATCGTGGTGGCACCTACCAATGATTTATTAGAAAAGCTCAAATCTAATATTGAAGAAGTACGTGCTCGCGGTGGCTTACTGTATGTGTTTGCCGATAGTGAAGCTGGATTTGAAGAGACCAGCGGCATGAAAATCATGACCATGCCCAGTGTGGATGAAATCATCGCACCGATTTTTTATACCATTCCGATGCAGTTGTTGTCGTATCACGTGGCTTTAATTAAAGGTACTGATGTTGATCAGCCTCGTAATTTAGCCAAAGCGGTGACTGTTGAGTAATGTCAAATGAGAAAAGGCGCAACTTGCGTCTTTTTTATCGGTACTCTTGATAACGTTTACCGTGTTGCGAAATAAAAAAATGCCTGATTATCCATACGATGTGCGATTCAAATTAAGAATAAAAGTCTGCTTTGATTTTATCTTATTGAATATTAAGAATTAAAAAAAATGAAAAATTGGCTCATCATCTGCACTGCAACAAATAGTGAAGCGTTCTTCACTATCTGATTGGAGAAGGTGTATGACAGAGCCAAAGACAAAGATTGCCGCTAGGATCAAGGAGGCTCGTGAATGGAAAGGATTAACCCAAGTACATATGGCCCAGCAGTTGAAAGTCGCTCGCCAAACGTATCTTGATCTAGAGACCGGAAAAACAGAGCCTAAAGTACGATTATTGTCTGAGATCTCGGAGATCACTGAGAGGCCATTAACTTGGTTTGTTTATGGTGATGAAGGGATTGAAATTTTAGAAAGTGAGTATAAGGAAGAAATTGATCGCTTATTGCAATTTTTTAGTCACTTGCCACATTCTGCTCGCCACGTTATTTTGCAGCAATGTATCAACTTAGCGAGTTTTATGGCGGAATACACCCGTGCTTTAACACATAAAAATAAGTAGCGAATAACGATTTTCCTTGGTGCCTACTTAATTGTTCATTTCGATCTTTTTATTGTCTATCTTTGATGACAGTGAATATGGCGTATCACATTTTTGTACTAGCACCCATAGACATCTATTTTAGCGAAGAATAGTTTAAACAAAGTTTATGGGTTTAGTGCGGTATAAATGTCGATGATGAGTGAATATAGTGTTGAGCGTGAGATTAATAACGCAATAACAGAAATAGCGCATATTGCACAAAAGATTCGAGAAGCGAGAGAATGGAAAGGGGTCACTCAAGTGAGTATGGCTAAGCAGCTAGGTGTTGCTCGTCAAACTTACCTTGATGTAGAGTCGGGGAAAACAGAGCCTCGAATATTAATGCTAATGAATATAGCAAAGATAACAGGGCGTCCTTTGCATTGGTTTATTTCAGACGACAGTACACCTGAATATGGTGATATCAATCGATTATCAGTTATGTATGCGCAGGTACCTTCTCCTTTACGCCAAAAAATGATCGAACAAAATATTAATTTGATTTCCTGTTGCCTTGAATATGTTTCAAACAGTCGTTAATCATGTTGATTGTTATAAAAAAAGCAGCGATTACGCTGCTTTTTTGTTAGGGACTATTCATTACTGAGCAAGAAAAAACTTATAGGCTGGATTTTCTGTTTCGTCTTTCCATTGATAGCCCAATTCGCGTAAGTGGCTAGTAAATGACAGCAAATCTTTGTCTTCAAGTTCAAAGCCACATAAAACACGACCATAATCTGCCCCATGATTACGATAATTAAATAAGCTAATATTCCAATGACAACCAAGGGTATTTAAAAAGCGAATAAGTGCACCTGGGTATTCAGGGAACTCAAAGCTATATAAACGTTCTTTAAGCGGTTTTGATGGCCTACCCCCAATCATATAACGAACATGGACTTTCGCCATTTCGTCATCAGATAAATCGACCACCGGATATCCGCCTTTTCGCAGATCTTTAATGATGCCATCAAGTTCTTCTTGGCCTTGCATTAAACGCACACCGACAAAAACATTGGCCAGCGCATCATCGTTATAACGGTAGTTAAACTCGGTTACCGCTCTCCCCCCAATCAAATGGCAGAAATCAAGAAAAGCCCCAGGACGTTCAGGGATCGTAACGGCTAATAACCCTTCACGTTTTTCACCTAACTCACAACGTTCTGAAACATAGCGTAGACCATGAAAATTCAAGTTTGCGCCTGATAAAATCGCAGCAAGTTGCTGGTCGCGGATTTGATGCAGCTCGACGTATTTTTTTAGCCCAGCAAGAGAAAGTGCCCCCGAAGGTTCAGCAATCGCGCGGGTATCTTCAAAGATATCTTTAACCGCCGAGCAAATTTCATCACTGCTGACCGTGATAACATCATCAAGGTATTGCTGACATAAACGGAAGGTTTCACTACCAATACGTTTCACAGCTACACCATCAGCAAACATGCCGACTTGATCTAATGTGACTGGTTGGCCTGCATCAAGCGCTGCTTTTAAACAGGCAGAATCTTCAGCCTCAACCCCAACCACTTTAATTTCAGGTAGTAGCTGTTTGAGTAAAACGGCAACGCCTGCCGCCAAACCACCGCCACCAACCGGTACAAAAACACAATCAAGATGACCATTTTGTTGCACCAACTCAATACCAATTGTGCCTTGTCCTGCGATCACCGATGGGTGATCGAAAGGCGGAATAAAGGTATAGCCGTGTTGTTGCGCTAATTGTTCGGCATAGCCCTTAGCTTCATCAAAATTACTGCCATGCAGCACGACAATACCACCAAAACTACGTACCGCATCCACCTTGATATCAGGTGTCGTACGTGGCATCACAATCGTGGCTTTAACCCCGAGTTGCTGGCTCGATAAGGCTAAACCTTGTGCATGATTACCCGCAGAGGCTGCAATCACTCCTGCCGCTTTTTGCGGCTCAGTCAGCTGCGACATCATGTTATAAGCGCCACGTAACTTAAACGAGTGAACCGGCTGGCGATCTTCTCGTTTTAGTTGGATCTGATTTGTAATCCTTGCGCTCAGACGAGACATATTTTGCAATGGGGTGACTTGTGCCACCTCATATACTGGCGCTCGAAGGATATTGCGAAGATAGTCGGCTCCGCTAAGTAGCACTTCATCCGTGGCCTGTTTCACTTCGCTCATGATGATTATCCTTCTAGTTTAGACTTATCGCGCACTGCGCCTTTATCTGCACTGGTGGCGAGGTTGGCATAGGCTTTTAGGGCAAAAGAAACCTGACGTTCACGATCGACAGGCTTCCAACCGCGTTGGTTTGTTGCTTCACGACGTGCCGCGAGGGTTGCATCATCGACATTGAGCTCAATGCTACGGTTTGGAATATCAATGGCGATAATGTCGCCATTTTCGATCAGGCCAATCGTGCCACCGTTTGCTGCTTCAGGCGAAACGTGACCAATAGATAGGCCACTGGTACCGCCAGAGAATCGACCGTCAGTGATCAACGCACATTCTTTGCCAAGACCCATAGATTTAAGGTAAGTGGTCGGGTACAACATTTCTTGCATACCAGGGCCACCTTTAGGTCCTTCATAACGAATAACCACGACATCGCCTGCTTTCACTTTACCTGCAAGAATCGCTTCAACAGCGGTATCTTGGCTTTCAAACACAACGGCAGGACCTGTAAAGGTTAAGCAACTTTCATCAACGCCTGCGGTTTTAACAATACAGCCATCAAGTGCCATATTGCCTGACAGTACAGCAAGACCGCCATCTTGGCTAAAGGCAAACTCTTTACTACGAATACAGCCATTTTCTCGATCATCGTCAAGCGTTTCCCAACGGCAATCTTGCGAGAATGCTTGCGTGGTTCGGATACCCGCAGGGCCTGCGCGGAAGAACGTTTTAATTTCTTCTGAATCCGTTACTTTAATATCGTAGTGTTTGAAGCTTTCGGCAAAGGTTTCACCCAGAATATTGTGACAATCGTTATGGAAGAGACCTGCGCGATCCAGTTCACCTAAAATACTGTAAACGCCACCTGCTCGGTGAACATCTTCCATATGATATTTCGGTGTTGATGGTGCAACTTTACAGAGGTGTGGAACAATACGAGACATGCGATCAATATCGGTCATGGTGAAATCAATTTCACCTTCTTGCGCTGCGGCTAAAAGGTGTAAAACGGTATTAGTTGATCCCCCCATTGCAATATCTAATGCCATCGCATTTTCGAAGGCTTTCTTATTGGCAATGTTACGTGGCAGTGCTGATTCATCATCTTGCTCGTAGTAGCGCTTCGTCAGTGCCACAATACGTTTACCGGCATTAATAAATAGCTGCTCGCGATCTGCGTGTGTTGCCAGCATCGAACCGTTACCCGGTTGGCTTAAACCTAATGCTTCGGTTAAACAGTTCATTGAGTTCGCTGTGAACATACCAGAGCACGAACCACAGGTAGGACAGGCGGAACGTTCGATCTGCTCACTTTGTTCATCTGACACTTTAGGATCGGCACCTTGGATCATTGCATCAACCAAATCGAGTTTGATCACTTGCTCTGAAAGCTTGGTTTTACCGGCTTCCATTGGTCCGCCAGAAACAAAAATAACCGGAATATTTAAGCGAAGTGATGCCATTAACATTCCAGGGGTGATTTTGTCACAGTTTGAGATACATACCATCGCATCGGCACAGTGGGCATTCACCATGTACTCAACAGAATCTGAAATAAGCTCACGTGATGGGAGTGAATACAGCATACCGCCATGCCCCATCGCAATGCCGTCATCAACAGCAATGGTATTAAACTCTTTGGCAATACCGCCCGCTTCTTCGATTTGCTTTGCGACTAATTGACCGAGATCTTTTAAGTGGACGTGACCGGGAACAAATTGGGTAAACGAGTTCACAACGGCAATAATCGGCTTACCGAAATCTTCATCTTTGACGCCAGTGGCACGCCAAAGCGCACGAGCACCAGCCATATTTCGGCCATGGGTTGTGGTTGCAGAACGGTATTTAGGCATAACAGAAAATCCTTTTTGAGCACTGTCGCTAATGCATTAGCGACAGTTTTGATATGTATTGGTTGGGTTGTGAAGGGCAATTACTTTTGTGGATAAACGTAATCTAACCAGCCCCATTTATCTTCTGTTTCACCATTGAACAGACCGAAGTAAGCGGCTTGCAGCTCTTTGGTGATAGGGCCTCGTTTACCTTCACCGACGGTAATTTGATCCACACTGCGTACCGGTACGATTTCAGCTGCTGTCCCTGTCATGAAGATTTCATCGGCAAGGTAAAGTGCTTCACGAGCAATGTTTTCTTCACGTACTTCGTAACCCCGTTCTTTAGCTAGGATCATAATCGTGTCACGGGTGATGCCGGGTAAAATTGCGCTAGTTGTTGGTGGTGTTGAAAGAATGCCGTTACGAATGACAAAGATATTTTCGCCAGCGCCTTCTGATAGATAACCATCAACACTTAATGCGATCCCTTCTGCGTAACCATGGCGACGTGCTTCGCTACCAACCAGTAGTGATGATAGGTAGTTACCACCTGCTTTTGCAGCCGTTGGAATGGTATTTGGTGCGGCACGATTCCAGCTAGAAATCATCGCATCAACGCCATTTTCCAGTGCTTCTTCACCTAAGTAAGAGCCCCAAGGGAAAGCGGCAACAATCAAATCCATTTTTGTATCAACGGGAGGACAAACCCCTAGGCCAACATTCCCCACATAACCCAATGGGCGAATGTAAGCAGAATCGAGTTTATTGACTCGGATCGTTTCACGGCAAATTTCCATTAGTTCATCGCAGCTGTATGGGATTGGGAAGCGATAAATTTTTGCTGAATTTTTTAGCCGTACCATATGTTCTTCATGACGAAAAACGGCTGGGCCTTTTGGCGTGTTGTAGCAACGGATCCCTTCAAATACTGAAGTACCATAGTGCATTGCGTGGGTTAAAACGTGAACATTAGCATCAGCCCAAGGCACTATTTCACCGTTAAACCAAATGTAATCTGCTGTATTTGCCATGTTGAATTCCTTTCTAAAATTTAATCCAGTAACTGCAGGGGGGAAGTCTCTACACTGATGATGTCCCACAGTTTTTCAATTTGGTTGATAAGCGTCGATATAGGACGAGTACTATCGACGATAATTTCGATTCTGGCTATCTTGCTGTGATGATTTTGTGTTGCATCGACTTTTTTTATGATGAAGCCTCGATGGCGGATCACACGTAAAATTCGCTCAAGTAATACAGGCTTATCATTAGCGGTAATGTTGAGTAAATATCTTTCCATTAGGTGTTCTCCAGCATATCTTGGTTTGCAGCACCCGGTGGAACCAGTGGCCATACATTTTGTTCTTCATCAATTAGCACATGCAGTAAGTAAGCGGTTTTACTGGCGAGCATTTCTTCCAGTGCAGGAACCACTTCTTCTTTGCGAGTAATGGTTTTTCCCGGAATATTAAACGCTTTAGCTAACATCACAAAATCAGGGTTATCATCTAGGATGGTTTCACTGTGGCGACCATCAAAAAACAGCGATTGCCATTGACGTACCATACCTAAGCGCTGGTTATTGATAAGTACCATTTTGACGGGAATACTGCGGCGCTTTAAGGTTCCCAATTCTTGTACATTCATCATAAACGAGCCATCACCAGAGATCAGAATAGATTGATCATCAGGACGGGCAACACTGGCTCCCATTGCCGCTGGCAAGCCAAAACCCATGGTGCCAAGACCGGCTGATGTAATGTAGTTTTGTGGCGCACGAGGTTGAATATGCTGTGCAGCCCACATTTGGTGCTGACCAACATCAGTCGATATCATGCTGCTATCAGGCATCATATCTGATAATTGTTTAAGCAGTAATGGTGCGTAAATCAGCTCGCTAGGATGGTCATAGCGCCATTTACCGATTTTACGAATATGTTCACTGTGAGTGAGCCAACGGCTGATATCTTGGCTCAGCTCTAACTGAGGCAAAATAGTATTAATATCGCCACGTAATGGCGCATCAGCATGACGTAATTTACTAAATTCAGCCGCATCAATATCAATATGAATTACTTTTGCGTGTGGCGCAAAGGTATCCAATTTTCCGGTTACGCGATCATCAAATCGGGCGCCAACCACAATTAATAAATCCGCTTCTTGTACCACTAGGTTGGCTGCTTTTGTGCCGTGCATACCAAGCATGCCAAGGTAATGGGGATCATGGCGTTCAATAGACCCTAAGCCTTTTAAAGTACTGACCGAAGGCATTGGATTAAGGTTTAAAAATTGACGTAACGTATCGGTTGCATGGGCAATTTGCACCCCACCACCGACATACATTACGGGACGATGACTTTGATCTAATAATTGTTGCGCTGCAGTGATAGCTTCACTATTAACCGTTGGAACCGCTGGTGGTTCAATTGGGGGGAGTAATTCGGTTGGCGCTTGTGCAAGCTGTACATCTTTGGCTATATCGACAATAACAGGGCCCGGACGACCGGCTTTAGCGACTACGAATGCTTCAGCAAGGGTTGGTGCAAGTTCATTGATATCGGTGACCAGATAGCTGTGTTTGGTACATGATAAAGACATCCCAATCACATCCATTTCTTGGAAGGCATCGGTTCCAATATGGGTGCTGGCAACTTGTCCAGTAATCGCAACTAGGGGGACTGAATCCATAAAGGCGTCAGCAAGTCCAGTGACGAGGTTTGTGGCACCTGGACCTGATGTTGCCATACAGACAGCGACATCTTGGGTGGATCGGGCCATACCAATAGCAGCCATTGCTGCTCCTTGTTCGTGACGGCAGAGGATATGCTCTACTCCACCATCATATAACGCGTCATAAATTGGCATGATGGCACCGCCTGGGTAACCAAATACGGTTTTGATACCCTGCTGATGCAGCGCTTTTACGACTAATTCTGCCCCTGTCATCGCAGCTCCTTGCTTGCTTTGCGAGATCTATTTGAGATGATAACGATTACTCAAATCCATTTGTTGAAAAAAGCCCCCGAACTTCTCAGTGCGGGGGCTTTTTGTTTGCGTCTTTGCGCTACTTTGCGCCAGCAAATCCCCGCTGCGGTGACATAATCACCACAATGACTTTAATAATGAGTACGAGGGATGTTGTTAAGCGCATGTATATTTGTCCAACTTTTGTTGTCTAGTTGTTGCTATATGTTAGTGGTAACACAGACATCTATCGCATGACAAGCAAAAACTGTGGTTTTTTTAGCAAACGAGCTGCATTTACAGGCATCTTATGAAACTAAAAATAAATATTTCATTAACGAATGTTTTTTTATCTCAGTGAGGTGATGGTTCATGACGCTTGCGATTGTTCATAGTCGAGCTTGTGTGGGAGTGCAGGCTCCACCTGTAACGGTAGAAGTCCACTTAAGTAATGGGTTGCCAAGTTTTACATTAGTAGGGCTACCTGAAACTACGGTAAAAGAGGCTAAAGATCGGGTTCGAAGTGCAATTATTAATGCGAATTTTGAGTTCCCATCACGACGTATCACTGTCAACTTAGCCCCTGCTGATTTGCCTAAAGAAGGAGGGCGATTTGATTTACCTATAGCGTTAGGTATTTTAGCGGCATCAGGTCAGATCCCAACAGATAAATTATCAGAGCATGAGTTTATCGGTGAATTAGCATTATCGGGAGAGTTACGACCTGTAAAGGGGGCACTGCCTGCGGCTTTAGCTGCATTAAAGGTGAAGCGTTGCTTTGTGGTGCCTGACAGTAATGGCGATCAAGTGGCTCTCGTCGGTAAAGAGGTTCATAAATCAGCATCCAATCTATTAGCCGTTTGTGGCTATTTATGCGGTCAACAACAATTAGCATTAAATTTTAGTGAGCAGCTTAAAGAAACAGCGGCTCCTTTAGAGCGAGATATGCAAGATATTATCGGGCAGCAACAAGGGAAACGTGCGCTAGAAATAGCCGCCGCAGGCGGTCATAATGTTTTGTTCCTCGGTCCTCCGGGGACGGGAAAAACTATGTTGGCATCAAGGTTATGTGATTTACTGCCGCCGATGAGTCATGAGGAAGCGTTAGAAACCGCGGCCGTCACCTCGCTCACACCACAATCCTTACACCAAGGAAATTGGTTAAAAAGGCCTTTTCGTACGCCACACCATTCGAGCTCTATGGCGGCATTAGTGGGCGGTGGTTCGGTACCTAAACCGGGAGAAATATCGTTGGCGCACAATGGGCTTTTATTTTTAGACGAGATGCCTGAATTTGAACGTAAAGTTTTAGATTCTTTACGCGAGCCATTAGAGTCAGGTCATATTGTGATTTCTCGTGCGACCAGTAAAACAACGTTTCCTGCGCGATTTCAATTGATCGGTGCGTTGAACCCAAGCCCTTCTGGGTATTATGACGGTAACCAAACACGTACCAACCCACAGGCGATATTACGTTATTTAAGTCGGTTGAGTGGCCCATTACTTGATAGGTTTGATATGTCGATTGAGATCCCTGCTCTACCCCGAGGAACGTTAACTAAAGGGGGAGATCGAGGTGATTCAACAGTAACGATTAAAGCGCGGGTCGATCATGCTCGTCAGCTAATGTTGACTCGCAGTGGTAAGGTGAATGCGCTGTTATCGACGCGAGAGTTAGAGCAGTATTGCCCACTTCAGCAAGCTGATGCGGCATTTTTAGAAAATGCGCTTCATCAGTTAGGTTTATCGGTACGAGCTTATCATCGAATCATTAAAGTGGCGCGTACGATAGCGGATTTGGCGGGAGAGCCTGATATCTCTAGAGGGCACTTAGCGGAAGCGTTAGGCTATCGCGCAATGGATAGGCTGCTTAAGCAGATTAATAGCCAAGTTATATAACAAAAAGTGTCGTTATTTGGATAATAAAAAAGGGCATTACAGCCCTTTTTTATTTTTAGATGAGATTACTTTTTCAGTAAGTAGTTTACTAACTCAAAGTATTCGTTCGCTGATTTGATTTTACCTGTTTGTACAAGGTACTTGTTGTTAACCACAACAGCAGGCACACCGGTTAGGCCTGCATCTTCAAAGGCTTTATCAGAACGGCTTACCATTGAATTTACTGCAAAGCTATTATATGCACCATCAAATTCAGCCGCAGGAACTCCCTCATCAATGAAGATTTGACGCACTTCTTCTTCATTACGTGGTGGCTTGTTCATGGTGTGGATACGGTTAAAGAACACCGGTACCATTTTATCTTGAACACCTAATACCACAGAAGTCGCGAAGGCTTTACTCATTACTTTACCCATTGGGCCGCCCATAAATGAAACATGCCTTTTTTGGAACTTTACATTTTCAGGCAATTTAGTTTTTAGCTGTTTGATCATAGGTTCAAACTGATAGCAATGCGGGCAGTATAAAGAGAAGTACTCAGTCACAATGGGGGTTTCAGATTTTGGTAGATCGAGAACTTTGTAGTAATCACCTTCAGTAAATTTTGCGGCGTGCACTGAAAATGATAGTAACGCTGCACTAGCTAGCGTGAGTAACTTCTTGAACATTGATATAACTCCCTGATTATCCTTATCACGGTTATAAATATAACCTGAATTTTTATGTTAATACGTTTTTGTGTTTACCACTGTGGCATGAGTTGTAATGGTGCATCATGCAGCGAGGCAATTTGTTCTTTGAATGCAAGAACTTGCCCTTCCCAGTATTTTGCATCAGCAAACCAAGGGAATGCACGGGGAAATGCAGGATCTTGCCATCGTTTTGCTAACCATGCCATATAATGCACCATTCTAAGACCGCGTAAAGGCTCGATTAGTTGCAATTGACGTTGATCAAAATCTGCAAATTCACCATAAGCTTCAAGTAACGTATCCAGTTGGGCTAGTTGATCGGCGCGCTCACCGTTTAATAGCATCCATAAATCTTGGACAGCAGGACCATTACGGGCATCATCAAGATCGACAAACATTGGGCCATCACGCCATAAAATATTACCTGGGTGACAGTCACCATGAAGACGAATCGCTTGCCAATCAGACGACCAATGCTGTTCAAGGTTTTTAATCAGTAGATCAAGATCGGCAAAAAAAACATTCTTAAGATGATCGGGTATAAACTGACTGTGCTCTAATAATTTTCGAGGCTGATAGACGTATTCATCCAGACCCATGGTTGGACGGTGTTGAAAAGGCTGGCGTTGCCCCACGAGATGAATGCGACCTAAATAGCGACCGACCCATTCTAATTGGTCAAAATTATCGACTTCAAATTGTCGACCGCCGACACTTGGAAATAAAGCAAAACGATGACCATTAAAGGTATGTAGTGTTTTCCCATTGATATTTAGAGGTGCGGCAACAGGAATTTCATTGTCAGCCAATTCTTGTGTAAATTGGTGCTCTTCTTCAATTTGCTCATCACTCCAACGTTCTGAGCGATAGAACTTGGTGACATAACGTGCGCCATCTTCTGCTTTAAACTGGTAGACCCGATTTTCATAACTATTGAGAGCCAGTAATCCTGATTCTGCACGAACATCAATGCTATCTAAGGCATCAAGTAGCAAATCAGGTGTGAGATTCGAAAAACAAAAATCGTTTTTTTCCATGAAACAGCCTTAAAGATGGAAATTAAGGCTGCAGTTTACCTTAATCTTGAGATAACGAGAATTCAGGGGTAGATCTCTCCCGCCCTAGCGAACATGTGTTGTCATTAGTTTAGCGAAGACGACGAATAAATCGAGTGTCGGCGCTGAGTGTTAACCATTAATATGTATCACGCTTTGTTAATAACATAATTGTAACGCAAGGCGATGGTTCAGCCTAAAATCAGTGCTTAAACTGGTGGTTTGGGCACAAAAAAGCCAGTGAATATTCACTGGCTTTTAACGTTAAATAATAGTGAGATTATTTAATAATACCGCGAGCGCGTAAGATAGCGGTTTTGAAATCATCTTCACAATCTTTTGCAAGCCCAGGGATCATGGCGTCTTTATCACTGTTACGCATCTTCAAATGATAAATCAGTACATCATCAGTGAGTGACTCTAATGGGCCGTTATACTTTGCTTCTTCAGCCAGCTTTAATAAAAACTCCACTAAATTTAGATCAGGATCTTTTTGCCATTCAGGATGAAGCAGTTCGATGAGCTCATTGACGCGATGCGTTTTCATAGTGACTCCGTAGTTGAGGCTGAGTGATCGTTATTACGAGCAAATTGTCATAGTTTTAATAGGGGTAAATTATAACAAAGCACACGGGGTTACAATCTGTTGTGCGGTGTTGTAATGACAAAACGAAGTAAAAAAAGCAGCCGAAGCTGCTTTATCTCAATCGCTTTATTATCATTACGCGATATTTTGCTTGGCGATTAATGACTGTATTTGAGTCTCTAACTCATCACGCTTTAGTTTTATATCGTTATTCGTCAATGAAATCTCAACAACGGCTGTCTGTTTCGTTTTAAAATGTGGAGCATGAGCCGTTGCACGAAGGCGTGAAGGGCTACGAGGGGTACTTACATACCTGACGGGAGATGCTGGTCGCATAAATCACCTGTTGTCAGGCTCATCCATGGCCGGAAGTTAGCAAGCTGATCGCTGAAGGGAAAATTCCCTACTGGGTTTACCCCATCCATCAGTATATCGCTTGGTTGTTAATTAGTTTGCGCTGAGAATAACAATAGCAATTTTAAAAGTCGAGTAAAAAGTAGCCGCTAAAATGCTAAGATTGAAGCATTAAGATGGTTGATTAAGCATGCCGTAAAAAAAGAATAGTAAAAGTGCTTTCGCTTGGCGTATTCAGATCCGTTTATGTTGTAATACGATGTGTGTATTACACTGCACATATTTTATGGAATAACCATATTATAAAAGAAGCCTTTGGAGAGGATGTATGGAGCAAGAGCAGCAACGCATTGTTGCCAACCGAAATTTATCTTATCGATTAGCTGAGTCTATAGGCCGCCGTATTTTGGCGGGAGAAACAGCGCCTGGTGATATTTTACCGGGTGAAGTCGAATTAGGTGACATGTATGGTGTAAGCCGTACAGCTGTTCGTGAGGCAATCAAAATGTTGGCTGCCAAAGGAATGGTGTTGCCTCGGCCACGTATTGGTACACGCGTGATGCCGAAAAAGAATTGGAACTATCTTGATCAAGATTTACTGGCTTGGTTAGATTTTGATGCCGATTCTGAATTATTAGAGGAATATCAACAAGCGCGTTTAATGTTAGAGCCAGAAGCGGCAGCATTAGCAGCTATTCACGCAACAGATGAGGAGCGTAAAGAGCTACAAAAGCTGTTGGCTGAAATGCATGAAATGGGCGATAACTTCGATCAAGAACATTGGATTGAAGTCGACACACGTTTCCATCAACTGATTTATTTTTCCTCTGGAAATCATTTTATTAGTCCGTTTGGTAACTTGTTTAAAGCGGTATTTGAAAACTACTTCCGTGTTGTTACGCGTGAACGTATTTTAAAACTTGATGCTCACCAACAAATCGTTGATGGCATTATTGCTCGCGATCCAGATGCTGCTCGACAAGCCACCTTATCACTACTACAAAAATAATAACTAACGGAGTATTGCTTATTTATCACGAGCGCTCCGTTTTTATTACGTATGTTTTTATCTCATTATTATAAATATCACGAATCCTGACTTGCTTATTTTCAGCTTACAAGTGTAAGCTGAGTGGTGTGGTTATAGTAGAATAATGTCATGTTAGCGTGAGGTGGTTGAGTGATGAACAAATCGGTGGCAACAGAACAAGGGTATTCTGTTGCAGAGGAAGTAGCGAACAGTATAAGCCATGGGATCGGGCTGTTATTTGGCTTGCTTGGGTTGTATTTATTACTTGAGAAAGCATTCTCTGTTAATGCTGACACGTTAAGTCTTATCAGCTATACCGTGTATGCGGTGAGCATGATATTGCTCTATTTAGCCTCTACCCTTTACCATTCGGTTTCATCACCTAAAGCGAAACGTGCGTTAAAAACGTTCGATCATTGTGCGATTTATCTTCTTATTGCTGGTACTTATACGCCTTTTTTATTGATTTCTCTGCGGACGCCATTAGCCATTGGTTTGATGAGCGTGATTTGGGGACTGGCGATTATCGGTATTATTGCCAAAATTGCATTTGTTTATCGATTTGAGAAATTATCACTGATCACTTATTTAACCATGGGTTGGTTATCGCTAATTATGATTTATCAATTAGCACTTATTTTATCGACGGGTGGTTTAGTGTTACTTGCTTTAGGCGGTGTGATTTATTCACTTGGGGTGATTTTCTACGTCAATAAACGTATTCCGTATAACCATGCAATTTGGCATTTATTTGTATTAGGTGGTTCTATTTGCCACTTTTGTGCGATTTATTTCTACGTCAAACCTGTGTAGTTCATCGCGTTGAAATGGATAAAAAAGGGAGCGCAATGCGCTCCCTTTTTGTTTTTAGTGCTATTAATCTCGCCAAAATGCAGGTGAAAATACGACTAACACAGTCAAAATTTCTAAACGTCCCATCAACATACCTAAGCTTAAGGTCCATTTTGATAAATCAGGCAAACTCGCGAAGTTACCCGTTGGACCGATAATGCTCCCCATCCCCGGTCCTACGTTAGCAACTGCGGTGACAGCACCTGTAATGCTGGTGATGGGATCAAGCCCTTGCAGACCTAATATCGCAGCAATGAAGATAATGGTCATGATAAAGGTCAATACTAATGCAACAACCGAGCGCACAATATCGTCAGTGACAGGTCTATCATTATAGCGTTGGACAAATAGCGCCGATGGGTGGATAGATTGCATAATTTGCTTACGTAGTAAGGCAAACGCGATCTGGAATCGAAAGATTTTTATTCCGCCACTGGTCGACCCTGAGCAAGCGCCTACCAATAAAGTGAAGGCGAAAATAATACTCGGCAATGGTCCCCATGCGGTGAAATCTCCCAAGCCAAAACCTGTGGTTGTCACAACAGAAATGATGTTGAAAAATGATAATCGCAGCGAATCCATCAACGAATAATCTTTATTGAAGAACAAGCATGCAGCCACAATTAAACTGGCAACGGTCACAAACAAGGCATAGCCTTTTACTTGAGCATCACCAAATAAGGTTTTTGGATGGCGTTTTTTCAAGGCTTGGACAAACAGCAAAAATGGCAAGCCGCCAGCAAACATGAAGACTGTGGCAACCCATTGTGCACTGTGCGAGAAGTGATTCATGGAGCCATCAGAAGTGGAATAACCGCCCGTCGAAATGGTTGTGAAAGCATGGTTAATGGCATCAAATGTATTCATCCCTGCAAACATAAACGAGATAATGCAGAGCAGAGTTAACGTGAGATAAACATTAACGATATTCTTTGCAACGCTCTTGGTTCGAGGTGAGCTTTTATCTGACCAATCTGATGATTCGGTTTGGAATAAACGCATACCACCGACGTTCAGCATCGGGAGGATCGCTACTGCCATCACGATAAAGCCAACCCCACCGAGCCATTGCAGTGTTGATCGCCACAGCAAAATACTGGGTGCCATATCATCTAAACCACTTAAAACGGTAGAGCCCGTTGTGGTGATCCCTGACATAGTTTCAAAGTAAGCATCGGTAAAACTAATGTGATTAATAAATACAAAAGGTAAGGCCGCAAAAGCACTGGCGACAGTCCAAACTAAGGTGGTGATCAAGAACATGTCTCGCACGCTAAGCTTAAACTCTGGGGTTTTACCTAAAGTTAAAAATAAAAAGGCAACAGAATGGGTGATCAGCACCGCAGTGGCGAAATCAATAAACCCTTCGGTACCGGTAAAAAAGGCGACTAATGTCGGCACGTACATGAACAGGGCTAGCTTAGACAGCACTAACCCTAGTACAAACAGTATGGGACGATAATTAACCATGATCAGTTACAAGAAGAAAGGACTAGGTTGGAAGAGACGTTCAACATCTGGGATGTACTTCTTATCAACAAGGAACATCACCACGTGATCGTTTTGCTCGATGACGGTACGGTCATGGGCGATTAATACTTCTTCTCCACGGACAACAGCACCAATGGTGGTACCCGGTGGTAATTTAATATCGCTGATTGCACGACCAACGACTTTAGAGGTACTGGAATCACCATGAGCGATAGCCTCAATGGCTTCTGCAGCGCCGCGACGCAATGATGATACATTAACGATATCGGCTTTTCGCACGTGGGTTAATAGCGCTGAAATCGTCGCTTGTTGCGGTGAAATCGCAATATCAATGGTACCGCCTTGCACCAAATCAACGTAAGCACCACGCTGGATAAGCACCATCACTTTCTTTGCGCCCATACGCTTAGCAAGCATGGCTGACATGATATTGGCTTCATCATCGTTAGTAACCGCAATAAAGACATCGATCTGCTCGATATGCTCTTCGCTGAGCAATTCCTGATCTGAGGCATCACCACAAAATACGATGGTATTTTGTAGCATTTCAGACAAGTTCTCAGCACGCTCTTGATTACGTTCAATCAGTTTGATGCTGTAGCTTTGCTCTAAACGACGAGCTAAACCAGCACCAACGTTACCACCACCAACAATCATCAAACGCTTATAAGGCTTCTCTAGGCGCTGAAGTTCACTCATTACGGAACGAATATGGTTACTTGCGGCGACAAAGAAGACTTCATCATCAGCTTCAATGATCGTGGTACCTTGTGGACGAATCGGTTTACCTTGACGGAAAATCGCCGCTACGCGGGTATCGATGTGTGGCATGTGTTCACGCAATGCAGATAATGCATTACCAACTAGCGGACCGCCATAGTAGGCTTTTACCGCAACAAGGCCGACTTTATCTTCTGCAAAGCTAACAACCTGTAATGCGCCTGGGTATTCAATCAGTTTTTCAATGTAATCGGTCACCAATTCTTCTGGTGCGATTAAGTGATCAACAGGAACCGCATCAGATTGAAACAGTTGTTCTTTCTCTCGTAAGTATTCAGGTGAACGAATACGAGCAACACGGTTAGGCGTATTGAAAAGAGAGAACGCAATTTGACATGCGATCATGTTAGTTTCATCGGAGTTCGTAACAGATACCAACATATCAGCATCTTGTGCCCCTGCTTCTCGTAACGTGCGAGGGTGACTGGCAAAGCCTTGTACAACTCGAAGGTCGTATTTGTCTTGCAGTTCACGCAGACGCTCGGGATCCTTATCAACGATAGTGATATCGTTATTCTCACCAACCAAGTTTTCAGCAAGGGTGCCGCCAACTTGTCCGGCACCGAGAATAATAATTTTCATAGTCTATGCCTGATGTAAATGCCTGTAGAGATCAGCTGTAAGTACAACGTTCTGATCGGCGTTATAAAATATGAAAAAGCGGAATCTTGAGAGCAAGTTCCGCTTTTATTTCAACAATGATTACTCTGCTTTTGTTAGTACAGCGTAGTAAAAACCATCCATCGACTCTTCACCTGGCAGAATTTGACGACCAGGTTTCGCTGGATCGCTGCCAATTAATGTCGCATCTGACGTTCGTGCTAAAAACGCTTTTACCTGATCGCAGTTTTCTTGTGGCGTAATAGAGCATGTCGCGTAAACCAACGTACCGCCCGGTTTTAATTGCAGCCACATTGCGTCAAAGATCTCTGCTTGAAGTGTTGCCAGTGCCGCAATATCTTCGCCACGACGTAGCCACTTAATATCTGGGTGACGACGAATAACCCCCGTCGCTGAACATGGCGCATCTAGCAAAATACGATCAAATTTGTCACCTTGCCACCATTGTTCTGGGTAACGGGCATCAGCGCATAATACGGTTGCATCCAGGTTCAAACGTGCCAAGTTTTCGTGTACACGTTTAAGGCGATTTTCATCACAGTCAATCGCAACCACTTTGGTTGATGGTACATGTTCAATGATGTGGGCTGTTTTACCACCAGGAGCTGCGCAGCAATCAAGAATTAACTCACCCGCTTTAGGCTGTAAATAATCCACCGCTAACTGAGCTGCAGCGTCTTGTACCGAGACCCAGCCATCACTAAAGCCAGGAAGCTGAGTGACATCGCATGGCGAAACTAAACGTAGCGCATCTGCAGCCTGTGGGTGTAACTCGGTTGCAATGTCCTCGGCATCTAATAAAGCGCGGTAGGCATCGCGAGTATTGTGTTGGCGATTAACACGTAGCCACATCGGTGCTTTGGTGTTATTCGCTTCACAGATATCAGCAAATTGCTCGGGATAGCTTTCTTTTAATAACTTTAATAGCCAGCTTGGATGACCATATTTACCCGCATCATGGCTGATAGCTTGCGCATCTAAGGTTTCTTGTTGACGCTGATAATTACGTAAAATAGCGTTAATAAGCCCGCGAAGTTGTGGCTTTTTAAGTGTTTTCGTTGCATTTACTGTTTCAGCTACTGCGGCATGTGCTGGAATTCGCATGTACCCGAGTTGATATAAGCCCACTAAAATTAAGTGGTGGAATACGCGTTGCTTACCTTTTAACGGCTTATCCATTAACGCTTGAGTAATAGATTCTAAGCGAGGAAGCCAGCGAAGTACGCCATAGCAGATCTCTTGCAATAAAGCGTGGTCACGCTCTCTGATATCTTGTTGCGCAGCAGGAAGCGCGGCGGTTAATGACTGCCCTTGATCGACGACCTGATAAATAACTTTGGCCGCTGTGGCTCTTACATTCATAGCTGTTTCCTGAACTCGCCGTTAGTGCTGGCGATAACAATGTGGAACTTAAAAAGAAAAGCCAGTGACTACACACTGGCCTTGATATTTATAGCTGAGCGCCAGATTCAAACCATTCTCGACGAGAATTAAGCAAATCTGCTGCTGTCATCGCTTTCTTACCTGGCGGTTGCAGCGATAATAAGCGCAATGCGCCATTACCTGTCGCAACTAAGATACCTTGCTTATCAGCAGATAAAATTGTACCCGGTGCTTTACCTTGATTGTCAGCTTCAACAGCCGCTTGCCAAACTTTGATGTTTTGCTCTGCAACGGTGAAGTAACTCATTGGCCACGGGTTAAACGCACGAACGCAGCGCTCAATCGCAGCGGCATCCATTGTCCAATCAATTAACGCTTCTTCTTTGCTCAGCTTCTTGGCGTAGTTTGCTTGCTCATCGTCCTGCTTAACGGCTACGGCTGTGCCATTAGCAATATCAGATAAGCAATCAATTAAGGCATCAGGGCCAAGATCGGCTAATTTTTCGTACATGGTAGCGCTAGTATCTGATGCTTCAATTGGCAAGGTTGCCACTTTTAGCATATCACCCGTATCAAGGCCGATATCCATCTGCATGATAGTTACGCCAGTTTCTGTATCTCCCGCCCAAATAGAGCGTTGGATCGGCGCTGCACCACGCCAACGTGGAAGAATAGAACCGTGTACATTAATACAACCTAAACGTGGCGTATCTAATACTTCTTGCGGTAATAATAAGCCGTATGCCACCACAACCATGATATCTGCGTCAATGGCAGCTAATTCTTGTTGTGCTTCTTCATTGCGTAATGAAGCTGGTTGATAAACCGGAATATCATGTTCAAGCGCGATATTTTTAACTGGGCTTGCCGTTAGTTTTTTACCACGACCCGCTGGGCGATCAGGTTGAGTGTAAACAGCAACAACTTGGTGCTGTGAAGACAACAACGCCGCCAAATGACGGGCGGCGAAGTCAGGAGTACCTGCAAAAACGATGCGTAATGGTTTGCTCAAGGTAACCTCTAAATAATTAGTTTTTTGCGTTATGGCGTTTAATTTTTTCTAGTTTCTGTTTAATGCGCTGACGTTTTAAAGGTGATAAATAGTCAACAAATAGCTTGCCAGCTAAGTGATCTAATTCATGTTGTACACAAATCGCCAATAAGCCATCAGCTTTGAAGCTGTATTCTTTACCGTCACGATCCAGCGCAGTAACACTTACGCCTGCTGCGCGTGGTACAAAACCTCGCGCGGTAGGAACCGATAAACAGCCTTCTTCAATACCATCTTCACCGTGCTCTTCAGTAATTTCAGGGTTCACTAGTACCATAGGTTGGTTACGTTCTTCTGATACGTCAATCACTACAATACGTTGGTGAATATCAACTTGGGTTGCCGCAAGACCAATGCCTTCTTCGTCGTACATGGTCTCCAACATATCATCGATAATTGTTTGGATTTCAGGTGTTATCGCTTCGACTGGTTTAGCTACAGTTCGTAGGCGTTCATCAGGAAAGGTTAGAACGTGTAATACAGACATAAGGACTCGAATTCGTTAACGGAAACTAAAAAATAAAACGCTGTTGGTCTAATTCTAGTCATTTTAAAGATCAAATAACAGTACCGAATTTTTTGTCATAGGTGAAAGACAAAGAATGAAAAAGCGTCCGTCAGTATTTTATTGGCAAAGTGATTAGTGTTAGCCGTAAGCAAACTTGACGCTATTGAGTTGCAACAGTTATCTATAAATAGTGACGTGAACCGAAAAGCGCTTTTTGCTCATCGTTAAACAGTCGACATATCAATAGGCTAATGCCAGTCTGAGACGATAAACGTATTTTATTTGTTGTAAGGCGGAGCCTTACGATTCGGTTGTGTTATCCAAGGAAGCGATCTCATGAAGCAATTGGGCATTATTCTTAGCTTTATGCTTTTTATCCCCTCTCTGTTTGCTGCGCCATCTCCATTACTTAAAAAAGATATACCAGAAGTCTACATCGTTAAGAAAGGTGATACGTTGTGGGATATTTCTGGCGTGTTTCTCGAAAATCCATGGTCATGGCCACAATTGTGGGAAAAGAATAGCTACATTAAAAACCCACACCTTATTTACCCAGGTGATCGCCTCCATCTTATCTGGGTTAATGGGCAGCCAAAACTGAGTTTGAAAAAGCATGTAAAACTGTCGCCAAAAGCGCGAGTTATTCGTGATCCTATTACGACCCTACCGGGATACTTAATGTTGGAGTACGTGGCTGAAAATAAATTAATCAGTCAAGAATCAGCCAAAACACAACCGCAAGTGTTAGGCTCAAGCGATGAACGAGGTTACTTGTCTGTCGGTGATATTGTATGGGCAGATCAGCCTTTGGCACCGACAACACAATGGCGTGTTTACCGTATTGAAGAAACGTTTACACGTAATGATTCAGCAACGGAGACAAGCCCTGAAGTTGATGTAAAGGTCATGACATTAAAGGAGATTGCTGATTTAACCGTCACTGCAGCCGATGATAAAACCAGTCAATTACGGGTTGATACCTACCGTCAGGAAATCAGTCAAAACGATATTTTATTACCATTATTAGTGAGCGGAGAGCCTAACTTATCGTTTTCACCCTCAACACCGCCAGAGTCAATGACTGCCAATGTGATTGGGCAACTTGAAGGGCGTAGCTACATCTCTAGCTTCGATGTTGTGGTATTAGATCGTGGGCATTTAGATGGTGTGGAATCAGGCTTTGTATTTGATTTATACAAACAAGGTGCCAAAGTTCAAGGTAAAAAAGGCAGTTACCATTACAAAGATAACCCATTAGCAGGCTCTACCCAGTTGGGTGAAGTCTCAGTGGGTAAATTAATGGTGCTTCGTCCTTATGAGCACTTTAGTTTAGCTGTGGTGATGCAAAGCTTAGAACCATTCAAGCCGGGTGTTATTGCTGTTCCACCAACGCGTTAAGATCTCATGAGTGAATCACTCTACCCATGGTTAGTATTAGCGATGACACCGTATTTAGGTGGTCATCGCATTAATAAACTCTTGCGTCATGTTTCGGCGCAACAATGTGTTGGCTCTTCATTTGATCAGTTGTGTCAGCTAGGTTTGACTCACCAACAAGCCACTGCGATTACTTCACCCAACCAACAACGTATCGATCAAGCGTTGCGTTGGCAGCAACACCCAGATCAACATATTTTGACTCTAGATTCTCCTGCCTACCCTTATTTACTTAAACAGATATCATCTCCACCACCACTGTTATTTGTCCGTGGTGAGGTCGCTTATCTAGCTCAACCACAAGTGGCGATTATTGGTAGTCGCGCCGCTTCCATTGATGGTAGAGAGGCGGCATTTAATTTCGGGTATGCACTAGGGCAAGCGGAGTATGTGGTTACCAGCGGACTTGCTTTAGGAATTGATGGACAAGCTCATCTGGGGGCATTGAAGTCCGGCGGCGCTACCGTTGCGGTGTTAGGCTCTGGTTTAGATCAAATTTATCCTGCTCGCCATCGTCAGTTAGCGAATGAGATTGTAGAGCAAGGGGCATTGGTTTCAGAGTTTTGGCCTGATGAAAAACCTCGTCCACAAAACTTTCCGCGTCGCAATCGAGTGATCAGTGGATTGTCGACAGGCGTATTGGTAGTTGAAGCGGCAGAAAAAAGCGGCTCATTGATTACTGCGCGTTATGCGTTAGAGCAAGGACGAGAAGTGTTTGCCCTTCCAGGCTCTATCTATAATGCGCAAAGTCGAGGCTGTAATGCATTGATAAAATCTGGTGCTAAACTGGTAGAAAGCCCCGCAGATATCTTTAATGAAGTCGGAACCTTAACTGAGTGCGCAATAAATAACCAAATAGGCTTGCCTTTTCCACAACCTGAAAATGAAGAATTGCCATTTCCAGCTCTGTTGGCTAACGTAGGCACCGAAGCAACACCCGTAGATGTAGTTGCTGAACGCTGTGAACAGCCTGTCCATGAAGTATTAACCCAACTTTTAGAGTTGGAATTACTGGGCCTGGTCAGTGCAGTACCTGGTGGTTATGTCAGAACGAGGAGGAGCTAGTCATGATGGACATTCTTATGTACCTGTTTGAAACTTACATCCAAAGTGATGCTGAGTTGATGTTTGATCAAGATGAACTTTCCGAAGAGTTAATTCGTGCTGGGTTCCATCAAGATGATATTTATAAAGCGCTTAATTGGTTAGAACAACTCGCAGCGTTACAAGAAACTGAACATACTCCTTATGTAAATAACTGCGCAGCAACATCTATGCGTGTGTATACCGAGCAAGAGATGATCCGTATGGATGTCACTTGTCGCGGTTTCTTGATGTATCTTGAGCAAATCCATGTGCTAAATGCCGATACCCGTGAAATGGTGATTGATCGGATCATGGAGCTCGATACCAATGAATTTTCATTAGATGATTTGAAGTGGATTATCTTAATGGTGCTGTTTAATGCCCCCGGTAATGAAACAGCGTATAGCCAGATGGAAGAGTTGCTATACGGTGCGGAAGACGGTGCAGTGCATTAAAATTAGCGGGCCTTAAAGTGGCCCGTTATTGTATCTATGCTATTTGTCGCGATAGCGTGTAAAACGCGATATTCCTTTTTAAGCGAGCAGTAATGACAACCAATAACCCACCTTTATTCTCTGCCCATGAGCAGGCGTTATCACATACACCGTGCCCACAATGTGGTGGCGAATTAGTGATGCGATTTGGTAAGCGTGGTCCTTTTCTTGGTTGCGATCATTATCCGAGTTGTGACTATATTCAGCCATTAAATCACAACGATGGACATGTAGTGAAAGAGCTCGATATGCCTTGTCCTGAATGTGAGAGCCCATTGGTATTACGCCAAGGTCGTTATGGGATGTTTATTGGGTGTTCAGCATACCCTGCTTGTCACTATTTAGCCTCAACGGAAAAGAAAGCAGAGAATACCGATGTTGGATGTCCTGAATGTCATAAAGGCCATTTAACTGAGCGTAAATCCCGTTATGGCAAAGTGTTTTATGCCTGTGATCAGTATCCAAGCTGTCGCTTTGCTGTGAATAACAAACCCGTTGTCGGTACGTGCCAACAATGTGGCTTTGGTTTGCTAATTGAAAAGAAATTAGCCAGTGGTGTGAAACTGCAATGTGCAGATAGAAAGTGCCATGCTTATCAAGATCCTGATAGTGTTGATAAAACAGCATAAAAAAAGCCTGCTCAGACGCAGGCTTTTTAAATTGGAGTAAATATTAACGCGGCAGTGCGGGGAAATCCTTCTCATCCAGCAAGCTTGATAACATGATCAAACGATACTGCAATTGCTCTGGTGTATCAGCACACACGTTAATGTGCCCCATTTTACGCCCTGCTCGTTTTTCTTTACCGTACCAGTGTACATGGCAACCTTCTTGGGCATAAACCGCATCAGGAATGCTATCTAAACCTAAGATATTGATCATCGCACTTGGACGAATGAGTTGAGTACTACCAAGAGGAAAATCACATACCGCGCGTAAGTGGTTTTCAAACTGACATGTTTCTGCACCTTGCTGTGTCCAGTGACCTGAGTTATGAACCCGTGGTGCGATTTCGTTTACCAGTAGTTCGCCATCGAGATCGAAAAACTCGATAGCTAACACGCCGACATAATCAAGGCTATTAGCGACGGCACGGAACATGTTATCGGCTTGCGCTTGCAGTGGTGAGTCACCCACAATCGCAGTTGATAAACTTAGTACGCCATCAGTATGGACATTCTCAGTTAAGTTAAATACCTGAATATCACCACTGCGATTACGGGCACCAATCAATGATACTTCGCGTTGAAAAGGAATAAATTGCTCAGCAACAATAGCCTGATTAGGAGAATCAGCAATACATTGCGCCATTTCAGGCCAAATATCATCAATCTGTGCGCTTTCTTTTAAGCGCCACTGCCCTTTACCGTCGTAGCCACCTAATGCACTTTTTAACACCAGCGGTAACCCGATTTTTTCAATTGCAGTAAGAAGATCTGCACGTTCAGTGATTTCATGGTATTTAGCGTTGCGCACGCCAGCATTATCTAATAACGCTTTTTCTAGACGACGATCGCCACCGGCTTTGATTGCTTCTGGCGTTGGGAAGAACTTCTCGCTGGCAGCACAAATATCTAAAATATCGTGAGGAATATGTTCAAACTCGGCAGTGATCGCATCAACGTCATTAATCGCTTCAACGAGCGAGTTCGACATTGCTTGTTGGGTAAGAGGATGAACCACTTTATCACTCTCTACATCATAAGCGATCACATTGATGTTAATAGGAGCGCCAGCCAGTGCCATCATACGGGCAAGTTGGCCAGCACCAAGGACTAGCACATTATTCATTATGCATCCTCTGCTGGATTTGGGTTGCTTAATACCGTTTCTGTTTGCTCTTTGCGGAAAGCATCAATAGCGGCCAGTACTTGCTCATCTTGAGTGCCGATAATTTGTGCGGCTAAGAGACCTGCATTGGCAGCCCCTGCATCACCAATTGCTAAGGTACCAACAGCAATACCTTTCGGCATTTGAACGATAGAAAGCAATGAATCCATTCCTTTTAATGCACGTGATTGCACTGGTACGCCTAATACAGGCACGCTAGTGAAAGCCGCTGTCATCCCCGGTAAGTGAGCTGCACCGCCAGCACCTGCGATGATCACTTTAATGCCACGCTCTTGTGCACTTTCAGCGTATTCGGCTAGTAAATGTGGCGTGCGGTGAGCCGAAACGACCTTTGTCTCATAAGGAACATTGAAACGATCAAGCATCTCAGCCGCATGTTGCATGGTTGGCCAATCAGATTTTGAACCCATGATAATTCCAACTTTCATCTCATTCTCCTTCAGGTCATAACTTAACATCGTGTTGATGGCTGCATTATACGGTGATTTAGCTCAAAGGAAAACGTTTGCGTCATGAATATTGACTGTCTTATAACCGAGCATGGAGTTGTGACTAAGGAGTAGGTAGAATGAAATTGAGAAAGTAAAACAACAATATTTGCTGAACAAATAATGAGGATACTGTGGAGAATTTTGCTCAAGTCGTCGCAGCTTTAAAGCAAGGTGAAGTGATCGGGTACCCAACCGAAGCGGTGTTTGGTGTAGGCTGTGATCCGGATAATCAAGAAGCGGTTGAAAAACTATTAGCGATCAAACAACGCCCAGTGGAAAAGGGCTTAATTTTGATCGCGGCGAATTACGATCAGCTGCTGTCATATATTGATGAAAACCAATTGACCGAACAACAAAAGCAAACCGTGATGGCAACATGGCCAGGACCTGTGACTTGGGTAATGCCGACTAAGCCCAATGTTTCCTCGTTTTTAACGGGGCAATTTACTACGATTGCGGTACGTGTGAGTGATCATCCACTCGTGCAACGCTTATGTTTGGAGTTTGGTAAACCTATTACCTCAACCAGCGCAAATTTAACAGGCCAAGAGCCAGGTCGAACAGCGCAAGAGGTTGAACAACAGTTAGGACATTGTTTAGCTGCAATCTTGCAAGGTGAAACAGGCGGACGTACCAATCCTTCCGAGATACGTGATGCGCTTAATGGCAATATCTTCCGTCAAGGGTAAGGGATAAAGAGTATGGATAGCCAAGTAGATAAAAGTGCAGTTAAAGCCTTTTTGTTGGATTTACAAGATCGTATTTGCCAAGCATTAGAGCAACAAGAAACAACCGTCGTATTTGAACAAGACCAATGGCAGCGTGAAGAAGGTGGCGGTGGTCGTAGTCGTGTATTACGTGATGGCGAAATCTTCGAGCAAGCAGGTGTGAATTTTTCTCATGTTTATGGTGCTGAAATGCCAGCTTCTGCAACAGCACATCGCCCAGAATTAGCAGGTCGTCGTTTTGAAGCTATGGGCGTGTCATTGGTTATTCACCCTCGCAACCCTTATGTGCCAACCTCTCATGCCAATGTTCGCTTCTTTATCGCAGAAAAAGACGGTGAAGCTCCGGTTTGGTGGTTTGGTGGTGGCTTTGATCTTACCCCGTTCTATCCTTTCGAAGAAGATTGCCAACACTGGCATGATACAGCTAAACAGTTGTGTGCGCCGTTTGGTGATGATGTTTATCAACAGCACAAAGCATGGTGTGATAAATACTTCTTCTTACCGCACCGTAATGAAACCCGCGGTATAGGCGGTCTATTCTTTGATGATCTCAATCAATGGGGATTTGATAAGAGTTTTGCTTATATGCAAGCGGTAGGTAATGGCTTTATCAATGCCTACATGCCGATAGTACAACAGCGTTATTATCTACCCTATGGTGAACGTGAACGGGAGTTTCAGTTATACCGTCGTGGACGTTATGTCGAATTTAATTTGGTTTATGATCGTGGCACTTTGTTTGGTTTACAGAGTGGCGGAAGAACGGAATCTATTTTAATGTCGATGCCACCATTAGCACGTTGGGAGTACTGCTATGAACCAGAGCCCAATTCAGCAGAAGCGCGACTGTATCAAGATTATTTAAAACCACGAGAGTGGTAATCAATTATTGAGCTCAGATCACGGAGTGATAGAGCCTTCTTAATATAAAGAGAGAATTCGTATATGGATAAGTACGTCGTATTTGGTAACCCAATCGGACAAAGTAAATCTCCATTCATTCATACCTTATTTGCCCGTCAAACAAGTCAACAGATGACATATACCAGTCAACTTGTTGCCATTGATGGTTTTGTGCAAGCGGCAGATATGTTTTTTAATGATGGTGGTAAAGGTTGTAACATTACGGTGCCATTTAAAGAGCAAGCTTATCAATATGCGACCAAGCTAACTGAACGTGCTCGCTTGGCTGGTGCCGTAAATACACTTAAGAAATTGGATGACGGCGGTGTATTAGGTGATAACACTGATGGTGAAGGCCTTGTTCAAGATCTGATCAATCAACAGGTCGAATTAAAAGATCAACGCATCTTATTGTTAGGTGCCGGTGGTGCTGCTCGTGGTGTGCTTTTACCATTATTAGCACAGCAACCTAAACAATTGGTTATAGCCAACCGCACAGTAAGCAAAGCAAAACAATTGGCAGAGCTGTTTTCTTCTTACGGTAATGTTATTGCACTAGAGCACGCCGAACTCGAAAACCAAACCTTTGATGTGATCATCAACTCAACGTCAGCCAGCCTATCTGGAGATGTGCCAGCGATATCTCCAACGGTGATTGGTACGAATACCACGTGCTATGACATGGTGTATGGCTCAGCAATAACCTCTTTTAATGGTTGGGCGAAAGAGCATGGCGCAGTAAAGGTGTTAGATGGGTTAGGAATGCTCGTTGGACAAGCTGCGGAAAGCTTTATGTTATGGCGCGGGCTTCGTCCGGGAGCTAAACAAGTACAACGTGAGTTGCGCCGAACTTTACAAGAGTAAAAGTAATGAACCAAGATATTCTATTTTCAGATATTCAATCATGGGATGCTGTTCGCCAAGCCGTTAACTTCCCAGCTCAGCAAGGCGGCGCACTGATCATCTGTTGGGTAACCTTAAACTGGCTACAACAGCACAGTGGTAAAGCCTTAAATAACGAAGCTGATATCCTCGCTGAGTTTTCTTCATTGCGTTTTGATCTTGAAGAGTTGGCTGAAGAAATGATTGAAGATGAATGTTTTGACGATAATGGTGATGTCGTTATTGGCTAAGTCACTCAAATAATTATCGAGAAGCCTTATCGTTAGATAAGGCTTCTTTTTATTTACAGCGGAAGTTCTTCGCAAAGGTACTCATTTTTGAGTCGCACATAGTTATCTGCTGATTGTGATAAAAAGGCTTTCTCTTTGTCCGTTAAAGGGCGGGCTTGTTTTGCAGGACTGCCAACATAAAGAAAACCAGATGCTATGCGTTTATTGGGTGGAACCAAACTGCCTGCGCCAATGATGACATCATCTTCGATAATAGCCCCATCTAAAATAATTGTGCCCATCCCCACTAAAACACGATGACCTATTTGGCAACCATGTAACATCGCTTTATGTCCCACCGTTACATCATCACCAATAATCAGCGGAAAGCCATCAGGGTGATCATCACTGACACGGCTAACGTGTAGCACGCTACCATCTTGAATATTCGTGCGTTTACCGATAGTGATGTAGTTCACATCGCCACGCGCAGCGACTAAAGGCCAAATACTACTGTCATCATCACAGCGAATATCCCCCACTAAAACACAAGATGGATCAACATAGACATTATTTTCCAGTGTTGGATGAATATTTTTATAGCTACGTAATGAGGAAGTCATAGTAATACCTGTATAGGGGACGGATTTTTAACCAAGAGTAACTAAATAGACGCGTGAATTGTAGTCAATCAATAGCACTCTGAGTATTATTTGTTCGAGTGATTAAATATGTCAGAATTATTTCACTTTAGCCCTTGCTAATGTGATCGAACTCTCTATACTACGACCCCACTGAGACAGGCAACGGCGCAAGCGGTTACCGAGTTCAGTATTGTTCTTTAACAATTTGACCATGCAATCTGTGTGGGCACTCGTTGAAAAGTTAAGTCGAAAGATTTATCAATGATACTAGTGACCAATACAAATAACTCATCTCTTTATGGAGAAGGATTATTTGGCACAGTCAATTCAAATATCCTAACTAGCTTCTAGTTAGCGGTATTTTAACAGTATTCATTGAGCCGGTCGAAAGACCACAAAACTTTAATTGAAGAGTTTGATCATGGCTCAGATTGAACGCTGGCGGCAGGCCTAACACATGCAAGTCGAGCGGTAACAGATTGATAGCTTGCTATCAATGCTGACGAGCGGCGGACGGGTGA
>NZ_PYNW01000017.1 GCF_003026105.1 Photobacterium sp. GB-56 | reverse complement strand
TGCTGCCTCTAATTTAAATTCAGCACTAAATAATCGTCTTGTTCGTTTTGTCATGATGTCACCTATCCATGTTAAGAGGTGATGATATCACCTCTGAGTAGGTGGCCAAATTTAATGTACCACTACAGTTTCACCTTCAAGCATTCCTATTTACATCAAGATACTGATTTAAACAGCAGAAATACAGGCATAAAAAAACCAAGTGCTTAACACTTGGTCTAATATTCGCCGCAGTAATTTTAAATTATTGCTCTTCTTCGTACATATATTTTGAAATTTCAACACGGTGACTATACCAGATCGCACCACTTTCACGTCCATATAAACGAATACGATCAGCAACTAGCTCTGGTTTATTTTCATCACAGTATGATTTCATGTCGCGGTAGAAGTTTAATGCTAATTCACATGCTTCTGGCTTCATAAAATAATAACCACCAACACGCGTATAAATTTTACGTAAGCCATTAATAGTTAAAACATAAAGTGTATTACCAGACTTACCCGCCATACCTTGGAATAGACGATAATCATAATAGTTGAACGCACGAGCTAAACAAATTTCTTCACAAAGCTGTGGATCATCTTTGCCGTATTTATCTACGATTTTTTTAACTTCTTGAATAAGATCAATACGATCATCGCTGTTTTCAATAAACTCAGCAAAGCTTGATGCTTTTCGAAGTCTTTCAACTGAGTCAATGACATGCTGAATTAGAAGACTTGATTCTTCTGCATTACCTCTTACAGCATAACGCATAAATACGCTACTAATGTCAGTTCGAGCAGCAAGAAGATCGGTTAATACTCGTTGAACATCCTGCCCATCTAGTGTCACTAAGGTATCAAGGATATTTAAACCTGAAGTATCCATGTAGTTATTAACACGTGTTGGCTTACCATGTTGGATGGTTAACCATCCATCACGTGCTAAACGCTGCAATACTTCACGTAATGTTGTTCGAGTTACGCCAATTAACTCTGAAAGTTCACGCTCAGCAGGAAGAATCGACCCCTGAGGAAAGTGATTATTCCAAATGCTTTCAATAATATATTTCTCAGCAAATGTCGCTGGGCTATCTGCCTTAATGACCATCTAAGTAAAATCCAGTTCGCTTCATGCACTTTTATAATTGCACTCATCATACCACTAGTTTCTTATTAGAAGAAACCTCACTATTAACTCTGACATGAACATGAAAGAGAAGTATAAAAATACAACGATATTGTTAAACTGATCACTAAAAAAAAGGGAATTTGAATGCATCTAACAATTCCAGTCATATTTTCTGTATACTGTGCGGTTTATAACACTGACATATTCAACTCCCATTTCAAGATGAAAATGTAACGAAATAATTGCATTATTGTTTAACTTATTGACTAATACCTCTTAAACGGTAGAGTTATATAAAGATGAACTGGGAGCGAATGGAAGCTGCTGCCTAAGAAAGTTAAAACATCCGAGAACCATATTCTTGTTTAACTTTGATACCTCAATCTCGACCATTAATCTTTTGCAAGAAGCGACTGATTACCCTGCTGATTGATCAATCAAGGCATTTAGCCAACATCAGATCCATACTATTTTGCGCTAATAATAAAGAGATCCAACACATGGCTATATCGCTAGGGAATGCCTTTATCAAAAATTTTTTGGGTAAGGCACCTGACTGGTACAAAATTGCAATCATTACTTTTTTGATCATTAACCCTATTGTCTTTTTTCTTATTGATCCGTTTGTTGCTGGCTGGTTGTTAGTAATTGAATTCATCTTTACTCTCGCAATGGCATTAAAGTGTTACCCATTACAACCTGGTGGGTTATTGGCAATAGAAGCTGTTGCTATTGGAATGACAAGCCCAGATCAAGTAAAACATGAACTTGTTGCAAATATTGAAGTTTTACTCTTACTGGTCTTTATGGTCGCGGGTATCTACTTCATGAAACAGCTTTTGTTGTTCATGTTTACTAAAATATTAATCGGCATCCGCTCTAAAATTTTACTTTCTCTCGCTTTTTGTGTGATGGCCGCTTTTCTTTCCGCTTTCCTTGATGCTCTAACCGTTATTGCGGTTGTTATCAGTGTAACGGTAGGTTTCTACAGCATTTATCATAAGGTTGCTTCAGGGCAAGATCCTCATTCTAATCATGATCATACCAATGATAATCACGTTCCAGAGCTCAGCCGCGATGACTTAGAAAACTACCGCGCTTTCCTACGTAGTTTGCTAATGCATGCTGGTGTAGGTACCGCGCTAGGTGGCGTAATGACAATGGTGGGTGAACCACAAAACTTAATTATTGCCGATCAAGCCGGATGGGATTTTGGTGAGTTTATTATTCGTATGGCGCCCGTTACTGTCCCTGTCTTTTTCTGTGGCTTGTTAACCTGTGCACTGGTTGAGAAATTTAAAATTTGTGGCTATGGTGCTGAATTACCTGAAAATGTTCGCCAAATCTTAGTCGACTTTGATAATGAAGAACGTAAATCACGTACTAACCTTGACTACGCGAAATTGATTATTCAAGCGGCAATAGCAGTATGGTTAATTATCGGCCTTGCAATGCACTTGGCTGCGGTGGGTTTAATCGGTTTAACCGTTATTATTTTGGCAACATCGTTTACTGGGATCACCGAAGAGCACGCTTTGGGTAAAGCATTTGAAGAAGCACTGCCCTTTACCGCACTACTTGCTGTGTTCTTCTCTGTCGTTGCAGTCATCATTGATCAACAGCTATTCGCACCTATTATTCATTGGGTGTTAAGCCTTGAAGGTAGTTCACAGCTTACTATGTTCTACATTGCGAATGGCTTGCTATCGATGGTTTCAGACAATGTATTCGTTGGTACGGTATATATTAACGAAGTAAAAACCGCGCTAACAAACGGTGTTATTAACCGTAGTCAGTTTGATATGTTAGCCGTTGCTATCAATACAGGTACTAACTTACCATCAGTAGCAACGCCAAATGGTCAAGCGGCATTCCTGTTTGCTTTAACCTCTGCTATTGCACCACTTATCCGTCTTTCTTACGGTCGTATGGTATACATGGCGTTACCTTACACTATTGTTCTTGCATCCGTAGGTTTAGCCGGCATTGAGCTAATGCTAGTTCCTATGACAGATTGGTTCTATACCATGGGCTGGATCACTGATGCATCATCAGCTGCCGCAACAATACCTGCACTTGCTCACTAATTCACAATAGCGAAATTGACAGATGATTTACTTCTCTATAAAGCTATGATTGAATATTGGTGTTAGATTAGTGTCATAACGTATATGAAAACCCTGATAGTTCAGGGTTTTCTTTTATCTTAATTAGTACGTAGAGTATCGATGATGCAATACCTCAATACCTTTTCAAAATCACGTTTAGCATGGCTGCTACTACTTCTTTCTATTGTTACCTTTGAAGGTTGTGCCCTATTCTTTCAACATGTAATGAACCTTGCACCGTGTGTGATGTGTGTTTATGAACGTGTCGCGATGATGGGGATCGGTTTTGCCGCTCTTGTTGGTCTTCTCGCCCCTCAAAATGCCTTTTTCCGTTGGATTGGTTTAGCCGGTTGGGGATATTGTGCATACCGTGGTGTTGTATTGGCCTATCAACATGTGGGTTTTCAGTTAAACCCATCACCATTTGCAACCTGTGATTTATTCGTCCGATTTCCAAGCTGGGCGCCAATAAATCATTGGGCTCCTTGGATGTTTGAAGCATACGGTGATTGTGCAAAAATTGTTTGGCATTTCTTAACACTTACGATGCCACAATGGTTGGTTGTTATTTTTGCTGGAAACCTCATTGTTTGGGCTGTCATGGTTATCGCGCAGCTCTTCGGTAAGAAATCAGCTTAAGTTCGAAGCGAATAAATAAGACAGAAAAAGCGAAGACTAACAATTTAGGCTTCGCTTTTTTGTTAGTCGTTACTTCGTTAATACATGTTGTTCTAAGGCGGTTAGAATAGGGTAATCAGCAGGACATAATGGATAACGTTTAAATTCGTTTAAACTCACCCATACCATTGCTTGATGCGTATTTAATACAATATCGCCTTCACACCATCGAGTTAAATAACCTTTTAATTCAATGATTTTATCACCGTAATCAAACACGCTATCAGCCAACCATTGTTGTGTTTTAGTCGTGATCGCTAACTCTTCCATAAGCTCACGCTCTAATGCGTACTCTGGTAATTCCCCCACTTCAACTTTACCGCCAGGAAATTCCCATAAACCACCTTGGCTCGCATTATCTAATCGCTGAGCAAGTAGGTACTTACCTTCTTTCTCAATCACTCCCGCAACAACAACGATTGTTTTAAGCTTTTGCATTAATGTGACTTACCGCAGCACTGTTTGAATTTCTTACCGCTATCACATGGGCAAGGATCATTACGACCAATATTTTTATAAGGGTTAATCGCTTGTGCTCCTGCGCCAATTTGAAGTTGATCCGCAGCCATCATTACTTCAGTTAGCATCAATGGTAGTTGCGAATAAAGCTCACTTGGTGCAGGCATTCCTGTTACGCCCGCTTGCTCCATCTGTTCCAGAGTACCCGCTTCATCAACACATAACATTAGCGTTGTCAGTAATGCTGATAACATACGCATTGTGCCATCTGAAATCGACATCTCTTCCCAGTTTGGTTCAATGTAATACCAAACAGCTAAAAAGCCTTGAGCAAACTGTGAAAGTGCCTCATTTGTATCACCACTTTCTTGCCATTTAAGCTCTACCGGTAATTGGTATTCACCCGCTTTTACTGTGCGATACTGCATTTCAAAGTGGTTTAATACGGCAACTTTATCGGTTTCTGAAAGCGCTATATCATTATCTTCTGTGACAACACCAGTTAATAACACAGGTAACCAAATCTCTGGCTCCATAGGTTTCGGGTTTGCATTTGCAGCAAATAACGCGCCTTCAATAAAAGGAGCAGACATGCCATCCCAGCCAGTTGGGAGTGTCATTAATGTATTCATGATAATTTCCAATAAAAGTTTCTATCGCCATTATACCTGAACTCATCCTTTAACTTCATATCATCACTTATTGAGTAGAATAAATCGCAATATTGATTGTTTCTGATAACAATGTAAGTCGTGCTGATTAAAAATTTATTATGCTAATTACTTGATATTTGATGCAGTTCAGCGAAATTAAACATATATTCTGTTTAATTACAGATAAATGTCATCATTTATAATCTATGCGATGGGAATAGCCATGGATAATCACGATTTAAATGCAATCATTGCTGGCGCGAGTGGTTTAGTTGGAGATGAACTCTTACACCAGTTACTTGCCAATAAAAAATTTAAACATATTTATGCTCTGTCTCGTCGTGATTTACCGTTTCACAGCAGTAAATTACACCAAATCATTGATCCGCTCCTTCGAATAAATAACTGGGAGCACGAAACGCCTCAGCCGCAATATGGCTTCATTTGTTTAGGTACGACAAAACGTAAGGCGGGCAGTAAATCGGCACTTGCAGCAGTTGATCTCGATTTGGTAAAAGATGTCGCCACCACAATGAAAAATCTGGGCGTTAGACACATTATTGTCGTATCCAGTCTTGGTGCATCAAGCCGCTCTCCTTCCCACTACTTACGCTGCAAAGGAAAAATGGAGCAAGCAATCACTAAGATGGGATTTGAACACTGTATTTTTATTCGACCAGGCCCTTTAAAAGGTGAGCGCAGTGAAATGCGTACTGACGAGCAATTATTACAACACGTGTTTGATGTGATCAATCCATTGGTTGTCGGTCCCCTAAAGCATTTCTCCCCAATACCAGCTGAGTGCGTGGCACGTAGCATGGTGAAAATGGCGCTATCTTGTCAACAACATCAACTTGAGCAAAAAACCATTGTTTCGGGTCATCAACTCCGCACTATTTAAAATCAATGGTGACAAATTAACCCTCTCGCACTAGAATCTTGCCCCTTATATGTAATTACCGAGCAGAGCTATAACCACTATGCGAGTTATTTTAGGCCCGATGGAAGGCGTCTTAGACCATTTAATGCGTGAGATGCTGACTGAAATTAATGACTACGATCTTTGTGTCACTGAATTTGTCCGTGTCATTGATAGCCTATTGCCTAGCAGTGTTTTCTATCGTCTATGTCCCGAGTTACGTCAAGGTGGAAAAACACGCTCAGGTACCCCTGTGCGGGTACAAATTTTAGGACAAGATCCTAACTGGATGGCTGAAAATGCGCAGCGTGCATGTTCACTAGGCTCTGCAGGTGTTGATATTAACTTTGGTTGTCCAGCAAAAGCGGTCAATAAAAGTCGTGGTGGTGCTGTTTTGCTAAAAGAGCCAGAGCGTATTTATCAAATAGTTAAAGCTTGTCGCGCTGCTGTCAATCCCATTAAGCCTTTAACGGCAAAAGTACGTTTAGGCTGGGATGATCCTGCCCAATGTTTTGAAATTGCAGATGCTATTGCCCAAGCCGGCGCAGATGAAATGGTGGTCCATGCGCGTACTAAAGAAGATGGTTACCGTGCAGAGACGATTAAATGGGATTATATTAAGCAGCTTAAACAAAGTGTCACTATCCCAATTATTGCTAATGGCGAAGTCTGGAATTATCAGGATGGTCAAGCATGCCTATCTGCCACCAATACAGATGCATTAATGGTCTGTCGCGGCGCGCTTAATTTGCCAAATTTAGGCAATGTCGTAAAACATAACCAAGCGCATATGAGTTGGGAAGAAGTACTCTCTTTATTATTAACTTACTCTCAATTTGAGATCAAAGGAGATAAAGGGCTTTACTACCCTAATAGGGTAAAGCAATGGTTCTCTTACCTACGTCATGAGTACCCCCAAGCGAAATTATTATTTACCGATATTCGCGCCTTAAATAAAGCTACCCCCATCATCGAAGTGCTTCAGCGCGCGCAGCAGCAGTAGCAGTAGCAGTAGCAGTAGCAGTAGCATCAATGGACAGCCCAACCTAATTAGGCTGTCTTCTTTTACCTTCCACCATCATTGAATACTCCCCATTCTTCACACTTGTGCATAAATGGCAGGCCATGCCGTTCAACTTGACGGTTTTACACATCGCACCTCTGCACAACGTATTAAATAGTTTAAGAAAAGGCTATAAACTGACGATCCTCGTCAATGCAATTCCTTTAACACGTTGTAATCATTTCCTCACTAATCAGCCTAATTATTTATTAGACTATATTTTATTTCAGCTATCTCTCACTTCTTATAAAAATTACTTTGCTCCCAACCGTGTATTTTGTATATATCTCGCTGTATTAGGACTCTTTCAAGTTACGTTTTAGCGTTTATCAGCACTAAAACCATTTCTTATCAGTATGGATTTTTATGAACAAACATTTAATTATGGCTGCACTGTGTTGCTATTCATCATTCAGTTTTGCTGGGTTTGATGTTATTACACTTGGCGCTAAAGGTGGGATCCAAGACGGCAACCTGACCGCATTTATGCTGAAATCAAACACTGACAACAATTACATAACCTTAGATGCTGGTAGCATTGTCAATGGGCTTATCGCTGCGACCAATAAAGATGCATTCAATGACATGATGGCACCGATATCCAGCCCTTACACCCAAGAAGGTTATATCCTAACCCAGAAAATTCAGGGCTACTTTATTAGTCATGCCCACCTTGATCATATTGCAGGACTTATTATTGCTTCGCCAGATGACAGCAATAAACCTATTTATGCCCTTCCGTCTGTTCATCAAACTATCAGCCAAGATTATTTTAATTGGAAGGCATGGCCTAATTTTACGAGCCAAGGTGAAGGCTTTAAACTCGGCAAATATGAGTTAGCACCACTGACTATCAACCAGTGGTTACCCGTTGCCAATACCGAATTAAAAGTAAAAGCCTTTCCATTAAGTCATTCAGGCGCAGAATCTACCGCATTCTTATTTAAAAATGTCGCCAACGAAGTGGTCATTTATTTAGGGGATACTGGTCCTGACGCGGTCGAAAAAAGCACGGCGTTAGATACTATTTGGCAACAGATTGCACCGTATATTCAGCAAAAGAAACTAAAAGGGATCTTCATTGAGACTTCTTTTAGCAATAGCACACCAGATAAATTACTATTTGGTCACTTAACACCAAAATGGTTACTCGCAGAATTAGATTCATTGGCAAGCTATGTTGGTGGTGAACAACCATTAAAAGATCTTAATGTGATCATCACACACATTAAACACAGCTTAAAGAAAGGCACGAATCCACAAACCGTTATCGAACAAGAACTCAATGCAGATAATAAACTAGGCGTTAATTTTATTTTCACTGAGCAAGGCGATAGAACACTGCTTTAAATGATTATAAAAATAAACAAAAAAGGCTCGTTATCTAACGAGCCTTTAATATATATCTTTAAAATCAACGACGTAAGGGGTGGTTTGTGATGTGATCTTCCCAATCAATCACATCAATTTCGTACACAATCTTGTCGCGTACCGATTCGTTGGCTTTATGCATCGCTTCTTTTGAACCAGTGAGCAGTGGATGCCACTCAGGTAATGGTTTTCCTTCTGCTAATAAACGGTATGCACACGTTTCAGGAAGCCAAACAAACTCATCAATACGATCACGAGTCAACTTTAGGCATTCTTCTCCGGATTCAAAACGATTAGGATAATCTTTACAAGAACATGTTTTATTATCTAATAAACTGCATGCCACATTGGTGTAATAGATATCATCTGTATCATCATCAATAAGCTTATGCAGACAGCACTTACCACAACCGTCACAAAGTGATTCCCACTCCTGATCGGTCATTGTTGCTAAGTCTTTTTCTTGCCAAAAATACGTCATGATACCTACACCGAATTCACGTTACGCGCTTTATAACAGCGCTAAATTACCATTTACTATTTTATTATAGCGCGGTGTTTATAGCGATCCTGACGGTAAACTGCAAATTTAAATTACCTATTAATCAACAACAGCATCGAAATGAGAGCTATTATTATTTATAGAAATAAAGTAAATATATCGCTGAAATAGTTCTTTAATTTTGATCTTATGAATAAGGAGTGGTAATTTGCGCAGCCAATTTAAACAATGAAGAGAGTGATTGATGGAATGTCGTCTTGGCTGTGGTGCCTGCTGTATAGCTCCAAGTATCTCATCAAGCATACCAGGAATGCCCAACGGCAAGCCTGCAGGTGTCCCTTGCGTTCAACTCAATGAGCAAAATTTATGTAAACTTTTTGGCAAAGCTGAACGCCCTGCTGTATGCCACCACTTTAAAGCTTGCCCTGATATTTGTGGAAAAACCAATGAGCAAGCTTTAACGATAATTACAGAATTAGAGCAAATGACTTGATCAATGCTCACTATCTTGCGACGGCGTTATTCTGTCGTTTTCCCCGTCAGAATACGTAACGCAATTTTTGCGCTTTCCGCCACCTGATGACCAGTATGTGTTAAATAACCACCATCCAGTTGAGTAACCAATCCTTTCGCATATAAACGTTGAGCAGCTGAAACCAATGCTGGATTTGCATCACTATGAACTTTTACCCCTTCCATGTTGCTATGAATAGGGAATTTCACTAATAGATTCATTTCTTCAACAATATCTTGAGTGTATGGCATAACGACCTCTTATTAGTCTCTATTTAGATCTCAATGTCTAACGACTGACCTATTTAATATCATGAGTTAATACTAGCGGTTACTGGTGATAAAACTAGGTGCCAAGATCAACATCTTACGATCTTTATATCAGTGAAATGCGATCGCGCTCATAATTTTATAACTCTTTTTTCGGATGTTTACAATTGTACAAAAAACGCCCTAACCTGTTGAGAGATATAAAAAAGCCGCTAATAAAAGCGGCTTTTAAATTAAGCTTGAATACCGACAATTAACCATGGTGCATTTGGCGTTTTTAAATCTCGCTCTAAATGCCATACATCATTAATATCTTCTTCAATCCCTTCTTGGGTATCTTTATAACGACCAGAGAACTTAATACTTAGCTGTGCTGAATTTGCGTCATAGTCTGCACGTACAAGTTCAGCATCAACGTACATCACTTCGGTGTGTTGCTCACCTGAAAGTTTAGCACGTTCAGCTTGTAAATCAGCAAATAACGCAGGTGATACGTACTCTTTGATTTTCGCTAATTCGTTATGATTCCATGCACCTTGAATAATGCGATAGTGATCGCGAGAACCACTTAAAAATGCATTCATATTAAAGTTAGGCGGCAAATTAAATGGCACATCACTATCGGTTGACTCAAAACCACCATTTTGTGGTTGAGATTGCGAACCTGTCGCTTGACGATATTGCTGTTGTGCTTGTTGTGGCTGCTGTCGTGGAGAGTTTCCTGCATAAGATTCACGATGCCCCATCGGAGTGCCTTTATTTGCACGCATTGCTTTAAATAATTTAAACAATACAAATGCAATCACACCGATAATGAGAATATCCATAAACTGGATACCATCAAATGAACCACCAAAGAAAGCAGCGAGTAAGCCACCTGCAAGTAAGCCACCTAATAGACCGCCCATTAAGCCTTTCTTGCTCGATGACGCAGGTGAGTTTTGTTTACGAATAGTATCTGTTTGTTGTGGCTGTTGTTTTTTCATTGGCGCAGTTTTAAAACTTTTACCAAACGACTTGCCACCACCGAATTTCTTTGCTTCAGCATGCGGTGCCGACAATGCGACCACAAACACTAAAGCAAATACGGTAAAAAAGCGTTTCATCATTGTTGAAGTACCTTATCCATGTCCTGTATGCATCGTAGCCATATAACGGAGAATGTCAATTCAAAGCCGTCGCGAAATTGTTACTATTTCTTAACATTTATCGGTGATAATCTCATCATTCTTAAATACAGCGCCTAAATATTTTTGTATACTGTTTTTTATTTAAACGACTTATAAAAATGTTCTTCTTTTTATGGCACTTTCCCCATCAAAAGTGGTCTTTTATAAGTAATCACACGTTAAGTCTTTGTTGTTTTTTATCTTACGATATTTTCAACACTAACATGGATATTTTTATGCAAGAGAATAACACTCACAGCAAAATCATTGGTTATCTACTCTGGATATTCGGCTTTACGGGCGCTCACCGCTTTTATTATGGCAAACCTGTAACAGGGACTATTTGGTTTTTAACCTTAGGTCTATGCGGTATTGGCTGGTTAATTGACTTGTTCTTAATTCCATCAATGAACAGAGAGTCTGACTTGCGTTTTGCTAGTGGTGAGATTGATTATAATATCGCTTGGCTACTGCTCACTTTTCTTGGCGTGTTTGGCGTCCACCGCATGTACATGGGTAAATGGATCACAGGGATACTTTATCTTTGTACCTTTGGGTTCTTCCTAATAGGTATTCTTATCGATTTTTGGACGTTAAACGATCAAGTATCTTTAGAAAATACCAAGAATAAAACTGTATAGCGTTTAGTATTGGTGATTTTTGTTGTGACAAGATATCATTTCCAATCTTTAGAAATAAATTGTCACAACTTGTTCTGGCATCGAATTCCTAACAACTATGGTTTCGATTAAATAACAATAACAATATTGAACACCGTTCTATAATTAATAACGTTAGTTTTTAAAATACGATAAGCAAACACATCAAAGAGTAATACCCATGGCAAGAAGAAATGACCATACTCGTGAAGAGTTGGTAAGCATGACACTGGAGCAGGTAAAAAACTTTCTCAATGAGCACCCTCACCATGAGCTAAGTTTACGTAAAGTCGCCGCTATGATTGGCTATGTTCCAAGTACATTAGTGAATGTATTCGGTAACTATAATTTACTGTTACTACACGCAGTTGCCCAAACACTTGATGAATTATCTCAAGAAGCACAGACGTGTTTAACAGGTGCAACCAATCCAGAGCAGGCACTTCGTAGTCTCGCATATTGTTATCTCGACTTTGCAATTGCTCATCCATACCGCTGGCAGTTAATCTTCCAACACACCATGAATGGTGAAGATTTACCAGAATGGCAATCAGATCGAATCAATAACATGACGGGCATGTTGGAATCATTGATTGGTCAAGTTAGCATTAACATGTCTAAAGAAGAAGTACTGGAAACAAGCCGTGTTATTTGGGCTGGTGTTCACGGTATTACACTACTGACTGTTGATGATAAGCTATTTACCTCGACGCCTGTTGACGGCAAAGCACTTATTGATAACCTTTTAAATACTTATCTAAATAAGTGGAATTAGTAATAGAGATAGCGTAAATGACCACAAAGCCCCAATCGAGTCTTCTAACCAAACGGCGTTTCTTACCGTATTTTTTAACGCAGGCACTTGGGGCATTTAATGATAATGTTTACAAAAATATATTATTAATCCTGATCGCTTACGCTTCTGTTGATACCCTTCCACTGAGTGCTAATTTACTGATTAACATTGCCGCTGGGTTATTTATTTTACCTTTCTTTTTATTTTCAGCCTCTGCTGGTGTTATTGCCGATCAATACGATAAAGCAATGATCATGCGCCGAGTTAAACTCGCTGAAATTGTGATAATGAGCCTTGCTGCAATAGCCTTTTTCTATCACAGTTATTCCGCCCTTCTGGTGTTGCTCTTTTTGATGGGAACCCAATCAGCTTTCTTCGGGCCTGCAAAATATGCCTTACTTCCCCAGCACTTAAAATCAGAAGAGTTAATATCAGGTAACGCTTTGGTTGAAACAGGGACCTTTTTAGCTATTTTACTTGGCACATTGCTCGCAGGTTTTATTGCCGACAGCCATAACGCTCACTATATTGCTGCAGGAGCCGTGATCTTTTTTGCGATATTAGGCTATCTCACATCTCTTGCTATTCCGAGCGCGCCACCTACGGTAAAGAAAACAACGTTCAAATGGCAACCGATTAAACAAACTCGTTCAACCATGGCTATTGCACGACAAGATAAAACGATTTTCCAATGTATTATGGGGATTAGTTGGTTTTGGTTTTTAGGGGCTTGCTATCTCACCCAATTCCCTAATTATGCAAAAATCAGCCTTGGTGGTAATGCCGCTTCGGTCTCTTTCTTACTGATGCTATTTTCTATTGGTATTGCTATTGGCTCAATGTGTTGTGATCGCTTATCTCAACACCGTATAGACCCAGGAATAGTACCTATTGGTAGTTTAGGGATCACGTTATTTGGTTCAGGTTTATATTTCCTCGCCCCAGCAACTACAGTGCAAACTCAGAGCCTAATGGCGTTTATGACGGCACCAAGCCTATGGCCAATCTTTGCGTCATTGCTTTTACTCGGTATTGCTGGCGGTATTTTTATTGTTCCGCTTTATGCCTTAATGCAGCAGCGCTCTAAAGAAGATGAACGTGCACAAATCATTGCAGCAAATAATATATGGAATGCTGTATTTATGGTTGTCAGTGCTATTTCAGCCATTGTCTTCTTATCTGTTTTAAAGCTTTCCATTCCAGAGTTCTTCTTAATCTTAGCGGCGGTTAATTCATTAGTTGTTGTCTATATCTACTTCCAAGCCCCTGATTTTTTTTGGCGCTTTGTGGTTTGGATGATCACTCATACGATGTATCGTGTAAAAAAACAGAATTTGAATAATATTCCTGAACAAGGTGGTGTGTTACTTGTCTGTAATCATGTCAGCTACATGGATGCATTACTATTAGCAGGCAGCTGCCCACGCCCTATCCGCTTTTTGATGGACCGTGATATTTATAACCTGCCATTGGTCAAATCCTTCTGTAAAGCATGTAAGGCGATTCCTGTCGATGCGAATGACCGTACATCTATTCGTAATGCTTTTTCAAAAGTGTCAGAACATTTGGATAATGGCGATATTGTTTGTGTTTTTCCAGAAGGACAGCTCACCTTTGATGGCGAAATAGCCCCGTTTATGCGTGGCATTGATTTAATCATTAAACGTTCGAATGTCACGGTGATCCCTGTGGCACTGCAGGGGCTATGGGGAAGTTATTTTAGTCGAGAGGGTGGCGTTGCTTTATTAAAATGGCCAAAACGTTTCTGGTCACAAGTCACTATCGTCGCTGGGGAGTGTCTATCTTCCCAAGAGGCAAATAGCCAATTGTTATATCAACAAGTAACGCAATTACGGGGCGATAGAAAATAGTGCTCTTCTTTGTTAGGTTCTAACTAACAAATAGATTAAAAAGGCGAAGCTATATTAGCTTCGCCTTTTTATTATTGCTTAGATAACCAGTCGGCTAATTTCGTCCGAGAGAGTTTAATCCCTTGATAAATATCGCCATCAGGTAAAGCAAGATAACGAACTGGGCGCTTAAACGCAGCCACTTTATCTGCCATATAAGTCATCACATGATCAATAAATACCGCATCCATCGGGCAAGTTGTTTTCACAATAGCAACCGGTCGTTGACCAAAGTCATAATCATCAATGGGTAAAACAACAGCTTGCTCTATCTCTGAATACTGTAACAGTACCGCTTCAATATCTTCTGGTTGAACATTCTCTCCACCAGAAATAAACATGTTATCTGCGCGACCATGAATAAATAGCTCATCATCATGCCACTCACCCATGTCTTTAGTTGCAAACCATTCCCCGTCGTGACCATGGTTATCTAAAATAGAAAAAATAGTATGGTTGCGGTAATACCCCAAGCACAAGGTTTTGCCTCGAACTAAGATCTCACCATCACGTAAAAGTAATTCTCTATTCGGTAATACGTTACCGACACCACTACTCTCATTCGCTTGTTTAGCCGATATTGTTGATGCCATTTCCGTCATACCGTAACCACACCAACAGCTAATACCAGCATTGTGCGCTTTATTAGTGAGAGTAACTGGGATATGTGCACCACCTAATAACACCTGTTTTAGCATCATCGATGATGGTGCTGCCGTATTATCAATACTCTCGAGCAGACGTTGTAATTGCGTTGGTACTAATGATGCGTGAGTCACCCAATGCAATGCTTGTTGCTGCTGTGCCTTATCGACAATAACTAAACATGCTCCGCGATATAACCAGCGCCATACAATCGCTAAACCCGAAATGTGGAATAACGGTAATGACAATAACCAACTATCCTCTGCTGTGAATGTCATTTGACTCAGCAAGCCAGAAGCACTGGCTAAATGTGACTCGGCATTATGAACCACTGCCTTGGGTACACCCGATGAACCTGATGTTAAAGTCAGTGTCATTGGACGATGCTCTTGCCATGTCACAGGTACCATACGTGCAACAGTGGGGAATTGCAGAACAATATTTTGCCCAGTTAGCGCTGTTATATCGTGTTCACTATCCGACCAAATATAGTCATTATCGAGTACCACTAACTGTTGCTGCAATTCAGAAGAAGACAACTTCGGGTTAAGCCCTACATAGCGTGCCCCCACTCGAAAAATAGCAAGCATCAGCCATAATACTTGGATCGAATTATCAGCGATGACGGCCACAAGTTGATCACGCTTAACGCCCTGCTCGACTAACCCTTGTGCGTAATCATCAACGTTTGAAGAGACATCTGCCCAGGTGTACGTTTGTGCATCACGCGTTTTATCACCTAAAGAGATGGCTATATCTGATGGGCGTTCTGCAGCCCATCGCTGCCAAGGCCATGTTAGAAAATCGTGTTTTATTTCTGCCATACTAGGTCTAATTCTGCTAAAGAAATCATTGGAAGTTCACTATCCGGCCAAGGTGTCACCAATTGTGCTTTAAACAACTGCATGGTATCTAGACCAGGGATAACATTGGGTGTCTGCCACTGGGCGAAACGTGCTAACTGATTTAATCCTAGGCTTGATTCCAAACTTGAACTAATCACTGCCGTTAACCCTGCCGCTTGAGCTTGTTCCACCAGCTCGATACAACGGGCTAAGCTACCAGTTAGTGTGGGCTTGATAATAATTGCCGCAACACCTGGTTGTGCTTTTACTTCAAAATGAGGCTCGCGGACAGTTTCATCCCAGGCAATATTAATACCTGTTTGCTCTGCAAAAATCAGGCTATCTTGAGGATCAATACAAGGCTCTTCTAAAAACGCGATCCCTTGCCGATTTTCAGGCTTCACATATTTAGCAAACTGCTGTGCTTTAAGCGGTGTCCATCTACGGTTAGCATCTAAACGTAACTGAACCTCAGGGATCGCTTCAATAAACATATTAGCAACAATACCATCACGCACCGCTTCATACATACCGACTTTAATTTTAGCGACTTTATCACCATTTTCGGTATTTAAACGTTCAATCAACTCGTCAGGATCACCGGAGCATAATGGCGCTACCGCATAGTTTGCAGTAAGAGGTAATTCGCCCGCTAACTCTGCCATTGCACAACTAAAACCAAAGGCAACAGAGGGATAAGCATCGTTGATATGGATATCTTTCCCTTCAAGCCAATGTTCAACTAGTTGTTTTGTTTGATCTAACGCTTGCTCTAGCGTTTCATTGCTAAACTCAGGCAGTGGCGCAATTTCACCTACACCAACTTTGTCACCTTGAGTAAGTTCGACAACCAAACCTTCACGTGTTACTAAACGTTGATCACGTAAAATAACACCAGAATCCATCGGTAACTGATATCGATATAACTTAACGCTGCGCATTCTTGATAACCTTTAATTAATACCAGAGCATAAAACACGCTAAACCTTAGTCTAACGGCATATTAAATCACTTTAATTACAATGGCTCGTTACAACTTTTGAATAAAAGCAGATAAGGCAGATGTAAATGCATGTGGTTGTTCTACATGAATATTATGCCCAGCATCAGGGATCACTTCTACGCTTAGCTCTGATTGCATAGCGATCTGACGAAATTTCGCATCATATTCACCACAAACATAACGAACGGGTAATTTTAAGTTTTGTAGCGGTGTGAGTAATAATGGTTGTTTAGATAATGACGTTGCTAGCAACATATTCGCGACACCTTGGCCAAGGTTATCACTACGTTTAGCGACTAAGCTTTGTCTTTGGTCATGGTTCAGTGATGAAAAAACAGTTTGTTGATACCAATCATTCAGCACTGAAATTAGAGATTGTTGAGAAAAACGTGCAGCCCATGTTTTATCATTATCAAGACGCGCCGCACGGTCTGAAAGCGGTAATCCAAAGTGCCCACCTTCTAAAAAGATACCTTGCAACCTTGGCCCACGCTTCGTGGTATCCTCATTTGATAATTGCGTTGCCAGATACATAGCAAGTCGCGCACCTAACGAATACCCTACCAAAACGAAACGTTGAATACCACGGTGTTCCAACGTTTTGAGTATCGCCTGATAACTCTGTTTAAAGCCAATATCAGAATCATCTAGTGGCATAGATACTGACGCACTAAAGCCATGCCCAGGCAGATCGATAGTTACACAACAATAGTGATGCATTAGTGCTGAAGTAATTAATCGCCAGTCCCGCCCTGAGCCTAATAGCCCATGAAGAAAAACAATCACGGGTTGGCCTGCTTGCGGGCATTTTCCAAATGCTTCAGAGTAAAGACGCACGTTTTACCTCAGAAAAGATCTCTTTTAACATCTGCCCAGCTTCTCCAGCAGGCGTTTTAATTTCGATGATCGTTGTCTGGTTAACTTGTTGTGCATTCACTACCGCAGTTTGGGCTTCAGCAACTGTTGTTGGGCTTTGATAGTTAAATCCAAACATGGCAGCTGCATGGCTAAATTCAAAACCATGAGGCATACGATAAAAATCATCTTTTTGCTGCTCTGGTACTGGTAACATATCAAAAATACCGCCACCATCATTATTCGTAACCACCACGACCATAGGTAATGCAGTTTGTTTTAATAATGCGAGAGAATTAAGATCGTATAAAAATGACGTATCGCCTAATAGCATCACTAATGGTGCTTTTCTAGCGCGTTGCACACCAGCCGCTGTTGCTATTAATCCATCAATACCTGATGCACCACGGTTGGTAAATGTCGCTGTAGTTGGTAAATCACCAAACATATCTAGCAGTCGAACAATCATGCTATTACCGAGAAACAACTCAGAATCAGGTGCGAGCCAATCTCTCAATAATGTCGCTAATGACATTTCAGATAAATTGTCACAATGCTGCTTCGCTATTTCACGATAACGCTTAGACGCGCCCACTAACGGTAATGCCCATCCACTATGTGGTGATGTTTTTTCATCAAGAAGCGCTGCACAAGTCCACGCGCTCACATTCGCTTGAATACGAGAACCAGAATGATGATGAGGGTCTAAACGTCCTTGTTGTGGATCGATTAACCAATAATCATCCCACGGCTGATCGCCAATAAACTGTAATAAACGTTTAGAAACAATCCGTGCACTAAATTGCAGTAATACTTGTGCTTGAGACAAAACTTCGGCACAGGCTGGATTTTGTAACCAACCATCAAACCCCGCATATTCGCTCGAGCCTCCAGCTTGAGGATCGACCAATAATGGCCAGCCTAATCGGGCTGCTAACGCTTTCACATCAGCAAGTTCATTGGTCGCTAACTTACCCGCAACAATTATGCCTTTTTTGTCGCACAACCGCTGCCATTGCACTGAATCAATGACGATATCAGCGCTAGTCGCTTGTTGATGTTGGCAATACGGTAATACCGTTGCCTGCCACTTTTTAACTGGCGCTAGATAGGCCGAAAAATCTATCGCCTCACCATATAGCGGCTCAGGGTAATGACAATTTAAATGGATGGCTCCGCCACGTAACTGCTGTTGATGCATCAACTCATCAACCACGCCTAATAACCAATTAGGAGAGATATCAAGTGTAGGGGCGGGTAGATCAACAAACTCTGTTACATGTTGCGAAAAAATACCATGCTGGCGTATGGCTTGATTTGCGCCACATTGCAGTAATTCAACAGGACGATCTGAGGTTAACAGCACTAATTTTTCTTTTGTTAGCCCAGATTCAGCAACGGCAGGTAATAAATTAGCGACTGCTGTACCTGATGTCACAATCACCGCAATGGGGGTTTGTGATGCTTTGGCTAAACCTAATGCGAGAAAGCCTAAACCACGTTCATCAAAATGAGTGTGAATAGTCAGTTTTGACTGCTTTGCTGCCGCTAACGTCAATGGTGTGGAACGAGAACCTGGCGCAATACAAACATGTTGAACACCTTGTCGGACTAACTCTTCAAGTATCAGCTCAGCCCAACAACTATTTAATGCAGCCCTATAAGAAAGACTATTCGATAAGGTTAATTGCATGATGCGCTTTTATACTCCATTTCAGCAGCTAACGAGCTATCCGTCTCTTGCTCAAATAAACTACAGAGTGTTGATGTTTTTCGATCAAGTTCTTTCCATTCACTTTCTGCTACTGAGCCCGGTACAATGCCTGCTCCTGCAAATAAATGAACTTCACCTTCAATGATTAATGCACTACGAATAGCCACACAAAACTCACTATGCTGCTGGCTAATATAACCCACCGCACCACTATACCAACCGCGAGAAAAAGGTTCGTTTTCAGCAATAAAATGAAGCGCAGGATCACGAGGTAATCCAGCAATCGCAGCGGTTGGTTGTAAATTTTCTAATAGATCTGCACTAAAGACGCCACTATTTAATTCAGCATCAATACTTCGCTTTAAATGCTGGACTTTACGTAGTTGAACCAACTCAGGAGTTTGAGACACATTCATCGATTGGCTACAGGGCACTAATCGATTAACAATATCATCAACCACTAAACGATTTTCGTAGCGATTTTTATTATCAGATAATAACCATTGTGCTAATTGCTGATCTTCTACATCATCTTTACCACGCCCAATCGTACCTGCCAACGCTTCAGTTTGTATCGCATGTTCATGGCGTTGAAATAAACGTTCTGGCGTTGAGCCCATAAAGCCATGCTTTTCATCCAGCGCCAGTAAAAAGTGAAAACTATTGCTGTTATTAGCGCAACTCGCTTTCAGTAATTGAGCGGGTGATACAGGTTTATCAAGCTGTAACTTTGTTCGTCGAGCAAGCACCACTTTTTCAAATTCTTTATGTTCAATCGCATCTAATGCTCGTGTCAGCATGTTTGACCAACCAGAAAAATCTGGCGTATAACTGCGATTTAAAATTTTACTGTGAATACCACTGATCAACGATGTATCAAACATCAACTGTTGTAATGCCGTCAAAATACGTGCGCGATCTTCACCGACATTAACAGCAATATGCCATTCATTATCCAGACGGCTTAATTCAAGCAGCGGTAAAAAGAAAAAGGAGGAGAGACAACGTTTATTTCGCTCTGTTCTTCCATCAAAAGATCGCCCGCCCCACACTCGCTGCTCATTAGAAATCACTTTCTCAGCGGCTTTAGGATCAGTAAATGTTTTTATTTGTCCTAGCGCGACAACCTCTTCTCGGCAATTACGCGATTGCCAATAGAATTTGGGATACAAAGCTTGTGTATCCATCCAATCAATCAGGTCGATATGTTTTGATAGATCTAATTTAACCAATATACGCTGGGTTGTTGCAGATGCTTGCTCTAATTTAGCAATTAATCGTTCAACGGCTTGTTGTAACGCAGTCAAGATAACCTCGCTCAGCTCTATTACACCAATACGGCTCATCCCTGGCTGAAAGATACATATGTCACTCTCTTAGACATATTTTCCTTACTAAGAATAGACACTTATTTCCTAAAGAGAGAGAATAACTGCTAATTCTCTTAGTAAAGAAGAATGATGTATTATTCTACCTCACAAGAAAGCATCTGACTAATGAAGTAACACATTTGTATTACTTATCTGACTAGCAGAAACCTCTGTTCAACTTTGCTGATTCTAGTTAAACACGCCATTTTCATTCTGCCAAAAGAAAACAAAACACTATTTTACATAATTATCTTCTAAAAGGTGTTCCTATATCCCTCTTTTATAGTGTAATTTGTGGTTATACCTAATAATCATCAGGAAAGCCTCATATGCAAAAATTCGGGATGTCATCCAAGCTTAATAATGTTTGCTATGACATACGTGGTCCCGTTCTGAAACACGCTAAGCGTATGGAAGAAGAAGGGCAAAAAATACTCAAACTAAACATCGGTAATCCAGCACCGTTTGGTTTTGATGCCCCTGATGAAATTCTCGTGGATGTGATCCGTAATCTACCAACATCCCAAGGTTACTGTGATTCAAAAGGCATTTATTCTGCGCGTAAAGCCGTTGTTCAACACTACCAAAAGCGCGGCTTACTTGATCTTGATGTCGAAGATGTTTATATCGGTAACGGTGTCTCTGAATTAATCGTTATGGCAATGCAAGCACTGCTAAACCATAAAGATGAAATATTGGTTCCATCACCTGATTACCCATTATGGACAGCAGCAGTCTCATTATCTGGTGGCACACCGGTTCACTACACATGTGATGAACAATCAGATTGGTATCCAGATCTTGATGATATAAAGAAAAAAATCACGCCAAATACTCGCGGTATTGTTTTAATCAATCCGAATAACCCGACGGGTGCGGTATATAGCCGAGATTTTCTGATCGAAGTGGTTGAAATTGCACGTCAGCACGATTTGATTATTTTCGCCGATGAGATCTACGACAAAATTCTATACGATGGTGCACAACATACCTCTATTGCCCCATTAGCAGAAGATGTAGTTTGTGTAACCTTCAATGGCCTTTCAAAGTCATACCGAGTGTGTGGTTTCCGTGCAGGTTGGATGGTTATTTCAGGGCCAAGACACCGAGCTAAAGGTTACATCGAAGGGTTAGAAATGCTGTCATCAATGCGCTTGTGTGCCAACGTACCTATGCAGCATGCCATTCAAACTGCATTAGGTGGTTACCAAAGCATTAATGAATTAATCTTGCCGGGTGGACGCCTGCTCGAACAGCGCAATAAAGCTTATGATTTATTAACTCAAATCCCTGGAATTTCTTGTGTTAAGCCAAAAGGCGCGTTGTATCTATTCCCGAAATTAGATCAGAAAAAATTTAATATTCAAGACGACCAAAAAATGGCAATGGACTTTTTACTACAAGAGAAAGTGCTTGTTGTGCATGGAACCGGATTTAACTGGAAACAACCGGATCACTTCCGCATTGTAACCTTACCTCATGTCGATGATCTTGAACTGGCAATGGGACGCTTAGAGCGCTTCTTACATAGCTATCGTCAATAACCTTTACAAACAATTCTTAAGCCTCGGTAAACCGGGGCTTTTTATTAACTAAAAACTGTCAATATTTCCCTAACTTCTGTTACCTTTAGTGCATAACGTCTATAGATGCTGCTCATCAGCACATTTAGTTTAAGAGAATTGATCATCATGGAAAAAAGTCATTTCTTCGCTCACCTTGCTCGTATGCGTTTAATTCAACGCTGGCCATTAATGCGAAGTGTCGAAACTGAAAATATCTCCGAGCACAGCCTTCAAGTTGCTTTTGTCGCTCATGCACTTGCGTTAATTAAAAATCGTAAATTTGGTGGGAACCTAAACCCTGAACGTATCGCACTGCAAGGTATGTTTCACGATGTCAGTGAAGTACTCACAGGTGATATGCCAACCCCAATAAAATACTACAACCCTGCGATTGCTGAAGAATATAAGAAAATCGAATTAGCGGCAGAGCAACGACTTATTTCTATGCTTCCTGCAGAATTTCAGGATGATTATGCCTCTCTACTTGATAGCCATAAAATTGATACTGAAAATGCAGCTATTGTTAAACAAGCCGATACATTATGCGCTTATATAAAATGCCTTGAAGAACTCAGTGCAGGGAACCATGAATTTACTCGAGCGAAGAAAAGATTGGAAGAAACTCTTGAGCAACGCAAAACACCTGAGATGACCTATTTTCTTGAGACATTTGCTGATAGCTTTAATCTTACTTTGGACGATATTAGTTAATGACAGAATTTACTATCTCACCTGCATGGGAAGAGCGCTTTTATAACGAACAAAAAATGCGTCGTGATGATCATCGCTCAGCTTTTCAGCGCGATCGAGCCCGAATTCTTCATTCTGCCGCCTTTCGTCGTTTACAAGCAAAAACTCAAGTCCATGGCGCTGGTAATCACGACTTCTATCGGACTCGACTCACCCACTCGCTAGAAGCATCACAAATCGGTACAGGGATTGTTGCACAACTCAAATTAAAACAACCTGAGTTTAAATCATTACTCCCTTCAACCAGTTTAATGGAAAGTTTGTGCTTAGCACATGATATCGGTCACCCACCATTTGGTCATGGCGGTGAAGTCGCTTTAAATTACATGATGCGAAATCATGGCGGCTTTGAAGGGAACGCACAAACTTTTCGAATCGTAACCTTACTGGAACCTTATACCGAAGGGTATGGTATGAACCTCGCAAGACGTACCTTGCTTGGTTTACTAAAATACCCAGCCCTACTCAGTGAAACTACCGCTCCAGAGCGCGCACCTGATGTCGTGAACTTTCGTCACCTTAAAGCAAAAGACTGGTATCCCGCTAAAGGCTTATATGTGGACGATAAAGAGGTCTTTGACTGGGTATTAAGCCCGTTATCAGACAAAGATAAAGCCCTCTTTGCGCAAATGCGTTGTGAGCGTTTATCGCCACGAGAGCCCTGTAAGACACGTTTTAAATCATTAGATTGTTCAATCATGGAGTTAGCTGATGACATTGCATACGGTGTCCATGATTTAGAAGATGCCATCGTAATGGGGATTGTGACACGTGATGATTGGCAAGAAGCGGTTGCCTCAAAAATAGCAGAATGTGGTGATCCATGGCTAGAAGAACGGATAAGTGATATCAGCGAACTTATGTTTGCTAGCCACCATCAGCGCAAAGATGCCATTGGCGCGCTGGTCAATGGTTTACTTACCTCTATAACCATTAGTCCTACGATTCAAAACGGTACTGATTTTTTTGATGAGCCATTATTACAATGGAATGCCTTTTTATCCGAGCCGATGGAGCGCGCTTTAGAGGTGCTTAAACAGTTCGTAAGTATCTATGTGGTAAAAAAACCGGAGATACAACTGTCGGAATATAAAGGGCAACAATTGATCATGGAACTCTTTGAAGCTTTTGCTTCTGATCCCGAAAGATTGTTACCAGATAATACTCGCATGCGGTGGTTAGAAGCTAAAGAACAGGGAGATAACGAGCTTAGGATCATTGCCGATTACATTTCAGGCATGACGGATGGATTCTCTCAACGTCTCTATAGCACATTATTCTTACCTACCTCTGAAACAGGTATCAGCAATAATGGTTATGGTTTTTAATCATTAACCAGTGAATATAAAGGGAGCCCATGCTCCCTTTTGTGTGCCAACTAATCCTTATAGTTTTTATCAAATACGCCGGGCGGCATTTGTTGAATTTGAAAATTAATCATATTTTCGAATGTATCGAGCAATGGCTGAAGATTTAAAGATATTGGCTCTAACACTGATAATGCTAAATATCCCGCCTCAACCGTTGATACTCCCTGCTCTTTTGGCGATTTTCTAATACGATAGTTTCCAGTCTCTACATTATCTAAATGGACTAAGGGTAAATGATGTAAATTGGTCGATAGTTGCCACATTTTATAGGCTTTCTTCCAAGTCCCATCAAGTAAAATAATCACGTTGTTTCGAGATGGCTGAGCCTGCTCTGCTACATCAGACAGTGCTATCGCACGCTCTCCTGGGTAAACTACATAAATATCACGTTCGGAATCAGTTAAAGCTGCATTTAATTCCTCATGCTGCGAAAAATCCTCACCTACCCAAAGTCGGCTATTGGGTAAAGAAAGTGATAGTATTCTTGCAGTACCAATTGCTCGTTTAACTTCTGATGGATGTTGTAATATCCATAACTCTGTTTGAGTTGCAATAGGTTTAATCCAGTGGCAAATGCAGGCTTTGTTTGCTTTACCACAGTTATCACAGTACCGACTCATTGAGGTTGCCTTGTCTATTCGAAATTATATTGTTATTGCGATAATCATGATGGTTATAGCTCAATTACCACAATGTCAGCCATTATTAGTTTGGGATCGCCAAGACATTATCAATGGCGAATTATGGCGGATCCTATCAGGAAATTTCACGCATACCAATTGGGTGCATCTTGCAATGAATGCTAGCGCCTTTGCAATCATTAGCTATATTTTCCGTGCCCATTTTCATGCTAAGTCTTATAGCTTATTGATCTTAATTTTATCGTTCACTATAGGTATTGGGCTCTTTGCTACCAGTATTACTTGGTATGCTGGATTTTCAGGTGTGCTACATGGCATCTTCGCTTGGGGTTGTATTCGTGATATCCAATCAAAAACGCGGGGGGGATGGCTCTTACTCCTCGGGCTAATCATTAAGATAGGTTGGGAACAATACTTTGGAGGCTCTGTGAGTTCTGAAGAATTGATTGGCGTTCGTGTAGCAACTGAAGCCCATTTGATTGGCACAATCACAGGCATACTGTATGCCTTGCTTATCAAGCAAAAAATCAACGCTCAAGTTGAATATAACCGCTTTAAATGACGATCAATATACGGGAGCACGCTCGCTCCCGTTAATATTAATAATTACAATTCAATACGCTTTCTATTTTTATCGACAGTCGCCTCACCGATCCCTTTCACTTTAGTTAGATCATCAACGCTCGCAAATTTACCATGCACTTTTCGATAATTAATTATCGCTTGTGCTTTCTCAGCACCAATGCCGATTAGCAATGTATCCAATTGCTCAACATTAGCAGTGTTAATATTAATTTTGATATCAATACCTTCATGCGTATTGTCAGCAGCGTAACTTAAAGAGGCGAGTGCTAATCCACCAGCCAACGAAATAGCTTTAAACAAGCGAGATGGCAACATATTTTTATCCTTTATTGGTATGAGTGTTTAAAAAGGATAAAAAGAAAAGCGGGACGATGAGGGGATTATTTAAAAATAAAAGATAAAAAAACGACGGGCCGCACAATAGCGGCCCGTTAATAGAAATGTAAATTTCAATTAATTTGCTGGTTTGTCCAACATTGGGTAAGTGACTTTCGCCGACTCACGTAAAGTCTGAAGTGTTATTGATAGATCTTGTTGAGCAAACATATTCTCAACTTGGGTTGCAAACTGAGTATCAACATCATCTTTCGATGGTGTAACATTCACAACTTTATCTAATGCAATAATTTCAACATTACCTTTGTTGTCACGTGTTACACCATAAGACACTTTACCGTCTTTTGGTTTAGGTAATGTAAACGCAACACGTGCAACATTAGCATCAGGACCTGAACGTGTTATGGTTTGATCGCCAGAGAAACTTAAGCCATCTTTTGCTACAACATCTGACTTACCGTCACGTAATGCTGCAATGATAGAATCCGCCTTCTCAGTTGCTTGCTTCTCACCTTTTTGTTGAGCCAATAGTGTTTTCACTTTTGCTTCAACATCAGTAAATGGCAGCACTGATTCAGGGCGTGCATCATCAACACGAACCACAACAACATGCTCTGGTGCAATCTCAATTACATCAGAGTTCATACCGTCATCATGAACCTCAGGGCTTTGTAATGCTTCTTGCACTTTCTTATCACTTAACACACCGGTCTCATCTTGTAATGAGATAAAGCCTGTTTTAATGATCTTAGCCTTTACAGCTTCTGCTGCTTCATCTAGTGAATCTGGTGATTCAAATGCTGTCTCAGCTAGCTTGCTTTGTAGCTTATAGAATTGCTCTGCTACTTGCTGCTCTTGAAGTTCAGCGACAATGCTCGCTTTAACATCAGCAAAAGGTTTAACTTTAGGCTCTTCGATACCATCCAGTAAAATAATGTGGTAACCATAAGGTGACTTCACAAGGCCAGACATATCACCTGGTTTTGCTAATGAAAATGCTGCTTTTTCAAACGCAGGATCCATCACACCTTTACCGAACCAATCAAGCTTACCGCCATCTTTTGCACTGAAAGTATCATCGGATGATTTTTTCGCAACATCAGCAAAGTTAGCACCAGCTTTCAACTCAGCCAGTAATGCTTCCGCTTTTGCTTTAGAAGCATCACTATCACCTTTTACTAAGATATGGCTAACTTGAATCTTCTCAGCAGTACTGTATTTGCTCTTATGTTCGTTGTAATACACTTCAGCTTCTTTATCAGTGATCTTAATATTGTTCACTAGATTTTTATCTGACAGTTCAATGTAAGACACTTTCACTTGAGCTGGGCGTGTAAACTGCGTTTTATTCTCATCATAATAAGCTTTAGCTTCTGCATCCGTTACCGTTACTTTATCGGTAAAGTCTGCAAGGTTTAGCTTCAAAGTACGAACAACGCGCTCTTGTGATTCAAGTTTACGAAGTTCATTCAATTCATTTTTAAGTGCGAAGTCACTGCCTTCTAATGCGCTTAAGAATTGTTGACGTAGCATGTCTTTACGGATTGACTCTGCAAACTGCTCAGGAGAAATTCCAGCACGACGTAACGTTAAATTATATTGTTCATTATTGAACACACCATTAACTTGGAAAGCAGGCATTGCTACAATCGCTTGCTTAACTTGAGCATCGCTCACACTCAGGCCTAGCTCTGTTGCGCGTTGCTCAATCAACTCATCATTAACCATACGCTCAAGCACGCTATTACGGAGTTGCTGTACGTAAGCAGGATCACCCATTAGTGTTGAGAAGTAATCACCTAAACGTTGCTGCATTTGGTTACGTTGATTTTGATAAGCCTGCTCGAATGCACGCTGACTAATTTCTTTACCATTAACTTTTGCTGCAACTTGCTCATTACCGCCCGCCAGATAACTGCCGACACCAGCAAATACAAAAGAAAAAATAATTAAGCTAAGAATAATCTTAACCCAGATGCTGTTAGCGCCTTCGCGCAATCGCTCCATCATAATTTGCCGTCTCTCCTACTTGTTCGATCTGGCACGGTTTCGAACTACAAATGTGTGCACAAAATATCGGTATCAACGCGATAGCCGAACCTTCAATATTATTAAGCCGTTACTGACTAAAACGTAAATAACCTGTTGTATTAGTTTTTAAACTAAAGATAGCACCAACACAATAAGCCACAAAGCGCATAGTATGATAACTTGATACCGATTTGACTAATGAAATGTTCTTTATCTTTATATTGGTTAAGAAACAAAACAATAAATCCCTAGTCAAATAGGCATCATTATAAAGTAAAAAAAGCGCATCAACCGATGCGCCTTTGTTGTACTGGATCAGTATACCCTTTCCAGTAGCAATATTTAAGCCATGATAACATGACAAAACAGTCAGAAAAAACCAACTATTTCTTAGTTAACAGAGTCTTTTAGCGCTTTACCCGGCTTAAAACCAGGTACTTTTGCAGCTGCAATTTGAATTTCTGCACCTGTCTGTGGGTTACGGCCTGTACGAGCTGCACGTTCACGTACAGAGAAAGTACCAAAACCAACCAATGCAACTTGCTCACCGTCTTTCAATGTATCTGATACCGCTTCGATGAATGCGTCTAAAGCACGACCCGCTGATGCTTTTGAAATATCTGCGCTTTCTGCGATTTTATCTACCAGTTGAGTTTTGTTCACGATTAAATCCCCTTAATGAACTTGCCTACCCGTAACTCGTCACTGAGACGCTGTGAATAGTAGACAATAAATTGTTTCTAGACCTGATTGTATTGATAGAAACTTAACAGGCCTTAATAATACATCGCTTAGCGCGGATTAGAGTTAACTTATAGCCAGACAAAAAAACGCTGACAAGGACTTTTGTCTTTGAAAGCGTTTTTTATTTAGTTAATTTTGCTACAGGTCACTATTTTGAGCATTTACCAGCTCAATACCTGTCGGATTATTCTGAAGTGCAACAGTTAACACTTCATCAATCCAACGTACTGGACGTACTTCCAAATCGGCGATCACGTTCTCTGGGATCTCTTCCAAATCACGCTCGTTCTCTTTGGGAATAAGCACTGTTTTAATGCCACCGCGGTGTGCCGCTAATAGTTTTTCTTTCAAACCACCGATAGGTAAAACTTCACCACGAAGTGTAATTTCACCCGTCATAGCCACATCAGCACGAACAGGATTCCCCGTTAGGCTAGATACAAGTGCTGTACACATTGCAATACCCGCACTTGGGCCATCTTTCGGTGTCGCACCTTCAGGTACGTGAACGTGAATATCACGTTTTTCGTAGAAATCAGCTGCAATACCTAAACGCTCAGCACGAGAACGTACCACCGTCATTGCCGCTTGAATCGACTCTTGCATCACATCGCCGAGTGAACCGGTATAAGTTAACTTACCTTTACCTGGCATAGACTCTGTTTCAATGGTTAATAAGTCACCACCTACTTCCGTCCACGCAAGTCCTGTTACTTGACCAATGCGATTACTTTCGTCAGCTTTACCGTAGTCGCAACGCTGAACACCTAAGTAATCTTTTAAATTATCTTGGCTGATTTCAACGTGTTTAATGTCTTTATTAAGTAAAATTTCTTTCACTGCTTTACGGCAAAGTTTAGATATTTCACGCTCAAGGCTACGAACACCCGCTTCACGTGTGTAGTAACGAATGATGCCAATAATCGCAGAATCATCAACAGTCAACTCACCCGCTTTTAAACCATTACGTTTAATTTGCTTATCAAGTAAATGGTTCTTAGCAATGTTTAGCTTTTCATCTTCGGTATAGCCCGATAGACGAATAACTTCCATACGGTCAAGCAATGGACCTGGGATATTCATCGAATTAGATGTAGCGACGAACATTACATCAGATAAATCGTAATCCACTTCTAAGTAGTGGTCATTAAATGCGCTGTTTTGCTCTGGATCTAACACCTCCAGCAATGCTGAAGCCGGATCACCACGCATATCAGATGACATTTTATCAATTTCATCTAATAGGAAAAGTGGGTTTTTCACCTCTACTTTTGCCATTTTCTGAATCAATTTACCCGGCATAGAACCAATATAAGTACGGCGGTGACCACGAATTTCCGCTTCATCACGTACACCACCTAATGCCATACGAACATACTTACGGCCCGTTGCCGCAGCGATCGATTGACCTAGAGAGGTTTTACCAACACCAGGAGGACCAACTAAACATAGAATTGGGCCTTTTAGCTTGTTTACACGGCTTTGTACTGCGAGATACTCAAGAATGCGTTCTTTCACACGCTCAAGACCATAATGATCGGCATTAAGCACTTCTTCGGCTTTTGCAAGGCTCTTCTTCACTTTAGAGCGCTTGTACCAAGGCACGCTTAGCATCCAATCAATGTAGCCACGAACAACGGTTGCTTCCGCTGACATTGGTGACATCATTTTTAACTTTTGCAGCTCTTGCTCGGTTTTTTCACGAGCTTCAGCTGGCATTTTAGATTCTTCAATCTTTTTCTTTAGCGCTTCAAACTCATCTGGCGCATCATCAAGCTCACCCAATTCTTTTTGGATAGCTTTCATTTGCTCATTTAAGTAATACTCACGCTGAGATTTTTCCATTTGCTTCTTAACGCGTCCGCGGATACGTTTTTCAACTTGAAGCAAATCAATTTCTGATTCCATCATTGCCATTAAGAACTCTAAACGTTCTGTAATATCAACGATTTCTAATACTTTTTGCTTATCAGCCAGTTTCAGCGGCATATGCGCAGCAATGGTATCTGCTAGGCGGGCCGCTTCATCGATACCGTTAAGTGAAGTTAATACTTCAGGTGGGATCTTTTTATTTAGCTTGATAAAGCCTTCAAACTGGCTGATAGCGGTGCGAACAAGTACTTCTTGTTCGCGTTCATCCATTTCAGGCGTAACCAGATATTCAGCATGAGCAGTAAAGAACTCATCATCAGCTAAATCTTCAACTTTGGCACGTTGTTGGCCTTCAACCAAGACTTTTACGGTACCGTCAGGTAGCTTCAATAGCTGTAAAATAGTTGCAACAGTACCGACATCATAAAGATCAGTGATTGACGGTTCATCTGTCGCTGCTTCTTTTTGGGCAACCAACAGAATCTGTTTATTGTTCTCCATTGCCGATTCTAGGCAACGAATAGATTTTTCCCGTCCCACAAACAATGGAATAACCATATGAGGGTACACCACCACGTCACGTAGTGGCAGAACCGGGATCTCAAGGCGCTCAGAACGCTCCAGGTTCATATTCATCTCTCTTCCTGTCAATACTAATCGTATTAAGTAACTGGTTGAGTCACTTACTTAATACGACTAGAAAGTTAGCTTATATTGAGTATATGGGGGTGAAACATGATTATTCAACGAAAGAAGTAACAGAAAATAAAAAAGGAGGCTTATGCCTCCTTTTTTTAGCCTTTATGTGCACTTATTAGACACTTACTCAGCTGCAGCTGCTGGTGCTTCCGTGTTTTCATAAATCAGTAGAGGCTCAGACTCACCTTTAATTACTGACTCATCGATAACAACTTTACTTACACCTTGCTGAGACGGTAGCTCATACATAGTATCAAGCAGTACCGCTTCCACAATAGAACGTAGGCCACGAGCACCTGTTTTACGCTCCATTGCTTTACGTGCAATAGCAACCAGTGCATCATCACGAAACTCAAGCTCAACATTCTCTAGCTCTAATAACGCAGCATACTGTTTAGTTAGTGCGTTCTTAGGCTCACGAAGGATCTGAACTAGTGCTTCTTCGTCAAGCTCACCTAATGTTGCAGTGACTGGTAGACGACCGATAAATTCCGGAATTAAGCCGTATTTAACAAGATCTTCAGGCTCAACTTTTTCAAACAGATCACTTAATGTGTCGGCTTGGTCTTTTGAACGCACTTCTGCGCCAAAGCCAATACCAGTACCTGTTGCTACACGCTGCTCAACAACTTTATCTAGGCCTGCAAATGCACCACCACAGATAAATAGGATCTTAGAAGTATCAACCTGTAAGAATTCTTGTTGAGGATGCTTACGACCACCTTGTGGTGGCACAGATGCAACAGTACCTTCGATCAACTTCAGTAATGCTTGCTGTACACCTTCACCAGATACATCACGAGTAATCGATGGGTTATCTGATTTGCGAGAAATCTTATCGATTTCATCAATGTAAACAATACCACGTTCAGCTTTCGCCACGTCGTAATCACATTTCTGTAGCAATTTCTGGATAATATTTTCTACGTCTTCACCCACATAACCCGCTTCAGTCAGCGTGGTTGCGTCAGCCATCGTAAATGGAACATCTAACATTCGTGCTAGTGTTTCAGCTAATAGTGTTTTACCACTACCAGTAGGGCCGATAAGTAAGATGTTACTCTTACCTAGTTCAACACCTTCACTAGTTGTATCGCCATTACGTAGACGTTTGTAGTGATTATATACCGCAACAGCTAGCACTTTTTTCGCATGTGCTTGCCCAATTACGTAATCATCTAGGTTGTTACGAATTTCTTGCGGAGTCGGCAGTTCATCGCCATCGCGTTTAGGCATCACTTCTTTAATTTCTTCGCGAATAATATCGTTGCATAAATCAACGCATTCATCACAAATATAAACAGAAGGGCCTGCAATCAGCTTGCGAACTTCATGCTGACTTTTACCGCAGAAAGAGCAATACAATAGCTTACTGCTACCACTCTCTTTTCGCTTATCTGTCATTCGCTAACCTCTTATTGGGGTATTCCCATCATTGCCTTGTCTTGAGTGTATAACAAGTCGACTTATTTTGCTGCGTTAACTATCTAGAGTTAATCAGCTAAATAAGTACTTAGTCACGTTGACTCAACACGGCATCCACTAAACCATATTCTACAGCTTGTTCTGCAGACATAAAGTTATCACGGTCAGTATCACGCTCAACAACCTCTAGTGGTTGGCCTGTATGTTCAGCCAATAAACCGTTTAGACGTTGTTTGATTGTTAGAATTTCTTGTGCATGGATTTGAATATCCGATGCTTGTCCTTGGAAACCACCTAATGGCTGGTGAATCATTACACGTGAGTTCGGTAGACAGTAACGCTTACCTTTCGCACCACCAGCAAGTAAGAATGCTCCCATTGAACATGCTTGACCCATACATACAGTACTCACATTTGGCTTAATGAACTGCATAGTGTCATAAATTGACATACCCGCAGTAACAGAACCACCTGGAGAGTTGATGTATAGGAAGATGTCTTTATCTGGGTTTTCTGACTCTAAAAATAGTAGCTGTGCTACTACTAAATTAGCCATGTGATCTTCAACCTGACCAGTTAAGAAAATCACACGCTCTTTTAAGAGACGAGAATATATATCATAAGAACGCTCACCACGAGAAGTCTGCTCGACCACCATAGGTACCAGCGCATCCAAAATTGGTGACATGGCGTTTTTTTCTTGGTAGCTCATAACGTTATTTCCCTAAAATAAATGGCCCGAATGAAATGACTCACACGGACCATTGTTAGCAGAAGACTTGAGATAATGTCAAATCTCTACATCAATTTCAGCAAATTAAGCAGCAGGATTCATTAGCTCGTTGAAGCTAACGTCTTTATCAGAAACCTGTGCTTTAGCTAGAAGTGCGTCAATCGCTTGCTCTTCTAGAGCAACATTACGCATGTTGTTCATTAGCTGTTCGTTAGTTTCGTAGTATTTAACTACTTCTGATGGATCTTCGTATGCAGAAGCCATTTCAGCGATGATTGCTTTAACGCGCTCTTCGTCTGCTTTTAGCTCTTCTGACTTGATCACTTCACCAACTAGAAGACCTACAACTACACGACGTTTAGCTTGCTCTTCGAACAACTCACGTGGTAGTTCAGGCATATTCTTAGCATCACCGCCAAAACGTTGTGCAGCTTGCTGACGTAGTGCTTCGATTTCTTGATCGATAAGTGCAGCAGGAACTGTGATGTCGTTTTGCTCAACAAGACCGTTAAGAACTTGATCTTTGATGCGACCTTTAACAGCTTGCTTAAGTTCACGCTCCATGTTCTTACGAACTTCAGCTTTAAGACCGTCAACAGAACCGTCTTCAACACCGAACTTAGCAACGAACTCTTCAGTTAGTTCAGGAAGCTCTTGTGCTTCAACTTTGTGAAGTTTAATAGCGAATGCTGCAGCTTTACCTTTTAGGTTTTCAGCGTGGTATTCTTCAGGGAACGTTACTTCAACAGTAAACTCTTCACCCGCTTTTTTACCTACAACGCCTTCTTCGAAACCAGGGATCATACGACCTTGGCCCATAGCAAGTGCGAAACCTTCAGCTTTACCGCCCTCGAACTCTTCACCGTCGATAGTACCAACGAAGTCGATAGTTACACGGCTGTTTGCATCAGCGGCTGCATCTACTTCAGTCCACGTAGCTTGTTGCTTACGTAGAGTATCAAGCATTGTATCAACGTCAGCTTCAGTTACTTCAACAACTGGCTTCTCAACAACAACTTTATCTAGACCTTGAAGTGCGATCTCAGGAAATACTTCGAAAGTCGCTTTGAATACTAGGTCTTTACCTTCAGCAACTTCTACTGGAGTAAATGTTGGCGCGCCTGCTGGATTGATTTTCTCTTTAACGATAGCTTCGATAAAGTGACGGTGCATTACTTCACCTAGGATGTCTTGACGTACTGATGCGCCAAACATTTTAGCAACCATCTTAATTGGTGCTTTACCAGGGCGGAAACCGTCGAAACGACGAGTTTTAGCAATTTTCTTTAGTTCAGCTGTTACTGCATCTTCGATGTTTGCAGCAGGAACAGTGATTGTTAGTTGGCGTTCTAGGCCTTCAGTGGTTTCAACGGTAACTTGCATTATATTTAACCTCAAAACTTACTCAGCTTTCTGAGTGATGTTGCCGAACAGCCATTTACTGACGGTGGCATCCTTTTCGTGTTACGGCTCGAAAACCATAACGCCTCAATTCTTTTACTTTATTTCTAAACTGTCAGATATGCTCATCCAACTTAGAAATTAAAGCGCGTTATTATAACGACACACTTAGGTGGCGTCGAGGTGAGATAGACTAAACTGCTATCTAGCTCTACAACTGAAACACAAGATAGGGTCTATAACGAACATTTCAAGGGGTAAGGAGAAAATAATCATAGATCTCTGCGTTTTTTGGGTTCAAATGTTGGAAAAACAGTCGAATTAACGCAAATATGACGTAACAGAGAAAGCATTTTTTATGCCGTTATAAGACTAACTACAGAGTGATTTTTGTATTAAAAAAGCTTAGAAATGAATTAGATTTTGGATCTTATATATAAAGAAGAGAGAATGGCACGCCCTGCAGGATTCGAACCTGCGACCACATCCTTAGAAGGGACGTGCTCTATCCAGCTGAGCTAAGGGCGCATCATTGTGTAACATGGCGTTACGAGGCAGGATTATACGTTGCTAATCATTTAGGTCAATACGTTTACTTTAAATTTCATGATTTAAACCGCCAAGCGATTAAAGTTAAAGCAATCTGTTTTATTTTCAGTTTTTTCAGTGCAATTGTAGATACCTATTCCCTTCAACGATAAACACTTAAGATTGTTCGCCATTATTAAACAAACAAAAAGCAAACGTTTGCGTTATAGCTAAAGTAATCATTTTCTGACACAATAATAGCGTCCACATGCTTAGCCTATATAAAAAGGATTACCATGACCGCCCAAATTATTGATGGGAAATTAATATCCCAAACAGTTCGACAGGAAGTTGCCGCTAGAGTGAAAGCTCGTAAAGATGCTGGTCTTCGTGCACCCGGCTTAGCTGTTGTGCTCGTAGGTCAAGATCCTGCTTCTCAAATTTATGTTGGTAGTAAGCGAAAAGCCTGTGAAGAAGTCGGCTTTGTCTCTAAATCATTCGATCTACCACCAACAGCCTCAGAAGAAGAATTATTACTTCTTATTGACGAATTAAATCTCGATCCAACGATTGATGGCATTTTAGTCCAACTTCCATTACCAGCTGGTATGGATAGCACACGAATTTTAGAGCGTATTGATCCTGAAAAAGATGTTGATGGCTTCCATCCATACAATGTCGGACGCTTAAGTCAACGTATCCCAAAACTACGCTCTTGTACCCCTAAAGGTATTATGACCCTCTTAGAACGTTACAATATTCCGGTACGAGGGAAAGAAGCGATTATTGTTGGCGCTTCTAATATTGTAGGTCGCCCGATGACACTCGAATTATTATTAGCAGGGGCTACAACAACAACTTGTCACCGTTTTACTCAAGATCTTGAGAGCCATGTTCGTCGTGCAGATATCCTTGTCGTCGCTGTAGGTAAACCTAACTTTATTCCTGGCGCTTGGATTAAAGAAGGGGCTACCGTCATTGATGTGGGTATTAACCGATTAGATAATGGTAAATTATGTGGTGATGTTGAATTTGATATTGCCAACCAAAAAGCAAAACATATCACTCCAGTCCCTGGTGGTGTCGGCCCAATGACAGTCGCAACATTAATAGAAAATACTATGTTAGCTTGCGAGCAGTTTCACGGCGAATAATTGGTAATAAAAAGAGTGATACCTATTGCTCTTTTATTCTCCAAAACAATGCTATTTTAAATTAGCAGTCCTCTTCTTATTAACAAATAGAATAAATAAAAAAAGCGATGGAACACCATCGCTTTTTCTTTTGATTATACAATTTATGGCGTCGACTATAAGCTTTTAGCTAGTTGTTTGACATACGCTGTAAATTCTTCACCAAATTGATTATGGCGCAAACCGTACTCAACAAACGCTTTCATGTAACCAATTTTACTACCACAATCATGGCTTACGCCTGACATATGAAATGCATTCACTTGTTGAGATTGCATTAGCATATCGATAGCATCGGTCAATTGAATTTCATCACCCGCGCCAACAGGCGTACGGGCTAATAATGCCCAAATTTCAGCTGGAAGTATGTAACGACCGACAATAGCTAAATTAGAAGGCGCGTCTTCAACTGAAGGCTTCTCAACAACCTTTGTCATCGGTGCTGATTCGCCAGCATGTAATTCCACACCATTAATATCCGCAACACCATAGTTTGACACTTCAGACATAGGAACAGGTTCAACCATCACCTGACTCACTTTAGTCTCGTTAAACATTTTCACCATGGCAGCCATATTATCGCAACGTAAATCGCTCGCAACATCATCCAAAATTACGTCAGGTAAAACAACTGCAAAAGGCGCATCACCAACAAGGGGATGTGCACACAATACTGCATGACCCAAACCTTTAGCTTGACCTTGACGTACATGCATAATGGTCACATCAGGTGGACAAATCGCTTGTACTTCTTCAAGTAGCTGACGTTTTACTCGCGCTTCTAATGTCGCTTCTAATTCAAAAGAGGTATCAAAGTGGTTCTCAATCGAATTTTTTGAAGAATGCGTCACTAAAATAATTTCTTTAATTCCTGCTGCAACACACTCATTCACTACATGCTGAATAAGCGGCTTATCTACAATTGGAAGCATCTCTTTTGGAATAGCTTTGGTTGCAGGTAACATTCGAGTCCCCAGACCAGCAACAGGAATAACAGCTTTACGCACTAATGAAGTATTCAATTTTTTTTCCAGTATATTATGTTTGCAAACATCGTATTAGATAGCTTTCAAATATGCAAAAGAGAGTTCTGACCCACTGATAAAAATGATCACTTTTTAAGCAGATCAGTGTTATCTACGCTTACTTTTACAGGCTTACCTAACAAGTTAATCAGCATAAATGAGCGTTTCTCACCATCAGGTTCTTGGTAAATAGCTTCAAGACCTTGAAACTTACCTTGCTCTAACTTTAATTTTTCACCGGGCTGAGGAAGCATTGACAACAAACGTTGATGCTCTTCACTATCTTCATTCATCATTAAGTTATAAATAAGTTCTTCACGTACTTTTTGTGGCATTGCACCACAGCGAATAAAGTCAGCCACACCACGTGTTGATCGCACCGACGTATAACTTACCATTTCAGGATCAAATTGAACAAAAACATAACTTGGAAATAATGGTTCGATTGACTCTATTCGTTTGCCTCGGCTCACTTTTTTTACTGTTACCTGGGGGTAGTAGCAATCCACACCTTGACGATCCAGATTGATCACTGCACGCTCTTGTTCACTGCGCTTACAATAAAGCAAATACCAATCTTTCATCATCAATCCTAAACATTAAAATTCATCGCTATTATATACATAAATAGCTACTTTTTATATTGCGGCTAATTCGGGATATAAAGTATTTATTGAGTGCTTATTGTTGCTCAACTCATTTATGGAAACCAAGACAGTCACCACTTTTACAGTAATTCCACAGTCAAACTTTGTAACATTCATGAACAATCTAAATAGATAGACAAAAAAACCACAAAAAGATTAAAAAACAAAATATAAAACCAAATAATTAATAATTATAAAAACAACAACATAATTACCATACTAAAAATTAACTTTTCAATTTTGACTAAGAAATCTACAACCATTTGTTTTTCAATAGGTTGAAATGTTTATCATTTGTTCTTTAAATGTAAAAACTTGCAGTCGTATATATTGTGCTTTATAAAACCACCGGTATTAGCAAACACACCATCACAATAATATAGAGAATCCTATGAGTCATAATAGTAGTGGTACCTTATTGGGCCACCCAAAAGGCTTGTTCCTGTTATTTGGAACTGAGCTATGGGAGCGTTTCTCCTACTACGCCATGCGCGCTATTTTAGTTTTGTACTTAACAGATAAAACTATCGATGGCGGCTTAGGCTGGAGTACTCAAGAAGCATTAAGCCTATATGGTATTTACACCGGTCTTGTCTACTTTACTCCTTTAATTGGTGGATGGATTGCAGATAACTACTTAGGTCAACGTCGATCAATTATTATTGGCGGCGTATTAATGGCTATTGGTCAATTTACTCTCGCACTCCCGCACAGTGTCGTTGATCCTCATGCTGTAAACGCTTTCTATTTAGGCCTTACTTTCCTGATCATTGGTAATGGTTTATTTAAGCCAAACATCTCAACCATGGTGGGTGATCTCTACAAAGAAGGCGATAACCGTCGTGATGGTGCGTTTACTATTTTCTATATGGGTATCAACATAGGTTCATTACTTGCCGGTGTTATTGCAGGTACAGCTTCTGCCATTTATGGCTGGAAAGCAGGTTTCTTATGTGCCGGTATCGGTATGCTACTCAGCCTATTGATCCAACTGTTTTTCGCACAACGTTACCTAGGTGATATTGGTACTGTTCCAGCTGCAATTCGTGATGCAGCAAACAACGCAAGCGGTAAAAAAGAGCCACTAACCAAAATTGAACGTGATCGCCTGAAAGTAATTATGGTGATGTGTACTTTTGTTATCGTATTCTGGGCAGGCTTTGAACAAGCTGGCGGCTTAATGAATATCTATTCTCAAGAATACACAAACCGTATGATTGGTAGTTTCGAAGTGCCGGCAGCTTGGTTCCAATCACTTAATCCATTTTTCATTATTATTTGTGCTCCGATTCTTGCTGCTCTTTGGGTAAAATTGGGTAAGAAAGAGCCAAACTCACCTGTGAAATTTGCACTAGCAATGTTCTCGTTAGCAGCAGGCTTTGCTTGTATGATTGGTGCTGCGCTTGAGCAAGGTGGCGATATGACAGTGAAAACCTCTATGCTATGGCTGATTGGTGCATACTTCTTCCATACGATAGGTGAGTTATGTTTATCACCGATTGGTTTATCAATGGTGACAAAACTTGCACCTCTTCGCTTAGCATCATTAATGATGGGTGCATGGTTTGGTGCTAACGCCATTGCTAACTATATTGCAGGTGAGATTGGTTCACGTATTGGTGAAGCCGGTCCTCTAGCAATCTTCTCTGGTATTGCAATTACTGCAGTGATTGCCGGTGTATTACTGCTGTTACTATCCAATACCTTAATTAATTGGATGCATGGTGCAGAATCTTCATCTAATGACGAAACAACAGAGGTTAAAACAGTAGAAGCGTAATGCCGTACTGATAATAATCCATTTAAGGGTAGTGTTGCTAACACTGCCCTTTTTTACATCTTAATGTTTTTAAAGTTCACACTAAAACTAGCATGCCCCAATTGGCTTAGCGATAAACGCCCACCTGATGGAGACAATGCTAGCTTCGATAACATATTGTGCCTTGCTTCTCGTCCAAGCCATTCACCTGATGCGACTTCAAAAGAAGCGTCACTTGTTCGAAGTTGTGCTTCAATACCTGCAGGAAGAATATGCAAACATCTATCAGACAAATCAAATACGCCAAACAAAGCCTTGATAGGTGACGCATAACCTGAGTGCTTCATCCCTTTTTCAATCAATGTTACTAAGTGGCTTAAGCTTTCTAAACAATTACCTTGATTACGTAAATAATCATTAAAAAAAGCACGAATTAATAACGCAGTTGCCGTCGCATTATGATCACCACTACTGGTATCAAGAAGGTAAAAGGCTAATTGACCATCTAATAGCCAAGTATAATCAAGAATAACTGGAAGGGAATCAATGGATTGTAAAACACAATAATTTAACTGCCATCGTCCATAAGTCGATTGTGTTTCAGGCATTAGTCCCACTAATAGCTCACGTGCCGCTTTAGGGTTATTTTGCAAATCTTTAATATGCCATTCCAATTCTTCTTCAACAGGCTCTGTATCTTCTGTAGTATCAAACCATCGATTAGAAAAATCTTGTCGATGATGTGTCGCACTGTCTTGCCCCTTCAATACCGATATCATAGAAGATTTCAGCATTAAAATATTTTCTAATGGCTTTATTAAGAAATCCTTAACACCAAGTCGCAACGCTAAAGCGACATCTGTCATTGCTCCCGTTCCTGAAATAACAATAATTGGTATCATTGGATATTGAATAGACACTTCTTCAACAAACTCCATACCTGTCATAACAGGCATAGCGAGATCGCAGAGTAACAGATCAGGAATATGCTCCTTTAATGCACGTAGCCCTTCTAAACCATTATCAGCCTCTTGCACCAAGCATCCTTGGCTCTCAAGAAAGCCAACAATCATATTTCTAAATACTGGGTCGTCTTCTACAACGAGAACATCTTTCCCTTCTAGCAAAACCACCTCCACCAATACCTACTTAGTTTAAGGCACATTACAAACTGAAATTAAAGGCCTTAAAGACTGTCTAATTTTTGCGACTCTATTAAGCATAGAAAAAACACCACAAAAAATATGTATTCATGAACATTTAATAAAAATAAATTCATTTATGTAATACACTTCAAATTATCGTACCCCTTTATTTTGGTAAATTGACCATAATAAACATGATAAAAATACTATTTCAGTAGGAAAAACAAAGAAAAAGAGATGCATTTGACTCATTTTGTTATACAATTGCTCATCATAAGCGTTCAATAATGACTTTTTTATGAAACTTGACGATCTAAACTTATTCCGCATGGTTGTGGAAAATGGCAGTTATACCGCTGCATCTAGAAAAACCCAGGTACCAGTTGCGACACTGACACGTCGAATTCAAGCACTTGAAGAAGGCCTTAATATTCGCCTGCTTAATCGTCATGCCCGTAAACTGTCACTTACTGAAGCCGGTCAAAAGTTCTATCATGACTGTGCGCCTTTACTACAACAGTTACTTGATACGACTGAACATATTAGTGAAGAGTGTAAAGGTGCAGCGGGCAAGCTACGTATTGCCGCACCAACCAATATTACCAAGGTAATGCTTCAACCTTTATTGAATGCCTTTATGTTGGAACATCCAGCAATTAGCATTCAGCTATATATGAGCAATGAGCCAGATCAACTTGATCCGACGGACTGGGATGTTATGTTCCGTATTGGTCCTCAACGAGATTCAACACTGATCGCTCGTCGTATCAATGAAGTAAAAGATATTCTTGTTGCTAGCCCTGAATATTTAAAGAAAAACCCAGAGCCTAAACATGCTCAAGATCTTCACGACCATGTTTTACTGAAGGGTAATCCTTTACTACGCTGGCGTCTAAACAACCACAACGGCGAAACGGTTACGATTAATGAACGAGGTCGCTTTGAAGCAAGCGAACTTAACGTCGTACGTAAAGCGTGTTGTGCAGGCTTAGGGATCACGTTAATGCCTGATGTTATGCTGGAAAAATACATTACAGCTGGTGAGGTGACTCAAGTACTTAAAAACTGGTCAGCAAACCCACGTGATGTATATTTGATTTATAATCACCGTGATTACCAACCAGAAAAATTACGTCTATTTATTGATTTTGCAAGTCACTACTTTGACTTAGAAAAACACTAAAAACATTTATTAATAACGTAATATTTTAGAAAAATGCCATATTAGCCATTAATATGGCATTTTGTTTTTATCCTGTTAAGAACAATCACCCACATAAAAAAAACATACAGTTACAAACCTTGCCCTCCCCCAAAAACCAAGAATGGCGTACTCTTTCCGCATCTCAGTTTTCTCATGATCTCAAGTCTTGTAGAACTGACTTATTCTGTATATTTACTTAATACTGCCGTCCCCATTAATGCGCATCCATAAAGAGCGTGGATTTATTTATGCATGCTCAATTGTTACTGCAGGACAGGCGATTATCACATCGCCAGTGATCTTATAGAGTCATGGTTTGGGGCCTGAGTTTATCCATAAAAAAGCCGGAGTTTTACACTCCGGCTTATAACTCTATTTGCTCACATATAAGACTTAAATGCCTTCGTTATGTAACTCTAAATTAGCTAAATCTTGCTGAATCTCACGCTGCTTTTTCGAGTCATCACTGCGTAGTGAATCTAAATACTCTAAGTACTTTTGGTTCACATCACCGGTTACGTAATTACCATTAAACACAGACGTTTCAAATAATTTAATTTCAGGGTTTCCTTCAGCGACGGCATCAACCAAATCTTGTAAATCTTGGAAAATAAGACCATCGGCACCGATAATATTTGAAATTTCATCCACTTCGCGACCATGAGCAATTAACTCATTAGCGCTTGGCATATCAATACCATAGACATTAGGGAAGCGAATTTCAGGTGCTGCTGATGCTAAGTAAACTTTCTTCGCTCCTGCTTCTCTTGCCATTTCGATTATCTGCTCTGATGTGGTACCACGAACAATAGAGTCATCGACTAACAGTACATTTTTATCTTTAAATTCAGAGCGAATGGCATTGAGTTTACGACGCACAGACTTACGACGCATTTGTTGTCCTGGCATGATAAACGTACGGCCCACATAACGGTTTTTAACAAAGCCTTGGCGATAAGGTTTATCTAACGTACGTGCAATTTCTAGCGCACTGTCACAAGAAGTTTCTGGAATAGGAATAACAACATCGATATCAATATCTGCCCATTCTCGTTTAATCTTTTCACCCAGCTTGGTGCCCATCGCTAAACGCGCGCCATAAACAGAGACTTTATCAATAAATGAATCAGGACGAGCAAAATAAACAAACTCAAATACACATGGATTTAACTGTGGATTATCGGCACATTGCTGAGTAAATAATTGCCCATCAAAAGTGATGTAAACGGCTTCACCAGGCGCAATATCACGGACAAAATCAAAACCAACCGCATCAAGTGCCACTGATTCTGAAGCTACCATGTATTCGGCTTTACCTTGTTCTTCACGCTTACCAATACATAAAGGGCGAATACCATTTGGATCACGAAATGCAATTAAGCCATGACCGATAACCATAGCAACAACCGCATACGCACCTTTTACAATTCGGTGAACTTCACTGATTGCTTTAAAAATTTCCTCAGGGCTAATAGGATAACTTGGACAATGCTCAAGTTGATTTGCCAGAATATTCAGTAAAATCTCAGAATCTGAGGTTGTATTGACATGACGTTTAGCTTGCTCAAATAAGGTCTCACGAATATCTGCTGCGTTGGTTAAATTACCATTATGAGCCAGTGAAATACCGTAAGGAGAATTAACATAAAACGGTTGGGCTTCTGATGCACTAGAGCTACCCGCAGTTGGATAACGCACGTGTCCGATACCTACATTACCTTGTAAGCGTTGCATGTGTTTAGCTTCAAAGACATCACGCACTAAACCATTCGCTTTACGCAGACGGAAACGATTGCTTTCTAAGGTACAAATACCCGCAGCATCTTGGCCGCGATGTTGCAGCACAGTAAGTGCATCATAGATAGACTGGTTTACCGGGGTTGAGCCCACGATTCCAACAATACCACACATTTCCAAAATCCTCGTCGTGCATAAAAATACAGTTACCAAATCGAATAAATTTGGTAACTGCTATTAATTTGGCGCTATTTCATGTTAGGTAAGAAGCTTGAACTGTGTTTGATATAGGAAAAAAACCATTCAATGACAACGCCAAACTGTGGGATGAGTTTTGACTGTTTCCACCAATCAGCACTTGCAAACCCTGTAAAGGCATCGAGAAAGAACAATACTGCCGCAACAATTAACACGCCGCGAACCCCACCAAAAACTACGCCCAAAACTCTATCAGTACCAGATAACCCTGTTTTCTGTACTAACTGACCAATAACATAGTTAACTACCGCGCCAACAATCAGCGTTGCGATAAATAAAACGGCAATAGCGCTACCGTTGCGAAGCATTTCATCATGAAAGTTTGTAAAGTAAACCGCAAGCTGTGGGTAGAAATTACTCGCCACAAAAAACGCAGTAAACCAGATAACTAATGAAAGTGCTTCTTTAACAAAACCACGGATTAAACTTACCAAAGCGGAAAAGCCAATCACGGCTAAAATTACATAATCAATCCAGATCATCATGTGTATTTCGTCTTGTTGATGCGTATTCTAACAGAAAAAATGAAGACGCAAACGTTTACTTAAGGTTTTATTGGGCTAAATTGATACAATTTACCACTTAACCCGGTTAATTTTTTCAAGTCATCAATCTTAGCCAAAAGCTTATCTTTTGAAAGATCTGGTCCCACAACAACTTTTACATACTGACCCGGTTGCGCATCTTTAGGTAATAAATGTGCCTGGTAACCATTTAATCGCAGCTTCGCCACTAGTGCGCTGGCATTCTTAAAATTACCAAACGTACCTAATTGGATCATCCAGCCACTATTTTTTAATCCTTGCTCAGACACAACTGCAGGCTCTGGCTTTACAACAGGTTGGGGTGTTACGACAGTTTTTGGTTGCTCAACGGGCACAACAGGCTGTTCAGGTTGAGGTGCTTTGTCTTCTTCAACGGTATAGGTTTCATTATTATCACCTGATGATGTTGAAACCGTATCTTTACCATTATCCACTGTTACTGTGACAGGATCTTTAGGTAGCTCCGAATTTACCGTTTCAGGGTTAGGTATTTGAGTAAACTCCTTTTGATCACCCATTTTAGGCTGCAACGGAATGCTTTCGAACTGCTCTTTATAGTGCTGTTTTTGCCCATCAAAAAGATCAGGAAGAAAAATCACGCCAACGGTTACCAAAATAATGGTACCAATCAGTCGATTTTGAAATTGGCTAGCCACATGGACTCCTATACTATTTAACCACTTTATAATAAAAGTGTTTTTCACTCATTAACGTAAATGACTCGTTATTTGCCCGACAGTGTAAAACGAGCCAAAGACGATTACCATATCATCTCGGTTAGCTTGTGTTAGCGCTTGGTCAAATGCAGCCTCTGGCTTATCAAAACCCATACAATCTGGTGGTAAATACTGCAATATTTCATCGGCAGTCGCCGCTCTTGGGCCCGTTAAAGAAGCGGGATACCAATGATCTACTACATCTTTCATCATTGCGATAGTCGACGCGATATCTTTATCGTGAAGCATCGCAACGACAGCATGAATATGCTTCTTACCTTCTTTTTGTTTCATTCGGTTTAATTGCTGAGCGAAATACTCGGCAGAATGGGGATTATGTGCGACATCCATAATGATCAATGGATCATCACTCACACGCTGCATACGTCCTGGTAATTGAGCTTTACTTAAACCTTGAATAATATTCTCTTCCGAGATATCAAGCTCTGCCGTTCCTAAAGCCATTAATGCTGTGGCTGCATTAGGGAGCGGTAAATTAGGCAGTGGCAAGTGAGATAAATCAAATGCACCACACTGCCAGTTCCAATGGTCATCGGCTATTTGATAATCAAATTGATAACCAACTTGATGTAATTCTGCGCCAATATCATCCGCGTGAGCAGGAACCGTTGCTGGCGGATGAGGTTGGCCGCAAATAGCCGGTTTACCTGAGCGGAAAATACCTGCTTTTTCATAACCAATTACGTCTATATTATCACCAAGCCAATCGACATGATCGATTGCAAGACTGGTGATCACGCTAACATCATGATCAACAATATTAGTGGCATCTAATCGCCCACCAAGGCCAACTTCCAGTACAACAACATCCACTTTATGTGTTTTAAATAGTGTTAACGCAGCAAGCGTACCAAATTCAAATAAGCTTAAACTTATAGAACCACGCGCTGCTTCAACGCTTGCAAATGCTTTGCTATGTTCACCGTCGTCAAGCTCTTTATTATTGATACGAACACGTTCGTTATAACGTACAAGGTGAGGAGAGCTATAAACACCAACCTTATAACCCGCTTCAATTAAGATAGCTTCTAGCATGGCACAGGTTGAACCTTTACCATTAGTACCCGCAACAGTAATAACACAAGGCGCAGGTTTAAGAAGATTTGCTTTTTCACCCACAGCTTTAACGCGATCTAATCCAAGATCGATTGCACTGGTATGTAATTGCTCAAGATATTTCAGCCATGTTGAAAGCGAGGCTGTCGCTTGTGGTGCAGTCAATCCTGACATGAGAAATCATTCACTTGTTTATAAATCACTTGAGCCATAATTTACCATCGAATCTTAAATAACTTAAACCTATGACGATATAAATTCGATTAAACGCCACGTTAATGGCAATAGCGCTATTACATACTCAAAAAAAAACCGCCTAGCGATTAGCTAAACGGCTTCTATATTCATCAATCAATATAATCAATTAGGTGTTTTCTGAATCTTCAGCTTGGACAGTAGCCTCAACAGACTCTGGCTTACTATCGACAGAAACAACTAACGGTGATGCTTGGTTGGTCATTTTGGCAACAAGACCTGCAACACGCTGACGCATTTCACGGCGATCAACAATCATATCAATCGCACCATGTTCAAGGAGGAACTCACTACGTTGGAAGCCTTCTGGTAGCTTCTCACGTACGGTTTGCTCAATAACACGTTGACCTGCAAAACCGATCAGTGCTTTGGGTTCACCAATATTGATGTCACCAAGCATTGCAAGGGATGCTGATACCCCACCCATAGTTGGATCGGTTAACACAGAGAAGAAAGGTAAGCCTTTCGCTGATAAACGCTCTAACGCCGCACTGGTTTTCGCCATTTGCATCAGTGACATCAGCGCTTCTTGCATACGTGCACCGCCACTTGCAGAGAAGCAGATCAATGGGCAGTTATTTTCAATTGCCGCATCCACTGCTCGTACAAATTTAGCACCAACGACAGAGCCCATTGAACCGCCCATAAAAGAGAATTCAAAAGCACATGCAACAATAGGTAAACCTAAGACTTCCCCTTTCATTGCGATTAATGCATCTTTTTCACCCGTGGCTTTTTGCGCGCTATACAAACGATCTTTGTACTTTTTAGAATCGCGGAATTTAAGCTTATCTTGCGGCTCTAGCTCTGCGGCAATCTCAACTTGCGTATCAGCGTCTAAGAAAGTTTCAAGACGACGACGTGCTTTCATACGCATGTGATGATCACACTTAGGGCACACCTCTAGATTGCGCTCAAGATCTGCATGGTACAGTACTTGATCACAAGAGGTACATTTCGTCCAAACGCCCTCAGGAATCGACACTTTTCGTGAAGAGACAATGTTGCTTTTAGTTAGAATCTTTTCAAGCCAGCTCATGAATGACCTTTATTCTTTAATGCTTCCGCCGTCAATGGCCGAAGATACAAATTCATTGGATAACGATCAGAGATTAAAACACAATCTTACTAATCTGTAGATAAAAAACTGGTACTACCTTATCAAGCTAACCCTTGTAACTCAATCAGCTAAGAATAACGGACCTAATGGTACACGCGGTAAATTGTGCTCTTTCGGGTAATCAACATCAACCAAATACAAGCCTTCAGCTTTGGCTGTTGCTCCTGCTAATGTGCGATTTTTTTGCGCAAGTAGCCACTCAATCCACTCTGGTTTTTCTTCACCTTTGCCGACTTTAATTAAGCTACCTGTGATGTTACGTACCATATGGTGAACAAACGCATTCGCTTTGATATCAATGATCACAAAGTCGCCTTGGCGAGTGACATTCAGGTGCATTAAATTACGCCATGGGCTTCGAGATTGACAGTGAACCGCGCGGAAAGACGTAAAATCATTTTCACCCAGTAAGTACTGACCAGCCTCATGCATTTTTTTCTCATCAAGATGGCCGTGATAATGGCTAACACCATTACCTAAAATAGCGGGACGTAAGGCGTTATTAAAAATGATGTAACGATAACGGCGTGCTGTCGCAGTAAAACGAGCATGAAAATCCTCATTCACTTCTGTCGCCCAACGTACCGCAATATCTTTAGGAAGATGAGCATTAGCGCCCATCGTCCACGCCACCATTTTGCGATCAATATTAATATCGAAGTGAACAACCTGCCCCGTGCCATGAACGCCAGCATCAGTTCGTCCAGCACAGAAGACTTCTACTGGTTGATTGGCGACTTTAGAGAGAGCTTTTTCCAAACGCTCTTGTACGCTATCTACATCACGTTGGCGTTGCCAGCCATAATACTTAGCACCATCGTACTCTACACCTAAAGCTATTCGCATAATTTATTCAACTTCGATTAATCAAACCTATGTAAACCACTAACACGTAATTTACGAAACTGTTCCGAATTATAAGTAATTCACAAGATAAGGGAAAGAATAGCGCGATAGGGATAACATAATGCAGCAAGTAAAAATAAAAAAGCACGATAGAATTATCTCTACCGTGCTTGTTCTATCTTAAACAAGAGTGATGTTACAGCTTCAAAAGCAATCTTTTGGCTTCTGCTTGAAGATCTTGTTCAGCATTTTTCGCAATATCCTCTAATAAACCAACAGCACCTTCGCTATCATTCATTTCTAAATAAGCTTTAGCCAAATCAAGTTTACTTGCATACTCACCATTAGTATCAACATCATAGTCACCAATACTGGCTAACATATCAGGGTACTCGTCAAGCCCTACCTCTAAATTTAAAGGATTGGTATCGGGATCAACTTGCTGATGCGATGGGTCATCTTTCATTAATTCATCAATACTAATATAAGATGGTTTTTCAGCTATAGATTGTTCAGCCAGTAACTCACTGGTTGCTACGCTTTCCAGATCATTGGTATGTAATGAGAAGTCAGACTCTAACGAAACAGACTTCACGTCGTCTTTTACCAAATGCGGTTGTTGTGTCCAATCTTCTTGAGCTAACTCAGGCTCAGATACCGAGGTTTGCCATACTTTAGCATCATCATCAGACATCTCATCGTCAAAAGTATAATCTGCTTCTAACTCATCTTCTGTTTGCGTTAATAATCCATCACGTTCACCGTCTTCTAAACCCAGCCCAGAGCGCTCCACTTGCTGTTTGGGTAATTCATCCATTAATAATGGTTCAGTCTCAACATCAGTCGTGTTGTCACTAACCTCTTGTGGCTGTATTGACTGAGATGGGCCTTCATTATCTGCATTATCATTTAATGAATCATCAAACAGTAATGCATCCATATCAAGACCTGCAGAATCAACCATGGTTTGATCCAACTGATCTAATACAACGGGCTTCTCTGTTACCTCAATAGGCTCTTCATTGGGTAAACGTAAACCTTGTTCAATTTCATATTGTTCAAGCTCATGTTGTTCATCCAATGAGGCTTGCAGCGCTTCACCTTCATCAAACTCTGGAATGGTCGTTGGATCGAGTTTTTCAAAAGGATAAACATCCCTTTGAGCAGTATCAAATGGCGATACTTCATTTTCACTAGCAACCGTTGATGCTGGTAACGATGACTCATCAGGTAATTCAGGAGCGGTTTCAGCAACAAAATCTACTGTATTTTCAGGAGATAATTCAGATTTAGGTGAATACTTATCTGCAGCTTCCGCGGCCTGCTGCAATTGACGAATAACATTATCAAGTGCGATTTGCTCATCAATGTCGTTATTCAGTTCTGTTTCGTCAAAAGGCTCAGCATCAGGATCATCCAATGCCGCTTGTTCATCAAATTCAGGTAAATCATCGAGTGATAATACGTCTTGATGAACAGCATCTTCTTGTGGTGATTCATACACATCATCAGCAAATGCTTTTAATGCATCCTCTTCATCAAAAGAAGGAAGATCGTCTACATTCAGCGGTTCATGTGCCTCTGCTGCAACATGACTCGCTAATGCATCTTGCTCATCTAGTTCACGTTCAAGATCTGAAACGGTTAATGGCTTAACATCACTGTCTAGCGATTGACGATAAAAGTCTTCGTCTAAAACATCATCTAAGATCTCATCGAATTTTTGTTCACTACTTGGCGATAAGGTTTGCAGTTCTTCAGTATTTTGTGACTCAAGGACTTCTTTCGATGGCGTATCGCGAGTGTCACTCACAAATTCAGACGTGAAAACATCATTCGGTGCTTCTTCACTTGGCAATTCAGTTACAACTTCAGACCCTAATGTATCAGGCTCTACAGTATCAGCATTGCTTTCATCAGTAAGAGATATGTCTTTTTCCTGTTGAGCATATTTTTCAACATCACTTTCAGGATTAATAACATCCTGTGATTTCTGCTCTAGATCAGAAGCGAATGATGGCGATTCGATAATTTCATCAAGATGTTGATTCTCATTATTAGGAGCATCTTGTTCATCGACTGCTGCTAACTGCTCAGATAAAATTTCATCTAATAATTCAGTACTGGATTCATCAATTGCAATGTGATCTTGTTTTGATGAGATATCAGCATCATTGTCTTTTAATAATTCATCAAGCAATTCAGTACTATCTTCAGCCACTTCTATCGTTGAATCAGATTGTTCCGGTTCATCTTCATCTAAGATCAACTCATCAAGCAATGCTGTACTGTCTTCAGCCACTTCTATCGTTGAATCAGACTGTTCCGGTTCATCTTCATCTAAGATCAACTCATCAAGTAATGCGGTACTGTCTTCTTCAAGTTCAATATCACTACTTAATTCATCATCTTCTACTAACTCATCAAGTAATGCAGTACTACCTTCTTCAAAAACACGTTCATCATCTTGTGTTTCATCCGTCAGTTCATCTGAAACAGTTTGATCTAATTCAGGTAAATCAGCACCAAAGCTACCAAATAATGCATCCAATTCATCTTGGTCAATATTCTCAGAGGTTTTAATTTCAACATCTTTTGACTCATCATTAATTTCAGACGTAACGTGGTCTTGGCTTTGCTCTTCTGCTTGTTGCAAAATTTCATCTAATAATGATTGCTCTAACAAGCCGTTATCTAACTCTTCATTTTCGTTATCTGCTGGCAATGGCTTAACATCGTCATTATCACTAAGATCAAAGTCATCCTGAGATAAATCAAAATCATCGAGACTATTTTCAGAATCTTCATTTTTCGCTGATTCATTGAGAGATTTCTCCCACATTAACGCTAAGGCTTCATCTGAACTTGGCTCGCTCTCATTATCCATTTCATCAAGAGCACGCTCCATGTCTTCTAAACCAATAGCATCATCACCTTTAACTGAAATACTACTACTTAAGTTATTTTCAAAAGCTTCATCAAATTCAATATCATTAACAACTGCTGATTCAGTCTTCGTATCAGCGTCATCGCTAAATTCAGTAACAGACTCTTTTACCTCTTCTTTCTCATTTTTAGTTGACGGATCATTCTTATCATCAATATCTAACGTAAAGTCAGGCTCATTGAATAGATCATCATCCGCAAACAGGTCATCTAGGTCATCTGAAGTATCAAGAGCTTGCTCATCACCATCAATAGGAGGGATGACAACAGGTGCCGTTTCAGCAGCTGAAGCCTCTGGAGCATTTAATGATTTCACCTCATCTTGCTCTTCTTCTTTACGACGCAATAAGAAGAATGCCAACAATGCAGCAAGTAAACCGCCAGGAATAATACCAGCAGCAGCTAATGCCCAAGGGTTATTAGCCAGTGAATCAAACCAGGTTGAAGTAGGTGGTGTCACAGGTTGTGGCGCATTTTGCAGTTGTTTTTGTTGCTCTAAGAAAGTCAGCAGTTCTTGGCGTACATCATCGCTATCTTTAACTTGATCTTTTAATGCATCAACTTCTTGTTGCATTTCCGCTAAGCGTAAACGAAGCATGTGGTTACTTTCCACCAGCTTTGTCATTTGCTCATCTGTCATCGCTTTTTGCTGTTCTGATAATTCAGGCTTGGCAGGAATAGCCGTATTTTCTACATTATCAACATCAGCAACTTCAACGTTTTCAGTTTTAGGCGTTTCAGAAATAATCGCGGTTGATTCAGCTGGTGTCGCTGCACTAATCACAGCAGCAGTTGTTGCTACCGCTACCGCTTTCTCTATTGTTTTTGCTGGAACATTTGTTGTTGAGTTAGCCGTTTCATCAACTACCGCCACAGGCTTTACAACTGGCTCTGCGGGCTGTGTGCTTTTTACGTCTTTTTTCGCTGCTTGCTCTGCTTGTATTTTTTGTAGTTCTTCAGGCTTAGGCTTTAATTTTACAACACGTTTTTGACTAGCTGGCTTTGCTTTAATATAGGGTGCACGTCTTTTATCCGCTTCTAATTGACGACGGATCAAGCTCTCTTTCTCGTTCTTAACCTGGCTTAATGTTGGCATAACCAAGGTACTACCAGGGATCAATCCATGAATATTGCTGTTTTCAAATGCTTGTGGATTAACGTGATAAATAGCACCGATAACTTGGTATACAGATACTGAAGCATTAGGACGATTTCGAGATGCGATTGACCACAAGGTTTCTTTTTCACCTGTAGGGCCATAACGACGAGTAGAAAGTGGTGCAGTGTTAGACTGCGAAATTGAACGCAGATCAGGTGTATCAATACCTCGGCTCGCTTGCGAATAGGATCCATCCTCATTCGACGGGCCAATAATCCGAACAGTATTCGCATTCACCACAGGCAAATAAGAAGAAATGGTAACGAAAGCTACCGGTACAATAAAGCGCTTTACTATCTTAGGGATATCAGACACTGCCTGCGTTCCTCTCTGGCAGAGATAAATAAGCCGAAAACGTTAATTCAATGAACGCATTTCGAAACAATACGAGTTGCTTATATGTTCTACAAACTACACATATAACGACAACATAAAGAAAATCTTAAGGTTGTTATGGCTAATTTTTGCTAGCTGACGATGTATGTCAAGTGACTACTTAGGGTTTTACCAGCAAGATCATGGAAATGAGAAAGGAGCAATCTCTTGCTCCTTTTTTTATTTCTTTTACAAATATTCTTCAATTAGCTTTTCAGCAATCTGAATACTATTTGTTGCCGCACCTTTACGAACGTTATCAGCTACAACCCACATATTCAGACCACATGGGTGACTAATATCTTCACGGATGCGACCTACCATCACGTGATCTTTACCTACTGAATCTGTTACCTGTGTTGGGTAATCAGTACCATGGAAGACTTCAATACCATCAGTATTTTCAAGTAGATTAATTGCATCTTCGATAACAACAGGTTGATGCGTTTCAACATGAACCGCTTCTGCATGACCAAAGAAAGCAGAAACACGCACACAAGTTGGGTTAACACGAATACTTGAGTCGCCAAGAATTTTTTGTGTTTCCCACACCATTTTCATTTCTTCTTTGGTGTAACCGTTATCCATAAACTCATCGATATGAGGTATGCAGTTAAATGCAATTTGCTTGTCATAAGCACTGTTTTCAGCTGGCAAACCATTTAGCAATTTTGCTGTTTGACCGGCAAGCTCATCAATTCCCTTACGACCAGAGCCAGATACCGATTGATAAGTCGCAACATTAATACGATCAATACCATAAGCATCTTGAATTGGCTTAAGAGCAACTAACATTTGAATCGTAGAGCAATTGGGATTTGCAATAATATTACGGTTGCGGTAATCAGCAATCGCTTCAGGGTTTACTTCAGGGATCACTAACGGAACATCATACTCATAACGGAATTCAGATGTGTTATCGATAACCACTACACCAAAATCTGTGGCAATAGGCGCCCAATGACGTGATGCTTCAGCGCCTGCTGAAAACAAAGCAATTTGAACTTGGCCCCAATCGAAATCTTCCACGTTCTTCACACGGATTGATTTACCTTTAAAACGTAACACTTTGCCAGAGCTACGATCACTTGCCAGCAAGTAAAGATTGCGAACAGGAAAATTACGCTCTTCTAGCACCTCGACCATAGCTTCGCCGACAGCACCTGTTGCGCCTAGTATTGCGATATCATATTCCTGACTCATTGAGTGACCTCTACTACTGTAAAACCTAATTTAGCCAGCGACTCTACCTCAAAATCGGCCTTGCCTGCTACTGTAATTGCACTATATTCACGGCGATCCCAGTAGTTTTTTCGCATCATATCAAAAGCAGTGGCCATTCTGCTGTTATCGTCACCAGCTAGCTGCATTTGACGACGGAACATACCGTCATCTTTACGTACATCATACACCAATTGGGTAAGGCTAAATAAACTTGCCTCGTCCCATTGACGACTTAATTCAACTTGAGGAATTGGCGCAACAGGCAATAGTTCACTCGCATCTACCTGCTTATCAACACCTAGAAACTCACAAAAGCGGTTGAAAACCATGGTTGTTCCACGCGCTTTACCTTCAAGCCCATATCCAGCCACATGCGGTGTCGCAAAAGCTAAATACGGTAGTAGCTCTAAATCCACCAATGGCTCTTGCTCAAACACATCAAGTACTGCTGTAAGTGCCTTCCCTGTACCATTATGAGAAGCCACTAAGGCCGCTTTTAAAGCACTATTATCAACAATAGGACCACGTGCCGCATTAATTAAAATAGCATTGGGTTTTAATGCATTTAGAAAAGCGTCGTTGACTAAGTGATGAGTTGGAAACTCGACATAGCGAGTTAACGGGGTATGGGTTGTGATGACATCACACTCAGCAAGTAGCGTTTCAACTGAATCAAATTGACGTTCATCGCCTTGCGCTTGCTTTAACGGATCGTTAAGCAGGTAACGAATACCTAATGCATCTAAACATTTCGCCAAATATGAGCCAACATTACCAGCACCAATAATCCCAACAGTGCGATCAAAAATAGAAAAGCCTTGTTGCTGCCCTAATACCATTAAGCTACTCAGTACGTACTCGGCAACACCCACTTTGTTACAGCCTGGTGCTGCAGTGAAAGTAATACCACGCTCAGCTAATAGCGGTTGATCAACATGATCTTGTCCTGCTGTTGCAGTTCCCACAAATTTTAACTTATCGGCTTTTTCTAACAGACTGTTATTAACTTTCGTCACCGAGCGGATCATCAGGGCATCAATCCCTACCAAATCATCAGCCGTTAAATTTCGACCTGGTTTGGCGATGACCTCACCAAGCTCACTAAACAACGCCAACGCATACGGCATATTTTCATCAATAAGGATTTTCATTTCAGCTTCCCTGCTTTACTTAATCAGCCCCGAATAAATCTCGGGTATATACTTTTTCTTGTACATCTTGAAGTTCAACCGCCATACGGTTCGAAACAATCACATCAGACATCGCTTTAAATACATCAAGATCTTTGATGACTTTAGAATTAAAGAATTCATCTTCTTCCAGTACCGGTTCAAACACCACCACTTCAATGCCTTTGGCTTTTATGCGTTTCATGATGCCTTGAATACTGGATGCGCGGAAATTATCAGATCCTGATTTCATAATTAAGCGATAAACGCCTACAACTTTAGGCTGTTTAGCAATAATTGAATCAGCAATGAAATCTTTACGTGTGGTATTCGCATCCACAATCGCACCAATAATGTTATTCGGTACATCACGGTAATTCGCGCGTAATTGCTTAGTATCTTTCGGTAAGCAGTAACCGCCATAACCAAAAGATGGATTATTATAATGATTGCCAATGCGAGGGTCTAAGCCTACGCCTTCGATAATCTGACGACTATCTAAGCCTAATGCTTCTGCATAGCTATCAAGTTCATTAAAATAAGCCACACGCATCGCAAGGTAAGTATTGGAAAATAATTTTACCGCTTCTGCTTCTGTAGAATCTGTAAATAAAACGGCAATATCTTGTTTCTCTGCACCTTGTTTTAATAGTCCAGCAAAGATCTCAGCTCGCTCAGAACGTTCACCGACAATAATACGAGAAGGATGTAAATTATCGTACAGTGCACGACCTTCACGTAAAAACTCTGGCGAGAACATAATATTTGTAATGCCGAACTGCTTTTTAATACTTTCTGTATATCCAACAGGTACAGTTGATTTAATTACCATAATCGCTGATGGATTTTTCTCGTTCACATCTTTAATAACGGCTTCTACAGAGCTGGTGTTAAAGTAATTAGTGATAGGATCATAATCGGTAGGGGTCGCTATAATAACAAACTCAGCGCCATCATAAGCATGTGATGCATCAGCTGTCGCATTAAGATTCAAATCCTTATTTTTTAAAAAATCTTCAATTTCCTTATCAACAATTGGGGATAACCCTTGATTGATTAATGAAACCTTTTCCTCAACGATGTCTAATGCAACAACTTCATTGTGTTGAGCTAAAAGCACTGCATTTGACAGGCCTACATAACCTGTACCCACAACTGTAATTTTCATACTTAACCTCAGTAAACTAATGTGCAAGTAGCTACTATTATCCTTGCTAACTGGCTATTAGTTTAACTGAAAATAGACTAAAAGAACAAAGTCACAATCTAGACATGTTAATAATTCTTCAATGTTGGCATATAGTTAAAAAAAAGAGCCATAAATTACTTTATGGCTCTTTTCCATTTTTATAAATACTAGAATTAATCTTAATCTAGTTTATTTACGCTTCGTATTTTTTAATCACTAGTGTTGCGTTAGTACCACCAAAACCAAAGCTGTTAGACATTACCGTCTTCAGTTCAACATCACGCTTCTCAGTCACAATATCAAGACCTTGTGCTGCTTCGTCTAGGTTATCAATATTGATGCTTGGTGCAACAAAACCGTGCTCTAACATCAATGTTGAATAAATCGCTTCGTGCACACCCGCCGCACCCAATGCGTGACCCGTCATGGCTTTTGTTGCAGAAATTGCAGGGCTGTTTTCGCCAAATAGCTCTTGGATTGCACCTAACTCTTTCACATCACCAACAGGCGTTGATGTACCGTGAGTATTGATATAGTCAACAGGCGCATCTAGATCTTGCATCGCCATCTTCATACAACGAACTGCGCCTTCACCTGAAGGTGCAACCATATCGTAACCATCAGATGTTGCGCCATAACCGACGATCTCACCGTAGATTTTTGCGCCACGTGCTAGTGCGTGTTCTAGCTCTTCAACCACAACCATACCGCCACCACCAGAAATCACGAAACCATCGCGATCAGCATCATAAGTACGTGATGCTTTTGATGGATCATCATTATACTTGGTTGATAGTGCGCCCATTGCGTCAAACATCATCGTTAATGACCAATCGAGCTCTTCACCACCACCGGCAAAAACAACGTCTTGTTTGCCCAGTTGAATTAGCTCTAATGCGTGACCAATACAGTGTGCAGATGTTGCACATGCAGAGCTCATGGTGTAGTTAACACCACGGATCTTAAACGGTGTAGCTAAACACGCAGAAACCGTTGAAGACATTGTACGGGGTACCATGTAAGGACCCACACGTTTCACGCCTTTTTCACGTAGCGTATCAACTGCAATGTATTGGTTATGCGAAGACGCGCCACCTGAACCTGCCACAAGACCAGTACGCTCATTAGAAACTTGATCTTCAGCTAAGCCTGAATCGGCAACCGCTTGTTCCATTGATAGGTAAGCAAAAGCTGCAGCGTCACCCATGAAACGCATTTTTTTACGATCAATATGTTCTGCTGGGTTAATTTTCAAATCACCCCAAACATTTGAACGTAGTTTCATTTCAGCAAACTGCTCAGAAAAATTAATGCCTGACTTGCCTGTTTTCAATGACTCTAGTACTTCTGCAACGTTGTTACCAATACTAGATACAATGCCCATGCCTGTAATTACGGCTCGTTTCATGATGACTTCCTACTAAAATTAATTGGATATAGCCTAACCGTGAACTTTCTCTACGGTGGATTTTCTCCCAAACGGCTTTAAGATGCGCGTTCATAACAGCAATTTTACCGTCTTAACGGAACATCATATCTTAAAGCGGTTTGGCGTTTGTTATACCGAGATAACAGAGCTATCGACTATAACGGCTTTAGTGGTAAAAAGTGGTCAGCTTTCCTGATATTCGGGTACAATCGGTTCAAAATTGCCATTTCTTTCTATATTACGCCTAAAAGTGGTGATATTTAAACCAAGTTTTTCATAATCGTTTGTCCGTTATAAAAGAGGTTTCCCTTTTGTCTTCTTCACAACAAGAAAAATCCCCCTTACAAATTGAAAATGCCGTTCTTGATTGGAATGATGTGGGAACCCCCGTCTCAAATAACTTTGATGATGTCTACTTCTCCAACGTTAATGGATTAGAAGAAACGCGCTATGTTTTCATTAAGCAAAATGGCTTACCTGAGCGCTGGATTGACGGCGATCGACGTCGTTTTGTTATTGCAGAAACAGGGTTTGGTACCGGATTAAACTTTTTAGCCGTATGGAAAGCGTTTAAAGATTACCGTTCTCAATATCCTGATGCCACAACCACAGAGCTACACTTTATCAGCTTTGAAAAATTCCCGGTAACTCAGCAAGATTTGATTAAAGCCCATCAAGCATGGCCTGAACTTGCAGAGCTTGCAGAGCAGCTTCATGCTCATTACCCACCCGCTATTGCAGACTGTCATCGTATCGTATTAGAAGATGGCATGATCACCTTAGACCTCTGGTTTGGTGATATCAAAGATTGTATGCCTCAAGTATGGGTTGGCGATGAGGGTATCGTCGATGCATGGTTCCTTGATGGTTTTGCCCCTAGCAAAAACCCTGAAATGTGGAATCAAAACTTATTTAACGGCATGGTTAAAATGGCACGTAAAGATTGTAGCGTAGCAACCTTTACCGCTGCGGGCTTTGTTCGTCGAGGGTTAATAGAAGCCGGTTTTGATATGCGCAAAACCAAGGGCTTTGGTACTAAACGTGACATGATCGTAGGTCACGTTGTTGAACGTCAGCATAAAACGAATATTATGCCTTGGTATAATCGTGAAGCACAGACAGAGCCAAATGCAAATATTGCGATTATTGGTGGTGGTATCGCATCTGCAACTACCGCACTGGCTTTGCTTCGTCGTGGTCAAAATGTCACATTATATTGCGCTGACAATGAACTTGCTGAAGGTGCATCAGGCAACCGACAAGGCGCTGTCTACCCGCTATTGAATGGCAATAATGATAAGTTATCCCGTTTTTTCTCTAGCGCTTTTATCTATGCTCGACAACTTATAGAGCAAGCCGCAATTCACAGCGATTTTAGTCATAACTGGTGTGGCGTAACTCAACTGGCGTGGGATGATAAATCAAGCCATAAACTCGCAAATATCATCAATGGTGGTTTTGCATCTGAACTTGTTCATCATCTCGATAAGGAACAAACCAAACAAATCACGGGTATTGAAACCGGTTTTGAAAGTGTTCATTACCCACTTGGCGGATGGCTATCACCTAAAGAGTTAACCACAGCGTTAATTGAACATGCCGTTAATGAAGGGAAACTGACGCTACAAACACAAAAAGAATTATGTCAGCTAGAACAAGTTAACAAAACTCAATGGCAACTGACTTTTACAGATGGTAGTGAAACGCGGCATAGCACGGTTATTTTGGCTAATGGTCACCGCTTTAATCAATATCCTCAAACCCAGCAGATCCCTGCTTCTTCTGTACGCGGGCAAGTCAGCCACGTGCCGACCAACCCATCACTGGGCGAGCTAAAAACGGTGCTTTGTTATGACGGCTATCTCACTCCAATAAATCCAGAAAACCAAAGTCACTGCATTGGAGCAAGTTACGATCGTCGTAATATTGATCTTAATTTTAATGAAAACGACCAACAAGATAACAAGCAACGGTTAGTAAACTGCTTACCTAATGTTGAGTGGCCTAAACAAATTGATATCGATGGCTTTGATGTTCACAACAGAGCACGTGTTGGTATTCGTTGTGCAGTACGAGATCACTTACCGTATGTGGGTAATGTTTGTCGTTATGATGATTTATTACAGCAATACGATGATCTTAGAGATAATCAAACGTCAGCGAAAGGTGCCCCAATCTATAGCAATCTTTTTGCTATTGTTGGTTTAGGCTCTCGTGGATTAAGCTCAGCACCATTACTCGGTGAACTCTTAGCATCGCAAATTTGTGGTGACCCACTACCACTACCACTTGACGTACTTGGAGCGCTCCACCCAGGTCGCATGTGGGTTAGAAAGCTACTTAAAGGCAAAGCAATTCAGGCACTATAAATTAATAAAAAAGCGCAATGACTATCCTCTAATTACTAGCGGATAACTTATTGCGCTTTCTTTATTTTACCGTTACTTCAATTCTGCCGACATAACATTCATTAGTTCATTATTTTCATCGCCAGATAAATCCCATACAAAAAGACCTGCAAGCTTGTTTTTCTTCACCCAATCAGCTTTGGCTTTTACCGAGCGTGAATCATCATAACTAATAAAGACTTGTTTCTCTTCATTCCACAAGTAAGGTGCCTCAGCTTTCTCGTCATAACCTGAGATATAGCCTTGTGCTTTTGTATAGTTACGTTTTAAGTCCCAATACATAAAGTAACCAGGCTCTTGTGCTGACGTACCAAAACTTGCACCTTGCGTAGAAGAAAGCTCTTTCGGAATGACTTTGCCATCAAATCCTTTGGTTCCTTCCCAGCCTCTACCATAAAATGCCGCACCAACAACTAATTTATCAGCAGGGATCCCCAGAGAAATCATTTTATTCACAAAGACATCGGTGCCCATTCCCCACCAACCATTATCCGTTGCATGAAGATTCGTTAAATGCCCTGTTTGTGTCCCCCAGCCACCTAAATAATCATAAGTCATCGCAAACATATTAGTTAAGTGCGGCGCAACAGCAGCCCAATCAATTGACTCTGCTTTACTTCCTACACCAACAGCAGTAGAAAGCTCATATTCACGCCCTGTTTTCTTCTCTAAGTTATCTAACTCAGAACGCAGTGTTTTAACTAAATGGGTATACGCTTCTTTTTCTGATGCTTTCTGCCCATCCGATAATTTAGTATCAGGATTCCAAGGAGAGGTTGTTAAACCGCCACCACCTGGGTACTCCCAATCTAAATCAATACCATCGAAAAAATCATACTGAGCAATAAGTTCAACAGCTGATTTTGAAAAGTGCTCAATCGATGCTTTATCTTTTGCCATTGCATGGAAAGGTTCAGACATTGTCCAACCACCAAAAGAAGGCAATATTTTTAATTCCGGCTTTTCATTTTTTAAATCTTTAAGCTGAGCAAAATGTCCTTTATAAGCAACCTTAGCTTTCGTCGGCCCAAAATCTTTCTGTAATGCTGATACTTGATCAACTATCACCGCACTAAAAGGCTCTTTACCCTGACATGCAGCTTCAATTTGTTTCTGTACCGCATCACTCGCACCTTGATGTGGACCACACATGCTTAAAAAAGCATAAATAACATGAGTAAGCTTATCTGCAGGAATATCTTTAACAGTATAAGGATTAGCTTCATTATTGTATTGCCAGTCGGCAAAGTAACCCGCAACAACAGGAGAATCAGCGGCAACTGCTGAAGAGCTTAATAGAGCGGCTATCGTAAGAGGTAAAATCGCTTTCATAAATGTCCTTATTTATCATTATAACTAGCGGCTAATGCTTTTAGCTTCACAATAAAAACAGAACAACAGCTAAGATAACAATAAGCCAATATAGAGTAATGACTACCTTAGTTTGAATATTGATAAGAAGGGATAAATAAAAAGCGTAAAGACTAAATTTTAGATATTTTTCAGATTCAGCTCTTATTTATAATTGAAATGAAATTTAAACCATTAATTTTATTCAATACAAAGCATCTTATTATATTGAGAGCAAACAGCGTAATCACTCTCAAAATAAAGACATTAGAAATACTATTGAATCATATTGCTATTCATGAGCAGCAATAATGATATGGGCTTCGGGCTTACAGTCTTGTAAACATTTTGCCAGTTGTGTTTGCGCAACAACATCACCATGAACAACACGGATCACTGTAGGACCCTCATTGATCCCAGCAACAAACTTGACTAAATCATCTTGTGCAGCATGAGCCGAATAGCCAGACATTTGATAAATATTAGCTCCAACATCTATCGCTTGATTATGTATTTCAACCACTTCATCGCCATCACATAACGCACGTCCCAGTGTTCCTTCTGCTTGATACCCTGCAAAAATGACATCCGTTCGTGAGTCTGATAATAACGCTTCTAAATAGTTAACAATCCGACCACCTGCACACATTCCACTTGCGGCAACGATAATCGCGGGCTCCCCTGAATGCTTTAAACGATTAACTAACTCGATATGATCTTGATGTGTTTCTATCGTAATACACTGTTCAAAAGAAAGAGGATGACGCCCCATATAACGACGATCTTTTGCTTCTTTCGACCATAACTCTTGAAAATGGCGATATTGCTCCGTCACTTTCAACGCCAATGGTGAATCTAAGATCACTGGCAATGATTTCCAACGACGATAGGTATTATCATGACTAGAACCTGTTAACACATCGGCTAATATATTCTCAATATCAAATAATAGCTCTTGTGTACGACCTACACTAAAAGCAGGAATTAAAATTGCTCCGCCATCTTGTAATGAATGTTCTATAATTTTCCGCAAATGAGCTTCACGTTGCTGGGTATCATGTAGGGCTTTGTCACCATAAGTACTTTCAATCACAAGCACATCGGCTTTTTCAGGAGAAACAGGATCGGTTAATAGTGGTGTATTACAAGGGCCGAGATCGCCACTAAATACTACAGTATTTTGTTCTGGAAGCTCGACTTCTATATAGGCAGAACCTAGAATATGACCGGCTTGACGAAAGCGAACAGAGACACTATCTCCATTTAATAAAACGACTTTCGCCCAACAATCATAAGGAACAGGACGTATTTTTTGCTGAATAAGTTGTGTAAATTGCTGACATTGCTGAGAGTTAAAACCTAATTGGATTTTTAAACCATCTTCAAGCATTAATGGCAATAATGCTGCCGTTGCTTCTGTCGCATAAATTGGACCGGTAAAACCAGCGGCAAGTAACCATGGTATACGACCAATATGATCAATATGGCTATGAGTGATCAAGAGCGCTTCAATACGTTTAACATCGAATTCAATATCAAACTTATTATTCTTATTTTCAGCACCCTGAAACAGACCACAATCAATTAATAGGCTGCTATTACCAATCACTAACTCATGGCACGATCCTGTTACGCCAGTTTTTGCTCCATGGTGAATAATATCCACGAACATTCCTTGTGTTTATATTTCGTCCAATTTTTGATAATGACAGAGCCATTACCATGATAGAAATATTAACAACTAGAATCGGATCAAGCTCACGAAATCAACGAAAAACAATCTTGTAACACGCAAATAACGCACTACTGACTCAATAAATAAACCATATTTATAAACGGAAGATTAAAGTTTAGCCACCCACGCTTGTGAGGCTTGTTCCACTAACATTAATGAATGCTCAAACGCTTCACGACTTTGCCGATAAGGATCAGGAATATCACGTTGACCAATCCATTGCCCGAATAGCATAGTTTTACCTCGTGCTTCAGGCGCAATATTGGTCACAGCTTCAATATGGCCTTTTTCCATCACTAAAATTAAATCATATTCATAACATAATTCAGGCGTTAGCTGCTGTGCTTGGTGATGAGACAAATCCACATCATATTGCTCCATCACCTCACAGGCTATCGTATCAGCACTCTTGCCAACTAATCCACTTTTTTGGGCTGCAATACCCGCAGAAGCGATGTGTTTGGCCGGTAACTTTTTATGCAATATACGTTCACCCGAAGGAGAGCGACAAATATTACCCACGCACACCACGAGAATTTTGTTGAACATGGTTAACTCCGTTTAAATAGATATAAAAAAGGCCAATTATTTTATAACAATTGGCCTTAATTAATATGCAGTTCAATTAACTATTTTGCTGATTTCGTTTCCAAACCACATCACCAATACCATCTGTTGGTTTAAAGTCAGTTGGCGCATCAAGCAAAATTTGGCGGATATCTTCATGTTTAAAATCATGACAAGCTTTATCCAGTAAATCTAGAATATGCTGATACTCATCTAAAAATAAGAAACGCTCATTAGCCGTCATAATTCGGCTATGATCGGTTTCGCCTACATTATCTCCAATCAATAGCTCTTCAAATAATTTCTCACCAGGACGAAGACCCGTATATTTAAGTTCAATATCACCAAATGGATTATCTTCAGTCTTCAATTCTAATCCAGATAACTTCACTAGATTCTCAGCTAAATCGACAATCTTAACGGGTTCACCCATATCCAGAACGAAAACGTCGCCCCCTTTACCCATCGCGCCAGCTTGTATAACTAACTGCGCTGCTTCAGGAATAGTCATAAAGTAACGAATAATATCAGGATGGGTAATGGTAATTGGTCCGCCTTCTTTAATTTGACGCTTAAAAAGAGGGATGACAGAACCAGAAGAGCCTAGCACATTACCAAATCGTACCATGCAAAAACGCGTTCCAGCTTCTTTTTTAGCTTCTTCAGAAGCTAACGCTTGAAGACCAAGCTCAGCCATACGTTTTGTTGTACCCATTACATTTGTAGGACGTACCGCTTTATCTGTTGAAATTAGAACAAAAGAAGAAACACCCGCATTAACCGCCGCTTGAGCTGTATAATAAGTACCAAAGACATTATTTCTAACACCCTCAACAACATTATACTCAACCATTGGAACATGTTTATATGCTGCTGCATGATAAATAGTATCAACGCTAAAGGTCTTCATTATTGTTTCTAAACGATTAATACGTTGAACAGAGCCTAATAAAGGCACAATCTCAACATCTAACCCACGCTTTAGTACATATTCTGCCAACTCTTTCTCAATGCTATATAAACAATACTCAGAAAGCTCAAATAATAATAATGACTTTGGCTTACACTTAACGATCTGACGGCATAACTCTGAACCAATAGAACCACCTGCACCAGTAACCATTACAACTTTATCAGCTATATTTGCCGACATTAAGTCTTCACGAGGCTTAACAGGTTCACGACCTAATAAATCTTCAATTGCAACATCTCTTAATTGATCAAGAGATACATTATCATGAACAATTGAATCAAGGTTCGGTATAGAAAGTACTTCTACAGGTAAATTAACTAATGACTCAACAATTTCACGACGTTGGGAACGACTAGCGCTTGGAATAGCTAATAAAATTTGCTTAACATCACCTTTATTAACTATACGTACTAACTTTGATGGATGATAAACATTCAGTCCTTGAATAACTGAGTTTTGTAATTTTTTATTATCATCAATATAAGCGATTGGATTTAACTCGTCCCCCTGACGTAATAAATTTACTAATTGGCGGCCTGCTACACCCGCACCATAAATCATTACATTTGGTTTACGTTTCATACTCCGCTTAGTAAAACTAATTCTAACACATAACCTAGCCCCACCAGATAATATAAAGAGAAGACCAAAGTAAATAATAGATACAGTTCTTGGTAGCTCTGATGTATTAAAATAAGCAATCAATACAAGAGTAATCGTAGAAAGTAAAATACCAGTAGCAATAGTTAATATTGAGTCGGCACTCATATATCTTAAAACTGCACGATAAAAACCGATCTTAATAAAAATAAATATAGTTATTGCTGATAATAAAGTAACAACAACCCAATTGTCAGTGCTATATATAGGATAAAAAGAGCCTAAACGAACCCAAAATGCGCCCCAGAACGCAACTTGAATAAAAGCTAAGTCAATAACGATACTAATTAATCTTTTATAAATTCTAGGGATCGAAAATATAAAGTCAAATAAAGACATTCTCGCCTCATTAAAAAAGAGGGAAATGATTATTCATTTCCCTTATTGGTTATTTTAATATTTTTTTAAACGTGTCTAATATTATTAGTACATCAGAAGAAACACTATGATTATTCACATACTTGATATAATAACTAGCTTTAATTGGCATAATTTCAGTAATATATGTTTTTCTTGGATCATTAGAAGAATCTAATAACTCAGCTTCATTTGTAAATTCAATTGATGCCCTATCAGTAATTCCAGGTCGAACAGATAGAATAATTCGTCTTGTTTCATCATCATACTCATTCATGAAACTAGGGACCTCTGGTCTAGGTCCTACGATACTCATATCACCAATTAATACATTAAGTAATTGTGGTAACTCATCTAATTTACTTTTACGCAAAAACTTACCACTATGAGTTATTCGAGGATCATCACCAACAGTAACTTGTAGTCCCTTTTTTTCAGCATCTGGAATCATTGTTCTAAATTTTAAAATTTTAAATAGTTTACCATTTAAACCAACACGTTCTTGTTTAAAGAAAATTTCTCCCTTACTGTCAAATAATATCCAGATCATTATAAATATAAATACTGGAGATAAAACAAGCAGTCCTAGAAAAGAACTTAAAATATCAAACAACCTCTTCATTATTTTTTATGCTCTAATAATAATGATCTAACTGTATCAATAACAATATTAACCTCTTCATCAGTCATTGAAGCATAATTAGGTAAACTAACAATGCGATCAGAAATACGAGATGAATTAGGGAACTGTTCATCTGAAAGATAAAAACTATCCTTCCAATAAGGCATTCGATGCAAAGGAATATAATGAACTGATGTCCCTATATTTTTTTCTGACAATTTTCTAATGAATTCATCACGTCCAATATTAAGAACATCCAAATTTAATTGGAGTACATATATATGCCAGGCATGAATATCGTCAGGGTTAACTAAAACAGGTGTAATTACAGGTAAAGAAGAAAATGCTTTGTTATATCTATTAGCAATAGACTCTCTTGCTTCTTGAAAACACTTAGCTTTTTTTAATTGGTGAATACCAAGAGCTCCACAGACATCCATCATATTATATTTAAAGCCAGGAGCAACGATTTCATAATACCAACTTGGCTTAGAGCTAGTAAAACGATCAAATGCATCACGATTGATACCGTGAAGACGCATTATTTTCATTCGCTCAGCTAGTTCTGGATCATTAGTCGTAATCATCCCTCCCTCGCCAGTAGTTATGGTTTTATTTGCATAAAAACTAAATACAGTAATATCAGATAAGCTACCTATAATCTTACCATTATGAGTAGTTGGCAAAGCGTGAGCTGCATCCTCTACAACTTTGACGCCATATTTCTTAGCTAATTTAGATATTTCTGTAATATTAGCAGATTGTCCAGCATAATGAACAGGCATAATCGCTTTCACATTACTATTATTTTTCAATGCTAATTCTATTTCTGCTGAAGATATATTGTAAGAATCAGATTCAATATCAACAAAAATAGGCTCTGCTCCTAAATAACGTATGACTTCAGCAGTAGCTGTAAATGTATGTACAGTAGTAATTACTTGATCACCAGGACCTACTCCAATCGCTTCAAGAGCAAGATGTAATCCTGAAGTTGCAGAGTTTACAGCCAGAGCATATGAAACTCCCACATAATCTTTGAAGTCATTCTCAAATTGAGCAACTTTAGGGCCTGTTGTTAACCAGCCAGATTTTAGAGTATCAATAACTTCATTAATCTCTTCGTTATCTAATACTGGGCGTGAATATGGTATAAATGACATAGTTTCTCAATCTCATTTCTGTAAACGTTTTAAAACACCATTAAAGGCATAAAAAATAAAGTTCTTAATTCTACTGTGGATGGGTAGCTTCTTCACTTTTAAGTATAACTTTAGTGTTCTCCACGCAATAATAAATTTGTTACCACTTATTTGGCCTTCACGAATTCGATAACAAACTAAATCTTCATTAAGACCATTAGCATAATACCCTCTAGATAATAAGGTAAGCCATAAATTTGTATCTTGTCTTGTTCTCATCGAATGAAGCCTGAAATCACCAACTTTATTTTTATTTATTAAAGATGTAGACATGCCAATTTCAGTATTTCTCATATATGAGTTTAGATCAACTTTATCGCTTACACTTACATGACCTGATATTTTATCTCCATTCTCATCAATAAAAGAATAACTTGTATGAATAATACTTGCATCTAGAGAAATCATCAATGACATTTGTTTTTGTAGCTTTTCAGGATGCCAAATATCATCTGAATCCAAAAAAGCAATATATGAAGATGTTGCATTATCAAGCCCTATATTACGAGCTCTTCCTGCTCCTCCATTTTCTGGTGCTGATATTACTTTTATACGTTCATCACCTTTAAATTTTTCTAAAATTATTTTTACTGAATTATCAGTAGAACAATCATCTATTAATATATATTCCCAATTTTTATATGATTGTTCAACAACCGATTGGATTGTTTCAACAATATACTTTTCAGCATTGTATACAGGTGTAATTATTGATACTTTATGCATTTATTTACCTAAAATTCTTTTTAATCCAATCATTCATTACAATATCTTCAGAGTACATTTTTGACGACGACAAACTATTATATTTTAGCTGATCTAATATATTTGGGTTAGCTAATATTCTTTCTAACTTTAGAACACTATTTTTAACAAAATCATCCAGTTCTATAATAAGCCCATTATCTGAATCAGCTACAAATTCTCTATTATATTTCCAATTAGAAACGACTGGTACAGTTGCAGAAAATTTAGCATCAATAATAGTGCCAGGGAGACCTTCACCTTCATAATAAGTAGGGAAAAGTAATATATCATATTCAGTTAATGTTGTATGAAGATCGTGCTCGGGATCAAGTACTCCCTTATACCTTACTTTATCTGATAGTCGTCTTTCAAATCTAATGCTGTCGTTATTATCTAGTAAATTTGGCCCAAAGATATCTAAAGAACAATCATAACCAAGATCTATTAACTTCTCCACCACTTGAATAGCTTCAAAAATACCCTTTTCTTTAATTACTCTAGAAAAAAAGAAGAACTTAACTTCAGTTTTATCTCTTTTTTTAAAACATATTTTTGAATCTTTTCTGAAATTCAACATAACCTGAGATTCTATATTTATATTTTTCAAGTTATTAACTAACTCTTTTGATTCGCAACTAATAGAATCAAATTTTTTTAGGGCATCAATTCTCTTACTTGATTCTTTTACATAATCATATAACCAACCACCAATAACTATATAGTGTAATTTTGCATTAGTTAAAATCTTTATGGCATTAATAACTTTAAAGATAAATGATAGTTGATTTTGACCTGGTAGAAATATAACTTCCTTAAAAGAAAATAACAATAATATATTTATGATATTGGATAATTTAGTAGGTTCACTGACATCAATATATTTCACATTAAAATTTAATACTTCTAATGCATTATAAAGCATCCGTGTTTTAATTGTTTGTCCATCAATTTGATTATTTTTATAACCAAAATGCCCAACCACTAATACTTTTCGCATATTATCCTTTGAATTTTTTTAATTTAAAAACCACTTCGTAAATAAAATAAATACAACGAAGAAAAATTATATTTAAGTTTAATGATACAGCAATTTTTTCCTGAGCTAACTTCACCTCTCCCCTTTTAGGTATATTTAATAATATAGAGAAATAGTGTTTGATGACTCGAAGGTATAATATTCGTCTTAATTTAGACGTCTCAATTTTATCTTTTAATATATTGTACCCATAACTAACATCATCAATATCACTTAACTTAGCTGTTTTGGTTATACTATTTTCGTTTGTTCGATATAAATATAATTCTTTATTTAAGCCAAATATTTTTTTTGATTGTAAATATAAATGTGGTGTTAACAACATATCTTCATATCTTCTCCCCAAAGAAAAACGTAAGTTATAAAACAATTTAGATTTATAAAATCGAGCACACGAATGCCATTTATAATTACTAACAATTGTAGAAAATATATTTTCTGTAATCTGTTCTTCCTGAGAAACACAACATACTTTGACTTTTGACTGTAAACCTAAATTATTAAATCGTTGTAAATTAAATTCAATAATATCAGCGTCACTTTTGGAAACTGAGGAAAAAAAAGAAGATAAATAATCATTAGTTAAAATATCATCACCATCAAAAAAAGAGATATATTCACTATTATCTAAAGCATATTCAATACCATAATTTCTAGCTGAGCTTAAGCCACCATTAATTTTATTTAGGATTACTATATTATTTTTAGCGGTTATATATTTTTCAATTTTACACTTTGTTGAGTCAGTACTACCATCGTTAACTATAATTAATTGACTCCAATCTTTTTCTTGGTCAAGATATGACTCAATAGCTTCGTCAATATATTGCTCTACATTGTATGCTGCTAATATTATAGATAGTTTAAACATATTATGATCGTTCTTTTAAAGTTGACATTTTATTTTTTTCTAACTCAGATAAATTTGGTATTGATGTATTGTAATTATATATATCAAGTAGTGTATTAAAAAACGGACTTTTTTTATTGAATGTAAGCTCATTTCCTATTTTTTTCATAATATATACATTCGGTATAGATAAAAAGCAAACTATAAAAAAGGTAAAAATAACAGTCTTATTAATAAGACTATCTTTTACAGAGCATAGATATAACATTAAAAGTGGTGAAAAGAAGATTGGCATTAATAAACCATATCTAACAATAACCATCCTATTTGTAATAAAAAATAAAATGAAAATAATATAAAATGAAAAAAAGTATTTTACTATAACTACATTTTTATCTTTGACACTCCTAATTGCTAAAGAAAATAACGTAAACATTAGGAAAACATAAGGTAAATTATATAATTTTTCTGTTCTTGTTAGATGAGCCCAAGCGTTTGAATTATAACGAAATACCTTATCAAATATTTGATCTATATCCGTTATACCTGTAATTACTTTATGATTCATCACATATAATAAAAACATTAAACAAAGAACATAAGAAATAATTGAGACATATTTTTTCCATTTACCTTTTGTTGCAAATTGAGCAATATAAATAAATGCAACAGGTAAAATAGCTGCAACATGGATAAAACAGGCCATGATAAAAATAGTATATGATACTAAATATTTCTTCTTAATATGTACAGATATACCATATGATACAACAGAAAATGCTAATACATTTTCAAATGATAGGTACATTGTAAGTGGTAAAGATGAAATACAAACAACTATTAGTAATAGCTTATTTTTAATACTATCTATATTTTTATTACATACCTCTAGATAATTTAATGCTGTTTTAAACTGGATAATAACAATAGTACATATTGATATAAATGAATATACATTTGCATTAAAATTAAAATAATTAATTATTGAAAACACAATGTATCTATAAAATTTCATTTTGTATAGTGCATCGTTGATATCATTATTATACTGAGAGTAATACCTTACTACATCGGGATAATAGTTGTTAAACTCGATTGTCATTGATATCAAGCCCAAAAATAGCCCTATTAAAACACCTATATATTTTTCACTTCCCTTTAGAAATATAGATAATACTATTATTAACAAAAGTAAACTAACGGGAGAATAAATAAGACAAATTAACATTAAAAAAACTAATAATGCTATTTTACATTCTATAATCATCTATCCTTAACCTGTAACCAAAATAAACAGCGATAAATAGATATACCTAAAACATAAATTAAATATAATGTAGCAAGAAGATAGGAATCCAAAACATTACAATAATAACCAATCATAACAAGAGGAATATATAACAATGTACACCTTGTTATTGAACTTTTAAATTCTTTACTATAATTATTAACAACAAGTAAGCAATTACCAATAAAATGTGAAGGCACATTGATTAGGACGGTAAACATTAATATATAGTAGATTAAAACCGATGCTTCCATTGATTTTCCCGCATAAATATTAATGAACCATGGAGCTATAACATAAGATATAATTATACCGAAGAAAGCAACTATAGATAATATCTTTATAATCTTGTAAACTTGCCTTGAATCTTTATTTCTAGATGCATTTGGGTAGTAAGCTTGATTAAATAAATTGAATGGTAACTGGAATATTCCTACTAATTTTATAGCAAGATCATAGTACGCAACTTCCTCTTTATTACCAGTATACCCCAAAATAAATAAGTTAAATCTTTCAACAAAAACTGCCGACATTCTTGCTAAAAAAAATTGCCATGAATCTTTAAATAAACTTTTGCATAGTTGATAATTAGGCTTTATTAACTTTAGCTTAAATAAATATATAGCAAAGATAAATAAGAAAAGATTACCAAGTACATATGATAATGAAAATAGAAATGAATAATTAATTATATCTTCAGATGACTTGATGAAAAAGAAAATAGAAATAAGAAATACCAGTTTATAAGCAATAGTTCCTAGGGATACATACTGCATCTTCTCGAACCCTTGATAAATCCAATTTACTAAAAATAAATCACCAAATACATAAAGTAATGATGTTAAATGTAAATCTAACTCGACACCTTGAATATTAAAATAATTGATAAAGAAAGCAACAACAACTAACCCTATAATCAGTAATATAGCTTTAATTATAAATATAGATATAAATATATTTGATATATATTCATTATCATCACGGTTAACTGAAACATCTTTAGTCGCTGATACAGAAAAACCAAATTGGATTACAATTGATAAAAAAAAGTATATTGCTTGTACATATATAATATTACCATATACCTCACTACCAAGCACCCTTATAAGGTATGGGTAGTAAATAAAAGGTATAATCATTATAAATATATTAGCAATAGCTAGATGACTAAAGTTTTTTAAAACCCTTATATCAATAAAATTAATCTTTTTTATGATATTAGACATATTTTTGTAACTTATCTTTTAGATGCTTTTCATTGCCAATGGCAGTAAAGCTAGGAACTTCAACAAATTGATAGTTATTATAATCAATAAAGTTACTTGTTTTTGGTATATTCCAATCATCTCCATAATGCTTTTCAAAAATTTTCACAGGATCAACTGGGCAGTATATTTTCCATTTATCATTGTAAACTAGATCATAATTACAATATTTAACAATGAAACTTGTTTTAAAATTATTAATTTCTAAATTTGAGAATTCTTTTCTAGCTCTTTCTTTTCTAAAATTAGGACAGTAATGATATGTGTATTTATCATCCTTTTTTAAATAAAAGAAATCAATCTTAGTACCATTTAATTTAAATGATATTTCAACTAGTTCATCTCCAACGACAGAGAATGCTATAAGTTTTGCTCCATATGATTCAACTTCTTCAATGAACTCTTTTGTGAATATATATTTATCTGTTGTAGCAAAATCATAATCATCAGCAAATATTATTGCATCATCTCGATAAATACTTAAAAGTGTTCCAAAAAATGGGTAAACCTTAACTGATAATAAACTAATTAAATCAAAAACATTTTTTGCATCAAAGGCTCTATTTTCGACTATTTTTTCTTTTCTAAATTTATTCAATATATTGAGAGTAAATTCAGCTAATTTAGATTCATTTGGCAAATTAATAAGGAACTGTTTAATTTTTTTCATACAATTATTTACTTTGAGATAAGCTTTTAACAATACTGATAACTGAATGTAATTGTTTTTCTATATTATCTAGCTCGTTTTCATTTACAGATGAAAGTGTCTTCTTAATTTCAGTAGTGGAAATATCTTCAGTTCTAGGCAGATAAATAACATCACAATAATCCTTTAAGGTATCAAATTTACCTTTCCAATCATCACCCATTGCAAATATATTAGCTTGATATTTTAAAATATCATCTTTTTTTTGATCCCAATTATCCTCAGGAAATACAAGATCAACATATCTACAACTATTTAAAATTTCTTCTCTTTCAGAATAAGAAAAAAATGATTTTTTTCCTTTTTTGCTATTAAACTCATCACTTGATAAACCAACAACTAATTTATCACCAAGAGAGCTCAATCTTTTTAATAATCGTACGTGCCCAACATGAAATAAATCAAATGTACCATATGTTATAACAACTTTCATATTATTTCTCATTATCAATAAATAGTTCTTTTGTAAGAGCGATAACAATACCAAAACAAAGGCCAAATATAAGAGAAAACAAGCAGATTATAGTTCTCAAAGGTTTATCTCTATTATCATTACTCTTAATATTATTAACAAACCTAACAACATTAGAAAATTTTTCAATTTTGATATTTGATAATAGTATTTTTTCTGACATTAAGTTCGCTTCTTTAGGCGTTTTAATCGTTTCAGCTTTAATGCTATTTAACACTTCCATTTTTTCTTTAAGTGCATCAGTACCTAGTGCAATTGAAAAAACACCTTGATCTTGGTCAAAATTAGATAATGGTTTTTTAACACCAGCAGCTTCAGCTATTTTTATACTGAATTCGTTTATTTTCTTATCGTTGTTTAAACGAATCAAAGCCTCTTCATTACTTTTGATAATACTTTGTTCTACTTCACTTAATTGTAGATTAACTAATGACTCAATATTATTATACGTATTATCTTTTACTTTTTTACTAATAAATGAAATATATTCACTTAGTATTTTATAACTTGAAACTTTAGATTTAGATTGAACTGTTAAATTATATATCTGGTCATTATTCTTATTTACTTCTATTTTTATTCTTTTAGCCCATAATCCTATATCTTTATCTGATAAGTTTTTTTCAAACAGATCACTAGATCTTATAAAATACTCTTTATTCGATTCAGAGTTATAATCTAGAACAAAATCTTTAAGTAAATCTTTTTCTGATATTATATTATTGAATATTTTCTTTTGATTGCCATCTAAAATGATGTTTAGACTCGCTAAACTTTTCCTGACACTTCTAAGGTCACTATATTCAACTTTTGTAATTTGAGCAGAAGATGACCACCACTGTTGAGCAAGAAGGGAATATGAAACACCTATAATTAAAAATATAAGAGAACTAGTGATTATCACTCCCTTATTTTTTAATAATAATTTTAGAAGAGTTATCAAGTCAAACCCTTCATTTTCTTCTCTAATAGTATTTTTTTGATTATTCATCATAATTCACACACGCTACCGCCCTTAGGCTACGCTATAAACCCACAAAGCTAGTTACAAATTTTAAAATTTAACTAAAAACTAAGCCGAAACTTTTTGCCACATTTGGCACACAAGAACATAATCTGATGGAGAAAGCTCACTTTTTGCATCAGCAATGCTTTGCCCTACTTTTTCCTGCATTGCTGATAGTTGTGATTCATTTTCTAATTCACAATCAGCAGCCGCTAATGAAATATGCCCACGCAAATAACCACCAGCAAACAGCTCATCGTCTGTTGCAGTGTCTATCCCATCGTCGATAAGCTGCAATAGCCTCTCTTCATATTCTTGAATTGTCATTTCCTATCCTATACACAACACATTTCACTATATCGAACGTGTTATATGAAATCCTGTTCTGTTAACTGTTTAATACCATAAAAAACTCGAAATGCATCAGATAGCATTTTTGCTCGTTCTGGAACTCCGCACTCTAAATAGATTAGCACTTGTTCACGTACTTTTAACGTGAACGCTACCCTATCAGGCTCACAGTCACCACTCAAGTTGTCACAGCTTACTTGGAATTTAAATCCGCAACTTGCTGATAAAATCCACTCTATGGCCTGTGGTTTAATCTCTACTTTCTCGAATGCTGCTTGAACAGCTTCAGAGCGTCCATCAGGTTCATACCAATAACCATAATCCTCTAATTTGCGTCGTTCAGCACCTGCGATACACCAGTGTGCTAACTCATGCATTGCCGAGGCAAAATAGCCACGAGCAAAAATTATCTGATTATGCTGTCGCTCACTAGAAGCAGGCAGATAAATTGGCTCTTCACCGCCTAGAAGTAACTCTGTATTGAGACTGTCTAAAAATAACCCATTGAAAATAACGATTAAGTCGTTGTAATCATGTCTCATACTAATGGTAACTTCTAAAATACATAACTTATCGATTATACAATGCAGTGAATCTAAGTGCGAATATTCTTAAGGTGACAGACTATGACAAACGTCATGTTATTGTCATTTTATAAAGATATGACAATTTTTGCTTACTTTTCAGTCAACTATTCTAATAAAAATAAGAATACGCCACTCAAAGCATAACAAACTTAAATACTCAGCTATTAATTTAGGATGAATTAAATTCATGCATAACCATTTTCTTTTCATTAGAAGTAGATGACTATCACAAATACAATCAGTTCAATTTCTTTTTGGACGATGAATATCATGCTGCTTTCAATTTTATATATTATTGGCATTACTGCAGAAGCAATGACCGGTGCATTAGCAGCAGGTAAACGCCACATGGATTGGTTTGGGGTAATGCTGGTTGCAAGTGCTACTGCAATTGGTGGCGGCACGGTACGAGATATTTTACTCGGTCACTATCCACTAGGTTGGGTAGCTCACCCACAATATTTAGTGATCACGTGCGTTGCAGGGATTTTAACTACCTATTTTGCCCGTTGGGTAGTTCGTTTTCATAAAGTGTTTATCTTGCTCGATGCTATCGGCTTAATCGTTTTTAGTATTATTGGATGCCAAGTTGCAATGACAATGGGGCTTTCTCCAATTATTTGTGTTGTTGCGGCGGTAGTGACAGGCGTATTTGGTGGTCTGCTACGTGATATGATCACTCGCCGTAAACCTATGGTGCTACATAAAGAGCTTTATGCATCGGTCGCATTTATTGCAGGTATTATGTATTACGCCATGTCATATATAGGTATCCATCCTGATATCACCACACTCATTACTTTAATTACAGGTTTTAGTCTACGCATGGCTGCTGTCTATTTTAGCTGGAGCTTACCTGTGTTTGAGTTTAAAGAAGAAACCTTCCACTAAAGCTCAACGTATTATTGGATAAAGCAAAGCCACGCTGAATACATCAAGGCGTGGCTTTTATATATCAATTAGTTTATTTGGTTAAATCTTCGGTGTATCGGTAGCAACATCTGCGTTTTGACCACGATGACGTAATAGATGATCCATTAAAGTAATCGCTAACATGGCTTCAGCAATAGGTACCGCACGAATGCCAACACATGGATCGTGGCGACCTTTCGTCACAACTTCCGCTGATTCACCCTGCTTAGTAATGGTTTCACCCGGAACCGTAATACTTGATGTTGGCTTAAGCGCAATATGTGCCACAACATCTTGACCAGATGAAATACCCCCTAAAATGCCACCAGCATGATTAGTTTTAAAACCTTCCGGTGTCATCGCATCACGGTGTTCGCTTCCACGTTGTTCAACCACATCAAAGCCATCACCAATTTCCACACCTTTTACCGCATTAATACTCATTAAAGAGTGCGCAATATCGGCATCCAAGCGATCAAAAACGGGTTCACCTAAACCAACAGGGACATTTTGCGCAACCACGGTAATTTTCGCACCTATGGAGTCGCCTTCTTTTTTCAGCTTACGGATCAATTCATCGTAAGCTTCAACTTTATCGATATCAGGGCAGAAAAAGGCGTTTTGCTCGATTTGCTCCCAATCTACTTTATCTATTTTTACGTCACCCATTTGTGATAGGTAAGCGCGTACTTCAATGCCATGTACTTGCTTTAGGTATTTCTTTGCCACAGCACCTGCAGCAACACGCATTGCCGTTTCACGAGCAGATGAGCGACCACCGCCACGATAATCTCGTACCCCGTATTTTTGATGGTAAGTGTAATCAGCATGTCCTGGACGGAATAAGTCTTGAATATTCGAGTAATCTTTAGAGCGTTGATCGGTATTTTCAATCAAGAGACCGATAGATGTGCCCGTTGTTACACCTTCAAATACGCCAGATAGAATTTTCACTTCATCCGGTTCGCGACGTTGCGTGGTATATTTTGATGTTCCCGGACGACGGCGATCCAAGTCATGCTGCATATCAGCTTCAGTTAATGCGAGTCCCGGTGGGCAGCCATCTATAATACAGCCCAGCGCCAAGCCATGGCTTTCGCCAAATGTGGTGACGCGAAATAGTTGTCCAATCGTATTTCCTGCCATTACTTCCTCTGTGATATCTCTATGCTTACATGCATTTTTAATTTTTACTAATACAGACATAGTGCAAAGTTGTCCGATAGATTGCAAGAACAAGTGTACAAATTGCCGCCAGTGCCATCTTTCCAAAACAAAAAAAGCGACAGGCTTTCACCTATCGCTTTTATTTAACTCTTTAAATTAGAGGTTAAGCTGTCGCTAATGCTCGTTCAGCCTTAGCTTTACGTACTTTCTTAAGTGTTACCGCAACAAGAGCAGTAACGACCATACCTGATGCCATACATAATAGGGCAAGAACCGGTTTGTTCATCGCACCCAGTAGAGCAACAACTGGACCACCGTGTGCTACGCTGTTGGTAATACCGAAAGAGAACGCCATCACTGCAGCAACCATACTACCTAACACGTTTGCTGGAATCACCGACAGCGGATCTTGCGCTGCAAATGGAATTGCACCTTCAGAGATACCTACTAAGCCCATTGCACCTGCCGCTTTACCGGCTTCAACTTCTGATTGCTCAAAGATATTTAACTTACGACCAAGTACTGTTGCTAAGCCCATGCCTAAAGGAGCGACTGGAATAGCACATGCCATTGCACCCATGAACTGTGTATGACCGTTTGCAATCATACCAACAGAGAACAAGAACGCGACTTTGTTAAAGGGACCGCCCATATCAAAGCCAGCCATACCACCCAGTACAATACCGAGTAATACTACGTTACCTGTGCTCATTTCAGTAAGCATGCTGTTCATGCTATCCATTAATCCAGCGATTGGCGCACCAATAACGAAGATAAATAAGCTAGCGATAAACAAGGTACCCGTAATTGGCGCAATAAGAATCGGCACTAATGGCTGCACCATCTTATGGTAATTACGTGTTGCAACCCAGCGAACGAAGTAACCCACCAGCAAGCCCGCAACAATGGCACCAATAAAGCCAGTACCCGCACTTGCGTCATAAAATGAACCGTTATTAGCAATCCAACCACCGATAAAACCCGGTGCTAACGCAGGACGATCACCAATCGCAAAAGCAATGTAACCCGCAAGAATTGGGATCATTAAAGTAAACGCAACAACACCAACATCGAGCACTTTTTGCCATAAACTACCCGCAGGGATCTGCATACCGGCATCTGTGGGTTGACCACCAATGGCCAGTGATAATGCGATTAACAAACCACCGGTAACTACAAACGGGATCATGTGCGATACACCGTTCATCAAATAACGATATAAGTTCGAACGGGTTTGCGCGACTTTGCTTTCGCTAGAATCAGAGGTGTCATCACCATCAGCTTCATAAGCTTTCGCTACTAATGCTTGTTGAATAAGACCTTTTGCATCTTTAATTGGCGCTTTTACGCCAGTTTTAATCAGTTTTTTACCAGCAAAGCGAGCCATATCGACTTGCTTATCACAGCTAACCACTATCGCTTCTGCACGAGCAATTTCTTCAGCTGTTGGGGAGTTTTTGACACCAATTGAGCCATTAGTTTCTACTTTTACTTCATACCCAAGCTCAGTACCGGCTTTTTCTAATGCTTCAGCGGCAAGGTAAGTATGAGCAATTCCAGCAGGACAGCCAGTCACACCAATGATCAAACCTTTCGTTTGAGCTTGCGTAACGACTTGCTCTTTTTCTTCAAGCAATAAGGCTAAGGCTTCTTTTTCAGTCTTAGCGGCTAAGAACTTCTCAACAAAACCATCTTCAATCAACTTTGATGAAAGTTCAGCTAAGACTTCAATATGATGGTTATCGCCGTTATCAGGTGATGCGATCATGAAAAACAGTTGTGATGGTTTGCCGTCTTCTGCGCCGTATTCAATACCGGCACGGCTAACACCAATCGCTACCGCAGGCTGTGCAACGGCTGCACTTTTCGCATGAGGGATAGCGATCCCTTCTTCAAATCCTGTATTGCCTAATTCTTCACGTGCTTTTACATCAGCAATGAATTGCGTTTTATCAGCCACGCGCCCTTGCGCTGCCAATATTTCAGCCATTTCATTAAACACGTCATCTTTGGTTTTCGCCTTAAGATTAAGGTTAATTAAGCTTTCGTTGATCAAGGAAGTGATCATGTTCTATCCCCAAGAATTATTTTTATCGCCCATCACACTACGCTTGATGGATTTGAGTATGGGAATATTGTCTAGTGTTTGGCTGCTTCAAAATAGAGCATAGAAAAGGCTTTAACTGGATAAATGTAACCTTAGAACAAGGATGTGAACTATCACACATTTTACTCAAACATCAATAAACTGATAGGGTAAAGATTAAAATCTTTTTTTATCAATCAATTAAGGTTAAATTAAAGTTTAAATATATACAAAAAACTATAGCGATAAATTTTTATTAACTAGAAATAACACACATCCAACATTCCATCTCAGCCTACTTTTAGTGAAAGACTTCACACTATCAAAAACAAAAAAAGCGACAGAATATTCTGTCGCTTTAAATAAGTGCTAGGACGTTAGATCTGCTTAGTTGTAGGCGCGGGCAAAAGTACCAACACAAGTGACTTGATACTGCTCAGTATAAGCCGGAATAAACACTGACTGACCTTTCTCTATTTCAACACTATCACCATTACTATGAGTCAATGTTACAGGTGCATCAATAGCAAAAACGATTTCAGCACTATTCACCGTAAGACGAATATTGTCTACTTGCTTGTAAACACTGAACTTAAAATCAGGAACAGGGATAGCGTAATGTAAACCATTTTCTGCTTGTGTTGGGGCTAATAGCAATGAATCAAACGCCATTGGCGTAAAATAGGTGTTTGCAACTAGCTCAGGTACATCCATGTATTTTGGCGTTAAACCAGCGCGCAATACATTATCGGAGTTCGCCATGATCTCTAAACCCGTACCTTTAATGTAGGCATGTGGCGTACAGGCACTCAAAAACATCGCCTCACCCGGTTGAAGGGTTAATACATTTAACATTAACGGTGCAAATAAACCGATATCACCAGGATATTGCTCAGCTAACTCTGATAATAAAGCAAACAATGGCTGATCTTTATGTGCTTCACTGTAAGCCAATAATGCGTTTACCGCTGAAGCTTTTTGCTCACCTTCTAGCGATAACATTGCCGCAAAGAAATCACGTAAGCCCGCTTCCGTTTGATTTACATTAAATGCAGCGACTAGCTCACTAATAGTCGTAATTTCAAGTGCATTGAACTGCGCAGCAATATCTTCAATTTGGCGGAAACCATTCATCGCTTGGTACGGCGTTAACGCAAAGACTAACTCTGGCTTGTGGTTTGGATCTTTGTAATTACGGTTCGCCGCATTACGCGCAATGCCCATTTGCTCTTCTTTCGCAAAGCCGACTTCTGCTTGCTGCTTATTTGGGTGAACCTGAATAGACAGTGCTTTTTCTGCCGCTAACACTTTAAATAAATACGGCAGCTCACCAAATTGTTGCTGGGTTTGCACACCAATGATCGCATCCGGATCCGTTGCAATAAAGTCAGACAGCTTTACCGCTTTTCCCTGCATTTCAATTTCAGAGCAGCCATTCGCATGAGCGCCCATCCATAATTCTGCTTGTGGTTTCGCTTCAGGGTTTGCGATACCAAACAAAGATTCAATCGAGGTTTTACTTCCCCATGCATAATCTTGAATCACGTTATTCATTTTAAAAAACACAGGACGGTGAATTCCAGCCATATTCATTCCTAAATTTATTATCGTTGTGCATCGATGAAGATAAAATCGTATTCCACTTAGCAAATCTGAAAAGAACTAAGAGGAATGCCATTTAAGCAATGCTAAATGTTACATAAGTCAAAAAGTGGTACATCAATCAGATCACCATAAGCCCTTATTCGATATAATCCATTAAGTGAGTTATGTTTTACGAAATATTGCTCTGTACTATAACAAAAATAGCCATAAATATTTATTGCTAACTCACAATTCCTCACAACATTGGGCGACTTAACGCAAATTATGGATACCGTATTTCTTAATCTTATTGATTCTATTCTCGAAGAACGAGAAAGCTTTAACCATATTTGGTTTGCTAATGATCACACCACACCGCCACAATTTAGTTACCAAGTGAATTTCCCTCGTCTTGAACTCGTGCTTAAAGGCGAATATGTGAATCAATTAGAAGACGGTGAGTATGGCATTCGAGATATTAACTTAATGCTGGGTGATGCTCTGTATATTCCACCGAACTGTTGGAATAAACCCAATTGGGATACGGAATGCTCGGTATTGAGCCTACTGTTTGGTAAAAGACAAATTGGTTTCAGTTTAGTCAGCAAAAGCAAAGACAATCCTCACTTTTTTGATGTGCAAAAACACTCAATCCAAGCCGCGACAGGACATGCTATTGATCCTATTTTATCGGCATTGAATATGCTGGCAAAAGAGCCAACGAAAAAACCAATGGATGAATACCTATTGTTAGCGCTCCTCAGCTATAGCCGCTCTATGCTCAATACCCCAGATAGAGTGAAAAAAAATCGTTGTGAAGATCTTTATCAAGGGATTTGTATTTATATTCAAGAGAATTTTCACCGCGCGATCAGCCGAGAATCTATTGCTCATCGTTTTAACATTACCCCCAATCACCTCTCGCGCTTATTCAGACAACAGGGACATATGCGATTAGCAGATTACATCTGCTGGGTACGGTTAGAACGCGCAAAATTTATGCTCAGGAAATACAATTTTCGTTTAGCGGAAGTAGCAACCCGATGCGGGTTTCAAGATATGAATTACTTCTGTCGGGTATTTAAAAACAAAACAGGCCGTACACCAACTGAATATCGTAGCCTTTAATCAGACGCTAGCATCGCCTCAATGATCAGCGCTTGTATAACATTACTATCAGAAGCTTGGCGTAAAGCATCTGCATAACGATCTTGTAGTAGTCGCTTTGAAAACCGAGAAAAAGCCATGAGTACAGAACGCGATAAGGGCTTAGGTAATACCATCATCAATACCTTGCTTACATCTCCTCGTGCGCTGTGCCAATTCATTTGCTGACAACAAGAAATCACCATCGCAGGCTGAGTAATAGGTTCTATCATCACATGGGGCATCGCAATACTATTGCCCATTACAGTAGCAGAAATACTCTCACGTTTTTCTATCGCAGCTAACACCTCTTGATAATCATCGACTTTAATCACTTTTTCATCCACCAGCGAGCGCGTCATCGTTGCTAATAATTGTGCTTTATTATCGGCTTGAATCTGTTTTGGCGTGATAAAAGACAGAGGAAAATCCAGCATTGTCATACGCTGTTTTAAAATAGCATTTCCCTTACTATCGCTCGATGGCAACAATAACGGACAAGCATATTCGTGAATAATATCAGTCAGCACCAATAGGGCTAATTCAGCATCCACGCCTGTAATAACGAGCTGACACAATTGATAAGGCTTACTTGCAAGCGTTGAAACGCGCAGAGGCTTGGTTACCGATTCAGATCGTAACAATTGCAAGTTAAACACCTGCACATCGGCAGTAAAATAGCTGGCGAGCTTTTTCAATTTGTCTAACTGATAAAGGGGTAATCCACTATGACCACAATAGAACGTAAGGCGCCTTTCCAACATCGTAATGCTCTGCTATTGGGTAATTAATTGCTGGCAACGTTTTAGCACAGCTTCTGGATCAACCAAGACCTCTTCAATAGTAACACAATGGATTTTACTGCCTGTGAATCGGCTACGCTGCTCTACTTCAATATCTGAAGCAATCAAGGTTAAATCTGCTTTAGCTATATCTTGCAGTGTTAACTGATCTTCAATCCCCATCGCACCTTGGGTTTCAACGTGGATCTGAATTCCCATTTTATGAGCCATTTTATTTAGCGCATCTGCTGCCATGTAAGTATGGGCGATCCCCGTAGGACAAGCTGTTACAGCAACAATTTTCATGCTCTTTCCTTATCAATATCATCGCGAGTAACGACTACAAATAAAAACGCCCTTTAAACTATCTACTCTGTCTAGAGAACGTATAGAAAACTAAAGGGCATTATTTATCTATTTAAGTGAATTAATCTTCTCTTTTAGATTTCCACTTTTTGATGCCAGTACTTTTACCACCAAAACTTGGTTTTGAATCACGATCTGAAGGACGCGCTGGACGACGATTATCATTACGTCCCTGACCACGCTGTTGGCGCGCTTCACCACCTTCTTCATTGCGGCGATTTTGACGCTGACCACCAGGACGACGAGTAAATTCCCCCGTACCACTGTAGGTTTTAAACGCTTTTTCTTGAGCACGCTTTTCATTACGCGCTTCTTGCTGGCGGTGATCGTAAAGTTTCGCATCAGTGGCTTTAGCAATTTTACGACCTTCAGCATCAACTTTTGATGCTTCTTCAGTACCTGATGATTGTGCAATTAAGCGGTTAATTTCACCGATTTCATCATCAGTTAAGTAACGCCACTTACCATTAGGTAATCCATCAATCGTGATGTTCATAATGCGTACTCGGCGAAGCTTATAGACTTCATAACCAAGCGCTTCACACATACGACGGATCTGACGGTTCAAACCTTGAGTTAGCACAATACGGAAAGAGAAATTCGTTTCTTTCGTTACCTTACAAGGTAGGGTTACCGTATCTAAGATCTCAACACCTGATGCCATTTTCTCTAAGAATTCTGGCGTGATCACTTTATCAACACGGACTACATATTCTTTTTCGTGAGAGTTACCCGCACGTAGGATTTTATTAACGATGTCGCCATCATTCGTTAAGAAGATCAAGCCATCTGATGGCTTATCTAAACGACCAATAGGGAAAATACGCTTGCGGTGACCAATAAAATCAACGATGTTACCTTCGATATGACGTTCGGTGGTACAGGTGATCCCAGTTGGCTTATTTAGCGCGATATAAATTGGACGCTCTTTGCTACGAAGTGGCTTATCATCAATAAGCACATCATCGTTATCCATTACTCGTACGCCCATCTCTGGTTTTTGACCATTGATAGTGACGCGTCCCTGATCAATCAGCTTGTCCGCCTCACGGCGTGAGCAATAGCCTGTATCACTAATGAATTTATTAAGACGAACCCCTTTTGGGCTCTGCTGTTCAGTTGGATTCTGTGACATGGTTTTCTTCTATAAAGGGCTTTAGGACGATCAGGGTAAAAACTGCAAACATGCAGTTTAATTACTCGATAGTTATCTATGCAGAAGTTTAACTGATTGCTCACTAAAGAGGTAGTCGCCGTAAGCTTGCGCCGATAAAAAGGTAAATAAAAAGGCGACAAGGTTTATCCTTATCGCCTCTTATTAAGCTAACTCTTTAATAGCATTCTCTATAAATAGATCATCTATTTAGGTAAATCACCATGGCTAATACGCCCTGTGTAATCATGTTGCAGCTCTTTTTCTAACAAGCTTTCGACATAACCCGGTGATTTCGTCTTTCCAGCCATTAAACGGTACATTGCAGGAATAACAAACAAGGTCACTAAGGTCGCGAACGCCATACCGAAGAACACCACTGTCCCCACAGAGATACGGCTTTCAGCCCCCGCTCCCGTCGAGATAATCAGCGGAATTGCGCCAAATAAAGTCGTAAATGCAGTCATCAATATTGGACGCAGACGACGTACTGACGCATCAATGATCGCTTGTTCAAACTCAACACCTTTATCACGCAATTGGTTAGCAAATTCTACAATCAGAATACCGTTTTTAGTTACCATACCAATAAGCATGATCATACCAATTTGACTGTAGATATTGAGCCCTTGCCCCATTAACCATAACCCAGCTAAGCCACCGAAGATCCCCATAGGAACTGTCAACATCACCACCAGCGGGTTTACAAAGCTTTCAAACTGCGCAGCAAGAACTAAGTAAGCCACTAGCAAAGCTAAACCAAAGACAATGGCAATACTGCTTTGATTGTCTCTAAAGTCTTTCGACTCTCCCGCATAGTTAATAGTTATATCCGATGGCAACTTCTCTATCGCTTGTTGATCCAAGAAATCCAACGCTTCCCCTAAGGTGTAACCTTCAGACAAATTCGCCGTTAACGTGATCGATTTCTGTTTCTGGTTATGGCTAAGCTTCTGCGCTGAAGCGACTTCATCAATCGAAGCAACGGTATCAAGCGTGACAAGTTGACCATTTTTCGCACGTAAATAAATCTGACTAAGATCAGCAGAGCTATTAAAACGATTCTCGTCACCACGCAGGTAAACATCGTATTCTTCACCACGCTCAACAAAAGTAGTTTCACTACGTCCGCCCAACATCACTTCCAGTGTTTCTGCAATATCTGAAACCGGAATACCTAAATCCGCCGCACGCTGACGATCAATATTAACCATTAACTCAGGCGTCGTTTCTGCATAATCTAAATCAACCCCTTCCATCATTGGACTGTCTTCTGCAATGTGTTTTAGCTCCGAAGCCCACTTAAACAACTCTTGATAATCAGAGCCACCGAGCACAAATTGAACTGGCTCAGAAGAACCACCGCGAAAGCCTGGCATAATTGGAATAACACGTACATCAGGAATCCCCGTTAGTGCTTTACTCACCATGCCTAATGCTTGTTGTGCCGACACACTGCGATCTTGCCAATCTTCTAACTGCATGATCACAAAGCCTGTTTGATCTCCTGCTCGACCACCAAACGCGGGTGATTGAATACTGACAGATTTCAATACGCCTTTGCCCAACATTGGCAGCAAACGGCTTTCAACTTCATCCATATTGCCGATCATACGGTTATAACTGGTACCTTCTGCACCTTTCACAAAGGCAAACAATACACCGCGATCTTCTTGTGGCGCTAATTGAGCAGGGATCACCTTCATCAACGCGGCACTTGCGCCAATACACGCTAATACAACAATCGGTGCGATAAAGCGTTTTTTAACCGCAAACGTAACACCTTTGCGGTAGACATTTTCAAGCTTATCAAACTGACGATTCACCCATAGGTTAAAGCGAGTTGGTTTTACATTGGCTTTTAAGATTTTACTCCCCATTACAGGCGTTAAAGTTAACGCAATTAATGAAGAGAAGATGACCGCCATCGCAAGCAATACTGAGAACTCAGTAAATAAGCGCCCTACCATGCCTTCCATAAAGGAAATCGGTAAGAACACCATCACCAGTACCGCTGTGGTCGCAATCACCGCAAACCCCACTTCACGGGTACCTTTAAAAGCGGCAAGCAATGGTGATTCACCGCGCTGCATGTGATGGAAAATATTCTCAACCACCACAATGGCATCATCGACCACCAACCCAATAGCAAGAATTAATGCCATTAAGGTCAGCAAGTTGATTGAAAAGCCAAAGAAATACGCGGTAATAAACGCTGAAATTAACGATACTGGCACCGTTACCGCTGGAATTAAGGTTGCGCGAGCTTGTCCAATAAAGACATAAAGCACCAAAATAACCAAAGCACCCGTGACTAATAATGTGCTGTACACTTCACTGATTGAGCGATCTATAAATACCGTCGCATCATAATCAACCGTTAAACTTGTCCCTTCAGGTAAGAACTTCTGCATTCGCGCGACTTCTGCGCGAACATCTTTTGCCACTTCTAATGGGTTAGCATCAGACATAGTGACAATACCCAAACTTAAGTTAACGACTCCGTTGCTTTTAAAGGTTGAATTTTCGTTTTCTGCACCAATCGCAACATCAGCCACATCTTTTAAGTAAATCGGCGTACCATTTTCTGTGGTTCTAACTGTCAGGTATTTAAAATCATTAGCCGTGCGATATAAACGGGCCGTTCGCACAGCCATCACGGTTTGGTCATTACGTACTTCACCACCAGGTAATTCAACGTTTTCATCACGTAACGCGTCAATAATATCTTTGGTGGTAACACCGCGACCTGCCATTAATTCAGGTTTCAGTTTTATGTACATCACCTTATACAGGCCACCACTTAAACTGACTGAACTCACCCCATTAATTAAGCTGAAACGATCTTCCAATACTCGCTGGGCGTAATCCGTTAACTGCGTACGATCCATCTCTGATGAGGATAAATTGATATAAACGGCAGGCTCACCTGAACCATTGTCTTTCGACACAATAGGATCGCTCGCATCATCCGGTAGACGTCGTTGAGCACGGGCAACCGCATCACGCACATCACTGACACCTTCGGTAAGGTCCCAATCCATCGAAAATTCAATCGAAATACGTGACATGCCATTTCGTGTTATCGAGGTGATGTTGTCAATGCCACTAATACCTGACAACTCATCTTCGATCGGAGTAGTAACTTGGCTTTCCATTACCGTCGCTGATGTGCCGTCATATGTAGTCATCACGGTAACAACAGGGCTTTCTACATCAGGCATTTCTCTTATGGCTAATTTAGAGAAAGACACCACACCAAACACACACAGCAATAAGCTTAAAACAATGGCAACAACAGGGCGTTTAACCGAAATGTCTGATAACCACATTAACTACTTGCTCCATGCTGTGAATCATTCTTTGTTGCTGTTATATCCGAAACTTTTATTCCATCTCGCATATTCACTAATCCTTGAACAACAATACGATCGCCAATCTCTACCCCCTTATTAACGACCACGGTATTATCAATACGGGCACCAAGCTCCACTTCAGTTCGATGGACTTTTTGTTTATCGTCAACAAGGTAGATAAAGCGTTTAGTTCCTGAGTATTCAATCGCTTGAACTGGAATTACCGCTTTAGGTTGTGGGACAAAACCTATATCTGCCGCTAACAGCATGCCAGGCTTAAGTGAATTATCTTTGTTATCAAATACCACTCGAACTTTGATATTTAAAGAATCGGTTTGAACACGTGAATCAATCGCTTGTACTTCACCATTAAACACACGATCAGGCCATGCTTGGCTTGTTGCGATAACTTTCATTCCCGGTATAAGGTGTGAGAGATATTGTTCAGGAACAGGAATGTCTAATCGCATTGTCGAAAGATCGTCAAACGTCAACAGTTCCACGCCTTCAGCAACACGATGACCTTGGCTGAAATCAAAGAGTCCAACTGTGCCATTAAAAGGCGCACGGATCATATAATCATTAAGCTCAGCACGCGCCGCTTTTAAACGAGCTTGAGCGATATTGACACTGGTCGTCTGCGCATCAATTTCTGTTTGAGTGATAGCTCCACGTTTCACTAAGCGTTTAAATTCGTTTAATTTACGTTGCTCGTCATTGAAATAGGCTAGAGCTTCATCAAAAGCCGCTTTTGCTTTGTCATCATTAAGTTGAATTAATAGCGTGCCTTTTTGAACACGTTGATTTGGTTTAACCTCGATGTTTTTAATCTGTGCAGATGTTTCTGCTGCAATATTTACAGAGTGCTCAGCTTGCAACTTTCCAGTTAAAGAAAGTGATTGAGCGATAGGCATAGAAGAGACCGTTCCCGTCGTGACACTCACAACACGGCTTGATCGCGCATCCTTCTTTTCTTGCGCAGCATGAGAGGTTCCCTGAAAGTAGAAGTAACCACCAGATAACACTGCAGTTACTAATATTGCTACGGCCATTTTTTTCATTATCAACACACCATAAATAATCCTGCCGCAATCATATCTGAATCTACGGTTTAGCAACGTCAAGAAATGTAAATATAAGCAACAATTGGTAATCTGATGAAAATTCAGGCAAACACTCAGTATTTAAAAGAAAAGTCTTTACAGGATCCGAATGTTTGCTATTATCCGCCCCGCACTTGTGGTGGGGTTCCCGAGTGGCCAAAGGGAGCAGATTGTAAATCTGCCGGCACTGCCTTCGAAGGTTCGAATCCTTCCCCCACCACCATCTAATTTGAAAAGCTGTCGCCACTGACGTCTTTTCTGGCGAAAGCCAAATATAGCAACACCCCGTGGTGGGGTTCCCGAGTGGCCAAAGGGAGCAGATTGTAAATCTGCCGGCACTGCCTTCGAAGGTTCGAATCCTTCCCCCACCACCATCTATTTTGAAAAGTTGTCGCCACTGACGTCTTTTCTGGCGAAAGCCAAATATAGCAATACCCCGTGGTGGGGTTCCCGAGTGGCCAAAGGGAGCAGATTGTAAATCTGCCGGCACTGCCTTCGAAGGTTCG
>NZ_PYNW01000016.1 GCF_003026105.1 Photobacterium sp. GB-56 | reverse complement strand
CGAATTTGCTTGGCGACCATAGCGTTATGGACCCACCTGATCCCATGCCGAACTCAGTAGTGAAACGTAATAGCGCCGATGGTAGTGTGGGGTCTCCCCATGTGAGAGTAGGACATCGCCAGGCTTCTAATTCGTTTTCACTTTTACAAAAAGTGAAGACAAAAAGTGAAGACAAAAAGTTAAGATATTCGTTTTGAACTACGGATATCGGATAAAACGAAAGTTTTATCTCCGTGTGGAGCGGTAGTTCAGTTGGTTAGAATACCGGCCTGTCACGCCGGGGGTCGCGGGTTCGAGTCCCGTCCGCTCCGCCACTTTATTAAAGAAACCTGAATCGAAAGATTCAGGTTTTTTTTCGTCTGAAGATAAGTGCCATAAACATAGCTAAGAAATATATAGCGTTACTTAGAATTTTAATCTAAATAGAATAATGAATTACTTGTTCTTCTTCATTAGCATAAAGTGATGACTCGTTTAATTTAGATATAAAAAAAACCGCCATGCAGGCGGTTTTTTTATCGGTTATCTATTAACTTTTCATCATAAGCTGGTAGCCAACATAACAAGCAGCAATGCTGACAATAACGTTAAGTAAAATGTTTAAACCTGCTTTGAAAAATTCACCTTGTTGCATCAAGACAACATTGTCCATTGAGAACGTGGAGAATGTTGTTAGTGCGCCTAGGAAGCCTAAGCCGATAATAGGTCGCCATGGTGCAGCTTCAATCATTCCTTGATTAAGTGCTGACATCAATAGCCCCATGATCAAGGAGCCCAGCACGTTTACGGTTAAAGTACCGTATGGGAAGCCACGGCCAAATAGCATTACGCATAGCTCAGAAATGAGGTATCTTGAGCAGGCGCCGAATGCACCACCAAGCGCGATGAATCCTAGTAATAAATATTGGCTCATTGGGATCTCGTTTATATTTTTAGGTAATGATAGAAAGCGCTCATGATAATCGCTAGCGAGAAGAGTGAGAACTCTCCAAAAATGCAATCATTGATTTAAGTTAATATTAAATAGTCAGCGTAATACTTAGTTGTATAGCTATATTTATAGCATCATAATCATAAATAATGAATTTACTATGAGCCTTAGCTCAAGGAGGCTAGGTATGTCGCTTTACCAAACAGTGTTATTAGCGGTTAATCCTGAAGATAAAAATGCGCATAAATTGATGGTGAAAGCTGGCGTTATCGCTGAGCAAAATCACGCTGATTTACATGTTGCTTATGTTGAGCCAGGGATCGGAAACGTAAGTTTTATTGATGTGGAAGTTGAGCTACAAGAAGAGCATGATGCGATTGCAAAAAAACGCATGAAAGAGTTATCTGATTTAATTACAGCTTCTTCTCATAAAGTTAAAGCGATACATACTGCAGATGGCGATGTTTCAAAGCATATAGAGGCTTTAGCAAAAGAACTGAATGCTAGCCTAGTGATCACCGGTTACCATAAATCGACTTTTCACTTGTTTGGTGATTTAAGTGATTCTTTGGCTAATCACCTAGGTTGTGATGTATTAATTTCACAGTAACAACGATTAAAATATGCAATGTAATAATAAGCCGTGTTGATGCACGGCTTTTTGTTGTTTGTCACTTTTTATTATTTTTCTCAGTATAAAGGTTGTTGCACTATAACGGCTTCTTTATACTCATTGCTACTTGTCGGAGTGCCATATGGCTGAGACCGCATTGCGGGATCCGTTGAACCTGATCAGGCTAATACCTGCGAAGGGAACGAGAGAATGTCTTCTGCTACATATCTTAAGGGATCACTGTATGCATCTGCATAGCTGTACTTAGGTACACACCTCTTGTTTACGCCCATCCGCCAAGCATTTTCCCCTACATTGAAAAATCAAGGAAACTGCTATGTCGAATCGCAAGCAAGCGAGACTGGAAGCGAAACAATTTATTGAATCATTAACAGCGCAACCATACCCGAACTCACAGAAAGTGTATGTTCAAGGTAGCCGTCCTGATGTGCTTGTTCCTATGCGTGAAATCACTTTAGCTGATAGCTTGGTTGGTGGCGGTAAAGATAATCCTATCTTTGAGCCTAACGAGCCTATTCGCGTTTACGACACTTCTGGTTTTTACACTGATCCTGAAAAAAACATCGATATCTATAATGGCTTGCCGTTAGTGCGTGAGCAATGGATCGCAGAGCGTGACGATACTGAATTACTAGAAGGGTTAAGCTCTGAGTATGCCAATGAACGTTTAGATGATAAGACGCTTGATGATTTACGTTTTGCGGAACGTGCGCGTATTCGTTGTGCAAAAGCTGGGCGTTGTGTGACGCAATTACATTATGCGCGCCAAGGTATTATTACGCCTGAGATGGAATATATCGCGATCCGTGAAAATATGGGTCGTGCGAAATACCGTGATGAAGTATTAAACCAACAACATCCAGGTGTGAGCTTTGGTGCTAATTTACCAAAAGAAATTACGCCTGAGTTTGTGCGTAAAGAAGTGGCTGAAGGCCGAGCAATTATTCCTGCCAACATTAACCATCCTGAAACTGAGCCAATGATCATTGGCCGTAATTTCCTTGTTAAAGTGAATGCCAATATTGGTAACTCAGCGGTGAGTTCATCGATTGAAGAAGAAGTTGAAAAACTTGTCTGGTCGACCCGTTGGGGTGGCGATACGGTAATGGATTTATCAACTGGTCGAAATATTCACGAAACGCGTGAATGGATCATTCGTAATAGCCCTGTTCCGATTGGTACTGTACCTATGTACCAAGCACTTGAAAAAGTAAATGGTGTGGCTGAGAACCTTAACTGGGAAGTGTTCCGTGACACATTACTAGAGCAAGCTGAGCAAGGGGTGGATTACTTCACTATCCATGCTGGCGTACTGCTTCGTTATGTACCTATGACGGCGAAACGTGTAACCGGTATTGTATCGCGTGGCGGCTCTATCATGGCGAAGTGGTGTTTGGCACACCATAAAGAAAGCTTCCTCTATCAGCACTTCCGTGAGATTTGTGAGATCTGTGCGCAATACGATATTTCACTATCACTGGGCGATGGCTTGCGTCCAGGTTCTGTAGCCGATGCTAATGATGAAGCCCAGTTTAGTGAACTACGCACATTAGGTGAGTTAACTAAAATTGCATGGGAATACGATGTGCAGGTCATGATTGAAGGCCCCGGTCACGTACCCATGCACATGATTAAAGAAAACATGGAAGAGCAGCTAGAGCATTGTCATGAAGCGCCATTCTATACCTTAGGCCCACTGACGACAGACATCGCACCGGGTTATGATCATATTACATCGGGTATTGGTGCGGCGATGATTGGCTGGTATGGCTGTGCAATGCTTTGTTATGTGACACCCAAAGAACACTTAGGCTTGCCTAATAAAGACGATGTAAAAGTCGGTCTTATCACTTATAAACTCTGTGCCCATGCTGCTGATTTAGCAAAAGGCCACCCTGGTGCACAAGTGCGCGATAATGCCTTATCTAAAGCGCGTTTTGAATTCCGTTGGGAAGATCAATTTAATCTCGGTCTTGACCCTGAAACGGCGCGTGCCTATCACGATGAAACTCTCCCTCAAGAGTCAGGCAAAGTTGCCCATTTCTGTTCAATGTGTGGCCCTAAATTCTGTTCAATGAAGATCTCTCAAGAAGTACGAGATTACGCTAAGGGGTTAGAAGACTCAGAAATCGCGATCAAGCTATTAGATGATCCACTTGAAGGCATGCAGCAAAAAGCACAAGAGTTTCGATCTAAAGGTAGTGAGTTATATCACCTAGCTAAAGAGGAAAGCTAATGAGCACCTTAAGCTTACCAAAGGTCTTATCGTCTCTGGTGATGCATATTGAGCCATTATTAGCCTCTGCTGCAGAGTATCAGTTAGGTGAGCAAGTCACGTTAATACCATCAAGCCAAGAGTGGATAGAGGTATCGACGCCCTCTTGCGTTAAACGAGTGGGCTTTGAACAAGCCTGCTCCACTCAGCTAATTGATTATGTATTTCAAGATCAATGGGTATCTTCTGAGGTAGATCTTTCGCTGATCAAAGCGCAAATACTGAAACGATCTAACGTTGTGGTATGTGGTTTACCTGTCAATGGTGGTTATCTTGATCTTTGGCATCATGATGGTGACGTTCGTGGTTGTTTCAGTGTTGAGCTTGGTAATGCGACTCAACAGAGAGCGATGTTATTGGTGGCACTCGCGCTTGATTACCCCTTAGAAGATGCTCTAGTGCTGGCAAGGGCGTATGCCCAGTCAACGCAGATGGGCATTTGGCCAACTGAGCGTGAGGCTTTCCCTGACATCGTTTGTGCTAATTTTTCAAAGCTGTCAGATATTGGTTGGCAATTCGAATGTCAGCCAGTTGAAGCTTTTGCTGCTGTTGATAGTGATAAACTGAAGTTATATCCGGTAGTGGATTCCGTCCAATGGGTTAAGCAGTTACTTGAATTGGATGTGAAAACCACTCAGCTGCGGATCAAAGATCCGAATGCACAAGGTTTGAACCAAGATGTTGCTCATGCTATTGCGTTAGGTCTGCAGGCAAATGCGCAGGTCTTTATTAATGACTATTGGCAACTGGCTATTGAGCATGGTGCTTTTGGGGTGCATTTGGGACAAGAAGATTTAGCGGTCGCTGATCTCAATGCCATTCAACAAGCGAATCTTCGCTTAGGGATCTCAACCCATGGGTATTACGAGATATTACGTGCGATGGCATTTAATCCCAGTTATATCGCCCTTGGTCATATTTACCCAACCACAACCAAGCAAATGCCGTCATTACCGCAAGGCGTTCACCGCTTAAAGCTGTATCAACAATTGATTGGCAATACGTTTCCAACAGTGGCAATTGGGGGGATTGATTTATCTCGTGTGCCCGTCGTTTGGAAAACAGGGGTAAGTAGTGTTGCGGTGGTACGCGCGATCACCCAGTCAAGTGAGCCTGCGATTGCCGTCGAACAACTCAATCAATGCTTATCTGAGCGGGAGGTTAAGGATGACAACTGACAGACTCTCTGATACTGCTTTTATTCGATATAACCGACAAATCATGCTGGAAGAGATGGGAGAGCAGGGGCAACTTGCACTTAACAATGCCAAGGTATTGATCGTCGGTGCGGGAGGTTTAGGCTCAGCGGCAGCGATGTATTTAGCGGCTGCGGGTGTTGGGTTACTGGTGATTGCTGATGATGATGAGGTTGAGAGTTCGAACTTGCAGCGTCAGGTGATTTATCGAGAAACCGATGTGTCACTCAATAAAGCGCAAGCAGCCTGTGATCAGCTTTTAGCATTGAACCCATTGGTACGAACGCGTGCAGTAAAAGCTAAGCTTGCAGGTTTTCAACTCGTAATGGAAGTACAACAGGCCGATATTGTACTTGATTGCAGTGACAACTGGGCTACCCGTTATGCGGTCAATCAAGCTTGTTATCAGCATCAAACACCACTGATTGCCGGTGCGTCGATAGGTTGGCAAGGACAGTTACTGGCGTTTGATTTCAGGCAGGCCTCACCGTGTTATCAATGTGTGTTTCCATTTAGTACTGAAGCGTCACCACAAGATAAAAATTGTCGTAGTAACGGCGTGATGGGGCCTGTTGTTGGCACTATTGGAACGTTACAAGCGCTTAATGCGATCAAAGCTATCGCAGGTGTTGCTGAAGTTGGGTTTGGTTTGCTGCAGCAATTTAATGGCTTAACAGGAAAATGGCAGCAGGTATCAATCGATGCTGATTCTGGTTGCCCTGTGTGTGGTCAGCAAGATCAAAGAGAGGTTGTGTAAATGGCTACCATGATAACTATCTGGTTGAACGATGAATCTATGTCTTGCGAGGCTGAGCAAACCGTTCATCAATTTGTTAAGCAGTTAGATTTACCCATACAAGGTACTGCGGTCGCGATAAATCAGCGCATTGTTGGAGCCAGTGAGTGGTCGACAACCGTCATTGCTGATGGCGATCAGATCGCGTTATTTCAAGCGATAGCTGGAGGTTAATATGTTGACTATTGCAGATAAAACATTCACATCGAGACTGTTTACCGGAACAGGTAAATACGCCAATCGTGATGTCATGGCAGAATCGATTTTAGCAACAGGATCTGAGCTCGTGACTATGGCACTAAAGCGGGTCAATATCGCTGAGCGTGATGACGATATCTTAGCGCCACTGATCCAAGCTGGAGTGAATTTACTGCCTAATACGTCAGGGGCGAAAAATGCCAAAGAAGCGATCTTTGCTGCGCAGTTAGTCCGAGAAGCATTGGGGACGAATTGGCTAAAATTAGAAATTCACCCTGATCCAAAATACCTCATGCCTGATCCGATTGAAACGCTAAAAGCGGCAGAGCAGTTGGTAAAAGAAGGGTTTGTTGTACTGCCTTACTGTCATGCCGATCCTGTGCTTTGTAAGCGATTAGAAGATGTGGGTTGCGCTGCCGTGATGCCATTAGGTGCGCCGATTGGCTCGAATAAAGGGGTCGCTTCTCGCGATTTTCTTCGCATTATTATCGATCAGGCGCAAGTACCTGTGGTGGTGGATGCGGGCATTGGGGCACCTTCTCATGCCGCAGAAGCGATGGAAATGGGGGCTGATGCGGTATTGGTCAATACTGCCATCGCAGCGGCAAGTGATCCGATTGCAATGGGGCGTGCATTTAAATTGGCCGTGGAAAGTGGTCGTATGGCCTATGAAGCGGGTCTTGCAGGTAAGGTGAACCATGCAATTGCATCAAGTCCATTAACGGCATTTCTTAACGATTAAGGAGCCAATATGAGCTTTGTGGATGTTTGGCAACAAATGGATTGGGATGATATCCGTTTGTCGATTTATACTAAAACGGCTACCGATGTTGAGCGTGCTTTAGGAAAATCAACGCTGGATCTAGAGGATTTCAAAGCCTTAATCTCCCCTGCGGCTGAACCTTACTTAGAGCAAATGGCACAACTCTCTGCGATGCTAACACGTCAGCGGTTTGGTCATACCATGAGTTTTTATGTGCCGTTATACCTTTCGAATCTGTGTGCCAATGCGTGTACCTATTGTGGTTTTTCGATGGAAAATCGCATTAAGCGTCGTACCTTGGGTGAACAAGAAATAGAGCGAGAGTGTGAGGCAATAAAAGCGCTAAATTTTGATAGTGTGTTACTGGTCACTGGCGAGCATCAAACCAAAGTTGGTATGAATTACTTTCGTGATGCGATCCCTCAAATCAAACAGCACTTCAGTTATTTGGCAATGGAAGTACAGCCACTAGAGCAAGATGAGTATCAAGAGCTGAGACAACTTGGTTTAGATGCGGTGATGGTGTATCAAGAAACTTATAATGCGCCAACCTATGCGAAGCATCATTTACGAGGCAATAAAACCAATTTTGAATACCGCTTAGCGACACCAGATCGGTTAGCAAAAGCCGGAATAGACAAGATAGGGATTGGTGCTTTGATCGGTATGGAAGAATGGCGCACGGATTGTTTTTTTGTTGCCAGTCATTTGGCTTATCTTGAGCGGACGTATTGGCAAAGCCGCTATTCGATTTCATTTCCACGTTTAAGACCCTGTACTGGTGGATTAGAGCCTAAATCGGTGATGACGGATCGCCAACTGGTGCAATTGATTTGTGCTTATCGGTTGTTTAATCCTGAAGTTGAGCTGTCGTTATCGACGCGAGAATCACCGCATTTTCGCGATAATGTATTGCCCTTGGGGATCACTAGTATGTCGGCGGGCTCTAAAACCCAACCGGGCGGATACGCTGATGACACGCCAGAGCTAGAACAGTTTGCAATCAGTGATGAACGTTCGGTCGCAGATGTCGCTACAGCGGTCAAGCAACAGGGGTTTGAAGTGGTGTGGAAAGATTGGCATCCCGCCTATTCTGGATAATAAAAAGCCAGTACGTGATGCGTACCGGCTTTTCTTTTTCTTATCTAAGCGTTAGCGGCTTAGTGGTGATGTCGCTTGTGTTAGCCACTCAAGATCACTACCTGTCAGCGATGGGCTGATCACGTTAAACACGATTTGGTGATAGTTGTTAAGCCATGCAAGCTCTACGTCAGTTAATAGTGCAGGATCGATTAAACGCTTATCGATTGGCGCACGGGTTAACGATTCAAAACCCATGACGTTCATGTCACCTTGAGTTTCAATATCGACGACCAGTTCAAGGTTTTCGATACGAATACCAAATGCGTCTGCACGGTAATAACCTGGCTCGTTAGATAACACCATACCTGACAGTAGCGCGGTTGGGTTAGCCACTTTAGAAATGCGTTGTGGACCTTCATGAACACTTAAGAAGTGGCCCACTCCGTGACCTGTACCATGATCATAATCAAAGCCATGTGCCCATAGATGCTGACGCGCGAGTGCGTCAAGTTGTGAGCCTGTTGTACCTTTCGGGAAACGTGCCGAAGCCAATGAAATATGACCTTTTAGTACCAGTGTGAAGGCTTGTTTTACTTCATCACCTGGATTACCGATAGCGATAGTACGGGTGATATCGGTCGTACCGTCAGGGTATTGACCGCCTGAATCGACTAAGTAAACCGTATCCATTTGCAGCTTGCCTGGCTGTGGTTGGTCAATGTGGTTATAGTGACACATTGCTGCATTACCCGCAGAGGCGGAAATCGTATCGAAGCTCACGTCACGACAGCTTGGATCTTGCTGACGGAATTGCCAAAGTTGATCGGAAAGCACTGCTTCATCTAATAGATTGCCACTTGCAACTTGATTATCTACCCACGCAAGAAATTTAGAGATCGCGACACCATCACGAATATGACACGCTTTCATGCCATTTATTTCAGTCGTATTTTTAGCGGCTTTTGGTAGCAGTGTTGGATTAGCTGCTTCAATAAGCAGTGCGCCAGCATCAGTCAGTTGCTGAGCTGCCCATGCATTACTGTTCGCTGAATCAAACTGTACACGTTTACTTGAAAGTGCGGCTAAACCCGCGGCGAGTTGCTCTGGCTCGCGGATATTGACGCCGTTACCTACGTGCGTTGCAAAACCTTCTGGTAGGCGGTGATGATCGATGTAGAAATCAACTGATGCATCGCTGTGGATCACAGCAGCTGACAGCAGAACGGGTAGACAGTGAACGTCATCACCACGAACATTGAGTAGCCAAGCAATGCTATCAAGCTGACTTAAAAAGGCAGCATCAGCTTTTTGTTTTTTTAGTAGTGCGGCAATTTGTTCACGTTTTTCTTCACTTGATTGACCGACATACTCTAGACCCATTAACTCCGCATCCGACAGTTTTGGTGCTGGGCGATCAAGCCATAGTTCATCAATTGGGTTTTCGTTAACTGATACTAGCTCTAGTTCACCATCAAGGGTTGTCGTGGCATTTTTCAGCCATGCAGCACTGTGTAGGCGGTTATCAATAGCGACTTTGCTACCTGCTGCTAGATTTTCTAATACCCAGTGCACCGGTGGTTGCTCGATCAAATGACAATATTCAAACACATCACCCGGTACTTGCTTGCGCACTTGCACAACATAACGACCATCAACAAACATTGCAGCACGATCACGAGTGATCACGGCAGCACCTGCTGAGCCAGTAAATCCAGTTAGCCAATGAAGGCGCTCATTATGATCGGGAATGTACTCACCAAGATATTCATCTTCATGAGGGATCAGTAAGGCATCGAGCTGCTGTGTTTCAAGCCATTGACGGATTTGCTCAATACGTTGTGCGATAACTGTTTGCATGTCTGTTCCTTGTCAAGAAACCACCTTTAGAAGGCGGTTAGATCTAATTCACCCTGATCACTGTGGTATTAGCGATTTAGGTTTAATATTGTTACGTTAGCTTTTTTAGCGGCTCGCTTCAATTGTCTCTATGATAAATAACAGGGTATTCACCTTATGACTCTATTTATCTTAGTGATTAATACGTTGGCTGGTGGATTCCAATTTGGAAAAGCGGTATTGAAAATAAACCATTTTTATTCACTCTCATAACACCGTAGACTTGCGCGATCTTTTTCTAGGAACGCCACATGACAACCTCTACTTCTACCGATACTCGGCTTGTCGCCTTAATGGTGACCTTGGTGTTATTTAGCCCGTTGGCTATAGACATTTATCTTCCTGCATTGCCTGTTATGGCAAATGCTTTTCAAGTTGATCCTACCCGTGTTCAAGATACGGTGACATGGTTCATGTTTAGCCTTGGTCTCGGACAATTAATAGCTGGCCCATTAGCTGATCGTATTGGTCGTCGTCCGATTGCTCTTGGTGGTATTGTCATTTACGGGTTTAGTGCTGTGATGGCTTATGTTGCACATAGTTTAGATTTACTTTTGTTGGCACGCTTGCTACAAGGCTTTGGTGCTTGCGCAACCTCTGTTGCTGCTTTTGCTGCGGTTCGTGATAGTTTTGGCGCTGAAAAAAGCGGTCGTATGATCAGCTATTTAAATGGTGCGATTTGTTTTATTCCTGCGCTTGCTCCTCTTTTAGGCACTTGGCTTACTCATCATTTTGGCTGGCGTTCAAACTTTAGTTTCATGGCAGGATTTGCGTTAGTTGCAGGTCTTTTTGTGATGGTGTTATTTAAAGAAACACGCCCTGTCAGTACTAATGTGAAAGGCTCTACTATTAGTCTTAGTCGTTACTGGTCGGTATTTCGCGAACCAACATTTTTATTTCACGCTACACTTTGCATGTTAGCGATGGCGGTGATTTTAGCCTATGTAACTTCAGCACCAGTGTGGTTGATGAACCACCTTGGTCAAGACATGAACCAGTTTACGATCTGGTTTGGTATTAATGCTGTGCTCAATATTACAGCCTGTATGGTTGCACCCAGATTTATGGATCGCTTTGGTACTCGCCGAACGTTACGTACTGGTTTGATTATCTTAATGATGGCTGGCGCTCTGATGCTGCTATTAAGCCCATTACAGCAAGCATGGGCTTTTATGGTGCCAATCTTCATTTGTTCCTTTGGTTTTGCTTTTGTATTAGGCTCTGCAGCCGGAAAAGCATTAGCACCATTTGGCGATCGTGCTGGAACTGCAGCAGCATTATTGGGGCTATTCCAAATGAGTGGTGCTGGTGTCATGGTGAGCCTAACCCAACGATTAGATTTCTCATCCCCCGTGCTAATGACGTTACAAATGTGGTTACTGATCCCAGGATTATTGATTTTAGTGTCTAAAATCGGGCGTCGTTGGCACCCACAGTTAACGGTACAGAATTAATAAATATTATGAGTTTAAAGGTAAGGTGGTGACAGCCTTATCCGTACAGCCTGTCAAATCGACAGGCTTTTTTTTGGTTAAATTTAGCTATTCAACAATCGGGACTTTTTTATTTCGCCATTGTTGGATTACGAGTCCTGCAATAATTAATATTAAGCCGATCAATGTTGAGGGATGAATCGTTTCACCAATAATTGTGGCGAGCAATAATAAAGAGATAAAAGGTGAGATAAAAATCAGGTTACTGATCTTAGCGGTATTACGGGTTAACCGTAGCGCATTGAGCCATAAAACAAAGGTGATCCCCATTTCAAATAAACCAACATACGTGACTGCTGCCCATCCTTGCCAAGGTACACTTTGCCAACCGCCAAGATACAGACTCAAGCCGATAGAAAATGGCAGCGAGACTAAAAAGCCCAGTAATAAGCCGAGGATTGGATCGGCTTTATTTTTAGTATTTAAAATCCAATAGCCTGCCCATAACAGTGTCGAAAATAGCGCTAACGCAACGCCTAACGGACTGGTGAAATTCAAGGCTGAAATATTACCTTGAGTCGCAATTACCACCACACCGCCATATCCCAGCACGCAAGCTATCCAATCTTTACGCTGAATTTTTTGTCCTAAGAAAAGTGCAGCCATTAAAGTCAGAGTGATTGCCCAACTGTAGTTGATGGGTTGAGCCTGTGAAGCAGGTAATAATTCGTAGGCTTTAAATAACACTAAGTAATAAGCGAAAGGATTGATAAGTCCGAGTAATAAGTAGTAAAGCGGACGTTGAAGAAAAGTCGACTTAAGCTGGTGGAGTGTTTTTTTATAGCCAGCTATAACAATAAGGGCGAGAGCAGACACGCTACTAGCAATCACCATCATTTGAACGGGAGAAAAATAAGCTAAGGTAATTTTAAAAGCAGTGGCGACAGTAGACCAAAGTAACACAGCGGCAATGCCATACCCTAAAGCGAGGCGTTCGTTCATGACTATCCCTGTTAAAAAATGAAAAACGGTAACGCAGTGTAGGAGATGGTTATAAAGGTGAATAGCGAGTGATGATATAGCCTGTGATCGAGTGCAAACAAAAACGCTTATATCCATTATTTATTGTTTAAGTTGTTCTTCGTTAGCTGGACATTTATCCAGTATCCTCTTAGCCTTAAAAGCGAGAATAATTTGTCAGGAAGATAGAGAATTTACTATGGCAGAATGGTTAAGTGGTGGCGTTATTACCGCATTAGCAACATTGTTAGGTGCCACCGTTGCCAGTGTGATCACGGCATTCTGGTATAAAGGTCGATACGAACAAATGCTTCAGCTTGTCGAGCAACAAGCAGAATCAGATGCGCGTTTAGCATTAAGTCGTGAGCAGCAATTACAAAGTCAGCTAGCAGAAAGAAACCAAGAGCTGGAAGAGTTAGATGACGATCGTGACAGATTAACCCATGAAATTCGTCAAATGCACGGTCGCTTAGCTGCGGCATTAGAAAAAATGCGTCACTTTGACGCGCTGCAAAATGAAAAGCAGTATTTATCTGAGCAGCTTGATAATTCTCGCTTAGCCAGCGCGGGGCTTGAAGCCGATCTGCGTGAGCAAGATGCCCGCCATTTTGAAGAACAAAAAGCGGCAGATGAAAAAATTAAGCTATTAGAAAATGCTGAAGAACGCTTGCGTATTCAATTTGAAAGTTTAGCTAATCGCTTATTTGAGCAGAAGACTCGAACGGTGGATGAACAGAATAAAATGAGTTTAGAAAACTTGTTGAGTCCACTCAAAGAGCAACTTGAAGGTTTCAAAAAGCAGGTTAATGACAATTTCACGCAAGAGTCTCGTGAGCGCCATACTTTAGTGCATCAAATCAATAGCCTTAAACAGCTCAATGAGCAGATGGCGAAAGAGGCAATTAACTTAACCCAAGCCCTTAAAGGCGATAACAAAGCCCAAGGTAACTGGGGCGAAGTTGTGCTGGCGCGAGTATTGTCTGACTCAGGGTTGCGTGAAGGGCATGAATATCAAACTCAAGTCAGTTTGGAAAACGAAGACGGTAAGCGTTATCAGCCCGATGTTGTGGTGCATTTACCCCAACAAAAAGATGTGGTGGTGGATGCCAAGATGTCATTGGTGGCGTATGAGCGCTTCTTTAATGCAGACACTATCGCTGAGCGTGAACTCGCCATGAGTGAACATGTTGCCTCGATGCGCGCCCATATGCGTGGGTTAAGCCGTAAGGATTACCATCAGCTTCATGGCATCCAAAGTCTGGATTATGTCTTGATGTTTATTCCTGTTGAACCTGCGTTCCAAGCTGCGATTGAAGCCGATCCGGCATTAATCCGGGATGCGATGGATTTAAATATCATGCTGGTGAGTCCAACGACCTTGCTGGTGGCATTGCGTACTATTAATAACTTGTGGCGTAATGAGCGACAAAATCAAAATGCCAAAGAAATTGCTGATCGTGCAGGCAAGCTTTACGACAAATTACGCTTGTTTGTTACGGATATGGAAGCGATGGGACAATCGTTAGAAAAAGCGAATCAAAGTTATCAAGGGGCGATGAATAAACTGGCAACAGGTCGTGGCAACGTGATCCGCCAAGCAGAAAGTTTCAAACAACTAGGGGTTGAAGTGAAACGTGATATTAGTGCTCAGCTGGTGGAAAAGTCACAATCTAACCTAACTGAATACCGAGGCTTTTCTCATATTACCGTGCCATCTGAAGGGGATTTATCATAATGGTAGGTAAAGCGCTTTGAGCAAAGAGCAACCATCAAGTACACTAAGCCCAGTTGAATAAATGCATTTAATACTGATGACGCTGCGTAAGTAGATGCCAAGCGTCATCAGTATCTATAAACGGATTGAACATGACGGACACCACACAAGATACGACTCACTTTGGCTTCCGTACCGTCGCCAAAGAAGAGAAAGCAACCATGGTTGCTGAGGTTTTTCACTCGGTTGCAGCAAAGTACGACATCATGAACGATTTGATGTCGATGGGTATTCACCGCGTTTGGAAGCGCTTCACGATTGACTGCAGTGGTGTACGCAAAGGTCAACGTGTACTGGATTTAGGCGGCGGCACCGGTGATTTAACGGCGAAATTTTCACGTATCGTGGGTGAAACAGGTCAGGTTATTTTGGCTGATATCAACAACTCGATGTTGAACGTTGGCCGCAGTAAACTGCGAGACAGTGGCATTGTCGGTAACGTGGGATATGTTCAAGCTAATGCTGAAGAGCTGCCGTTTCCTGACGATTACTTTGATTGCATCACCATCAGCTTTTGTTTACGTAACGTCACCGACAAAGACAAAGCGCTGCGTTCAATGTATCGCGTGTTAAAACCAGGCGGTCGTTTATTAGTATTAGAGTTCTCAAAGCCGTTACTAGAACCATTATCAAAAGTTTACGATGCGTACTCATTCCACCTATTACCAAAAATGGGTGAAATTATTGCCAATGATGCAGAAAGCTATCGTTACCTTGCTGAATCTATCCGCATGCATCCTGATCAAGAAACCTTGAAAGGTATGATGGATGAAGCTGGATTTGATCAAACCAGTTATTACAACTTAACGGGCGGTATTGTTGCCTTGCACCGTGGTTATAAGTTCTGAGGATGACTCTATGCCGTTAGATGCTTTTGTTACCGGTGCGGTTGAAACATCACTGAATCAATTACTCAAAGACGATGCTGATAGTCAGCGTCGTCTTACTCGTTTACGCGGTAAAGTCATTAGCGTTACGCTAAATGAATTTAACAAAACCTTGTACTTTGTTTTCAGTCATCAAATTGATGTGCTTGCTGGATTTGAAGGCGAGGTGGATTGCCAATTAGCTTTAAACCTTACGGTGTTACCCGAGCTACGACAACAAGCTAACTTAACGCAGCTAATTAAAGCCGATAAGTTAGCACTCGATGGCGATCTACAATTGGCTCAGCATTTTTCCACTTTGCTAAGTGGTTTGAAGCCCGATGTCGAAGAAAAATTATCGCAATATACGGGTGATGTAGTTGCTCATACTTTAGTCAGTAGTGTAAAGTCGGGGAGTCGATTTATTCGCCAAGGGGTAAAGAATCGCCAACGCGATTTAGCGGAAGTGATCACTGAAGAATGGCAACTATTACCACAGCCTTTAGAAATGGTGCATTTTTACGATCAAGTGGATGACTTGAAATCGGATGTTGCGCGTTTTGAGGCCCGTTTGAACCAGTTACTTGAGCGATAAATTGGCAATGATGAGCTACTCAGAAATAAAACGGTTGTACCGTATTATTCAAGTACAACTGCGCTATGGATTGGATGACTTTATTCCGGTTGATCCACGTACCGAACTTCCTAAAAAATTACGTAAATCGCTATTTTGGATCAAAAATGAATACCCCGATGTGCCATTGGGTGAGCGTTTACGTTTAGCATTGCAAGAACTCGGTCCGGTATGGATCAAGTTTGGTCAAATGATGTCAACGCGTCGCGATCTTTTTCCGCCGCACATTGCAGATCAGCTGGCATTATTACAAGACCAAGTTGAACCTTTTGATGGCAAATTAGCTAAACGTACTATTGAGGAATCATTAGGCGGGCCGTTAGAGCAGTGGTTTGACGATTTTGATGAAGTTGCATTAGCGTCAGCATCGATTGCTCAAGTGCATACTGCAACCTTAAAAGAAAACGGCAAAGAGATTGTTTTTAAAGTTATTCGTCCTGATATTAAGCCGATTATTGAAGCTGACATTAAGCTGATGTACAGGATGGCCGAGATAGTTTCTCGTCTCCAGCCAGAAGCGCGCCGCTTACGTCCTGTTGAAGTGGTTCGCGAATACGAAAAAACCTTGCTTGATGAGCTCGATTTAATGCGCGAAGCGGCGAATAGTATTCAACTTCGTCGTAACTTTGATGGTGATGAAACCTTATATGTACCAGAAGTTTATACTGATTATAGTAGTATTAATCTTCTTGTAATGGAACGTATCTATGGTATTCAAGTTTCTAATATTGAAGGCTTGAAAGCCAATGGTACGAATTTAAAACTATTATCGGAAAATGCAGTTAATATCTTTTTTACTCAGGTATTTCGTGACAGCTTTTTCCATGCCGATATGCACCCAGGAAATATTTTTGTCTCCTATGAGCATCCGGAAAATCCGCAATGGATTGCGCTAGATTGCGGCATTGTAGGGACACTTAACCGAGAAGATAAACGATACTTAGCGGAAAACTTATTGGCTTTCTTTAATCGTGATTATCGTAAGGTTGCAGAATTACACGTTGATTCTGGCTGGGTTCCTCATGATACCAATGTGGATGAGTTTGAATTTGCTATTCGTACAGTGTGTGAACCTATTTTTGAAAAGCCACTGTGTGAAATATCATTCGGCCATGTGTTGTTAAATTTATTTAATACTGCTCGCCGTTTTAATATGGAAGTGCAACCGCAGCTGGTCTTGTTACAAAAGACCTTGTTGTATGTTGAAGGCTTAGGACGCCAGTTGTATCCACAACTTGATTTGTGGGCAACAGCCAAGCCGTTCTTGGAAAACTGGATGTCACATCAGGTAGGTCCGCAAGGCATTCTTGATGCAATAAAAAGTAAAGCACCTTTTTGGGCTGAAAAATTGCCTGAATTGCCTGAATTACTTTACGACAGTTTGCGCCAAGGCAAGGTAATGAATCAACGTATTGATAAACTCTATGATAACTTCATGGAAAATCGACGTACTCATAACCAGGCAAGGTTCTACTTTGGTATCGGTGCCACCTTTATGGTGTGTGCTGCAATACTTTTTGGTGATCAAGTAGCAACGTACCCTGCAGTTTCTGTTGGTGTAGGAACCCTATTTTGGTTGCTAGGATGGCGTACCTGCCGAAAATAATCGGTTGGGCTTTCGCCTATACTTATAGTTGCGTTAATAAACGCACTTTCGTTATTAACCACATAAAGCTGAGGTAAAACAAGCATGGGTGGTATCAGTATTTGGCAATTGTTAATCATTGCACTGATCATTGTTCTTTTGTTCGGAACAAAAAAACTTCGTACTCTAGGCGGCGACCTAGGTTCTGCAGTTAAAGGTTTCAAAAAAGCAATCAGCGATGATGAAGCAGCTGCAGCAGCACCTGCTGCGAAAAAAGAGTCAGACAACGATGCTGACTTTGAACAAAAGAAAATTGCTGACGAACAAAAGCCAGCGGATCAGACGACAACTAATCAAAAAGACAAAGAGCAGGTTTAAGACGTGTTTGATATCGGGTTCTGGGAGTTAGTACTGATCTCCGTGGTGGGATTAGTAGTACTGGGGCCAGAACGTCTACCCGTTGCGATTCGTACGGTATCGCAGTGGATAGGTGCTGCTCGTAATATGGCAAACTCGGTGAAAGATGAATTGTCTCAGGAACTGAAAATTCAGGAACTGCAAGCCAATTTAAAAAAAGCCGAACAAATGGGAATGAAGGACTTAGCGCCTGAATTGCAAGACTCTGTTGATGAGCTTAAAAAAGCGGCTTCAGATGTTCAGCGCCCCTATGCTGATAAAGACGAGCAAACCTCAGCAACGACTTCACAAAAGCAGGAATAAATTACATCACTATGTCAAAAGTCGAAGATACGCAGCCGCTATTTAGTCATTTACTTGAACTACGTACGCGACTTTTGCGTTCTATCATAAGTGTACTGGTGGTTTTTCTATGTTTAGTATGGTTTTCCAATGATATCTATGCCTTCTTAGCTGCACCATTAGTAGAGCGAATGCCTGCCGGTGCAACTATGATCGCTACAGACGTTGCTTCACCGTTCTTTACACCGATAAAACTGACCTTAGTAACCTCAGTGTTTATTGCTGTGCCAATGATTTTGTATCAAGTCTGGGGTTTTATTGCTCCAGGTTTATACAAACATGAACGCAAGCTAATTATGCCATTGTTGTTTTCCAGCTCATTGCTGTTTTACGCCGGTGTCGCATTTGCTTATTACGTTGTGTTTCCATTGGTCTTTAAGTTCTTCACCAGTGTCGCCCCTCAAGGGGTAGAGGTGGCAACAGATATTTCGAACTATCTCGATTTCGTCCTCGCGCTATTTATGGCGTTTGGCATCGCTTTTGAAATTCCTGTTGCTATTATTCTGTTGTGTTGGACTGGTGCGACTGATCCGGAATCTCTACGTAGTAAACGTCCTTATATTATCGTAGGTGCGTTTGTTGTTGGTATGCTGTTAACACCGCCTGATATTGTTTCTCAGACCTTGTTGGCTGTACCTATGTGTTTATTGTTTGAAGTTGGCTTATTCTTCTCACGTTTTTATGTGCGTGATAATGATGAGTTGGATGATAGCGAGCACGAAGAGCAGCAGTAAATAGTACTTTGTACTATGTGATGATGAAAAAAACCGACCTAATCGTCGGTTTTTTTATATCTTGAATATGGGTTTGGCACAGAATGGATCGGCTCGATATACTGAGTGACACATAGTGCTGTGTAGAGAATGGATAAACAGATGATAGATATTGGTGTTAACTTAACAAACAACCGTTTTGATAAAGATCGTGCGGACGTGATCACGCGTGCTCAAGAAGCGGGTGTGAAGCATTTAATAATTACGGGCACCAGTATTGAAGAGAGCATTGAAGCGCAACAAATGGCGCAGCAATGGCCGAACTACTGTTACTCAACCGCTGGCGTTCATCCGCATGATGCAAAATCTGTCTCCGATCTTTTGTTACCAGAAATTCGTTCACTAGCAGCAGAGCCTGAAGTAGTAGCAATTGGTGAATGTGGGCTCGACTTCAACCGCGACTTTTCTCCTCGTCCACAGCAAGAAGCAGTATTTGAAGCACAATTAGCCTTAGCGGCAGAGTTACAATTACCCGTTTTTATGCATTGCCGAGATGCGCATGAGCGTTTCATTGAAATCCTTATCCCTTGGCGAGAGAAATTACCGGCGGCAGTGCTGCATTGTTTTACTGGCTCTGAGCAAGAGCTAAAAGCATGCTTAGCGCTAGATTTACACATTGGTATTACGGGGTGGGTATGTGATGAGCGTCGTGGTCAAGAGCTACGTCAAGTCGTGCGTCATATTCCCGCCAACCGCTTAATGATTGAAACCGATTGCCCATATTTATTGCCTCGAGACTATCGTCCGAAGCCAAAATCGAGTCGCAATGAACCCAAGTTTTTGCCGCATATTGCCGCGGTGATAGCTGAGTGTCGTGGTGAAACACCTGAGCAAGTTATGATGCAGTCAGAGGCGAATAGTCTGGCTTTTTTTTCGATTTAAGCCACATTGGTCAGTCTGAGTGATATTATCTAATCCTATTTTTTAGCAAGGAGTTTGTCGTGTCAGTATCTATTCAAGGTGCGTTTCCTGGTCGTCGTATGCGTCGGATCCGTAAGCATGATTTTAGTCGTCGTCTAATGTCAGAAAATCAATTATCTGTGAATGATTTGATTTATCCGATGTTTGTTTTGATGGGTAAAAATCGTCGTGAAACGGTTGACTCAATGCCGGGTATTGAGCGCTTATCTATTGATTTGTTACTTGAAGAGGCGGCATATCTTGCGAAACTAGGTATTCCTGCGATTGCCTTATTCCCTGTTGTGTCTCAAGAGTTTAAATCAGAGTTAGCAGAAGAAGCTTATAATCCAGAAGGCTTAGTACAAACGGCGGTGCGTGCACTTAAATCGCATGTGCCTGAGCTTGGTGTTATTACCGATGTCGCATTAGATCCGTTCACCATTCATGGTCAAGACGGCATCATTGATGATGAAGGCTATGTTTTAAATGATATTACGACAGATATTTTAATCAAGCAGGCGCTATCTCATGCTGAAGCTGGTGCTGATATCGTTGCCCCGTCTGACATGATGGATGGTCGTATTGGTGTAATTCGTGAAGCATTAGAAAATGCAGGTTATATCAATACCCAAATCATGGCGTACTCTGCTAAATATGCATCGAATTACTATGGCCCATTCCGTGACGCTGTCGGTTCATCTGGCAACTTAAAAGGCGGCGATAAGAAAACTTACCAAATGGATCCTGCGAACAGTGATGAAGCTTTGCACGAAGTGGCAATGGACATCAATGAAGGCGCAGATATGGTAATGGTAAAACCGGGTATGCCATACCTTGATATAGTTCGTCGTGTGAAGAGTGAGTTGCAAGTACCAACGTATGCTTACCAAGTGTCTGGTGAGTATGCGATGCACATGGCTGCGATTCAAAATGGTTGGCTAAAAGAGCGTGAAACCATTATGGAATCACTATTGTGTTTTAAACGTGCAGGTGCTGATGGGGTATTAACTTACTTTGCGAAAACCGTCGCTGAATGGTTAGCTCAAGATGCTGCTGAGCGCGCTGAATGTTTACAGCAGAAGCCTGAGTAAACGTTATTCCTAATATAAAAAAGCGAGCATGGTGCTCGCTTTTTTAATATCAGTAAAACACCTATCAGGGTTTTACATTGCGGTTGATCGGATTTTGTAATGAGATAAGCGTTTCAGTGGATTGCACTTCATCAATGGCTTGGAGCTTATCAATCAGCACGTATTGCAGCTCTTCAATGGAATGGCACATCAATTTGACAAAAATGTTGTACGCCCCAGTGGTGTAATAAGCTTCAACCACTTCATCAAGCTCATTTAGTTTTGCTAATGCAGAATGATAATCACGGGCGGCATTCAAATTAATACCAATAAAACAGCAAACGTCATAGCCCAATAACTTAGGGTTAATGATCACTTCCGTCCCCGTTATAATTTCTGCAGCCCGCATTTTTTCTACTCGTACGTGCACGGTAGCAGGACTGACATTAAATCGCTTCGCCATTTCAGCGTAAGGAATACGAGCATCATTCATTAAGGCATTAAGGATATCGCGATCTAAGTCGTCGATACGAATGGATGGTGTCATAGGTGATCCTTTTACTATGCGAGGGATTTATTTTTATCGTTGTATCTTATACTTATCTGATGGTGTGATACCAGAGCAAAGGATGATTTGTAGTGCTATAATCCGCGCCCTATGATCGGATGTGAAATGTCACGCCCAGATGTTGTTTTTATATCGGAGATTGCTGTGCAGCTTGCCTTAGTTTGTGAAGTTCCTGAACGTCAGCCTGAATTAGATCAATTAGCCGCTCGTTGGGGCTTAAGCCATGATGAAAATAGCAGCTTTGCTTTAGTCCTTACCGCTGAGCAATTAGAGCTTCGTAAGCTTGATGAACCTAAGCTCGGTGCAGTTTCTGTCGATTTAGTTAGCGGTGCTGTCGCTCATCGCCGTAAATTTGGTGGTGGTCGAGGCCAAGCAATAGCAAAAGCAGTTGGACTCAAAGGCGGTATTAGCCCTACCGTGTTAGATGCGACAGCTGGTCTTGGTCGAGATGCTTTTGTCTTGGCAACACTCGGTTGTAAAGTTCAGTTGGTTGAGCGTCATCCTGTGGTAGCTGCATTATTAGATGATGGCTTAGCACGAGCAAAAGCCGATCCTGAAATTGGCGGTTGGGTAAGTGAGCGTATGCAATTGCTCCATGCTTCGAGTCATGATGCTTTGGTCAATTTAGCCGATGATCCTGATTTTGTCGCACCGGATGTGGTGTACCTTGATCCTATGTATCCACATAAGAAAAAGTCCGCTTTAGTTAAAAAAGAAATGCGCGTTTTTCAAACCTTAGTGGGTGCAGATTTAGATGCCGATGGTTTATTTGAGCCTGCATATGCGCTGGCAACAAAACGGGTCGTGGTTAAGCGTCCCGATTATGCTGAATTTCTTGCTCAAGCGAAGCCCTCAATGGCGATTGAAACTAAAAAGAACCGATTTGATATTTATGTAAAAGCGGCAATGAAAGCCTAAGTGGTTGTTGCAAATAAATAGTTACAAATAGGGACAATAAAATCTTATTGCTTTTCTGGAATTACGAATCATTATCGTTTAATGTTGATAAAAAGGTTCGTTGTTGGCTAGAGGAGCATTCATGGCTAAGACCTTGTGTAAATATCGCCGAGCAGAAATTGTCGATCAGTTTGCGACAATTAGTAAGATTGTCAGCGAACCAAATTTCATGTGTTCAAGTTGTACGAGAGTCGCAAGTGACAAAGAGTATTTGTGTAAGCCAAGCCGATTAACCAATGCGGTTAAGGCTGCTCCTCGTGTTGCGAAATTATCGATTCCGTCAGCCCCTCTGCCTATGATGGCAATGAAAACACCGAATGTGCATAATTTGCCAGCTCCTACAGCTGTGGGGCAAAGCCATATCGAAATGGTTGCGGTGGTCGAAGAAGAAGCGTTAGCGCCTGATAGCTTAAAGTTAAAGCAAGCTAAGAAATTGAAGAAACTAGCGAAAAAGAAAAATAAACAATTAAAGAAAGCGGCGAAAACAGTTAAGAAATTTGAAAAGCAATTGAAGAAAGCAAAACTTGCGCTTGGATTGTGATGAATACGATAAAATAAAAAAGCCTCCGAATTGGAGGCTTTTTTTGATTTCGTATTAGTCAGCGTTTTTAATTAGTACTGCGGTCATTACGCATACAATTACTGAAACTACGATACCAGAAACAATTAACCAAGGAAGCATATCCATAGCTTAGTTATCCAAATGTTAAGGAAATCGAAAGGCTATTGAATCGTGTTTATGCGATCGGAGCAATGGTTTGGATATATCTTGAGATGACTGTTTACACCTTGAAACATTTTATTGTTAAAAGTGTTATTTGTCTTTTATTTGACGAAAAAAAAGCGCCCACAGAGGGGCGCTTTTTCGGTTATTTATTTGATTAAGCTTGCTTACTTGGCTGTGCTAATTCGAGTGCTTGACGAGAGGCTGCCGCAGCACCTTGCTTGTCGTCTAACTGCTCTAGCGTTGCGACTAAGTGAGCGTAGTCTGTCATATCAGGACGAACCGCAACAGCTCTTTCAAAATGCTCTTTTGCTTCTTGCCAGTTACCTTCCGCCATTAACATTTGCCCCAATGCACTGTGCGTGACGGCATTATTGCCGTCTTGGCGCAATAGCTCTTTTAGCTTTACAATGGCAGGATGACGATCGGGTAGATTTAGCTGAGGTACAAGGCTGATCAAGCGCTCATCTTGGCTCTTTTTAAGTGCATCACGTAAAATTGGGTAAGCATCGCTATCGGCATGACGTGCCATCATTTGTTTGATGAAGCATGCCACAAGCGCTGGATTCTGCTTATCTTTACGTCCCATGTTATTCCAGTATCCCACTAAGCCATCAGTACCATTTTGCTGACCAAGGTGCTGCATTTGGCCACATTGTGCTTGCTCATCAAGGACAGCTGCTTCTTCTTGACTGATCACGCCTGCTTTCATTAGCTGTGGCAGTAAAGTTAGCAGTGATTTCCAATCTTCCAGCTTTAAGTAGCACTCTTGAAGTAGACCTAACACGATAGGATTGCGTGCATGATCTTGTTGTACTTCTTGTAATGTTGCCAGTGCTTGTTCAAATTGCTGTTGGCGGATTTGAAGCTTGGCACGGGTGAGTGCAACCGCAAGGTTTTGGCTATCAAGCTCAGCAGCTTGTTTCAAGTACTCATCACGTTGCTCGGTTTTACCTAGTCCTTGTGCGGCCTCTGCAGCCGCAAGGTAGTTAAGAAGTGGCGCATCGCTGAATTTAGCCGATTTAGTTAATAGCTTTTCAGCGGGTTTCCAATCACCTTCTGTTACTTTTAATAGGCCTTCTGACGTTTGGATACGTGCTTTGCGAACTTTACGCCCACTAAACCAACCACGGGTTGAGCTACTGATTGAAAAGACGCGTTTTAGAATAAATTCAAGTAATAAGAAAACGGCAAACAATGCAACGATTAATACTACGAGTGTTGTTAGGCTCATCTCAATGGTTTGATTTGCCGTTGAGATCAACACATAACCTTGATTACCAGCGAGCTCGGGGCCAACAATAATACCGGCGATCAGTGCCAGTACCAATAACAATAATTTAATCATTATTTGGCCTCCACTGTGGTTACCGTATTGTAAGTGACTGTCGCGTTATTCTTACCTTTAATCGATGTTTCAGCGGGTTGCGTTACTGTTGTTTCAAGTTTCGCTTGGGCTGGCTTTTTTTCTACTGCTGGCGCTTCTGTTTCCGGTGTCGGTTTTACTGCTGGTTTAGTCTGCTTTACAGGTTGTGCCTGCGCATCATCTAATGTCGCCATTTTATTACGTAGCACTTGATTGACGAGCTTAGTAATTAATGCCTGAGATTGCAGCTTCTCTGGGTAGTTCACTGTGATTTGCTGTTGGGCTAATTGATCAAGGCTCTTAATAAAGCTTTGCGTTAGCGGTGAAGACATATCGTAATATTGTTCAGCCCACTTCTTCGCGGTATCAAGAGAGATCTTATAAACATCACCTTGCTCACGGTAAACCGCATCAATTGCGACTTCTAACTTGTTTTTGATATTTTGCTGTAAGTAGAAATCTTGTTGTGGTGAAAGCAGGGGAACAACATTGCCATCACGCTTACGATAAGTAATGAAGTGTTCGCCAAAGTTTTTCAACGATGTCAGCAAATTATCTTTCCAATCATTCACCGATTGACTCACGGTTTGTGATTGGGGTTCATCTACTGCTTTTGGCAAAATAGCATTAGCTAAAGGTAAGTTATCAACACTATTTTCAAGACTTGTTAAGCGTAGCACTATGCCATCACGGTCAACGTGAGTCAGTGATTTTAATGTTGTAATGTCATTGCTCATTGCTTGGCGTAGGTTCTTCAAGCTTGGGTCATTCATTTCTGCGATACGATGATCAGCAGACTCAAGCAATAACGTTGCACTGGTGACATCATGCTCTAACCAGAGTTTACGTCCTGCCATTTTCACAAGGTAATCCGCTTCGGCTAGGAGCCAATCGTTCGGACTATTGCCTTTTAGCTCTGTGACTGTGGTCTGCAGAGCTGCAATCGATTTTTGCTGTTGGCTTAGGCTAACTTCAGCACTGCGTAATCCGCCATTAATAAGAGTAATGGTTTCTTTTTGATCGTTTTGCATCGCGGCTTTCATGCTAGCAATTTGTTGTTGTAGCGCCTCAATACGCTGTTGCTGCTGCAATCCCTGCTGATGACCGTGATAGTAAAGCCCACCACCGAGTGCGATAACTAATGCAATCGCAATCAACCCTGTTTTGCTACCTGATTTTTTTTCAGATTTCTCTGTTTTTGCTGGTGCTTTAGGTTGTTCTTTGGTTGCTTTTTTTGGCGCTTCTTTAGCCGGAGTAGGCGTTGTTGCCGTGGTTGGCTTGTCCTGCTTTGGCTGTTCTGCTGCGGTGTTGTTGTTAGATTTGTCTGTCATCCTAATTATTCCGTTTAGCTAAAGTTGCTTAGGAACGTGAAGAGTGCATGATTGGAGGCACTGCCCACGGTGGAAATATTCATAAAGCCAAGCGTTGTTGCTTGCTCGGCCACACGTTGACTTGGGACGAGAAGGTGGCAATTGAGAAACCAAGTCAAATGTTGAGTTGGGATCCTTGTTGTTAAAAATACTAGTTGTTCAGCACTGGTAATAACAAGAGTATCCAGCTGTTGATGTTGCCATTGTGCCACTAATTTCTCGCCATCGAGATCAAGCCAACATCGCTGATACGTTTCGCAATAGTTGACTACTGCATGGCGTGCCGTTAATGCTTGGTGGATCAACTCTCTGCCACCATTCCCTCGCAATATAAGGATGTTACGATCCGTAACGTGTGCGAGTTCGGGTAAGGCTAATAATCCTTCGCTATCACAGCGGTGTTCAGGAGATAATACTCGCTGTCCGCTCAATTTTGTCAATGTTGCGGCAGTTTTATGACCAACAGCTATATAATGCACGTTTTTTGGCCATGCTGCACCTTGCGATACTAAGTAATCGTGCGCAAATGTTACCGCATGATGGCTTACAGCAATAATATAATCATTGGCTTTTAATGCATTGATTTGTAGCAATAACGAAGAAAGTCCATCACCGGCTTTTAAGGTTAATAGCGGTTGGGCTATTGCGCTGATCGCCGCAGCATTGAGTTGCTCTGCCAATTGATAACAATCGGGGGCAGGGCGGGTGATCAGCACTGTCATTACGCGTTACCGTATAATCGATTTAAAATATCGCGAGCACCATCGTTAAGCAGTTGCTCTGCGAGAGTTTCTCCCAATTGCTCTGCTTGCTCGATTGGTCCACGAATTTCAGCGCGTACAATCTTACTGCCATCAGGTTCACCGACTAATGCGCGTAGCCAGATTTGGTCGCCTTCAAGCTCTGCGTAACTACCAATTGGCACCTGACAGCCGCCTTGTAGGTAGTTATTCATTGCACGCTCACACAATACGCGTGTTGTGGTGGCTTGATCACTTAAGGCAGCTAACAATTGACGAACACGTGTGTCATCGAGACGACACTCAATCCCCACGGCGCCTTGGCCAACAGCAGGTAAACTCACTTCTGGTGTAATTTCGCTGCGAATACGGTCTTCCATTTTTAGACGTTTAAGGCCAGCACAGGCAAGAATAATCGCATCGTATTGACCTTCATCCATCTTACGTAAGCGAGTATTAACATTACCACGTAGATCGTTGACGATAAGATCAGGGCGTTGGGCGCGTAATTGACACTGACGACGTAAGCTAGAAGTACCAACAATAGCACCTTGAGGTAGCTCATCAATATTGTTGTATTTATTTGAGACAAACGCATCACGAGGATCTTCACGCTCACAGATGGTTACAAGGCCTAGGCCTTCAGGAAACTCAACGGGTACATCCTTCATTGAGTGAACCGCGATATCTGCACGGCCTTCAAGCATAGCGACTTCAAGCTCTTTTACGAATAGCCCCTTACCACCCACTTTAGCCAGTGGAGTATCTAAAATGATATCGCCTTTTGTGATCATCGGAACAAGCTCGACAATAATGCCTGGATGGGCTTGTTCTAGCTCTGCTTTAACGAATTCAGCTTGCCACATAGCGAGTGGGCTTTTACGTGTAGCAATACGGATTGGTTGATTACTCATAAGTATTGGGGATCCATAATGAAGATTCTATTTTCTATTAAGCACATCGTACCATTAGCATCGTCTGGATGATAATTTGCTTAATCATTTGAGTATATGCATACGATCATGTTGCTAATAGTTTAAAAAAATGTGATATTAATCACATCGACCTTAAATGATAGAATGATGATTCGCTGGCAACTGGCGGTTATTCATCATTGTACTAATTTGAGGTAATAGTTTAAGGATGAATCACACAGAATTGTCGCATTACCTGACTTGGCATTATCTTTACCAAGGGTATTAAAAGTGTTACATTGATCACGTTTTTGCTCATATTTAACACAGCTCAAATGATCCTAAGGGTGATATTTGGGGTGCTTCAACTCTGTTAGCTCTTGGAAGAGTAATTTGCAAAATTATATTAAGACGCTGAAAGGCAGGCTAGATTCATTGACTGAGCTTCGTATTGAACGAGCACGGTTAGCGATGAATGCTCAATCAGTACAAGTATTTGACTTGTTGCCTGTCTTACTTCATTACAATCACCCTGCTTTACCGGGTTATCTTGACCAACCGGTAGCTCAAGGGATCGCGAAATTTGTTGTGACTGATGTCCAGCAACAATTCGTTGATGATTGCGCCCATTCTGCCGAACTCTCGGTCGATCCCCTATTGCTTGAGATAAATGACTGCCCAATCACTGGCTTGTATGCCATGGGAAGTACCTCATCAATGGGACAAAGCCTAACCAGTGATCTTGATATTTGGGTTTGTATCCGAACTTCATTGACACCAGCAGAACGTAGTGCACTTGACAGCAAGTGTAGCCTTGTGTCGCAGTGGGCAATGGAGCAAGGGGTTGAAGCGAATTTCTTTCTTATTGATGAGAATCGATTCCGTCATAACTTCTCTGAAGCGATGACCGGTGAAAACTGTGGTTCTAGCCAGCATTTATTATTATTAGATGAATTCTATCGCTCTGCCGTTTGTTTGGCAGGGTTGCCATTATTGTGGTTTATGGTGCCGCCAGAAATGGAAGAGTGCTATGACCAATATATGGCGTACTTAATTGATGAAGATTACATTAATCTTGATGAGTGGATTGATTTTGGTGGTCTAACGCGTATTCCTGCCGAAGAGTATTTTGGTTCAAGTTTATGGCAGTTATATAAAAGTATCGACTCACCGTATAAGTCAGTGCTCAAAGCCATTTTGCTTGAAGCTTACTCATGGGAATACCCGCATACTCAACTTTTAAGCCTTGATGGTAAGCGTCGCTTCTTTGCTGAAGACCGCAGTGAATACTGTATGGATGCGTACTATTTAATGTTGGAAAAAGTCACGCGCTATCTTGAGCGAATTGATGATCATCGTCGTCTTGATTTAGTGCGTCGTTGCTTCTATTTAAAAACCCATGAAAAGCTATCTCGTGAACCAAGTGCCGGCTCTGTGCCTTGGCGTCGTCGTGTTCTCAAGCACTTAACTGAGCAGTGGCAATGGACAGACTCGGTGATTAATGAACTTGATCATCGTCGTGATTGGAAAGTGACACAAGTTAAAGAGGCACATAACGAATTATTAGATGCGTTAATGCTAAGTTATCGTAACTTAATCCGTTTTGCGCGTCGTAATAATATTACCTCTGCGATCAGTCCTGAAGATATCAGTATTTTGGCGCGTAAGTTATATGCGGCATTTGAGGTACTTCCAGGTAAAGTCACTTTACTTAATCCACAGATCTCACCGGATTTACATGAAGAAGATATCACCTTTATTCAGGTGCCTGAGGGGCGTACGAATGCTGCTGGTTGGTATCTTTATAAACAGCCCATCGATCCCTTGTTAATTATGGGACAACCGGCTCTTGAGCATAACCGTTACTTATCTAAGTTGGTCGCTTGGAGCTATTTTAATGGTTTATTAACGGAATCAACGCACCTTCATACCGTGGTACGTGATGCAGATTTTGATTTAGATAAGCTCTATCAGTTGGTGAGTGATATTCGAAATACCTTCCCAATTCGCCGTCCGAATCCAAGTTTACAAGCGTTATCGAGCCCGTGTGAGATTCGTCAGTTAGGGTTATTCATTAATTTAGAAAATGATCCAACCAATGAGCTGAAAAACCGCTCGGTACGGTTTGATTTTAAAACTACCGATATTTTCAGTTATGGCCCAGAACAGAAATGTTTAGTTGGCAGCGTCGATCTGATTTATCGCAACTCGTGGAATGAAGTGCGCACGCTTAACTTTAGCGGCGATAATGCCATGTTAGATGCACTGAAAACCATGCTTGGGAAGATGCACCATGATGCGATCCCACCTGAAGCGGTTGATGTATTCTGCTATAGCAAGCACATGCGTGGTTTGATCCGTAATTTAGTATATCAGTTAGTGGCTGAATGTATTGAAATGCGCTTAAAACCGGTTGAAGAAGAAAAGCGTCGTCGATTTAAAGCGATCCGCATTGCAGAAGAAACCTTTGGCTTATTCTTTGAGCGTCGTGGTGTTTCTGTTCAACGGTTAGAAAACCCAGTTGATTTCTACAGTTGCATTTCATCGAATAAAGTCAGTGAAGTGCCTCATGTTGTGATGGGTAAAATGGACGAACCTCATCCTCCACAAATAGTGGATGCTTATGCGAGTGAAGGTTTGATCCAGTTCTTCTTTGAAGATTGTGAGCAGGGCTACAACATCTATATCTTAGATGAAACCAACCAGATGGAAGTGTACCGTCAATGTAGTGGTAATAAAGATGAGATGGTACATGGGGTTAATCGTTTTTACACTTCGGCGCAAGACCGTTTTAGTGCGACTAACTTCATTAACTTTAATTTACCCCAGTTCTACGATATCGTGCATTGCGACAACGGTAAATTACAAGTATTGCCATTTAAGAGTGGTCAAATGCCGCGTCCAAAGCCCGATGTCGATCCCAATTCAACTGGGATGCTTAACAGTTAATACCGTGTATTGACATGACAATAAAAAGCCTTCAGATGTGAAGGCTTTTTTTATCGGTAGTTCATGACAATAAATATCTTATTTACCATTCAACCGCTTCACCAGCATGAAGGCTGCATTCTTTTTTAAGCAGTGAAAATAGCTCTTCATCACTGCGGGTACAACGCCATTCCGTGCCATTATATTTGAAATGATAACCGCCTGATTTTGAAGCTAACCAGAGTTCATGTAATGGCTCTTGGCGGTTAATTACGATCTGGCTGCGGTTAGCAAACTCGAGTGTTAATACATTACCCGTTGTCTCTGGCTCAATGTCGGCACCGGATTCATCGATACCTTCTTCGATTTGCATTAGTGCTAAATCAGCTAATTGGTGAAATTCAGTGTCATTCATCTTATTGTGTCCTATTGCTTTTCCTGTTCTTGGTGCGATTATAGAGGGCATTGGTTTGATAATCACTGGCTTTGAATTATGCGTAAAGGTTTATTAGCAATTTTTGTGTTAGCGACCCTAACATTAGCGGGATGTGGACAGAGTGGTGCTCTCTACATGCCAAAAGATGCACCACAGCAAGAGCAAGCAAAGTAAAAAATAAATAAACACTGAGTTAAACAGTGTCGCCATTGAAAGCAGCTACTTAACAGGGAAGAAAAACATTGGATTACTTTAACTACCAGCAAAATAATCAATTATGGGCTGAAAATGTGCCATTAGCACAATTGGCTGAGCAATACGGTACACCTTTGTATGTGTATTCACGTGCAACGTTAGAGCGCCACTGGAAAGCATTTGATGAGGCGGTTGCGACGCACCCTCATTTAATTTGTTATGCCGTTAAAGCGAATTCTAACCTTGGGGTATTAAATGTTCTTGCTCGTCTTGGCTCTGGCTTTGATATTGTGTCACAAGGTGAATTAGAGCGTGTGATTGCCGCTGGTGGTGATCCGGCAAAAGTGGTGTTCTCAGGTGTCGGTAAAACGGCGGCTGAAATGCAGCGTGCACTAGAGCTTGGGATCAAATGCTTCAATGTTGAGTCTGAACCTGAATTAGAGCGTCTAAATAGCGTTGCTGAAGAGCTAGGCGTTACAGCGCCTATTTCATTGCGTATTAACCCTGATGTTGATGCGAAAACGCATCCTTACATCTCAACAGGATTACGTGATAATAAGTTCGGTATTGTGTTTGATCGCGCGGTGGAAGTGTATCGCCTAGCACATAGCCTGCCACATTTACAGGTTGTTGGTATGGATTGTCATATCGGCTCTCAGTTAACTGATATTACTCCATTTATTGATGCTACCGATCGTTTATTGGCGTTGGTTGATGAGTTAAAAGCCGAAGGCATTCATATTCAGCACCTTGATTTAGGCGGTGGTCTAGGGGTGACTTACAATGATGAGCAACCACCACAACCTGCAGATTATGCTTCGGCATTACTCGCCCGATTAGAAAACTATCCTGATTTGGAGCTGATTTTTGAGCCAGGACGCGCTATTGCTGCGAATGCGGGTGTATTACTGACAAAAGTTGAGTTTCTAAAGCATACTGAACATAAAAACTTCGCCATTGTTGATGCGGCAATGAATGATTTAATTCGTCCGACGTTATATTCAGCGTGGCAAGACATTGTGCCGGTTAGCCCGCGTCAGGGTGAAGCGCATGTCTACGATTTAGTTGGACCTATTTGTGAAACCGGTGACTTTATCGGTAAAGATCGCAGTTTATGTTTAGCGCAAGGTGATTTATTAGCAGTTCGTTCAGCAGGCGCTTATGGCTTTGTGATGGCATCGAATTACAATACCCGTGCTCGTGCGGCTGAAATTATGGTCGACGGTGAACAGGCTCATGTTGTTCGTGAGCGTGAAACGCTAGCGCAACTGTGGCAACTAGAACAGATTATTCAGTAATCATGGCTGCGATGAAATGAAAAAAATTAAGGAACATCATGCAGATTAACTTTTCCAAAATGCATGGGTTAGGCAATGACTTTGTTGTTGTTGACTGCGTGACACAAAATGTATTTTTTTCACCTGATGCGATCCGCCGTTTGGCGGATCGACATCGTGGTATCGGCTTTGACCAACTGTTAGTGGTTGAACCGCCTTATGATCCTGAAACGGATTTTCATTACCGTATTTTTAATGCTGATGGTAGTGAAGTCGAACAATGTGGTAACGGTGCCCGTTGTTTTGCCCGTTTTGTTTCAATGAAAGGGTTAACCAATAAATACCATATTTCGGTGAGTACAAAAGCAGGGAAAATGTTGCTGAAACTTGAAAATGATAATCAGGTGACAGTGAATATGGGCGTGCCGATCTTTGAACCGAGCAAGATCCCGATGAAAGCTAAACAGGCTGAAAAAACCTATATTTTACGTGCAGGTGAGCACACGCTTTTCTGTGGCGCGGCAAGTATGGGGAATCCGCACTGTGTAACGATGGTTGATGATGTTGATACTGCCGATGTCGATACATTAGGCCCGTTATTAGAATCCCATGAACGTTTTCCTGAGCGTGTTAATGCTGGCTTTATGCAAGTGCTCGATCGCAATAACGTGCGTTTGCGCGTTTATGAGCGTGGTGCGGGTGAAACGCAAGCTTGTGGTAGCGGTGCCTGTGCGGCGGTTGCGATTGGGCGAGTGCAAGGTTTGCTGGATGAAAATGTAAAAGTTTCTCTACCTGGTGGTGATTTATATATTCGTTGGGCGGGGGAAGGTAAACCATTATTTATGACCGGCCCTGCCGCTCACGTTTTTGACGGACAATTTATTCAATGACAACACATTCTCAGCAAACTTGTTCATCAGGGGATGACTTGAATGAGGTGCTGAATGAGCAAGCAGTTGTAACTTACTTGCGCAATAATCCCACTTTTTTTTCACGTCAATCGGAGTGGTTGAGTGAGGTGCGGATCCCTCATCAAGAGCGTGGTACCGTCTCTCTGGTTGATATTCAATTAGAGCGACTACGACTACGGATCGCCGAGCTTGAGCAACAACATGCCACGTTACTCGCCAATGCAACCAAAAGTGGTGAGTTATCGGTCTTGTTCTCTAATGCTCAAGTACAATTATTACAATGCCATAATATTTATCAGGTACTGACGATTATTGATACCTTAGCGGCGCAATTGGATCTTTCTGTTTGTCTTCGCTTGTTTGATAGCGAAGATAAGTTGTTATATCTCGAACGTCGCCAATTTAACGATTTTTATCGTTCTCGTTTAATTCAAGATCGTCCGTATTTAGGCCGCTTACGTCGTCCTGAAGCTGAATTGTTATATAGCCATCCGCCGCAGTTAGGATCGTTTATTGTGTTGCCATTAGGTCGATCGGCTGCCAATGGTGTATTGAGTTTTGCGAGCGCAGATGGTGGACATTTTCAACCCGAAATGGACACCTTGTTTGTTGAGCAGTTAGCAACAACCATTAGTTACCTGATAGAGCATTGGCAATATACCCGTGAGGTTATTGACTAATATGTTGCCCCGCAGCTTGGAACAACCACTTGAACGTTTCTACGAATATTTACGTAGTGAACGTGAACTAAGCTTACATACTCAGCAAAATTATAAGCGTCAGCTAACGCGTATTGCTGAACAATTGGTCGAATTGAGCGTCGATAATTGGCAGCAAGTGGATGCCGGTTGGGTTCGTCAAATCGCCAGTAAAGGGATGCGAGATGGCTTAAAGGCGAGTAGCCTTGCGATGCGCTTATCAGCCTTGCGAAGTTTTTTTGATTTTTTAGTCCACCAAAATGTTTTAAAAGCCAACCCTGCAAAAGGCGTTGCGGCGCCACGAAAAGCACGTCCATTACCCAAGAATTTGGATGTGGATGAAATGAATCAATTGTTGGATGTTAACGATGATGATCCATTAGCAATTCGTGATCGCGCAATGATGGAATTGATGTACGGTGCAGGGTTACGTTTAGCCGAGTTGGTTGGTATTGATGTGCGTCATATCAGTTTAAGCAAAGGCGACTTACGGGTAATTGGTAAGGGCGATAAAGAAAGGGTGGTTCCTTTCTCTGGCCTTGCTCGTGAATGGGTAGCGAAATGGCTGAAGTTGCGTGATAATCTTGCTCAAGCAGAAGAGCCAGCACTGTTTGTGTCTAAATTAGGCACGCGTATTTCGACTCGAAATGTGCAGAAAAGAATGGCGGAATGGGGACAAAAACAGGCAGTATCAAGCCACATTAACCCCCATAAACTACGTCACAGTTTTGCGACACATATGTTGGAATCGAGCGGCGATTTACGTGCAGTACAAGAGCTTTTAGGTCACGCAAATTTATCGACAACCCAAATCTATACTCATTTGGATTTTCAGCATTTAGCGAAAGTGTATGATGAAGCACATCCTCGTGCTAAGCGTAATAAATAACATTGACTGCTACGTATCAATACAGAGAAATTATGCATTTTTACCGCCAATTAACGCCAATTAGTGCCTTAACTTTTGATCTTGACGATACCTTATACGATAACCGTCCGGTGATTGTTCGTGCTGAACAAGCAATGCTTGACTGGTTAACGCAGATCTTACCGTCACGTATCATAATTGATAAAACCGTTTGGTCATCGCTTAAATCGCAATTAGCGATGCTAGATCCAATGCTCAAACATGATGTCAGTTTGTGGCGATATGAAACCATTAAAATAGGTTTAATGCAGCTAGGGTTTCGTCTATCAGAGGCAGAAATTTTAGCGCAGCAGGGGTTAGATACTGTACTGGCTGTTCGCAACCAAGTCGATGTTCCTGCAGAAACGCATCGAGTATTACAACAATTAAGTGATCATTTTCCGCTAGTCGGGCTAACAAATGGTAATGTTGATGCAGAAAAAATTGGCTTAGCGACATATTTTGTCGAGGTGTTTCAAGCGGGCAAAGATGGTTTAGCAAAACCTGAGGCAGATTTATTTAACCTTGCGGTTAATACCCTAAATGTACCAGCCGCGACAATCTTACATGTTGGTGATCATCTTATTACCGATGTAAAAGGCGCGAAACAGCATGGCTTTCAAGCGTGTTGGTTTAACGATCAACAAAAATTGATTCAGCAGCAATCGCAAGCGTTGATTCTACCCGATGTAGAAATTACGCAATTGGCGCAGCTGCTTGAGATTGTCGGATTAGAGCAGTAAAAAAAGCGACCATGGGTCGCTTTTTTATTGCGTATAGCATATTAAAACACGATCGATATTTAGAAAGAATGGTGAAGGTGGCCACGATTAAATAAGTGATCAAAAGACAGACTTCCCGCCCCCCAGATCACATTGGTGAGTAGCATCATTCCCCACAGTTGGTGATCATAAAATCCTTTTTCCCAAAGTGCGGGATAGGAAATGACTGCCATGACGTTAAATCCAAAAAGTACGAATGCCATCGGGCGAGTAAATAGCCCCAGCGTGAGAAAAATAGGGATAAAGACTTCAACCGCAGTACCAATATATGCCGCCCAGTGCCATGGTAATAAAGGTACATGATACTCGTATTCAAAAAGGTATAAGGTGCTGTCCCAGCTTGAGTATTTGATCATGCCAGATTGAAAAAATACCCATGCAACCCAGAGACGAGTAAAGAGCAGCACAAGTGGGATAAAAGGGGTCGTTAGCCGTGAGAAAAAAGGGTCGATACTGCGAATAAAACTATCCATCGTTTGCCTCCACGATATCGTCGGTGAGTTGATATTCAAATAATAAAGGTAGTTGTTCAAGCATCTGTGGAGAGGCTTGTTGAAGTGATTTTTGTTGTTGGCAGTGAATGATTAACGCCTTGAGATCTGAAGAGATAACCTGCGTTAATATTTCGTTGCCACGTAATTGAATAACCACGGTTTGTGGCTGATCAATATCTAGTGCTGCCAATGGATCATCAGCGCTAGAAAACGCTGATGCGTGATGGTTGAGCCTTTCACCCTCTACAATATGCCACAAATCCCCGACACTATACTGGCTGGTCAAAACATAGGTTGCCGTAGGAATATGAAAATAGCTTTGTCCAAAGGCATCGGCATTTTCTGAATTTTGAAGGTGTTGTAATTTTTCAAATGGAAAACCGTGTTGTTGTGACGGCATGCGGCTGACAATATCTCGGTACCATTCGAGTTGAGCGAGATCCGATAAATACGGTAAGGCTTTGTTGATGGTTTCATTATTTGCAATAGTGTGATGAAACCCTTCACCGTAATGGCTCACATCGCCTTGGGTTAAGGGAGAATGCAGTATGTGTAATCGTGCCAGTTGAACAAAACAGTCATGGCCGATCATCGCCAAGACTGCGGGATACGTTGCCGAAAGAATATCGGTTAAACTCAAAATAAAATTATTTCGATAAATTTGTAGGTGTTGCTCGGCACTAAAGCTGGTGGCTTTTATCGTTGTAGATGCATGACTGTGTTTGTATTGCAGCGCATCGGAAAAGGCGCTTTGGAGCTGGTGCAGTTCATTGTTGACGGCATATTTCATGGTGATGTTCTCGTTGAAGGAACGCGTTCGCTTTAGCCGCTTCAGCAAGGAGTATCTCTAATGATGGTAACTCTGCATCCCACTCTATTAAGGTTGGAGTATGCTTACCATTTTGCTGTATCCATTGACGATAAAGTTTCCATACAGGCTCACTTACCGGCTTACTATGGGTATCAATCCATATTTCCCCTTCAGGGAATTGTTTAACCGTAAAGCCTGCAAGGTGGATCTCTTTTACCGTATCGGGATTGATGGCATCTAAATAAGTTTGGCAATCAAACTGATGGTTAAAGCTATTGACGTAAAGATTGTTTAAATCTAATAACAAGCCACATCCTGTGCGTTGTTGAACGGCAGTTAGAAACTCCCATTCCGGTATAACTGAGTGCTTAAAACTGAGATAGCTCGATGGGTTTTCAATTAATAATTGTCTGTTGAGGTAATCTTGCACTTGTTCGACATGCGTACAGAAAACATCAAGCGCTTCTTCGGTATAAGGCAGAGGAAGTAAATCGTTAAAGTATTGACCGTTAACTGAACTCCAACTGAGGTGATCTGAAACCGCAAAAGGATTAACAACGTCAATGAGTTGTTTCAGTTGCTTTAAATGCTCACGGTTAATCGGATCGACTGAGCCAAGGGATAGCCCAATACCATGACAACTCATCGGGTAATGCTCGATGATGGCTAACAGTTGTTGATATTGAGGCGAATGGCGGTTGAAATAGTTTTCACTATGAATCTCAAGCCAGCCAATATCCGGACGTTGCGCGATAATCGGTTGGTGATGAGGTGAGCGTAAACCCACCCCAACCATATCCGTTAATAATGGATAGCTCATTATGCAGACTCTGTTGAACCACCATGAAGGCGATCGCAAAGCCCTTTAGGCATCGCAATGAAGGCATCTTTTTGACCATCTTCTTTCGCTGAGCCTGCACATGATGTTGTTTTGGTTGCGCAGTCATTTTTTCCTGCTTTCGCCACCCCATAACATTTTTCTTTTGCTTCGCCAGCAACGGCAGAAGTTGAGGCTACTGTACCTGCTAATGCGATAAGACCTGTCATGGCTGATGCGAGTGCAAGTTTGTTTACGTTGTTCATGATGAAATCCTCTTGAGATATAACTTAGTTGGCTGATTTTTATGTGGCGTTAAAACGCTCTGTTTAATAGGAAAGGGGAAGGCTGATATTTATTGCGAAAAAAAATGATTAAAATTAAAACAATTTTCTGCACCAAGGAAAGATGAAGATATCGAGGCAATCTTTTTTCGTGCTGTTATAATCATCACCATTGTATAAATAACCAGTAGATAGCGATGGACGTTTCACTCCTATTAGACGGGCTCAATGATAAACAAAGAGAAGCGGTGGCAGCGCCGTTGGGTAACCACCTCGTACTGGCTGGCGCCGGTAGTGGTAAGACACGAGTGCTGGTTCATCGCATTGCTTGGTTGTTATCGGTAGAGCAAGCATCACCGTATTCGATTATGTCGGTGACCTTTACCAACAAAGCGGCCGCAGAAATGCGTGGGCGTATTAATGAGTTAATGCACGGCTCAAGTGCGGGGATGTGGAATGGTACGTTCCACGGACTATGTCACCGCATGCTTCGTGCCCACTACCTTGATGCGCGTTTGCCGGAAGATTTTAATATTTTGGATTCTGATGATCAGATGCGTTTATTGCGTCGCTTGATCAAAGCGCAGAATCTAGATGAAAAGCATTGGCCCGCTCGTCAGGCTGCTTGGTATATCAATGCCAAGAAAGATGAAGGCTTACGTCCTAAACACGTTGAAACCTATAGCGATCCTGTAGAACAAACTTGGCTGCGTATTTACACCGCTTACCAAGAAGCGTGCGATCGTGCGGGTATGGTCGATTTTGCTGAACTATTGCTGCGATCTTATGAGTTATTGCGCGATAACAAGCATATCCGTGAACATTACCAAGCACGCTTTAAGCACATTCTGGTTGACGAGTTCCAAGATACCAACAGCATTCAGTTTGCATGGTTACGCTTAATGGCGGGACCTGATTGCCATGTGATGATCGTAGGTGATGACGACCAGTCTATTTATGGTTGGCGTGGGGCAAAAATTGAAAATATTCAGCGTTTCTTAAATGAATTTAAAGATGCGTCGTCGATTTTCCTTGAACAAAACTACCGTTCGACCGGCAATATTCTAAATGCTGCCAATGAGTTGATTGCCAATAACAACGAGCGTATGGGCAAGAAACTTTGGACTGACGGCGGTGAAGGTGAGCCGATTTCGCTTTATTCTGCGTTTAACGAGCTCGATGAAGCACGTTTTGCGGTGGGTAAAATCAAAGAATGGCGCGATCAAGGTGGCAGCCTAAACGAAACGGCTTTCTTGTACCGTAGTAATGCCCAATCTCGCGTATTAGAAGAAGCATTAATTCAAGCTGGACTGCCGTACCGTATCTACGGTGGTATGCGATTCTTCGAGCGCCAAGAGATAAAAGATGCGTTGTCTTATATGCGTTTAATCTCCAATCGTAATGATGATGCCTCGTTTGAGCGTGTGGTAAATACCCCGACGCGTGGTTTGGGCGATCGCACGTTAGAGACGATTCGTTTAGCTGCTCGCGATCGTGGTTTAACTATGTGGCAATCGAGTATTGCCTTGCTTGAAGAGCAAGTTTTAGCAGGTCGTGCGGCGAATTCATTACGTCGTTTTATCGAGCTGATTAATGCGCTTGAAGACGATACCGCCGACTTGCCAATGTATCAGCAGACCGATGAAGTCATTCGAAATTCCGGTTTACGTGCAATGTACGAGCAAGAAAAAGGCGAAAAAGCCCAAGCGCGTATTGAAAACTTAGAAGAATTGGTCACAGCAACTCGCCAGTTTGAAATCCCAGAAGAAGCAGAAAGCATGACGCCACTGGCGGCCTTCTTAGCCCATGCGGCATTAGAAGCCGGTGATGGTCAGGCGGATGACTTTGAAGATGCGGTGCAGCTGATGACGATGCACAGTGCTAAAGGTCTAGAATTCCCGGTAGTATTTATGGTGGGTGTAGAAGAGGGGATGTTCCCTAGCTCACGTACCACAGAGGAAGTGGGACGTTTAGAAGAAGAGCGTCGTTTGTGTTACGTGGGGATGACCCGTGCAATGCAAAAACTGTATATCACGTATGCTGAAATGCGTCGTTTATACGGTAAAGATAACTTCCACAAACCTTCACGCTTTATCCGCGAAATTCCCGACCAGTTCGTCGAAGAAGTCCGCATGAAAGCGCAAGTGTCACGTCCGGCAAGCAGTGGTCGTTTTAGCCAAACACAGGTGAATAACAACTTTAATGAGACAGGTTTTAACCTAGGTCAGCGTGTTGAACATCCAAAATTTGGTGAAGGCACCATCATTAACTTTGAAGGCAGTGGCGCGCAAAGCCGTGTGCAGGTGGCGTTTAATGGTGAAGGCATTAAGTGGTTGGTGACTCAGTACGCCAAGCTTACACCAATGTAATAGTATGCGTTTTTAATTGTAACAATAAAGCCCAGCAATCATCTTTTGAGTGCTGGGCTTTTTGTTTTTATCGGTGTATTAGCACGCGGTTATTGGCTGATCACTTTACCTTCTCGACGAGGATCGGCTGCCCCAATAAGCTGATTTGGCGCAATACTTATCGCTTGAATACCTGAATTCAGATCTTTGATTTGGATTTTATAGCCCAGCTTCTCAAGCTTTGGCGCCCACTCTGCCGCGGGCGTGTTTTTTTCAAGTTCAAAGGTACCGAAGCGATTATTCATATTCGGTAAGTTGATCGCTTGTTGTAAATCCATCCCCCAATCAATATACGCGACTAAGGTTTTTGCAAGATAACCAATGATCTGACTTCCTCCGGGTGAGCCGATGGTTAGCACTGGCTGGTTGTTTTTCATCACAATCGTGGGTGTCATTGACGAGCGAGGTCGTTTACCTGGCTCTATTCGGTTAGCAACAGGAACTCCCTCAATTTGGCTGCGGAATGAAAAGTCCGTTAATTCATTATTGAGTAGAAATCCCCTGACCATTAACCGTGAACCAAAACTGTTTTCAATCGTCGAGGTGAGTGAGACCACATTACCTTCTTTATCTACAATCGATAAATGGCTGGTGGAAGGCAGTTCGATCGCTTCATCACTGGCGCGGTTATTGGCATGATTCCAAGGTGGCATTCCCGGTTTTACTTGGGGTAATGCTTTATTTCCCTCGAGTAATTTAGCACGCTCGGCAAGGTAGTTCGGATCGAGTAAGCCACGAACAGGCATTGGCACATAATCACTGTCTGCCATATAGCGACCGCGATCAGCAAAAGCTAAACGCGAGGCATCACCAATTAACTGCCAACTTTTGACGTTATCGGCACCGAGCTTATCCAAGGGATAATGATTGAGCATGGCCAATATTTGCCCCAAGGTTAATGCGCCAGAGCTGGGTGGCCCCATTCCACAAATTTGATATTGACGGTAGGGGGCACAAATAGGCTCACGTTGTTTAACGCTGTAGCTGGCGAGATCCATCGTGTTTAATACCCCAGGATTACCTTCTGCGTTTTGGACGGTATTAACAATATCTCGTGCAATATCGCCTTGATAAAAGGCTCTTGGGCCATAATCAGCAATTTGACGTAAGGTATTTGAATAAGCGTTATTAACTAACTTACTTCCTGCTTGAAGTGGTTTGCCTTGTGAGTCAAAAAAGTAGGCTTTAGTCGTAGGGTAGCGACGAAGATTTTCTGCATCGTTCTCAACCATTGCAGCAAGCCGAGGGCTGACGATGAACCCTTCTTTGGCTAATTTGATCGCAGGAAGAAACAGCGTTTTCCATGGCAATTTTCCGTATTGCTGATGACTACGCCATAGCAGTTTAATCGTACCCGGTGTACCGACAGATCGTCCACCGACAACGGCATCATAGAATTTTAGCGGCTGACCTTGATTGTCTTGAAACAAACGGGGAGTCACAGCAAAAGGGGCTGTTTCTCGACCATCAAATGTCGTCATTTGGTTATTGTCATTATCCCAATACACCAAAAATCCACCACCACCGATCCCTGATGATTGTGGCTCAACTAAGCCTAATATTAGTTGCGCGGTGATCATTGCATCAACAGCACTGCCACCCTGACGTAAAATATCAGCTCCTGCTTGACTGGCATAAGGATTGGCCGTGGCGATCATCCACTCTTTACCTGAAACCAACGGTTGTGATTGTTGGTTAGTACTCGGCTCAGGTTCAATGTGATCAGAGGCTTGTTGAACTTCATTGGCTAATGCTGGAAATGAAAAACAACAAACACTCAATAAAAAGGCTGTAGCGGAGGTGAACCTTGGCATCTTCAATCCTTATGAGTGGAGTAATGTCGTTAACTGAACGCTATTTTATACTTTTATTTGCTTGAGTTAGATAATAAAAATGAGAGTTCTATCATACATGTCGAATGATTATCTAAAAGCAAACAAGCTCGTCGCTAATTTTTATTATTCGATGATTGTTGATGAGATCGGATCCCATCAATACTAAATAACAACAGCGCCAACCAAATACAGCCAAAGGTAATGCCATGTTCTAATTTAAACGGCTCTTGATAAATAAAAGTCGCTAATATGAACATCAAACTAGGGCCGATATATTGTAGAAAACCTAAGGTAGACAGCTTTAATTTCGTTGCGGCACCGGTAAAACACAGTAAAGGCAAGGTAGTGACAATACCGGCAGCGACTAACAGTAAATTGAGATTGAAGGAATTATCCGTCAGGTTAGCCGTTGGGCTGCTACTGATAAAAAAGAGATAAATAGCGGCTAACGGTAACAACACAAAGGTTTCAATAAATAAGCCAGTTTGAGCATCAATATTGATTTTTTTTCGTAATAGGCCATAAAACCCAAAGCTGGTCGCAAGTGCAAAGGCAATCCAAGGTAATGACCCAAATTGAATGAGCTCGGCAATAACACCGATCGCAGCGATTAAAACTGCCGCCCACTGTAAGCGACGTAACCTCTCACCCAGTAACAACATGCCGAGTAGCACATTTAACAGTGGATTAATGTAGTAGCCTAAACTGGCATCTAAAAGATGATTGTTATTGACCGCCCAGATGAAAATAAGCCAATTACAACCGACAAGTAACGCAGATATTGTGAGTAGGAAAAGCGTTTTCGGTTGAGTGAGAACGGCTTTGACACGCACCCACTGGCGGCTGAATGCAATAATGAGTGCAAGGAAGAAGAACGACCAAATCACGCGATGACTCAGTATTTCGAGCGGAGGAACGCTGGTAATGGATTTGAAGTAGATCGGCGCTATTCCCCACATGGTATAGGCAGAAATAGCGAGAATGATCCCACGCTTAGCGAGATTGTTGTTATCTTCCATGAAACTCCAAATCTAACATTGGTTAACTTTTATTCTATAGCAGTATATAAACAAGATTGCTTGATATACCAGTATTTATTTTATTGCTGAAAAGATGATGGAAAACCAGAGCATCGAGTTTTTAATTGATAGCCAAGTTACTACCTCGCATCAAAGGGGGCTTTAGGTATAGAATGAACGCCCCGTTTAGCCAAGAGACTTATCATGTCATCCGTCTGCCATCATGGACCCAGTTCTGCATTATCAGCATCTACGAGCGAGTCTGTTTTACAGGAAATTTTCGGTTATCAGCAATTTCGTGTAGGTCAACTGGATGTGATTGATGCCGTCAATCGTGACGAAGATTGCTTGGTGATTATGCCAACGGGTGGTGGTAAGTCATTGTGTTATCAGATCCCTGCCTTATTAAAAGAAGGGATCACGCTGGTTATTTCACCGCTTATTTCATTGATGAAAGATCAGGTCGATCAACTTAAAGCCAATGGTGTTGCTGCCGCCTATATCAATTCGACGATGGAACGTGATGAGATCCTCGCCGTGTTTGATGCGATGAAAGATGCGACTGTAAAGCTAGTCTATGTCTCGCCAGAGCGCGTATTAACGTATGATTTTATTGATCGTTTACGTGACGTACCGCTGGCGATGGTCGCGGTTGATGAAGCGCATTGTATCTCCCAATGGGGACATGATTTTAGACCAGAATATGCCGCTCTCGGACGATTGAAGCAGTCGTTTGAAAACCTACCGATAATGGCATTAACTGCCACGGCAGATGAAACAACCCGCCATGATATTGTTAGCCGCCTAGGATTGCAGAGTCCTCATGAGTATCTAGGCAGTTTTGATCGCCCGAATATTCGTTATATTTTGTGGGAAAAACATAAACCGTTAACACAAATTATTCGCTATGTTGAAGGTATGCGTGGGCAGTGCGGCATTATTTATTGCAATAGTCGTAAGAAAGTAGAACAGATCAGTGAAAAACTGCGAGATAAAGGCATACGTGCAGAGGCCTATCATGCGGGGTTAGATCATGTTGAGCGAGCCAATGTTCAAGAGGCGTTTCAACGGGATGATATTCATATCGTGGTTGCCACTGTTGCCTTTGGTATGGGGATCAATAAACCCAATGTGCGTTATGTCGTGCATTTTGATATTCCTCGTAACATTGAATCTTATTACCAAGAAACAGGTCGAGCAGGGCGTGATGGTTTACCTGCTGAAGCGGTAATGTTATACGATCCTTCAGATTTAGCATGGCTTCGCCGTTGTTTAGATGAAAAAGAAGAAGGGCAGCAAAAGGACGTCGAGCGTCATAAACTGCATGCGATGGGCGCGTTTGCTGAAGCACAAACTTGTCGTCGTCAGGTATTGTTGCATTACTTTGGTGAGCACCGTGATGAGCCATGTGGTAATTGCGATGTGTGTTTAGATCCGCCGCAGCGTTTTAATGCGGTCGAAGTGGCGCAAAAAGCCTTGTCTTGTGTCTACCGTGTTAACCAAAGTTTCGGTATTACCTATATCGTTGAAGTGCTTCGTGGGATGCAAAACCAACGAATCCGCGAGCATGGACATGATAAATTAAGTACTTATGGTATTGGGCGTGAATACAGCCATGAATATTGGGTGAGTGTATTACGCCAGTTAATTCATTTGGGGTACTTAACCCAGAATATTAGCCGTAATTCCGTACTGCAATTAACAGAAAAAGCCCGCCCACTATTACGTGCTGAGATTGGTTTAGAACTTGCAGTTCCGCGACTGGATAATATTGCCCGTAACATGAAAGTGAATAAACTCGCGAATCGCCAGTACGATAAAAAATTGTTTGCTAAGTTACGTAAATTGCGAAAAGCGATTGCTGATGAAGAAGATCTACCGCCTTATGTGGTGTTTAACGATGCTAGCTTAATGGAAATGGCAGAGCGATTACCGACGTCAAATGGCGACTTTCTTGCGGTGAACGGGGTGGGTCAGCGTAAACTAGAAAAATACGGAGAGGTTTTTTTAGGCTTGATCCGTGATCATTTATTGGCAATTGAAGAGCCGCATTAAAATATCGAATCTAGCAAGTTGAGTATAGATATAAAAAAACCGGGCTCATGGTAAGCCCGGCTAGAATGCGTTAAAGAAACAGCCTTAATAGGGTGTTTGGTCACGACAAAACAGCTTGCGTATTTTTGGTGGAATATTCATTTCACCGAGCTGCTAGGTTATGCGACGGGACTCGCGATAACGTACTCCAGCAGCTGCCCAATAAGACCACGATGATAAGTGGAATACTAGAGCAACTTTAACCTTTGTAATGCTAATTAACACTTGGTTACATCAAGGGATAACAAGGATTGAAGCCCGCTATTTAAAGCAATAAATAGGAGTCATGATGACAGCAGTAATAAGTCACGTATTCGGTATTCGTCAGTTTGATCGCGACGCACGTTTTTTATCGATTAAAAGCCCGGTATTTGATTTCGATAGTTTTGATACGATCGCAGAATCTTTCTTACTCGCCATTGATGCTAAGATGGTAGAGAAAGAGAGTAATGCAGATCTACATATTTGGTTGATTGATTTTGAAGGTTGTCGTTTGCTGTTAAAAGGTGAGCATTACAGCGGTGCGTTATGGCTTGAAGCCATGAGTGATGACGATGAAGAAACACTCACTTTTATTGCGAGCTTATTAAATTAATCTCGCAGGTAAGATCAAAAGCTAGGCAAGCAAGCTGGTTTCTGTATAATCGCCGACCTGGTCGTTGTTGGCGATAAAACGCTGGCAGCAAAGTATGTTTGGGTTCCCTCCCCCCATTGACAAAAAGGTCTCACATGACGACTGCTTTATCTCAATCTAATGCTATAGCTTCACCCTCTTTTACTCCACAACAGCAACGTAAAGCCCTAGGTTATTTAGTGCTATTTCATTTACTCGTAATTGCATCGAGTAACTATTTAGTGCAGTTACCTTTTACCGTATTTGGTTATCACACCACCTGGGGAGCGTTTACTTTTCCGTTTATCTTTTTAGCTACCGATCTTACCGTGCGTATTTTTGGGGCTGGAATGGCGCGTAAAATTATTTTCCGTGTCATGATGCCTGCACTGCTCGTATCGTATTTATTATCGGTCTTGTTCTTCCAAGGCGAATACCAAGGGCTAGGACATTTAACGGAATTTAATCTGTTTGTTGCTCGTATTGCGATTGCCAGTTTTATGGCTTACTTGCTAGGGCAAATTTTAGATGTGTCGGTATTCAACCGCCTACGCCAATTAAAACAATGGTGGATAGCCCCTACGGCCTCCACTATTTTTGGTAATGCGATTGATACCATTGCGTTCTTTGGTATAGCGTTTTACCACAGTCCCGATCCGTTTATGGCAGCAAATTGGACGGAAATTGCGTTGGTGGATTACAGCTTTAAGTTAATTATTAGTCTCGGACTATTTGTGCCTATTTATGGCGTATTACTTAATTACTTAATTGATAAGCTGACAACGTTACCACCGCAAACGTTAGTGGCGGCAAAGACTAATCAATAGTTTTGTTACTAGTGATAAGGGTTAAAGAAGAAACCGATCCTAAGATCGGTTTTTTTATACAGTGAAGACACTGGTTAAAAAATATCGTGTCAAATGACAATTATTCTCAATAAAATACTTGCATCTCAAGTGAGAATGGTTATTATTAACATGCACTCAGGCGATAGGGATGGAACATAATCATATCGTCTTGATGGCACGACATTGCTCACATTGCTTCCAGTGTACTACAGCTCCGGTTGCGTGTTATTAGTGTAGGGCTAATAACCGAACACCACTTCTGCTGAGCGACGCTACTCATCGTAGCGTCGCTTTTTCTTTTTTAAGATCTGTCTAGTCTATTCTTATCTTCCATTGATCCGTTATCGTTAAGCCGTTTATTTTTTTCTATTGCATTCACGATGGCATAGTCTTTATGTGTGATTTTGCTGTGCCACGATCGAAGCGTCTTTATTGATCACTATTAAGATAAAAAAGAGATCAACTTTCTATGCTTTAGTTTTTTATCGAAGATAAATTTTCACTGATAGGTATCTCTGCCATTAAATAGTGTATAAGTGGCTAAAATTACCGCAATTTAGTTATTTTTGGTTTTGATACTAAACAAATCGTCTGATTTTTATGATGTTATTACCGCATTTGGCTTTATCACTATGAGGTTTTCCACAATTAATGATCAAATAGGGATCGAGGATCGAAATCAAGGTTCATGGCTAAGTTGTTGATTGTGTTTGTAATAGTTTCTTATTTGTCAAATTACCCAAAAAACGATCAACTGGCGTAAATTAAATACTAACAAAGTTATCCACAGAAAAAGTGAGAATAGAATAAAACATTGGTTAACACTTGCGACAGGGCGTGGCATTCTATGGTTATTGCATTTTTCCTGTCGCTCAACGCCTAATATGGTCGATAATAGAGCTACTAACCTGAACGACAAACGCTTGGATATAAGAATAACCCTATGGCAACTATTCCAGAAAATCCATTGATCCTGATTGATGGATCCTCTTACCTGTATCGCGCTTACCATGCTGCACCGAATTTCACTAATTCTGACGGTGAGCCGACGGGCGCAATTTATGGTGTTGTAAACATGCTACGTAGCATGTTACGTCAATTTTCAACCGAACATATCGCAGTGATCTTTGATGCGAAAGGGAAAACCTTCCGTGATGATATGTATCCTGAATATAAAGCCAATCGTCCACCGATGCCGGACGATCTTCGCAGTCAGATCGAACCATTGCATGCGGTGATCAAAGCGATGGGGCTACCATTGATCGCGATCTCTGGGGTTGAAGCTGATGATGTGATTGGCACGTTATCCACACAAGCATCACAACAAGGTATGCCAGTACTTATCAGTACAGGTGATAAAGATATGGCGCAGCTGGTGGATCAAAATGTTACTTTGATCAATACCATGACTGATGTTGTGATGGATCCCGCTGGTGTTGTGGATAAGTTTGGGATTGGTCCTGAATTGATCATCGACTACCTTGCTCTGATGGGCGATAAAGTGGATAACATTCCAGGTGTGCCTGGGGTTGGTGAGAAAACAGCAAAAGCATTGCTTACCGGTATCGGTGGGTTAGATGCCTTATACGATAATTTAGATGATATTGCTGCTCTCGGTTTCCGTGGTTCAAAAACCATGGCGAAAAAGCTGATTGATAATAAAGAAGCGGCTTACATGTCATATAAGCTTGCCACCATCAAATTGGATGTTGAACTAGATGTAACACCTGATGAACTGCGTAAGGGCGTACCAGATACAGATGCTCTCACCGAGCTGTTTGGTAAGTTACAGTTCCGTCGTTGGTTAACTGAAATGCTTGATGGAAGTGATGGCCGTATTGTTGCTGACGAAAAATCAGGTGATGTGCCAGCTGAAAAAAAAGTCGTTGCACCAACGATTGATCGTAGTGGGTATGAAACGGTTTTAGATAAAGAAAGTTTTGCAACATGGCTTGAACAATTAAAAGCGGCAGAGGCGTTTGCCTTTGATACCGAAACCGATGGTTTAGATTACATGACGGCGAATGTCGTCGGTGTGTCTTTTGCGATTGAAGAAGGTAAAGCGGCTTACGTCCCTGTGGCTCACGATTATCTTGATGCGCCAGCGCAGCTTGACCGTGATTGGGTACTTGAGCAGTTAAAACCGTTACTTGAAGATCCAAAACAAGCGAAAATTGGCCAAAACCTTAAGTTTGATGCCAGTATTGTTGCTCGTTATGGCATTGAAATGCAGGGTATTGTGTTCGATACCATGCTTGAATCTTATGTATTTAATAGCGTTGTTGGGCGTCATGATATGGATAGCCTTGCCCTACGTTATTTAGAGCATAAGAATATCAGCTTTGAAGAAGTTGCAGGTAAAGGTAAAAAGCAGCTAACGTTCAATCAAATCGATTTAGAGCAAGCGGGCCCTTATGCTGCTGAAGATGCTGACATTACTTTGCGTTTGCACAATACGTTGTATCCTAAAGTAGAAGCTGACGACAAACTTAAGCATGTCTTTGAAACTATCGAAATGCCATTAGTGCCAGTACTTTCACGTATGGAGCGCACGGGTGTTTATGTCGACAGTATGTTGCTTGGCGCACAATCAACAGAGATCGCTGCTCGACTTGATGAAATTGAGAAAAAAGCGTTTGAAATTGCGGAGCAAGAATTTAATTTAAGCTCGCCAAAACAGCTTCAAGCGATCCTATTTGAAAAAATGGGATTACCTGTTTTAAAGAAAACGCCATCTGGTACACCGTCAACCAATGAAGAAGTATTGCAAGAGCTGGCGCTTGATTACCCACTGCCTAAGTTACTCTTAGAATATCGTGGACTTGCAAAACTGAAATCTACTTACACCGATAAGTTGCCTAAGATGGTGAATCCTGCAACGGGTCGAGTGCATACTTCTTACCATCAAGCCGTGACTGCAACCGGACGTCTATCATCAAGCGATCCAAATTTGCAGAATATTCCAGTACGTAATGAAGAAGGTCGTCGTATTCGCCAAGCGTTTGTCGCACAAAGCGGGTATAAGATCTTAGCGGTCGATTACTCTCAAATTGAATTACGTATTATGGCGCATTTATCCGGTGATAAAGCATTATTAGATGCTTTCCGTCATGGTAAAGATATCCACGCCGCAACGGCCGCTGAAATCCTTGGCTTAGATATTGAGCAGGTAAGTAGTGAGCAACGTCGCCGTGCTAAAGCGATCAACTTCGGTTTGATCTATGGCATGAGTGCATTTGGTTTGGCGAAGCAGCTAGATATGGGACGTAATGAAGCACAAAACTACATGAATGTGTATTTTGAGCGTTATCCAGGTGTTTTAGAATACATGGAAAGCACGCGTAATGCGGCTTCAGAGCAAGGTTATGTTGAAACGCTCTTTGGTCGTCGCTTATATCTACCAGACATTAAATCACGTAATGGTTTACGTCGAAAAGCAGCGGAGCGTGCAGCAATCAATGCGCCAATGCAAGGAACCGCAGCTGATATCATCAAGTTGGCGATGATTGCGGTTGATGGTTGGGTGCAACAACAACCGGAAGGCGATGTGCGTTTATTAATGCAAGTACACGATGAATTAGTGTTTGAAGTGAAAGAATCAGCACTTGAAGCGGTAACTGCATCAGTTAAAGCATTAATGGAACAAGCAGCGACGCTGGATGTACCGCTTATCGCAGATACTGGTTACGGTGATAACTGGGATCAAGCGCACTAATTTTTATTGGTAATAATAAGAATAATAATAAATAGTCAGCACGATGCTGGCTATTTTTTTTGTTAAAAATAAGCGACAAATAAAAACCAATATGTAAAATTTACTTACAACAAAGTGAAAAAAAACTACATTTAGGGGTTCCAAAAACTGCACGTTTGATATACAGTTACAGGTGTAGGGTACAGAGGTAAGATGTTCTATCTTTCAGACCTTTTGTTTCACGTTATTGGATTTGGCTGATTCAGCCGCCCTGGTCTCACTTTGGACCGGGGCGTTTTTTATTGTGCGCTCGAAAATTTTTTCTCTCCGTTTATACCTTTCTTTGTTGTCTGTTGATTATTTCTTTCTTTTTCGTTTCTCTCTATTTAGCTAATTACTAATCAAATTATGGTCGTTCATTGGTCTATTTGATCTTTTTGGCTTATTTGTTCGCCTTTTTCTCTTAAATTTTCTTTTTAGTTGTTATTTTTTTAGAGTAAATACTTTAAAAAATAAAAACAGTCGCTATACTAAAAACAGCTTCTTGTTCATATTTGCTGTCAGTGCTGATGACATTATCAGCCGTTCAACAAATCCATGAAATAACCATTCCTACACTATTGGGAGTGGTTTTTTTTTGCTCTTTTTTTGGTTAAATGTGGTTGTAATAAACTTCCAGAACTAAACATGGTTTATTAACATTTTATGTTGTTATTTTGTTAAGAAAATAATGTACTAAGTAGAGGCGGGTAAGCAATATTTATATCGGAATTCAGAGGGGAATATGGTCGAGAGTCGCAAAAAAACATGTAAGTTGAGTCATATAAAGGGAAGGGATTGCACTAAGAGTGGAAATCATTATTGTTTGTTGCACAAAACTAAAATACCTCCTGTTTCTCTCTTAATTTGCCCCACCGAGATGGTGGGGAACTTTTATAGCTCCAATCCTTAGAGCTATATAAACAACGTATTTTACTCGTTGTCTTCTTCTACTTGCTCAGGGAAAGCATCATCACCACCGGCAAGCACACGTTGGCGCTCTAGCTCTGGTGCGTACCACTCATCCAATTTACGGCGAACTTGATCGACGCCAATACCTTTTAACGAAGAGAAAGCTTCAACTTGTACGTCACCTTCTAACTCTTTAGTCATTTGGCGGATTTTTAGCACCTGTGCTTTACGAGCACCACTTTTTAGCTTGTCTGCTTTAGTCAGTAAGACCAGCACAGGTAAACGGCTTTCAAGTGCCCAATTAATCATTTGTTGGTCAAGATCTTTCATCGGATGACGGATATCCATCAATACCACAAGGCCTTGTAAGCACTCACGACGCTGAAGGTATTCTCCTAGCGACTTCTGCCATTTTAATTTCATTTCAAGAGGGACTTGTGCAAAACCATAACCCGGTAAATCGATAAGGTTACAGCCTTGAACCACTTCAAACATATTGATCAGTTGAGTACGACCAGGCGTTTTTGAAGTACGCGCTAACCCTTTTTGATCGGTTAAGCGGTTTAGCGCACTCGACTTGCCCGCGTTAGAGCGACCAGCAAATGCAATCTCAACGCCTGCATCTTGCGGCAAGTGACGAATATCTGGCGCACTTGTGATAAAACTTGTATTTCTGTAGTTGAGAGGTTGATTCACTGTTAACTCCGTCCAGTCTTCATGTAGTCGACTGATTGCTTTTATGTGAAGATGTGTAAAATATGTGAAACCGAGCTTGGTTTGTGATCGTATTGTATACTATGTAAGTGAGCATTACTTGTGGTAGTGGAAGCCCTATAATTATAAACGGAATGTCATGAAGAAATTAATATTAATATTAAGCCTTCTTGCTAGTTATTCGACCACGGCTGAAGAAGGCAACATCGAAGCAGGTAAACTGAAAGCTATAACGTGTGCCGCCTGCCATGGTACAGATGGCAATGCAGCGTTGATGCAGCAATCCCCGAAGCTTGCTGGACAGCATCCTAAATATCTTGAAAAGCAATTAAAAGAATACAAACAGGCAATGGCTACCGGCGGAAAACAGGGACGTAATAATCCTGTTATGGGAGGAATGGCCATGGCCCTTTCTGATCAAGATATCGCAGATATCGCAGTATATTATGCTTCTCTGCCTATCTCAGATAATACTTCCCCCAAAGAATCCGTTGAAGTCGCGCAACAACTTTATCGTTTTGGCGATACTGAACGTGGTATTGCTGCCTGTATTGCGTGTCATGGTCCTCGTGGCAACGGTACGAGCTTATCTGGATTCCCTAAGATCTCTGGTCAAAATGCAGAATACGTAAAACTTCAACTGGAAGAGTTCCGTTCAGGTGTCCGTGCTAATGATATGAACGCGATGATGCGTTCGGTTGCTGCAAAATTAAGTGATGATGAAATTAATGCGTTGTCACAATATGTCGGCGGCTTGCACTAAAATCGCTTGATCCGAATTGAAAAAAAGCAGCCTAAAGGCTGCTTTTTTATTGCCTGATAGTTATCGTTTTATATCTTTTAGTGCTTCATTCAGCAAGACTATTTTTACTTCTGTCTTATTTGCTCAACAGCTTGTAAGAGATCTGCCATTTGTGAGGGTTGTTTTAGCTCGAAATTTTGCAGATAAAAATACATTATCCTTCAATAACAATGGTTTGCGTTTTTTTGGTGGTTTGTGCTTTTAAAAGTGTGATATCGGTACATTGTTTCAGTTTTTGGTTACTGTAAATTATCTCGTGTCGACAGGGAAAGCGACAAGGGATGGAAACGCTAGGATGGCATGAGCAGGAGCTCAAAGGATCACAGGACGTCTAGTTAGGATGACTAGGGTTGACGCAAGAAGCGTATTGGATTGTCAGGAAGACACTTACGGATAAGATTTTGCAACGACATGATGTCGTCGCAATAAGTGGTACGTTATGGATAACGTGCTCACAAGGATGGTGGCATTATTATCAGGATGATAGTAAGCGAAATGGAACGCCAACTCAGGACGAGTTGAATTACTATGGACAGGACACGGAAGAGTAAAACTCATCAGGATGATGACGAACAACAAGTTCGCAAGGAAAGCACTAATAACAAAGGGAACGTTGCTTAACCGGGACGTTACACGCTAGTTAGGATGACTAGACAGAATATAAGCCAGTGGCTTACATATAGAGCGATAGGTGCAAGCCTATCGCTTTTTTCTTTTCCCCTCTTTTTCTATCTGCATTATAAACAAGTTAACTTGTTGATCTTTTATCTATCATTATCGTATTTACAGATAAACTTGCACAATTTGTCGGCAAAACTACATCTTGACCGCGATTGGGTATAGAATAGCCCGCTCGATTTTACACCAGTTCCGATTTTGCTAATAATCGGCAACACCGGAGAAGTGATCATGCAGCCATGTCCACTGTGCCATAGTGAACAGCATGGAGTATTTGTTGAAGATAAAAATCGCTGCTATTTTCGTTGTCAGCAATGCGCGTTAATTTTTGCTGATCCTGAGGCTCAGTTATCGCCAGAACAAGAAAAAGCGGTTTATGATCAACATCAAAATAATCCAGATGATATGGGTTATCGCCAATTTTTAGGTCGTTTAGCGACACCATTAGTGGAACGTTTACCGGCTGGGCCATTAGATGGTTTAGACTTTGGCAGCGGTCCTGGTCCAACACTTTCCATTATGTTGGACGAAATGGGATATAATATGGCGATTTATGATCCATATTTTGCACCTGATCCTAGTGTATTAACGCGTCAATATGACTTTGTTACGTGTACCGAAGCCATAGAACATTTTAATCAGCCTGCGAAGGAATGGGGGCTGCTGCTGAGTATGATTAAACCTGGCGGATGGCTGGGGTTGATGACAAAGCTAGCAACCGATGCCGAAGCGTTTACACGTTGGCATTACAAGAACGATCCAACCCACGTTAGTTTCTTTAGTCGCGATACGTTCCGCTTTTTAGCGCAACGTGATGGCTTAGAAGTTGAGTTTGTTGGAAATGATGTGATTTTGCTGAGGAAAACCCAGTAATGACCCGTAAAAAAAGAGGCCGTAAGATTGGCTCTGAAGGCCCAGCGGTATACCGCGATAAAACGCCGAACCAATTAGAGATCGAATCTCGCCAGCGCCAGAAAGCGAAAAAGCGTAAAGGCTTAAAAACTGGTAGTCGCCATTCTGCCGTTGAAGAAACTAAGCAGCGTAATGCCGCGCAGAAAAAAGACCCACGTCTTGGTAGTAAAAAACCAATTCCTTTGATTGTTGAGCCGAAAAAGCCAATGACCAAACAGCAACGCCGTATGTCAGCAGAGCAAGAATTAGCAATGCTTGAAAATGATGCGCAGCTGATGGTTCTTCTTGATCGCTTAGATGCTGGTGAAAAGTTAGGTGCAGGCTTACAGAAACAAGTCGACCAAAAACTTGATCGTATTGAGCAGCTTATGAAGCAGCTTGGTTTGATGGAAGAAGATGAAGTTGAATTGTTCGAGGAAGATGAGTACCGCCCAGCGGTTAAGTCTGATGATGATTTACTCGATCAATTTGAAAAGATGGATTTAGATAAATTCGGTAAGGAGTAACCGTTGCAGGATTTGACGCTTCTGCTTGTTATTGGTGGCACAATTGTAACCGCGCTTGGTATTTATGCGGGCACGCTACTTGTTAAGCTATACCAACAAAATCAACGCCATAAAGTTTTTTTAGCCCGTGCTGAACAACAGCAAAAAGAGGCGATAGAAACGCGTAATAATACGATTTTAGAGAGCGTTTATGTGATTGCCGCAGCGACCAAGCAAGGACAATGTGATTTGTCTGAAGCGGCGATTCGTTTGTATAAGTTGATGGAAGCGCTACAGGCTGATAAGAGTGTTGATTTTGCAGCCACTTATCCAGCAATTACAGAGCTGTATGAGGTAGTAAAAGATATGCCTCGCGGTGAAGCGCGTCAACAAACAGAGAAACGTGCTCGAATGCGCTTTGATCTGGAGCGAATGAAGGCTGAAACTCGATTACAAGAAGCTATTGCGATCGAACTGGATGCCATCCTGTCTACGAAGTCTTAATGACTTGATCTGAACGATTACAGTCATCGTCTAATCTGATTAGGCGATGACTGTATTGTCTTATAAACTATAAGTGTTATTCGTCTTACTATCATTACACGTTTAACTCTTTATTCTCCCTACAATATTGGAAATATGTCATGTCAAATGAGCAGATTATTTGGGATCAGGCCCTGATTGAAAAGTATAACTACTCAGGCCCGCGTTATACCTCTTACCCAACTGCATTAGAGTTTAATGAAGCGTTCACGTCTGCTGAATTTGAGATGGCATGTAAGCAATATCCTGATCGTAAGCTATCGCTTTATATTCATATCCCATTTTGTCATAAGCTTTGTTACTACTGTGGCTGTAATAAAATCATTACCCGTCATCAGCATAAAGCGGATGACTACTTGGATAAGCTAGAACAAGAAATTAAACAACGTGCGACTTTATTGGGCAATCGCCAAGTGAGTCAATTGCACTGGGGCGGTGGTACACCGACGTTCCTTACTGCAGCGCAGATCAGTCGTTTAATGAATAGTTTGCGTGCAGCGTTTAATTTTGATGATGATGCTGAGATCAGCATAGAAGTCGATCCGCGTGAAATTGAACTCGATATTCTTGACCATTTACGTGGCGAAGGCTTTAACCGTTTAAGCATTGGGGTGCAAGATTTCAATAAAGACGTGCAAAAACTGGTTAACCGTGAGCAAGATGAAGCGTTTATCTTTGCGATGGTTGAGCGTGCACGTGAATTGGGATTCCGTTCAACGAACCTTGATTTGATTTATGGTTTACCGCTACAAAATCGTGAAATGTTTGCGAAAACATTAGAGCAAGTACTGGCGATGAATCCGGGGCGTTTATCGGTGTTTAACTACGCCCACATGCCTAAATTGTTTGCGGCACAGCGTAAGATCAGCGAAGAGCTATTACCGAGTGCCAAAGAAAAATTAGGTATTCTGCAAGATACCATTGCGACGTTGACGGGGGCAGGATACCAATTTATTGGTATGGATCACTTTGCCAAACCGGATGATGAATTAGCCATTGCCCAGCGTGAAGGGATTCTGCACCGTAATTTCCAAGGTTATACCACTCAAGGTGAGTGTGATTTATTAGGTATGGGTGTATCCGCTATTTCTATGATTGGTGATTGCTACGCACAGAACCAAAAAGAGTTAAAGCATTACTACCGCGATATTGAAGAAAAACAAAACGCACTGTGGAAAGGGGTCTCGCTAGATGCGGACGACTTACTGCGTCGTGAAGTGATCAAAGCCCTTATTTGTAATTTCCAGCTTGATAAGAAAGCGATTGAAGCGGAATTTAATATCAATTTTGATCAATATTTTGCTGAAGATTTAGAGCTTTTAAAGACCTTTATTGATGATGAGTTAGTAGCGGTGGATCAGCAACATATCTTCGTTGAGCTGAAGGGACGTTTATTGATCCGTAATATTTGTATGTGTTTCGATAAATACTTACGTGATCGCGCTCGCCAACAGCAGTTTTCACGAGTGATTTAATCTTCTTGGATTAAATAATAAGCCCCATTCGAGCAATGCTGGAATGGGGCTTTTTGTTATCTGATTTTTATCGCGTGAGTGATTAACTACGTTGTGCTGCCATCTCGCGAAGTGCTTGTTTCTCGCTTTCATTCAAGAAGGCGATCTCTAAGCCATTGCGTTGTGCTTGTTCGATTTGCGCTTGGCTTAATCCAACAGCGGGTGCTGCTACCTCATATTCGTAAGGTAATTCAATACCTTCAACGGCAGGGTCGTCAGTGTTGAGGCAGGCTAAAATGCCATGCTCGAGGAATGGCTTGATAGGGTGATCTTTGATATTGCTAATAGTACTGGTTTGAATGTTTGAGGTAATGCACGATTCAATACCAATTTTATGCTCTGCTAGATAATCCATCAGTTTTGGATCTTGAATTGCCTTTACACCGTGACCAATACGTACTGCGCCAAGCTCATTAATGGCTTGCCACATACTTTCAGAGCCGGCTGCTTCACCAGCATGAACGGTTACACGTAAACCTGCATCACGAACTTGTTTAAAGTGTGGGTTAAATTGCGCGCCAGGCTGACCTAATTCATCACCGGCTAAATCAATAGCGACCAATTTATCTTTGTGGGCTAGTAAGCCATCAAGCTCTTGCTGACAAGCCTCAACACCAAAGGTACGACTCATTATACCGATTAAGTTCGCTTTGATACCAAAGTCACGACAACCAGCTTCTACTCCATCAATAATGGCTTCAACCACACCTGCGATCGGCAAGTTGTGCTTCATTGCCATGTAGTAAGGTGAGAAACGTAGTTCGGCATAATCAATTTGTGCATGCAAGGCATCTTCAACGTTTTCATAAGCGACACGACGACAAGCATCGAGATCGCCTAATACTGCAACCCCCCAGTCTAGCTTTGACAAAAAGGCTACAAGACTAGGTTCAGCTTCAACGATCTGAACGTGTGGGCGTAAACTTTCTAGATCATGGCCTGGTAGCGCCATATTAAATTGCTGGCCAAGTTCTAGGATAGTTTGAGGGCGAATGTTGCCATCAAGGTGACGGTGTAGATCCGTTAAAGGAAGATGCTTGTTGATCATTATGATTATTCCGATGAAAACTGAGCGTTAAGTATAAGCAAAGTGTATAACGTGAACATAATCGTTGCAGCTAAATGTGATCGCCTTCACCTGCAACTCGATATTATATAGCGATGATTAGTCGTTAATACCTAGCTCTTTGAGTTTTCTGGTGAGGGTATTTCTTCCCCAACCTAATAATCGAGCCGCTTCTTGTTTATGACCGTGGCTATGTTGTAGCGCCGTCTCGAGTAAGATTTTTTCAAACTCAGGTAGGGCTTCTGCCAATAGGTTTTCATTACCTTGCTGCAATTCTTGCTTTGCCCATTGCTGTAAGCTTTGCTGCCAATGTTGATTCTCTTGCTGAGTTGATAAAGTGGTTTGATTATTTTCCAGTAACTCAGGGGGGAGATCGCTAGGTAAAACCTCACTGCTGCTGGCCATGACAGTAAGCCAGCGACAAATATTTTCTAGTTGGCGAACATTACCCGGCCAATCCAGTGCTGCTAGTTGTTCGGTCGTGTCAGGGTGCAGGGTTTTGACTTCGACCCCTAACTCGTTGGACGCGCGTTGCAGGAAGTGGCGCGCCAGTTGAGGGATATCTTGGCGACGATCTTTTAGAGACGGTAAATGCACCCGAATAACGTTTAAGCGGTGAAACAAATCCTCACGAAAATCACCACTTGCGACAAGACGCTCTAGGTTTTGGTGCGTTGCTGCAATAATACGGACATCGACGTTAACAGGAGAATGCCCACCGACACGATAGAATTGCCCATCCGCTAAGACACGCAGTAAACGGGTTTGAATATCTAATGGCATATCACCGATTTCATCGAGAAACAGTGTTCCACCATTGGCTTGCTCAAATCGCCCCTGACGAACACTGTTGGCGCCAGTAAATGCGCCTTTTTCATGTCCAAACAGTTCTGATTCAATCAAGTCTTTGGGAATAGCAGCCATATTCAGGGCAATAAAAGCATTTTTACTGCGTGGACTATGGCGATGTAAAGCGTGAGCGACAAGCTCTTTACCTGTGCCAGATTCGCCGTTAATCAACACCGAGATGGATGAGCGAGAAAGGCGACCAATAGCACGGAAAACTTCCTGCATAGCAGGGGCTTCACCGATAATTTCAGGTACTGCTTTTATTTCCGTTTCTGGTTGCTGTTGACGTTTCTGCTCTTGGCTATGACTAACCGCGCGCTCAACCAAACTTACGGCTTCATCAATATCAAATGGCTTAGGGAGATATTCAAATGCCCCACGTTGATAGGCGTTCACAGCGGCATCTAAGTCTGAATGTGCCGTCATGATTATCACCGGTAAGAGTGGGTAATCTTGTTGTAAGAGTTTTAGTAACGTTAAGCCATCTGTTCCCGGCATTTTAATATCAGAGACCAATACATCTGGGACATTGCGCTCTAGCGCTTCAAGTACACTATCGGCATTGGCAAAGGTTTCACACTTCATGCCTGCTGTTATAAGTGTCTTTTCCATTACCCAGCGAATAGAGCTGTCGTCATCGACAACCCAAATTAATCCTTTGCTCATACGTTACTCTCCTATCGTTATTATTGTATTGGTAAATAGATCGTAAAGTTGGTGTGTCCTGGCCAGCTAATCACTTCAATTTTGCCGTTATGTTGGTCTATTAAGTTTTGCGAGATCGATAGCCCTAACCCTGTGCCATCAGCATTACCGGTTACCATTGGATAGAATAAGGTGTCTTGGATTTCTGCTGGGATCCCCGGACCATTATCGATAATTTCAATTTTCGCGGCGATACGGGCATATTTGCCTTGGATCAAGGCTTGATGGGCTGTGCGAGTTTTGAGTTTAATGATCCCGCCATTTTGTTTTTTTAGAACATGAGCGGCGTTACTGACAATGTTGAGTAAGGCTTGCTCGAGTTGTTCGGTATCCATTTCAATCTCGGGCAGACTTGGATCGTAGTCGCGCTCAATCACAAGGTTATTGTCGTTTTCCAGTATGACCAGCTGACGTACTTTTTCTAATACGAGATGAATATTATCGGTTTTTCTGATGCCTGGCCGTTGCGGGCCTAATAACCTATCGACCAAATTACGTAATCGGTCGGCTTGCTCAATAATCATTTGGGTATATTCGACATAACTAGGGTCGGGTAGTGCTTTTTCAAGTAGCTGTGCAGCGCCTCTTAAGCCACCTAGTGGGTTTTTTATCTCATGAGCTAACCCTCGCACTAATTCTTTCGCTGCTTGCTGCTGAGCTAATTGAGAGAGCTCTTGGCTAATACGACGTTGTTGATCGATAGGTTTAAGCTCCAGCATCACGAAAAGATTTTTTTGCCACGAAATAGGGCTGGCATTCAAGCTGAGAAGTTGACGCTGTTCATCAATCACAAAAGCGACATCGCTATCAGCTAGGCCTTGACCACTTTGCAGTGTGGCTGCGATTAAATCGAGATCAAGAGATGAATACTGTAATAACTCTGGTAACGTAATGCCCAGCAAACGGCGCTTACTCGACGATAACAGTTGTTCTGCGGCAGGATTGACATAACGAATCGTTAAGTGCTCATCCAGTAAAATGATTGCAGTAACAAGGTTGTCAATAATTATAGGGGTAAAAGCGGTAGTCACAATCAGCATCCTTGTTGATTACCTAAACCATCAATAGGCTTATTTAGGTCAAATGCACCAAATTGGTGCATCTGAGTGTAACCTGTTTATTGCTGATCGGGCACTGTTAATTGGTGAAACTGTGGATTAGCGAGGCTGTACTGGCATTGGCTTGTTCGCCTTCACTGTGGCTCGATGCAGATAAACGGTAATACTGTCTGACGATGCAATAACCTTGCCGCCTTTAACTAGTTGAATTTGTAATTGGTGGCTGCCACGATCAATGTTATCTAATGTCCAAGTGAGTTCTGTTTGAGGCTCGCCTTTCACCACGCCATCTAATACTAATTGCGCTTGGGTTTGATTGTTAAGTTTGCTGTTGGTGACCGCATGAATATTGATGATACCTTCGTTATTGCGGATGGTTTGCTCATGCATAGGCGAAACTAAACTGACGGTTGTAATGGTTTTTGCTGGCTCTTCTACCACGGTAATATCAGTGGTTTGAGTGTCAATAGTATCTGCGGTTTGTTCAATATTGCCACTGACTTCTGTCACGCTTAAAGGGTAAGCAGTGGCATCGGGGGTTTGAGGTTGATCGGTAAAGTGCACCACGCCATTTTCATCTGTCCATGAGTAGATGGTAGAGGCTTGGGCGGAACTCGCAGCGGTCCATATTAGGGTAATAAAAATTGGGCTGAGTAGATTAAAAAAACGAGAGAGTTTCATCCGTTAACTCCAAGTTTGTTTGCACGAACAAGAGTGGTCGTGAATAAGATTCATTATTGTCGTTGGTTTGCGGGTGACAACAAGATCAAAAAGGCCTGCTTGTGAAGCAGGCCTAAGTATTTAATGTTTAGTAATTAAGTGATTACTTAAACAGAGTAGTAAAGTTCAAACTCTAGTGGGTGAGTTGTCATGTTTACTTTCTCAACGTCTTGAGATTTCAGTGCGATGTAAGAATCGATGAAGTCATCAGAGAATACGCCGCCAGACGTTAGGAACTCACGGTCGTCGCTTAGTGCTTGTAATGCGCCTTGTAGCGATTCTGCAACTGTTGGGATTTCAGCTGCTTCTTCTGCTGGTAGGTCGTACAAGTCTTTATCCATCGCTTCGCCTGGGTGGATCTTGTTCTGGATACCGTCAAGGCCAGCCATTAGCATTGCAGCAAATGCTAGGTATGGGTTAGCCGCTGGATCACCGAAACGTACTTCGATACGACGTGCTTTAGGGCTTGGTACTACAGGAATACGGATAGACGCTGAACGGTTACGCGCAGAGTAAGCTAGCATTACTGGAGCTTCAAAGCCTGGAACTAGACGCTTGTATGAGTTCGTAGCAGGGTTAGCAAATGCGTTGATTGCACGCGCATGCTTGATGATACCACCGATGTAGTAAAGTGCCATTTCAGAAAGGCCGCCGTACTTATCACCAGAGAATAGGTTTACACCATCTTTTGCTAGTGATTGGTGAACGTGCATACCAGAACCGTTATCACCTACTAGTGGCTTAGGCATAAAGGTTGCTGTTTTACCGAATGCGTGTGCAACGTTATGAACAACATACTTGTAGATCTGAATTTCATCCGCTTTTGTTGTTAGCGTGTTGAAACGTGTTGCGATTTCGTTTTGACCTGCTGTTGCTACTTCGTGGTGGTGAGCTTCAACAACTAGACCCATTTCTTCCATGATTAAACACATAGCAGAACGGATGTCTTGTGATGAATCAACAGGTGCTACTGGGAAGTAACCGCCTTTAACACCTGGACGGTGACCTTTGTTACCGCCTTCGAAATCAGAACCGGTATTCCATGCAGCTTCTACGTCATCAATTTTGAAGAAAGAGCCAGACATGTCAGTGTTAAACTTAACATCGTCAAATAGGAAGAATTCTGGCTCAGGGCCGATAAGAACCGTGTCTGCGATACCTGTTGAACGCATGAACTCTTCTGCACGCTTCGCGATAGAGCGAGGATCACGGTCGTAACCTTGCATTGTTGCTGGCTCTAAAATATCACAACGGATATTTAGCGTAGCGTCTTCAGTGAATGGGTCTAGTACCGCGCTTGATGCGTCAGGCATCATTACCATGTCTGATTCGTTGATACCCTTCCAACCTGCAACTGAAGAGCCATCAAACATTTTACCTTCTTCGAAGAAATCAGCATCAATTTGATGAGATGGGATCGAGATATGCTGTTCTTTACCTTTTGTATCGGTAAAACGTAGGTCAATAAACTTAACTTCATTTTCCTGGATCAGCGCTAGTACGTTTTCTACTGACATCTTGAGTAACCTCCGGTGTTATATAAGGGCATGGCCGCAAATCTAGTGTTGCTCATTTCTGAGAATGAGCAGTTCTGAATGTTCTTAAGCGAAAACCATGCCAATTTTTAAAAGCTTTAAGAATGCGGTTTTTACGCATTGCTAAAGCTTAATTAATCCATTTTTGCACTATCTTGATGCATCGGTGCACTGTTTTGGTGCGACGATGTGTCATTAACAATAATAGAACATGCTTACTATCGCGATGTTAAAAATTATTGTCAATTCATAATCTCCTTAAAAAAGAGTTTTTATTATTAAAGGAGAACTGTGTGCCTCTAATGATGTTTTTATCCGTAGGGAGTGAGAAAACAGGGTTAAGTGGGGATTTATGGTCTGAATAGAAGGGTTCAAAAAAATAAAATCAGGCCAAAAAGCGAGTAAAAATGCGGCTCTAGAGCATGGTCATAAAAAAGCTGGTGATATAAATCACATATTTCGTGGGTTTTGGCGTAAAATCTGTTAAATTATGAGCCGTTTTTTTAATCAAGTAGCCTCTAGTGAAGATGCTGCATGTTCTGAGTGAATGTGAAACTAATGTCTAATCAATCGATCGATAAATTAAGAAATATCGCAATTATTGCTCACGTTGACCACGGTAAAACTACCTTGGTTGATAAACTTCTACAGCAGTCTGGCACGTTAGAGGGTCGCGGCGAAGCCGAAGAACGTGTGATGGATTCTAACGATATCGAGAAAGAGCGTGGCATTACCATTCTTGCTAAGAACACAGCAATCAACTGGAATGACTACCGCATCAACATCGTAGATACCCCTGGACACGCCGATTTCGGTGGTGAAGTAGAGCGTATCATGTCTATGGTTGACTCTGTATTGCTTATCGTTGATGCAGTTGACGGCCCGATGCCTCAAACTCGTTTCGTAACGCAAAAAGCGTTTGCATACGGTCTTAAGCCAATCGTTGTTATCAACAAGATTGACCGTCCAGGTGCACGTCCTGAGTGGGTTATGGATCAAGTATTTGACCTATTCGATAACCTTGGTGCAACTGACGAACAACTAGACTTCCAAGTGGTTTACGCATCAGCACTAAACGGTTGGGCAACACTAGAAGAAGGCGAAACTGGCGAGAACATGGAACCATTGTTCCAATCTATCGTTGATAACGTTGCAGCGCCTTCAGTAGATGTTGATGGCCCACTACAGATGCAAATCTCTCAGCTAGATTACAGCTCTTACGTTGGTGTTATCGGTGTTGCGCGTATTACTCGTGGTACAGTGAAAGCTAACCAACAAGTCACTATCGTAAGTGCTGACGGTTCTAAGCGTAACGGTAAAGTAGGTACAGTTCTAGGTTACCTAGGTCTTGAGCGTCATGAAGTTGAAGAAGCGAAAGCGGGCGACATCATTGCAATCACAGGTCTTGGCGAGCTTAAGATTTCTGACACTATTTGTGATCAGAACTGTGTTGAAGCGCTAACGCCTCTTTCTGTTGATGAGCCAACAGTTACTATGACTTTCCAAGTAAACAACTCTCCGTTTGCTGGTAAAGAAGGTAAGTTCGTTACTTCACGTAACATCCTAGAGCGTCTTCAAAAAGAACTAGTACACAACGTTGCACTACGTGTTGAAGAAACAGCTGACCCAGATAAATTCCGCGTATCAGGCCGTGGTGAACTTCACCTATCTATCCTGATCGAAAATATGCGTCGTGAAGGCTACGAGCTAGCAGTATCACGTCCAGAAGTTATCATCAAAGAAGAAGACGGCCAGCTAATGGAACCGTTTGAAACTGTGACAATCGACGTGGTAGAAGAGCACCAAGGCGGTATCATGGAAAATATCGGTCTTCGTAAAGGTGAGCTAACTGATATGGCACCAGATGGTAAAGGCCGTGTTCGCATGGACTTCATGATGCCTTCTCGTGGTCTTATCGGTTTCCAAACTGAGTTCATGACACTGACTTCAGGTTCAGGTCTTCTTTACCATACGTTTGATCACTACGGTCCTCACAAGGGCGGTACTATCGGTCAACGTAACAACGGTGTATTGATTTCTAACGCAACAGGTAAAGCACTGACTTATGCATTGTTTAACCTACAAGAGCGTGGTCGTCTATTTGCTGAGCACGCAGACGAAGTTTACGAAGGTCAGATCATCGGTATTCATAACCGTTCTAATGACCTTACAGTTAACTGCCTGAAAGGTAAGCAGCTTACAAACGTTCGTGCTTCTGGTACTGACGAAGCGCAAACTCTTTCTCCTGCTATCAAGTACACACTTGAGCAAGCACTAGAATTCATCGATAACGATGAACTAGTAGAAGTGACACCTTTAAGCATCCGTATTCGTAAGAAACTTCTTACTGAAAACGATCGTAAGCGTGCTGGTCGTACAAAGTAATTACTGATTAATTTCATTAGTTATTAAGCAATCCCTCGGTTGGTAACAATCGGGGGATTGTTGTATCTGAAGGGTGGAAATATGGGGGGATTGTGGCGAATGGCTGAAGATAAGTGTCGGACTGGGACATTAGGGGAAAGCAATGGTGAGCCGTTGGCGCTGACTCACCTTGTCGATAGCTTATTTCTTTAGATGACCAATAAAGCGGTTAGATTCTGCAATAGCGCTGTTCATATCGCGGATTGCTTGTTGGATCTCGCGTTGCAGTGAGTTGAACTCACCTTGTAGTGAGCCAATGGCGGCAGCATTTAGGTTATGCTTTAGGTATAATGTGTTATCACGCAAAGTATCTAACACTGGCTCCATTTTTTGCTCTGCACGTTTCATCGCAGATAGCATTTTTTGATACTGTACTTTGGTAGCGCGTAGCTTGTTTGCACTATCACGTTTCAGTGTTGCACTCTTATAAAGCGCAAGCTCGTCATTCCATTCTTCAAACAATGCATCAGCTACATCTTCAATAGCAGCGATACGATCTTTGACTTTATTTACTGCTGCTTCACTGTCTTTGTATTGATCATTAACGTCATTGTATGCGGCTTCTAACTCACCACCATTGAAATTATTTAATGCTTTAAGCCCTTCAAGCGCACTGGTAAATTGCTGTTGTGCATCTTTTTGTGCTGCGTTGGCGTCTTCTACCCGATCAACCATGATGTCACGTTTGTGGACGCCAACTTGCTCCATCGCTGAGTAATAGGCTGATTGACAGCCTGAAAGTAAGCTAACGCTAAGTAAAATAGCAAGAAAATAAGGCATGTTATGCTCCTAGTAAGGCATGCTGCGCTGAAATAAATCAATCTTAACGTTTGTTCTAACAAGAGAGAATTGATTGATAAGACGCAAATAAAGAGTTGAGAGAAGGCAAAAAAATGAAAGCCTTTTCACAATGTGTATAAGATTAATAGAACAAAGTTATAAGGCTGACAACAAACCAATGGCGAAGTTGCAATTAGGTCCCAAAATCCATCTGATGATGGATTATTTTTCGTATTTAATCCAGCGAGTGAATCATGATCGTTTAACGGTTACCGCAGGCTCAATGGCTTATGTCACTTTATTATCACTGGTGCCGCTCATTACTGTTGTTATTTCGGCGTTATCAGCAGTGCCAGTATTTGCAGGACTCGGTGAGCAATTACAAAACTTTGTGATCGAGAATTTCGTACCAGCGGCTGGCGCGGTCGTGAAAACCTACTTAAATGAGTTCGTTTCTAATGCTGGCAAAATGACGGCTGTCGGTATTGCGGCTTTGTTTGTGGTTGCCATGATGTTGATTTCATCAATAGATACCTCGTTAAATTATATCTGGCGAATTAAACAGAAACGTCGTTGGGTTATTTCATTTTCAATCTATTGGATGATTTTAACGTTAGGACCGATTCTGTTGGGTTCTAGTATTGCGGTAAGCTCTTACCTTGGTTCACTGGCATTGCTTGAACATCAAGCATTACACGGCCTTTTACAGCAGTCCTTACGCTGGTTTCCTTCTCTTATGTCTAGCTTGGCATTTTTATTGCTCTACTTATTAGTGCCGAATGGTAAAGTGACGTTCCGCCATGCACTGATTGGTAGTCTAAGTGCGAGTATTTTATTTGAGCTAAGTAAGAAAGGTTTTGCGATTTACCTCGCGCATTTTCATTCTTATCAGATGATTTACGGCGCCTTAGCTGCAATTCCTATCTTATTTGTTTGGATTTATTTATGTTGGTGCATTGTTTTACTGGGCGCAGAGATCACCGCTAGTTTAGGTGAGCGTGGTTTTTGGGATCAGGCGAATCAGTTATCATTACCGACAGAGCAAAAATCGGATGACACGTCGCAGAATATGAAAGAGGAAGAAAAATGATTGCACTGATCCAACGAGTTACTGAGGCTAGCGTGACGGTGGATGGACAGATCACTGGCGCGATTGGCAAAGGCTTGTTAGTGCTGTTAGGCGTTGAAAAAGGTGATGACGAAGCAAAAGCACAAAAGCTGCGTGATAAAGTGCTCGGTTACCGTGTCTTTAGTGATGACGATGGCAAAATGAATTTAAACGTGCAGCAGGCGGGTGGCAGTGTGTTGGTGGTTTCACAATTTACGTTAGCGGCGGATACTAAAAAGGGTATGCGGCCAGGTTTTTCGAGTGGGGCTACGCCTGTTGATGCTGAACGTCTTTATGAATATTTTGTCGAACAATGTAAGGTAAAAGAAATTCAGACAGAAACGGGTATCTTTGCTGCCGATATGCAAGTAGCACTAAATAACGATGGTCCAGTGACGTTTTGGCTACAAGTCTAGAAAATCACATTAGTATCAGATATACACCATAAACCGAGAATGGAAAGAGAGGGAATTCATGTTTCGATTAGTGACGCCTCAAACAGATGAGCAGTTGGCGAGCTATTACCATTTTCGTTGGCGGATGTTGCGTGAACCTTGGCAGATGCCACAAGGCTCTGAACGTGATGCGTATGATGAATTGAGTGAACATCGTATGATCATCAATAATCGTGATCAGGTGGTGGCGATTGGGCGTTTATATTTAACGCCTGATAATGAGGGACAAGTACGTTACATGGCGGTTGATCCTAATGTTCGCCGCCATGGTTTAGGTGGCTTAATTTTAATGGCTTTAGAGTCACTCGCAAGGCAAGACGGTGCTAAGCGGATGGTGTGTAATGCCCGTGAAGATGCTATTCCTTTTTATTTAAAAAATGGTTTTGCCAGTGAAGGTGAATTGAGTGATGAGCGAGGTCCTGTTCGTCACCAACAAATGCTGAAACATCTAGAGCCATTAAATGAAGTTGTGCGTCATCCTGAATGGTGTCAGGAGTTACAAACACTGTGGCAACAACAGATCCCGATCAGCGATAAAATGGGGATAAAAATCAACCAATACACAGGTTATCGCTTTGAGGTGAGTGCGCTGTTTAATGCTAATTTAAACCCCAATGAGTTTATGTTTGCGGGGAGCATTTTTACCATGGCAACCTTAGCGGGCTGGGGTTTTATTTGGTTATTGCTGAAAGAACGTGGATTAGAGGGCAATATCATTTTGGTTGATAGCCATATCCGTTATTCAGCCCCTGTGACTGAACGACCTAAAGCGGTGAGCACCATAGAAAACTTACGCGGTGATATTGATCGCTTAGCGAAAGGTCGTAAAGGTCGTATCAGTGTCGATGTGAATGTGTATAGCGGTGGTAAAGTTGCTTCCAGTTTTACCGGTACTTATTTGATCTTGCCGCTACACGTTGAAAACGAATTCACTTCTATTTGATCGGCATGCCAACGACGATCGACTTGTTGGCAGTTTTCCTTTAATACCCACTCCAGTTGTTGCTGTGTTGGGAGCGCCAGATCCCATTGACTGGTGAGTGATAGGCTAAAATTATCATTGCTTGCGAGCCAAGTAGGAATGGTAATTCTTCCCCTTTCAGCCGTGATATTCAGTGGCGATAGTATTAATGCTTGAGCATTACTATCGCTATTTTCATTGCTGCTACCTAATACCGTACCGAGTAAATTCCCTTTTGTTTTCCAATGAGTAAGTAATTGGGTTGGTGCAATATTATCTAAATGAATATCTCTAAAGGTGAGAGCGGTTTGTCCAGATAAACTGTAATTGAAGCTTTGGCGATTACTTGCTAATCCTTGTGCGTGTAATGTTCCGTCAATTTTACCGTTTAATGGCAGTGGTAATTTGAACCAACGATAAATGAGAGCAGCGGGAACACTATCGCTAGAGATAGAAAGAGACCAAGGCTGACCTTGTTGTGCTAATTGAATATCCGCATTAGCTGTTAGCATGCCATCAGTAAAAGGTAAGACAAATTTATTGATCGCCCAATCGCCATTGGCACTGCTCATTTCTACAATCGGATCGATAAAAACAATTTGGTTGATGCTGGCAAAGCCAAGGCTGGTATCAAGGTTGCCTTGCCATAAGCCCCATTGATGCTGATGCTTTACTACTACACCATTACCATCAATGTTGATCCCGGCGAGTTGAAACGGTAGCTGAGTGTCTGTTGATGTTAACTGTATATTATTGATATCAAGCTTATCGATAGTTAGCTCTGATAGCCTTGAGGTTAATGTTTTTGTCGTATGGAACCAGTGTGGAGGAAGAAAGCCTTTTATTCCTGAGGCCAACAATTTTTTTAGTTTGATCTTGTCAGGTGAAATGTCGCCATCCATACGTATATAACCATTGAGTAACTGAGCCGAAATACCCTGACTGTTGATCTTTTCCGGCATGAAATTCAGCTCAACGATCGGTTGTTCAAATACGATATCGTGCCATTTCGCATTACTGGCACTGACAGATAAATGGGCGTTATCTTGTTGCCAGTAACTGTTAGGCCATGACCAGTTTTCTAATGACAAACTAATATTATCAGCAGCCCAAATAGGTTGTTCAATACTACTATCTAAAACGTCAGCGCGTTTAATCATGATATGACGAACGGGTGTGGCATCTGCTAACCATTTCGGCCATGCGGCTAATGGTTGTGATTGTTGGATGCGAAGGTTGGTTAGCGTGAGTTGATCTAACGTTAATAACTGGGTGTCACTGTTATAGTTTGCCGTACCATTAAAGTTCGCTTGTTGCCATCTCCCTGAAAATCCTGTCAGTTGCCACTGTTGCTTCTGTTTTGTCCCGTTTAATAACAGATTTTCTAGCGTTTGATTGTGCCATGTTATTTGAGGAACGCTTAATTGAAACTGCCCGCTAAATTGCAGCCACCAAGGTTGCTGAGGATCAATATATTGCCAATTATCGATTTGAAGCTGTGCATGGTTGATTGTTATCGCGGGAGTGGCTATTGAGAGATCATTAATTGCTAAACGATCAATAGAAAAGGCTGAGAGTTGTTCAAATTTATCCCATTGCTGATGATGTAAATCGATCCCATCAATAATGACATTGGAAAACACCAGACGCTGCTTTTGTAATGAACGTGATGAAAGTTCGAGAGTGATACTGTCAACTGACAATAAGGTTTTATTCGCCTTTTTTACGGTGAGTGGTTGAAGCGTTATTTGTAGTGGTTGTTTTATATCATAGTGTAATTGTGTTTCAGCTAACTGATAGTGGGAGAAAAAGGCGAGGGTATGGTTGAGTATGGGAGTGGCATAGCGGGTTTGCAGCAATACGAGCAGTGCCACAATACTCAGTCCGCCAAGCAGTAATACAGAAGCAATAAGTTTGGCAACCCAACGCATAATTCATTCCCTGAAAGCCATTAACACATTTTATTATCTATATGATGAGATTGGCGCAAATATTAGTACTTGGCAAGATATGTGAGTCGGATTTGAGGCACGCTATGGTTTTGAATTTATAGTAGATCAGTGATGTGAGAGATAAAAAAGCCCCTACCGATAGGGGCTGGGTTGTTTGACACTTAATCGAGCTGCGGGCCTGCTTTGACTAAAGACTCGCCTTCTGCGGTATCAGTATATTTATCGAAGTTTGCGATAAATCGACTGGCAAGATCTTTGGCTTTACTTTCCCATTGTAGTGGGTCGGTATAGGTATCACGAGGATCTAGAATTTCAGGGGCGACACCGGGTAATGCCGTTGGTACGGTTAAATTGAAAATAGGAATTTGCTTAGTTGGTGCGCTATCAATTGAGCCATCTAAAATTGCATCGATAATGCCACGAGTATCTTGGATCGAAATACGTTTACCTGTGCCATTCCAGCCTGTATTGACTAAGTAGGCTTCAGCTCCCGCTGCTTCCATACGTTTCACTAACACTTCTGCATATTTTGTTGGGTGGAGGGTTAAAAAAGCATTACCAAAACATGCAGAGAAAGTCGGTGTCGGCTCTGTAATACCACGTTCCGTTCCCGCGAGTTTTGCAGTAAAACCTGATAAGAAGTGATATTTAGTTTGCTCGGGGGTTAGCTTTGATACCGGAGGTAATACACCAAAAGCATCTGCCGATAAGAAAATAACCTTATTGGCATGGCCACCTTTTGAGATAGGTTTTACGATATTATTGATATGATAAATCGGGTAAGACACGCGAGTGTTTTCTGTTTTTGAATTATTATTAAAATCGATAGAACCATCATTACGTACGGTTACGTTCTCCAGTAACGCATCACGACGAATAGCATGGTAGATATCAGGTTCAGCTTCTTTTGAAAGGTTAATGGTTTTTGCATAACATCCACCTTCAAAGTTAAACACACCGTTGTCATCCCAACCATGCTCATCATCACCAATTAATGCCCGTTTAGGATCCGTTGATAAGGTTGTTTTACCTGTGCCAGATAAGCCAAAAAAGATAGCGGTATCACCATTTTCCCCTATATTGGCAGAGCAATGCATAGAGGCAATGCCTTTGAGAGGTAAAAAGTAGTTCATCATCGCGAACATCCCTTTTTTCATCTCACCGCCATACCATGTACCGCCAATAAGTTGCATTTTTTCAGAGAGGTTAAATACCGTGAAGTTCTCTGAGTTCATGCCGTGCTCTTGCCATTTAGGATTAGTACACTTCGAGCCATTCATGATCACAAAGTCGGGCTCAAATGTTGCTAACTCTGCTTCTGTTGGGCGAATAAACATGTTTTTAACGAAGTGTGCTTGCCAAGCGACTTCAGTGATCACTCGAATACATATACGTGTATCAGGGTTAGCGCCACAATAGCCATCTACCACAAAAAGACGTTTGTTAGAGAGTTGCGCTGTTACGAGAGATTTAAGATCATGCCATGCTTGTTGGCTAAGTGGTTTATTATCGTTTTTGCCTTGATCTGACCACCACAAGGTATCTTGGGTGGTGTCGTCTTTGACAATAAATTTATCTTGTGGTGAACGACCAGTAAATATCCCTGTATCAACAGCAATTGCACCGAGCTCGGTGACAATGCCTTTTTCAAACCCTTTTAACTCTGTTTTCGTCTCTTCTGCGAACAGTATTTCGTAAGAAGGATTACGAATCACATCTGTAACATTGAGTATTCCGTATTGGGACAAATCCATGTTCGTTGCAACCTTATTATCGACACACATTGTGCTCATTGGCGCTCCTTGGGTAAGATGTTGTTTAACTATTAACCATAACGGGCTAAATCAGGGATATACATCATAAATAACCCTAGCTTTTGCAAAGGCTAACGGGCGTGTGAATTAGATGTTTTTATTTAGTTTACAGGGCGGTTAAAGCAGAAATCTAGGGGGTTGAATTATTATTTCTGGTGAAAAAAGAAGCGCTTTTTAGTGATTCACTTTCAAGTTTTAGCTGGAATGTTGTTTTGCAATATGAGAAAGCCGGCATATATGCCGGCTTTGTAATTATATTTCAGGCTTAATACGAAGCGAGAATTAATGAACCTTGCTATCGTCAGCATTGCCTGCATTTTCACGAAGTGCTGCAATATCAATGCTATCGAAGTCATAGTCGGTACCACAGTAATCACAATGCAGTGATACTTTTCCATCTTCCGCTAAGATTTTTTCAATCTCGTCAGGGTGAAGGCTAATAACTGCTGAACCACTACGATCACGAGAGCAGCTACATTCAAAGCTGACGGCTTGTGGTTCGAATACTTTTACTTCTTCTTGGTGGTATAAACGGTACAGTAGATCTTGTGCATCTAAGCTAAATAGTTCGTCATCTTTTACCGTATCAGTAATTGTTTCTAAGTGCTCAAAATCGCTTTCACCGCCCTGACCATCGGGCATTACTTGTAATAGCATACCCGCAGCTTTAGGTTGGCCTTCAAACTCACCGGTACGTAGCCAGATACGTGTTTTTAGCTGTTCAGAGTTTTTAAAGTAAGTCTCTAAACATTCCGCCATGGTTTCACCTTCAAGACCAACGACACCTTGGTAACGCTCACCTTTGGTAGGAAGGATTGTGATCACCATGTAGCCTTTGCCCATTAGATCATGGATAGTGCTACCGTCTTTAATGTCACCTTCCCAACGAGCCACACCACGTAGCTTTTGGTTCTGATCGCCATTAATCACAGCGAGGCTAACAGGACCATCACCTTGTAATTGTACGGTGATTGAGCCTTCAAATTTTAGCGTTGCTGTTAATAGACTGGTTGCGACTAACAATTCACCAAGTAGTGTTTTGATTGGTGCTGGGTACTCAGTGGTTGAAAGAATTTGTTGGTAAGTATCACCTAACTGTACTAACTCACCACGTACTGAAACGCCATCAAATAGGTAACGGTTTAAAAAATCTTGTGTCATTTTCTCTTTCTCTCCAGCTGTGGTGCCAACCCTGCATCATATTTGGTAGTGCATCTAAGTGCGTTATACCCAGTATTTCAATGAACTCATGTGGCTCAGCATTTGGCTTACTTGATATAAAGTACTCTGCTATTACCAACGATGAATTGATTAAGGCTGGCAACCTTTTATTCTGATGTATTGATGTTTTTGAATCTCATGATGTCACGACGCTGTTTTTTATCTGGTCGTTTGATCGGACTCGGACTATCAAAAGCATTGAGTTTGCGCATTTGTGCATGGCGTTCCCGTAATTCAATACTTTGTGCTGTTTCTTGATATAGCAATTGTGCTTCCGGTGCACCACGGCGGGTATCAGAGATTTTTTCGATGGTAACGGTTTTTTCATCGTTACCTTGGCGCAATTTTACTTCTGCGCCAACTTCAACCATCTTACTTGGTTTTGAGCGTTGTCCGTTATATTGCACTTTGCCGCCATCTATCATCGTGCGAGCAACAGAACGTGTTTTATAAAAACGTGCAGCCCATAACCATTTATCAAGACGAACCTGTTTTAGTTCGGATGTCGCTTGACCCATAACGGTTCCTTTATTCAAAGGGGCGATAAAATATCATATTGTTTTAATAGCGTCAGCTATCACCTATTTCTAATAAATGGTGATGTTAATCGGGGTTTTCAATCATCAAGCAAGAATTTATTACAAATTATCGTTAGTCTTTTGAGTAATTTGCTTCTTTTTTACAATAATGAATAGCATTCAATGTGTTAAAAAGAGATCATAAAAGTTGATTACAATACCCCTTGTTTATATAGGGAGCGATAATATACCTCCCGATATTCATTGAATGGATTTCCACTATGCAAGTATCTACATGGCTGCCCATGATAATCACAAAGCGCCCGCTATCTCAGCGTACACTTACACGACTACTAACGTGGCTACTAGTGGTTATTTTAGCGTGGATTTCTGGTCGTATGGTGTGGATGTTATTAGCGCCGCCAGCGACAGTGGCACCTTGGCAAGCGAAGTCAGTAAAAGTGGCTACATCAGGATCTGATATTAATGTCGGTAACTTATTGTCCATGAATCTATTTGGGCAATATAACGCGCAGCCAAAGCCGGTTGAAGCCACGGTTAAAAAAGACGCGCCACAAACGCGATTGAATTTAAAGTTAGTTGGGGTTGTCGCGAGCAGTGATCCTCAATCCGCCTTTGCCGTGATCACAAACAACGGTAAGCAGAATACTTATGGTGTCAATGAAGTTGTTGATGGTACCCGTGTGACATTAAAAGCGGTGTATAACGATCGCGTTATTATTAGCAATAGTGGTCGTGATGAAACCGTGATGCTTGAGGGATTAAAATTCTCTAAATCAGCCCAGCCAGCTACGCAAAAATCAACCTCGAATAACGCGACTAAACCGAATGTCGACAGCTCGAAATTAGCTGAGATCAAAAAGAAAATTTTAGCTCAACCTCAATCTCTATTTAGTTATATCCGCTTATCTCAAGTGAAGAAGGATGGCGAAGTACAGGGATATCGAGTGAATCCGGGTAAAGACCGAATTTTATTTGATTCTGTTGGCCTGAAAGCGAATGATTTAGCGGTGGCGATTAACGGAAATAGCCTGACCGATCCAAGTGTGATGGCAAAGCTCTGGGCTGAGCTTTCTTCAGCGACTGATTTTACTTTGACGGTTGAACGCGGCGGTCAAGTTCATGATATTCACATTGAACTGCAATAATAGCAGTGCATTGCGTGACAAAAAAGACGAAAACGCAGGAGTTTTTTGTGAAAAAATTAATGGGTAAAAGTGCCCTATGGTTAGCAAGTAGCTTGCTTTGTAGTTCGGCAATGGCTGATGAGCTAAGTGCTAATTTCAAAGGGACAGATATTCAAGAGTTCATCAATATTGTTGGACGTTCATTACATAAGACGATCATTATTGATCCTGCGGTTCGTGGTCAGGTAAATGTGCGCAGTTATGATCTTCTTAATGATGAGCAGTATTACCGTTTCTTCCTTAACGTATTGGAAGTCTATGGTTTTGCTGTTGTGGAAATGGAAGATGGCGTACTCAAAGTTATTCGTGATAAAGATGCCAAAACCTCTGCTATCCCAGTTGTGGGCGCGAATGACAGTAATGTGCCTGGTGATGCTGTGGTTACGCGTGTGATTGCAGTAAAAAACGTGTCAGTGCGAGAGCTCTCCCCATTATTACGCCAACTTAACGATAATGCGGGTGCGGGTAACGTTGTTCACTACGATCCTGCCAATATCATTATGATCACTGGTCGTGCTGCGGTGGTTAACCGCTTAGCGGATATTATTGAGCGTGTCGATCGTGCTGGTAATAAAGACGTGACCGTCGTGTCGCTGAATAATGCTTCAGCACCTGAGATGGTGCGTATCGTTGAGGCGTTAAATAAAAGTGCTGATGCGAAATCAACCCCAGGATTTTTGATCCCGAAAGCGGTAGCAGATGAGCGTACCAACTCAGTATTAATTTCAGGCGATCCTAAAGTTCGGGAACGTTTAAAAGCCTTGATTCATAAGCTTGACAAAGAAATGGCAGCAAGCGGCAACAGTCGCGTTATTTACTTAAAATACGCCAAAGCCGCTGATATGGTTGATGTGCTAAAAGGCGTGTCTGAAAATATCCAAGCGGCAAATAAGAGTAATACGCCACAAGTGAGTCAATCGAGTAAAGATGAAGTCATGATTTCTGCGCATGACGCGACTAACTCTCTGATTATCTCTGCGCCAAGTGATGTGATGAATAAACTTGAGTCGATTATCTCTCAATTAGATATTCGTCGTGCCCAAGTCCATATCGAAGCCATGATTGTTGAAGTACAAGAAGGTGATGGTGTCGATTTCGGTGTGCAGTGGGGCTCACAAGACGGCGGTGTTATCCAGTTTGGTAACAGTGGAGCACCAATTGGTGGTTTGCTATCTGCGCAAGAAGCAGCGAAAGACAAAACGACAACACAAAAACGTTACGATCCTGATACCGGTGCGGAATTACCCCCTATCGTGACGACAGAAAGTGGTGATTTAGCACCAATGGCTGCTTTCCTTGGTGGTGTGAAAGGGGCTGCTGCTGCAATTGCATTGGGTGATTGGACTGCGTTAGTGACAGCCGTTCAAGCAAACCGAAATGTGAATGTATTATCGACACCGAATATCACGGTATTGGATAACCAAGAAGCGAATTTATCGGTTGGTCAGGAAGTCCCTGTGACGACTGGTTCACAAACCGGCTCTAATAACGATAATCCGTTTACTACGGTTGAGCGTAAGGATGTCGGTATTCGACTTAAAGTCACCCCGCAGATCAACGAAGGGGACTCAGTTCAAATGAAGATTGAACAGGTTGTCTCGCAAGTGGCTGATGCTAATGGTGCCGTTGATATTCGTTTTGATAAGCGAGAGCTAACCACATCGGTATTGGTTAAAGACGGTAACATGATCGCTTTAGGTGGCTTAATGCAAGAGAAGACCCTTGAATCTGAGCAAAGAGTACCGATTTTAGGTGATATTCCTGTGCTTGGTGCGTTATTCCGCTCTACCAATAACCAAACTGAAAAAACCAACCTAATGGTTTTCATTCGCCCAACTATTTTACGTGATGGGATGAGTGCTGACGGTTTGACTCAGCGTAAGTACAACTATATTCGTGCGCAGCAGTTATACAAAGCAGAGCAAGGTATGCGCTTGATGGACGCAGATATGCCGGTATTACCAAAATACGGTGAAGACATGGATTTACCAGCTGAAGTGCGTGCCTTTGTTTCTCAGTTGGAGCAACACTAATGGCTGATGGGTTTTTAGAAACAGAATCAATGGTAACGTTTCGATTACCTTTCTCTTTTGCCAAACGCCATCATGTGGTGGTAGAGGCTGGTGAGCAAGGATGGCAACTCTATTTCAGTGGACAACTGTCTGCTGCAGTACTTGCTGAAGTGCGTCGAGTGCTAGGTTGCTGTTTTACGCCCATCGCATTAAATGACAGTGAGTTTGAGCAAAAGTTAACACAAGCATACCAACGTGATTCATCAGAAGCGCGCCAGTTAATGCAAGATTTGGGCTCTGACAGCGATGATTTCTTTGCGCTTGCTGAAGACTTACCTGAAACAGAAGATTTGCTGGAATCGGAAGATGATGCACCTATTATCAAATTGATCAATGCCATGTTGGCCGAAGCGATCAAAGAAGGGGCATCTGATATCCACATCGAAACCTTTGAAAAAGTACTGTCAATCCGTTTTCGTATTGATGGCATGTTACGTGAAGTCTTACAGCCAAGTCGTAAATTGGCACCGCTGCTTGTTTCACGTATTAAGGTTATGGCAAAGCTTGATATTGCAGAAAAACGTATTCCTCAAGATGGTCGTATTTCACTGCGAATTGGTGGTCGTGCGGTTGATGTACGTGTATCAACCATGCCTTCTTCTCATGGTGAGCGAGTCGTATTGCGTTTATTAGATAAAAACGCGACACGCCTTGATTTGCATAGCTTAGGTATGACGCCGGAAAACCATCAAGCGTTTAGAAAAATTATCGAGCGTCCACACGGTATTATCTTGGTCACAGGTCCGACAGGTTCGGGTAAGTCCACGACGTTGTATGCGGGTTTGCAAGAGCTAAACAGTGCTGAGCGCAATATCTTAACCGTCGAAGATCCGATTGAATTTGATATTGATGGCATTGGACAAACTCAAGTTAACAGCAAAGTTGATATGACGTTTGCGCGAGGTTTGCGTGCCATTCTTCGTCAAGATCCCGATGTGGTGATGATCGGTGAGATCCGTGATTTAGAAACTGCAGCTATTGCTGTTCAAGCATCACTGACAGGCCATATGGTGTTATCTACCCTCCACACTAATACTGCGGTCGGGGCGATCACCCGTTTACGTGATATGGGTATTGAACCTTTCTTAGTGTCATCGTCATTGCTTGGGGTGTTAGCCCAGCGATTAGTGCGTACGCTATGTCAAGATTGTCGTCAGCCTTATGAAGCCGATAGCCAGCAGAAAAAGCTATTTAATTTAGCTGAATCTGAACCACTGACATTATATCGCCCATCTGGTTGTGAGCACTGTAACCAAAAAGGTTATCGTGGTCGTACGGGTATTCATGAACTATTGCTGGTGGATGAACAAGTACAAGAGTTGATCCATGGCGAGGCGGGTGAGCAAGCGATTGAGAAATACGTGCGTCAATATACACCGAGTATTCGCGATGATGGTTTAGCGAAAGCACGTCAAGGGATCACCACACTTGAAGAAGTGATGCGTGTGACGAAGGAGGGCTAATGGCGGCATTTGAATATAAAGCCTTAGATGCCAAAGGCCGACAGAAAAAAGGGGTGATTGAGGGAGATACTGCCCGTCAAGTACGCCAACAATTACGTGAAAAAGGCATGGTGCCGATAGAGGTTACTCAAACCTCAGGTCAAAGTCGCAGTAAAACCACGACACGTAAACAGTTCAGCTTTAAACGTGGGATCAGTACCAATGAACTTGCCCTGATCACCCGTCAGTTAGCAACACTGGTACAAGCCTCAATGCCATTAGAAGAATGTATCAAGGCGGTTGCTGAGCAAAACGAAAAGCCACGTCTAAAAAACATTTTATTGGCGGTGCGTTCTCGGGTAGTAGAAGGATATACCTTAGCTGACAGTATGGCGGAATATCCTCATATTTTTGACCAACTCTTTCGCGCCATGGTGGCGGCGGGAGAAAAATCGGGCCACCTTGATACGATTTTAAATCGTTTGGCAGACTACACCGAAAACCGTCAACAAATGCGCAGTAAATTACAGCAAGCGATGATCTATCCCATCATGTTAACGCTTGTCGCTGTGTCTGTGGTGGCATTTTTGCTAGCAACGGTTGTGCCTAAAATTGTCGATCAATTTGTACAAATGGGGCAACAATTACCCACCATTACCGAAGTGTTATTGGCAGCAAGTAATTTTGTTCAGCATTGGGGATTAGTGGTCGTTGTGGTGATTGTATCAATCATTGCTTTGATCAAGACAGCCCTCAAGCAGCCTAAGTATCGGATGAAGTGGGATCGCGGGATCTTACATGTACCAGTGATTGGTAAAGTCGCACGAGGGTTAAATACCTCACGTTTTGCGCGAACATTATCGATTTGTACATCCAGTGCGATTCCATTACTGGATGGGATGAAGGTCGCTTCTGATGTTATGACCAATACGTATGTGAATAAGAAAATTTTATCTGCCGCAGATAATGTACGTGAGGGGGGAAGTCTACGAGTATCCCTTGAGCAAACCAAATTGTTCCCACCGATGATGCTACACATGATCGCGAGTGGTGAACGAAGTGGCGAGTTAGAGCAAATGCTAACCCGTGCAGCAGATAACCAAGATCGTGATTTTGAATCACTTGTTAATATGGCACTAGGGGTCTTTGAGCCATTATTAATTGTCGCTATGGCTGGAGTGGTAATGTTTATTGTTATCGCAACCTTAATGCCAATTATTGAACTGAACAACATGGTTGGGATGTAGTTTTTCTTCGGAGGTTTTAATGCAACAAAAACAACGTGGTTTTACCCTATTAGAAGTAATGGTGGTAATTGTTATTTTGGGCGTATTGGCGAGTTTAGTCGTTCCCAATCTATTAGGTAACAAAGAAAAAGCTGACCAACAAAAAGTTGTGACAGATATTAGTGCGCTTGAACAGTCTTTAGAAATGTACAAGTTAGATAACAGCGTATATCCAACAACCGATCAAGGTTTAGAGGCATTGGTGACAAAGCCGTCTTCTTCTCCTGAGCCGCGTAATTACCGTGATGGTGGTTATATTAAGCGTCTACCTAAAGATCCTTGGGGTTATGAGTACCATTATGTGGCACCAGGTGAACATGGCGCGATTGATATCTTTAGCTTAGGCGCAGATGGTCAAGAAGGTGGTGATGGTGTGAATACCGACATCGGTAACTGGAATATGTTGGATTACAACAAGAAGTAATAAGTCTTTATGATGAAGCGTAGTGCAGGTTTTACTCTCATTGAAATGATGTTGGTGCTGGTGTTACTCGCAACCAGCGCAGTTGCGGTGATCTCAACTTTACCGGATAACAAACGAGATGAAGTAAAAGAGCAAGCAGTACGTTTTCATCACCTCGCCCAACTATTGGGTGAGGATGCAATGCTTAATGGTGTGGACTACGGCATTCGTGTTGAGCCACACCAATATAATTTTTTGCAATTAACTCAAGATGGCTGGCAACCGCTAGAAGGTGCAAAATTTTATACCGATGTGAAGTTGGACAACGCGATTACAACTCAGGTTGAGATTGGCGGAGCGTGGAAAGATAAAGACCGACTTTTTAAATCAGATTCACTGTTTAAAGATGAAGACTTATTTACAAAGTCAGACGAAGAAAAGAAAAAGATCAAACCTCAAATTGTGGTTATGGCCAGTGGTGAATACACACCGTTTACTTTACGTTTTGAAGTCGACGGTGAAAATCAATTTTGGCGAGTCAGCGCCGATGAAGTGGGTAATTTAGTCTTGCTTAAGCCAGGTGAAACCTTAGAACAGGCAACAAAACGTGAGAAGTAAACAAGGTTTTACCTTATTAGAAGTGTTAGTTGCCTTAGCCATTTTCGCTGTTGCTGCGCTGGGTATTATGAAAGCGGTTAGCCAACACTTAAATACGCTGGGCTATTTAGAAGAAAAAACCTTTGCTGCGATGGTGGCTGATAATGAACTCGCGCAATTACATTTAAGCGGTCAGTATCCAACTTCAAGTAAGACAGGTAAGTCGACATTAGCCGATCGTGAATGGTATTGGACGGTAAAAAGTGTCAAAACGCAGCAGAGCTTATTACGCCAAATTGAGATTTCGGTAGCAAGCGATCCACAGCGTGAACATTCGGTAATAACGGTAAAGACTTATGTCGTCAATTAATCATTCCCGCCAGCGCGGTTTTACGTTACTGGAAGTACTTGTTGCAATAGCTGTTTTTGCCATGCTGAGTTTATCCGCTTATCAAGTCATGAATAACGTGATGCGTAGTGATGCGCAATCAAAAGATCATAACCAAAGATTAAAAGAAATACAGCGTGCCACGATTATGATGGATAACGATTTTCGTCAAATTGTTGCCCGTAAAAGCAGGCTTAATGGCGAAGAGCCTAACGATAAAGTGTTACAAGCTGGTGAGTACCTTTTGGATTCGAGTAGCGATGGGATCATGTTCGTGCGAACAGGCTGGCAAAATCCCCAAGCCATGTTTCCACGCGGTGATGTTACCCGCGTTGGCTATCGTGTGGTTGACGATCAATTAGAGCGTGTTTGGTTTCGCTACCCAGATAATGTTATTGGTGAAAAGCCACTGGTTAAGGTGTTATTAGATGGTGTGACTAAATTGCAGTTTTCCTTTTTCACCGATAAAAAATGGCAAGATAAATGGGATACCGCAGATAAGTTACCAGAAGGTATTAAAGTGACGATGACACTGAAAGATTTTGGTGAAATTGAGCGTATTTATCTCGTACCTACATCTGCATTATCTGCTTCTGCTGATTCGGAACAATCACAATGATGAAAAAACAGCGCGGTGTCGCGTTAATTGTGGTGCTCTTGCTCGTCGCGTTAATGAGCTTGATCGCTGTGCAAATGACGGGACGTTTACAACATAATTTTCATCGTGTTGAGAATCAAATTCAGCATCAGCAGGCGTATTGGTACAGTTTAGGGGTTGAAGCGTTAGCTGAAAAAGGTCTCGCTTTAACGTTTAAAGACAGCAAGATCATCGACTTAACTCAACCATGGGCGATAGAAGATCAAACCTATCCGATTGATGGTGCGGTAGTCACCGGTAGCATGTTTGATAAGCAAGCTTGCTTTAACATTAATGCGCTTGGTGCTGTAAAACCCGTCGCTGATGGCAGTAAGCAGCCATTTTTGGTGACTTACTTTCAAAACATCATGATCGACAGTGGTGTTGATGATTATTCTGCAGAACAAATCGCAGATTCTAGCTGGGAATTTATTGATAAGAATACCACGGTGCAATCAAGCTACGGTGGTGAAGACAGCACGTATGAAGCATTTCAACCACCTTACTTACCCCCTAATGGTTGGTTAGCGGATCGCAGTGAATTACGTGCGATTAACGGGGTGACGGCTGATATTTATGAGAAAGTAAAAGGCTTGGTGTGTGCATTGCCAACTGATGACTTTAAACTCAATGTAAATACGATCACTCAAAGACAGGCTGTATTACTGTCAGCTTTATTTTCGCCAGAGCTTTCATTGGACGCTGCAAAAAAAATTATTAAAGATCGCGATGCCCGTCGTAAAGGGTGGGATAGCGTTGATGATTTCATGAAAGAGCTACCACAAGGCGATCAAGCTGATAAACAAGAACAACAGAAAAAGTACTTAACGGTCAGCAGTAACTATTTTTCATTAGATGCTGAAATACAAATAGATAACGCCAGATTACGAGCGGTAACGCTATTTAAACGAGATGATAATAACAAGGTGACGGTAGTACGTCGCCAGTATGGAGGAATCCGTGAGCGAATTTCTGACGATAAGACTGAGTAGTCGGCCTGAGGTGCCGGTGCAATGGCTTGTCTGGTCGCCACAGCAGAACGAAGTGATTGCATCAGGTCAGTTAGCTGATATCACGCAATTAGATCAGCTAGTGGAATATGCGGGTACTCGGCCGGTATATGGTTTAGTGCCTACCAGTGAGATGCTATTAACACAAGTTACTATTCCTGCAGGCAGTAGCCGCCAATTGACCGCTGTTTTACCTTATCTCTTAGAAGAAGAATTGGCGCAGGATGTTGAAAGTTTACATGTTCAGTTGCTGCATCGGGAAGATGATGTTGCAACGGTAGCGCTTATTGAGCATCAAAAGATGCTGCAATGGTTATCAGCATTTAAAGAATGTGGTTTAGAGCTAAAAAAAGTTATTCCAGACTGTTTGTGTTTGCCGTTGTTTGATGATGGTTATAGTGCTGCTGAAATTGAAGGGCAATGGTTGATCCGTCAATCAGAGTTTATGGGGATTTGTGCGGAAACGAGTTGGTTAGATGCATGGTTCAGTGCCCAAAAAGCGCCAATTATGTTAGCTGCAAGTGATGATGACGAGGACAACGACGAAGAGGCAGAGCAAGCTGCCATTGAATCTGCGGTGGCGGATGTTGAATCGAATCCAAGTCAAGTTGTCATACACCACTATACATCAGCACCTCAAGGTGTCAGTGGGCGTTGGCAAGCACATGCACCGGAGCTCGTGATGCAACTGTTAGCGTTAGGGGCTGCGGGAAGTAAAGTTAATTTACTATCAGGGGCTTATAAACCACAAGCTGCTTGGCGTAAGCATTTAAAACCGTGGCGTAAAGTCGCGATTGCCGCAAGTTTAGTACTTGTAGCTGTAGTCGGAGAACACGTGATGGCGTTACAACAGCTAGAGCATCAAGCCAAAGCGTACCGTGCTGAAAGTGAGCGGATCTTCCGTCAGGTTTTACCTCAGTTTAAACGTATTCCGTCACAGAGTTATTTGAAAAATCAAATGAACGCAGCATTGAAAAGCTTAGGTGGGCAGGGAGCGGATAACGGTATTTTAATGTGGTTAAGTGAGTTAAAGCCGGCATTATCAAAAGCACCGAGCGTGAAAATTGTTAATCTAAAATACGATCAAAAGCGGGGCGAACTGCGTTTACAAGCAACCGCTTCTGACTTCCAAGATTTTGAGAAATTACGTAGTGTGTTGACGAAAGACTTTACCGTTGAGCAAGGTCAATTAAGCAAAGAAGATGGCTTAGTCAGTGGTGCCGTCGTGCTAAGGAGAAAAGCATAATGGCAGAAATTAAAGCATGGTGGAAAGCATTAAGCCAGCGAGAGCAGTATCTTGTTATGGGTGCTGGCGGTGCTTTATTGCTAGCTATCTTATACTGGGGACTATGGCAACCATTAAATCAACGCACTGAATTAGCACAAACACGTATTCAAAGTGAACGTCAGCTATTGTCATGGGTTGAAGGTAAAGCAAATAAGATCACGGCGTTTAAGCGTGCTGGTGGTACGGTAAATGTCAGTGACAAAGGACTTAACCAAGTGGTAAATGAAACGACGGAACGTTTTAAGATTGAATTGATCCGTATGCAACCACGTAATGATGCGATTCAAGTATGGGTGAAGCCTGTACCGTTCAATGCATTACTTAATTGGCTCTCTTACCTGCAAGATAACTTTGGGATTGAAACGCAATTTATTGATATCTCGAAAACTGATCAAAATGGCATGGTTGAAGTAAACCGATTACAGTTAGGACGAGGTTAAAGGTGAAATTTAAACTCGCTATCGGCGCAACATTTGGGGTGGTATTTATTGCCAGCACTATTGTCCATTTACCGGCTAATTGGGCATGGCAACAAGCACCAAAAGTTAATGGTTTATCATTAAGTGGTATTCAAGGAACCCTATGGCAAGGCTCTGCTAAGACCGTTGTGTGGCAAAATCAAAGTTTAGGTCAAATTCAATGGGACATGAAACTGGGTAGTCTATTTACAGGTAAACTCGCGTTTGATGTCCGATTTGGCCGTGGCAGTGATATGCAACTACAAGGTAGTGGTATTGTCGGTTATAGCACCTCGGGACCGTTTGCTGAAAAGCTCTTAGTCTCTGTACCAGCAGCGAATGCCATGCAGTATGCCAAGTTACCTGTGCCGTTGACATTAACAGGTAATATTGAACTTACGGTACGTGATTATCTGTATGCTGCGCCGTATTGTAAAACCTTGAATGCAACGTTGGCTTGGGCACAAGGTAAGGCGTCAACACCCATGGGAAATATTAATCTAGGCCCTGTTTTTGCCGATTTAAGTTGCCAAGAAGGTGCTATTTTAGCAAAAGCCTCACAGTCGTCTGATGATGTTAGTAGTGATTGGCAAGCAAACTTAGCTAAAAATAATAGTTACAGCTTATCAGGATGGTTTAAACCGGGGGCTACATTCCCTGAGCAATTGTCTCAACAATTAAAATGGTTAGGCGATCCTGATTCAAAAGGGCAATATAAAATTAATTACTCAGGGCGTTTGTAATTATCTAATCGTCGCGATGTGAGTGGTTATTAATCACAAACTGAATAGTAAGAGGCAGTCTAAGTAGACTGCCTCTTTATTTATCTGCGCGATTAGCTTTTAATGAAGCATAGGCACAAACAAAATTTTTCTTCGCGATAACATGACATAGGGCTTTAAGATGGCGATCAGTAAAGATAAACCTCAAATCTTATCTGCAGAGGTTGTTGCTCAATCACGACTGTTTAAAATTGAATCATTGGATTTGCGTTTTTCTAACGGTGTTGAGCGTACCTATGAACGTATGAAGCCAAGTGGTCGCAATGCGGTGCTGATTGTCCCTGTGACGGAGCAAGGTGATTTATTGTTGATCCGCGAATATTCAGCAGGTACTGAACGTTATGAATTAGGCTTTCCTAAAGGCTTAATTGATGAGGGGGAAACACCTACTGAAGCGGCCAATCGTGAATTAAAAGAAGAAATTGGTTTTGGTGCCCATCAACTACAACCATTAAAAGAAGTGATATTAGCCCCGTCTTATTTTTCCAGTCGCATGACATTGTTTTTAGCGCAAGATCTGTATCCTGAGAAACTTGAAGGTGATGAGCCTGAGCCGTTAGACATTATTCGTTGGCCATTAGCACAAGCAGAAGAGCTTCTGACGCATGTTGATTTTGCCGAAGCGCGGAGTATTACCGCATTGTTTTTAGCATTGAAGCAATTAGCACGAAAGGAGTAACCAATGGCCTATTCGCATTTACTGCCTGATGTGGTTGAGATCGCTCGAGCATCAGGTCAATTGATTTTAGATATTTATCAACGTGGTCAGTTTGAGAAACAGATCAAAGATGATAATACGCCAGTGACAAGTGCTGATCTTGCGGCTCATAAGTTAGTGATGGAGCGATTGACTCAATTAACGCCTGATATCCCCGTGTTATCTGAAGAAGATGCTAGCGTACCATTAACAGAGCGGAGCCAGTGGAAACGTTATTGGTTAGTTGATCCATTAGATGGTACGCAAGAATTTATCGCTGGTAGCGGTGATTTTGCGACAATCATTGCGTTAGTTGAAGATAACCGTCCGATCATGGGAGTGGTTTATGCGCCCGTATCTGGGGTGTCATATTATGCCTATGCAGGGAAAGGCGCGCATAAGATTACCGCTGAAGGTGAAAGTGTCAAAATTGCAACTCATCATCATGAAGAGAATACGAAGTCTATTGTTGTGGCCATTAGCCGTCGCCAAGAAATCAGTTCTATCACATCGCGATTAGATCCAAGCTACAACTATGAACTCGTCCCATTAGGATCTGCAGCATTAAAATCATGTTTGGTGGCAGAAGGTGCGGTAGATTGTTATTTACGCTTGGGACCGACAGGTGAGTGGGATACCGCAGCAACCCAGTGTATTGTAGAAGAGGCGGGCGGTCGTATTCTTAATACCCATTTGACACCGCTGTCTTATAACGAGCGTAATACATTAGAGAATCCAAATTTTATTACCTTAGGTGATGAAGGCTTGCCTTGGGCTGATATCTTAGAGCCGGATGATCGGATGATGAATGTCGATTAGGATGCAGGATAAAAACGGAGCAGATAAGCTCCGTTTTTTATTGGCTAATAGTTTTGGCTATAGGGTTAGAATAAACGGTTTAGGCCATTGAGTGCTGCCACTCGATAGGCTTCTGCCATTGTCGGGTAGTTAAAGGTGGTATTGACGAAATAATCTATCGTATTACCTTCACCTTTTTGTTCCATGATCGCCTGTCCGATGTGAATAATTTCTGCAGCGCGCTCACCAAAACAATGAATACCTAAGATCTCTTTGGTTTCTCGATGGAATAAAATCTTTAAGCTTCCCACTTCTGTGCCAGCAATTTGCGCACGAGCAAGATGCTTAAATTGGGAACGTCCCACTTCATATGGCACTTTCTCTGCGGTTAGTTGCTGCTCTGTCTTACCTACCGAGCTGATCTCAGGAATGGTGTAAATACCCGTTGGAATATGATCAATTAGCTGACCTTGAGCTTGTCCTTTACTGATCGCTTGTGCTGCAAATCGACCTTGGTCATAGGCTGCACTAGCAAGGCTTGGATAACCAATTACATCCCCCACCGCATAAACATGATCGACTTCGGTTTGATAACTGCGGTTAACCTTGAGCTGTCCACGAGAGTCAGGGGTTAAGCCAACATGTTCGAGCGCGAGTTTATCGGTATTACCAGTACGGCCATTGGCATATAAAATACAATCTGCACGCATTTTCTTGCCAGATTGTAGATGTAGGATCACCCCGTCATCAGTCCCTTCAATCTCTTCAAATATCTCATCATTACGTATCATCACCCCGTTGTTCCAGAGGTGATAAGACAGGGAGTCTGATATTTCATTATCAAGAAATTCCAGTAAGCGTTGACGGGTGTTAATTAAGTCAACTTTAACGCCAAGGCCACGGAAAATAGACGCGTATTCACAACCAATCACACCTGCGCCGTAAATAATAATATGGCGAGGATCGTGCTCTAAACGTAAAATTGAATCACTGTCATACACGCGGGGGTGATCAAAATCGACACCGTCAGGATGGTAAGGACGAGAGCCTGTTGCAATAATAAATTTATCAGCACTGTAGCGCTCAAGGCTGCCATCATTGCTTTTTACTTCAACATTGTGACTGGCAATAAAGCGTGCCTCACCATGAATAATTTGGCATTGGTTACGGTCATAAAACCCCTGGCGCATCCGTGTTTGCTTATTTACAACGACTTCAGCATGACCGAGGATTTGGCTAAAGGTGCTGTGAAGTGTTGAGTTGTTTTTGCAATAAAGCGGGTTTTGATTAAATTCAATAATACGACTAACAGCATGACGCAGAGCCTTCGATGGAATCGTTCCCCAGTGCGTACAGCCCCCACCAACACTGTCTTCGCGTTCAATAATCGCAACGTTGAAACCGGCTTTAGTTAATCCCATAGCAGCACCTTCACCGCCAGGGCCACTACCAATAATAATCACATCAAAATGACTGTTATTACTGCACTGCGTATCCGTCATCACATTATTCCTATCTGTATTGGTAACATTTTTGCATCGTAAGTGTAACGATTTGTAATCAATAGGAGAATCAATAGATGGTCAGAGCTGGCGAGGGATCACGCTCTATCGCTGAGTTGGAAGAATAAATGCGAATAATTACCCTAAACGGTGAGGTGGTAGATTGTGAAGTGTGTGAATAAATGATGTTAATCTGGCTTTGCGTGAAGGCGGTTGAGCCAGTAGTATAGGACTATTCTTACGCGATGGTTTATCTTCATTTAGTTGCGTATTATGGTCAGAAAACTATAGAGAAGCAGATGTCCATGGGGATCAGGGCTCAACAGAAAGAAAAAACCCGTCGCTCGCTTATCGATGCTGCGTTTAGCCAGTTAAGTGCAGACAGAAGTTTTTCTAATTTAAGTTTACGAGAAGTTGCTCGTGAAGCTGGGATTGCCCCAACATCGTTTTATCGTCATTTTAAAGATATGGACGAATTAGGTTTAACTATGGTGGATGAAGGTGGATTGATCCTTCGTCAGCTAATGCGGCAAGCTCGTCAACGTATTGCGACCGAAGGGAGTGTGATCCGCACCTCGGTTGAGACGTTTATGGAGTTTATCGAAAGTAGTCCTAATGTCTTTCGTCTACTATTACGTGAACGTTCAGGCACATCAACAGCATTTCGTGCTGCTGTTGTCCGTGAAATACAACACTTTGTTGCTGAACTAAGTGAGTATCTTGAGGCCAAAACTGGGGTGGCGCACGAAGAAGCGTATACCCAAGCAGAGGCGTCTGTTACTTTAGTCTTTAGTTCAGGAGCGGAAGCGTTAGATCTGGATAGCCATGCTCGTGCTGAGCATGCAGAAAGATTGATTATGCAATTAAGAATGATTGCAAAGGGTGCTTATTGGTACCGAAAAGAGCGTGAGCGTCGAGAGCTCAGGCAAAAACTATAACCTTATTTCGATTTTGTGGTGAAGGATATGGACAAGCAACAAGTTAAAGCAGAACGTAAAACTCTAGTTCTATCATTACTAGCGGGTGTATGCGGTAACGCAACATTAGCAGTACTAACGTCAAGCAGCGTGGCATTCTCTATTTTCCCTGTGCTTGCATTTGTATTGGCGGTGTACTGCCTGTACCAAGAATACCTACGTAAGCCAATGACAGAAGGTACGCCTGCGATTGCAACGGCATGCTTTTTTGTCGGCGCATTTGGTTACTCTGCATGTCTTCGTGCAGCAATTCCAGAAATGGGCTCGAACTTCTTACCATTAATGATTGCACTAGCGCTGCTATTCTGGGTGAGCTACAAAATGGGTATAATGAATAAAAAAGCCAAGCCAGAAGTTGAATCGAAATAATTTCATTAAGATCAAGAATAAAAAAGGCGCCTTCAGCGCCTTTTTTATTACGGGCTACTTGGTAATATTATTTACGTTCAAGTAATACACCAGCTTCCATATGATGGGTATATGGGAATTGATCAAATAAGGCAAAACGTGTGATTTTGTGTGTTTCACACAGGATGTCTAAATTCTCTTTGAGTGTTTCAGGGTTACAAGAGATATACATGATACGCTCATAACCTTGCACCATACGGCAGGTTCCCTCATCCATCCCCGATCGTGGAGGATCGACAAAGATCGTATTGCAGTTGTAGCTTTGAAGATCCACATTTTGATCTTTTAAGCGGCGGAACTCACGCTTACCTTCCATTGCATCAGTAAAATCTTCTGCAGACATGCGAATGATTTGTACGTTATTAATGTTATTAACCGCAATGTTGTATTGCGCAGAATCTACAGATGGTTTTGCTAATTCTGTTGCTAATACGCGTTCGAAGTTTTGTGCTAGTGCCAGTGAAAAGTTACCGTTACCACAGTAAAGTTCAAGCAAATCACCCTCGCTGTCTTGAGTGCAGTCAACAGCCCATTCAAGCATCTTTTGTGCAACTTCACCATTCGGTTGGGTAAAGCTGTTTTCAACTTGCTTGTAGGTTAGGGTGCGATCGTGCACTTTTAATTGTTCGATAACATAGTCTTGATCCAGTACGATTTTCATCTTACGAGCACGGCCGATAAGATTTAGCTTAAAACCTTCATCATTTAGGCGCTGTTTTAGCTGCTTAGCTTCTGCTGTCCACTCATCATCAAGTTGGCGGTGGTAAAGCATAGAAACAAGGATTTCCCCACTAAGGGTTGATAAGAAATCGACTTGGAATAATTTATGACGTAGCGCTTTAATGGGTTTGATCGCATCAACCAGCATCGGCATCAAATCATTGATCAGACGGCTTGCCGCAGGAAATTGATCAACGCGGTATTTTTCACGTGTTTCTTGGTTAAACATGATATAGAAAAGATCTTCACCCTCATGCCAAACACGGAATTCTGCACGCATGCGGTAATGCTCTGCAGGAGAGGCAAACACCTCGAGTTCAGGGGTATCAAAATCAGCACAAATGTTTTGAATACGCTCTGCCTTTTCATCCAACTGTTGCTGATAATCAGCGGTGTTAAGGATGGTGGATGTCATAGTGTATGCCTCGACTGCTCAAAATAAGAGCGCAGATTTTATTGCATTGCACAGTGATGTCCAGTGTTACGCCGAGAAAAAGTCTTTTATTGCGTAATTTATTTATAACTAATAGCAAACAAAACTAGACATAAAAGCGATACATCACTAGCATCTGCACTGCGCTGGTTAACCATGGGATGGTACGGGAATACGGTGAAAATCCGTAACTGACGCGCAGCGGTAATAGAGAACGAACGCACACGGATGTATTCCAAACACTGTTTTAACAATATGATTAATCAATAGATATGGAATGATGTATTGTTGAGATGGGAAGTTGATGCCTAGGCGACCTTCTTCAGGTCATGCTCTTAAGTCCGAATACCAACCAGCGGTAAAGCACTTTTGCTTTGTTATATACGCGACTTAGGATCCTCAAATGAAAAAAACACTTTTAGCGCTGGCGGTCACGTCGGTGTATTTCCCTTCTTTTTCTATAATAGCAGCAGAAGATAACACCCAAACCGATGATGTGATGGTCGTCACTGCCAACCGTTTTGAACAACCTGTGACTTCAGTACTTGCGCCATTTAATGTCGTGACCCGCCAAGATATCGATAAGATACAAGCCAAAACACTCACAGAAGTGATTAGTTTATTACCGGGTGTGCAGGTGACGCAAAATGGTGGGCGCGGCCAGCTAGCCAGTATTATGGTACGTGGTACTAATTCCGATCAGGTACTCGTTCTCGTTGATGGTATTCGTATGGCACGAGCAGCAAAAGGTGCGGTTGATTTTAACCAAGTTCCTTTGACTCAAGTTGAGCGCATTGAATTTACTCGCGGCGCTCGTGCTGCAATCTATGGTTCAGAAGCGATTGGTGGTGTAATCAATATCATTACATTGGCTGATGTTGATTCACCATCAAAAACGAAGCTGAATGTAGGTATTGGTAGTCATAACTATCAAGAGGCGAGTGCATCAGGCGCGTATAAAGTTGGTGAAAATGGTTTGCTGCAACTTGCTGTAGGTTATGAAGATGATGAAGGCTATAACGTTAAGCCACAGCCTGGATTAAATGATGGTGATAAACATGGCTTTGCTAGTCGTAATGCCATGATTGCTTATCATCAACGTTTTAGCGATACCTTAAAAGGGTTTGTCTCTACACGTTGGTATAAAAATCAGTACCAGTATGACAGCTCATTCGTTGATTTCTTTTCTGGTGAACCAGTACATCAATATATGCAGTCAGAGCCTGAGTTATTTGACTATAGCGCAGGATTGGATTTAGATTTAGGGCGTTACCAATCTAAGTTAATTGCAGATTACCAACATCAAACGAATTACGATTACAATAAAGCGGCGACCACGACGCCTGTTGTTGCCAGTCAGGATGAGAAATTCACTCAACGCAATCTACAGTGGAATAACCATTTTACCGTTAACGACAATCTACAATTAGTCGGTGGTGTTGATTGGCGTAAAGAGTCATGGCAAGACAAGCTATCTTCAGATGCCGTTAGCAGAAACAATACGGGTATTTATGGTATTGGTTTAGTGAATGTTAATGATTTTTCATTAGAGTCTAGCTTACGTTTAGACGATAACCAGCAGTATGGTTCTCAGTTTACTTATAACGTGGCTGGTGGTTGGTATATCACTGATGAAGTGCAACTACGTACATCTTACGGCAGTGCATTCAAAGCGCCGAATTTATTCCAACTATATTCACCATTTTACGGCACTGAAACATTAAACCCTGAGAAATCAAAAAATGCGGAAGTGGCTATTGAAGCTAACTACAACGTGATTGATTTAGCTGTTACAGGTTATCGCATGGAGATTGATAACCTTATTGGTTTTAATAACACGTCTTGGAAGTATTATAACGAATCAGGAAAAAGCAAAATCAAAGGTATTGAAGTTGAAGCAGACTTTGATACGGGCTTTTTATCTCACCAGCTCAACTTTGACTTTAAAGATCCCCGTAATAGCCAAGGGCAGCGTTTAGATCGCCGCGAGAAATTCTCGTTTAAGTGGGTAGGTACAGCAAGTGTTGGTGATCTCGATAGCGCACTAACGTATCAATACCATGGCAAACGTCCAGATCAATATGGTCCAACGGGTGAGTTACCGGCTTATGATACTTGGGATCTGGCATTAACATATTGGCTACAGCCAAAACTTGCCTTAAAAGGGCGAGTAGCGAACCTTCTAAATGAAGATTATGAGACTGCTGGTGGTTATCAAATGCCTGGCCGTACTTATTACACCAGTATTAACTACCAATTCTAATCGAAAACGCAAGATTAAGGCCGCTAATATAGCGGCCTTTTTAATAAAGCTTGTACATAACGGGAAGATTCAGTACTAACCTTTGTGGTTGATGATCAGTTTTTCCAACGATCTCTAGATATTACATGGAAAATATAGAGAGAACTGAACGATTTTATTATCAGCGGTATCAGTTAGCTAACTGGGCTGTTTGCGAGAACTGAAGATCGCAGTATCATAAGGTGAGTAATGTTTATTAGGTATGGTACGAGTGAAAAAGATTGTTATTTTTGATTCTGGTGTAGGTGGTTTATCTGTTTATAAAGAAATCTACGATCTTTTACCGCAAGTGCAATATATCTATGCCTTCGATAACGCCGCCTTCCCGTATGGTGAGTTACCCGATAATATACTTATTGAGCGTACCAATCATATTGTCTCGACATTAGTTGAGCAATATCAAGCAGACTTAGTTGTTATTGCGTGTAATACCGCAAGTACAATTGTATTACCGACCCTGCGCCAAAATCTTAACATTCCTATTGTAGGCGTTGTTCCAGCGATTAAACCTGCCGCGAAGTTAAGTAATACCAAAGTCATTGGCTTATTAGCAACGCCTGCAACGGTTAAGCGTGAATATACGCATCAGTTAATTAACCAATTTGCTAGTGATTGCGAAGTTAAAATGATTGGTTCAACCCGATTAGTAGAAATGGCTGAGCAAAAGCTACGTGGTGAATCTATTTCTCTTCATGAACTCAGTGAGATTTTAGCGCCATGGCAACAGCAAGTAGATAGCATTATTTTAGGTTGTACACATTTCCCATTAATTAAAGAAGAAATAAAAGCTGTTCTTAATAATGAAGTGAATGTTGTGGATTCCGGTAAAGCGATAGCGCTACGCGTATCGTCCTTGTTAGGATTATCTACACAAGAAAAACAACCCCATAATAAAATAAATAACCTTACATATAGCAGCGCCGCTACACAAAGTGTAGCGGCGCTGAATAAAAGTTTACGTCAAATAGAGCTGGGTACTATTCAGTCTCTACAATATCCGTATCTGCGTTTTTAGGCTCATTAGCTTCACGTACTTTTAACGTACGTTGGCCGTATTCTTTATTGTTTAATTGCTCGATAGCACTATCTGCATCTAAGCTACTCATTACAACAAAGCCAAAGCCTCTGCGCTTGCCTGTACGTTTATCCTTCATTAGGCGTACAGCAAAAACATCGCCATGCTCAGCAAATAGATTTTTAACATCAGTCTCATTAGCGCGATAAGGAAGGTTACCAACATAAAGGGTTTTGCTGCTTTGAGAGGTTTCAGTATTATCGACAGGGGTCACTTCTTTAGGTTTTTGCATGAAGTAAAGTGCAGCACCGACAGCAATTGCACCTAAAGCAAAGCTAATAGAAGAATGAAGAGTAGGAATAAGGCTAAGAATTAATGCACCGATAATAGCAATAGCTAGAGCGGTTATTATGGTTGGATTATTTGATTTCATATTTAATTAAACTACATCGTCAAAATGGAAGGAAGAATGCGTAATGTTTCTTTTAACATCGAACTCACAATGATATTACTTTCATTGAGTTGTAATTACTAGCGAGTGAACCATCAGTTCATCAAATGTTGTAATTACAAGCGTATCAACCACAGTAGATGAAATAACGAGCAAATACATTATTTTTTTCAAAAAAGACTTGTCAGAGTGATCGAAGTCTCTATAATGCCGCTCCATCGAAAGGGAACACGAACAAACAAATGATCGAGTTCAAACTTTTTGAATTATTAATATCGAATAACGATTAAATCTTTGGTTTTGCCAAGGGTAGTTAATAAGAAAGTTTAAAGTTAGAATTTCTTCTTGACTACAGTTAAGGGCTGAGTAAAATACGCATCCCTGACCAATATTAAGTATTGAGTCAACGTTCTTTAACAATTTGACCATGCAATCTGTGTGGGCACTCGTTGAAAAGTTAAGTCGAAAGATTTATCAATGATACTAGTGACCAATACAAATAACTTCGGTTATTTGGCACAGTCAATTCAAATATCCTAACTAGCTTCTAGTTAGCGGTATTTTAACAGTATTCATTGAGCCGGTCGAAAGACCACAAAAACTTTAATTGAAGAGTTTGATCATGGCTCAGATTGAACGCTGGCGGCAGGCCTAACACATGCAAGTCGAGCGGTAACAGATTGATAGCTTGCTATCAATGCTGACGAGCGGCGGACG
>NZ_PYNW01000015.1 GCF_003026105.1 Photobacterium sp. GB-56 | reverse complement strand
GAATTGACTGTGCTGATACTTACGTATCAATTGGTCACTAGTATCATTGATAAATCTTTCGACTTAACTTTTCAACGAGTGCCCACACAGATTGCATGGTCAAATTGTTAAAGAACAATACTGATTTGGTTGCTAGCCAATGGCTTGCTCCGTGTCAGTGAGGTCGCATTATAGGGAGATTTTATGTCCTGACAAGCCCCTGAAATAAAAAAAATACGCGAGTGGTCAACATTCAACCAAAAAAATATTAATTCGTATAAAAAACAAAAAAGCACGTAGTGTAATACGTGCTTTTATTTATCCTACGAACCTTAAATACGTTTAATTTGGCTTATATTTGTCATCGATTACGGTTTTAGAACCGAAACTATGATCTTTTTTAACTGCTGATTTCGTTTCTTTTTTTACGTCATTGTCGATCCAATACACGCCTAAATCGCGTAGGCCACCATGCGTAAATAACATTTGTGTTTTTTTCTGCATTGGCTGTTCTGGATATTTCATCCAACGCCAGTACGCTTCGCGTGTATAGGGAGCCATTAATCCAGGTATTACTACTGTTGCATCGTGAACAACGGCTTGTATCTGACGGGAGTACCTTTCTTTATCTTGAGTTGATAGCGCATTACGAAAGTTCATAATTAACTGATCCAATTCAGGAGTACTAAAATTAGTAAAGTTATTATTTTGGACTTTCCCTGCATTAGCACTATGAAAATACTCCCAATATTGAGGTTGCGGTGCTGTTCCCATTGAATGGAAAGACACATCATGTTTTTTCTCTAACGCATACTTAAATGCAGAAGAGCCATCAATTAAATTCATTTTAATTTCTAGCCCAGCTAATTTTGCTTGTTCTTTCAAATAAGCCAAACGAGGGGTTACCACTTGGTGGCTATAGGTAAAAGCAAAACTCAACCTTTGCTTTTGGTCATTGAGACGAATGCCATCAGAGCCAATAGTTGTAAACCCAGCTTTTTCAAATTCTGCGATCGCTTTGTTTGGTTCAAAAGGTAATGGTTTTAGCTCTTGATTACTAAAGTTACCCTGCCCGACCCCTAATCCATGAGGTTTACGTACAAAATCACCACGCAATACGTTTTTATTTAATCCATCAATATCTAAAGCATATGCAATACCAGTACGAACGTGGATATTATCAAGCATGGGTTTATCGGTATTTAACCAAAAACTTCCAGCCCCAAGTTCAGGCTCGCTGTATCCCCAAAATTTATGAATATAGCCATTTTTAAAAGGCTTGGTATCTGACTTTTCATGCCATAGCTCAGGACGTCCTAAATAAAATATATCTAGGTCACCTTTTTGAAAGTGCTTAAAGGCAATATCGCTATCACGAATGACTTTGATCCTGATTTTTTCTACATTATATCGGCCTTTATAATAGCGATTACCGTATCCCCACCAGTCTTCACCAACATGCTCCATGGTAATGGATTTACCTTTTTTGATCTTACCTACATGATAAGCACCCAGTGTCGGTTCCGCTTTAAAGTTAAAACGGCGCACGAAGTTATCATCAACACCATCGTTATTTTCATCTTTGGTTGGCGTATAAAAATGTTCAGGTCGAGGCTTTAAGCGATGAATACCATATAGCAGATCGGCTTCATCCTTCTCAGTAGCGAAAACAATCTCCAAAGTATGCTCATCCAGCGCAGTGATACGTTCAAAATATTCAGAATAAAATGTGTTGTACCAAGGATCGACAATATCTTTTGAAAGATAAAACGTTAGCATGTAAATATAATCAGATGCTTTGAGAGGCTTCCCATCTGACCATTTGGCTGCTGGATTTAACTTTACATAAATAGTCTTTTTGTCTTCACCAAAGGCCCAATGCGTTGCAAGATCAGGAATATATTTTTGTGTGTCAGGGTGGCGCTGAAGTAATTGCGGTTGTCCATCTAATAGCCAAACACGAAACTCACCGTTACCATCAGGTCCTACGGTTCGAAATGTTTGCGGAAAACTAGAGATATGGGTGCGCAACGTCCCTCCGAATTTTGCATCAGATGACGCAAAAAGAGGCTCGTTATTATTTGTAATCCACTCAACGTTTGAAGGTAACTCCGCCCACGATAAAGTAGGTAATAAGACTGCTGTGGCAGTTAAAATCTGTCTAATCATCGTTCATCCTTGAGCATTGCTTTCAATCACACTTTATTCGACATCATAACGATTAAGCGACGTCAGCTTTTTTTTCGTTATGCCTTTTTCTTTTCCTGTATTTTGGATGGGTGATTGGAATCGCTGATAGTAACGTTTTGGTGTAATCAGCCTGAGGATTCGCATAAATATCTTTTGCTTTCCCCATTTCAACAACTTTTCCGAAATACATCACGACAAGGTTATCTGATATATGTTTAACAACGGATAAATCGTGAGAGATAAAGATCATGGCTAGATTCATCTCTTTTTGTAACTGCAACAATAAGTTTAAAATCTGCGCCTGTACTGATACATCAAGAGCTGACACGGATTCATCACAAATGAGTAATTTAGGTTTGAGTGCTATCGCCCGTGCAATACCAATTCGTTGACGCTGACCACCAGAAAATTCATGAGGATAGCGATTAACTGAAGATTCCGGTAACCCCACTTTAATCAGCAATTCTTTAACCCACTTTTTTCGCTCTTCAGGTGTTCCTATTTTATGGATAACAAAAGGCTCTTCTAAGATCATGCCAATGGTATGGCGCTGGTTTAGTGATTCCATTGGATCTTGAAAGACAATCTGCATGTCTTTTCGAAGCGGTCTCATTGCCTTAGTAGATAGATCAGTAATGTCTTTACCTTCAAAAAAAATTCGTCCTTCTGTCGGTTCAAACAACTTGAGGATAGTTCGACCTAATGTACTTTTCCCACAACCTGACTCCCCTACAAGGCCAAGTGTTTCACCCTGTGAAACTGAAAAGGAAACGCCATCTACCGCTTTTATAGTGTAGCCTTTTTTGAAAATCCCTTTACCTGAAACAAAGTGCTGCTTGAGGTTTTCAATCCTTAAAATCTCTGACATAACATCACCTTAATATTAGACTATGAACGCTGGCTTAACCCTTAAACTCTGGAAACAAGGTGATATCAATCGGTTTGATTTCTATCGGTTGTTTGGGCTCACTATCCAGACTTGGCATCAATCCCATTAAGCGTTCGGTATAAGGGTGTTGAGGGTTATCAAATAGATCAAATATCTCGGCATATTCGACAACCTTTCCCCCATACATAACAGCAACTTCATCACAAATCTCAGCCACAACACCTAAGTCATGCGTAATAAAAATCATGGCCATACCCGTTTCTTCTTGAAGTTCATTCATTAATTCAAGAATAGACGCTTGTACCGTTACATCGAGTGCGGTTGTCGGCTCATCACAAATAAGTATGTCAGGTTTACAGGCCAGCGCCATGGCTATCATGACTCGCTGGCGCATCCCTCCAGATAAATTATGTGGATACTCGTTAAAACGTTTTTCTGGATAAGGGATCTTTACCTTATTTAGCATTTCAACTGAATAGGCAGTCCGCTGCGATTTATCGAGATCAGGACGATGCAGTTCCAACACTTCATTGAGCTGTCGTCCAATGGTATGAACAGGGTTTAACGCCGTCATTGGATCTTGAAAGATGATCGAGATTTTATTGCCACGCATGGCATACATTTCTTCTGCCGGCAAAGTGACCAAATCAGTACCACGGTACAAGATCTGGCCGTTGGTTATTTGCCCATACGGTTTGGGTAATAAACCCATTATGGACATAGAAGTGACACTTTTACCGCAACCAGATTCTCCAACTAACCCTAGCGTTCGGCCTTTATAAACATCAAAATTCACGCCATGAAGAATTTTTACCACGCCATCATCTGTCGAGAACTCAGTCTCTAAATCACGTACGCTTAAAATGATCTCATCTTGCATCATTCACTCCTACGTTATGGCTTATAGCTATCATCGATAATGACTACAGGATCAAAAGATTCCCCTTTTTTCATTGCTGTTTTGGTTTCTTTTTTCACATCAGAATTAATCCAGAATGTTCCCAATGTTAGATACCCACCATTAGAGAAAACATAATCCGTATCTTTCGTCATGACTGGCGAAGGGAATTGCATCCAACGCCAATAAGCTTCACGTGTGAAAGGAGCCATGTAGCCCGGTACTATTACATAGGCATCTGAAACCATTTTCTGAATATCATGGGAAATACTTTGTTTTTTCTTAGTATCAAATTCGGCAATAAAGGCAGCGATCTTTTTATCCATTTCAGGAGAACGATAATTAGTATGGTTATTGGTTTGAGGCTTTGCGTTTACCGAGTGTAAATATTCCCAGTAAGCAGGAATTTTACCGCCCCCCATCGTCAGATAAGCCAATTCATGTTTCTTTTCTAAGATATATTTGAATGCAGATGAACCATCAATTAGATTCAGTGTTAACTCTAACCCTGCCTGTTTTGCCTGCTCTTTTAAATATGCGAGACGAGGCGTTCGTGCTGGGCGACTATAAGTAACAGCAAACGACAAACGTTGACCTTCATCATTCATACGAATGCCATCAGCACCTACTGTTGAAAAACCGGCCTTTTCAAAGTAAATAATGGCTTTTTCTGGTTCAAACGTCGGTGGAGTTCGGGTAGGACTGTCGAAACCACCATGCCCCGTACCTAGACCATGCGGCTTACGAAGGTAATCACCACGTAATACATTTTTGATCAAACCATCATAGTCGGTTGCATAGGTAATTCCCTTACGGATATTCAAATCATCCAGTAAAGGCTTCGCAGTATTCATCCACAACCCACCAGCGCCCTGAACCGCTTCGTTGTAACCCCATAACTTATGGACGTAACCATTTTGATAAGCTTTTGTATTAGACTTTTCATGCCATAATTCAGGCTGAGCAAGAATGAATGAGTCTAAATCCCCTTTTTCGAAGTGTTTTTTAGCAATATCTTGATCGCGGATCACTTTAATACGGATCTTATCGACGTTATAACGATTTTTATAATAGCGATTGTTGTATCCCCACCACTCATCACCGACATGTTTAAAGGTAATGCTTTTCCCTTTTTTAACTTTATCAACGTAATAAGGCCCGGTTGTTGGTTCTGTCTTAAAGTTGTATTTACGAACAAAGTTATCGTCCATGCCATCATTATTTTCATCTTTTACTGATGCAAAATAATGTGCCGGACGAGGCTGTACACCATTACTTGGAAGAGACAACATGTAAAGTAATTCATCATCACTCTTCGCAACTTTTGAGGTAATAACAATGGTGTAATCATCAATTTTTTCAACATTTTCTATATGGTTGATAAAAAAATCATTATACCAAGGGTCAATGATATCTTTCGAACGGTAGTACTTAAGCATGAAGAGGTAATCCTCTGCTGTTACTTTTTTTCCGTCACTCCAACGTGCATTAGGATCTAGTTTGAAATACACCGATTTATGATCATCACCAAATGCCCATTCAGTTGCTAATTGCGGGATCCACTCACCAGTGGTCGGGTGAAGTTGGACTAACTTTGGTGCTTCATCCATAAAATATTGGCGAAGTCCTGAGTTAGCATCAGGCCCAACACTACGTAAAGTTTGAGGGAAGCTACGCATAAACGTACGGTATGTACCGCCACGCTGAGCATCTGGAGAGGCAAATAAAGGCTCATCAAGATTAGTTACCCATGTCATATCCGACGGTAACTGAGCCGCAAATGTATTGGGACTGATTGCTGCCATTGAAAGCGCTATCAAAGTAAGCGCACTGTATTTATTATTTTTCATATAACATCCTTGTTTCGCTATGCGACTAAACGTAACGAGTAAATCGTTTTGGGTCAAAAGCGGCACGAATGGCTTCGCCAATAAAGGTAACCATCACTAACACCAACACGATTGATGTTACAACTGAGGTCACAATCCATGGAGAGTCAAGGTTAGATTTTCCTTGCTGTAGTAACTCTCCCCAGCTTGGGGTTGGGGGCATTAAACCTAACCCTAAATAATCTAATGCCGTTAACGCGGTGATGTTTGCCGCAATGGTAAACGGAGCTAATGTCACGATCATTACCATCGTATTAGGTAGTATGTGGTTAAATAAAATCCTACCCGTTGAAGCGCCTAAAGCTTTAGCTGCCATAACATATTCACGTGCAGACTCTTTATAAGTCATGGTACGCATATACCAGGTCATCCCCATCCAACCAAATAAAACGTTGATGGCAACAAACAAAGTAAAGGTTGGCTGAGTGATCGAAACTAAAATCATAATCACATAAAGGAAAGGCACCATTGACCAGATTTCAATTAAACGTTGGACGAATAAATCGAACTTTCCACCAAAAAAACCCATCGCGCATCCTACTGCAGTGCCAATCGCATAAGAAATGGCCATGGTTAATAATGCAAATCCCATAGCGATACGAAAGCCGTATACCAAACGCGCTAAGATATCTCGACCAATAATGTCAGTACCTAAATAGTGTTTATTCTCGAAGTTTGGTGGGTTTGGCGGATAGTCGCCGGAAAAGTCCTGCTCATAGGCATTCCATGGTACTAAAGGCATAATGACAAAATTGTCTCCGCCCTCTTCTTCAAACGTTTTTTGAAGTAAACGGTAATCCGCCTCACTTGCTGTACCTTGACCAAAGTCCTGACCCAGTCGTACATCGGAAAACACAGGGAAACTATAATTCCCATTGTATTTCACGATCAGCGCTTTATTGTTAATGAGTAGCTCGGCAAATAATGACAGCGTGAGTAATACTGCTAAAATAATGAATGACCAATAACCTCGTTTAATCTCTTTAAAACGTTTGATCTTCTTTTGTGTTAATGGATTAATTTTCAACATATTAGGCTCCAAACTTCACGCGAGGGTCGACCAAAGCAACACAGATATCTGACAAGATATTTCCAACCAATAACATTGCAGCATTAACAGCAACAATCCCCATAACGACGGGGTAATCACGCTCCATGATCGACTCGTAGCCTAATAAACCAATACCATCAATATTGAAAATAACTTCAATAAGAAAAGATCCCGTCATAAAAAATAATAAGGAATTACCAAAGTGACTCGCAATCGGAATTAAACTGTTGCGTAAAGCATGCTTTCTTACCGCACGCTTAAAAGGTAATCCTTTCGCGATCGCTGTTCGGATATAATCTGACGACAAATTCTCCATTAGATTATTTTTCATCGTCATCGTTAACGTTGCAAAATCACCAATCAAATAACAAATTAATGGTAGAATCGCGTGCCACATGATGTCTTTAAAACGCTCGAAAAAGGTTTCATAATCTTCATAGTCATCACTAACAAAGCCCCCCATTGGTGTCCATTCCAAGTGATAACTAAATAAAGTGATGAGTAGTACACCAACAACATAACCGGGTAAGGCATAGCCGACGAAGATGAGAATAGAAGAGGAGGAATCAAACACCGAACCATGTTTCAGTGCTTTGTAGTAGCCAAGAGGAATAGAAATAAAGTAACTAATAAAGAACGTCATACCGCCATAAAATAATGAAACAGGTAATCGCTCTGCAATCATTTCAGAAACTGGTTCGTAATATCGGGTAGACTCACCTAAGTCTAACTGCACGAGGCGAAACAACCATTCTGAATACGCTTCCATCACGGGTTTATCTAGCCCATAAAACGCATTAAGTTCAGCCATTTGCTCTTCCGATAAAGCAGAATTTCCGCCAGCAGAAGACATAGCTGCACCACCATCACCTTGTGCTTGCATATTTGCCAACATACGCTCGACAGGACCTCCTGGCACAAAGCGAGTAATAGCAAAAATTAAAACCGTAATACCAAGAAAAGTAGGGATCACAAGCGCCATTCGGCGTAAAAAGTACGAAAACATGTCTTAACTGACTCCCTGTTAATTCATGCTGGTGATGATATACCAGCGATAATAATTTACATTTTAGTAACTTCACATTTAATGCACTGGTTCATCCTGAACAAGCAACATCACTCACCAACAGCATGTCTTACTATAAATATCCAACATAAATACAATGAATTACGAATAGCTTCAACCCAACGCTATAATCTTGTGCCATAAATGCCCCGAAAAGCACAAAACACAAAATGGAAACAAAAAAACAACATTTATCTGCTATTTAATCCATTTACATTCAGGATTAGGCACTTCTTCCCTTGTGAATATTACAAAAATATTGCATTTTTATGCATTTATTCTTATTCCTTAATCGGTCACATAGAGCATTAACCTAAAGAGTGGTCTAACCACAGCCCTATTATTCCGGCAACAACAGATCCTCTCGCTAAGAATCAACTAACTAACAAATGCATAAATAATCATTTAGCCAATATTGGTAACTTGTGCTACCTAAAAAATAAAAAGCAGTTCATTTAACTGGCTTTACTTGATATAGAAGGATATTGAGTCAATATTAAAATAACCACAATCAGGCAAATAAAATAGCACTAAAAGCCAGCTACTGATCTAATAATTAGAATTAAACACCAAATAAAATAAAAAATATGGATTTTATACCGTTTTGGGGTTTGGTGAATAATTCATCCTACTGGTTTGACTTCATATTTTCGCTTCGGTTATACCATTAATAACGTTAACAACCAGTTAACAGAAAAATAATTTATACCTAGGAAGATAATGGAGCGCATGGATGTATAAAAAAAATACAGCGTTGTCGGTTGCCGTCAGCCTAGCGCTAGGCTCATTGAGCGTAGCCCCTATGGTCGCCTATGCCGAAGAAGAAGTTGAAAAGCTTCAAAAAATGAAAGTAACGGGTTCACGTATTTCTCGTGTTGATATGGAAGAAGCGGAACCGGTTCAAGTACTTTCCTCTGATTATATTGAAAATACGGGATTAGTTTCACTTGGCGATGTCTTAAACCAAATACCAGGAGTTGGTGGCACAGTTCAGAGCTCTTCTGTCAACAATGGTAGTAATGGTGCAGCAACAGTTAACCTAAGAGGACTAGAAGCTAAACGTACTTTAGTTCTTGTTAACGGTCGTCGTATGGTAAATGGTGGTACAGGTGCAAATGCTTCTGTTGACCTTAATATGATCCCAACCGCGATGGTTGAACGTATCGAAGTGCTAAAAAATGGTGCATCGTCTGTTTACGGTTCTGATGCTGTTGCTGGTGTTGTTAACATTATCACTAAGCAAGACTACGAAGGCTTTGAAGTTAATGTAAAGCAAGGGGCAACCTCAAAAGGTGATGGTCAAGTCACTGATGTTAGTTTACTTGCAGGTTCTTCAAGTGATCGCGGTAATATCACTTTCTCTGCTGGCTACTCTGAAGAAAAGAAAATCATGGCGGGTGACCGAGGGTTTTCTAATACAGACATCATGCATGACGGTCTAGGTGGTACATACGTAGGTGGTAGTTCTGCTACACCATGGGGTTACTACGATGGAAAAACATTTGGTCCAGAAGGTGGCAGTTCGCTGCGTGATTTTTCTGCACCCGATGATTTATACAACTACGCGCCAGATAACTACTTAAAACGCCCATCGGAACGTATGTACCTAGCAACACAAGGAAATTACTTGGTTGCTGAAAATGACATTTTAGGTCCAGTGACGGCAAGTTTTGAAGCGCTTTATTCAAATTCAAAGTCAAACTACCTTCTTGCTGCTGAACCTATTTTTGGTGCATTCCAAGGGTATGGCCCAATCTCTGCTGACAATGAGTTTAATCCAACAGGTGCTGATATTACTGACTGGCGTCGACGTATGGTTGAAACCGGTGGTCGAAATCGCTCATTTGAATCAGATACAGCGCGCTTTGTATTCGCTTTAGACGGTGAATTTTCTAACGGTTGGATGTGGGATACTAGCTTTAACTGGGGTAAAACCAAAACTAACCAGCTTGAAAGCAACGTATTCATGAAAGATCGCGTTTCTAACGCTGTCGGCGCATCAGCAAACGGTCAATGTTTAGACAGCGATGGCACTGTTATTGCCGGCTGTGTACCGATGAATGTATTCGGTGAAGTTAGCCAAGCCGCTTTAGACTATGCGACATTCACTCGCCAAGATTCAGGGTATAACCAGCAACAAATTTTCGACTTTAATGTTACTGGCGATCTTTTTGAACACGAAATGGGTACCGTCGCCTTTGCGGCAGGTTATCAAACGCGTACTGAAAAAGGTGGCTCTCAACCAGATGCATTGGTCGTGCTTGGTAATGCTAGTGGTAACGCAGAATCGCCAACTGAAGGTTCATACAGTGTCGACTCTTTCTACGGTGAATTACTGATCCCTATCCTTTCAGATGTCACATTAGCTGATTACCTTGAAGCAAAAGTATCGGCTCGACATGATAAGTACTCATCGTTTGGTGGGGAAACAACGATGGGTTATAGCTTCTTGTACCAGCCAGTTGAAGATGTCCTGTTCCGAGGCACGTACAGTGAAGTATTTAAAGCACCGTCAATCGCTGAACTTTATGGTGGTTCAGCAGAAAGTGCGGATGTCTTAACGGATCCTACCGGTCAAGACTCAAGTGGACGATCTCAGTTCCCTGTATTCTATGGTTCTAATGAAGAGCTTAAACCAGAAGAGGGCCACACAGCTTCTCTTGGTTTAGTGTATTCACCATCATTTGTTGATGGACTATCAACCACTGTCGACTACTGGCAAATTGAGTTAGAAAACTTAATCGATAATATCGATCCTCAATTAATGCTTGATGAGTGTGCAACGTCAGGAAAGTACTGTGACAAGATCACTCGTTTTGCTAATGGTGATATTAAAGCTATCGATGCGCGTTTAACTAACGTCGGTAATTTGAAAACTGACGGTCTAGATGTAAATGTCCGTTACGCCTATGACTTTGACCCTATGGTACTGAGTCTAAACTGGGAAAATACATACGTTTTAAACTACGAACTGACTCAGTCTGATGGCACAGTTGAAGATTACAACGGTAAATTCATCAGTGATTCGATAGGTCTATTCTCAAAATTCCGTTCAACACTAAATGTTGGTCTAGCACAAGATGCATGGCGTGCTAACTGGACGACGCGTCTGATTGATGGTGTTGATTACGAACTACCAGGTACTGATAAAGAAACATATGACTTTAGCGTTCCAACCGTTGTTTACCACGATATAAGCGCTGCATATGCCTTTGATAATGGTATTACGCTATCTGGTGGTGTGAATAACTTATTTGATAAAGAGCCACCACTCATTCTAGATACCATCTCTGCTAACACAGATACAACAACCTATGATGTTGGCGGTCGATACTTCTACGCTAACCTAAACTTCAAATTTTAAAGTAACTAACTGATTAAGTTACTAATAAATTATAAATTTCCGGCACGATATATCGTGCCGGCCTTCCCCCTGACTGACAAGCCACACAAACAAGGATGTATCAATGAAATTAAAAACATTCGGTGTGAATGCCATCACCGCAGCCTTGCTCACTTTTAGTGGTGCAACTTTGGCATCAAATGCAGATGCTGTTATTTCAGCTCAAGCGAAAGCCGATAAATCAGCCCAAGTCTCGCAAAATAAAATCGATAAATATGCTGATAGTGCAGATGCGATGTTAGCCGAATACAAAGGCCTGCTTCGTCAAATTGACAGTATGACGGTCTATAACAAGCAAATTGAACGCATGGTGCTATCTCAACAAGAAGAGCTTAATTCACTCAACAATCAAATTGCTCAGATAGATCAAACAGCAACAGAGGTTGTGCCGTTGACGCTAAAAATGGTGACGGCTCTCGATGAATTTATCGCTCTAGACCTTCCATTCCAGCAAGAAAACCGTGAAAAACGCATTAATGAATTGAAGCGAATGATGGACCGCGCAGATGTCACTACATCTGAAAAGTTCCGTAAAGTGATGGAAGCATACCAAATTGAAGAAGGCTTCTCGCGCTCGATTGAGTCTTACAAAGCAAGCTTAGATCGCGATGGTGAAACCGTTACTTATGACTTTTTACGCATCGGTCGTACCGCCCTTCTTTATCAATCACCAGATGGTGGAGAAACAGGGATGTGGAATCAACAATCGGGCAAATGGGAAACTCTGCCAGAGAGTTACCGCATTGCTGTTCAACAAGGTATTCGAATTGCTAAGAAACAAGCACCACCAGCACTGATTAAGCTACCTGTATTCACTGGGGAGGATAAATAATGAAAGGATTCAAATCATTAGCAGCAGTTTTACTCGCCAGCCTTTTTATGGTCTCAAGCGCACAAGCTGAAGCACCTAAAAATCTTAATGAGCTTCTAAAAAGTGTTAAGTCTGAAAGTATTGTTGAGTCAAAAGAAAACAAAGCCCGTGAAGCTGAGTTTCTTTCAGATAAAAATAAACAGGCCGCATTATTACAACAAGCAAAAGCAAAATTACAAGCAGCAACCGAGCAAGGTGATCAATTAAAAGCCACTTTTGATGACAACGACAAACAATTAACAGAGTTAACAGAAACCCTGCGCGTGCGCTCTGGTACCTTAGGTGAAATGTTTGGTGTTGTTCGCCAATATGCGGGTGAATTTAAAGGACTCTTTCACGCGTCACAAAATGCAGTTCAGTTTCCTGAGCGCGATGCTTTACTGACAAAATTAGCTGAGAGTAAAGAGCTACCTTCAACTGAAGAGCTAGAGTCTTTTTGGCACACTATTTTACAGCAAATCATTGTATCAGGCGAAACGTCTACGACACCGGCAACCGTAGTGTATGGCGAAGGTAAAGAAGCAACGACTGACGTAACACTGCTTGGTGAGTTCAATGCTATTGCTGACGGTAAGTATGTTACATACGTACCTGAAACACAGAAATTTGAAGAGCTATCGCGCCAACCTGCTAACAATATTACGACATTAGTATCAGGTTTCGAGGCCAATAAAGACACTTACCAACCACTTTTCATTGACCCATCTCGTGGTGTCATTCTTTCACTACTGGTACAAAGCCCAACTGTTAAAGAACGAGTAGAGCAAGGTGGAATTGTTGGTTATGTCATCCTTGGTATGGGTGCGATTGGTGCATTAATTGCGCTAGTTTGTTACCTACGACTACTGATTATTGGCAACAAAATGCGTAAACAAGAAAAATCAGACACGCCGCTGAAAAATAACCCATTAGGTGAGGTGATTGAAGCCTACCAAGATCACAAAGGTGACAACCTTGAAGATCTTGAAGCCAAGTTGGATGAAATCATTCTACGAAACGCACCTCGTATCGAACGCTTTGTTGGCTCAATTAAATTGTTCGCCTCTGTCGCCCCACTACTTGGCCTACTGGGTACCGTAATGGGTATGATTGGTACTTTCCAAGCTATCACGCTATTTGGTACAGGCGATCCAAAACTGATGGCTGGCGGTATTTCTGAAGCCCTAGTAACCACAATGTTAGGTCTGGTTGTCGCAATCCCACTCCTGTTCCTATACACCTTGGTACACAGTAAGAGCCGTCGCTTGATCCAAACACTTGAAGAGCAGAGTGCAGGCTTTATCGCTCGTTACCAGGAAAAGCTACACAAAGCCCAAGATTAAGGAGGCGTTATGTGGTGGTTAATTGAAGAACTGGAGTCAATAAGACGCTTTCTAGGTATGGGTGGTGATGTCCTCATCGCCATCTTTATACTCAGTTTTATGCTTTGGATTGTTCTCCTTGAACGTTGGTTTTACTTCATCGCTGTTGCACCCAAAGCCGCGAAAAGTGCACTTAACAATTGGATGACAAGAAAAGATCACAACAGTTGGAATGCAAAAGCTATTCGTCAAGAAATTATATCGAAACAAGATATTGAAAATAAACGTGGCTTACCCGTTATCAAAGTATTGATAGCACTCTGCCCACTACTCGGTTTACTCGGGACGGTAGTTGGTATGATCCAAGTTTTTGATATTTTGGCCGTCGTTGGAACCGGGAGTCCTCGTGCTATGGCATCGGGTATTTCAAAAGCAACAATCCCAACACTTGCTGGCATGGTGGCATCGTTATCTGGACTATTTTTTAGTACCCGCCTTGATCATCAAGCAAAAATGACGACACAGAAGCTAGAAGACCAACTTAAGCATATTGCCTAAATTCAAAGGATTGAGAGGTATAGGTCATGAAAAGACGCTATAGCAGTGATAGCAGCGATGAAGCAGCTATCGATATGACACCCATGCTCGACATCGTATTTATCATGTTGATTTTCTTTATCGTTACAACATCGTTTGTAAAAGAAGCGGGTATCGAAGTCAGTCGACCAAGTGCAAATTCCGCGCAAGTGGTTAAGAAAGGTAACATCATGGTTGCCGTTGGTGCCGCAGGTGATGTTTGGGTCGATAAACGCCGTATTGAAGTTGATGCAGTGCGAGCCAATATTGAACGTCTACGTGCTGAAAGCCCTGATGGAGCGGTAGTCATTCAAGCCGATCAAGAAGCCAATGCTGGCGTGGTTGTAAAAGTCATGGATCAAATAAAAATGGCAGGTGTTGAAAATATCTCCATTGCCGCAACGAATAAGGATTAAGCCTATGCGGTATTTGGTCTCTATTGCACTGGCGCTCGTTGTCTCCCTCGGGTTGTTCTGGGGGATGGACAAGCTAGTAAATAAAGAGCGCCACGAGCTGACGTCGGATGAAGATCTTCGTATGGTTGACTTCATCCACGTTAAACAAAATGAAAAAATACAGGAGAAGAAACGCGAATTGCCAAAACCTCCGCCACCACCAAAACGCCCGCCACCGCCACCAGAAATGAAGGTAACGGCAACGGTAAAACCGGTGATGGAACAAATGCCAATGGACACGCCGCAGTTAAATTTACCCGTTAATGTAACTGGTGGTTCCGTGCTAGGGCATTACTCTCAAGGCGGTGGTGCACAAGCGGTTGGTGGTAACAATGGTCCAATTCCACTAGCAACATTTCAGCCTCAAATGCCTCGAAAGGCTGCACGTTCAGGGCTTGAAAAAGGGGTCGTGTTACTCGAGTTTGTGGTTAATGAGCGCGGCGCGGTTGAAAACGTAAAAGTTCTCAAAGAAACACCTCGTAAGCTTGGCTTAGGCAAAGCTGCGAAAAAAACTGTTTCTAAATGGACCTTTAAGCCCAAAATGGTTGATGGTAAACCAGCGAGTGCGAAGATGTCTCAAGAGATCGAGTTCTCAACCAATTAAGGAGTCAAACATGATGAAATCAATAAAACACATGCTGGCTTCTCTCACGCTTGCTGCGGGTGTGCTCTCTGCACCCGCAGTAGCCAATGAGAACCCGCAACTTTCAGATCGTACTTTTCGTACTGTGAACAAAGTTCAAGAACTCATTGCAGAGGAAAAGTACAACGAGGCCATTAGCAAACTAAATAAATCGTTAAGTAGTTCAAATAAGAAGAAGTATGACCGTGCCGTGTTATTGCAACAAATGGGATTTCTTTACTCTTTAAAAGATAATTACCCGAAGGCTGCCAAATATTTTGCTGACGCATTGAAAATGGATGCGCTACCAGTACCGGTGGCACAACAAGTTCGTTATAGCTTGGCACAGTTATATTTAGCAGAAGAGCAATACAAAAACTCGGTCAACACCATGAATACATGGTTTAAAGTTGCTAAAACGACCAAAGAAAAACCACCCGCGCATGCTTACATCACACTGGCAAGTGCTTATGTTCAAATGGGAAATTATAGAAACGCAATTGCACCTACAAAAAAAGCGATCTCAATGACGAAATCGCCGAATGAATCGTGGTACTTATTGCTAGTTTCATCCCATTACGAATTAAAGCAATACAAAAGTGTTGCGAGTGTCCTGAAAACCTTAACGAATAAGTATCCAACGAAAAAACGTTATTGGATGCAACTATCTGGGGTTTATATGGAGCTCAACCAGAATAAAAATGCGCTAGCGACTCTTGAAGCTGCTTACAAATTAGGTTTGTTAGAGGGAGAAAAAGAACACCTTCGCTTAGTAAACTTTATGGCATACCAAGGTATTCCCCACAGAGCAGCGAAGATAATGGCGCAAGAAATGGCAAATAATAACATTGCTCGTACTCATGCAAATATTGAGAAGCAAGCCAGTTTTTATCATCAGGCAAAAGAGCTAGATGAAGCCATCAGTACCTATAAGCAAGCTTTTAAAATTGCACCTTCAGGTAAACAACAAATCCGTATCGTTAAATTAATGATACAGGATAAGCAATTTAAGCAAGCAACTGCTTTTGCTAACAGTTCATCCAACGCTAAACGCGATGAAAAGGCTGAACTCGCTTACCTTAGGGGCATGGCTTACTTTGAATTAGATCAGCATCAAAATGCTTTAAAGGCGATGAAAACAGCTGCGCAGTCATCTTCGATGAAAAGCAGTGCTGAGCCATGGATTGCATTTTTAGAAGACCAAAGCTAAAGGTACCATCACCTTTCACTGTCGTGATCTTGTGTGAGTCAGTCACACTGTTTGGGGAAGTATTTATTACTTCCCCTTTTTTATCTCGTTAAGCACCGCATTTTGTGTGTCTGATAATGTTTGTTTCAACGTCTCAGCATTTTCTTGCTCAATGACAGCAACGACATTTACTTGCTGATCTGCAATTTGATGAAATTGAGAGAGATACCAATCACCACTTTCATCTGGTTCATTCGCATTAGTACTAAACGAGCTCACAACACTTATTGAAATTACAGCCGTTTTTATAGCATTAATAAGTACACGCCACATCATGAATAAATCCCCCTAAGAGCATTACTAATCAATTCATTCTGTAATCTGCAGAAATTGTACCAATCTTAAAAATGTTATTATTTCTAATGTTTTTGACAAAAAACGGGCTCAGTTAGTCTAACTCACTAAGCTAAATCGTTAACTTTTCGTTAAAACGACCAGTTATAGAGACAAAAAAGGCCGTTTAATAACGACCTTTATATAAGCACTCATTTCTATTGAATTGCTAACCACTCTGGTACATCAGCAATACTGTCTAACACCACGTTTGCTAACGCTTCACCTTCATCCGTGATCGGCTTACCTGTACGTACGAGCACTTTTAAAGCAACATCAGCAGCTGTGGCTGCTTTCATGTCATCCGCTTTATCACCAATCATCACAGATTGCGACATATCGATTTTCAAGAAATCGCGAGCTGAAATAAACATACCTGGTTTGGGTTTACGGCAATCACAATCTTGCAAGTAATCACCCTGCCCTTTTGTTGCATGGTGCGGGCAGTAGTAAATACCATCAAACTCAACGCCATTATCAACAAAATTCCAGTCCATCCACTCTGTTAATGAAGTAAATTCATCTTCACTAAACATACCGCGAGCGATACCTGATTGGTTAGTCACCAATACGAGTAGATAACCCATTTCTTTGAATTTTTTACATGCTTCAAATACCCCGTCAATGTATTCGAAATCATCAACGGTATGGACATAGCCGTGATCAACATTAATCACGCCATCACGGTCAATAAAGACTGCAGGTTTGGCCAAAAGGATAGCCCTCTTAAATCATAAATTTTTTAGATTATGGCACGAGTTAATAATGAAGAGTACTCGTTATTGATTAACGCTCACTACATAGCCGTTTGGACGTCTAGATGTAAAAATAGCTATTGACAGCTTTTATAATAGAACATAGCATCACAATTTCAGGTTAGTTACTTATTTAACCCTAATAAAACAAATAACCATAAATTTATACAATAGTTTTTCAAGATCATACAATAGTTTTATCTAGGAGCAGGACGTTCAATGATAGAAATAAAGCAACTCAATAAAGTCTTCTATCAAGGCGATAAGGCTATAAACGCATTAAGCGATATAAACCTTACAATTAAGCAAGGTACTATCTTTGGGGTTATTGGCTCATCCGGTGCAGGGAAAAGTACCCTCATTCGTTGTGTTAATTTGTTAGAGCGCCCTTCTAATGGTCAAGTGATTGTCGATGGTATCGATCTTACTACTCTATCGAACCAAAAACTCACTTTGGCTCGTCGTAAAATAGGCATGATTTTCCAACATTTTAATCTCCTTTCATCTCGCACAGTTTTTGATAATGTTGCTTTGCCTCTTGAATTAGCCAATACCAATAAAGCGATAATAAAAACAAAAGTGACAGAGTTACTGGCTTTAGTCGGTCTTGAAGATAAACACCAAAGCTACCCAGCAAATTTAAGTGGTGGACAAAAGCAACGTGTCGCGATTGCTCGTGCGTTAGCCTCTGATCCCAAAGTGTTACTCTGTGATGAAGCCACCAGTGCATTAGATCCTGCCACCACGCATTCGATTCTGGAGCTACTGCAAGAAATTAACCGAAAGCTAAACCTAACTATTTTGCTTATTACCCATGAAATGGATGTCGTGAAGCGTATCTGTAGTGAGGTCGCAATTATTGGTGACGGTAAATTAGTTGAACAGGGATCAGTCGGTGATATTTTCTCACACCCCAACACTGAATTAGCCAAAGACTTTATTCGTTCAACATTGGATTTGTCGATTCCAGCTGATTACCAAGCTCGTATGACGCCAACACAAGTTGAAAACTCATACCCTCTTATTCGTTTAGAGTTCACCGGTGCTTCTGTTGATGCGCCACTGATCAGCCAAGTAACACGTAAGTTTGGTTTAGATATCAGTATTCTCAGCTCGGATATGGATTATGCGGGAGGAGTAAAATTTGGACTGATGTTAGCAGAGTTTTTTGGTGATCAAGACTCTGTTGAGAATGCGGTCAATTTTCTACGTCAAAATAAAGTAAATGTTGAGGTGCTTGGCTATGTCGCTTAATGATTTAACCCTGTGGTGGCAACAAAATACCCGCCTGATTGATTTACTGATTGAAGCATTAGGACAAACATTAACCATGGTGTTTGTATCAGGGCTAATTGGTTTTGTTATTGGTATTCCTTTGGGTGTCACCCTTCACTTAACGAAGAAAAATGGCTTATTAGAAAATACCGTTGTTAATAACATCCTTGGCATTATCGTTAATATTGGCCGCTCTATTCCTTTTATTATTCTGCTGGTTGCGATCATTCCATTTACCCGCTTTGTCGTAGGTAGCTCAATTGGTACTGCTGCGGCGATAGTTCCTCTTGCTGTAGGAGCAATTCCTTTTATTGCTCGTTTAGTTGAAGGGGCATTGTTAGAAATTCCATCAGGCCTTGTGGAAGCAGCACAATCTATGGGAGCAACACCACTACAGATCATTAAGAAAGTGCTATTACCAGAAGCATTACCAGGCATCATCAATGCGGTAACGATCACCCTTGTTACCTTAGTCAGTTATTCCGCGATGGCGGGTACGGTTGGCGGTGGCGGTTTAGGTGATGTCGGTATTCGTTATGGCTACCAACGTTTCGATGGCACCGTGATGGCTATCACAGTCGTCGTTCTAATAGTACTGGTCCAAATTATTCAATCTGTCGGTGATTACCTCGTAAAACGTGTTGATCATCGATAATCAAAACACTTTAAGGAAAACCCCATTTTAAGGAGAAGTTGTATGGCGTTTAATCTAAAACATGTTTTTGCTCTTGCAGGTGTTGCTGCAGCCCTATCACTAACAGGCTGTAGTGAAAAAGAAGCCGTAGTTGATAATAGCAAGGTAAAAATTGGCGTCATGGCAGGAGCCGAAGAGCAAGTTGCTGAAGTTGCTGCAAAACAAGCAAAAGAAAAATATGGCTTGGATGTAGAATTAGTTTCTTTTACTGATTACGTATCACCGAATGCGGCATTAGAAGAAGGCTCTATTGATGCTAATGCTTTCCAACACAAACCATATCTTGATCAGCAAATTAAAGATCGCGGTTACAAGTTTGCGGTAGCGGGGAATACTTTTGTTTACCCAATCGCAGGTTACTCAAACTCAATCAAATCTGTTGATGAGCTAAAAGACGGCGATAAAGTGGCAGTACCAAACGATCCTACCAACCTTGGTCGTTCACTCTTACTTCTTCAACAGCAAGGCCTAATTAAACTAAAAGACGGTTCAGGTTTAACTGCTACAGTATTAGATATTGTTGAAAACCCGAAAAACTTAAAGATTGTTGAGCTAGAAGCAGCACAATTACCACGCTCTTTAGATGATGTGGCACTGGCTGTTATTAATACCACTTACGCAAGTAGCATTAACTTAACGCCTGAGCGCGACGGTGTGTTTGTAGAAGATAAAGAATCACCATATGTCAACCTGATTGTGTCTCGTGCAGATAATGTGAATGCGGAAAACGTGAAGAAATTTGTTCAAGCGTACCAATCTGAAGATGTATATAACTCTGCAAAAAATATCTTTAATGGTGGTGTGGTAAAAGGTTGGTAATCCCTCCTTTCCTGTAACCATATACTTATCGGGTAGGTCTCAGCACCTACCCTTTTTTATGCTATATTCTTAGCTCTTTTGGCTTCTTAATTGGCTTCATTCCATGTCTTATAACATCGAACCTATCGGCATTATCCACTCTCCCTATAAAGAAAAATTTGCTGTTCCTCGGCAGCCTGGGTTAGTGCCAAGTGCGCGTTCTGAAATTGTTTTACAAGGTGCTGCAAATTCATTAGAAGCGATAAGAGGCATAGAGCAATTTAGTCATTTGTGGTTATTATTTTTGTTTGATCAGAATTTAGATGCCGGATGGCGCCCAACCGTTAGACCGCCTCGATTGGGTGGTAATGAACGTATTGGTGTGTTTGCCAGCCGTGCCACATTCCGCCCCAATGGCATTGGCATGTCTGCGGTCGAATTAAAAGGCATTCGCCATGAAAACGGTAATGTGATCATTGAACTCGGTGGTGTTGATCTCGTTGATGGTACGCCTATTATCGATATTAAGCCTTATATCCCTTATTCAGACAGCTTGCCACAAGCACAAGGTGGATTTGCTTCTAACACACCGGATCTAATGCCCGTGTGTTTTAGTGAAACAGCGCTCAATCAACTACCAGCAAAAAACAAAAGCTATTATCAAACCGTGATCTGTGAAATTTTAGCGCAAGATCCACGTCCTGCTTATAAGAAAGGTAAGCCCGATCCAAAACAATATGCGGTGCATTTATTTGATTTTAATGTTCACTTCTCAGTAACAGAACAACAAATAACCGTTAATCAGATCGAGAAAGTTAATCAATAGCAGATCTTATACAGTTCTCTTTGGCGAATAACGTGTAGGCTGGTAATATATTCGGCTATCGTCAGATCACTGACGGGCGGGATTTATTCCTTCTTTTTTTAATTTAATTAATCAACGGATACCATCAATGCGTACCAGTAACTATCTTCTTTCTACTCTGAAGGAGACTCCAAACGACGCAGAAGTTATTAGCCACCAGCTAATGCTACGTGCAGGTATGATCCGTAAGCTGGCTTCAGGTCTATACACCTGGCTACCTACAGGTCTGCGTGTTCTGCGTAAGGTCGAAAACATCGTTCGCCAAGAGATCGACAATGCAGGCGCAATCGAAACCTTGATGCCCGTTGTTCAGCCGTTTGAACTATGGGAAGAAACAGGCCGCTCAGAAAAAATGGGCCCTGAACTACTTCGCTTTACTGACCGCCATACTCGTCCGTTTGTGCTTAGCCCAACAGCAGAAGAAGTGATCACAAGCCTAGTACGCAACGAAGTAAGCTCTTACAAGCAACTTCCGTTGAACCTGTACCAAATCCAAACTAAATTCCGTGACGAGCGTCGTCCACGTTTCGGCGTAATGCGTGCACGTGAATTCTGCATGATGGATGCTTACAGCTTTGACATTGACAAAGAAGGTCTACAAAAGTCTTACGATGCAATGCACGACGCTTACTGTAAAGCGTTCGATCGCATGGGTCTTGAGTACCGTCCAGTATGGGCCGACTCTGGCGCAATCGGTGGTAATGGCTCTCAGGAGTTCCACGTATTAGCAGAAAGCGGCGAAGACTTAATTGCATTCTCAACTGAATCTGACTACGCAGCAAACATCGAAAAAGCAGAAGCACTAGCCCCTGCTCACGAACGTGCAGCACCAACAGTGGAACTGTCTGTTATCGATACACCTAATGCGAAAACTATCGATGAGTTAGTTGAGCAACACGGTATTGCTATCGAGAAAACGATCAAGACCTTATTTGTTAAAGCTTCTGATGAAATCGATGCGCCTATCGTAGCGCTATTGGTTCGTGGTGATCACGAATTAAACGAAATTAAAGCTGAAAACCTAGACTGGGTTGCTTCTCCACTTGAAATGGCAACTGAAGAAGAAATTCGCCAGTTCGTTAACGCAGGTCCTGGCTCACTTGGTCCTGTCGGTCTTGAGCTTCCATTTATCGTTGACCGTACTGTTGCTGTAATGAGCGATTTTGCTGCAGGCGCAAACATCGATGGTAAACACCATGTTGGTATCAACTGGGGCCGTGACGTTGAGCTAGATCGCGTTGAAGATCTACGTAATGTAGTTGAAGGTGATCCAAGCCCATGTGGCCAAGGTACATTGATGCTAAAACGTGGTATCGAAGTGGGTCACATCTTCCAGCTAGGTAATACATACTCTGAGAAGATGAACTGTGGCGTGCTAGATGCTAACGGTAAAAACACCATTCTAGAAATGGGTTGTTACGGTATTGGTGTATCACGTGTTGTGGCATCAGCTATCGAACAGAACCATGACGAAAACGGCATTATCTGGCCAGATGCGCTTGCACCATTCCACGTTTCTATTGTTCCTATGAACATGGCGAAATCAGAAGAAGTAAAAGAAGCGGCAGAGAAGCTATATGCCGATCTAACTGCTGCTGGTATTGAAGTACTGTTTGATGATCGTAAAGAACGCCCAGGAGTCATGTTTGCAGATCACGAACTACTAGGTATTCCACATACTATCGTTATTGGTAACCGTAGCCTTGAAAACGGTGAGATGGAATATAAAAACCGTCGCACAGGTATCAAAGAAGCCGTTGCTGTAAATGATGTTGTTGCGTTTATTAAGCAAAAAATGGCTTAAGTAAAAAGCTAATAACATATTGAAAAAGCTGTCGTTATGGCAGCTTTTTTTCTATTCTTTATTTTAAAAAAACATTTTACTCACTCCCATTTTTTTATGTAACAGTAAATATCCGTTACAATCTTGCCGTTATCATTGATCTGCTCAAAATATGCCCTATAGTGACAAATCAAATAGTTATTGATCTTGTCGTAATGGAACAGGCTTTATTTAATCGATCTCATTCCTCACCTTCCCCTAAGCTAAAGCAAAAACCTTTAGCTGCGGATCAACGTCTGTTGATCCTGCAAAAACTTCAAGGGAAGCTGGAGATCCAAGCGTTATTTCAACCTCTCTGCAGAGAGCTAGATAAACAAATTGATATCGCTCGTTTAGTCTGGACCCTTGATGAAACTACAACATTGATCCGCCAAGGAAAACCGACACCTCATCAAAACAGCTTTGCTTTACGCTTTGGTGATAACTCTTTAGGCTCACTTCATTACTCCACTCTTTATCCGTTAGATAACGACGAAATAAGCCTATTACATACCTACCACCGTTTATTTGCAGGCCCTCTATTTAATGCGATTGAATATCAAAAAGTAAAACATATGGCACTGAAAGATAAACTTTCAGGGCTATGTAATAGAATGTGTTTTGAGCAAGATATTCATCATGCTATTGCGATGAGCGAAAAACGAGATGTGGAGTTGGTACTGTTTATTTGTGACTTAGATAATTTTAAACAAGTGAATGATAACTTTGGTCATCTTGATGGCGACAAAGTCATTAAAGATTTTGCTAATGCACTGAAGTTTGCAACGCGCACTTCAGATCGTTGTTATCGCATTGGAGGTGATGAATTTATTATTTTACTTCAACCTGCCAGTGCTCGCTCTGAAATAAAAGTGGTATCACGGATCAACCAATATATTCAACAAAGCCCAATCTTGGGTATCTTAAATATTGGATTTTCTTATGGCACAGCGACCTTTAATAAAGGTGATTCTATGCTGTCTTTGATTGAACGTGCCGATCGTAAACTTTATCATCACAAGCGTAATAAATAATCATCTCGTTGCGCTAAGCACCATAAATCCTACGTTTTTATTTTATTTAACGCTATGATGATCACGTTAATAGTGAGTATATTCGAAGTGAGCCCCTACATTCTCTTCGAATACTTTCTAGAAAGGATGAATGATGCAAATTTATCAATGCTGTGAGCTTATCCGAGCAACTTACGCGCAAATTGGTAGTGGTGATCAAGGTTATATTCCTGCGGCTATTAGCTGTGCAATTAAAACCTTCAATGATATTGCCGAAGATACCAATTTACCGCTTGAAGTCCGTGAGCGTGCAGCGTTTGCTGCAGCAAACTTATTAATCAGTGATCATGAGGACAAATAATGGATTTAGCTAAATTTGAAAGCATGGATCCCATCATGTTAATGAGTATTGTCAACATGAAGATCCGTGATGACTTTCAAGATCTCGATGAACTCGTTAAATTCTACGAGATTGATCGCCAAAAGCTGATCGATAAACTTGCAAGTGCTGGCTTTGAATACTTGCCTGAAGTTAAACAATTTCGCTAAACAAAAAACGGAAGCTTAAAGCTTCCGTTTTATTTTTAGGTTAAACCCGTATTAGCCTTTAAAGATCGGCAGTAAATTTGCCATCGCCATAATGTGGAAGATTGCGGTCACCACACCAAAGCCAATCACAACATATACCGTCACATTACCGCCAGGCACAACAAACCCATCTTTCTTTTCTTTGCATTGACGAGTCTTTTTCGCTAATAAAGCAGGAATAATACACGCCCAAATCGTTGCAGCAGCACCGGCTAAACCAATCGCAGACAAGAAACCCAGTGGTGCAAATAATGAAAGGATCAGCGGTGGTAAGAAAGTGATAGCCCACGTCTTCAAGCGTCCTTGTTTTGAATCTTCAAAGCCAAATAAATCGGCCAAATAATCAAAAACCCCCAAACCAACTCCGATAAACGAAGAAACAACAGCGGCAATCGAAAAAATACGGATTGCTTGTTTAATGCTGTTTGAGTCAATAACGCTATCAAGTGCTTGCGTTAAAGCATCAATACCACCACCAGCCGAAACCACAGGACCAAATGCATCACGAGGTAAGTTGCCAAAAATACAAATCACCCACACTAAATAGAAACCTAACGCGATAAATGTGCCACCTAGAATCGCATTTTTAGCTTGGTATTCATCGCGGTAATAGTCGCGCATTGTGCTCACCGAATGGTGGTAACCAAAAGAAGTTAATGCTATAGGTAATAGTGCTAACGCATAAGGAGAATAGCTGGCATGTAAGTGAGTTGTATCCAGTAAAACAGGAACTTTGATATGCGTCGCTAGTCCTGAAATTCCAATTAAGAAACTCACCAACATAAAAACAATCAGTAAAATAGAAATACGATCAACCGCACGCGTTGAGTGCAGAACAAAGGTTGAACTGATTGCGACAAATAAAATAGAAGCTAACTTACTATCAATCCCTAATATATTACTAAAAATCATACCTGATGATGAAATATAGGCATAAAGCAAAATACCACCAACAAAGTATAATGACAGATTATTAATAATATTAATTTTAGTATTAAGTACATCTTTTGTGATGGTATTAAAAGACACTTTAAAATCATAATGCTTAAGCGCTTCTAATAATAACCAGCCTGATAATGTCATCATAACCATGGTTAAAGATATTGCAATAACGCTCCAGAATGTCCATGCACCCGCCCCAGCACTCGGTAAACCTAACATGCCCGCGCCTACACAAACGCTTGCAATAATACACGCTCCGCCAAGTGTCGATGGTTTGCTCATTTCTTTCCCTTCCAACTATCGTATCAGTAGACTAGTACACTAATACCTTTTGTATTTTATCGCAATAAAAAGTTACTAAGCAGGCTAAAAAAACAACATAATAAAAATTAGCTATATATCCTTCTTCACAAAACATGATTTAAAAGCATAAAAAACACCGTAATAAATAATATATTACGGTGCAAAGTAAATAATATTTCGATGAAAGATAGGGTGCTTGAACTTACTAGGAAAATAATGCCCTATTTGTCTTTTTTAAGAATTAAGAGCAATCGTAATATCATGACCAGAAAACTCAGAGACGACAAAATACCCCGCTACAGCAGCAAGTTTATCGCCATAAAAGATAAGAGGCGTACGGCTGCGTAACCAACTTGGCACATTATATTCTTGATAAAGTTTTTTTAATTTTCTGCTGCCACATCGCCCTACAGGTTTTATAGCATCACCTTGATAGTGAAAGCGCACGGTTATAGACTCATCAGATTTAGGCTGTCTTAATAAAGGATAATCACCCTCTTGGCTTAAAACCAGCGTCCCTAAGTTTTGCGGTAGCTGGCAAGGAGAATCTAAATCAATATTGTTTTTCCACTGGCTAATATCATCCCACTGCCGCAGTAAATATAACTTCTTTTGATAGCGACGCACTTCAACATTTGCCCAACACAGTTTAGGATTCGCATCTTCTTTTGCCTGAACTACGTTAAACCAAATCTGTTCAAGCTGTGCTAACGATGGCATTAAGACTGATTGTTTTTTTAACCATTGACGAATTAACGCCATACCGACACGTTGAGTCACATCAGAAGCAAGCAGTAAGCTACCATCAGCTTGGATCGCTTGAGCAAGTTGGGTGGCTAATAACTCAGCTAGTAATGCTTCTTGCTCACCGCACAATGCGCTACTTCGTGCGACTGATTTATGAATACTTGGCCAACGTTCAACTAGACGAGGCGTTATTTGGTGGCGAATAAAATTGCGATCATAACGCTCATCTTGGTTGCTTTCATCTTCAACCCAAGAGAGTTTGTGCTTCAATCCGTATTGCTCAATATCAGCACGAGTAATATTGAGTAATGGTCTTAAATGCATCCCTTTAGCAAAAGGGAGTATCATCGGCATCGCTGCTAATCCAGCAGGGCCACTCCCGCGCTTTAATGCCAATAGAAAAGTTTCAATCTGATCGTCACTGTGTTGAGCAGTTAATAGCATGTCCCCGATGTTGACGTGTTGCGCTAAAATGTTATACCGCGCTTCTCGTGCAGCTTGCTCAAGGCTAATTCGGTTTCCTGTTAGCACTTTTACACGTTCAACATCACAACTAATGCCGGCACTTTTAGCCCAAACCACACACTTATCAGCCCATATATCAGCATTCGTGCTTAATCCATGATGTACATAAACGGCATGACAGCTATATTCTGGATTTTGTGTAATAAATCGCGCCATTAAATCAAGCAATACACGAGAATCGAGCCCACCACTAAAGGCAAGAACAAACCGTTTACTTGCAGGGAGATGAGTCAATAATTGACGACAAAAAGCAGAATACAACATAAGATCTTTCAACATTAAGAGAAAACTATAGTCTATCGCAGCCTATCAAAGCACTAAATGGGAAAAACAAAAAAGGCCAGCTTAATTGCTGACCTTTTACTAAACGTTACACCAACTTTTTAGCAGTAACCATAACTCATTAGACGCTGATAACGACGTTCAAGTAACGTCTCAGTATCTAATTCATCCAGTTCAGCCAATGTTGCCTTAAGTTGTGCTTTTAATGTATTTGCCATTAGTAAAACATTACGGTGAGCGCCACCCAGTGGCTCTTCAATGATGTTATCAATCAGCTCCAACTCTTTTAAGCGAGGAGCTGTCATACCCATTGCTTCAGCCGCTTGCGGTGCTTTGTCTGAATCACGCCATAAGATTGATGCACAACCTTCAGGTGAAATAACAGAGTAGGTTGAGTATTGCAGCATATTAACGCAATCACCCACACCGATCGCTAATGCGCCGCCAGAGCCGCCTTCACCCACCACATTACAGATAACAGGCACTTTCAAGCCAGACATAACTTTTAGGTTCATCGCGATAGCTTCTGATTGACCACGCTCTTCAGCGCCGACACCAGGATATGCACCAGCTGTATCAATGAAGGTAATCACAGGCATATTAAAGCGCTCTGCCATTTTCATTAAACGTAATGCTTTACGGTAACCTTCTGGCTTAGGCATGCCAAAGTTACGCTTCACCTTCTCAGTCGTACCACGGCCTTTTTGATGACCAATCACCATAACAGGACGGCCATCAATACGGGCAATACCACCGACTAACGCTTTATCATCAGCAAACGCGCGATCGCCTGCCAATTCATCAAACTCTTCGAACATGTGCTCGACATAATCAAAAGTATATGGGCGCTGAGGATGGCGTGCGAGTTGCGCAACCTGCCATGCACCAAGATCACCAAAGATTTTCTTGGTAAGCTCTAGGCTTTTCTTTTCTAGTTGCTCAATTTCTTTTTCTAGATCAACCGAATTAGACTCATCACGACGAGATACATCACGTAATGCTTCAATTTTTGCTTCTAGCTCTGCAATCGGTTGTTCAAACTCGAGGAAGTTCAGGCTCATACCACTTAAAATCCTTTTGCTTATGATGATGATAGGGACTTAACTACCCTATCATAAACATTAAGCGCATTTAATTAAACTCAAGCTCGACCTGCTTATCACCTAGGAGTGTTTTTAGATCCGATATTAATTGATCGGCTGGCGTTATTCGCCATTCTGTTCCTAAAGTGAGTTTGGCACGGGCATTCGAGCGCTGATAGTACACATTAACAGGCACAGTACCTGCTCTGTGTGGTTCCAACACTTGGCTGAAACGGGCAAAAAACTGCTCATCAATCTGCTGTTCTGTTACAGATATAGCAAGACCACGGAGATGCTTTTCTCTCGCTTCTGATATATCGAGCACTTCACGTGCAGACATTCTAAGGCCACCATTGAAATCATCAAAGCTGACCTGTCCTGATATCACCACAATTTTATCTTTTTCAAGCAGATCAATATAACGATCTAAGGCATCAGAGAATAGCATGACTTCCATTCGACCTGAACGATCATCAAGCGTCATTAAACCAATTCTGGTCCCACGTTTGGTTGTCATTACACGGGCGGCAATAACAAGCCCAGCAACAGACGCTACCTTATCACGTCCTGTTTGCTGCGCATCTTTTAAACGCCATGTGGTGTAATGTTTTAATTCTGAGAGATACGCATTTATAGGGTGACCTGTTAGGTATAAGCCTAATGTTTCACGCTCCCCTTCCAACCAGACTTTATCTGGTGCTTCAGGGATATTAGCATACTTATTCTCAACTTCTTCAGGGGCGGCCGTTAATACGCCAAACATGTCGGCTTGACCAAAGGCTTCGGCTTGGTGGTGCTGACTCGCGGCTTTTATCGCATCATCTAAAGTTGCCAGCATCGCTGCACGATTAGGCCCTAAACGATCCATCGCACCCGACTTAATCAGTTTCTCTAAGACACGTTTATTGACTTTTTTAGTATCAATACGGGCACAGAAATCAAATAAATCTTTAAAGTGGCCACCTTTTTCACGGGCACTAATAATATTTTCAATCGGGCCTTCACCGACCCCTTTTACCGCACCGATACCGTAAACAACGGCACCGTCTTCATCAACATTAAAACGATATAGACCTTTATTAACATCCGGCGGCAGCAGCTTTAGCTTCATACGGTGACATTCGTCAACCAAGCTAATGATCTTGTCCGTATTATCCATGTCGGCTGTCATTACCGCAGCCATAAATTCGGCAGGGTAATGTGCTTTTAACCATAAGGTTTGATAAGACACCAATGCATAGGCGGCTGAGTGCGATTTGTTAAATCCGTAACCGGCAAATTTCTCTACCAAGTCAAAGATTTTCATTGATAGCTCGCCATCGACGCCATTTTTTATCGAGCCCTCTTCGAACACCGCTCGCTGTTTCGCCATTTCTTCAGGCTTTTTCTTACCCATCGCACGACGCAGCATATCCGCGCCGCCAAGGGTATAACCCGCCAGCACCTGCGCGATCTGCATTACCTGCTCTTGGTACAAGATAATGCCGTAAGTCGGATCGAGAATTTCTTTTAATGACTCGTGCTGCCATTTTTCATCAGGATAAGACACCGCTTCTCGGCCGTGCTTACGGTCAATAAAGTTATCTACCATGCCTGATTGGAGCGGACCGGGACGAAATAGTGCCACCAGAGCGATCATATCTTCAAAACAGTCGGGTTGAAGACGTTTGATCAGATCTTTCATACCACGGGATTCGAGCTGGAATACCGCGGTTGATTCTGAACGCTGCAACATCGCAAAGGATTTAGGATCATCCATTGGAATCGCTGCGATATTTATAGGCTCTTTGCCTTGTTCAACCAAACGTGGATTAATTAGCGCTAATGCCCAATCAATAATGGTTAATGTACGTAAACCTAAGAAGTCGAATTTAACTAAACCCGCAGTTTCAACATCATTTTTATCAAACTGAGTAACGGGGTTATTACCCTCTGCATCACAATATAAGGGAGCAAAGTCGGTGATGGTTGTTGGCGAGATAACCACACCACCAGCGTGTTTACCTGCGTTACGCGTTACCCCTTCAAGAATGCGACACATATCAATCAAGTCGCGAACTTCTTCATCCGCATCATAGGCTTGACCTAATTGAGGTTCGGCATCAAACGCTTTGGCGAGTGTCATCCCAGGCTCTGCTGGCACTAACTTTGAAATGCGATCAACAAAACCATATGGGTGACCTAGCACACGACCAACATCGCGGATAACCGCTTTGGCTGCCATAGTACCGAACGTAATAATCTGTGATACCGCATCACGACCATACATTTCAGCCACGTGATCGATAACCAAATCACGCTTATCCATACAGAAATCGATATCGAAATCGGGCATGGAAACACGTTCAGGGTTCAAGAATCGCTCGAAAAGTAAGTCAAACTCCAGCGGATCTAGATCGGTGATTTTCAGCGCGTAAGCAACCAATGAGCCCGCACCTGAACCACGGCCTGGGCCTACTGGTACATCGTTATCTTTCGACCACTGAATGAATTCCATTACGATCAAGAAGTAACCAGGGAATCCCATTTGGTTAACAACTTTTAATTCGATATCTAAACGCTCATCATATTCAGGACGACGAGCAGCACGCACTTCTGGATCGGGAAATAAAAATTCTAAACGTTCTTCGAGTCCTTCTTTGGATTTAACAATCAAGAAGTCCTCAATTGTCATATCACCCGTTGGAAAATTAGGTAAGAAATACTCACCTAATCGAACGGTTACGTTACAACGCTTTGCGATTTCAACTGAGTTTTGTAGTGCTTCTGGGATATCAGCAAATAACTCGCACATTTCTTCTTCACTACGAAGATACTGCTGTGCGCTATAAAGTTTCGGACGGTTGGGATCGACAAGGGTATAGCCATCATGAATAGCAACGCGAATTTCATGTGCGTCAAACTGATCGGCAGTGAGTAAACGAACATCATTGGTAGCGACAACAGGTAAATCGGCTTTTTCTGCCAGCTCAATCGCAAAGTGAAGGTAGGCTTCTTCATCAGCACGCCCTGTACGTACTAATTCCAAATAATAACTATCTGGGAAATGGGTTTGATAAAAAGCAACCAAGCTATCAACCATGTTCTGGTTGCCTTTTAATAAAGCTTTACCCACGTCACCATTTTTACCACCGGATAGGATAATAAGCCCTTCACGGTGATTCACGAGCCACTCTTTATCAATAACAGGCTGATGCTGTACATGACCTCGTTGGTAGGCTTCAGAAATCAATAACGTAAGATTTTTATAACCTTCATTATTGGCAGCAAGAATGGTGAGTTCAAATAGTTCATCGCCCATCTCTGCTGACTGTACTTTGAAATCAGCACCGATAATTGGCTTTATTCCGGCATCATGAGCAGCAAAGTAAAACTTCACTAAACCACATAGGTTAGTAAAGTCTGTCATTGCGAGTGCAGGCATACCAAGTTCTGATGCCTTTTTAACGATTGGCTTTACTTTCGCCAAACCGTCAATCATCGAATAATCACTATGAACACGAAGGTGGATAAAACGTGGTTCTGCCATGACAACCTAATTTATTACGTAACTTAATTATGAAAATTATACCTGAAACAAGGTATGAGAGGTATTGAGCAAACAAAAAAATGGCATAGCGAATAGCTATGCCATTAGTCTGTAAAAAGAAAAATCGTTTAGTCTAAACCCAATACTCGCTTTACGGGTTTAAAGCTCTTACGATGCTGATCTATTGCGCCGTATTGCTCTAATGCTTCAAAGTGTGCTTTGGTTGGATAACCTTTATGTTTAGCAAAACCGTACTGCGGAAACTCAGCATCTAATATTTCCATTTCACGATCACGGGTCACTTTAGCAAGAATGGACGCGGCACTGATCTCTGCAACACGTAAATCCCCTTTCACCACAGCCTGTGCCGCCATCGGTAATTCAGGTACTTTGTTACCATCAATAAGTACGTAATCTGGCTGTACACTTAAGCCTGCTACTGCGCGCTGCATCGCAACCATCGTTGCTTGCAAGATATTCAACTTATCAATTTCGTCCGCTTCACAACGACCTAATGACCAAGACAACGCTTTTTCTTTGATTTCATCAAACAACAAATTGCGTTTTTTTTCGGTCAATTTTTTAGAATCCGTTAAACCTTCAATGGGATTATTCGGATCTAAAATCACAGCCGCAGTCACCACTGCGCCAACTAATGGCCCACGACCGACTTCATCCACCCCAGCAATACAATTTGCTTGCGGGTAAACAAAAGGTTCAAACTCTTTTTTCTCAGCCATTTTACGCTCTATCAATCAAGGCAAGGACGGCATTTGCTGCTTGCTCATCAGCATTACAACGAATGGTTTTATGCATCTGCTCAAATTTCAACATCAGCTCAGAAGTGTCACCATATAGCATTTTATCCACTTCATGATAGAGCTTCTCTGGCGTGCAATCTTCTTGTAAAAGCTCGGTGACCAACTCTTCATCTGCGAGAATATTTGGCAATGAAACATACTTAGTTTTAAGCATTTTCTTAGCCAGCCACGCCGTTAATGGTTTCACTTTATAGCCCACCACCATCGGACGCTTCACTAACATACATTCTAATGCAACTGTACCCGATGCGAGCAATACAGCATCTGAAGCAATCATTACATTACGAGCAGTATCATCCACCAGCACGAAATCAAGATCCGGTGCCGTTTGTTGCCACGCTTGCTCAAATTGTGCTCGACGTTTTTGATTAACCAGTGCAACGACAAAACCTAAATCAGGATGTTTAGCCTTAAGCTTTTTACACGTTTCGATAAACGGTGGCGCGAGCATTTCCATTTCGCTACCTCGGCTACCGGGTAATACCGCAAGCCATCGTTTATCAGGATCTAGGCCTAATAATCTTTGTGCAGCACCTTGGTCGGTTTGCAATGGAATAGCATCTGCCATGGTGTGCCCGACGAACTCACAAGGCACATTAAACTTATCGTAAAACGCTTTTTCGAATGGCAAGAAAGCAAGCACAAGGTTGGTGGCAGCTTCGATTTTAAAGATACGCTTTTGGCGCCATGCCCATACCGATGGGCTGACATAATGCACGGTTTTAATACCGCTTTCTTTTAAATCTTTTTCTAGGCGTAAGTTAAAATCAGGGGCATCTATACCAACAAAAACGTCTGGCGGGTTATCGCTAAAGTATTTAACAAGCTCTGCTTTGACCTTAAATAAGCGAGGTAAGCGACCTAATACTTCAACAATCCCCATCACCGCGAGCTCTTCCATATCAAACAGCGCTTCACAGCCTTCTGCCTGCATACGAGGACCTGCAACACCAACAAATTCAGCATCTGGGTATTTGGCTTTAACAGCTTTAATAAAACCTGCACCTAAAATATCGCCGGAGATTTCTCCGGCGACAATTCCTATTCGAAGTGGCTTCGTCATTAGCGAATAATACCGCGTGTCGAGTTTTCAAATAGTTTCAGGAATAAGCCAATTGAAGGATAATCTTTACTCATTTCTTCAAGTACAGGTTTTACTTCAGCTAGCGTTTTACCTGAACGGTAAATTTCTTTATATGCACGACGAATAGCATGTAATTCTGGTTTTTCAAAACCACGACGCTTTAAGCCTTCGATATTAATACCGAACGGTTTCGCGTGGTTACCTTGCGCCATTACAAATGGTGGCACATCTTGAACAACAATAGAGCCGCCGCCGATAAAACTATGTGCGCCGACAGTACAGAATTGGTGTACTGGCGATAGTGCAGAAATAATCGCGTAATCTTCAACTGTTACGTGACCTGCTAATGTCGCGTTATTGCCCATGATAATGTTATCGCCCACAACACAATCATGCGCAATATGTACATTGACACAGAAAAGGTTATCACTACCTACGATAGTCACACCTTTATCTTGTACTGTACCGCGATGCATTTGAACACTTTCACGGATCACATTGCGATCACCAATCACAAGACGTGTTGCTTCGCCTTGATATTTCTTATCTTGGCACTCTTCACCGATCACGGCGAATGGGAATATACGGTTGTCTTTACCGATCACCGTTGGACCTTTAATCACAACGTGTGACATCACTTCAGTGCCTTCACCAATTTCAACATCAGTGGCAATATAAGTGAAGGGACCAACTTTGACATTAGCGCCAATCTTTACACCGTCTTCAATCACTGCTGACGGATGAATTTGTGCGGTTTCATGGATCATGAGAATACTCGTCGTGCACATTTAAGTTCAGCTGAACATACCACTTCGCCGTCAACTGTTGCTACGCCATTAAATAGCGCAATACCGCGACGCTCTTTGATAAATTCAACATCTAAAATAAGCTGATCACCAGGACCTACAGGCTTACGAAACTTTGCTTTATCGATACTTGCAAAGTAGTACAGTTCATTTTCAGCAGGTGCACCAAAGGTTTTAAATGCAAGTAGACCTGTTGCTTGTGCCATCGCTTCTAAAATCATTACACCTGGAAATACCGGCATATTAGGGAAATGACCAGTAAATTGAGGCTCATTGACAGAAACATTTTTGATTGCTGTTAACGTTTTGCCTTCATCATAATTAGTAACACGGTCAATCATTAAGAAAGGATAACGATGAGGAAGCAGTTCCTGAATTTCTGTGATGTTTAGCGTCTTATTTTCGCTGGTCAAAACTAAATACCTGTATTAGAAAGAATAAAATAATATTCAATATCAATGCAAAACGGCCTACACAAGGTAGGCACATCAATTAAACGTAAAAACTTACTTACCTTTCGCTGCGAGTTCTTTTTCAACAGCTTTTAAACGTTTGTTCATATCATCAATACGATGAACACGCGTTGCAGTTTTACGCCATTCGCGGTTTGTTTGTAATGGAATACCTGAAGAGTACATGCCTTTTTCTTCAATACTTCGCATTACCATGCCCATACCAGTGATGGTTACACCATCAGCAATGTTGATATGGCCATTTAATACTGATGCACCACCAATAATACAATATTTACCAATTTTGGTGCTACCAGCGATAATTGTACCACCCGCCATCGCTGTACCATATCCGATCTGCACGTTATGGGCGATTTGCATTTGGTTATCAATGATCACATTGTCTTCAATAATGGTGTCATCGAGTGCACCACGGTCAATCGTCGTACATGAACCAATTTCAACACGATTACCAATACGCACAGAGCCCAATTGAGGGATTTTTACCCACTCACCTTTATCATTAGCGTAACCGAAGCCATCAGCACCAATAACCGTGCTTGATTGCACTAAACAATCGCTACCTAACTTTACATTGTGGTAGATAGTGACATTGGCCCATAATTTAGTGTTATCACCAATGACCACATTTTTACCGATAAAACAACCTGCACCAATTTGCACGTTATTACCTAAGGTAACACCCGCTTCAATCACTGCGTTATGGCCAATAGCAACGTTATGACCAAGCGTAGCCGTTGGATCTACAAATGCAGATGCCGCTATCTCGGTTGCTGCTGCTGGCGTTGTATCTAATAGTTGTGCAACTAATGCGTAGCTTAAGTAAGGATCTTTTACAACCAGTGCATTACCTTGGAAGAATTCGACATCCGCTTCTCGTAGCATTACTGCATCAGCCTTGCAATCAGTAAGTTGCTTACGGTATTTGCTATCAGAAAGGAACGTTATTTGACCTTCCACTGCCTTGCTCATCCCAGCAATAGAATGAATTTCCACCGAGCCGTCGCCTTGAAGCTCTGCACCTAATTTTTCAGCTAGTTTAGCAAGTGTGATTGCAGCCATATTTACCTTATACCTATTGTAACAACAGCCACAAAAGTGGCTGTTAGATACACTAAAAACTGGTATATCGTGAAAATAACGATATACCAATCATTATTGCTTCATATTACTGATTATTTTACCGCAGCAATCACTTTAGAAGAAAGATCATCTTTCTTATTTGCGAATAAAACAGCTTGTGCATCTAGCACGATGTTATAACCGTTTTTCTCTGCTACTGTATCAATCGCTGTACGGATTTTCTTAACAAGCTTCTGCTCTTCTTCCATACCACGACGGCGTTGATCTTCAGCAAGTGCTTGTGCTTTTAGTTTGTAATCAGAATCAAGTTGAGCAAGCTCACGTTGAAGCTTTTGACGTTGATCTGAACTCATTAGTTCACCATCACGCTTCAATTTATCAATCTTGGTCTTCATCTTAGTTTCGATAGAACGTAGAGCCGCAACACGACCACTGAATTCTTTCTTTAACTTCTCTTGAACCTTGTAACGCTGAGCTAACTCAGACATTGCTTGACCAGTAGATACGTAACCAATTTTTTGAGCAGCTTCCGCTGCATTTGCGTACATAGACGAAGATAGAATTACCAAGCCAAGACTTGCTGCTTTAATCCATTGTTTCAAAAGTTCTCTCCTCAAAATTAGAATGTCTGACCAATAGTGAATGTGAAGAATTCCTCATCATCCCCTTCATATTTCTTGATTGGTTTCGCAATCGAGAATACAAGTGGACCCATTGGCGACATCCACTGTAAAGCTGCACCGGCAGAAGCGCGGATCATACCTGGATCTGAGTAATTTGCCAGTTTTTGACCATCGCTGCTCTTATAATTCAGGTTATATTCTGTATCCCAAACAGAACCAGCATCAACAAAGAAACTGGTACGGATTTGGTTTTTCAACTCACCAGAAGCAAATGGCGTTGGAACAATTAGCTCCATACTTGCAAGCGCAATGGCATTACCACCTGCTGCATCATCAGTACCTGTCGCACAGTTGTTATTACCTTGACCATTAACGCCACAACCACCAACAAATACCGCTTTTGGACCTACAGTATTTGAACGGAAACCACGAATTGAACTAAAGCCACCGGCATAGAAGTTTTCATAGAATGGCATTAGCTGATCGCTACCATTATCCGTTTTACCGTAGCCATTACCGTAACCCAACTTACCACGTAGTAATAAGCTAAAGTCTTGGCTCTCTGTTAATGGTATGTATTGACGAACGTTGTACTGCGCTTTGAAGTACTGTGAGTCAGAACCAGGAATTGTCATCTTAAATGAGAAGTCTTGGCGGTTACCAGAGGTTGGGAAGTAACCTCGGTTTAAGTTGTTGCGTGTCCAGCCAAATGTCCAACTAAAATCATCAAGGGTGATCGCACTATCGCTATCGAGATCAAAGCCATGAATCTTTTTAAACTGCTGAATTTGGTAATAATCTTGAGTGTTCGAAATCTTATTGTGATCGTAACCCAAACTAAAGTTAAAGTAGTTCAACTCATTAAATGGGAAGCCCCACGTTAAGCTTGTACCGTAGCTTTGGTTGGTGTAATCCGAGATATTGGCATCAGAAGCTTTAAACTCGTTATAGTAAATCTTACCACCCAAGCTTACGTTATTTATCGTGAAGTAAGGATCATTGTACTCAAGACTGATATTTTTCGAATAATCGTTCGTCATCGCATTGATACCAAAACGATTACCCGTACCTAAGAAGTTATCTTGAGTTAAACCGGCTTGGAAACTAATACCTGATTCAGTACCGTAACCAACACCAAAGTTAACACTACCAGAATTGGCTTCTTTCACGTTGTACTTAATGTCAACCTGATCATCAGAACCAGGTACTCGTACCGTTTGTACATCAACATTTTCAAAGAAGCCCGTTCGGTTTAAACGTGCTTTACCTGTTTCAATCTTCTTCGCATTTAACCAAGTACCTTCCATTTGACGCATTTCACGGCGTAAAACTTCATCTTTAGTATTGGTATTACCACGGAACTCGATATTACGAACGTAAATACGTTTGCCTTGTTCAACATTAACAACCAATGATACTTCATTGGTCTTATCATCAAACTCAGGGTATGTCGTTACTTTCGGGTAAGCGTAACCTTCTTCACCAAGCTTACGCTTAATCGCTTCTTCTAGCGATGTAACTGCAGCGCCGTTATATACAGAGCCATTCTTAAATGTTACCAGCTTATCGAACTCAGCAACGCGACCTGCAACATCACCACGGAACTGTACATTCTTAACTTTATATTGATGCCCTTCATGGATTTTAAGAGTGATATACACGCCTTTTTTATCCGGAGAAATAGACACTTGTGTATCATCAAGTCGATATTTCAAATAACCATTATTCAAGTATTGAGAGCGCAGTGTTTCTAAATCACCTTGTAATACTTGTTTCTGATATTTTTCATTCGCCATGAAGTTCCACCAAGGCACATCGTCCTTTAGTTTAAACTTGCTGCGTAATTCGTCATCACTGAAAACATGGTTACCTAAAATGTTAATCTGCTTAATTTTTGCAGACACACCTTCAGTGAAAACAAATTTAATATCAGCACGATTACGAGGCAGAGGCGTAACAACAGCTTCTACCGTTGCGTTGTATTTACCAACACTGTAATAGAAATCCTCTAGCCCTTTTTCAATTTTTCGTAACGTCGTACGATCAAGTGCTTCACCCACTCGCAAACCTGATGCTTCTAAATTTTCTTTTAGCTGCTCAGCTTTGATTGCTTTGTTACCTGAGAAAGTAATATCAGCAATAGTAGGACGCTCTGTTACATCGATCTGAAGCGTATTGCCGTCACGATATACTCGAATATTTTCAAAGTTGCCTGAAGAATAAAGTGATTTTATTAGTTCTGAAATATCCTGTTGATCAACAGTATCTCCAACGCGGACAGGCATTTTTAACAATGCCGCACCTAACGTAACACGCTGAAGTCCTTCAAAACGAATGTTATCAACTACAAATTTATCTTCCGCACTATGCGCAACGCTACTGGTTAAAAGCAGCGATGCGACCAACAGTTTTTTAATCGCCATTACTGTTCTGATTATTCCTTGCTAAAAACGCATTATTAAAGACGGGTAAAATCATTGAATAGCGCAACGGCCATTAACGCAACCAAAACGGCTGATCCCACTCTATAGCCAATATCCTGAATTCGTTCTGACACAGGACGACGGGTTACAGCTTCAATGGCGAAAAACATTAAATGTCCTCCATCCAACACCGGAAGCGGTAACAAATTAACTATACCTAAATTGACACTTATCAGTGCTAAAAATCCAAGAAAGTAGACCAGACCAAAGTCGGCGGTCATTCCTGCACCTTTTGCAATGGATATCGGTCCACTGAGGTTTTTAATTGCAACATCACCTGTAAACAGTTTAGTGACCATATCAAAAGTTAGCGTCACTAATTGCTTAGTTTTTTCTGTTGCTTTAACCGCAGCTTCAATTGGACCAAACTGCAAGTTTACTTTATAAGATTCAGGCCACGGTTCAATCGCAGGTGCTAATCCTACATAGCCAACTTGATTACCATCTGGTTCAACCTTGCTACGAGGAACTAATGATAACATCACTGGTTCATCATCTCGCAACACTTCAACTGAAAGCGGTTGCTCAGGGTGCGTACGCACCGCATCAACAAACTGCTGCCATTCAGTTACAGGTTTTTTATCAATTGCTACAATCTTATCATTTAATTTAAATCCTGCATCTACTGCAGCACTATTATCAACCAATTGCGCGACATTTAACGTAATTTTAGGCCGATAAGGCGTAATACCTAATGTTTTTAGTACTTGCTGAGACTCAGGATCATAAGACCAATGAGATAGATCTAAAGTGCGCGTCACGATGACATTACTGTCAGGCTCTGTCGCTGTGATCACCATGCTCTTATCACCAATATGAGAAACCATTGCCATATTGGCTGATTCCCAATCTGATGTTTCGATTCCTGAAATAGATTTAAGTTCCATTCCAGGTGTAATTCCTGCTTGTGCCGCGATCGATTGTGGAGCCACTTCACCAATAAACGGCTTTAATGCAGGAACCCCAATAAGATACACAACCCAATATGCAAAAATAGCAAAAATAAAGTTAGCAAAAGGACCCGCAGCAACAATTGCACTTCGTTGCCAAAGTTTTTTGTTATTAAACGCCATATGACGCTTTTCTGCAGGCACTTCTTCTACCCGCTCATCAAGCATTTTTACATAGCCGCCCAGCGGGATCATTGCCAATGTATATTCTGTTCCGTCTTTTCCTTTACGACGAAAAAGTGCCTTACCGAAACCAATCGAAAAGCGTTCAACATATACACCACAACGGCGAGCAACCCAAAAGTGACCAAATTCATGGACAGCAATCAATATTCCTAGAGCAACTAAAAAAGCACTTAAATTGCGGATAAATTCAATCATGCAAATTCCTTGGTGATGACATCTGAAGCAAGTTGACGAGCTTGTTTATCTATTTCCATTACCTCTGCAATATTGTGAGGTTCAACAAGCACGGCTATTTCTAGCACTTTTTGGTTCACTTTAGCAATATCTGTGAAGCAAATTTCACCTGCTAAAAATGCCGCAACAGCCATTTCATTAGCAGCATTCAAAGTCGTTGTTGCCGCTTGCCCTTGATAGCACGCATCAATAGCGAGCTTTAAACATGGATAACGATCAAAGTCTGGTTTCATAAAAGTAAATTCACCAATTTGACTAAAATCAAGCGGAGCAACGCCTGCATCGACACGCTCTGGGTATGCCATTGCACAAGCAATCGGCGTACACATATCGGGTAACCCCATTTGTGCAATAACAGAACCATCTTTATATTGCACCATTGAGTGAATAACAGACTGCGGATGAATAATGACATCCATTTGCTCACGACTGGCATTAAATAACCAGCGTGCTTCAATATACTCTAGACCTTTATTCATCATTGTGGCTGAATCCACAGAGATTTTTGGTCCCATTGACCAATTAGGATGAGCAATCGCCATCGCTGGTGTCACATTATCTAACTCTGCAATATCAGTGTATCGAAACGGACCACCAGACCCCGTCAATAGCACTTTACTCACGCCTGATGCTGATAAATCACAACGTCCCATACACTGCTGAATATTGGTCGGCAACGATTGAAAAATTGCATTATGCTCACTATCAACAGGTAATAATTCAGCGCCATACTGTTCACAAGCATCAATGAACATTTGCCCAGTCATCACCAGCGCTTCTTTATTAGCAAGTAAAATACGTTTACCTTTTTTCACTGCAGCCATTGTTGGTAATAAACCCGCTGCGCCAACAATCGCCGCCATTACAGTGTCGGCATCATCAAGTGCTGCGACTTCACAAACACCTTGCTCACCACTAAGCACTGTTGTAGCAATTTCTTGCTGCTTTAATAAGGTCGCCAATTCTGCTGCAGCCTTACTATCAAACATTGCGACAAATTTCGGTTGCCATTGCTGACAAAGCGCAAACATTTTTTCAACATTTGAACCAGCAGCAAGTGCTACTACTTCAAATAGCTCAGGGTTTTTAGCAACGACATTTAAAGTACTGCTACCTATTGAGCCCGTCGCTCCTAGGATCGTTAACTTACGCATAAAATCACTTACATTTACAAAAAAGGCAGCGTAATGGCTGCCTTAGAAAAGAGGTGGCTTACATTAACCAAAGATAAAGTAATGCAAAAACAGGTATTGCTGCGGTTAAGCTATCAATACGATCTAATATGCCACCATGTCCGGGTAATATGTTACCGCTATCTTTAACGCCAGAAGCACGTTTAAACATGCTTTCAACTAAATCACCAAGCACAGAGATGACAACAGTAATAATAGCTATCGATAACAAGCTTGAAATTGAGACAAACGGGATAGAAAGAAGTTGGGCCATTAGCCAAGTAATAATAACAGCTAAAATTACCCCACCGACTAAACCTTCAATCGTTTTATTTGGGCTAACGGCTGGCGCCATTTTATGCTTACCAAAACGCTTACCTGAAAAGTATGCGCCAGTATCTGCAGACCAAACTAAGAAACAAACCAATAGAACAAGTTTAGCACCATGATACGAATCGATGCTGTAATCTACAGCACGTAACATTAAAATACTCCAAAAAAACGGGAGCAGTGTTAACAAGCCAAAAATCTGTTTAACAAAAGAATTAGATGCCCATAACTTATCAGTTTTAGGATATGTAATGGCTAATATAGATGCAATTAGCCACCATATTCCGCCTACTAATAACATGCCATGTAACCCATTACTCATCGCCGAAAGAGACGCTGTATCTACTGGTAATAACACTAGGCTAGCACCTAATGCAATCACAGGTAGAATCATTGCACGGATGCGAGATGATGTATTAATAAACTGTGTCCATTCCCAAAAACCCAATAATGTTATTGCCGCAATGGCTGCCACAAAGGCTGGAAATGGTAAGAAAAAGATCCCCGCAATAACAAGTGGTGCGAGGATTAATGCGGTAATAATTCGTTGCTTTAGCAAACTGCGTCCTCTATATAATTATTGTATAGGCAAAGGCCATATTTACTGTAAATAATAACGCCAACACACATCACTGTGCATTGGCGAAAAGTAATAACTCTTATTTTAACAATGCTTGTATTTGTTCGCCAGTACAGCCAAAACGGCGTTCACGAGTCACGAACCAAGCAACAGCATTCAATAAACTTGATTCATCAAAATCAGGCCAGTGCTCTTCTGTGAAAAATAACTCCGCATAAGCTACCTGCCATAACATAAAGTTACTAATTCGGCACTCACCACTGGTACGGATCAATAGATCAACCTCTGGTAACCCATACGTTGAGAGCCCTGACTCTAAATCTTGTTCCGTTACGGTTGCGAGATCAAGTTCATTATCAATCGCCTGCTGAGCTAGCTTTTTAGCCGCTTCTAAAATATCCCATTGCCCGCCGTAATTTGCTGCAATGTTCAATACCATACCGGTATTGTCAGCGGTTAATTCCTCTGCCGCTGAAATTTTATCTTGTAAGCGCTGACTAAAACGACGCTTATCACCAATAATACGTAATTGAATATTATTCTTATGTAATCTTTTTACTTCACGACTTAATACCGTCATGAAGAGCTCCATCAATAGTGAAACCTCCGCCTCGGGACGACGCCAGTTTTCACTACTAAAAGCAAATAGTGTCAAAGCTTTTATACCAAGACGATTAGCAGTAGAGACTGTTTTTCGCACGGCTTCTACGCCAGCCTTGTGACCAAACACCCGAGCTTTGCCTTTGGCTTTTGCCCAACGACCATTACCATCCATAATCACAGCAATGTGTTTAGGAAGACAATCTGCCGAAAGCCCAGCCTCGATTGAATGCTCTGCCATCTCTATCCCTCAAAAAAAAGGCGCTGTGCTGCACGCACAGCGCCTCTAGCCATTTAAAACCTAACGAATATAGTTTTAAACTTCCATTAACTCTTTTTCTTTTACTTCAAGAACTGCATCGATATTCTTAATAGCATCGTCGGTTAATTTCTGAATTTCATCTTGTGCACGACGATCATCGTCTTCAGAAATTTCTTTATCTTTTAGTAGACCTTTAACCGTTGCATTTGCATCGCGACGAATGTTACGAACAGCAACACGGCCTTGCTCTGCTTCTGCACGTACAATCTTAACAAGATCGCGACGACGCTCTTCTGTAAGTGGTGGAAGAGGAACACGGATCACAGTACCTGCAGACATTGGGTTTAGACCCAAATCCGACATCATGATCGCTTTTTCTACTTTTGGTGCTAGTTCACGGTCAAATACAGTGATAGCAAGAGTACGAGCATCTTCAGCAACCACGTTTGCCACTTGGTTTAACGGAGTGTTCGCACCGTAGTACTCAACATGAATCGTATCAAGTAGGCTTGGGTGAGCACGACCTGTACGGATTTTTACTAGTTGATTTCGTAGTGCATCAACACTTTTTTCCATGCGCACTTGCGCGTCTTGTTTGATTTCGTTAATCACGATAAATACCCTTGATAATTCGGTCACAGTAAAAAAGTAATCGTACTTTTTTCAATTAATCAGTTGCCCACTTTTGCTTAAGCGCTAGTGATTAGCGTACCTTCTTGCTCACCCATCACTACGCGACGTAGTGCGCCTGGTTTATTCATATTAAAGACACGAATTGGCATATTGTGGTCACGAGCAAGTGTAAAGGCCGCTAAATCCATTACCTTTAATTCTTTTTCAAGTACATCTTGGTAGCTTAGCTTATCACAAAGTACTGCATCTGGGTTCTTAACTGGATCATCTGTGTAAACACCATCCACTTTGGTCGCTTTTAGTACAACATCAGCTTCAATTTCGATACCACGTAAACATGCTGCAGAATCAGTAGTAAAGAATGGGTTACCAGTACCTGCAGAGAAAATCACGACACGGCCCTGGCGTAACTGGCTAATTGCATCAGCCCAGTTGTAGTTATCACAAACACCATTGAGAGGAATAGCAGACATCACTCGAGCGTTCACATAGGCACGATGCAAAGAATCACGCATTGCTAAGCCGTTCATTACAGTTGCTAGCATACCCATGTGGTCGCCCACAACTCGGTTCATACCTGCTTCTGCAAGGCCAGCACCACGGAATAAGTTACCACCACCAATAACTAGGCCTACTTGAACACCCAGTTCAACGAGTTCTTTGATTTCTTGAGCCATACGGTCAAGAACTTGTGCGTCAATGCCGAAACCTTCTTCGCCTTGTAGTGCTTCACCACTTAGCTTAAGCAAAATTCGTTGATAAGTTGGTTTTGGGTTTGTGGTCATGTGTTTTACCTTCCAGGCTAACTTGAGATATGGAGTTGTAAAAAGACCGCAGCCTTGGCTACGGTCTTTGGCATTCTTATAAAGAAGGATTAACCCTTCTGAACAGCTGCTACTTCTTCTGCAAAGCTCATTTCTTGAGCTTTCTCGATACCTTCACCAACTTCTAGACGAATGAAGTTAGTTACTGTAGCACCAGTTTCTTTCAGTACTTCACCAACAGTTTTCTTTGGTTCCATGATGAAAGCTTGACCAGTTAGAGAAACTTCGCCAGTGAACTTCTTCATGCGGCCTTCAACCATCTTTTCAGCGATTTCTTTAGGCTTGCCTTCGTTCATTGCGATTTCAACTTGAACTTCACGCTCTTTAGCAACTACGTCTGCTGGTACGTCAGATGGGTTAACGTATTCAGGCTTAGATGCAGCAACGTGCATTGCGATGTGCTTTAATGTTTCTTCGTCGCCGTTACCAGCAACAACAACAGCGATACGAGCACCGTGAGTGTAAGCAGAAACTTTCTCGCCTTCGATGTAATCTACACGACGGATAGAGATGTTCTCACCAATCTTAGCAACTAACGCGATACGTGCTTCTTCAAATTGTGCTTGAAGCTCTTCGATAGACGCATGGTTCGCAAGTGCTGCATCAGCAACTTCGTTAGCGAATGCTAGGAAGCTACCGTCTTTAGCAACGAAGTCAGTTTGGCAGTTAACTTCAACAAGAGCAGCTTTACCAGCAGCTTCTTTGATGATGATAGTACCTTCAGCTGCTACGTTACCTGCTTTCTTAGCAGCTTTTGCAGCACCGCTCTTACGCATGTTTTCGATCGCTAGCTCGATATCAGCATTAGCTTCTACAAGCGCTTTTTTACAATCCATCATACCTGCGCCAGTACGCTCGCGCAGTTCTTTAACTAGGGCAGCTGTAACTGTTGCCATTGTCATAATCCTCAGATTTAATTCTTCGAGTAAAAATCAGGGGCCCTATCGGCCCCTGGTAACCATTCTTAGTTTACACAAGGTAACTTAAGAGGCTCGGTAAGTAACAAGTACTTATTAAGCTTCAGCTACGAAACCGTCTTCTTCAGCTTGAACAGCGATATCTTGGTTACGAGCTTCTTTAACAGTTTGAGCTACAGCACCAGTGTAAAGCTGGATCGCACGGATTGCGTCATCGTTACCTGGGATAACGAAGTCAACGCCGTCTGGATCAGAGTTAGTATCAACAACAGCAAATACTGGGATACCTAGGTTGTTAGCTTCTTTGATTGCGATGTGCTCACAGTCAGCGCCGATTACGAACATTGCGTCTGGTAGGCCGCCCATGTTCTTAATACCACCTAGTGACTTCTCAAGCTTTTCCATTTCACGAGTACGCATTAGCGCTTCTTTCTTGGTTAGCTTGTCGAAAGTACCATCAGTAGATTGAGCTTCAAGATCTTTAAGACGCTTGATTGATTGACGAACAGTTTTCCAGTTAGTCAACATACCACCCAACCAACGGTTGTTTACGTAGTACTGATCACAGCTGATTGCTGCTTCTTTGATTGATTCGCTAGCTGCGCGCTTAGTACCAACGAAAAGAACTTTACCCTTACGAGCTGCAATTTTTTCAATTTCAGCTAGTGCTGCATTGAACATTGGTACAGTTTTTTCTAGGTTGATGATGTGTACACGGTTACGAGCGCCGAAAATGAATGGCTTCATTTTTGGGTTCCAGTAACGAGTTTGGTGACCAAAGTGTACACCAGCCTGAAGCATGTCGCGCATTGATACAGTTGCCATTGAATAATCCTCTATGGGGTTAGGCGTCCACATATCCCATCTTAAAACCGACCCGATAATAACTATATAAAGCTATTGTTACCTTATTAGGTAACCGAGCACCCCGGCAGATGTGTCGATATGTGTGAATAATAAAATAAGTATGTGTGACTCAATCAAGTCGCACCTTCGTATCTAATATTAGTGCTTACGCAAAAACATAGGTTATCGAAAGAAACAAAATTACCGATCACGGCGCGCTTTATACCACATATTTAGGCGCTAAATCTAGTCAAATCTGGTTATGAGAATGAATCTTATCTTTCCATTAGCCCTAAGCGACTGGTAATATAGTGTTATAGCAAAACATACAAATAGAGACGATTATATGAGCATTAAGATCAAAACGGCTGAAGAAATTGAAAAAATGCGCGTTGCGGGCCGTTTGGCTGCTGAAGTGCTAGAAATGATCGAACCCCACGTTAAAGCTGGTGTAACTACAGAAGAGCTTGACCGTATTTGTCATGACTACATCACTAAAGATCAGCAAGCTATTCCAGCACCACTGAATTATCATGGTTTTCCAAAATCAATCTGTACTTCAATTAACCACGTAGTCTGTCATGGTATTCCAGCACTAACTGATGAAGAAGTACCAGAAGCAAATGGCAAGTACATTAAGCCTGCAGTGCTAAAAGATGGTGACATTATTAATATCGACGTAACCGTTATTAAAGATGGTTACCATGGCGATACATCAAAAATGTTTGAAGTAGGTGAAGTATCACTTGAAGACAAGCGTCTATGTCGAGTGGCACAAGAAAGCCTTTACTTAGCCATTAAAAAAGTAAAACCAGGTGCTCGTGTCGGTGATATTGGTACCGCTATTCAGAAGTTTATCAAATCTGGTAATAGCCGTTTCTCTATTGTTAAAGATTACTGTGGTCACGGTATCGGAAATGAGTTCCACGAAGAACCACAAGTAGTTCACTACAAAAACAGCGATCGTACCGTACTAAAAGAAGGCATGTGTTTCACTATCGAGCCAATGATCAACGCCGGTAAATTCGGTTGTGAATCTGATGATCAAGACGGTTGGACTGTTTACACTGTCGATGGTAAGAAATCAGCACAGTGGGAACATACCCTGCTAGTGACAAAAGATGGTTGTGAAATTTTAACACTTCGTACAGAAGAGACACTTCCACGCGTTATGCATAACGCATAACATACCGACTTCGTTAACACGATCATAAAAACCGACCTTCTGTGTCGGTTTTTTTCTCCCTATACATGTTGTTCCTCACTGGTAGTCGTTATAGTAAAGATAAGATTTAGCAATAGCACGGACTGCCATGACAGATACCCTCTCTCTTCAACTTGATCGTTACCTTGATCAAGACATCACCCTCGATAATTTACGTAATGCATTAACCACCTTTGCAGAACAACAAAAAGAAAGTTTTTTTCAGCATGTCCCTATTGCCGATCTAGTTACCGCTCGCAGTAACTATATAGATCAACTACTACAACGTTTATGGCATTTTTATGGATTTTCACAGCAATCAGATTTAGCTTTTGTTGCCGTCGGTGGTTATGGTCGTGGTGAGCTTCATCCCCTTTCGGATGTCGATATTTTAATTTTAAGTGAACAACCCATTAGCGATGAGATTGGCACAAAAGTCAGTGAATTTATTACGCTACTGTGGGATCTTCGATTAGAAGTAGGACAAAGTGTCCGTACTGTTGCTGAATGTATTGATGTAGGCAAAAATGACCTAACCGTTGCAACAAACTTAACCGAAGCCCGTTATTTATGCGGTAATAAAGGCACCTATAATCACCTTATTGAATCCCTTAATGATGGCGCATTCTGGCCAAGTCATACGTTTTATAAAGCCAAGTTAGAAGAACAAAAAAAACGCCACGCTCGTTATCACGATACCACCTATAATTTAGAACCTGATATAAAATCTAGCCCTGGCGGACTGCGAGATATTCATACCTTAAGTTGGGTTGCACGCCGACATTTTGGCGCCACCAGCTTATTTGAAATGAGTCGCCATGGTTTTTTAACTGATGCTGAGTATCGTGAACTGGTTGAATGTCAAAATGAGCTGTGGCGAATTCGCTTTGCATTACATATCGAACTTCGTCGTTATGATAATCGCCTTACTTTTGATCATCAGGCATCAGTGGCTAACAACTTAGGTTATCAAGGTGAAGGTAATCGCCATGTTGAAATGATGATGAAAGAGTTCTACCGTACGCTTCGTCGAGTAGCCGAACTCAATAAAATGCTACTACAGCTATTTGAACAAGCGATTATTACTCAACCAAAAGATACCGTACCCACGGTACTTGATGAAGACTTTCAAATTAGGGGGCATTTAATTGAAGCCACCAAGCCAGCGCTATTCCAAGCTCGCCCTGAAACTATTTTAGATATGTTCCTTCATGTTGCTAAAAACTCTGAGATTGAAGGTATTGCGGCGCCAACACTGCGTCAACTTCGCACCGCCCGTCGGCGACTGAATCTCTTTCTAATTGAAATCCCAACCGCTCGTGAAAAGTTCATGGAGTTGGTCCGACAACCCAACGCCTTGCAAAAAGCCTTTCGCTTGATGCATCGTCACGGCGTGTTATCCGCTTATCTACCGCAATGGAGCCACATTGTTGGGCAAATGCAATTTGATTTATTCCACGTTTATACCGTCGATGAACACAGTATTCGTGTGATCAAAAACCTGAATAAATTTAGCGATCCAGAAAATCAACAACGTCACCCGATTTGCTGTGAGATCTATCCCCGCATAGTTAAGAAAGAATTATTAATTCTAGCGGCTATTTTTCACGATATCGCCAAAGGTCGAAAAGGCGATCACTCTGAACTCGGTGCTGTCGATGCCTATGAATTTTGTATCCAACATGGGCTATCACGACCAGAAGCAAATATTGTTTCATGGTTAGTTAAAAAACACCTCCTCATGTCAGTAACCGCACAACGTCGCGATATTTACGATCCCGAAGTGGTCACTGAATTTGCTAAAGAAGTGCGAGATGAAGAACGTCTGGACTATTTAGTCTGCTTAACCGTTGCTGATATCTGTGCCACGAACCAAGACTTATGGAACAGTTGGAAGCGCACTCTCCTCTCCGAGCTTTACCACTCAACCCAAAAAGCATTACGTCGCGGTTTAGAAAATACACCGGATGTGCGTGACCGTATTCGTCACAATCAACAATTAGCCTCTGCTATGCTACGTAGTAAAGGTTTTCAGCCACGTGAAATTGAAGTGTTATGGCAACGCTTTAAAGCTGATTACTTTCTTCGCCATACCCACAAACAACTGGCGTGGCATGCTGAAGCATTACTCACGCACGATCATGACAAACCGCTCATCTTACTCAGTAAAAAAGCAACCCGTGGCGGTACTGAGGTATTCGTGTATAGCAAAGATAAAGCCAAGCTTTTTGCTATCGTCGTTTCAGAGCTAGATAAAAAGAACTTAAGTGTCCATGACGCGCAAATAATGAATAGTAAAGATGGTTACACACTTGATACCTTTATGGTGTTAGATCCTAACGGTAAAGCAATCAATGAAAACCGTCATACCACTATTCGACGCACGTTAACCAAAGCGTTAACCGTAATGAAATCTGAACGAAAAATCCGTCGAGCACCACGTAAGCTATTACACTTTAATGTAAAAACTAAAGTCAGTTTTCTACCGACCAAAACAGGCAAGAAAACGATGATGGAATTAGTTGCGTTAGACATGCCAGGATTATTAGCCAAAGTGGGAGCTGTATTTGCCGAACACAATATTAGTTTGCAAGCGGCAAAAATAACCACGATTGGTGAGCGCGCTGAGGACTTCTTTATTCTGGTTAATGATCAAGGTTGTAATCTTAGCGTTGAGCAGCAAGAAGTATTGGAAGCGTCGCTAATACGCACAATCAATCAACACGCATAACCGATAACGTATTAGGGTAAAAATAACAAAGCCTGCAATTACTGCAGGCTTTCTCTTTTATATCTGTGCAATAAAGGTGTCAAACCAACCTTTAGCGACATCTAACGGCTCAAAATGGATGCCCGCATCAATATCAAGGCGATCTTGTACAGGTTTAGCGCCTAACTCCACTAATAACGCATCAAATTGACGCCCAGCACCACAAAAGCGATCTTCACCATAGCTTGAATCCCCTAACGCTATCACACCAAATTGCTGTTGAGGTAAAAGAGGGAATTGATCTTGCAGTGCAACATAAAGCGGTAACAAGTTTTCAGGGATCTCACCCTGTCCCGTTGTCGATGAAATGATCAGTACATTATCATCTTTGTAATCAAGAAAATCATCTAGCGTGGGGTCAAAATAGACCTGCGTTTCAATTGACGTCGCACTCTCTGCTAATGCTTCTGCCAGATCTTCCGCACCACCATAAACAGATCCGATAAAAATACCTAATCGAGCCATAATGCCCTCCATTGCCACTATAAACTATCACCAATGTGGCAATGATAAGCTTAAAAATCAAGCACTATGATCCGATATAATTAAACTTCAATTAGTCTCGCACTAATAGATTGGGGGACCAATTAAACGCAGTCATGACTTTACGCCACGTCTCATCAATATCTGCACGAATATCAATAGAATCACCTGTGATCGGGTGATCAAATTGTAATCTTGATGCATGCAGCATTAAACGGTGACAATCATAATGTTCACGGAACATACGGTTATGGCGTCCATCACCATGATTTACATCACCAATAATATGATGACTTAAATGATGCATATGTCGACGTAGCTGGTGCTTCCGCCCAGTTTCTGGTTTCATTTCAACTAAACAATAGCGACTGGTTGAGTAGCGCCCTACCGCAATATCTGTTTCAACCGTTGCTAATGGCTCGTAAGCCGTTACAGCTGGTTGTGCTTCTTTCTCTTCTGATGCATTTTTATCAGCGATCTTATCAAGCTCAACCTTCAACGGATAATCGAGCACTGCCGCTTCTTTTATCCAACCACGCACCACGGCATGATACGTTTTATGCATATCGCGCCCAGCAAAAAGTGGCATCATTTGTGATGCAATCTCACTGGATAATCCAAACAACAAAACACCCGATGTTGGGCGATCTAAACGATGTAATGGAAAGACATGCTGGCCAATTTGATCTCGCAATGTTTGCATCACAAAAACAGTCTCATGACTATCTAGCCATGAACGGTGAACCAACATACCGGCAGGCTTGTTAACCGCAATCAAATAGTCATCGCGATATAAAATTTCAAGTTCCATTACATTCACTCAGTGTTGTTTAAATAGTAAATCTAGCTGACGTGTGACCGATAAAATATCGTTAACACCTACTTTTTCTTTCATTGCTTCTTCAATATAAGGACTAATCTCAAACTGTGCTGGTAACGGTAATTGTAAAGCAATCAGTTGTCCGAATTTGGGAATAAAAATCCATTGTAACCATTGGTGGCAATCTAATGTATCAATTGCAAATGGTTCAGTGCTTGTAAGTAACTGCTCATCAGGAGGCGTTAACTGCCAATGAGAATGTTGACGTAGTACCAACTCTAATTCTTCAAGTAAACGTTGACTATGATGATATTTATCCATCTTCCCCCCCTGATAGTAAGCCGCGCAGAATAGCACTTGAAACGAGATGCCCCAAGTAATTCAAGCGTCTTAGCATCGCGGTTATGAAACCTTTAGCCTACCCAATATAAATCCTTTAGTTAATAGGTATGCTTGGCTCACCGCAAAAGTTATACTGACTTTCTGACTTAGGAGCACAGATATGACCATGGATAAATTTCATACCCTGACCCAATTACTTGATAATGCAGGCTGCCAATACAACATTTTTGATCTCGGCCGCCGTGTGAATGAAATTGATGTTTCACAATTTAAAGCTGTCGAAGAAAATCGCCAGCCTTATCCATGGCCATTACAGCAACATGCGCATTTAGCTATTTCTTTTTGGCAACCTCAACATACACCGTGGATCTGGTTTCTTCGATTACCACTCGATGAGCGTGGCTTATTAAAACAAGCAGCTGTTGGTGATTTTATTAAGTATGTGATTGAAGCGATGGGCGCAACACTTAATAGCGAGCCGACTGAAGAAGAACAAGAAAAGCTAGCGGCTAATCCTTACACGTTTAAACCCACCGATGACAAGATGGCTATTTTTCACGCCCAGATCCGTCATCAATTGGATTTACCAGCAAGCCAATATTACGAACATGCTCAGCAATATTTATCCGGTAAATTAGATTGGCAACAGTGGCAAGGTGTTGGTTTACAAGGCATTGCCGATATTTGTGCGCGAATGAAGCAAGAAAATAATGCTACCTTTATTCGTAAAGCAATTGCAAACCTTCCTATGACGCCACTTTATGCCCTGCTTGGCTGCTTAGAGCACTGTACATTACCTGATCCTTTAAGTACTCGTATCAGTGAACATTTAAGTGCTGAAATCAATAGCCAAGATCCGGATCTATTTTTAGTTTCAGCGTTGATCCGTGCAATATCTGGCAGTGATAGCAAAGTCTTAAACCCTGCTCTTGAAAGTATTTTAGCCCAACCTGAATTGTGTCACCGCGAAGTGTTAATCGCTATTGCTGGTCGATGCTGGTCGGGGCTATTAACAACAGACAACGCTGCAAGATTTTTATTACGCCTTGCTGAGACAAACGATCAAGCACTGTTCAATCAATTATTTGCAGATTTAGTTATGCTTCCTGTATTACGCGGCACCATGCTTCAAGTATTACATGGTCAAGCTGAACCTGCTTTAGTCGCCGCGATTGAGAAATTACAGCAACATGCTCGTGGGCAATAAGAGAATAGGAATAAAAATTTGGACAATTTATTCGGAATACTGCTTATCGCTATCATCGGTTTTTTATTTTGGCAGCAAAGACGACAAACAGAGCTAGCGCAATATTTTATAGAGCAACGCTGTAAAAATATGGGACTGCAATTACTGAGCTTTGCGAGAGGAACACATAAAATCAAAGATCATCGTGGAGAATGGGGATGGCGTACTATCTTTGTCTTTGAGTTCTCTGCCGACGGGCATGATGCCTATCAAGGTTATTTAGAAATGAAGCGACTTAGAGCAAGCCATTTTTATATTCCCCCTCATCGTCTTCCTGAGGGTGAAGAGTATTAATTTTTTATAGTGATAAAAAGAACGGGCGCAACTTTCGTTGCGCCCTATGGCTTTACATGCAGCATTCCCGCTACTATGGTGCTCCTTGCCATCAATCCTTGATATACTTAAATCCCCAGTGTAGCTCCAAACTCTATCCTAGAGTTGCTCTTCGGTAGTTCCTTGACCCATCAATATTCCAATATTGACTCTCTCTTCCGTCCTGGAGGTGTCCTTTACTTCATCCTAAAGCTGTTCCTGACTTCATCAATGAAGATTAATCCCTACTCAATCCTAGAGTGTTCCACTCACTCCATCCTAGAGCGCTGTCCCTAAACTTCATCCTGAAGTGTTCCATGTCATCCAGACCAGTAAATATCCTATTTACCTCACTACATCCTGTAGTTTTCCCTGCACAATCCTTGTTAGATAGCTCCGCTATCTATCCTCATCCTGAGGTAGCTAATCCTTAGCTGTTCCGTTTCCTAATGCCGTTCCCTTTCGACAAGGTAGATATTACTAGATTAGTAATCATGAACAACACATATATAGATTATGAAAAATAAAGACTCTTTATTAAATCGCCAACCGCCAATCTAACTAATTGATCTTAAATAATAATCTATTTCCAATTACTATTTTTACGATTAAAAAAAAGAATTAATCCCACAGTGATGTAAGAGATCTCTTACAAAGTGAATAGATAAAAAGCGATGAAGCATAAAAATAAAGACAAAATAGAGAGAAGAGAGGCGTTGAATGTGAGATTAACGCATTAAAAGAAGTATAAAAAAGAGATATGAAAAGTTAGAAAGGCATAAAAAAGAGCGGGCGCGACTTTCGTCGCGCCCTTAGGTCTTACTTGCAGCATTCCCGCTACTATAGTGCTCCCTGCCTCATTCCTTTGACTGCCGATTCCTTCAGCATTGTCCTTGCGCTTCGTCCTGAAGTTGTTCCTTTGGTTATCCTAACCCGTCACCACATCCTGTTATGACTCTCTTCTCCTTCCTGGAGGTGTCCTTTACTTCGTCCTGAAGTGTTCCTTTTGTCATCCTGACTGGTAAACATCCTGCTTACCGAACTCTATCCTAGAGTGTTCCCTTCACAGTCCTTGTTTGATAAACCATCCTAGCTTATCAACCTCTCATCCTGAGACCACTACATCCTGTAGTATATTCCTGTTCCGTTCCGTCAGTTCCTTCCGACACCATTAATATTACGCCAATCACCTTAATAAACACAGACACCGAAATACATTTATTTTCTATTAAAAATAAACCAAACAGTCAAAAAAAAATAAGGTAATAATAATCATACACTTAACAGCACAAGGAAGACATCAAACACTGCTTAAACGACAGATATCCTACGCCTTTGTAAGAGATCTCGCACAACGAAACAAGAGATTAACGACATAAAAACTGAAATATTCTTTTATATTTAATCTTTTTACGCATAAATCGACATATACGTTAAGCTATAAAAACAACTTTCAGTATAAATAGGAGGAAAAGGAACAAAGATATTTTCCTTTAAACAAAAAGAGAGGGCGTGACTTTCGCCACGCCCTTAGGTCTTACTTGCAGCATTCCCGCTACTATAGTGCTCCCTGCCTCATTCCTTTGACTGCCGATTCCTTCAGCATTGTCCTTACGCTTCGTCCTGAAGTTGTTCCTTTGGTTATCCTAACCCGTCACCACATCCTGTTATGACTCTCTTCTCCTTCCTGGAGGTGTCCTTTACTTCGTCCTGAAGTGTTCCTTTTGTCATCCTGACTGGTAAACATCCTGCTTACCGAACTCTATCCTAGAGTGTTCCCTTCACAGTCCTTGTTTGATAAACCATCCTAGCCTATCAACTTCTCATCCTGAGACCACTACATCCTGTAGTATATTCCTGTTCCGTTCCGTCAGTTCCTTCCGACACCAATAAGATTACGCGATTTGCTTTTTTAAACAATAAAGCGCTAGCAATTATTTATAAAATATTTTTTGATAAAATAAACATCAATAAATAAGACATTTAAAATCAATAAGATAGTAAGTTAAGTAACGATAAGTGTTATGTTTGTAGGATTGTTTTCTCACGCTGTTGTAAGCGATCTCTCACAACAGGAATAGTAAAAAAGACAGTTTGAATACACTATACTTTGCTTAATATCTCGGTCATGATTATGAGGAAGCGATGATGGAACAATTTCAGCACAATTTATCTCATTTATTCAGCCAATTAGGACTTAATAATTCAGATGAGTTTATACAATCATTTATCATCCAACATCAGCTAGCCCAACATCAGAATATTGCTGAAGCACCTTTTTTCTCAGTTATACAACGTCGATTTATAAAGGAATGCCAAGAACAAGATGCTGACTGGTGCGAAGTGATTGATCAACTTGATGCTTTACTGAGAAAGTAAATGCGTTGTTATATGTAGGATACTTAAAACAATGTCGACAATTACCCAAGAATTAGAAAACGCAATTAATTCTTTAATCTCAGAGGGAAAAGAGCCTTCTGTTGCATTAATAAAGTCACGATTAGCGAGCCCTCTACCGATCCCGGTTATTATCAAAGCGCTTCAAGCATGGAAAAAAAATGCCAAAGTGCCAACGATTGAAAAGCAAACCAAAGCGCTCACCGCTGATGAACGTATCACTCAACTCGAACAACAAATCATCACACTTTCAACTCGCTTAGCTAAATTAGAAGCTCAGCAATAATAACAAGGCTCCTTTGATCAAATCAGGAGCCTTTTATATTATTGATAGTTCCACGATAAGTTTGAAACTAATCGACATTTATCGCACTTGAAATGAAATAAACCATGTAAAGGATCCTCTACACGCCAATCATTATCACATTTAGGACATGTTCGGTTTATTTCACTCTCGAGACTTTCTCCACCCACACGATAGAGGTAGTAATAAGTAGGGATCTGGGTTGTTGATTCGATCTGTTCACGTAATTTCTCACCACGAGAAAATAGTTCACTATCAACCTCACCAATTTCATCTAGTGCCACTTTTATTGCAGGTTGGCTCTTATTTGCCATCTGAATTTCATCAAAGGCTTGCCATTCTGTTTGCCATTTAACCAGTGCTTTATAATCACCATCAAGATGGGCGCCTGTCTGATAGAGTGGGATCGGCAATAATGAATCACCACTACGTAACGGCGAACATGTATGTACATAAGTTGTATAAAGCACTTGCCATGATGGCTTACTCTGCTCAGCTGCCGCTTCTGAGTTTAAATCAACACCTAACACTTTTATTTTTGGTGTCAGTAAACAAGCATCACTCAACTTTTCAATGCAACGTGTCACTTGTTCACTATTGTACTTGGGATGCAGACTGTCTTTTTCAGGGCATACGGCACGTACACGAAAAATCCCATCATCAATCGTAATCGGAAACTCACGTCCTAGCACTTGACCGTTATAACGTAAATCATCCATTAATCCATTAATGGCACGATCCACACGTGATAGCGTTGTATTATCAAAACACTCAAACTGTAACTCTACAACGTACACTATTTATTCCTCTATTATTACGGGGGTTAACTGAGTTAAGAACTCTTCAACATTAACCGCTAACACTTCACGAATATCTTTACCTAGCGTTTCTCGTAAGACATTCCCCGTTAAATTACAGATAGAGATCACTTCAAACTCAGCTTCTAATGCGGCAATAAAGACGGTTGGCTTTAGCTTTAAACGGCGTTGTGTCACTAAGTGGCCTAAAATATTTTGTTGTAAACGATCTATATCATCTTCATTAAAAGCTTGTAGTAAATCCAACTCAATATCACCAAATTTTGCCTGCATATCACCACTAAACTGTGAGCAGTAAAACGCATGAATATCGTCATGCAATGTCAGTTCAATGCCTTTTTCAACCCCATCTAAACGCCCCATTGGGGTTCTTAGTTCAGGTTTCCATGTCACAGCATCGCCAGAGTCATGAACAACGCAAGGTGAATCTAAGCCAACAAGATCCTGACTTTCTGGAAAACCGCGATCTGCATCACACCATGCTTGCAAATAACGAGAAGAAAAATCAGATAAAGCACAGGTAACTGGATGATTCATTCGCAACCTCATTAAAGATTCAGTAAACTTTAGACTTGAAAACCGTTTTTACGGACTATCAATTCTAATCCAAGAGTGTCATAGACAGTATGAGTAAATATAAAGACGCTAAAGAATTAGCTGGTTTAACCCTTGGTAAAACCACAGAGTATAAAGATCAGTACGACCCATCGCTACTACAAGCAGTGCCGAGAAGCCTAAACCGTACTGATCTCAATATTAGTGATGATGCACTCCCTTTCACTGGCTATGATATTTGGACGTTGTACGAATTGTCATGGTTAAATAGCAAAGGTCTACCACAAGTTGCCATTGGTGAAGTACGTCTACCAGCTTCAAGTCCAAACTTGATTGAATCTAAATCTTTCAAGCTTTACCTTAATAGCTTTAATCAAACACGATTTGAAAGTTGGCAAGGTATCGCAGACACACTGCAGATTGATCTGTCACGTTGTGTAGGTGCTGATGTTGATGTCACGATTCAACCGTTAGAAGATTTTAGCGAACAACCTATCGTGAACTTCTTTGGTACTTGTATTGATGATCAAGATATCGAAATTGAGGATTATGACTTCAACCCTGCACTACTTGAAAATGGTGTCGAGGAGGAAGAAGTAGAAGAAATCCTACATAGCCATTTATTAAAATCAAACTGTCTGATCACCAACCAGCCTGATTGGGGCAGTGTTCGTATTGCTTATAAAGGCAAACGTATTAATCGTGAAAAATTGCTACGTTATGTCGTTTCGTTCCGTAATCACAATGAATTCCATGAGCAATGTGTTGAGCGTATTTTCAGTGATATTATGAAATACTGTAAACCCGAATTATTGACGGTATATGCACGTTATACACGCCGTGGTGGCTTAGATATTAACCCTTATCGTACCAATATGGGTAAATCACCTAGCGACAACTTCCGTCTCGCTCGCCAGTAATTAGACTCTGTTAGCGAAATCAACATTAAGTCCAGCAAAAAACCTGTCTTTGCTGGACTTGATGCCTTAAGCCAGTAAAATCAACCCTATTCTTTTTTTGTTGTATTGGGATGATATGTTTTTTCGCCGTTTGCTTTGCACTGCTCTCTTTGTGTTCTCAATTTCTTTCAGCCTGCAAGCAAAAACCTACACCGTCCCGATGCTTTCTGAAGCTAACAGCTTGCTACTTAGTCAGCCTGAGCGAGCACTTTCTATCACCCAAAAATACCTTAGCCAACGTCGCTTAAGTAAACCTCAAGACCCAGCTAGAGTGCATATCAATGAAGAAAGTGATCATACTATCCGAACACCACTAAATACGGTGAATGCACTCCAAATTCAAGCTAAAGCGCTCTCGATTTTGCAGCGTTCAGAACAAGCTATTGGTGTTATCAAAAAAGCTGAAAAAATCGCAACTGAACATCACCTTATTTATCCTTTATATGAAAGCCAGTTATTGCTAGCTACATTCTATTGGGAAAACCTTCGCAATAGCACTACTGCATTAAAAATGCTCGATAATATTGATACTGAAAGTCGTAAAGCTCCCTCACTCAAGCTAACGAAGCAACTTCAAGTCCTTAAATATCGTTCATTAATGTTACGTGCCAACATTGAATCAAGTATTGGTGCTGATGAAAAAGCAGAAAAACTGTATATCAAAGCCAAAGGTTATTTAGTGGCATTAGATGATCAAGACGAGCTCATTAATTACCAATTGAAACTGGGGCAACATTATTTAAAGCATCACCACTATGATATGGCACTCGATCGTCTACTTAGTGGTTATTGGCTAGCGGTAGAAACGGATGATCAAGGACAAATAGCCCAAGCTAACTATTATTTAGCTGAATTATTTGATGAACGAAAAGTATTTGATAAAGCACTCGATCATGCCACCCAAGCGGGGGAGTTTTTCGAGCGCTATAAGCGCAGTCAGCAACTAGCTAAGACATTAACATTAATTGCTTCTATTTATGAACAACAAGGGCGTTATAACTTAGCGCTGGTTCACTATTTCAACGCGCTAGATCAAGAAAACCAACTTGACCACGATGTTCGCTCTGCACGGTTACGTCTAAATATTGCTCGCGTGTATTTGCATTTATACAACTACACCAAAGCAGAAGCTTATATCGTACAGGCACGTAACTTAGCGCTACAAACCGGTAATGAAAACATTGTAGCTGAAAGCCAAATATTACAAGGTCAATTAGAGCTTGCTGAAAACAAACTCGATGATGCGGTAACCTCTCTTCAAGCAGGTTTAATTTCAGCCAGTCGTATTGGCGCGGTCAAATTACAACTCCTGGGTGAATCCATTCTTTCTGAGGCCTTTGAAAAACAAAATGATTACTACAACGCGTTATTAAGTCAGCGCCGCTATGAACAGTTATATGCTGGCCAACAAGAAAGTATTGCAAGAAGTAATGTTGAAGTATTTAAACAACAACAAAAAATGATGGAACGCTCGCTTAAGCTTGAAGAGATGGAGCGTGAACAATTTGAAAGTGAAAAAGCCTTATATAAACAGCAAAAAATTACCATGGTTTTAATTGGGGTTTTAGCCTTTATGCTTCTGCTATTACTTCGCCGCCAACATCTGAATAAACAACTTAAACAACAACTAGCGCAACTGCGAACGGATTATTATACCCATCCCCGTAGTGGTCTACGTAATTTACGGATGCTCAATGCACGTTTAGCAAATTCACTTCAGCAAAGTAGTGCTAACTTTGAGCAGTGGCACTTAGGTGAAATCATCAATGAACCGCTAAGTGACCGATTACGCTTTGCGTTATTTGAAGTCTCTTGTTTAAAGCGAATTTACTTAGAGCAAGGCTATAAGCAAGGCTTAGATGCCGAAAAGGCCTTTGGTTTGTATTTACAAGAACAAGTGTTAGAACCGGCGAGGATCTATCACTTCTCCGATGCCATGTTCTTATATATAGAGCCGAACGCACGGTTAAGTTGCGATCCTAAACAATTAGCGGATTCATTACAGCAACTTGTTGATAACTATGCGCTTAAAAACAATCTCAATAATGATATTCAAATCGGTATGGCAGAGTACCCATTCTTGCCCCGCGCTTATACGGCGATTAATGATCAAGAGCTTATTGATATCTTATTGATGGCAGTCAATGCGGGAGTGAAAATGAATGACAGCGAACCGGGTAGCCATTGGGTACATTTATGCGCTATCGATGCCGCACCGGCAGCCAGCTTTGTCTGTGGTGACATTCGTCGATCTTGCATTGAAGGCATTGATAAAGGGCTGGTGAAAGTACGAAGCTCATCCAAATCCGATATTATCTGGAATAATGATCACAGTACTGACATAAATGTAAGTTAAGTTACTCAAGCTTTTTTTTTTAATGTCGAAAATAGTTGAGATACGTGTAAATTTAAGGGATTGAGGTAATAAACGCTCAATGAAGAAGATAGATATTAATGCTAATGATGAATACGTAATCCTGTGACAGATATTAATTCGGTTGTTTCTGAAGTGAGTAACTTGAAGCAACGCTTAGATCAAGCTCAACTTTCTTATCGTGATGCCTCTTTAAAGTCACGCCGTGAAATCGTGATCTTAAAACGCCTCATCACACGATTAGTTATCGCTTGTAAAGGAATAAATTCTGAACTCGATGAGCGTTTAGAAAGTATTCGTCACGAGTTAGAACAACCGACAGATATCAGTAAACTTATCCCTCGCTTAGCTGTTATTGAACGTTTAGTTAATCAACAAGCTGATATTGTTCATAAACAGAATCTACGTTTAAATCAAAAAATTCATCAAGCGGGAGAAACGCTTTCTCGCCACCGTGATTTACCTGTTCAGTTACGACGTGATCTACGCGCCGTACTGAACCATGACTCAGGTGTTTTACTCGACAACCATCGCCGTATTTTACGTTTGTTAGAACTTTATGAGCGAACGATAAAACTAGGTTCTGCGACCAAAGTTACCCATCCAGCAGACGTTGTAGAAAAGTCGACGCATCATCTAGAGCTAGTTGCCGAGTTACAACATCTTATTACTGAAATAGATTTTAACGGTGAGCATGGTAATCAGCTGATTGAGATCAAATCTCAACTTAACAACGAGCTTGATACTCAACAACTGACAAAAATTCAGTTCCAAGTATTGCGTTTGATATTAGATGCCACGTTGTATGAACGCCAAGCTTCACAAAGCTTTCTTAATAATATTAATAGTGACTTAGCCGAACTGCACAAAGATACCCATCAAACAGCAGACAAATCGCACATATTACATCAACACAGAAGCGAGTTGGATAACGAATTATCACAGATTACCCAACAACTAAAAATAAGCTTATCTGATAACGCCAACCTTGAAGATAAGCGTCCAACGCTTCATGCTGCTGCAAACGAGATAGACAGCATTGTTGAAAGAAATATCGCACTTCAAGAACGAGAGCGAGCACTGATTGAGCAACAGCAACATAACGAAAAACAAATTCAACAGTTGATCCAACAAACCCATAATTATCGTCAACGTCTGCATGATCAAGAACAAAGCATGCTACGAGACTCATTAACTCTAGCCTATAACCGTAATGCATTTATGGATCGTATTGAGCATGAATATCACAACTGGAAACGTTATGAATATGCACTACCTGTTGCGCTTATTGATGTTGATAGTTTCGGTGAGATCAACAATAAATTTGGTCACCTTGCTGGTGATAAAGCATTAAAAATTATCGCTAAAAAAATTCAACAATGTTTATCTGACACGGATTATTTAGCACGTTTTAGCAGCGATGAATTTATGCTTATCATGCCAGATTGTGATGAACAAACTCGCAATAAAAAGCTTGCTAATATTCGAGAAGCTATCAGCCAACTCCCCTTCCGATTTAAAGACCAAAACCTGTCTATTTCGGTCTCTATCGGCGCGACCTTATTTGAAGGTAATGATGACCATCATGTTGTTATCGAGCGAACCGTAAAAGCATTAGCAAGCGCAAAAAGTGCTGGCACTAATCGCTTAATTTGGATCTCTTAAAACGCTAAGCAAACACTTTTGCTTAAATACCTTTCTTAAAACGTAATATGATAGTGAAAACAGACGTCTGATTTTTTTTATTAACATCTAGTCAAATGCATATTCACTGTGTATGGTAATAAAAACAAACACTATTTTAGTGCTTCCTCCAAACACCTTCTATCGTAGATATCTGATGGGGGAATAACCTCAAAATCATCAACATACTCTGCTTGATTTTCGCATATAGCAAGAACCAAACTGAGCTTTCATTGTTTCCAGGGAGGTTACTATGATCACACATATCAGTCCTGTTGGGGCTATGTCCCTGCTTTCCCAAATAGAAGTTGATAGCTTAAAAGCAACCGCTTCCAGTGACTTATACCGCCTATATCGTAACTGTTCACTGGCAGTACTGAATTCCGGTAGCCATACCGATAACTCAAAAGAGCTATTAGAAAAAAACAAAGATTTTGATATCAACCTAAAACGTCGCGAACGTGGTATCAAGTTAGAGTTGGTCAACCCACCTGAGCATGCGTTTGTAGATGGTAAGATCATTACGGGTATTCAAGAGCATATGTTCTCAGTATTGCGCGATATTATTTATGTCGATATGCATGTTGCTCGTCGTAACGATATAGATCTTAGTAGTGCGCCACACATCACTGATTTTGTCTTTAGCTTATTGCGTAATGCTCGTACCCTTCATGCTGGTGAAGATCCCAATATTGTTGTTTGTTGGGGCGGTCACTCTATCAACCCTACTGAATACCAATACACCCGTGAAGTGGGTAATGAACTTGGTCTTCGTGAGCTCAATGTCTGTACCGGTTGTGGGCCTGGCGCAATGGAAGGGCCAATGAAAGGCGCTGCTATCGGTCATGCGAAGCAACGCTATGGCAGCAGTCGTTTTATAGGGTTAACGGAACCCTCAATTATTGCCGCAGAGCCACCAAACCCAATCGTTAATGAATTAGTCATTCTGCCTGATATTGAGAAGCGCCTAGAAGCTTTTGTTCGCGTTGGACACGGTATTATTATTTTCCCGGGCGGCGCTGGTACTGCGGAAGAATTGCTCTATATTCTAGGGGTGCTGATGCAGCCTGAAAATGCCGAACAACCGATGCCGGTAGTATTAACAGGGCCGAAAGAAAGTGAAGATTACTTCCGTACGCTTGATGATTTTATTCAGAATACTTTAGGCGAAGAAGCAACCAAGCATTATCAGATCATCATTGACGATCCTGAACAAGTCGCAAAAGTTATGAAAGACGCCATGACCAAAGTTAAAGAACATCGTCGAGAAATCGGAGATGCTTACTGCTTTAATTGGTCACTCAAGATCCCTGCAGAATTTCAGATGCCTTTTGCCCCCACTCATGAAGCAATGGCAAATTTGGATCTGCATATGGATCAACCCGTTGATAAACTGGCAGCCAACCTTCGCCGTGCTTTCTCTGGCATTGTCGCAGGTAACGTCAAAGAAGAAGGTATTCATGAAATTGAACGCCATGGCCGCTTCAAAATTGATGGTGATAAATATTTAATGGATCGGATGGATAAGCTGTTACAAGATTTCGTTAAACAGCAACGAATGAAGTTACCCGGCAGCAAATATGAGCCCTGTTATGAAATTATAACAGCCGATAAAGCAACAAAATAATCACAACATCGATGATTATAATTGCGTACAATAAGGAGCTTTAGTGCTCCTTTTTATTTACAAAGAATTTGTTTATGGCTATCCACCTTGTTGTTATTGATGCTCTTAATCTCATTCGTCGTGTTCATGCGGCTCGTCCCGGTGAACCTGATGTAAAAGCGACAGCTGAGACTTGTTGTCGAGCACTGAAAAAAATCATCAAGATCAGCCAACCAACCCATATTGTGGCAGTATTCGATCATCATGGTGATGATCGTGGCTGGCGAGCTGAACTTCTTCCTCACTACAAAGAAGGAAGAAAACCCATGCCTGATGAACTCATGACAGGAATGGATATTATTCAAGATGCCTTTATGGAGATAGGCATTGATTCACTGCTCTCTGATGGTGATGAAGCCGATGATCTCGTCGCCACCCTTGCGCTAAAAGTCGCCTCTCGTGGTGAGCAAGTCACCATCATTTCAACGGATAAAGGTTACTGCCAGTTATTACAACCGACGCTGCGCATTCGTGATTACTTCCAAGAACGCTGGCTCGATAGTGCTTTTATTGAAAAGGAATATGGCGTAGCGCCAGATAAGCTAACGGATTATTGGGGACTTGCTGGGATAAGTTCGAGTAAGATCCCTGGTGTTGCAGGTATCGGTCCTAAAGCCGCTGTAGAGTTACTCAACCTATACCCAACGCTAGAAACTATTTTGGCAGCAAATGATCTGCCTGCTAAATGGAAAAAGAAAATTGATGGTCACCACGATGTGGCACTTGCAAGTAAAGCGGTATCAAGTTTAAAAACTGATTTAGAGTTAGGTTTTAACCTACAAGATATTCGTTATATCATGCCACAATAAATAAAACATACTAAATATCATAAGCTATCATATTAATAACATGTGATAGCTTATGATTAAAGAATTATTATTCTTTACCCAGCTTTTCTCTAAGAGAGATAATTTTATCATTGATACTTTTGCTAGGTTTAATCTTATTATATGATTTTAATATTTCGTAATTTTTCTTTAAAAGAAAATTTGATATTAATGTACTTGAAAATTCAAGTAACCCTTTAATATTTTTTTTATTTATATAGCTGGGTAGATTAATATACTCAGCATTACTTTTATTTAAAATAGTTAGATATGAAAAGTCGGTTCTAAAAGTAATCTTATTTATATCTCTACCTGCTCTAATAGATATTAAAGGGTAAGTCACAGGTATATTGTGAATTCCTTTCCTTACCCAGTTTGCAATTATTATACTCAGTATTGCTTGTTCAGGTGTAGAGTGGTGAAATTGCGAATCTAACTCACCATACTGTTTACCGTTTATCCACTCTTCGTTACTACACGCGTCAAGCCACTCTTGTAACAACTGTATGGAGGCTTCCGATTTTCTTATTACAATAAACGCAGCCTGCAGTGCAGGGTATTCATATGAAAAAAAGTTATCCTCTCCGAGTTCTCTAATAATATTTGTTTTAGTTAATTCTCGGTTTTTTATTAAAGAATCATGATGAGGAATAAAAAAATCAAACCCACATAATGTTAAACATTGCTCCGCAATATTTTTAATATCATTATAATTAGATAGCTTTCTATATTTAAGAATATTAGAATCACGGTAAATTAAGATATCACCTTCATTCATCCTTTCCATTTCAAGCAATAAAATAAGTGGACGCCAAGCACAAAAACCAATTTTAGACATTCCAGGGTTTTGAGAGACTAAACCAGAACTATCATATTCTCTTACATAACCTTCAAATCCAAGATCTCTTAACTTTTTAGGCGTGTAGTAACTAATATTATCAACATGATCTTTCGCGGCATCTAGCACTAACTGCTTATTTTCACATAAGTCTAAAGCATTATCATTGGGAGCACCCTCTGAATAAAAAAAGACTAAATTTGTTTTATGTGAGGTTTCTTTGGTCATAAATATCCCCAATAAAAGATAAGCCAAGCAAAATTGGCTTATCTTTTGAATCTATTTTAGTGTGGAGAGCGTGTATCTAGACGCTGAATGTGAACCGTAATCTCTTCGCGATCATGGTATAAATGCTTAGCCTGTAGCTTGAACTTCACACCATTTTGAATAAGAAATACTTTCAGGTTTTCAATATCTTGAAGCACTTCATCATAACGACCTTTCATAGGTAGTTTTAAGTTAAAGATCGCTTCTTTTGCCCACGCTTTAATTAACCACTCACCCATTAAGTGAGCCACACGCGCTGGCTTTTCAATCATGTCACAAACAATCCACGTAACATTTTTACGTGCTGGCTCAAATTTAAAACCATCAACGGCATGGTATTTAACTTGACCTGTATCCATCAAGCTTTGTGCCATTGCGCCATTATCAATCGCGTGAACGAACATCGAGCGTTTCACCAATTGATATGTCCAACCACCAGGACAAGCACCTAAATCAACCCCCCACATACCTGGCGCTAAACGCTCATCCCACTCGTGGCGAGGAATAAATACGTGAAATGCTTCTTCTAATTTCAACGTTGAGCGACTTGGCGCATCTGCTGGGAATTTTAAGCGGGGAATGCCCATAAAGAACTGTGAGTTATTCGATGTATATGAATAACCTACAAAACAACAACCCGGTGCGACGAAACACACATGTAGCACAGGCTTTTTGTTGTTATCTTTCGCGTATAAAATCTCACGCTTACGCATTGCTTGACGAAGTGGCACCGTAAACTTACGACAGAATTTTAATAACTCTTTCGCTTCATTGGTATCAGGTGTTTCAACACGGAGATCACCACAACGTGGGAAGTCATCACCAATCACTTCTAAGATCGGAGAAATACGATCATCAGCCGGTAAATCCGTTAACATCTGTGATGCCGCAAACATTTGACGTGCGAAGATTAACTGTGAAAATGGTTGTAGCTGAATAAATTTATCCGCATCACCTGCTTGATAAAATTCAAATAACACATAACCTGAATTGTTTTTTACCCGAGGGAAACCAAACAATTCCAGCGTATTTGCTTTGTCTTGAACTTCACCTGCACATTCTTTTTCAAAGCCAGGACGACAATACAATAAAACATGATTCACGTTGGAACCCTCAAGCTGAACGCCAGGCTGCTACTGCAAGCATTACCCAGCCAATAATAAAACATACTCCGCCCATCGGTGTGATGGGACCAAACCACTTAATGCCTGTTAATGCCAATGCATATAAACTGCCACTAAAACAGATTATACCAAGGGTGAAAAACAGAGCGGCGTATGATACAGCTTTTGAAGACAAAAAGCGTGTCAATATTCCACAACCCAATAACGCGAATGTATGCCACGCTTGATATTGTACGCCAGTCTTAAATACATCGAGTAAATAAGGCGATAAATGCTGCTTTAAGCCGTGTGCAGCAAATGCCCCTAACCCCACCGTTAATGCACCACTCATTGCCGCGACAAAGAGCATCCAACGCGTTCGGTTTTGTAATGGTTCAGTCACCACAGCACTCCTTAATAAACCGCGCTAATCGCTCAATGGCCGTTGCTATATTGTTAGCTTCCGTAAAACCAGAGGCTTTTCGCGGTTTAAAACTATGATCACCGTCAGGAAGAAACGCAACCTCGACATTGGGAGAAAACGCCCATTGTGCTATTTCTGCTTTAGTACCAAACGTGTCTCGCTCACCTTGTAGGATCAATGTGGGTACCGAAATCGACGCCAAATGATCACCACGAAAATTTTCAGGTTTCCCCGGTGGATGAAAAGGAAAACCTAAACACACTACACCTTTCACTTTCGCTGCGCAGTTTTCTACATCCGGGCTTTGCTCGGCAACCTCTGTTGCCATAATACTCGCCATTCTACCGCCCATTGATTTACCGCCAATGACTAACGAACTGCCAGCAAAGGTTTCGATATGACGTTGAAAATCAATCAACAGTTTTGGTTGGCGATCAGGCGGTCGCTTTTTTCCATCTTCAGCACGTTTAACCATATATGGAAAATTAAACCGTACTACCCGAATATCTTGCAGCGCTAAACCTTCGGCTACCGCAGTCATAAAGGCATGATCCATTCCCGCACCAGCACCATGCGCAAACAGAAATGTTGCTACAGCGGTACCTGATTTAGGTTCGTTAATTATGTATTCAATGGCTAAGTTCGACATCAGGCATATCCTCTTGTTCACGACGTGCTTTAGCTAACACCCAATCTCTAAATATTTGAATTCGCCCAGTATCAGCTTGGCGCTCTTGGCAAACAAAATAGAAAGCGTTTTTACTCACTAACACTTCATCAAATGGACACACCAAGCGCCCAGCTTCTAATTCTGGTTGCGCTAATACATTATTTCCCAGCGCAATTCCCTGACCATGAGCCGCAGCTTGTAGCACCATGGTTGAGTGACTAAAAATAGGCCCTTGGTTAACGTTAACCCCTTGCACGTCATAATGACGAACATAATTCTTCCACTCTTTACGAGAAGTATCGTGTAATAAGGTATGTAGTTTTAAATCGTCTAATGTGCGCAGCGGTTTCGCCCCTGTCAGCAGCATTGGCGAACAAACAGGCATCATGAACTCTTGATACAATTTATCGGCACGCAGGCCAGACCAATTACCTCGACCATAATAAATCGCCACATCGACATCATCAGTGAGCGATCCTTCATCCAAATCAACCGCTTTAATACGTACGTCAATATCAGGGTGTTGTTCATTAAAATCGGTTAAACGTGGCACCAACCATTGGATGGCAAAACTAGGAGGTAAACTAATGGTTAATGCGCCTTTAGCACCACGTTCCAAGACCTTATCAGTCGCATCAGATATCGCTGAAAAGATATCTTTAATATCGAGAAAGTAGCCCTGTCCTTCCTCTGTTAGCAATAGAGAACGATTACGACGACGGAATAACTTTAAGCCTAGAAATTCTTCTAACGCTTTAATTTGATGACTAACTGCGGCTTGAGTAACAAATAATTCTTCAGCAGCACGAGTAAAACTCAAGTGTCTTGCTGCCGCCTCAAACACCTTTAATGAGTTGAGCGGAGGTAAACGTCTAGACATACTTTTCTCGACTATTTAATGCATTAGTTTTTTTAATCCTGAACATTATAAATTGTCCATTGTTCAACTACTAGAGAAACCCTATTATCTCTACGCAATATTGATTTAATCCTCTGTTCTTTGCCCTCTGGCTAACCAGCTTAATCAATATTGCGTGTTGTGTTTGCATATTATCCGAATCCTTTCGGACGGATGGAATAACCATCCTTTATTTCCTGTATTTTTGACTATACAGTCAAAGCTATTTTTAGCACTGCGCCCCAACGCAGTGCTATTTTTTTATCAATATAAAGCCATCAATACTTGCTCTCTGACTTATTTATTAGCATGATCCTTCGTTCAATCTTAGCTATGTGAACAACCATGACCACTCAATTTGATATCTCAACTATTTTGGCTCAATTCCCTGCCTTGCAACACACAGATGGTGAATTACCGCCAGTGTACCTAGACAGTGCAGCAACCGCACAAAAGCCAGCCGTGGTTATTGATACAATCACTGAGTACTATCGTGGTTATAATGCCAATGTGCATCGTGGCAGTCATAGCCTCACAGCGAATGCGACACTGCGCTTTGAACAAGCAAGAGAAACCGTACAACACTTCATTGGCGCAGCGCACAGCAAAGAAATTATTTGGACACGTGGCGCAACAGAAGCATTAAATTTAATTGCTCAAACTTATGCCCGCGCAAATCTAAGGGTAGGAGATGAAATTCTAGTCAGTGAGTTAGAGCATCACGCCAATATCGTGCCATGGCAAATGATAGCGGCAGAAACCGGTGCACGCGTCATTAAAATCCCGATGCGCGATGACTGTACTTTAGATCTAGATGCGTTTTATTCGCTCTTATCGGATAAAACAAAAATCGTTGCAGTAGCCCACATTACCAATGTTACGGGTACCCGTAACCCAATTGAAGAAATAATTCACGCAACTCACCAGCACAACGCAATTGCTGTAATTGATGGCGCACAAGGTATTGCTCATGAAGATATCGATGTCACTGCACTTGATGCTGACTTCTATGTCTTCTCAGGCCATAAAATATATGCTCCTGCTGGTATTGGCGTTCTTTATGGCAAGCAAGCGCTACTTGAAGCAATGCCACCTTGGCACGGCGGCGGTAAAATGGTGGAAAAAGTCTCTTTTGAAGGTACAACTTTCGCCGCACTACCGGGTAAATTTGAAGCTGGCACCCCAAATGTAGCAGGATGTTTAGCGTTAGCCGCAGCAATTAATTGGCTCAAGCAACTGGATAGACAAGGCGCTGAAGTACATATTGAAAACTTGCGCCACAAAGCCATCGAAGGCATTAAAAATATTGATGGCTTACGTATTATAGGATTACAACCGAAGGCAAGTTTATTTTCTTTTGTCGTTGATGGGGTGCACCATCAAGATATTGCGACCCTATTAGATCAACAAAATATCGCGCTGCGTGCTGGTCACCACTGTGCACATCCCATGCTTGATGCACTAGGCTTAACAGGAACATTACGCGTATCATTAGCGCTTTATAACACCGAGCAAGATGTAGAGCGCTTTATCACTGCACTACACAAAGCTTGTGATTTACTTTAATGCGGTTATCTGGATTGAATACTATGACTGAACTTACACTTCCCCATCACCCTTTCGGCACCGACATTTCAGATACAGACATTGTGGCTCAAATGCAAAACGCTTCAGGCTGGGAAGATCGCTACCGTACTGTCATTCAGCTAGGTAAGAAACTGCCGGTAATGGCAGAAGAAGACAAAGATGAGCAGTTAAAAGTCAGTGGTTGTGAATCGCAAGTTTGGCTTCGCCACCAGCAAGTTGGCGATCACTTTTATTTTCAAGCTGATTCTGACGCGCGTATTGTTCGCGGCTTAATAACACTCGTACTTGCCGCTTATCACGGTAAAACGCGTACAGAGATCAGTGAATTTGATATTGATGGCTACTTTGATTCACTCGGTTTAATTGCCCATTTGAGTCCGTCTCGTGGCAATGGGTTAAAAGCGATTGTTGAGCAAATAAAACAACTCGCACGCTAAACAAGATTTATCAGTCCTAGAAATAGCACAGCAACAAAAAAGGCAGATCATATGATCTGCCTTTTTCATGTCACTGCCTATCGATTACTGTTTATGTTTTTCGATAAGCTTACGTAATATTTGTGATACCGCGACAAAACCAAACGTTGCAGTCACAACGGTTGCCGCGCCAAAACCACTCGCGCAATCCATACGCTTGGGCCCTTCTGCTGTCGCTTTTACTGCACACACAGAGCCGTCGGCTTGTGGGTACTTCAGTTGCTCTGTTGAAAATACGCAATCAATACCAAACTTACGTTTTGGGTTTTTAGGGAAGTTATGATGACGACGCAAGGTATCACGTAACTTCTTCGCCAATGGATCTTGGATTGTCTTTGTCAAATCAGCGATCTGAATTTGTGTTGGGTCCATTTGACCGCCAGCACCACCTGTGGTGATCACCTTAATTTTATTACTCTTACAGTATGACAGCAGTGCCGCTTTTGGCTTCATGCTATCTATTGCATCGAGCACGTAATCAAAATCTTTTGACAAGTATTCAGCTTGATTTTCAGGTGTGATGAAATCGTCAATCAAATTGACCTTACATTCAGGATTGATTAGGTGAATACGCTCAGCCATCACTTCAATTTTGCTTTTACCTACCGTCCCTGTCATGGCATGAATTTGACGATTAATATTCGTCACACACACATCATCCATATCAATCAGGGTAAGCTCACCAATACCTGAACGCGCTAACGCTTCTGCCGCCCATGAACCTACACCACCAATACCAATCACACACACGTGTGCAGCACGAAGAATGTCTACTTCGCTATTGCCGTATAAACGACGTGTGCCGCCAAAACGTTGGTTATAACTGTCGGATGCTGGGGTATCAAGTTCGCGCATAGTATTTCTTCACTGATCTGATGGATAAAGAAAGAGTGCGTTTTTATACGCACTCTTAATAGGATTGTCCAGTTGTTAGCATCACTCAAACTTGTTGGAAATGCTTTCTAACAGTACCAAACTATGGCTTAAGCCAAGGGTCTTGTGTTGCAGTTCCTTCTAAGCCTAAACGCCATACACGACCAAAGTGCTTGTAGTGACCCGCATCAGTGCCTGCTTGCTTACCCATACCATGGTAAAGATCGAGGTGGTTTTTCTTCACAGCACCACCCGTGTCTAACGCAAGTAACAGGCGTAAAACGTGTTTACCCGTCCAGTTACCTTGAGCATCAAGCTCGGGTACTTCTGCAAGCAACGCAGAGCCCATAGGAATATATTTTCGATCTGCCGCTACAGCAGCATTAGCAAGCAACGGAATCCCCGCGCTACCCTTAACATCTAACGTTTTCGTTGGTTTAAAGAAAACAAATGATGGATTTTGCTCTAATAGTTCACGCACTTCAGCATCACTATGGGTAGATACCCACTCTTGAATGGCTTTCAGTGACATTTTTTCTTTCGGCACTTCACCACGATCAATCAATACTCGACCAATACTCACATAACGGTGACCATTTTTACCGTTATAACCAAAGTATTCTAATTGATCATTGTCTTCATAATGCACAAAGCCACTGCCTTGAACTTCCATCATGAAAATATCTAGCATGGATTTGCTGTAACCTAACTCCAAGCCCTTGCCTTTTAACGCACCATTGTAAATTTCAGCGCGAGATGGACAACGACCATTACACTTAGGCATTGCATATACAGGGTAACGGAACTCTGCATTTGGTGTATGACGAAGTTCAATAACAGGTGAATAATAACCAGTAAACATTACGTTACCTTTATTATCACCACCGCCCATTTGCGCCGCTTCAATACCGTAACTAGCCAGTTTACTTGGATCACCACCCGCACTGATCCACTTTTCTAGTTGCTTGTATAACGGGCCATATTTGCGTGCCATTGAGGGAGAACGTGTGACTACCATTTCAGCTTGGGGAGCAAAGGTTGTGTAATCGCGCTGCTTATCTGACTTAATGGTTGAAACACGATTTAATACATGTGGAAAATAGTTACCAAGATATTGGTGAGCTAATGGATTTTTTTGAATAGCGGTTTGTTCATTGGTTGATTGTGCATCATTATTCGATGCGCAACCAACTAAACCAAACATAATAATAGCGATTGCTGCTTTACGTAACACGATAGATAAGCCTATAAAATTTTAAAATGCGAGATACAGCTAATATGGTAGATATATGTGAATGAAGGCAATAGTAGCAAATCAATAACAATATAACGTAATAATCTTAAGTCATATTTATATCTAAATTTCATTGCAGTGCTTACATTTTCATTCAACGAATATAGATATTTATATTATTAATGATTCATCCAGTGTCATATTATTGTCACATACAAGCGATTTAATAAAATCGTCACAAAAAATAAACAACTCACAAACTAATAATAAAAATAACGCACTCATAAGGATATAAAGAGATGCAATCACCACTTAAAGTTGGCAAAGATACCTTGTTAGATCCCAATGCTATTGAATACCAGTGGATCAGAAATTTAACTAGCGAAGGAGTCCCTCAACACCAAATTAACCACGTGATCCAGCATTGTCTTGGCGGTACGCCACAGATAGCTGATCTCTTGAGACAAATAGCACTCAAACAAAGTTCCATCCATGAGCTACTAAAACTGATCTAATTAAGTAGTAATGGTGTGCGTACAAATGTAGAAATGTAATGTGCAGGCTGCTGACGAATAAAGTTATTATCATGATAAAGATAAGAGTAATGCTGTTCACCTAATTGATAGCTCAATGTTTGACCATCCCAGCAATACTGTGTCGTCACTAGCCTTCCATCACGATAAATACCCAGCGGGCGGATCTCAAAACTTTCTGCCACATATTGCGCGACATCATGCTCTTTCCAATAGCCATATATGGCTTCAGATGAAGGGGGCTTTAGCCAAGAAGATAATGCTGCTTTAGATACAAACAGGCCAGTGAGTGCTAAACCAGCGACTAATAGCAAGATCAAAATAATTGTTTGTGAATGTTTTGTCATCAGATAATAAGTACTGACTTTAGATGATTGTACTTTATCCAATTATCACCTCCACAAAAACTACTAATACAATTTAAACTAACAGATTGTTCGCAATGTTAATTAAAGATCACCGCCATAACATCTTGTAAATACTATCACTTAAATACTGTACAAATTGACAAATTAATTTACTTTATCCATATAAATTTTTTGTACATGGATGTCAGATAGTGAAAAGACGTAGTACACCGCTGGTTAAAGGATTCAGACAATCAGCTCCCTACCTAAATGCGCATGTTGGAAAAACCATGGTGATCATGGTAGGTGGAGAGGCATTTGCCGATCCCAATTTCGATAATATCGTCAATGATATCGCACTACTTAATAGCCTAGGCATTCAAATCGTTATTGTCTACGGTGCTCGCCCACAAATCAGTACATTACTGGCAGAGCAAGATTGTCATTCTCCTTATCATAAAGGGATCCGTATTACCGATGAACGAGCATTAGAAATTGCCAAGCAAGCAGCGGGACAACTTCAGTTAGATATCACCGCTCGCTTTTCAATGGGGATCCATAATACTCCAATGGCTGGCGCGCAGATTAATATCATTAGTGGTAATTTTATTATCGCCCAACCTCTCGGGGTCGATGACGGTGTAGATTATTGTCATAGTGGAAAAATTCGTCGTATTGATACCGATGCGATTAAACGTCAGTTAGAGCAAGGTTCCATTGTACTACTCGGCCCAATCGCGAGTTCAGTAACCGGAGAATGCTTTAACCTCACCTCTGAAGAAGTCGCAACCCAAGTAGCTATCCGCTTAAAAGCCGACAAACTTATTGGTTTCTGCTCAGAGCAAGGCGTCGTGGGCGATAACAATGAAATTATCTCTGAATTACTGCCAAACGAAGCCGATCATATCCATCAAAAACTTGTCGCACAGCGAGCGCAGGACTGTGGTACTGGGCGTTTCTTACGTGGTGCTATTAGTGCTTGTCGAGCTGGCGTTCCTCGCAGCCACCTGATCAGCTACAAAGAAGATGGGGCATTAATTCAAGAGCTTTTTTCTCTTGATGGTATCGGTACCCAAATTGTAATGGCGAGCGCAGAAAAAGTGCGACGCGCCAACATTAACGACATTGGTGGTATTCTGGATCTGATCCAACCATTAGAGCAAGACGGAATTTTAGTTCGACGCTCCCGAGAACAACTCGAGCAAGAAATTACTCAATTTACGATTGTAGAGCGTGACAATTTAATTATCGGCTGTGCTGCGCTTTATCCCTTTCCTGAAGAGAAAATGGCTGAAATGGCTTGTGTCGCGATTCATTCTGACTTTAGGGATGATAATCGCGGTGTATTACTGCTTAATGAGTTATGCCTACAAGCGCGCCAACAAAACCTCGAACACTTATTTGTATTAACCACTCGAAGCTTACACTGGTTCCGCGAACAGGGCTTTTCTGAATGTGATGTAGATAGGCTGCCAATGGCAAAAAAAGCACTTTATAATTACCAAAGAAGATCAAAAATCCTCATCACAAGAATAAAATAATTGACACAAAATTAACAAAATGGTGACTTAAGAGCGTAAAATTGTCTGTGTAGAGTTATTTTACTAAAAACATGCTCAACTAAGATAGCGCTACAAACATTATAAAAACACAAATTACTTCAGGTTAAATCAACTTATGATGAGTTTAATATTTCTATTACTTTTGATTGCAATGGTCAGCGCTTTCATTGGTAAAAAAAATGTAGGATATGCATTCTTTGCCGCATCCGTAATTATTGGTTTGTATTGGTTTCATCACCATGCCACTGATTCACTATCGATTTTATTATAGGGGGGAATGATTAATGAATAATAAACATGTAACCCTTCTTAATAGCTTGGGTCTATTAGGTATTACCTTTGTATTATTAATGGGCTCAGTATTACAAGTCGCTTGGAATGAATTACCTTGTCCACTGTGTTTATTGCAGCGTCTTGGTTTTGTTATGGTAATGTTCGGCTTTATGCTTAATGTCGTTTATGGCACTCAGCAACGCCATTATGGTGTGATCTTAGTCGGTGCATTATTTGGTGCAGCGACAGCGCTTCGCCAAGTATCACTACACGTTATCCCTGGCACACCAGGTTTTGGTAGCCCGATCCTTGGTATGCACTACTACACATGGGCATTTGTGATCTTTGCTATGGCTATCGCCGGTGTCGCACTACTTCTCCTACTTTGGAATAAAGAATGGACAAGCGAAAATTATCAAATGAACAAATTTGGTAAGTTTGTTTGTATTCTAGCGATTGTGGCCGTTCTAATTAATGTTATTTCTACATTCCTTGAATGTGGCCCTTACCAATGTCCAGATAACCCTGTTAGTTACTGGTTGTTAGACATGTTTAAGTAATACCTTAAATAACGAACAATAAAAAACGCCAGCACAAATGCTGGCGTTTTTATTGATAGATACAGGTTTACACTAACAATTCAGATAAGCCACTTGCCCGCTCAGTTCTTACTTGCACACTACGACGAATAACGTCTGGTTGAGCGTAAAGATACAATCTCGCTTTTGCACGTGTAATACCTGTATAAATCAACTCTCGAGTTAAGATCGGTGTAAAGTCATTCGGCAACACCATTACGGTATCAGCAAATTCAGATCCTTGTGATTTATGGATAGTCATCGCATACACCACTTCATGCTCTGGAATACGACTAGGCAAGAATCCACGGATCGTACCATCAGGCATCTCAAAATAGACCTTCAAACGACGCACACCATCGACGGCGTCCGTTTCTGGCTCTAACATAGTGATACCAATATCACCGTTATATAAACCAACGGCATGATCATTTCGGGTGATCATAATTGGGCGACCTTGATACCACGTATCGTCCCCTGGGTTAATTTTACCGCGGTGAGTTAACTCTTTTTCTATCCGGTAGTTTAACCCTACAACACCAAAATCACCTTCGCGCAATGCACATAACAAGCGCACATTCGCAAACGCATCTAGCACCAATTTAGGCTCACGTTGTTCGGCAATCGCATCTAAATAATCAAAGTAGAAGGTCGTCACTTGATTAATCATCGACTGATAACTGTCAGAAGATAAGGCGTAATGATGAATATCTTTAAAGCCTTGCTGCCAGACTTTTTCCACCAACGCAGGACGACCGCTGTTAATTGCTTTCGCTAACTGACCAATACCAGATTGAGCGTGGAAACGGTAACTCTTTTGTAGCATGCATAAACAATCGGCCACCAAACTTAAGTCGAGTGAGGTGCTATAAAGATCATAGCCCGTCAACTGGCTAAGCACTTGCCCTTGCGTTCCACTATAACCTTGATTAGCAAATGAGCAGATATCACCGAGCACAGCCCCCGCTTCAACCGATGCCAACTGATCTCTATCCCCTAATAAAATCAGTTTCGCGCCAGCAGGCATCGCATCGAGCAATCGTGCCATCATTGGTAAATCAACCATTGAGGCTTCATCAACCACTAACACATCAAGGTGTAAGGGATTATCTTTATGATGACGAAATTCAACGCGTCCCGGAATTGCCCCCAATAAACGGTGGATCGTACTCGATTGAGTCGGAATACGCTCTTTCACTGATGCCGCTACGGGCAATGATTTCACCGCAGAACTAATCGATTCTGTTAAACGTGCCGCCGCCTTACCTGTCGGTGCCACCAGCATAATATTAGGTACATGCTCATCACCGGCTTGCATTACTAATGCCGCAAGTAATTTAGCGACGGTGGTTGTTTTACCCGTACCTGGGCCGCCAGAAATCACTGCAAACTGACGTGTCAATGCCACTGCAGCTGCCACTTTCTGCCAATTTAAGCAGGCATCAAGTGGTATCACCCCATCTAATTGAGACAGATCTTTTTGCGATGTCGCATTGACTAAAATATGCTCGACTTTCGCCCAATCAACTTGCTCTGGTTTCACCACATCAAGCATGTCACACACTAATCTCTGGCGTGCATCAGCTGTTGTCGCGGTTGATAAGGCTTCATACAAGTAACCGTAAGTCACAGGAAATAAATCATCTAATGCCTGATGCATAACGTTGAGCTCAGTCGTACTAAATCGTACATCCTCTGATCCTGCATTGTTTGCCATCATGAGGATTTTATTGGCAACGGTTTGTTCAAATTGCCAATAACGACTGAGGTACAAACGACCATGTTCAATAACTAAGGGGGTCGCTTGCACCTTGCCTGTTTGCACACTTGATACCACAGCAAAATGGCTTAATAGCTCTCCCCATTGTGAAGGCTCAGGCACGCCTTCTAACAACTCAATTGCAACACGTGATGGCAAACTAAATAAACGCTGAAGCGAAAGTGTATCTAGCACTACGCAAACATGTCCCTTACCTAATTCATTACTGGCAAGAGCTGCCACAAGTGCGGCTAAATCAGCTTGATCTGCGGGGCTATGATGCGCGACAAATTTTGCGAACTGATAATCAAGCTGACGCAACACACCTTGTTTGGTTAACGCTTGAAGTCGTTTAAGCATGAGGTAATGCTCCATCAATTAATAAATCCAGTTCTTCTAACAATGCTTGCGATGGTTTCGCATGGAAAATTCCACTGTCACTACCAGCTTGAATACCACGTAGGAACAAGTAATACACACCACCGAAATGGGTCTCATAGTCGTAGTTTGGAATACGGCTACGCAAGAAACGTTGCAGCGCTAAGGCGTAAATTTGATACTGCAAGTCATAGCGGTGATCGCGCATCGCTTCAACCAACTGCTCACCACGATACACCTGTGGATCATCACCAAGATAATTCGATTTCCAGTCTAATACGTAATATTTACCCTGATGTTCAAACACCAAGTCAATAAAACCTTTAAGCATACCGCTGACCGTACTAAAGCCAAGCTCACCAGCTTTCGCGGAAATAGAATCATGCTTAGCAATGACTTTATTGAGTAGCGGTGATTGCAACATTTCAATCGGGAGTAAAAACTCCATTTCCGTTAAACGTTGTTGTGGTGTTTTTTCTGCCAATCGCAATTGTTCGCCATCTAATGGACAGTGCAAAACATCGTTAATTAATTGCTGTAATACAGGTAGCCACGCTAACTCGTAATGTTCAAGTTGCAATAGCTCCGTCAGTTTAGCGACAGTTTCTGGGCTATCGACAGGACGCGTAAACTCGATTTCTTCAAACACCGTATGTAAAAATGTCCCCGGACGCGCACCGCGAGGGAAAGTGTAAATAGAGTATTCAGGCTCTAACTCCACCTCCGTTTCACTGTTTTCTGGCGTTTCTTTCTGTACAGAATCGATATCAAATCCAGGAAGATCTAAACTGCTATCATGATGCGCTTGATGACCTTGTTTCACCAAGTTGGAGTAACTGGTCATCCACCAATTACGTTCAATCTGACGCTCAAATTCACGACGATTCAACGCCTCAGTTTGCTCATTTTGTCCTGCCCACTTATCGACAGGTAATACTGGAGGTTCAGCAATAGTGATCGTCGGTTGCGCTTCAGATAACTTAGCCAGTGCTAATTCTAGTGCTGCAACACCGCACTCTTCTCCATTTTGAATTAAATACCCCATCGCTGATTTGTGTAATCCAGTCGGCTCTTTGCTACTGCGACCATTACGTACAGGTGCCATACCAACAAAACAGCCATAAACTGCACGAGTTAACGCTACATAAATTAAACGTAAATCTTCTGCGAGGCGTTCTTTATCAGCTTTAGAAATAGAATCAGCATGCTTGGTAATATCTAAAATCGTCACGTTATCGTCTTCATCGTGATACTTCACTTCGCCTTTACTATCGACTTCACGATAGCTACAAACAAACGGCATAAAGACTAAATCGTATTCCAATCCTTTTGATTTGTGGATGGTAACAATCTGCACCAAATTACGTTCGGACTCTAAACGCAAAATTTGTTCATCAGAATTACCGTTTGGCTCAGCTACATTTTCAGCCAACCAACGTAATAGCGCATAATCACTGTCTAAGGTTTGACTCGCTTCTTGCAGTAATTCACCAATATGAAGTAAGTCAGTTAAACGACGTTCACCGCCTTCTTCCACTAATAAACGCTCAGCAATATTGTTTTTCGCCATCACGCTTCGTAGCATAGGCATCACGCCACGCTTGAGCCATTGTTGACGGTATTGCTTAAAGCTATTTACTGCAATTTCCCACTCATTCTCATCATTATTAAGCGTATCGAGCTCTATTGCGGTTAAAGAAAACAACCCTGACGCCAACGCAGCACGCAATGCGCGATCGTCATCAGGTGTTAGTACCGCTTGTAATAATCGCTGTACATCAGCCGCTTCTGCAGTAGAAAAAACGCTATCACGATTAGATAAATACACACTGGCAATCCCTTGTTTTGCCAGTGCTTCACGCACCAACTTACCTTCTCGTCCTGTACGTACTAACACCGCAATATCACCCGCTTTCACTGGGTGTTGAGTTTCTTTATCTAAAAAGTAGCCTTGCCCTTGTTGTGACTGCTCTAAAATATGCTGAATGTGTGCGGCTGTCGCCGTTGCCATCGTCGACTCATAATCGCCCTTGGTAATAGGCTTACCATCGAGGCTATCTTGCAACCAGAACGTGAGCGCGTGTTGTTGTTCGCCGTTTAGCCACCAGCTACGATCTGGTGCTTTCGGACTATGACCAACAGGGTCAAACGTAATATCTTGATCATAAATAAACGGGCTATTAGGGGTATCAAAGACACTATTTACCGACGCAATCATATCTGCCGTTGAACGCCAGTTGGTACCTAATGTGTAATGATCTTGAACCTGACGACGGGCTTGAATATAAGTAAAAATATCTGCCCCACGAAACGCATAAATCGCCTGCTTAGGATCACCGATCATAAACAATCCGCATTCAGGGTGATCGTGATACACCGAACTGAAGATACCGTACTGCAAGGGGTCGGTATCTTGGAATTCGTCGATCATCGCAACTGGATATTGGCTGCGGATCTTACTTGCCAGTAGATCATCTTGATCGTTGTCGATCGCAGCGCCTAACTGCGTTAAGAGATCATCAAACGATAACCACCCTTTATGGGCTTTTGCCTCCGCCAGTAAAATACGACAATGTTCAATCGCGTGCGCTAATAAGGGATCGCGTAATGTCGCTGGGTTATCAAGTAAATCTGCAACCGCAACAAATACCGCATGCTGTGGTGCTTCACCTTTCGGGGTTTTAGTGATCAGTTCCTGTTGGTGAAACTTCTCTAATTTATCCGGTAATTCATAATTCTCAGTCGATTGATTGGCCCATTCATTCACTTGAGCGAGCCACGTTGGTAGGCTCTTTTTGGTATAGCTACGTTTATTCACGTCTGAATTGGCAATTAACGCTTCTAAATCAGCGAAGTGCTGTTTCCATAATGCTTTAAATTCATTAATGCGTTCGATATTTTGCTGATGTAACTGCTCTAAACTTGCCGTCATAGCCGCTACAGAAAGTTTAACGGGAGCACCTGTTAAACTATTGCCAATATCTTTTAATAGCGCATGCGGCGATGACCATAAATCACGGATCTGACAAGCAAGCGCTCGTGGTAACTGATAGAAATGACTACGCCAGTAATCCGCAACCACCAAGTTCTTCAATTGGCTTTCATCGGTGACAAATTCATTGTTGAAACGACAGCCTGATTCAAACGCGTTTTGAGTCAACATTCGCTGACAAAAACCATGGATGGTATAAATAGCCGCTTCATCCATTTGACGTTCAGCTTGCAGTAAAATATTGGCTGCCGCTTTATGATCGGGATACTCTTGCAGTAACGGGGCTATAACGGGATCGCCACTCACACCACGACTAAACGCTAAACGCGCATCGTGAATACGGCCACGAATACGATCGCGAAGCTCTGCCGTTGCCGCTTCGGTAAAAGTCACCACCAGTATTTGATCAACCGTTAATTCAACAGCATGACGCGTTTCTGCATTACCATGACCGAGTAATAGACGCAGGTATAAACTGGCAATAGTAAATGTTTTGCCCGTACCGGCAGATGCTTCAATTAAACGTGTACCATGCAATGGAAAGGCCATTGGCTGCAAAATATTGGTTTGCGTTTGTACCGTCATGATTTTACTTGTCCCATATCGTAAAACTCGATCACTCCAATGATCCCTTGAAGCTCAAGGTGATCTTGCTCACATCACTACTGTGATCAAACACTTATAAGCGAATATTGAGCGATCAAATCTTGTTATATTCTAATATTGTGAGAACTTACTCACGGTTTGTATTACAGCGGTTGGTTAGTATCAGCGCCAGAAACTTGGTCACCTCTGGACCGGTGGCCGTACAGCAAGCACCCTACAACTAATAATGATTTGCTGGCGGCCACACTACCCCTTATTCCGGCTTTACTTCTTCACTATTTAATACTGCAGCCTGTAGTACTTTCAGTGCCAACACATAGCTATTCTGTGCAAGTTCATCATTCCAATGTGTCCATACTCGATTGATGTATTCATCCGCGCCTTCACCTGCAAAGAAGTAACCATCGTTAAAACAATCTGCCATTTTGCTGTAGGCTTTCTCGATGGTTTGTTCATCGTCTTTCCAGTTACCTTGCTTATCAACACACGCTTGAATACCTGCATGTGCTGTTTTCGGAAAATACGCTAAAGGTTGATTCAAACCTTGGTAATACAACTCGATAAGCTCTTGTAAATAACCTTGTGCTTTACTCGCTTCGATCGCATTAATGACAAGGTGCTTATCGGTACCAATAATATGTGTTTTCTGGTTCAATTCTGGCTGGCTAATCGCTAAACATAAGTGATCACACCAAGCCGCGAGTAAATCTACCGAGCGCACTTTACCACTACGAAAACGCATTAAACCTGATTGATAGCGCTGTTTCAGCCAACCTTGAAGTAATACGGCATGACCATTTATCGTTAGTGTTATTGCCACTTCCTGATCATCTAATGGCGCATGAATTAATGGCTCAATCTGGCTAACTAACTCACGTACTGCTAGACGACTGGCATCTAAATCAATATCACCAAATGCCGCTACAGGTAACTTGCCCGCTGCTTTTTGCTCTTGAGCGAAATGACTGAAGATCTGATCCGGATCTTTATTGGTCATTTGAGCATCAAGCAATAATGCTAATAGCTCATCTTTAACGTGATAACTTTCAAGATGATTCAGCACAAACGGTTCATCATCTTCCAATAATCCCATTGGCGGCTCAAAGTAGACTTTCAGACGACGGTTAAAGAAATAACGTACCGGTAAACGCCAGAAACGCTGCAACTCAGCAAGCTCTAATACTTGTTGTTGATCATCGGCAATCGGTTCTGGAGGAAGTTCACCTAATTGGAAAGGTTGGCTCGCTTGCCCTTCACGAGCAGCAGCGGGTAGCCATTCAATGGCATAACTGCTATTACTCCCGATAAAAGCACTCGGACTAAATGGCACTAAGGGATGGTGCTCAATCAGTTTTTGTTTAATGTTTTCGGCTGATTGATCGACAGGAAGAGATTCATCCCCCTCTAAGCAATAACCTTGCTGACAATATTCCACCAGCTCACTGACTAGCACAGACGCAATTTTTTCTGCGTTGTCTTGAATTGAGCGACCCACGTAGCTGATATATAAGGTTTCTTGCGCTGATAATAATGCTTCAAGGAAAAGATAACGGTCATCATCACGACGAGAACGATCGCCCGCTTTAGTGCGACCATTCATTAAATCAAACCCTTCAGGGGCAATATTTCGAGGGTAAGCACCATCATTCATGCCAAGCAAGCACACCACATCAAAGGGGATCGAACGCATTGGCATTAAGGTACAAAAATTCACTTGTCCAGCAAGGAAGCGTTGGCTTACTCGCTCACCCGATAACTTATCGCGTAAATATTGAGTTAGCACTGCTGGTGTGATCTCACCTTTATAACCCGCATCATCGAGTTGTTCGTGCAAGCGGTGTAAGTTATCGCGAATAGATTTAAGAACCAGTTCGCCTTCTAATTCCACCGCAAAAAAATCATCCAGCATTTGGTTAAGTGTATCCGCCCACTCTGTCACCAAATGTGGCTGTGCTAACACTTCACGGTAACTAATTAAGCAATCAATAAAGCCAGCTAACTGCCCAGCTAACTCCGCATCAATCCCCTGTACTTGATCGTAAGCAGAAATGCCTTCAAACAAACCAGTATTATGGGGCATGGCATAACCTAACAGCATGCGCTGAATACCAAACAGCCAAGTATTTTGCATCTGCTCAGGAAGATTAAATTGGCTCGATGTATGCTGATCTAAGCCCCAGCGAACTCCCGCTTCTTCGATCCACTGTTTTACTTTCTCAAAGCTTTGGCTATCAAAACCAAACTTATTCATCACCGCAGGCACTTCTAATAGCTCTAACAGTTCAGAAGCATGACAGCGACTATCAGGCAAAGTTAATAAACGTAAAAACGCCAACAATATTGGGTTTTCTTGCTCTGCGGTTCGGTCAGAAATCGAAAATGGAATATAACGGTTACCCGGCGCATTACCAAATACCGCTTGGATGGCGGGGCTGTAGGCATTGATGTCAGCCACCATCACGATCACATCACGTGGTTTCAGATCAGGGTTTGCCTCAAACATCGCTAACAGCTTGTCGTGAAGCACTTCAACTTCACGCATTGGGCTATGACATGCATGAATAGAGAGTGAGTTATCATCTGCAGCAATTGGGAATTTATGCTCGCTAGAATCTAATTGGGTATCATCTTGGCGATCAACCAAGTTTAAGATGTCAGCTTGAATGGCATGTAATAAAGTATCTGATTCAATATCAACGAAACCGGCATCCACTTCGTTAATTTGCATCTCCGATAACAAATACATGTTATCGCGACCAAGCTTACCCATAGAGGCTAATAAGCTATTACCGACCATGCCATTTTGCATCTCATCATCATAGTGGCTTTCATCGTTGTCTTTTAGTACTTCAATCGTGGCATCAATATCTTGTTGCTCTTCGATATTATGAAGTTTGACCCGCTTACTGGCAGCGAGTCGCGCAAGGTGTTTACGATCGCGAATATCTCCCCAATAATAACGACAAGGGTTAGTAAACATTAAATGCACATCAATATGCTCACCAATAGCAGCAAGTGCATCTAGATAACGTGGGGGTAATGATGAGATACCAAACACAAATAAACGCTGCGGTAAGCCTGCTGCTATTAATGCTTCTTTACCTTGTGATGCGTTGTAGTTTTGTAGCGTTTCAATAAAGTGTTCGTACAAGTTGGCACGATGATAAGGCGATTGTCCAAGTGCCAAGGTTTGATCATACAGTGCTTGCCATAAAATAGGCTGCCAAGGATGCTCATCTTCTAATTCAGCGACAACTTCCCCCGCTTCCCATTGTTGGATCCACTCAGGGCGATACACTAAATATTGGTCAAAAATATCGGCAATTTTTTCAGCTAACTGATAGCACTTTAAATTGTCGTCATCACCGTCTAAATACCGCTGTAGCGCTTCAAATTCAGGTTGCTCAAACTGTGCTGGTAGCACTTGCATTAACTTCCACGTCATCGCTTCTTTGTTAAATGCACTGCGCTCTGGTACATCAGCGAGGACCTGGGTAAACATCTTCCAAATAAAGGTCGCTGGCAGTGGAAAATCGATATTAGCAGCCACACCCAATGACTTTGCTAATTCCATTTTTAACCATTGCGACATTCCTGGACTTTGTACCAGAATCTGTTCTTTTTCAAATGGATTGGCTAATGGCTTTAGCTTAATAAGCTCCACCAGCAAAGATTTAAGCAAGTCTAGTTGATTTGAATGGTAGACGGTAAACACTAAGGTATCTCACAGCAGGTGATGAATAACTAAATTGTCTACCATGAATTGAACACTGTAAATACATACAGGCAGAAATATTAACAATATTGTCTTAGCCCTAAAACAAAAAAAGCCCGATCTTTCGATCGGGCAACACACAAAACATCAGTGATAGTACAGGCAAATAATCTTAACTCATCTGCCTGTATTACCATCGCTATCAGACATTTTGTGGACAGTGTTCACTGTTATTTTTAAGAAGTCCGAATGGACGATAAAATGCTAAATAACGAATTGCTACATAGCCAATGATAATCGTTGCGATATAAAGCTCAATGGTTGCTAGACCGTGAACTTGTGCCACATAGTGAGCATCAAAGCCGTAATTTTTCATCCACGCTGCAGTTTTAAATAGTGCTGTTGCACCAATTGCCATTGGGAACGTAAAAGCTGCGTAACCTGGGCTGAACTCTAAGCGTAATAAACGGAAGAAAGCTAAGTAAATTACCGCTGTCATCAATACTGCAATACCGGCTAGTAATGCAACCACTACTGGTGATGGGTTTGCCGTTACTGTTAAATAACCTGCGAGTGATAGGCTAGCAGGCGCTGCCATAATCGCAATGGTTGGTTTTGCAGCATCTGGCACTTCATCACGGAACATAAAGCGGTAAATCATCATTGGAAGCATGACTGCGTATGACAACATACCAAAGATTAACAATACGTTTGCTAATGGGTGTAGCTCTGCAATACCTGGGAACGACACATCAGCAACAATAATACCGATTGGCGGTACAAACCAACTTGGCACCATGTGGTGAAGATGGAAGTCACATGCACGGTGGTAAATAAATAGTGTTAAGAAAATAACGTGTAAAATTACCGCGAATAACCAAAGGTAAGCACCTGCTTGCGCTGATACATATAAACCAATCGCTTTTGATACCACCATTAATGCCATCGCAAATGTTGGTACAACACTACCCACTACATGGTGAGATAAATCACCCCATAATAATTTTGGATGGAATATAAATTTTGCAACTAAAACGAGTAGCATCAATGCCGCAATGACTGCACCTGTCATTTGTGCATAACCATGAAGTGTGGCACCATTTTCCCAGCACCATAAAACACTACCAATACCGAGTGCTAAACCTGCCATAGGCGTTGGCGCCCCTGCTACTTTTCTTTTCGTCGTCTTAATCATGTTCTCTCTCCGCCTTTATCTGATAGCTCTTAGCGAATTGTTTGTTTCTTTTGATGTAACTAAGTATATCCAGCTTGATTGTTTTAGAATATCTGAATATATTTAACCACATGTTAAGTTAAACTTAACCAATATTTTAAAGGCGAAATTTTACCGTCATTAATGATAAATAACGACCTTGCACAATGAGTTTTCAACAAAGGATAGTTATGAATATAGCGCTAAAACAATTGAAAGTTTTCGTAACCGTTGCCCAAGAACGTACCATTACCGCAGCCGCAGAAAAGTTATTTCTATCCAAGCCAGCAGTGAGCATGGCATTGTCTGAGCTAGAAAAGCAGCTTGATCATAAACTGTTTGATCGCAACAACAACCGCTTACTGATCAACGAACAAGGTAAGAAACTACTGCCTTTGGCTGACGAACTGTTAGCGCGTTCTAACACTATCGAAAAACTGTTTGATCAAGACGATGTTATTGCTGGTGAGCTAAAAATCGGTTCAAGTGATACTGTAGGCAATCAGCTAACACCTTTTTTAATTCGAGATTTCCGCTCAGCGACCCAACATCGTCACCAAAAACTGTTTATTTCTAACACCGCGCAAGTATGTCAGAAACTCACTGAATTTGAATTAGATGTGGGTTTTGTTGAAGGTAAAGTACAGCACCCAGATCTTATTGTGCAGCCGTGGCTCGAAGATAATATGGTGGTGGCTTGTCATCCTAATCATCCACTGACAAAAATTGAAGCATTACGCTTATCTGATCTGGAAGATTCTGAATGGGTTCTGCGCGAAACAGGCTCTGGCACACGTGAGTTTTTCTTAAATCGCTTAGCGCCACGTTTAGAGCATTGGACGCCAGCTTTTGAGCTAAATACTACAGAAGCGATCATCAATAGTGTTTCCGCAGGACTTGGGATCACCTGTATTTCACAACGTGCGGCATTACATGCAGTTGAAGAAAAGCGCATTGTATTACTGCCAATGCCATTAGATATGCGCCGCCAATATTGGCTGATTTTCCATAAAGAAAAGTACCAAAGTCCATTGCTAGAATCTTTTATTCAATTTAGCCAGCAATGGACATTTGATTAACCGTCATACTCGTCTTAAAGAGGTCAGTTAAACACGATTATCACCCACACTGTAAGCAATGATTTGGCTGATCTCAGTTAATGATCGGCCAGATTCTTGTTGCCAATCATTAAACGCATGTTGCGCATTTCGCCATGATTTTAATGTGTCTCGTCCACCATCCACAATATCCGTATGACGCAAATAACTTTCCACATCTTTGGTAAACAAGAAACTGTCTTTACCCATCGCACGTAAACTATAAGCACCAGTTTTGCCGCCTAGACGTTTGCCATGTTTTTTTAAGTACAACCATAAGCCAACGATATCTTGCTCTGGCCACTCGGCAACCATATTGGCAAATGAGCCATGCTCGACTGCTGCACGGTGGATCATATTGGCGTTTTCAGGGATCGTCATTACCTTCTTTAAATCACGAATAATTTCGGGATTTTGCGCTTTACGTTCCCACATTTCCTCAGGCATTAAACCCATTTTTTCAATATTAAAACCAAAAAATACCTCTTCAAAGCCAGCCCATTTATTGCGTACAACCTGCCAGCGAATCCCGCACTGAAAGATTTTTTGAGTTAAACACGCAAGCCACCGATCATCTGTGATCGCTTTTAATTCATTGCAACTAAGTGGCAGTGATAATCGCTGTTCTAATGCGATATCGCCCCCTTTTCTTTCTGCTGCTCTGATGTAAATTTGGTCAAATTTTTCTTTGGTCATCACATTAACACGCTTAGCACTGGACGAAGCTAGTATGCTACTGTATAAACAGCCAGTAAATCAATTTCGGAGAGGATGACCATGGCTGTTATCGTCAAATATGTAGTTGAGCGCAACGGAGAAGAAAAGATGACTTTCACCTCTAAATCCGAAGCCGACGCATACGACAAAATGCTAGATATGGCTGACGAGATGTTTACTTTACTTAGCGAAAGTGAGCTTTTCGAAGATGAAGCCAAGCAAGAAGAACTATCTATGTTCTTAGCGCAAAAGCGTGAAGAAGTATTAATTGCGTTAGGCGCGAAAAAAGCAAAACCAGTAGCAAAAAAGAAGGTCGCAAAACCTGAAGTTGTTGCTGATACCCCAGAGCAAGAAGACGCAGCATAATTTTTAAAATTATCCCGTTCGCTGTTGAAAGCCTCCTCACTGGAGGTTTTTTTATAACTCAGCAATAAAAACTCAATTCTACAGCAAATATCAGCCAGTAATTTGTCCCATCTTAAAGGGCTATTCCCTTCTTTTAAGCCAACAGATTCGTAAAAAAAACATCATTTTGCTCTGATTTTTCTTTCGGCTCTTCTATATCTTACCAAGTGTCTTTATTATGGTTTTATTAATCGGGAGTTATCTGCTCGTTGCAAATGATTTCTCGGGCTTATCTTGATGTTCCACCTTACTGTAAGGTGTATTTAACATCACATTTTTTGTAATGGAGAACAGGTAACCATGTCTAGCTTTTCACTTGCCCTAGGTACAGCCACTAAAAACCGTGATGGAAAAATCATTGAAGCGTTTTTCCCAACCCCAACGCTTCATCCATCAGAACAATTAGTAAAAGATATTGCGACGATTGTTGGCTACCGTGGCGGCAACCAAGCGATTGAAGTAACACCAGAACAATGTGCAGCTATCGCTTCTGCATTTGAAGATGCTGACGATGAAGTAAGTGCACAGTTTGCAGCAAAAGCAACACTGTCTTCTCAGCCGCTTGTTATGGTGATGCTAAAAACAGATCTCGCTCCATCATCTGTTGCTGAAGGTTTCTTAAAGCTGCAACTTATCTCGCACCGTTTAGTGAAACCTCATGGCGTTGTGCTTGACGGTATCTTCGGCTTACTGCACAACATCGCATGGACAAACAAAGGTCCAATTGATCTTCCTGAGCTTGCTGATCGTCAAATGGAAGCCCGTTTAAACGGTGAAACGATCACTGTCGATTGTGTTGATAAATTCCCTAAAATGGTGGACTACGTGGTACCAACAGGTGTTCGTATTGCTGATACATCTCGTGTACGTCTTGGCGCACACGTGGGTGAAGGTACGACAGTTATGCACGAAGGTTTCATCAACTTTAACGCAGGTACTACTGGCGTAAGTATGGTCGAAGGCCGTATCTCTGCAGGTGTTGTTGTGGGTGATGGCTCTGATATCGGTGGTGGTGCATCTATCATGGGTACCCTTTCTGGTGGTGGTAAAGTAGTGGTTTCTATCGGTGAAAACAGCCTACTAGGTGCCAACGCGGGTCTTGGTTTCCCTATGGGGGATCGTTGTACTATCGAATCTGGTCTATATGTAACTGCTGGCTCTAAAGTACAAATGCTTGATGCTAACGGTAAGCCTGTAGAAGTGGTTAAAGCGCGCGATCTTGCTGGTAAGCCTGATCTACTGTTCCGTCGTAACTCTATGACAGGTCAAATCGAATGTCTAACCAACAAAACTGCGATTGAGCTAAACAGCGAATTACACAGCAATAACTAATTTTATTGTCGATAGATAATCGATAAAAAAAAGCGGCTCACTATTTTAGTGAGCCGCTTTTTTTTAAAAGATTAATACTTATTTTTCTGGTTTAGTGTTATCTACTTTCTTTTTAATAATATAAATAAACGGATTATTAAAAGAAAACTTACTACCTTGAGTCGTTAGTCGACGATCTTTCATCGCCCCTAGTACTTCTTTCTGCGCTTTAATTAAAGCAAAAAATCGCAACATGATAAAACCTATAAGTACCGGTAAAAAGATTGAACCAGCCTCATTAGATTTCAAAATAAAACTAATAGCTAACCAGCCAGCAATCATTGCTAATAACAAATAAAAAGGGGCGGTCTTCAGTTCTATACGTATTTCAGAGTCCGTTTCACTGCGTTGAAAAAAGAATTTCACTATATTATCCATCTATTAAATCCTTAAACTTAGAATCTCATAGACCGATTAATGCTATCAAGTAAATTTATTTATTCTATTTCTAATAAGCGCTCATTTAATTTAGATAAGCATAAAAAACAACCACTTCTACTCTTTTTATTCATTAAAACAACATTAATATTTGCAACTTAAAGTATTTTTTTTAGGAATGTTAAATGCAAATGCTTGATGCTACTTTTCTTGCCATTAGGTAACACCTGTCTCCATATAACGTTTATTAAAATGTTATACGCCTACAAGGACACCTAACCCACGCATGTTAAATATGGAAATATAAGTAGGTTTTTATGGCTAGTAACGACAAAATAAATAAAGGGAGGATCGGCGTATTTGCCTTAGCAATGTTAAACATTGTTGCCGTGGTGAGTTTACGTGGTCTTCCTGCTGAAGCGGAATATGGTTTAAGTTCAATCTTTTATTATATTTTTGCTGCGGTTGTTTTTCTTATTCCTGTATCACTGGTTGCCGCAGAGCTCGCAACAGGTTGGTCGGAAAAAGGTGGTATCTTCCGCTGGGTAGGTGAAGCATTTGGTCCAAAACTGGCGCTTGTTGCTATTTTTATGTTGTGGATTGAGGTGACCGTTTGGTTCCCAACAGCACTAACATTCGGTTCTGTTTCCCTTGCCTTTATGGGACCTAACCATACCTTTGACCAAGCCCTATCAGAAAATAAATTCTTCGTACTTGCCATTGTTCTCGCTATTTATTGGATAGCCACTTTCATTGCTCTACGTGGTACTGAAGCTTTCTCTAAAGTCGCTAAGTGGGGCGGTTTAATTGGTACTGTTATTCCTGGTATCGTATTAATTGTATTAGGCTTTTCTTATTTCTTCGCCGGTAATACGCCACAAATTCAATTAGGCTGGGATAAACTCATTCCTGACTTCTCTAACTTTAATAATGTTGTTCTTGCTGCCAGCATCTTCTTGTTCTACGCCGGTATGGAAATGAACGCTATTCACGTTAAAGAAGTTGATGATGCGCCACGTAACTACCCTATCGCGATCGGTATTGCTGCACTTGGTACGGTATGTGTATTCGTACTCGGTACATTAGCTATTGCGTTTGTTATTCCTCAAAAAGACATTAGCTTAACTCAAAGCTTACTTGTTACTTACGATGACATGTTCGCTTGGGCTGGTATTAGCTGGGCTGCCCCTGTCATGGCTGGTTGTTTAGCTCTAGGTGTACTAGCGGGGGTTGTTGGTTGGGTTGCTGGTCCTTCTTCAGCGCTACTTGTGGTGGCAAAAGGCGGTTACTTACCTCGTTTTTGGCAATACACAAACAAACACGGCATGGCATCACATATCATGTTGATGCAAGGTCTACTTGTTACTGCTCTATCAGTCGTATTTGTGGTACTTCCTTCTGTACAAGCGGCTTATCAGATCTTAAGTCAGCTTACAGTGATCTTATATCTTGTGATGTACCTATTAATGTTTGCTGCTGCCATTCACTTACGTTATAGCCAACCAAACCGCCCACGTGCATTCAAAATCCCAGGGGGTAATGGTGGTATGTGGTTTGTTGGTGGCGTAGGTTTTGTTGGCTCTTTAACTGCCTTCATCTTCTCATTCATTCCACCCGGTCAGATCTCTGTCGGTAGCCCTCAAGAATACGTAGGTATCTTAGTTGTGCTAACCATCATCTTTGTATCTGTTCCGCTATTTATCTACAAAGCCCGCAAACCTCACTGGAAAGATCCAGCGGTTACAGACTTTGCGCCATTCACTTGGGAAATTGAAAACGTTCATCCAGGTGTAATTAACCCATCAGACAAAGTTACTCACACATTGAATCAGTAAGGAAATGAATATGTCGTGTTGTAAAAAAGATGTCGCTGCCGTTATGCAACAAGCGTTTGATTTGCATAAAGGCAACAAAGATGGCGCTAATGCTTCTTACATCCCGTTCCTAGCATCGGTTCCATCTGATTTATGTGGATTGGCTTTCGTCTCTGTCACCGGCGAAGTCATTAAAATCCAAGATGTTGACTATAAATATGCCATTGAATCTATCTCAAAGATCATGACATTAGGGTTAGCACTAGAACAATCAGGTGCAGATGCCATTCACAGTAAAGTCGGTGCTGAACCAACGGGCTTACCGTTTAATTCAGTGATGGCGCTTGAACTCCATAACGGTAAGCCACTAACACCGCTTGTCAATGCAGGTGCAATGGCAACGGTAAGCCTAATTGAAGCTGATGATAAAGAACAACGCTGGCAGAAAATTCTGGCGTTTCAATCAGCGCTAGCTGGCGAAAACATTGAGCTTTCAGAGGATGTTAATCAGTCAGAGCAAACAACCAACGCCCATAATCGCGCAATTGCTTTGTTACTAGAATCATCAAACCGTATCTACTCTGATCCACTTGAAGCGTGTGATGTTTACACTCGTCAGTGTTCGACGCTATTCAATACTGTTGAATTGGCAATAGTAGGGGCTACGTATGCTAATGGCGGTAAAAACCCAATTTCAGGACAACAGCTTGTTAGCCCTGAAAATGCCTCTCATATCTTAGCTGAAATGATGATGGAAGGGCTTTACGACACATCGGGCGACTGGGCTTATGATGTTGGTTTACCAGGAAAAAGTGGTGTTGGTGGTGGTTTAGTTACCATTATTCCAAACGTAGGTGCACTGGCTGCATTCTCACCTCGTATCGACCAATTTGGTAATAGCGTACGCGGACAATTAATGATCAAACATGTCGCTCAAACTATGGGCTGGAACTTGTTTAACAGTAAGCAACACTAAGGTAGGAAGAAAATTATGGCTCTTCATGAAGTAACACGTAAAACTGGTAATGATCCAATCTATGGCTCAGATACTATTCATAACGTTGCGGCAACTACCAAGCTACCACAGCAAGAACAAGCACCTAACGTGATCTATCAAATGATCCGTGATGAACTTTACCTTGATGGTAATGCACGTCAAAACCTTGCAACCTTCTGCCAAACATGGGAAGAAGATGAAGTGCATAAATTAATGGATCTATCCATTGATAAGAACATGATTGATAAAGATGAATACCCTCAGTCTGCTGAAATAGAAGGTCGCTGTGTTCATATTTTAGCGGATTTATGGAATTCACCAGAATCAGTAACTACAGTTGGTACCTCAACTACAGGCTCAAGTGAAGCCTGTATGCTAGGTGGTTTGGCTGCCTTATGGCGCTGGCGTGAAAAACGTCGTGCACTAGGTCAACCAACCGATAAACCAAACATGGTCTGTGGCCCTGTCCAAGTTTGTTGGGAAAAATTTGCCCGCTACTGGGACATTGAAATGCGCGAAACAAAGATGGCTGATGGTCATTACTGTATGACCCCAGAAGACATGTTAGAACTTGTCGATGCAAACACTATCATGGTGGTACCGACTTTCGGTCAAACTTTCACCGGTTTATACGAAACAGTAAAACCGTTATCTGATGCACTAGATACTTACGAGCATGACACTGGTAACTCGATTGATATCCACGTTGACGGCGCAAGCGGCGCAATGCTAGCTCCATTTTGTGCCACAGAAATTGAACCTTGGGATTTCCGCTTAGAGCGAGTTAAATCAATCAGTACTTCTGGCCACAAGTTTGGTTTATCGCCATTAGGCGTTGGCTGGGTTGTATGGCGTAGTAAAGAAGATTTACCTGAAGGCTTAGTATTCCATGTTAACTACTTAGGTGGTGACATGCCGACTTTCGCCTTGAATTTCTCTCGCCCTGCAGGACAAATCATTGCGCAATACTACAACTTCCTACGTTTAGGTTATGAAGGCTACAAACGTATTCATGATGCAAGTTACGATGTATGCGAATACCTCGTCAAAGAGTTAAACAAATTTAATCTGTTTGAATTCTTGTTTGACGGTAACCGTGAAAAAGGTATTCCAGCAATTTCATGGCGCTTAAAAAATGATGCTGATGTTTCATTTAGCCTATATGACTTAGCAGATCGTCTACGGACTCGTGGCTGGTTAGTGCCTGCTTATAGCTTACCTGCAAACGCGCAAGATCTTGTGGTACAACGTATCTTAGTTAAACAAGGTCTAACGATTGATTTAGCTAATTTATTGATTGCTGACTTTAAACGTTCAATTGATTTTCTAAATACACATGCACAAGCTAAATGCACTGCTGAAGATGTAAAAACATTTGATCATAGTGGTCGCTAATTATATTTACATCTATTTTAAATAAAGGCTGGTTTTGCCAGCCTTTATTTAACTAATATTAATAAACCAAAATCGCCTACTATTATTAATCGCCAAATTCTCTTTAATATTATCAAAGTAACCTTTCAATCGCCCCTTCAGCTTATCTGCAGATAAAAACAAATAAAAAGAGTCTTAATAAATAATTTAAACCCTCCCATAAAATAACCTAAAAACAGTCACTAAAAACAGTCACTAAAAACAGTCACTAAAAACAGTCACTAAAAACAGTCACTAAAAACAGTCACTAAAAACAGTCACTAAAAACAGTCACTAAAAACAGTCACTAAAAACAGTCACTAAAAAATTAATAATAGACCACTAGAAAAATATTACCAAACATAATTCCAATAATACTTCTCATATCATAAAGTTAACTTTAATTATTGATATATAATCCACAAATATAAACAATAATAATTATCCACCTTAATTTACGTACTACTCTATTGATGTTTTTTCTCACATATAATTACAACATGAATTAATTTTTCATATTGTAATATTAGTTTAATGCACTAAATATAAGTTGGTTAACAATGACAAATTCAATTAAAACGAAAAAAGGGGGGATCAGCATTTTCGCTCTCGCAATGTTAAACATTGTTGCAGTAGTGAGTTTGCGCGGTCTTCCAGCAGAAGCTGAATACGGATTAAGCTCCATTTTTTATTATATTTTTGCCGCCGTAGTATTTCTGGTTCCTGTATCATTAGTTGCCGCTGAGCTTGCGACAGGTTGGTCTGAAAAAGGCGGTGTATTCCGCTGGGTCGGCGAAGCTTTTGGAGCTCGAATAGCGTTAGTTGCGATCTTCATGCTATGGATTGAAGTGACTGTTTGGTTTCCAACCGCATTAACTTTTGGCTCTGTTTCACTTGCATTTATGGGTCCAGATAAATCATGGGATCAAGCATTATCTCAAAATAAATTCTTCGTACTAGGAATAGTATTAGCCATTTATTGGCTCGCAACTTTCATCGCTTTACGCGGCACTGCAGCCTTTTCTAAAGTGGCTAAATGGGGCGGGTTAATTGGTACTGTTATTCCTGGTATCGTATTAATTATTTTAGGTTTCTCTTACCTATTCTTCTCAGGTAAGCCACCACAAATTCAACTTTCTTGGCACGATATTATTCCTGACTTTTCTAACTTTAATAACGTAGTTTTAGCGGCAAGTATCTTCTTATTCTATGCCGGTATGGAAATGAACGCGATTCACGTTAAAGAAGTTGATAATGCGCCGCGTAACTACCCAATTGCGATTGCGATTGCTGCGATTGGTACTGTCTGTGTATTCGTACTTGGCACGCTGGCAATTGCATTTGTTATTCCACAACAAGACATCAGCTTAACTCAAAGTTTATTAGTCGCTTACAATGATATGTTTGCTTGGGCTGGCATCAGCTGGGCTGCGCCAATTATGGCAGCTTGTTTAGCGCTAGGTGTACTTGCTGGAGTTGTTGGCTGGGTTGCAGGTCCTTCATCGGCATTACTTGTGGTTGCTAAAGGTGGTTATTTACCACGCTTTTGGCAATACACCAACAAAAATGGTATGGCAACCCATATCATGATGGCACAAGCGTTCTTAGTGACCATGATTTCTACTGTGTTTGTAGTATTACCTTCAGTTCAAGCTGCTTATCAAATTCTAAGTCAATTAACGGTCGTTCTTTACCTCATCATGTACTTATTAATGTTTGCTGCAGCGATTCATTTACGCTACAGCCAACCTAATCGCCCTCGTCCATACAAAATCCCTGGTGGTGATATGGGAATGTGGATCATAGCTGGTGTTGGCTTTTCTGGTTCACTATTAGCATTCATCTTCTCTTTCATTCCACCAAGTCAAATTTCAGTCGGTAGCCCTGAAGAATACATTGGCTTCTTAGTGGTACTAACGGTGATATTTGTAGCTGTTCCATTATTCATCTACAAAGCCCGTAAACCGCACTGGAAAGATCCAACAGTCTCAGACTTTGCACCCTTTACTTGGGAAATAGAAGATACTCATCCAGGTGTGATCAATCCATCAGACAAAGTAACTCATACATTAAATCAATAAGAGTTAAGGATGCGTCAAATGCCACCACTAAATGAAAAGCTTGCTGTCATTATGCAGCAAGCACTGAATGAAGCAAAAACGAATAACGACGGCGAAAACGCCTCATATATTCCGTTTCTTGCATCAGTACCGTCAGAACTTACAGGCTTAGCCTTTGTGTCTGTTACTGGCGAGATTATTCAATTACAAGACTGTGATTATAAATTTGCTATTGAATCTATCTCAAAAATTATGACGCTTGGATTAGTTCTTGAACAATCAGGCGCCGATGCGCTGCACAGTAAAGTCGGTGCAGAACCAACAGGGATGCCATTTAATTCCGTTTTGGCACTTGAACTCCATAACGGTAAACCCCTAACCCCTCTCGTTAATGCCGGTGCAATGGCAACAGTGAGCTTAGTTAAAGCGACAGATAAAGAGCAACGCTGGCAGCAGATTTTGAACTTTCAATCCCTGCTAGCAAACAGCGAAATATCGCTCTCTGACGAAGTCAATCAGTCTGAACAAACGACCAATACTCATAACCGTGCTATCGCATTGTTATTAGAATCATCTGGGCGTATGTATTCAGAGCCACTTGAAGCGTGTGATGTTTATACACGCCAATGTTCTACCCTCTTTAATACGGTAGAACTTGCCACCGTAGGCGCAACACTGGCCAATGGTGGTAAAAACCCATGCTCAGGTCAACAGGTGATTGACCCTCAAAACATTCCCCACATTCTCGCAGAGATGGTAATGGAAGGGCTTTACGATACTTCTGGTGATTGGGCATATGATGTCGGTTTACCAGCAAAGAGTGGCGTTGGCGGCGGTTTAGTAACGGTTATTCCAAACGTAGGTGCACTGGCTGCATTCTCGCCACGACTAGACCCATTTGGTAACAGTATCCGTGGTCAACAAATGATTAAGCATGTTACTCAAGCAATGGCTTGGAACTTATTTAGCAGTAAGCAACACTAAGGTAGGGAAAAATTATGGCTCTTCATGAAGTAAACCGTAAAACAGGTAATGATCCAATCTATGGCTCAGATACTATTCATAACGTTGCGGCAACGACCAAACTACCACAGCAAGAACAAGCACCTAAAGTGATCTATCAAATGATCCGTGATGAACTTTACCTAGATGGTAATGCACGTCAAAATCTTGCGACCTTCTGCCAAACATGGGAAGAAGATGAAGTGCATAAATTAATGGATCTATCCATTGATAAGAACATGATTGATAAAGATGAATACCCTCAATCTGCTGAAATTGAAGGTCGTTGTGTTCATATGTTAGCGGATTTATGGAATGCACCTGATTCTGTTACAACAGTCGGAACTTCAACCACAGGTTCAAGTGAAGCCTGTATGCTAGGTGGTTTGGCTGCCCTATGGCGCTGGCGTGAAAAACGTCGTGCTCTTGGTCAACCAACCGATAAACCAAACATGGTCTGTGGCCCTGTCCAAGTTTGTTGGGAAAAATTTGCCCGCTACTGGGACGTTGAAATGCGCGAAACTAAAATGGACGACGGTCATTATTTTATGACCCCAGAAGACATGTTAGAACTCGTTGATGATAACACTATTATGGTGGTACCGACTTTCGGTCAAACTTTCACCGGTTTATACGAAACAGTAAAACCGTTATCTGATGCACTAGATACTTACGAGCATGACACTGGTAACTCGATTGATATCCACGTTGACGGCGCAAGCGGCGCAATGCTAGCCCCATTTTGTGCCACAGAAATTGAACCTTGGGATTTCCGCTTAGAGCGGGTTAAATCAATCAGTACTTCTGGCCACAAGTTTGGTTTATCGCCATTAGGCGTTGGCTGGGTTGTATGGCGTAGCAAAGAAGATTTACCTGAAGGCTTAGTATTCCATGTTAACTACTTAGGTGGTGACATGCCGACTTTCGCCTTGAATTTCTCTCGTCCAGCAGGACAAATCATTGCACAATACTACAACTTTCTACGTTTAGGTTATGAAGGTTACAAACGTATTCATGATGCAAGTTACGATGTGTGCGAATACCTCGTTAAAGAGTTAAACAAATTTGATCTGTTTGAGTTCTTGTTTGACGGCAATCGTGAAAAAGGTATTCCAGCCATTTCATGGCGCTTAAAAAATAATGCTAACGTTTCATTTAGCTTATATGACTTAGCGGATCGCCTACGTACTCGAGGCTGGTTAGTACCTGCTTATAGCTTGCCTGCAAACGCGAAAGATATTGTGGTACAACGTATCTTAGTTAAACAAGGCTTTACAGTAGACCTTGCTAGCTTATTAATTGCTGACTTCCAACGCTCGCTTGATTTTTTAAACTCTCATCCGACAGCGCAGTGTACAGCTGATGATACACAAAACTTTGATCATAGCGGTCGCTGATACCAATGAAAGCAAAGGTTAGTTTAATACTGACCTTTGCTATTATTGAAAACACTAACTTCACTATTTGCTCTCCCATTTAATATCTAACATGCTAATATTTTTCAATTAATAATAAAATCAATCACCACACTATAGGCGCTTAAATGTTTATTCACACGATTGAAATTATTTGTATTATTGCCTTCGCATTAAGTGCCGTGATCAGTGAATCTAATAAAGGTAAAGATATCGTCAGCATCATGGTGATTGGATGGGTAACAGCACTCGGAGGCGGAACCGTAAGAGATATTATACTATCCACAAATCAGGTTTTTTGGATAAGAGATCCATCCTATTTTTGGACAGCATTACTCAGCTCTTTTATAGGTTTTTTCCTTGCTCCACATTTACGACACGTAAAAGTCGAACGTATTATTGTAACTCTGGATGCGATTGGTATTTCCATGTTCTCAGTGTTAGTCACTAAAGATCTGACCGCTCAACATTATGCGCCCTATGTTGCGATCACTATGGGGATGATCACTGCGGTATTTGGTGGCGTACTACGTGACATTCTCACCAACCGTCCAACCATGTTTAACAATACGGAGTTTTATGCCAGTCCCGTTATTATCGGCTGTTACTTATATATTCTCCAAACTGAGCACCACATTAACCCAGATGTCGCAACCTTGAGCAGTATTATCTTTATTATTGCTTTACGCATGTACATTGTAATAAAGAAAAAAAAATTCCCCGATTTTTTATTGCTTAAATAATTCATTTTCTAGTGATGCACTTGCCATAGATCGCTTGCCCAGCAAGGCAAAAAGCAGCCCTATGAGAGACGTAATAAATATAATGGCTGTAAGTGAGTAATAATTATCAAGATTAAGCTGCCATGCGATAAAAATAAAAATCGCTGAGAATAACATTTGTCCGCCACCAGAGAGCGCACTTACTGTTCCTAATTGATTACTGTAAGGTACCAATAATAAGGATTGGGAACAGGGATAAATAAGCGCTTGAGCAACAGCCACACCAATAAAGCCAATTGTTAGCGTTAATAGTGACATTGGTTGTGATAAAAAGATCATAACCACACTCAATTGAATAACAGGAGCAATAAAAACAATATGGTGCGTACCGTAAGACTTCCTCAATATAAAGCATAATGTACTTGCAAGTAAAAACGCCACTGCAGGAATAATAGACCAATAAGCATAATTTTCTGAAGTAATATGTAATTGTGATTCTAAAATAAATGGCGCTAATGAACCGGTAAATATGACAAGTGCCCAGTTAACCCAACCGATCATCGCATAAGAAAGAAAGTATCTATCTTTTAGCAAGGAGCCATAATATTGAAATATAGGAATAAATGAAATAGAGACACGAGGTGTAGATAATGTTTCAGGCAAATAGAAAAATAAAATGAGAAAACCTAGAACGGTATAGATAAACAAGCAAATAAAAACCGCAAACCAACCAAAATGGTGATTCACTAACCCTCCCATAATCGGTGAAAATATAGGAGTAAAAGCAGAAATAATAGATAGTCCCGTCATTGCTGATAAAAAGAATTTATTTTTATAGCTATCATGTAGCATTGAACGTGCAATAACTGATTCACACCCTCCACCAACACCTTGAATAAAGCGTCCTATAATCAAAATAGAAAAGTCATGGTGAAAAGTTAAGATAACTCCTAAACCAAGGATAGATATCAACAAACCTATTAATAATACATGACGCCGCCCATAAACATAAGATAACGGCCCATAGAATAATTGTGATGGACCATATCCGATCAAATAACTAACAATCAGTCCTTCCGCAAGATTTTGATTAATTTTAAAATCAAGATGGATCCAAGGTAACAAAGGAAAGACTAAGCCTAAACTAAGCTGACCGATGCTAACTATTAATATAGCGAGAAATAGGATATTCCAGTTCTCTTTAATAACACCTTTGACTTGATCGGCTAAAAGGATTTCTGTTGAATTATTCATTCCAACAAGCCCACTCAGTGATGATAATAATTAACCGCGTTATTTTAGTCCTCATTTTAAAGTGATTTATATTTACTTAATCAATTTAAGTTTCTTATTTTAGTCCTTTATTAAAAAATAAAACCAGCTATTTCCATCCATATGCTAAATCAACAACATCCGATCCATTCAATATTTTACTATTAGCTTACATTTAAATCACAACGCTCTGTCATTAAACAGGAACGAATCAGGAGAATAGACTTCATAAAATTAAGGAGAGATATAATGAAAAAACATATGATTGTGGGTCTAAGTGCACTGGTTGCTATTTCAAGCTTATCGTTAACAGGGTGTAATGAAAAATCTCACGCTAGCGAACCAACAGAAGCAAAAGTTTTATCAGTAAAAGCCGTCACTAAAACAGTAACAACACCACACCAAGTCTGTGAGCAAGTTGCTGTGACTCATAAAGTAGCTCCTAAAGACGAAAATAAAGTGTTAGGTACGCTTGCCGGTGCTGTTGCCGGTGGTGTACTAGGACACCAAGTTGGTGGTGGTAACGGTAAGAAAGTCGCAACAGTAGCTGGTGCAGTAGCCGGTGGCGTTGCTGGTAATATGGCTCAAGGTAAATACCAAGAAGGCCATACAACAACAACAATGGAAAAACGTTGTCACACAGAAAATAGCAAAACAGAACAAACCATTGGCTATGATGTAACCTACCAACTAGGCGATGACAAAGACACAATTCGTATGGATAAAAAACCAACTGGCGATACGCTAGCGGTTAAAAACGGTAAAGTTGTTATCTAATCTATAGTCACAATAAGAATATTCTAAGCCCTGCTAGTAATAGCGGGGCTTTTTTATTTAATAATGGTAGGTTCCACACCTAATACCAGCGCATCCCAGCGTGACCAGCCGTTAAGCTTCTCAATTTTAAATCTTAACCAAACAAACTACCCCACTATCATATTCATTTCTTACAAACGAAAAAAAGCCCTAGTCTTTCGACTAGGGCTTAATATAAGTGGCGGAGCGGACGGGACTCGAACCCGCGACCCCCGGCGTGACAGGCCGGTATTCTAACCAACTGAACTACCGCTCCACACGGAGATAAAACTTTCGTTTTATCCGATATCCATAGTTCAAACGAATATCTTAACTTTTTGTCTTCACTTTTTGTAAAAGTGAAAACGAATTTGAAGCCTGGCGATGTCCTACTCTCACATGGGGAGACCCCACACTACCATCGGCGCTATTACGTTTCACTACTGAGTTCGGCATGGGATCAGGTGGGTCCATAATGCTATGGTCGCCAAGCAAATTCGGTTTATTTATTGTCATCGACAATAAATAGCAATCTGGGAAAAGTTAACTAGT
>NZ_PYNW01000014.1 GCF_003026105.1 Photobacterium sp. GB-56 | reverse complement strand
TGCTGCCTCTAATTTAAATTCAGCACTAAATAATCGTCTTGTTCGTTTTGTCATGATGTCACCTATCCATGTTAAGAGGTGATGATATCACCTCTGAGTAGGTGGCCAAATTTAATGTACCACTACATGGGGCACCTACGCCCACTTTGTATATCGGTTAGGCCGTTTTCGAGTGTTAGTTCGCCACGGTGATAGAAGGGCAATAACCTGTAATCATATTGCCATCCTCGAACACTGAATAAGCTATCAAGGATGGCATATAATAGTCGCTGATTTAAACTTTATTAAAACTAAGTATTAGCGAATTAAACAATCGTCGATTGATTACGACCATTATGTTTTGATTGATATAACGCATCATCACTAACTTTATATGCTTCACTAAATGATAATGTGTCTGACACAGTACCACCAATTGAAATAGTGACAGCAATGTTATGGATAGGGGATACCTGCACAACATGTCGAATTTTTTCAGCTTTTAACTTCAATTGTTCTTTCGTCATTGACGTAAAGCTTAGGATAAATTCTTCTCCACCCCAACGGATAGCAATATCACTTTGACGTATGCATCGCCCCAACCTTTCTGCTAACTTACGTATCACTTCATCGCCTACTTCATGACCATAGGTATCATTAATTGACTTAAAGTGATCAATATCAATAATCAGTAAGCAGAAACCTTTTTGAGCATGTAGTTTTTTCTCATAGTAATCACGTCGATAGAAGTGGGTCATGAGATCTCGTTGTAATGAGAACTTTCTCATTTTTATTTTTGCGGTTAACCAGTAAATAAAAAAAGTTAATGATAATGCAGGTATTAGTGAGTACTTTAAAATATTAAATAAGTTAACTCCGACATAAAAAGGGTCTTGGCTTGAGCAAGGTAAGAGTTTTTTAATGGAAAAGTCATACTTTGATGGATTCGAATAAAGTACAGTTTTATACTTATTATTATAAATCTTAAGTGCATCATTGAGTATATTGTTTTTAATATCAATAGCTAGTAACGCATCTAATTTACGGTTGTTATAAATTGGATAGTATAATGTTCTGATTGCTTGGTTTGATCCATCTTCTATATATTTCTCTGTCATTTTTATATTACAGCCATAAAAATAACTATAGGTTTCACCTAGGCCTTCTTTATCTATAATCCTTTTGATGACAGAATTTTTCTCATAGTTTTTATAAGATTCTAAATATTGTCTACGTGCGGGATCAAAATGCGCATGAGTTGCTGGATTATCAAAAACAGCGATTGTCCAAATATTGTTATCTGTTAGTTGATCCAGTTGATCACGAAGAAGGTTTATCCCTTTAGATAAGTTTTTCACTTCAGATGTATGGTTTATAACCACGGAAACACCATTGAAATACTGTTGGCCTTTTGGGATAAGTCTAGTATCTGTATTGTTGTAAAATGAACTAAAACGACGGCTTACAGAATATACTGAATTTATTGTCTTGAAGTATTGCTTATAAAATTTCTCTAAATGATAGGCATTATAAGCAAAATATCCACATGATATTATCGTAAAAAATAGCACGAATGGCTTAATAAAAGTAATTAACGTTTTGTTTTTATGTGTTATTTTATCGATCATTGCAATGTGAACACTAGTATGTAAGGGTTATATTTTCACATTCTAAATATATAAAGTAAATTTTATTTCTCATATCTTTAATGAATATATTTCATGAGAATGACAAATTAATTTTTCGTCGTTGTTGGTAAATATTAACAAGAGTAATTAAATGAGATTAATGTTTGTTGTCTGAAAGAGGATAAATATAAAAGGACTTGGTGAAAAAAATCAATATGAAATTAGAATTATAGTTTTCTATATTTAATTAAGCTATTCAATGGCCTATTTTAAATTCAAATAGAAACACTTTATTCCTGAATAAGCAGTAACAGCAACAGCAACAGCAACAGCGACTAGTGAAGTATCTCAACAATAGGATAGAGTCCGATCATTTACCTATTAAGATTATTTGCAACAACCTCTGGTGACTCAAAACATTCTTTACCTTGTGTACGGTGCTATTGCGAACCTTACAAAAATGTAAAGTTCATGACAGGTTGGTGTATAGAACCTTATGTATTCTTTCAGCATCAAAACAAACATAAGGTTTTCAACATGTCTATTAAACGTATTTCTTTATTCCTTTTACCAGCAGCATTGTTATCAACATCAGTTTTAGCTGAAATGCCAACTCAAGGTTTTATACCGTCAGTGGCAGTACAAACTCAACAACAAGGATTTACTGGACCAAGTTACGGCTTAGACACAGTGAAGGCTGTGCTTGATGCTGGCATGTTCAGTGATGATACACCGGTGGCACTGACAGGAAATATTACCCGCTCTTTAGGTGGTGAGCATTACACATTTACTGATGGTACTGGCTCTGTCACGATTGAGATTGATCATGACAAGTGGTTCGGCATCCAAGTTACACCGGAAACGAAAATAACGATCTCTGGCGAAATTGATAAAGAATTTAATCATACTGCTATTGATGTAGATTATATTCGAATTGCGAGTTAATACTTTCTAGATATCACGATAATTTCACAATTGTTGAAATAGTATAATCTCCTCATTAGTTACAGATAGATAAAATGAAAAAGTCAGTATTGCTTTCGTTAGCCTTCCTAAGTGGTAGTGCAGTGGCTACGCCTTATATGGGTTTGGAATATGGTGCAGCATCAGTAAAACACGATTACCAAACACACTTTCTCGCTGATAATAAAACGGTTGTAGCTAGTGATTCTAGCTCTGTGTTCGGTGGTTTTATTGGCTATAAAACAGAAAACAATTATGGTCTTGAACTTAGCTATAAACAGTTTGATTTAGACGGGGATAGCAGTCAGTTACTTCTGTCTGATAAACCTGGATTTATTTTAGAGCGCGAGTGGGAGTCGGATTTATCGGTTAAACAAATTAGCCTAAAGCCTGTGATGTTTTACTCATTATCTGAAAACATACAGCTTAAAGGCGGTCTTGGTTTAACGTATAGCCATTATAAATACACCTCATCATCTCATGATGAATATGAGCACGTATTAAATGATGACATTGAGATAAATCTACCTCGCTCTGGTGGTGAGAATAAAAAAGACAGTGCGTTAGGTATTGTTGCAAGTGTTGGCGTTGATTATAACCTTTACCGAAATATTCATATTGGTGCGGCAATGGAATACTATGTAGATAGCATCGCGAATGGTGGCAATATTACGGTAAATACGTCGTACTTTTTCTGAGTATAAGCCTACCTCTAAAATGATTGCAGTGAGCGATGTTGTTAAAGCGCTCACTGCTTTTCTGTATTGATCTAGTTCATTTATTTTTATTGGACAGCACGTTTAGTGAGTCTGATTATATTACCGAGCGATTATTATGCGTATCTTGCTTGTTGAAGACGATATCAGTTTAAGCCGTTATGTTGAGAAAGGCCTCCAAGAAGCCGGACATAATATTTTATGTGTTGATGATGGGAGACATGCATTATCGATATGTCTCACGGAACAATTTGATATTGCGATTGTAGATCGAATGTTGCCAGGCTTAGATGGACTCGCGCTTGTTAAGGCATTACGAGCATCAAAAATAACCATGCCCGTATTATTTTTAACCTCGCTGGGGGGGATAGATGATCGCGTTGATGGATTAGAGGCAGGAGGCGATGATTATTTAACTAAGCCATTTGCTTTTTCAGAGTTATTGGCACGCTTGTCTGCGTTATCTCGTCGTTCACATCAGTTGCTAGAAAAAGCCACTAACGAATTGCACTATGCTGATGTTTCACTGAATTTATTTGATCATACCGCATGTCGCCAAGGGCAAAACTTACAGTTACAGCAGAAAGAGTTTCGTATTTTGGAGCTTTTTCTTCGTCATCCAGGCCGTGTGATCACACGAACTATGTTACTTGAGCATGTATGGGGATTGTATTTTGAGCCTCAGACCAGTGTAGTAGAAACACATATCAGTCGCTTGCGTAATAAATTAGAAAAACCGTTTGGCGATCAGTTGATCCATACCGTACGTGGGGCGGGTTACAAATTAGAGTGCAAAAAATGAGAAGCTCAATACTGCCGTTAATGGTCGAACGCATAAAGACATTTTGCGCTTCGCATCCTTGGTTACGTCATTCTGCGATTCAACAAGGAGTAATGTTTGTTACCGTCTCTATAGTGAGCTTGCTACTGATATCAAGTATCACGATTTCGTATGTTGATTATCATTTAGATGAATTAAATGACGAGATTGAGCAAAACATTGAAGCCTTTATGTATGGAATGACAACTGAAATAGACAAAGAACCTATTGATGAAGATGATGTTATCGATGTTTTAGTCACAGGCTTTACCTTATCTGGGATACTCGTTGTGCTACTGAGTGGCGTAATCGTCACTTACATGAGTAAACGTAACCAAGAAAAAATTGATCGTATTGAACATGTGCTAAAAATGGCATCAGAAGGCAATTTATCGGCAAGAACCACCGTTTCTCGGCAAGATAATGATCTGGATCGTATCAGTTATTCGGTGGATGAAATGCTCTCTCACTTACAAAGTGTTGTGGCGGCAATGAGCGATATTTCTGCCAATATTGCTCATGAATTGAAAACACCTATCACACGTTTGCAGTATCATTTACTGACTCTCGATGAAATGCTGGTTCAACAAAATACAGTTGATAGCCATCATTTATCTGAGCAGTTAGCATTAGCTGTCAAAGAATCTACTCGTTTGGCTGATATTTTTGATGCGCTATTGCGGATTTCACAAATTGAGTCAGGTCAACGTCGTCAACGATTTGAAACTGTTGATATTGTTGATGTAGTCAATATTATTGCGGATATCTATGTCGATGTAGCAGATGATGCAGGGATGGTCTTAAACGTTCATACGCCAAAGTCTCCGCTTGTTATTCAGGGTGATCGTGAATTGTTGATCCAGCAACTGGCTAATTTGGTGGAAAACGCATTGCGTTATTGCCCTAAAGGAAGTGAGCTTTCTCTGATTTGCCGACAAGAAAATGAATCCGTGATGATCGCGATGAAAGATAATGGCCCTGGTATTCCTGAATGCGAAAAAGAGCGAGTGTTTGAACGATTATACCGGATCAATAAAGCACGAAATGATGGTGGTTTAGGCATAGGGTTATCTTTAGTTAAAGCGGTAGCTGAATTACATAAAGGTGACGTAAAACTTTATGACTGTCATCCTGGGCTCGGTGTTGATATTCATTACCCTAAAGAAGAGTAATTTCCATTCACTGTATGATATTCAAAAAGGCCGATAAATATCGGTCTTTTTTGTATCAAACATTTAGGCTAGGTATAAAGATGATTAAAAATCAGAAATAAAGATGTAATTTTTCACATTCTTTTTAATTATTTTATCACTAAGTATAAATAGCCGTATTTTATGTATCATATAAATAATTTTAAACCTGATTAAATTTGTATTTGCCATTATTCAGTTATTGATGCTCTGCATCTTTAGGTATGTTAGGCTCTTGATAGTCTCCCCTAATATCAGCAGACACTATTTTAGCGTTCCACTTATTATTAATCTGCTTTGCTACAATAGCGAATTGACCATATGTGGTACCGAATGAATGGTACTCTAGAGGGATGTCCATACCGTCGATATGAAGTGTTCCTCTGATATACCTCAGCAGGCAATCTCCTCTGTCATAAGGGTAGTCCTCCTGCTTTAACGACTGAGGACCTAACTTATCAATATAATTAGGCCTACATACAACTTGATAAAAAGTAAGTTCATCAATAGTACCTCGTGTACTGTTTAAAACTATATATTTTGGATAGGCGAAGGATGGAGCTGAAAATAGTAAAAAAGGGAGTATTGCTAAAAGAAGTTTTTTCATCACGTAGTATCCTTAACATCGATTATAGAATAAGTGACACGCGCTATGTATTTGTAAAAAAGTATATCTCTCAAGTGATCTGGTCGCTTATAAGTACATATATAAAGCCGCCAAAGAGCGGCTTTTTATTTTCCATTTGTCGTTATTTAGTTATTGAGGATTACCTTTACACCGAGGGAGTATCATCATATTTCGGGGTATCATCATATTTCGGGGTATCATCATATTGAGGGGTATCATCATATTGAGGGGTATCATCACTATTGTTATAGTTACCCAAAATATCGGCGGATACTATTTTTGCTGTTACCTTATTATCAACACGCTTCGATACAATAACGAATTGGCCATATGACGTACCTGATGAATGATATTCCAATGGTATATCTTCGCCATCAATGTGAAGTATTCCTTGGATACTCTTAAGCAGGCAAGCTCCCCTGCCATCAGAATCAGGCGTTAATGACCAGGGTGTTAGATTATCAATATAGTGCTCACCACAAAAAAGTCCGCTCATTTGTTTAAAGATAAGGTAGTCAACAGTACCTGAAGTACTGTTTAAAACCGTATATTTTGTATAGGCGAAAGATGGAGCTGAAAATAGTAAAAAAGGAAATAGAGCTAAAAGGAGTTTTTTCATCACGTAGTATCCTTAGCATCAATTCTAGAATAAGTGACACGCGCTATATATGCGCAAGAGACATACTATGTGTTCGGTAAATAAGTGACCGATCAAAATGACTCATTGTTGCGAATGTGAGACAGCCAATATTAGGTTTTTGAACCAATCTATGTTTTTTGTTGATATAGCCAAAGCGATGGGTATCGACACGGCAGCAATGACACAAGAGCAAGCAATGAATGTAGCCCTTGAAGTCATTGATGTGCTATATGAAAAGGTAGGGAGGAAACAACGCCTAGCAGATTTGGGTGTAACTGAAGACAAGCTAGCGTTCATGGCGTAAACGATGCGTGTTGTTTGGCCACCCCATACAAAGTGAGCTTCGAGGAAATCGTAGAAATCTTTAAAGCATGGATGTCATTAGCAATACCCTCCCAAAAGGTTGCTATCTCCCAGACTTTTTTATTCCGGTTGAGCCGTCGCCTCTTCAGTCCTGTCAGTGGAAAGCGTCACATAGCGTTGTTGCAGCTCCGCCAGTAACTCCAAGGTGTCAAATTCATCTAAAGAAGGACGATCACCAGCAAAGAACATAATGCTTTTATTAAACATCTTTGATAATTCTAAAAGTGTATCTAAGCGTGGTTGTGTTCGACCATTCTCTAAGTCTAAGTAGGTTTGTCTTGCTATCTTAAGGTGTTTGGCAGCATCGACTTGGGTCATGCCATGCTCTTCACGGGCTTGTTTTAGCCGGTGGTGAAAGATTAGGAGCTCATTCATTCTTTTATTCTTCTAAATTTAAAACGCCAAGATTGTATAGATAAACGATAAGTTGAAAAATAGGTGAAAGTGATTTTTGTGTCATTCAAAGTGAGTTTGGAAGGGGGGGCACTAATCAGAATGTAAAAGTTTCATGTTTAATCGACTGATTATGATTTTTCTTTGTAATCATCTATCGCGATTTGATTTTGACTCGTTTTTGAGGTAGAGAGTAGCCTGTTCATACCTTGAGTAGGTTGTTGCTTACTCAAGGCTTTCGGAAAATGATTTAAGAAAAACGCAGTGGTATTGGATTAACGTTTCTGATTTTCTGCAATTTAACGCTTTTATCTTTTATCTTTTATCCTTTATCTTTATTTCTTTCTTCAAAAAATGCTCTAAAGTCGAATTTAGTACAATTTCCATTATCATTGCTCATTAGTGCAGGGTTACTCACGAGAACACAATGCTCATTATCGCTTACTGAGTCTTTTTCACTATGGCTACTGCAACCCATTAACACCAATATTAATGTGGTTAGCGTTATTACTTTTTTCAATTCAGACGCCTTACTTTAGATATTGCTTATTATAATAGAAATATGATCAACCTTATGATTATATAGAACTTAAATTCAAGATAATACCTAAAAAGTATATTTTGTTTATGGGTTAAATACAATGAAATCTAAAGGCTATTTTATTTTCTATTATATATAGCCGCGCTATTGATTCATTTATTAACTTTTCATTAAGGCGTTATCTAGACAAGTTAGTGCTCTCGTCTAGATAATCTCTCTGCTCCTTTATTCTGCTTGAATCTTACCTGCTATACCTTTTTTGAATGCGCTTTTCTGCCACATTCCTGAAATGTTTTTTTTATAAAAGCGACACAAAAAATTGCCACGCTATGAGCATTATTTAACTAGGACTCAATAGCATGGATAACATTATTGAAGTCAAAGCGTTGACAAAAACGTTTGGAAATAAAAAAGCTTTAGATGGGATCGATTTCAGTATTCATCATAAAGAAATGACGGCGCTCTTAGGCCCTTCGGGATCGGGTAAATCAACATTAATGCGCCATTTAAGTGGCTTAGTCTATGGCGATAAAGATCAAAACAGTGAGATCCGTGTTTTAGGTGAAGTGGTCCAAGCGCATGGTCGTGCAACGGTTGATATTCGACAAAGACGCGCCCAAGCGGGGTACATTTTTCAACAATTCAACCTTGTTAATCGCCTCACTGTCCTAACTAACGTATTAATTGGTGCCATGAGCCATACACCGTTGTGGCGTACTTTAAGTGGTCGATTCAGTGTAGAGCAAAAACAGCAAGCGTTAGCTGCTTTAGAGCGAGTTGGGATGAGTGATTTTGCCTATCAACGTGTTTCGACTCTTTCTGGTGGGCAGCAACAACGTGTAGCCATCGCTCGTGCCTTGATGCAAAAAGCGAAGATCATTTTCGCTGATGAACCCATTGCTTCATTAGATCCAGAGTCTTCTCGTATTGTGATGGAATTACTGACAGACATTAACCAGCGGGAAGGGATTCCTGTGGTTGTTACTTTGCACCAAGTCGAGCATGCCCTTAAATATTGTAAACATGTCATCGCGTTAAAAGAAGGCAAAGTCTTTTATCAAGGTGAAAGCGCAAGCATCAGCCAACAAGAGCTTGAACAGCTCTATAGCTATCAACCCAAAGTCAATATTGATGAGAGTGAACCTCTACCACAAACCCATTCCACCCCTTTACTACGTTAACACACAAAGGATATTGAAGATGTTACGAGCACTAAAGACGATGGTTTGTAGTCTTGGACTACTTACAGCTGCAACAGCGATCCCCGTTTCTGCTGAAGAGCAATTGGAATCGCTTAATTTCGGTATTATTTCGACTGAATCACAGCAAAATCTCAAAACAGTGTGGGACCCGTTCCTAAAAGATATGAGTGATAAGCTGGGCATGGAAGTGAAAGCGTATTTTGCGCCAGATTATGCAGGCATTATTCAAGGTATGCGTTTCGATAAAGTTGATGTCGCTTGGTTTGGTAACAAATCAGCGATGGAAGCGGTTGACCGAGCTGGGGGCGAGGTTTTCGCGCAAACGGTAGACTCCGAAGGTAATCCTGGTTACTGGAGTTTATTGATCACCCATAAAGACAGCCCAATTAACAGTGTTGAAGACATGATTTCTCAGCGTTCGGAGCTCGCGTTTGGTAATGGCGATCCCAATTCAACATCAGGTTTTCTTGTACCGTCATACTATGTTTTTGCAAAAAATAACATTCAACCGTCAGAGTTTAAGCGCACGTTGAATTCTAGTCATGAAGTGAATCTCTTTGCTGTTGCAAATCAGCAAGTGGATGTAGCGACGAATAATACCGAAAGCATGCGCCGTTTCGAGCTTACCAATCCAGAAAAGTTTGCCAATATCAAAGTGATTTGGCAGTCACCACTGATTCCATCCGATCCTATTGTGTGGCGTAAAAATCTCCCTGATTCAGCAAAAAATGAAATTTACAGTTTTTTCATGGATTACGGTACTTCTGGTGATGAGAAAGAGCTAGCCGTTCTAAAAGAACTCGGTTGGGCTCCTTTTAAACCATCGAGTGACTTACAGCTGCTACCCATTCGCCAGCTAGCGCTCTTTAAACAGTTAAATAGCTTGAATAAACAAACAAGTTTAACCAAAGAGCAAGCGTCAAAATTAGAATCAGCGAAGAGTAAGCTTGCTGTTCTAAACCGCCAAATGAGTGCTCTTGAAGCAATGGAATAGCGTCGCATGGGCTGGAGGCGCGAGTTTTCCAGCCCTTTGCTGCCACACAGTTTTTAATGGATAGATGCAATGAGCAGTTCAACTCAAAATATCCCAATGGGTCCCACTTCTCAATGGAAGCGCTTTGCAATCATGTTATTGGTTGCGTTTGTTCTTGCTTGGTCTTGGCAAGGTGCAGAAATAAATCCAGTTCAATTAATAAAAGATTCTGGAAACATGATTGAGCTAGGGGCGGATTTTTTCCCGCCAGATTTTACTTACTGGAAACTTTACCTCGAAGAGACCTTGATAACGATACAAATTGCATTGTGGGGGACGATATTAGCCGTCGTTATTTCCATCCCATTTGGATTGATGTGCTCAGAAAATATAGCCCCTTGGTGGATATATCAGCCAATGCGCCGCTTGATGGATTCTGCTCGAGCCATTAATGAAATGGTATTTGCAATGCTATTTGTTGTTGCTGTTGGGTTAGGACCTTTTGCCGGCGTACTTGCGTTATTTGTACATACCACAGGGGTACTTGCAAAACTGTTTTCTGAAGCGGTCGAAGCGATTGATATTGGCCCAGTAGAAGGCGTTCGTGCGACAGGTGCCAATAAAATTGAAGAGATTTTATATGGTGTTCTTCCTCAAGTATTACCGCTTTGGATTTCTTTTACGTTATATCGGCTTGAGTCGAACGTTCGTTCGGCCACTGTGGTAGGCATGGTGGGTGCTGGTGGTATAGGGGTTCTGTTATGGGAAGCGATAAGAGGTTTTCAGTTCCAACAGACCGCTTGCATTATGTTGATCGTCATTGTCACTGTGAGTTTGATTGATTTTGCCTCACAACATATCCGAAAAATGTTTATTTAATATTTTTCATAACTTGTCTAGATAAGTCACCCGTGATGCTGAGAGATTGATGATGAGAGTGTATTTGAATATTGCGAAACACTTAGAAGAGGATGTTCGCCGCTATTTTCAAGCCGGTGACTATTTACCATCAGAATCAGTACTTGCTAAACGGTTTAATGTAAATCGTCATACCGTGCGTCGTGCGATAGATGAGCTGGTGTTTAATGGGATGATCGAACGCCAACAAGGACGAGGCAATATGGTGGTTAGCCAACCATTCGAGTACCCATTACATGCCGGGGCGCATTTTACTGATAATTTGTTGGAGCAGGGCAGTTTACCAACGAGTCGAGTGATCGAACGAGGTTTAACTCGTGCAAACGACAAGGTGGCAGCTCTCTTTGGTGTCTTACCTGAGTCATCGATTATTAAACTCACCACATTAAGAAAAATTGATGGTGTACCAGCCAGTGTGATTGACCATTACCTCTCTGATGTGAACTGGTGGCCTGCTGTAAAACATTTTGAAGTGGGATCGCTTCATCACTATTTGAGAGACAAACTAGACGTTCAACTGACGAGACGTTCGACGCGGTTGAGGGCCGTTATGCCCACCAAAACGGATTGTCGTCTACTACAACTTCCTAGCAAAACGCCAGTTATGGCATTTAAAACCACCAATGCCTTAAAGGGCACTGATCGGATCGTGGAGTTTTCATCTTCACATACGCGATCGGATTTGGTTGAAATTGTTTTGGAGCACTAAATGGAAACGGAACAAAGAACGCAACGACAAAAGTGGATGGCTGTGTTAGCTCGATGCGATCATCGTGCCTTAGCTAACGGTTGGCAGCAACTTGGTTTAGATCCGAGTTATCACTTTGTTCGAGAACCTGAGATTGGTCTAGCCCAAGTTCGCGCAAGAATGGGTTCAACAGGGAGCCAGTTTAATATCGGTGACGTTACGATGACGCGAACAGTGATCCAACTTGATAGTGGAGAGCTAGGGTATAGCTACATCACAGGTCGTGATAAATCTCACTCTGAGATAGCGGCTGTGATTGATGCCCTAATGCAAACATCGATGCAAAGCGATCTGCATCATCGTCTCATTAACCCGTTAAATGCCGACATTGTGAAGCAAGAACAGTCTCGGGCTAAACAGGTTTCCGCCAGCAAGGTGGACTTTTTCACCATGGTGAGAGGAGAAGATGAATGAGCCAGCTAGTAAAAGGATTTGATTGTCCAGTTCATGACGCTCAGCAGACTTTTCGTTTATTAATGGACGCAATGGCTAAACCTGGTCTCGTGGTTGAATTACCAAGTGATGTTCGCTTTGGTGGTGTTAGCAAAGCCGCAACACAGTTAATGCTTACTCTGGTGGATAACTCGACGCAAGTATTTATGTCTTCGCACTATTTAAATGATCCGTCTTTCATTGAGAATGTCCGTTTTCATTGTGCCGCTTCTTTAACACAAATAAGAGAGCACGCCGATTTCGGGTTGTTAGCAGGTAACGAAATAACAACGTTAAACGGTTTTTCTAAAGGCGAAGAGAATTATCCAGACAAAAGCGCCTCCCTCATTATAGAAGTGGACTCGTTACAATCTGGTATTGAGCTGTCGCTGACAGGCCCCGGTATTCAAGGAAAAAACACGGCCTATATCAATGGATTATCAAGCGAATTACTTGCCGCGGTATTGAATGGGCGAGGGGTATTTCCGCATGGCGTGGATCTTTATTTAACAAGTGGTCGCCAAGTTATGGCGCTACCTAGAACAACGCAAATTCGATTAAATAATAAAGAGGATACGCTATGTACGTTGCTGTAAAAGGTGGGGAAAAAGCCATTGCCGCCGCACATCGGCTTCAAGAGAAAAAACGTCGCGGTCCAACCTCGCAACAACCACTTGAGGTCGCTCAGATAGCTGAACAGTTAGCTGGCGCAACAGACAGAGTGATGACAGAAGGCAGTGTTTACGATAAAGAGTTGGCAGCCCTTGCCATTAAACAGGCCGGAGGCGATTTAATTGAGGCGATATTTTTACTTCGAGCTTATCGCACAACACTGCCAAGATTTGCTGTTACTGAGCCGTTACAAACCGAAAGTATGCGTATTGAGCGTCGAATTTCAGCGGCTTATAAAGATCTCCCTGGGGGGCAGATACTGGGGCCAACTTACGATTATACCCACCGTTTACTTGATTTCACGCTACTGGCAGAAGGCGGTGAACAGGCGCATATCTGTAGCGAAAGTGATGATAGAGAACAGCCGCTGAATAACACTGAAACACCAGCGTTAAGCCCCCAAGTCCTGCAAATTTTAGAGAAATTAGAGTTGGCAGTACAAGAGTCAGATAACGGGAAATTACCGGAAGATATAACCGTAACCCCACCTGCTTATCCTGCTAATCGAAGCGCAAGATTACAACAATTATCACGATGTGATGAAGGGTTTTTACTTGCGCTGGGGTATTCGACACAACGCGGTTATGGACGCAATCATCCTTTCGCAGGTGAGATCCGTTCAGGCCAAGTGACATTAGAAATTATTCCTGAAGAATTAGGCTTTGCTGTCGAAATTGGCGATATCGAATTGACAGAGTGTCAAATGATAAACGCATTTACAGGGAGTAAGACTGAAAAAGCCAAATTTACCCGAGGGTATGGAATTAGCTTTGGCTTTTCAGAACGCAAAGCGATGTCGATGGCACTTGTTGATCGTTCACTACAACATAAAGAGTACGATGAAAAGCCACAAGGCCCCGCTCAGGACGAAGAATTTGTTCTGTCACATGGCGATAATGTTGAAGCCTCCGGTTTTGTTAGCCATTTGAAACTTCCTCACTATGTTGATTTTCAATCTGAGCTTGAATTGATTCGAAAACTACAAAAAGAGTATGACGAGCAACAGAGTGAAATTATCAAAGAGGGCCTTCATGATGTTTGATTCAAACCAAACCGGTGGCTACAACTATGGCTACTTAGATGAGCAGACGAAAAGGATGATACGTCGAGCACTGCTAAAAGCGATTGCGATACCGGGTTATCAAGTTCCGTTTGGTGGCCGAGAAATGCCGATGCCTTATGGCTGGGGTACGGGAGGTATTCAAATCACAGCGGCGATAATCGGACAGCAAGATGTGCTTAAAGTGATTGATCAGGGCGCTGACGATACGACCAATGCTGTTTCTATTCGCCAGTTTTTTAAAAAAGTGGCAGCGGTTAAAACGACCGAAAAAACCAGTGATGCGAGCTTAATTCAAACACGTCATCGCATTCCTGAGAAACCGTTGAATGACGGGCAGATCTTGATATATCAAGTCCCGATCCCTGAACCATTACGTTTTATCGAGCCACGTGAAACAGAAACACGGAAAATGCATGAACTGGAAGAATATGGTGTGATGCATGTAAAACTGTATGAAGACATTGCACGATATGGACATATTTCAACGTCTTACGCTTACCCTGTTGAAGTGAATGGTCGATATATTACTGATCCTTCTCCGATCCCCAAATTCGATAATCCTAAAATGCATCAAATGCCAGCTCTACAACTGTTTGGGGCTGGCCGAGAAAAACGTATTTATGCCATTCCACCTTATACCGATGTGAAAAGCCTCGATTTTGATGACTACCCTTTTGAAATTCAGCAATGGGATGAACCATGCAGTATTTGTGGCTCGACGGATAGCTTCTTAGACGAAGTCGTAACCGACGATCAAGGAGGGAGAATGTTTGTCTGTTCAGATACGGATTATTGCCGTGAACAACAAGCGCTTCAAAAGAGTAAGGAGACGACATTGTGTCTTTAATGGATGTTGAAAAAAGTCGGAATGAGACGGTTGTTAATCAAACCGTTGAGGAATTACAACCTCTGCTTAAAGTGACGCAGCTGACGAAATTGTATCAAGCTGAGAAAGGCTGCCAAGAGATCGATTTTGAACTTTGGCCAGGTGAAGTACTGGGGATCGTTGGGGAATCAGGTTCGGGAAAAAGTACCTTACTCCGCGTTTTATCCGGTCGTGAAGTACCTGATAGTGGCGATGTTCAGTATCAAATTGACACCAATCATAGTGTTAGCTTGTTTGGTTTGTCTGAAAGTGAACGTCGTCGTTTGTTGCGCACAGAGTGGGGAGTGGTCCATCAGCATCCTATGGACGGTCTTCGTTCTAGCGTGTCTGCTGGTGGCAATATTGGCGAGCGTTTAATGGCTGTTGGTAACAGACATTACGGGGATATTAGAGCACAAGCGATTGATTGGCTTGGACAAGTTGAAATCCCCTTAGACCGCATTGATGATATGCCTATTACGTTCTCTGGCGGTATGCAACAACGGTTACAAATCGCACGAAATTTAGTGACGCATCCAAAGTTGGTATTTATGGATGAACCAACCGGTGGACTAGATGTATCGGTACAAGCCCGACTTCTTGATTTAATTAGAAATCTAGTTGTTGATTTAGGGTTGTCTGTCGTCATTGTAACGCATGATCTTGCCGTTGCTCGTTTGCTTGCTCATCGATTAATCGTGATGAAAGAAAGCCGCATTGTTGAAACGGGGTTAACTGATCAAGTATTAGATGATCCACAGCATCCTTACACGCAATTACTCGTTTCATCGGTATTACAAGGATAAGAAGCATGATGAATACTCACAATAACAAAGTAATGCTTCGGGTTGAAAATATCAGCAAAACGTTCGTATTGCATAATCAAAGTAGCGCGCGAATACCTGTTCTTGATAACAGCAGTTTTCAGGTGGAAAGCGGTGAATGCGTGGTGTTACTTGGGCACTCAGGCTCGGGTAAAAGTACCCTTCTTAAAGCGCTCTACGCCAATTATTTAGTCGATGATGGGCACATTCTTGTTCGCAAAAATCGAAATAATAATGACTGGGTAGATCTCGCCAATACGACACCTAAATCGATTCTTGAGGTAAGAAAGCATACCGTAGGTTGGGTGAGTCAATTTTTACGGGTTATTCCTCGTATCAGTGCATTAGATGTGGTCAGCCAGCCTTTGATTGATTTAGGAGTTGATAAAGACAAGGCGCGTGAAAAAGCACAAGTTCTGCTTCGTCGGTTAAATGTACCTGAAGCACTTTGGCATCTTGCCCCTGCGACGTTTTCTGGTGGAGAGCAGCAACGCGTTAATATCGCTCGAGGGTTTATTGTTGAATCGCCAATTCTCTTACTTGATGAGCCTACCGCGTCATTGGACGAGAAAAACTGCCAAGTTGTTGTCGAGTTAATTTCAGAAGCTAAGCATCGTGGTGCCGCGATTGTTGGTATTTTCCACGATGAGTCAGTTCGTAAACGCGTAGCGGATAAAATTTACGATATGTCCACGGCACAATTGAGTGAAATTGATCATTAGAAAGGAAGCCATGATGATTATTACCAACGTACAACTGGTATTGGAAAATGAAGTTATTAATGGTTCGATTGAAGTCAAGGAGGGTTTGATTCGGTCAATGTCGGACTCAAGTAGCCAGCGACCAGAAGCGATTAATGCAAATCAAAGTTTCTTAATGCCGGGCCTGATTGAGCTTCATACCGATAATTTAGAAAAATACTTTACCCCAAGACCGAAAGTCAATTGGCCTGCATTATCTGCAATGGCAGCGCATGACGCTCAGTTAATTGGCTCTGGTATCACGACTGTTTTAGATGCAATTGCGGTTGGTGATGTGCGTGATGGAGGACACCGACAGGAAAACCTCGACAAAATGATTGATACCATTATCGAAAGTGGCAAGTTGGGGTTAAATAGGGCCGAGCATTTTGTGCATATACGATGTGAGTTACCGCATTCAGCGACAGTGGAATTGGCAGAAAAATATCTCGACTTAGAGCAGATCCACATGGTGTCGTTAATGGATCATTCTCCCGGTCAACGTCAGTTTGTCAATATCAACAAATACAATGAGTACTACCAAGGTAAATACAACCTAAGTGATCAACAAATGGCAGAGTTTGAGCAATACCAGCGAGCTCAGTCTTTACAGTGGTCAGGTGTTAATCGAAAAGCGATAGCCAAATTGTGTCGTGAAAAACACATACCTTTAGCGAGTCATGATGATGCAACGTCTGCACACGTCGAAGAATCACATTCATTAGGAATGGTATTAGCTGAGTTTCCGACGACGGTTGAAGCCGCTCAACGCTCTCATGAGCTTGGATTAAAAGTGATGATGGGAGCACCAAACGTTGTACGCGGTGGCTCGCACTCAGGAAATATTGCTGCACATGAATTAGCAACACTGGGTGTATTGGATGCGCTGTCGTCTGATTACTTTCCTAGCAGTTTGCTTGATGCCGTTTTTGAGTTAGCAAGCGATGAACGTAACGCGCTTGATTTAGCATCAGCGACGCGCCTAGCAACGGCTAATCCAGCGGCGGCACTCAACTTGACGGATAGAGGGGCTGTAAAAGAAGGGTTGAGAGCTGACTTAATGCTTGTGGGTCGTAAAGCCAATCAAGCCGTGATTCAACAAGTATGGCGACAAGGCAATCGCGTTTTCTAAAGGAGAAACAGTGTTGGCGAGGTTGTTCTATGTCTTAGGTGCCTCTGGCGCGGGTAAAGATTCTCTTATCAATGCGGTTCGAGAAAGTTTAAGTGAGCGATTGATGATCGCACATCGCTATATTACTCGACCTGCATTTATGGGGAATGAAAATCATATCGCGCTATTAGACACCGAATTTGATTTACGCATTCATCGTGGGTTATTTGTCATGCACTGGCAGGCGAATGGCTGTCGATATGGCGTTGGCAATGAAGTGGATGATTGGCTCAATAAGGGATTGGATGTCATGGTTAATGGCTCCAGAGCTTATTTAGAAACCGCCAAGGCTCGCTTTGGTGAGCAACTTCAAGTGGTGTGGATCTCAGTTAGCCCTGAAGCCCTAGAGCAACGGTTACAGCTTCGAGGGCGAGAAAGTGAAGAAGAGATAACACAACGGTTGGAGCGCGCAGTGGCTTATGACGCTGTAAGACCACCATGTGCAATTGTGGTTGATAATAGTGGCTCTCTTCAAAGCAGTACAGAGCAGTTTCTGGCGCAGATGAAATATGCGGTGTACGAGTCTCAATCAAAAAACGTCGTGGGTTAATTATGTTATCACTGACATTACTCGGCACCGGTGCCGCTGGTGGTGTTCCCCTATATGGTTGTCATTGTGCTGCATGTGAGGCTGCAACCTATGATCATCATCTCGAACGAAAACCCTGTTCAGCGATGATAGAGTGGAGCAATGAGCAGAATAAAAAGCGTTTGCTTATTGATGCAGGCATCATGGATCTTCATAAGCGTTTTTCAGTTGGTTCATATATTGGCTTTTTGCTTACTCATTTTCATGTCGATCATGTTCAAGGTTTGTTTCATCTGCGTTGGGGAAATGGTGGATTAATTCCTGTCTGGTGCCCTAATGATCCTTTAGGCTGCGCTGATCTACTGAAACATTCTGGCTGTTTAGATTTTCGTCCGTATCTTCAGCATGGAGTACCTTTTTATGTCGAAGGGCTGAAAATCACACCGCTGTCGATGCAACACTCCAAACCTACGTTTGGGTATCTGTTTGAGTTTGATGGAAATACCGTCGCTTACTTAACAGATACCGATGGTTTACCTCTGGAAACTGAGCAGTATTTATTGTCAGTAAATAAACTAGATGCATTAGTGCTAGATTGCTCTTTTCCACCGACATTAGCACGAGGTAATCATAGCGATATTGATACAGCCTTTGATGTTTATGAACGCCTACGACCAAAGCAATTTATCATTACCCATATAGGGCATGAATTAGATTGTTGGCTGCAAGATAACCAAGTCCCTAGCTCGTTAGTTATTGGTGGTGATGGGTACAAAGTGGACTTGATGTAACTGATTGATTAATAAAATATAGCATAGCTTTTCTTATTAATGTTTTGTATCAGGATTATCGAGTTAGATTATTGCTCAATGCGGTGAGAGTTCGAACAATATATAAGATGGTAGAGAAAGAAGGGGCGACTCTTTTGACCGTGAATGTTATGCATACAGAATTTGCGAAAAAGAGATAAGCGGCCCCTTAAGAGCCACTTCAATTTTTATATTTATCTTATTTTTGTAGCGCTGCGATTGCTGCGTCGTAGTTAGGCTCATCAGTAATCTCTGCTACAAGTTCAGCATGGATCACAAGACCTTCCTCGTTTAGTACAACAACAGCACGAGTAGCTAAATCACGAAGTGCGCCTTCAGCGAGTTTAACGCCGTATGCTTCTGCAAATTCAGGGCTACGGAATAGAGAAGCCGTTTTAACGTTCTCAATACCTTCTGCTGCACAGAAACGACCTGTAGCGAAAGGCAAGTCAGCAGAGATACATAGCACAACTGTATTTTCAGTGTTTGCGGCTTTTTGATTAAATGCTTTTACACCAAGTGCACAAACCGGTGTATCGATGCTTGGGAAGATATTTAAAACAACTTTTTTACCTTTTACTGAATCAAGCGTGATGTCAGAAAGATCAGCGCCGCAAAGGGTAAATGCTGGTGCTTGAGTACCTACAATAGGGAATGTACCTGCAAGTTGAACAGGTGAGCCTTGGAATGTTACTTGAGTCATTTTTTACTTTCCTTTTATATAGCACGCAAATGGTGTGCAACTTTTTATTCACACACTATATACACAAAAGAATAAATTAATAGTGGCCAGCAGCATATTTAACCAAGGTCATACCACTAAGTGATTTTATTGTCTTTTAAGTTGCATTTACATCGAGGATAAAACTGATTATTTAATCGCCACAATTCAAAAGTAAAAACGCGATGCTGACTTAATTACTTTTTAGTAAGTGCATCAGATGTCGCGCTTTAGTGAAATTGTGATAACAGCATAAGTTTGAGCGTATTTGTTAAAGTTGTTGCGACTTTTACAGATAACGTAACTGAATGGTCACATCTTGTGTTGCGAGATGACATATTCAGTTCGAGCTATCAATGATGAGATTGACAACATTTGTTGATAGAGATTCACAACTTGCGTTGAGACAATAAGAATGAAAAAAATAATCCTATTAGCCGTTTGTGCCATGTTTGGCATTGCCGTTATGGCGAGTATGGCATCGACCTACTTTATATCTAGCCAAAAGATAGACAATATCATCCTCGATAAATCTCAAATACAGGCGGAATTCTTAGCCAAAAATGCAGGATATATTCTAGAAAATTCCGATACCCCTAAAAAAGATCTTCAAGCATTAGTCGATGATTTGAAACAACGTTCTGATGTTAGCTATGCCATTGTTATCGATAATAATGTTACAGCTGTTGCACATAGCGATAAGCAAAAGCTAAACAAAAAATATGATGATGCGTATACCGTAGACGGTGCGACAAAAGGCGTCCAACAATATTCCAAATGGTATGCCGACGTACAAAAGGTATGGGTGTTCGACATTATGGCGCCAATCTATGTGAATGGTCAGCTTTACGGCACATTTGATATTGGCATTCCCATTACCGAAGTAAGCCAAGCAACCAATGGCATTATCACTTACCAACTAGGTTCGATGATTGTGATCTTCGTACTTTGTTTAATTGTGCTATCTCTACTGCTTAATAAATTAATGCGCCCACTATCGGTACTTAAAGATGCATTGCATGATATCTCGCAAGGTGATGGTGATTTAACGGTGCGCTTACCAATAAAAGGTAATGACGAAGTTGCCCAGATCTCGTCAGCGTTTAATGTATTTGTTGAAAAAGTACATGGCATTATTTCCCAAGTGGTGAATTCTGGCGTGGAATTAAATGGTTCTGCCATTGCACTACGTGAACAGTCACAGCAAGCACTCGCGAGAGGACAAGAGCAAAATGAACAAACCATGCTCGTTGTGACATCAATGAATGAAATGATTGCCACGGTTAATGAAATTGCGTCTAACGCCGCGAGTGCCGCAGATGCAGCAAGCATGGCAACCAATGAAACCCAAGAAGGGTATAAAACACTACAACGAACAACAACGGCCATCTCTAACCTTGAAAATGAGATGAACAGTACTTCAAATATCATTGTTAGCTTGGCGGATAATACGCAATCTATAGGTACGATTCTTGAAGTAATACGTGGGATTTCAGAGCAAACCAATTTACTGGCATTGAATGCCGCGATTGAAGCAGCAAGGGCGGGTGATGCTGGGCGCGGGTTTGCTGTTGTTGCTGATGAAGTACGTAATCTTGCAACGAAAACAGCCCAATCAACAGATGAAATCGATGCCATGATCCACCAGTTACAAACAGAAGCCCAGAGCGCGGTAGGCTCAATGAGTAACAGTAAGGCACTGATTAACGAAGGGGCAACCGAAACAGAACATGCGCGACAAGCACTTGAATCTATTTCACAGCAAGTCACCACTATTTTAGATATGAATACCCAAGTGGCGACAGCCACTGAGCAGCAATCAACAGTGGCGAATGAGATTAACTTGAATATGGATACGGTGAGTCACTTAGTTAAACTTGGTTTGAACGCCAGTGAACAATTAGAGGCATCCAGCCAGCAACTTGCTGACTTATCACAAACGCTGGATAAGCATGTAGGGACATTCAAAATATAATAATGATGCTTGGAAAAAGGCGACGTTAGAGCTAATGCCATTTGTGAAAAGCGAATGGCATTTCTTTTTTGTAAGCTAGATATCTAATAAAACTTGCTTTTAGAATAATGCCTAAACATTATTAAAACCTTAGCAAAATTAGAATATTACTGAAATTTCAATCGTGAATATCAATAACTTACAGTATGATAAATTCACCTTGTTTTCAGAGCTATCATCATGTCTAAAACCATTGATTTTTATCACCAAAATGCACAAAGCCTGAGTGAGCAATATCAGTCGTTGACCTTTGAGCAAGTACATAAAAATTGGCAAGCGCATTGGCCTGTCAGTTCATCGAAAGATGCCTTAAAAGTGCTTGATATTGGTGCAGGGGCTGGACGTGATGCGCTATGGTTTGCGGAGCATCATTGTGATGTCTATGCAATAGAGCCAGCACAAGCATTACGAGAACAAGGTGAAAAATATACTCGGCAGTATGATGATAAAATCACTTGGCTTGATGATCAGCTACCCGAGCTACACAGTATTGTAGAGCTTGGTATGCGCTTTGATTGTATTTTGTTATCTGCGGTCTGGATGCACCTTTCTTCTTGTGCGCGTGAGCGAGCATTTCGCAAATTATCTAACCTACTGGCACCGAGTGGAAAGCTAGTGATCTCGCTGCGTTATGGTGATTTTTCTGATTCTCGCAAAGCCTATGATGTCAGTGTTGAAGAACTGGAACAATTAGCCAATAAACATGCCTTACAAGTTAACTTCGTTTCTGAACATGATGCCGATGAATTAGGTCGTAGCAGTGTGCAATGGCAAACCGTGGTGATGCAGTTGCCTGATGATGGTACGGGTGATCTGATCAAGGTTAGGCAAATCATTGTTAATGATGCTAAGTCTGCCACGTACAAGCTTGCGTTACTTCGTACTCTTTTACATATCGCTGACGCCCATCCCGGTGCTGTTCTCAGCCGCGAAGATAATAAAGTTCGATTGCCATTGGGCTTAGTGGCACTTTATTGGATACGACAATTTAAACGCTTAATCGATATTGATATTGATGGCTTTGGTATCCAACAAAGTAGCGACAGTAAAAAAGGCTTAGGCTTTGTAAAAGAGCAAGGCTGGAAAAAACTGACACACCTTAGTGCAGATGATTTATCTATTGGGGCGATGTTTACGGGTGATGAAGCTAAAGCACTCCAAACAACGATCCGAGATAGTTTGAAAACAATTCAAGATGGCCCTGTTACGTTTATTTATCAGGGAGATAAAAATAATACGTTATTTCAAATGGAGCGTGAAAAAGTACGTACAGCAGATTGCTTTGTACTTGAAATAGAAGCGTTAGCTGAATTTGGCTATTTCGTGCTAGACGAAAGTTTGTGGGAATGTCTGCGATTATACAGTAGCTGGATAGAGCCATTAGTCGTGAATCAATGGATAGCAGAAATGCGTCGTTATAAGTTAAATGAAGCGCGAGATATTCCGCTACAAACTTATTACGACTGTCTAAAATGGATTGATGAAAGTCATGACACCCGAGGTGTACGGCAGAAGATCATTGCTTTACAGCAAAACGGTGTAGAACTGGAAAGTGTATGGAGTGGTAAACGCTTACAGCCTGATTATCAGGTAGATCATTGCTTACCGTTTGCTTATTGGCCGAATAATGATAAGTGGAATTTATTGCCTGCCAGTAAAAATGAGAATAACCAAAAAAGGGCGCGAGTGCCGACAAGACGCCGTTTAATTGATTCGAGAGAGCGTATCGTTAATTGGTGGCAAGTAGCATGGCAAACAGAGCAAGAGCAAAAACGTTTTTTTGATGAAGCCGTATTATCACTGCCTCATTTACCGTTAGCATGTCGTAACTTTGATGATGTTTTTGAAGCGATGGGTTTACAAGTTAATGGTGTTAAAAGTCGTTTGCTGGTCGGCGAGTGGTAAAACTTATGGATATAAGTATTAAATTTGAGTTAGCTAAATGATCAATGAGCTTAATAGAATTTTTATCTAACTTACCTAGAAAAAACGTCATTTTAAATAATTGCTCTACAGCTACTTTAGGAAGATACCTTGAGAGTGAATACAGATTTATTTAGTTTATCGGCAGAAGTTCAGGCTGAAATTAATGAGCGCCACGAGTATGAACAAGAATTAAGTCGTCGACATTGCTCTTACGTTCATTTTATTGCAGAAAGCATCAATCAACCTGATTCTTACCGTTCTATTGATGATCCTGAATATCGAGAACCGACACCGAGTGAAATACGCGAAGTATTTGAACATTTAGCGAATGTTCATAGTAAAGGCATCGTGACAAAAATGCTGGGTATAAAGGGGAAATCGAACCCTATGCGAACAATTAACCGCTGGATAGATGGAGAATCGTCAATTCCTTATCCTGCTTGGCGATTACTGCTGATTCTTGATGGCAGAGTGGTTCAAACAAATAGGCTTCCTACTGAAATAGGAGAAAAGCCATGGAAGAAATACTATAAGAAAGTATGAAGATTTTTATTTGATTTCAGAGTTTGAATATTTTAGTCGTTATATATGTAAGAGGAATTACACATATTTATATAATTAAAACTAGTTCAATAATAAATGATTAAAAGACAAGTGATGGAAAATATTTACCCCATCACTAATGTTTATTATTGTTCTTTACTGCTTTTCTCGGCTGTTTCCATTAATTTCATCGAGTCTTTGTAATCGCCAAATTTTGTTGGCTCTGTTAATTTTAAATCTTTTTTCATTGATGTACTGAAAGTACCGTCTTTTAGGATAACAGACAGTATGCTGTAGGCTGGAATAGTGACTTTGTTCGCACCATCAAGATCTTGAAGAAAAGCACCCGATTTCGTGTAAGCGATAAATTGTTGGGTATAGTCTTCTGTGCTGCCATGCGGTAGGCGAAGGTTAATAGTGATCATAAGTGTCCTTAAATTTTACGTTATTAGGGATATGAATAAACGTAGAGATTGGCTGATTGAGTAAGGTAATGTTTAGAGATAAATTTCGCACTAGCTGTTGAAATGTCTTTCATCTGGCGACATACCAAGATTTAATGTTTGGTAGCATTTGTGTAGATTTAAAAACATACCTTCCTGCTCAATCTCTTTCGTCATGAGCTCTCGTAAGCTTTCTAACGTGTGGTTATCTTGTACTTCTATCGTGTAAATACCTGTTTCAACCATGCGCTGTTTAGCCTTTTTTGAAGGTTCATTAGCTATTTCTACTTTGTGAATTTTGACACCAAGCTTTGACAAAAAGGCTGGCATAGTCGCAGTACCGCAAATACATTCAGATCGAAAAGTCATTAGTTTCATGGTGTCGGTACTCAAAAGTAAAAGTCAGTCGAATGTTGAAACGCTGTATAGAGAGTGGATAGGAAGCTTACGGCTTTGAAAGATAGTAACAATTAAGGATAGTTAATTTTTATTATGATCCTGATTTTATACAGCGCTCTGCGCTTGCAAAAAGGTTATTACATATCGTCTGTTGTTTGTTATGTTCAGCTGTTCCTACTATTAAGGAATCTAGTACTTCTTTGGCTTTGTGGTAGTCTTCAACGATAAGAGCAAATCGATCTTCAAAAGCATTTTTTCTTATTTTTTTTCCAGGTTTCTTTCCAGATTTACGCATCATGATCTCGCTATATTAGAGGTGTAGTGCAAAGACAATCATCTAACTCAGTAATGAAGAAAAGATATTGCAGAATAGATGTGATGAATTAAATGGAAGAGAAACAGAGAAGCTTTTAATGGAATATTTAATTAATCGTTGTTTTGCATCGGCTATTGTACAGGTTATTCAAATAATAGATATAAAAATAAATTCAATAAAAAATATGTTTTAAATCAATTGCTTGGTTTTCATTTTCTTATTTTGATAAAATAAACATATACAGCCTATCGATTTAGTGCTCTACTGTAATGGCTCTGTTGTTCAGAGTTATTAATGAAACATCAAGTAAAAGTAAAACCCTCAGAATATCTTCGTTATTGTTGCCATCCTCTGTGTTTCCCTTAGCTTCTTCGTCACATCGATAATTCAGACTCTTAGTACTTCGCATTTGCGATATTTTATGAATTTATTTAAGGGACACATTATGTCTAATAAAAATACTGGTTTAGTAAAATGGTTTAACGAAGATAAAGGCTTTGGTTTTATTACCCAAGACAATGGCGGTGCAGATGTATTTGTACATTTTCAAGCTATCGTTTCTGAAGGTTTTAAGACATTGATGGATGGCCAAAAGGTTTCTTTTGATGTCGAACAAGGTCAAAAAGGTCTTCAAGCTTCAAATGTCGTTGCTTTATAAGACTTTCTAAAGGGTAGCATTTTATTGCTGCCCCATTATCGAACACTTAAAAATATTGCTTTTATCATTATTCTATTTGTTTCTATTATTTCTCGATAAAGTTTAGATAATAATTAAATAATAATCATAGTAATAACTTAAAATAAATAGGAAATATAAATGTCAGTATATAATATTATGTACATTAATGATTTAGATAAAATAATTAAATCTGAAACTGTTTTTATGAAATGTTTAAGAGGTGCGAAAGTATCATCTTCTTCATATGCTCCTTTTTTCACGGTAAAAATTGAATTGAGAGATATTGTCGGAAAATTATTAGCGACTAAAGAAAATAATGCTTGGGTTAATAATGATAAATAGACAAAAAACAACCAAAAAAGAGTTAGAAAAAGCACATCACTTAGGTGTGGTTAGAAGAAGAATTTAAGATGTAAGTAATATAGTGCTATTGCTTTCATGGCTCATTCCTTTGATATGTCTTTTCTAATTAAAATTTAACATTCAATATAGCTATTCCAACGCCTAATTCGGATAAGCCATTATTTTAAATTGCTTATATTTCGCTGTAGTTTAGCGTTACTAGCCCGTTAAAATAATGACATTATATCGAGCTTGCCGACACCCATAATACCATTAAAAAATAGTGGTATTATGGGGTGTAATACCACTAGTCATCATTGTTAGAATATATCATCGAGAAAAAATACTATTAATGAGATTTATTAACCAAGTCAATAACATCATAAAATAAGATGAAACTGGGTTTGATGAAGATTCATTATTTGGATGAGATGTCGTTGTTTCACTGTTGTCGGTATCAGACGATTCGCTGATATCTTCAGTCGTATCAGGTTGTTCATCATTTGGCGTAACAGATTCACTATTGTTTTCAGGTTCAATAGGTTGATTGAAGCTCACTGATACCACAACACCGGGTCTATCACTGAATAAATAATTATATTCTTGACCCAATAAGGTAACCACCTCCCCGTTATCAATCAGTGTCCCACATCGTAGAATATCGAGTGGATCATTTTCTCCATCGAGTGAGCTACACAAATCGTGTTGCCAGTTTTCGTTATCAAAGTAATAAAGTACGTTTGAATAAACTCGACCATCAACAGAAACTTCTAGATTGACCGATTCATAGGATGAAATGTCATATTGTTCGGGGCTGAATGAATTAACTTGTGCCCAAGTAGTCGCCTCAGTTAAATTATTAATCTTTTCACAATTACCGCATCCTAATTCAAAATTAATTCCCTGTTTCAGTTCTTTAATCGCATTGAACTTTCCATCTGAGAAATCATTTAAATGAGTTTTTGAGATGATTTGAGATAACATAATAGCAGCATCATTTCTTTCAACTACTCGTGGCGAGTAACGTTCAAAGCCCAATAATTTTGCGGCATCAGATGCTGTAATTCTAAAATCAGGTAATGTAAACAAAGTATATTCATCATACATGCCTTTTTTCAAATAATAAGTTACTTCACCCGTGTCAGAAATATGTATTCCTGCAGTTATCCATCCCGATAATGGTTGATAGCTATTTAGAAACCTCACATCAAAGTTAACTTTTTTAGGTATTCGGACATGAAGCCTATCCTGATAAATCCAAAGCCCCGGATAATGATCTTTTAGTTGATTATTATTTAATCTCTTCACTGTTAGTCTAAATGATGTAACTTGAGAAGCCTCGCCTAAATAGAGTTTTCCATAAAAGTAAGGGTTGTCTTCTTTTACCCAAGGTTGACCATAAAAGAAAAAATCATCTTGTCCATCATCATCAGAAACAGCATATATATTGCTTTCTGCCGCTCCAGGATGTAAGGCATACCATGCCTCATTCCGATTTTTACTTGCAAACACTAACGCATGTTGTTCAGTGTTCGGAACTGTTTGAGAAACAATATATTCAGGAGCACCTCTCTGAGTGCCTGATAAACCAAAACCTTGACCAGCCCAGCCCTTAGAATATGAAAAAGAATCACCTATAAAATCTGTTGAGTAATCAACTTCTGTGATTTGTGTTCCGGCAGGTTCGTTTTTAAAAGAATCGTATGATTGAGAATAAGATAAAGAAGATAGGGCGAGTATTGGAATTGCAATGAAAGAACCACGTAAACTAAAAAGCATAATATCTCCAGCCTTAAGATAGAAAAATTAAATGCACCAAAAAATGAGACCGTAGATTTTAAAATATAATTTCAAAAATTATTAAAATTAATTATTAATCTGAAAATTGAAATGTATATTGTAATAAAATAAAGACATTAATGTAAGTGTATTAATGTTATAATTATTTCATATTTATATGGGGATTTAATCTTCATTGTTTTTTCTAATAGAAAATTGCGTCTCTTATATAAATTCTATATGTAATAAGTGTTTATTTTAAAAATATTTTTCTTAACGTTTATAAATGAAATCAAGTTATAGAAATAGCCCTATAGGTCAATTAAATTGATTTATAAGACCATTATTTTCAATAAAGCAATGTGATTTACAAAATACCAAGTAGCTTTTTAAGTGCTGAAAGGTAGCGACGGCTAACGGGAAGTTCATACCCTGTTTTTGTAATAATTTCAGCTAATCCATTTTCTAATAACTTAATTTCACTGATCATTTTGATATTCACCAGATACTGACGATGACAACGCACCAATGGCGTTTTTTCTTCCAATGTTTTTAAGGTGAGTTGTGTGCTAGCAGTTTGATCATAGGAACGTACTTGTACGCCACTGATATCGCTATAGGCACATTCCACGGTGTCGGTGGTAAGAATCACAATACGGTTATGACCAATGCAGGGGATTTGATCGAGCTTATTCGGTGCAATAGCGGAGATGGCTTGTTGAGGCGTTGATTGTTGTATCACTTTATGTAAACGACTCACTGTTTTGGTTAAACGACTTGGATTAACTGGCTTCAATAAATAATCAAAAGCATTCTCTTCAAACGCTTGAATAGCATAATAATCGTAAGCGGTTACAAACACCACATAGGGCATAGTTTCAGGATCGAGCATGCTTAATAGTTCAATACCTGTTACTTGTGGCATTTGAATATCAACAAAGACAATATCTGGCTTTAGCTCATTGATTTTCTTTAGCCCAATGATAGCGTTTGGCGCTTCACCAATCACCGTAACATAGCCTGTTTCTTCCAATAGTTCTGCCAGCTCTTCACGGGCAAATTGTTCATCATCAATGACAAGAGCAGTTAACATCCAAGCTTACCTTTTATGTGATTTGCTGTACTTATTGTGCGTTGGGGATAATAAAACTTATTTGGGTAAATTGGTGCTGTGTGCATGTGATTTTTAGCGTTGAATCACGACCAAATTGATTGGATAGGCGTTTATCTACTATCTCCATTCCCAATCCGACATGGGTATCTGCTGGTGGCTGATAACTTCCTGCATTATCTTCAACCGTGATTTCGTAGCCCAATGGGTGAGGTTGGCTATAAATCTTCACTATTCCACCTTCTAACAGTGTAGAAATACCATGTTTGATAGCGTTCTCTACCAGAGGTTGAAGCGTAAAACTGGGCAGTTTGGTATCAAGTAATTCATGTTGAATATTAATGTCGACATCAAGACGATCCGTAAAACGGGCTTTTTCTATAGTGAGGTAGGCGTTTACGTGTGCCAACTCTTCTCGTAGCGTCACGGTGTTAATATTTTGCTTTAAGTTACTACGGAAAAATTGCGATAAGTTTTGAATAAGCTTTCGGGCTTTATCTGGATCGCGTCTTGTGATGGCACTGATGGTATTAAGGGCATTAAACAAAAAGTGAGGATTCACTTGCGCATGTAGCAGTTTAATTTCGGCTTGTGATAATAAGGTTTGTTGCTGCAAGTAATCACCGTAAAGAATTTGGCTGGATAGTAGCTGTGCAATACCTTCTGCCATTGACATGTTAGCGGTTGAAAACAGTTTACGTTTTGGCTCATATAACTTGATGGTGCCGACAACTTGATTGCCTGCGCGTAGTGGAATGATAAGCGCCGAACCAAGCTTACAGTCATGGGCGAGAGAGCATTGATATGGGGATTCACGACCATCAAGGTAGATGATGTCATTTTGTTCTATCGAATCTAAGGTGCTTTGTGAAGAAATAGGGGTGTTTGGCTTATGGTGATCATCCCCGATCCCCACAAAGGCTAAAAGTTTTTCTTGGTCTGTGATCGCAACGGCACCGACCTTGGTTTCTTCATAAATAATACGGGCGATCTTATTGGCATTGTCACTGTTAAAGCCGGTACTAAGAATACCGACCGAGCGATCTGCAATGGTTAAAGCACGGCGAGAAAAGGCCGCAGAGTATTTTTCAAAGATTGTTTTACGATCTTGCAGAATACTCATAAACAGTGCCGCACCTACGGAATTGGCAATGATCATTGGAACGGCAATGGTAGAAACGAGCTCATAGGCTTGGTCAAAAGGTTTGGCGACAGTGATTAAGATGATCATCTGCACTACTTCAGCAACAAAGGTGACACCAAATACCATGCAAGGGTTAAATAACAATGCGCCTTTGTTACGTTTAAGCAGGTAAACATGGAGTAAGCCACCAATTAAGCCTTCAGCAGTGGTCGAAATGGTACAGGCAAGATCGGTAAAGCCACCAAGAGTATAGCGATGAATACCGCCCGTTAAACCCACCGCAAACCCCACCACAGGGCCACCAAAAAGCCCACCCATAACGGCACCAATAGCACGGGTGTTCGCAATTGCATCGTCGATATGTAAGCCGAAGTAGGTACCGAGAATACAAAAACCAGAAAATAGCACATAACAGATTAGCTTATGGCTTAAACGAGAAGAAATGCTCAACAAAGGCAAAATAATGGGGGTCTTACTCAGCATATAAGCCAGTACTAAGTAAACACACATTTGCTGTAGCAAAGAGACTATCAATTCCATATTGGAGCTCATGATAAAAATAATGCGCGATTGTAAGGTAAACAAAAAAAGCCTGCGGTGCGCAGGCTCTTAGATTGAGGAATCAAGCAAATTAATGTTTGTGATTATGCTATTTCTGACGTTGCTTTTATTTCTTCCTCATCGGCAAAGTCAGTATCACCTTTTCCTTTCGATATCTTTATTACGTAACCTGTTACGAATAGCGAGAATACAATACCTACGATGGTTGAGATCTGCATGGGTAAGCCGAAACCTAATGTGCTGTTATTTAAAATGAAGGTCACACATACCGTTGTCATAAAGATGGCTGGAACGGTAGTGATCCAGTGCAACTTATTATGGCGAAGCAAGTAAGCAGAAGCCGTCCAAAGCATCATTACAGCTGTGGTTTGGTTAGCAAAGCCGAAGTAACGCCAGATAATCCCGAAATCGACTTGGGTTAAAATGCCACCTAATACAAACAATGGAACAGCCATAAGTAGACGATTACGCAATGTTTTTTGCTCAACATTGAAGTACTCAGCTAAGATCAAACGGCTTGAACGAAACGCAGTATCACCAGAGGTAATAGGTAGAATCACAACACCTAAGAACGCCAAGATGCCACCAAACGTACCCAGTAAACCAAAGGATGCACTGTAAACTACGTTACCCGGACCACCACTTTTCACCGCTTCAGAAAGTGACTCAAGCGAGCCGAAGAAAGATAGGGCAATAGCACACCAAATTAGCGCAATCACACCTTCACCGATCATCGCACCGTAGAATACGAAGCGGCCATTTTTCTCATTGTGCATACAGCGCGCCATTAATGGCGATTGTGTCGCATGGAAACCAGAGATAGCACCACAAGCGATAGTAATGAACAATGCAGGCCATAGTGGCATGTCATTCGGGTTTAAGTTAGTGAACATTTCGCTCACTTTGAAATCACCCATTACAGTATGTTCACTAGAGAACGCAATGGCTGCCATTAAGCCCACAGACATGAAAATGAGAAGAGCACCAAATAATGGGTAGAAGCGACCAATGATCTTATCGACAGGTACAATCGTTGCCAGAATGTAGTAACCAAAAATAAGCACAACCATAGTAGTTACATTAACGCTTAGGCTGGTTTGGTCGTTGATAAGGTTAGTGATCATATCGGCAGGAGCAGAAACAAAGACCACACCGACAAGCAAGAGTAGAACAATGGCAAAAAGGTTCATAAAGTGTTTTGCGCCATTGCCTAAGTAACGACCTGTAATGCTCGGTACTGATGCGCCGCCATTACGGATAGATAACATACCAGAGAAGTAATCGTGAACAGCACCTGCGAAAATGCAGCCAACCACAATCCAGAGCATGGCAGCAGGGCCATACAGCGCACCCATGATAGGGCCAAAAATAGGACCAACACCGGCGATATTGAGTAGCTGGACGAGGTAGACACGCTTTGTCGACATAGGAACAAAGTCGACACCATCTGTTTTGGTATGTGCAGGGGTTTTACGGTGTTCCTTTATGCCGAATACTTTCTCTACGAAAGCACCGTAAATAAAGTAGCCACCAATAAGCGCGGCAACACAGGTCAGAAACCACATCATAGCAATTGTCCTTAATATTGTAGGGGGAAGCTAGGGTGTATGGTATTGGTCTTTTTAGTTAGCCGCATTTAGTTAATAGGTCAGTGGCAGGATAGTGCGATGAGTGGTCGCTATGAAAGATAAGTGGTTTTCGTCATTGTGAAGAAGAATAGAGAGGGAATAAATGATCATTTACCTAATTGCTCTATTTAACTGTCTTAGATTAAATTCTCTCTTACCTTTAAGTCTTGATTGAATTTTGTACTTAATCATAACTGAGATCAGAATAAATCATTTATGTTAGCTTAATCTAGCCGTTAATCAGGTAACCTAATGTGATATATAGATAAGTTTTTTATATTTAATTAATTGTGCTCACTTTAAAGTGAATATCATATAGTTTTAAAAAACGTACTCCAATGCTTCACTATATTAGTTTGAATCATTTAGTGCATATTTGTATTAAAGGAATACCTTTGTCTCGCCAATTATTTCACTTATTCCGTTACTCTTTTCTTCATCAATATTTGCGACAGGATTAAGTTTTTCTGAATCATCAGCAACGAATACTGCGCTAGCTGCGGCTAACGGCGCTATTGCATTGGATGCAAGTGTACTTGCACTGGCACCTTCAAGTATCACCCAGTTGGAATCTAAAGAGTTCACCGCTGCGATTACACAATATAGCGTGACATCAGATTATGAAATATTTGGTAAGGTGTCTGAGTATAAAAAGAAACATCCAATACCATCATTCTTTATATCATCGCCATTAAGTCATAATTTTTATGCTGGAATTGGTCTTTATAGTCGAATTGCGGCTGATATTTCTGTTCCAGCCATTGGTTCGAGTTTTCTTCCATTATTTTATGAAACACGGGTTAGTCCAATTGTGTTATCTGCTGTACCGACATTAGCGTACCGCTGGGGAACATTGAGCATTGCAGCAAGTGTCGAATACATGCATGCCGAGTATGAGTTAGAGCAGAATCGTCGACAATTTGGTCGTGATAAACATAGTCGATGGGAAGGTAATGACAACGGTTGGGCAGGATCTCTGAGTCTAACTTGGAAACCAAGATCTGATTTAAGTTTTGCGGTAAAACATCAATATGGCAGTAATTTTGGCGATCATCAGGCTAACTTTGATCTCCCTGCTCAAACGCGTTTTTATTTTTCTTGGTTACCGACCGAAGCATGGACAATAAATGTTTCTGTAAGTGAAACTATGTGGGAAGGAAAAGGTATTTATTACAGTGAATACAAAGACCCTGTTGGTTTACTTGTGGGGGAGAGAAATAGCAAACGTGTCGCATTATCGAGCAGTTACCAATGGGGTAATTGGTTATTTATGGCTGGCTATAGTGAGGATGAAGTGGTTGATAGTTTAGGTGGTAAAGATAAGCGATACCGTCTTGGAACAAGCTATAAATTCAATAATAAATGGACAGTTACTGGTGCATGGCTTCAAGAGCATTACATACCGAAAGAATACTATACGGGATCTACTCGCCTTGTCTCTGTGAAAAATAACGGAACGGCGATATCGGTAGCTATAAACTGTAAGTTTAGTTAGGCGCATTTTATTATCACCACCGAAACTCAGATATTATTAATATATTCTCTGGTATCGGTGGTGATATTACTTTACATTTTTCCTTTATTTTATAAATTGATGCTAATGTATGTAATAAGACCTGTAATTCTGCGATATAACTCCCTAAAAAAAGCTGCTGACTTCCTATTTATTTACTAATTAAATCTGCTGATGTAACTTTAAAATTCAACGTGTTTTTTTGATTTATTATATTTTAAGTATATATATTTTATGTCTAGTCAAAAATTAGAGATGATGATGCGATTTTTTTGTATTTTATTTTTATTTACTTCAACTTTTTCTTATTCTGAAAATATAAATGTAGAATATAACATCCCAATGTATCTTGGTACGGATAAATATAATGATTTCAGTGTAGTTGTTGATTATAAAGTCGTTAATGGTGCTGTAGATATAAAATCTAATAACGAGTTTAAATTTCCAGGTAAAGAGTTTTTATCTAAAACGATCAGTAATTTTAAAAATAAAGAGATGTTTTATGATTTCATCAATAAAAACAGAAAACAAAAATATTCGGATGAAATGTTTTCACTTATTTATAGAAATTCTTCTTGGTTGAGAGAGTCGAATTCAATTTTACTAGAGGGTTATAGTCAAATTGGTGACTTTGTGTTTTATGTTCTTTCTGTAGAGGGAAGTAATAAAGTTATCTCTTTAGAAAAAACGAAGCATGGTTATCAATTTCCAGATGTTAATGAAAATAAATACTCGTATATTATTCCATTGTATGCATTGATTAAAAAGCATGACAATAATTTTAAAAATAATAATATTAACAAAGATTTCAAACGAAACTGTATAGTTAAAAAAATAGAAAATAGTTGTAATCTATTTCTTATTGCTAATGTTGAAGTTTATGAGAATGAGATTAAAAGTGAATTGTTGATGAACTTCTTTGACGATGCAAGAGGGTTACAGGGTGATGATAGTATTGATAAATTATTTTCATCAGATTTTCTTAGTCATAATAAAGCATCTTATTTATCTAATTTGTTAACCTTGAATCCAATGTTATCTATTGAGTTAAGTAATAGTATTATTTTTTATTTTGGACACGTCAATTCAGAAGGAATAAAAATTTCAAAAATAGTTAAATTCAAGAAAGAAAATAACAATATTTATATTACTGATAGCAATAGGTTTAATCTAGTTGATTCCACAATCTCGGATAGTGATTTCATTCATTCACTCTTAAATAAATAATTGATTCAAGTATGAATCTTTTAAAGTAAGATAAGAAAATCATCACATAAGCTATGTCGTTATGCCTGTTCTTATTTATGAGGATAACGATAGTATTATCTGATGATTTTCTTCGGGATAAATGTATTCATAGTAATGAATATAGAATAAAACTATTTAAGATAATCGAACAAAACGTTACCGTATGAAAGCGTAAAGTCGACGATTTGATGCTTACCCCCAACGACTTTTTTGATAGGTAGTTGAGCAACTGGCGCTAAGGCATGTTCGAATAACTGAAGCGCTGCTGGGCCTGTCCACACGCCTTTAACGTTTACATCTGCCATGTAATATTCAATTAATTGGCAAACGTCAGTGCCTTTTCCTGTCACACTGGGGATTACCTTTAAAATATAATTAGGTGTGGTTTCGAGTGCTGATTTTGTTGCAGCAGTATCACCTTCGTAATATTTATAGCCCATTGTGCCAATAGCGACGTCGGTTTGATTGTATTTTAATCGCCCAGTGAGGGTGTCAACATCGACATCGAGTGAGGGAAAACCGTATTTTTTAGGAAAGCCCCAAATTTCTCTGCCGGCTACAATAGAGGCGACATCATCAACAAACATCAGGTGACTATAAAGTCCTTTCCTACCATTGTACTCAACTTCAATCAATTGACCTGATTCTTTAAAGCTTCCGAACCCAGCTGAATCTGGCATTTTCATAAATTCAAAATGCACCACATTACTGATCACTTTTAAGGGCTCTGGTACCACTTCTTTTAATAATTCGATGTCAGTTTCATAAGAGATGATCAGATACTCTCTATTTTTAAATTTATAATCGATGAGAGGTGCCGAAGGGGTTGTGATCGGCATAGAAAAAGCATTATTTTTTATTTGTTCTATTTTCATAATTTATCTCTATCTGTTTTTAAAGAAGATCTTCATCTAGTGTATAAATATGGATATCGTTGTCATTTTCATCGATTAACCATTGTTTATGATCTTTTTGATAAAGTGCGAGAGTGTCTTTGTAACCATTATCTCGATGGCGATAATAATTTTCTTTGCTGAAGTTATAGTCTTTACTTTCAAGTTCAGCCTGTTGAGACTTATAAATTAAATGAACAATCTCGAGGCTATTGGTATGACTTAATTTTAATATTTCTTGAACTTTTGGATCTTTCTTATCTTCTTCCGATAAAAATTGCGTTAAGTAAGTAATGGCAGAACACAGATTTTTAGAGGTTGAATAAAGATAAGATGCTCTTCGAGTTCTTGAAGAAAATTGAATATCTTTCACTCTTTCAGCTAATGCATTCATGTTAGTTGGTAATTCACCTTTGGCTGAAAACAAGTCGACCATGAAGCACAGCTTATTTCGACGACCATCAGGGTTATTTAATATTCTTTCTAATATCGACATAATGGGTGTATTTGAATATAACCCACCATCGATATAATATTTTCCATCAATTTCAACAGGTGGAAAACCCGGTGGCATCGCACCACTTGCCATAATATGTTCAGCTGTGATGGTTTCATGAAAACTATCGAATGTTTTAAAATCACCACTTTCAAGATCGACCGCACAGAGACTTAATCTAATTTGCTTTTGATTTAAATAATCAAAATCGATCAGTTCATTGAGTGTTTCTTTTAACGGTGAGGTGTCATAGTAACTTAACTCTGATGTTTTATACGTTTCAAATTCGCTGGGCCATAATTTAGGTTTAAAAAATCCGGGTTGACCTTGCCATATTGCTTGTTGCGCATCTGCCCAGTTTTTCATTTTATTATCGACGTTAAAAAAGAGATTTGAAAAAGAAATAGAAGAGGTCACTCTTTCCCAAAATATCTCAAGGTTTTTCAATCTATTTTCTGGTTTATTACCCGCAATAATGGCGGCATTAATCGCGCCAATAGAAATACCGATAATAGAATCTGGGTCAAAACCTTTTTCATTTAACGCTTGAAATGCCCCTAATTGGTAAGAGCCTAACGCTCCGCCACCTTGGAAGACATAAACAATCTTTTTATTGGTTTTTTTCTGCATGGGTAATGCCTTATAGAAAATGGCTAAATACGTGTTACTGACTTTGAACCGTCAAATTAAAATTCAAAGTCAGAGGGGGATTAAACAGTGAATAGTGTTATTGCATAAACCAGCCATGGCTAACGACAAGAGACTGCCCTGTTAAGGCATTAGTTTCCCAGCTAGCAAAAACAACAGCGGCTTGCGCGATGTCTTTCATTGTTGAAAATTGGCCATCAACCGTATCTTTTAACATCACATTTTTAATTACTTCATCTTCAGTGATGCCTAATTCTTTTGCTTGCTCTGGAATTTGTTTTTCGACTAAGGGGGTTTTAACGTAACCAGGGCAAATAACATTCGCTCTCACGTTATATTCAGCGCCTTCTTTGGCAACAACTTCACATAAGCCAATCAGACCATGCTTGGCTGTAACGTATGGGGCTTTTAATTTGGAGGCTTCTTTACTATGAACTGAGCCCATATAAATAATTGAGCCTGATTTTTTTTTGTACATATGTTTTAAACACGCTTTGGTTGTTAAGAAGGCACCATCTAAGTGTACTGAGAGTAAATCTTTCCATTGTTGATAAGTTAATTCTTCAACAGACGCGATATGTTGATATCCCGCATTAGCAACTAAAATATCGATTCGACCAAAGTTATCAATAACCGTTTGAATATCATTATTGACTTGTTCTTCATTAGTCACGTTCATTGAAATAGCGAGCGCTTCTGAACCGTTATTTTTGATTTCAGCGACCGTTTTTTCAGCAGCATCAATATCGAGATCAGCAACAATAACTTTAGCGCCTTCTTTAGCATATTCAAAAGCAATAGCGCGACCAATTCCACTTGCTGCACCTGTAATAATAGCGACTTTATTTTCTAATTTCATATATAACCCCTTTTATATTGTGTAATTTTTAAGCGGTGTTATATTTAATATACATAAGAAACATAATTAAAAAGCGATCAAAAAAGTAATGTAAACTTTCAATTAATTAAAAGTGTAATAATTATTTTGTTTTTAATTTGTTCAACATCGATTAAGTATTAATGCGTCAGTATTAAGTGATGCCTAAATTTCAATATAAAGAAAAGTTTTTATAATAAATAACAGTGGTTGATGAAGTGGTTATTATTTTAAAGGGGTTGATTTAAGAATATAAAATATGGACTACCGTTTATTCATTTAATTATTGCTAGTTTCTTGTGATAGATTCGTTACGAAGTAAAATTTATCTCACCCGTTGTTGATCCTTCTAAAAAATGAATACGTAAATGAGATTGAACCATTTAATTTCTTAGTCGTTAGAGGGTTAACCATGTTAAAAACAGTACTTATTTCAGCATCAATTCTAGTAGGAAGTTTAGTCAGTGTTAATGCTCAAGCTGGGCATCATGGAGAGAAAGAGGATATTGTTGATATTGCCGTTGGAAATGGATCATTCAACACGCTTGTTACTGCCGTAAAAGCCGCGGGTCTGGTTGATACACTCAAGGGAACGGGGCCATTTACCGTATTAGCGCCAACAGATGAAGCATTCAGTAAACTTCCTGCTGGTACTGTTGAAACATTGTTAAAACCTGAGAATAAACAAAAGTTGATTGATATCCTCACTTACCACGTTATATCTGGAAAAGTTATGGCAGATGATGTGGTTAAATTAAATGATGCGACAACACTTGAAGGTCAGAAAGTTAATATTATTGTCGATAACGGCAACGTAATGATTAATGATGCAAAGGTTATTAACGCCGATGTGAAAGCCAGTAATGGTGTGATTCACGTAATTGATAGCGTATTAATACCGTCAAGTAACTAGATAACATATTTTAAATAATATCACTGTATTGATTCCCCCTTGATAAATGTGTTTAGCCTTAATATAAAAATGGATAGGAGCTAATGCTGCTATCCATTTTGTTATTTGATAAATAAAGTGTTTTTCTTGCAATAAATTAACTTACATTATTATCTTTTTAGAAAGAATGTTACTTAGAGTTAAAGGAACATTCGAGCGCAGAATATAATTAAGACACCGCCCCGATATAACAACTCGATAGGCATTCACCGCAGCCATTACAATCATCATTTAAGATTGGCGTGCTGTTAGCGATAAGGCTGAGTGCTTGTTTCGGGCAATCATCGACACATTCTTGGCAATTATCAAAAATCTTAGCGTTACAGCTTTTACTAAAAGTTGGACGCCAGCCTGTATCTGTGGTGTTAAGGGTATTCAGTGCTTGAGTATCACAAGCATGAATACAGGCTTGGCAAAAGGTGCAATGGTTAAAACTCAGATCCATTACAGGCCCACTTGTTCCCATTGCCAAGATATTCTGTGGGCAAGCCGCGACACACTTTTCGCAGTTATTACATAAACGAGAAAATAGGCTTTCTTCGACAGCACCGAGTGGCCTTCCTGTATTAATACTGTCAGCTTTTAGGGTATCGGCAGATTGCGATACACCGCGCGACAGCGCACGAAATAAACCACGGCGACTGTGGTTTATTTCATGTTCGTTAGGCATTGATTCGGTGCTATCGGTTTTCATTATTCGCTCTCTTGCCAGTAGTTACGGTGTGATGCGATTTGTAACTGTTTCTCTTCACAATAGATGCTTAACCATGCCTGTGTATAAGCGGCCAATTGTTGGTAAAAAGCGGTTTCAGCATGTTGCTGCATGCTTTCAAGCATGAAAGGCGCAAAAGGCATTAAGTGCTCACTGAGCAACTGATTTGCTGCTGCTTGATTATCTTGCTCAAGTAATAACGACACCAGCATTAGCATTAAACCAATGTGATCTTCAGGTTCGCGCATACCCGTATCGCAGGCTAAACCTTGTTGGCGAGTAAACTCACGGTATGCCAATGTTGATGAGCCAAATAAGGCATTTTCTTTATCTAAATACGCCGATCCCCATGGTGGACATGGCATATCACCACTGCCTTGCAGTAATTGAAAGTGATCAGCTTCGAGATTTTCCGTGTTAACAACACGGGCAAGCTCTGCAATATTTTTTAATAAATCATCATCTTGATCTGTGAAGGCTTGCAAGATGGCTGTGCCATTGTTTGATGTTGGTGAGTAGAACAAAAGACCACCAAGAAGGCGAAAAAGTGTAGCTTCGTAATGCATAGAGAATACTTGATAAATTTTTGGCGGAGCATACCGAGTTCATAAGCGGAAAAAATTGCGCTTGGTCAAAAAAACAAAACAAGCAATTGCATTTAATTATGTTATTAAATGTTTGTTAAATATTGGTGAAAATTTCATGTTGTATAAATTTGTGACTAACTTCTCAGTTGTGATTTAACAATTATGGAATTTCATATTGCAAATACGATTTGTTGATTTAGCGCAATAATTCTCTCTGTAATTTCAGTGTAAAAGAACGCCCAGAAAAAGACCGCGAGAGTCTTTTCGCATTTTTTATGAGTAGTTGTCCTATGAAAAACACACTGAAAGCAATGATTTCCGGTGGCCTATCAAGACGTGATTTTATGAAAACGTCGAGTGCTGTCGGTGGATTGGCTGCGACTGCCAGCGCCATGACCCTGCCATTTAAATCAAGCCCTGTTGCTGCCGCGACAGAGCAAGCGGTGAATGAAAAAATCGTCTGGAGCGCGTGCACAGTTAACTGTGGTAGCCGTTGTCCATTACGTATGCATGTGGTTGATGGTGAAATCAAATGGGTTGAAACCGATAACACAGGTGATGATGAATACGGTAATCACCAAGTGCGTGCGTGTTTACGTGGCCGTTCAATGCGTCGCCGTGTTTACAACCCTGATCGTTTGAAGTACCCAATGAAACGTGTCGGAAATCGTGGTGAAGGTAAATTCAAACGTATTTCATGGGATGAGGCGTATGATGAAATCGCTAACAATATGAAGCGAATCATCAAAGATCACGGTAACGAAGCGATCTATCTGAACTATGGTACAGGTACGCTTGGCGGCACCGTTACTAAATCATGGCCGCCAGCAGGCTCGCTTGTGGCACGTATGATGAACCTATGTGGTGGTTACTTAAATCATTACGGCGACTACTCAACAGCACAAATCAAAGAAGGCCTTAACTACACCTATGGTGGCTGGGGGGCGGGTAACTCGTTCTCTGATCTTGAAAACACCAAGTTAATTGTACAGTTTGGTAATAACCCGGCTGAAACCCGTATGTCAGGCGGCGGTTTGATCCATCACTTAATGGAATCAAAAGAGCGTTCAAAAGCGCGCATGATCATGGTTGATCCTCGTTATACCGACACTGCGGGTGGTCGTGAAGATGAGTGGATCCCAATTCGTCCTGGTACAGACGCAGCATTTGTTGCGGCAATGGCGTATGTGATGATCAAAGAAGATTTGGTCGATCAGCCATTCTTGGATAAATACTGTGTCGGTTACGATGAGAAAACTTTACCAGCATCAGCGCCCGCGAAGAGTGACTACAAGTCTTACATCTTAGGTGAAGGCGAAGACGGTATTGTGAAAACCCCTGAGTGGGCAGCAAAAATTACCGGCATTCCGGTTGATACCATTATTAAAACCGCCCGTGAAATTGGCTCAACCAAACCTTGTGCGGTATTACAAGGCTGGGGCTTACAGCGTACTGCGAACGGTGAAATTGCCTGTCGTGCGATCGCAATGTTAGCACTGCTTACAGGTAACGTGGGTATTAACGGTGGTGGTACGGGGGCGCGTGAATCTGACTACAACATTCCGTTTGTCCGTTTCCCAACCTTAACCAATCCGATTGAAGCGTCGATCCCTATGTTCCTATGGACAGATGCGATTGTGCGCGGCACTGAAATGACCGATCTACGTGATGGTGTCCGTGGCGTTAAACAGCTCAAATCACCAATTAAAATGATTTGGAACTACGCGGGTAACTGTTTGATCAATCAGCATTCTGATATCAACAAAACCCACGAGATCTTACAAGATGACAAAGCCTGTGAGCTGATTGTGGTGATTGATAACCACATGACGTCATCGGCAAAATATGCCGATATCGTCCTGCCTGATCTTACAACCTCAGAGCAATCTGATTTCTGTATGGATACTAAAGCAGCCAACATGCCGTATTTCATTTTTGCCGATAAAGCGATTGAACCGCAGTTTGAAGCCAAAGGTATTTACGAAATGTGTTCTGAAATTTCAAAACGCATGGGCGTGGGTGAGCAGTTTACCGAAGGTCGTGATCAAGAAGGATGGCTACGTCACTTGTATGCGTTAACTCGTGAGCAAGATCCATCACTGCCTGATTTTGAAACCATGCGTAAGCTAGGTATCTACAAGCGTCGCGATCCAAACGGCCACTTTGTTGCTTACAAAGACTTCCGTGAAGATCCAGAGAAAAACCCGTTAACCACACCATCGGGCAAGATTGAGATCTACTCTGAGCGTTTAGCACACCTAGCGGCAACATGGGAACTTCAAGAAGACGAAGTGATCCATCCACTGCCTATCTATGTGTCAACGTTTGATGGTTGGGATTCAAAACAGCGTGAGCAATTCCCACTGCAGTTAACCGGTTTCCACTACAAAGCCCGTTGTCACTCAACCTATGGCAATGTCGATGTGATCAAAGAAGCGGCACGTCAAGAAATGTGGATTAACCCGATTGATGCCCAGCAACGTGGTATCGAAAACGGCGATTTGATCCGTATTTTCAACGATCGCGGTGAAACTCAAATTCCAGCCAAAGTCACCCCACGTATTCTGCCGGGTGTGGTTGCTCTGGGTGAAGGTGCTTGGTATGCCCCTGATAAACGTAAAGTCGATAAAGGTGGCTGTATCAACGTATTAACCTCTCAGCGTCCGAGTCCGCTGGCGAAAGGTAACCCACAGCACACTAACTTAGTGGAAGTTCAACTGGTGAAAAAGGCATAAGGTTAAAGCATGAAACAATACGGCTTTTATATTGATTCAAGTAAGTGCACCGGTTGTAAAACGTGTCAGCTTGCTTGTAAAGACAACAAAGATTTAGATGTTGGGGTTAACTTCCGTCGTGTATACGAATATGCGGGTGGTAACTGGGTAGAAGATAACGGCACTTGGCGTCAAGACGTGTTTTCTTACTATGTATCGATGGCGTGTAATCACTGTACTAAACCTGCTTGTACCAAAGTTTGTCCAAGCGGCGCGATGCACAAGCGTAAAGAAGACGGCTTTGTGGTTGTCGACACTGAAAAATGTATCGGTTGTCAGTACTGTGGCATGGCATGTCCTTACGGCGCACCACAATACAATGCTGAAAAAGGTCACATGACCAAGTGTGATGGTTGTTATGAGCGAGTTGGTCAAGGGCTACAGCCTATTTGTGTCGATTCTTGTCCGCTACGTGCGTTGGAGTTTGGCCCTATTGCAGAGCTACGTGCCAAATACGGCAGTCATGCAGAAGTGGCACCGCTACCAAAAGCATCATTAACGCAACCAAACATCATCATTAAACCGAACCGCCATGCGCGTCCTTGTGGAGACACCACAGGTCACTTGGCTAACCCGAAGGAAGTGTAATATGGCATGGCATGAATGGCCGCTTATCGTCTTTACGGTATTGGCACAAACATCGGTAGGTGCATTTTTAGTGTTAGCTACCATGATGTTAACAAAGCAACTGTCACTCGCTGCAGAAAAGCGTCTTCATAAAGCGATGTTCGGTTTATGGGCGATAATGGGATTGGGTTTCCTTGCATCGATTATGCACCTTGGTAGCCCACTGCGCGCAATGAATGCGTTGAATATGCTGGGTAGCTCTTGGTTATCAAATGAAATTGCAACCGGTAGTGCGTTCTTCGCTTTAGGTGGCATGTTCTGGTTATTGTCGATATTAAACGTTGGCAGTGTAGCAATCCGCAAAGCCCTAATGATCGGTGCGATGCTGGTGGGCGTTGCCTTTATGTATGCGATGACCATGGTATACATGATTGATACTGTGCCTACGTGGTACACACCGTTAACGCCAGCAGCATTTGTGATCACTATGCTGATCAGCGGTACAGCATTGGCACAACTCCTGTTATCAGTGGCAAAACATGACAGCACAGTAGCGAACAAGCTGCTACCTGTTATGGGGTTGGTGGGGATGTTCGCGGTAGTGATGGTTGTGATGTTGCTTTCATCGCACCTAGCGAGTATTGAAACCAGTGTGACGACGGCATTAGCGGTAGTGCCACAGCACACAAGCTTGCAGATAGCCCGTATTGTCTTAATCGTCGCTGCAATGGTGCTGTGGTTATTACCTGTGGTTCAGCGTAAAAATGTAACAGTACTACCGATGGCTATGGCATTTACCATGATTGTGGTAGCAGAGCTAATCGGTCGCGGCTTCTTCTATGGCATGCACTTAAGCGCTGGTATGTAATACGCTGCCATATAAGCGAAATATTGATGAAAAATAAAATGGATAGGGGCGTGAGTTCCTATCCATTTTTTATTTTGGATGATAGGAAAAGAGTATCACGCTGCTATGAGCTATGAGCTATGAGCTATGGCTTATTGCTGTCAATTAATTCATCGTTCTTATAACGTAATCGACCAATTTGCTCACCTTGCTTGTTGTATATTTTTACCACCCCATTTTTTTTGCCATCAACATAATATTCTTCAACCTTTAATTGCCCATTTCTAAAGTAGCTTTTTGCTACGCCATTGAGCTTACCTCTACGGTAATTTTCTTCAAACTCTAGCGTACCGTCATCATAGTAGCCTTTTAAACTTCCCCTAGGTTTGCCATTAACATAGTTCTCTTCAAGTTTGATCCCACCATGTTGGTAGTAAGCCTTTAACAGCCCATGCGTTTGCCCATTAAGATAGTTTTCTTCGTATTTGAGTGCGCCACTTTTATAATAAATTTTGCTGGGGCCATGTGGGTAGCCGTTACGAAAATAGCCAACAAGCTGAAGTGCTCCATTGTCGTAATAGCTCTTTACCATGCCTTCGGGTTTGCCATTTTTAAAATAGCCCTCAGTTCTTAACACGCCATTTTTGTAAAAGCCTTTTCGTAGCCCTTCGAGCTTACCGTTCACATAGTTATCTAGACTTCTTAGTTCACCTGTGGGGTAGTATGTTTTGTGAATAGCAGCGGATGATAACGGCGAGAAAAGTAGCATGAATAAGGCGATCAGCGTTGTTATTTTCATGGTGCTACTCCACGTTGAACTTTTAGTTATAACGTGAGTATATGCATAGCATTTAATCTTGAGCGGTAAATAAGTGAGAGAGAAGAAAGAAATGCTTGATCTAAATAAAAGCGTTGAGGTTGGTGCGGTACGCTAATGCTGTTGTTAATATTCCGAGAACGACCACAATAAGAAGAGGGAAGTATTTAACGTGTTGATGAATAAAAACCGTAACGTTATGAGAGGCTATCCACGACGATACAGTTTTTATGATATAGGCGGTCGTTTTATCTCAGTACCGGCTATGTTAGCCCAAACAAATTGTCAGTTTGGTCATGTTACTGGCATTGCTATATATCGCGGTATCAGACTGATCACTATTGTTATGGCATTCAAGTCTGAATCCATCTCTGATCGTTGGGTTCTCATTAATGAAAGTATTGAAAGCTTCGATGCTTGATGTCGAGCTAATGACCGAATCAATTTCTCGATGGTTTGCTCCCTGCTGAATTATACCTGTTATCTTAAATTCACGAATTTCCATTGCTAAACCTTTACAGACTTTAAAACTCATTATTATTTTAACTCATTATATATTATGGACTGGTGATAAATATATAAAGAAATGATGAAAGCGATCTGGATCTACTAATAGATATATCTGACAACAGATAAGACAAAAATAACTCATTATTTTGTTTTAGCGAGTATATGTTTCATTCGGCTAATAATAAGTGAACAATATATAGCCGTATTTTTTATTAGTTTCATAGCGTTTTATTGCTACTTCTTAGTTTTTCGTAGTGTTTCTTAAAGTATAAAACGTAAATTTACGTATTTTAAATCGCATTCATGCGCTTTTTCTTAATAAAACCATATTATACTCTCGTAACAAATTTGAGCTTTGTCACAAAAAATAAAACTAAATTTAATCTTATTTTTAATTAAACTTAAAAATTAAATATATGTTTAATAAGTGTCATTTTTTAATTATTTAAATAAATGGTTTTATATTTTTTATTTGTAGCTTTATTGATATGGAAAATATAAGGTTGCGATGTTTTTACAAAATAATAATTGTAAAATAAAAGCTAATTCAATAATAAATAAAAAGACGTTTATATTGAAGAACTCATATATCGCATTAGTTATTGGACGTTTAATTTCTAGCAATGTTGCCCATGAGCAAAACCTGGTGTGCCAACTATCGAGTGGGGTGAGTATAAATATATGCTGCCTGAAATTTTCGCACTTATGCTCGCTCTTATAATGACAGTGAGCAGCGCTTTTTTGCTTGTGAACTAAGTTTTCAATAGGTTAAGTGTGAATCTTGTGACTCTTTTTTAAATAAAAATAACGCCAGAATGAAAACTTATTCGCATTAGTTAATCTAATGTTTACTTGGTGTTTTTCTCGTTTTTAAATTAAGTCTGCCTGATTATAATTCCTCACATAGCAGCAAGGTTGAAGCTTATAAAACCTGACTTTGTATGCTGTTTTAACTTTATTAATACTTGATTTTCAGAGGAATTAACCATGTCTACAATCATGAATAAAATTATCAAATTATACGTACCTGTTTTCTCACCAATGTACAAAAGCAACAACATGGTGAAATAATTTGATAGGACTAGTAGTAAATAACAATACTTAAAGGGCTTTGAAGATGAATTCAAAGCCCTTTTTATATTCATTATTGTTTCAATGCGTTGGCGATGTCACGCCAGTCTGCCATTTTGAAGTTTTGATTTTGATCGTCATACGAGGCATCAACGTTATAGCCATCTTGAACAAGGAATAATCCTTGCGGGAAACGATCACTAATCGTGGCAGAAACAGCATGAATACCATCGGTTTCACTGGCACCATCTAAGCCATTATCATCATCGGCGGTGAGCGCAAAGCTGCCTTTATAGCGGTAGTTATTATCCAGATCGTAAACAGCATAAGTGTGGTTACCTTGGCTTGATACAATCAGTTCATTCACCGTACCGTCGTTGTAAATTGTTAGCCCTTCTGCGTCGGCAACAATCTGCTTGCCATCTATTTCAATAATGAATTTTCCGTCAGTTGAACCTGCTTCATCTGCGGTAAATGCCCAAATCCCCGCATCTTCTTCACCGACATAGAGAGTATCGGAGGTTGGGTCAACGACACATCCTTCAGGTTGACTACTCACTTGCAGTTTACGCACAAGTGCACCTTCAATGCCATTATCGGTAATATCTAAGCGCCATTGTTCAATGTTGCCACTCTTACCGTTAATGAACACATAGTTAGCGCCAGTAGATGATTGATAGGTACATAAACCGTACACTTCATTGAGATCGGAGCGAAGTTGAGCCACTTCGTTGTGGGCATTATCACCAATCGCATCAAGCGCTACGATAGGTTTATTACCACCCGATGCCGCTTGAATTTTGTACAACGCAATAGTATTAAATTCACGGTTACTGGCCGCTGCTAGAGAATACGTTTCGCCACTAGGTGTCGTCACAGCTTGGATGATATCGACATTGTTTGGCTCTCCTTCATCAAGGTATTGCAGCTCTTTACCATCAAGATTGTAAGCGACCAGTCCACCTTGTTTATTGGTACCTATGATTAAACTGTTATCGGGATCAGCTTGGTTTAACCAAAATGCAGGATCATCTGCCGCATCACCATCATCATCGACAGGTGCTGTTTCGCCAACGACTTTCACCAAAGCAATACCCGTTGCTGCAAGGTTAGCTGAACTAAGTGTTTCATTAATTGGAGATTGAGTAAAAGAAGGGGCACTATTTAAGGTGCGATAACTGAGTTTTTCATACACTGGCTTATCGGCTTCTGAGTTACCGACCCAAATCCCGTTATTGGCGACAGCAAGCGACTTAATCTCATCGACACCGTCTAGCTGGATGTTTGTTTTCAATGCCCAGTCATCACGGTTATATAGCATCATACCTTTACCTTCATCACCCACAACGAGGTAGCCTTTACCGTCAGAAAGGTAGAGTAAATCTAATGCTTCAATTTCTTGCAAATTACCTAACGGCGCAATGCTATCAACAATTTGACGAGAGTTTATATCTTCTGGATCGGCGCCATATGCCCAAATACCTAAGTCTTGCTCTGCGATATACAGCGTAGACGTTTCATCATCCACTATACATGCGCTGAGTTCACCACCGACTTCCAGTTCGCGCACCGCGATAGGCTGCGCATTATCGTCAGCTAAAACACTTTTGATTTCACCATCTTGGTATTTCAGCTTGTATTGCACCGCCACACCATCATCAGTCACGCCCGTTAAGAGCAATGCACCGTTAGTGGTGTTTTTATGTAAACAGACACCTTCAGCGGCATAATCTGTTGTAAGCGTACCCACATCATTAAGAACCACACCGTTTTTATTACTCACGCTATAAAAACCGATACTGTTATCTTCTGGTAAAGCAACGGCGAGTAAATCAATACTGTCACCGTTATCGGCTTTAATACCGTAGCGTATATCTGCGCCAGTGGCTTCAATGTTTTCTAAGCGTTCAACCTCATCGCCTGCTGGGTTATAGACTGCCAATCCATCACCTTCTAAGGTGACAAAAAGTAAGCTCTTTGTTTTATCTTCACTATTTAGCCAGTAAGCCCCATCGCCAATATCGTCATAACTTGTTTTTGCTGTTGTTGATGTAGCGAGTGATTCGGTTGCTACCACATCAGATTTTGGTATTTCTGTTTCAACATAAACGGTTTTAGTTTTATCGCTATTACATCCTGTTAGCAGTGATAAAGCGATGATTGAGCTTAATAATGAACGACGCATTTTTCCTCTCCATGTGTGTAAGTCAGGAGGGAAGCTAAGCCAGTATTATTACAAAAAAGTGACTGATTATTTTCTTTATTTAATAATATCAATGTTTTAAGTGTATTTTTGTTAAGACGTGAGCTGTTTGGACTAGAAGCAATATAAGGCTATCTCTCAATATTAATATCAATAGGCTGTCATATTTGTATGGGAGGATAGATCACTTGAGCTTTTCGGACTTTTCTCATTACAACCGTTAAATAAGACATTGATTACTATGCCTACCTTCACAATAAGATCGTTTATTACCCGTTTTAATTATCAGTTATTTGACGTGCTTTATGGCATGCGTGTGCATTATCGGTGGCTTGCTCTATTGGTTTTAGCGTTACTGAGTCTGATTGTGTTTAATATTACGAACGGCACGATTAAGCGTTATGAGCAAGTTAATTGGTTAGATGTTGTAGGGGAAGGCTCATCGGCAATCATGGTATTGGTGTGGCTGGTGGTGATCCTGTCCACCCGTGCACCGGGGAGAATTACCAACTATTTTGCGATGGGGTTTACCTGTATTTTTTTAGCGTTAACCCAAGATGTTATTGATGAGTTTATTCGTTTAAAAAACTACACCATGATTGGAAATACCATGGAGTACATGATCCTTGGGCTGGCCATTGTGACTTATGCCTTTTGTTTGTGGCGTAAAGAGCTTGCAGTAGTAAAAAATTATGTGATGCAACGCCAACAGTTAAATGCGCGAACGCCGCTCCATCCTGAAAATTATCGCCTCCCAGAGCTGAGTTATTTACACCGTGCACTGACAGCGCAATACGCAGAGTCGAGCAAACAAAATGATTGTTATTTGATTGCGATTAACTTACAAAACAGTTACCAACTTTTACCTCAACTTTCACCTCAAGAAGCAGAAAGACTCAGAGTCTCGATCTCTGAATTGCTGTTAATTGCATCTCGCCATAATGATTTAGTGTGCCAAGTTGCAGGGCATCACTACCTTATGTTACTGGACGGGTTAAGCAAGAAAGATGCAGTAATATATGCTCGCTATGTTGAACAGTTACTCAGCACTTACCAATTTTATTTAGATTCTAGTATTCGCATAGAGATGCAATGGCAAATAGGTATTGTTGAAGTCAAACCGTCCACTTACTCATTACCGTCACTATACAAACAGATAGATGAAGCGATAAACCTTTCACGTGAGCCCCACGTTTATAAAGGTAGCGCATGAAAGGGCATTTCGCAGTGACGGCACCATGGTTGGAATGCCACGATAAAACCATTCCTGCAAGGCAACACATTGCGTTATTACTGGATTTACTCAGTAGCCGTGGTGTAAATATGCACTACGTATTACGGCATACAGGGATTTTTTATGATGATTTAATTACGCAAGATTTACAGGTAAGTCCCGTACAATTCTCTCGTTTAATTAGTAATGTAGCGAAGTTAGAGCAGTTTCCAGAATTGAGCTTTCTGTTTGGGCAGCAATTGATCCCGAGTGTATTTCCGACGACTAGCCATATATTGATCCATGCCCCGACCGTCAACACCTTGATGAATAATATAGCGCTTTACTCTGAGAGCTACTTCCCTTTATCTAAACTCACCACACAATTTGATGATTCGGGCGTTTATGTTTTCGTCGAAGATCCTTATGGGATTGAGGCTTCATTGAGTTCCCGAGATCGTATTGCTTATTTTCGTTGGTTAACAGAGTATGTCTTTACTTCGGTTATATCGTTAGTTAATTGGCGAGCTGATACCCAATTACCTTGGTCTGTTATGGTGGATTGGTTATGCCCACCATGGCAAGAGCATTATCAGATGTATTGGGAGAAGGTCAATTTCAATCAGCCGATGATTGCCTTGCATTTACCCAAGCAGTATCTGGATGTCACTTTGAAAGATAGCTCTTCAACCTTGTATAAAGTGGCACGAAAGATAACACCCATTCCAAGTTGTGGTTTATTGAGCCATATTCGAAATGTGTTTCGCCAAAACCTTGTTCAAGTCCCGTCGTTAAATGCGTTATCTGAAATGATGTTAATGAGCCCTGCCACGCTAAAACGTCGATTAAAAGCACATCATCATACTTACCGTTCATTATTGGGCGAGGTTAACCAGCAGCATGCTTTATATTTACAACAGATAAAACAATGGGATGATCACCAAATTGCGCAAGAGATGCAATTTTTTGATGTCAGTAATTATCGCCGTGCAATTCGCCGTTGGAAGACAAATTAATCACGTCAATTATTCTATAATGTCTAGTAATATAGAGTAAGGTGTACTAATTTCACGACCACGTAAAATTAGCACTTATTAATAACCAGCAATATCGATAATTAAGATTTCACTGATAATAAGAATAATAACGTTAAACAATGAGAGTTAACGTTTTTAATTAAATATCTTTATGATATTTAATTAAAAAATAAAAGAGGGGAAGGTTGGTTGTTATTTAATGCTATTATATTTAATGGTAGTTAATTGTTATTAATTAACTAATATTGCTTCTTTTATAAATATTCGAACTATTAAAAACAAAGAAATGTTATAACATAACAATTCTGAGTGTTTACCTCAGGATTATTCATGTCGTGATTAGGAATAGATCAATGAAAAAGAAGTCTTCATTTATAGTATTGATGACAACGCTGTGCGTCTTGTTATCAGTATCAAAAGCAATGGCTGCAGAAGCGCCAATTGATGTAACGGTAAGTATTGCCCCACAAAAGTATTTTGTGAAAGAAATTGGCGGGAATAATGTTAATGTCAATGTAATGGTGCCAGCAGGCGCTGAGCCAGATGATTACGAGCCAACACCAAACCAAGTTGTGTTACTTAACAAGAGTAAACTTTACTTTTCTATCGGTGTGCCATTTGAAAAAAGCTGGTTAAACAAATTTAAAAGCTCAGCAAAAGATCTAAAGATTGTTGATACCCAGCAAGGTATTGAGCGTATGCCAATGGATTATAACGACGATGGTGAGCGTATTCCTGAGGCATCAGGCATTAAAGACCCACATATTTGGTTATCACCAGCCCTTGTGCGTATTCAAGCCATGAACATTCGTGATGCATTAATTAACATTGATCCTCAGCACCAGCAAGAATATCGCGAAAATTATCTGAAATTCTCTAAAAAGATCAATCAAATTGATGATGCTTTAATTGCGATTATGGCGAAGATCCCTGCAGCACATAATCAATTTATGACGTATCACCCAGCGTGGGGTTACTTCGCGACAGATTACGGCTTACGTCAACTGCCTATTCAAAATGAAGGTAAAGAAGCCAGTGCGCAACGTCTAAAATCACTGATTGATACAGCAAAGAAACAGCACATTAAAGTTATCTTTATTGAGCCGCAGTTTTCAAAAGAACAAGCAAAAGTTATTGCGAATGCAATTGGCGGCAAAGTGGTGGCAATTAACCCACTTGCAGAAGATTGGGGTAATAACTTGCTAACGGTTGCGAACGCGTTTGAATCTAACGTGAATCATTAAGAGCGAAAAAATGAAAAAGATTGTGGATGTACAGAATGTCAGTTTTGCTTATAAGAACCATCAAGCATTAATTGACATAAACTTCGAGCTTTACGAAGGTCAACGTTGTGCATTACTTGGACCCAATGGCGGTGGTAAAACGACATTAGTCAAACTACTACTGGGCATATTATCGGGTTATCAGGGCAATCTCGCACTGTTTGGCGACCGTCCCGGTCGCCATCCAGCGCTTATTGGGTATGTTCCTCAACAATATAAATTGAATCCAATATTACCCGTCACAGTAAAAGACGTAGTATTAATGGGGGCCAATGCAGAGCAGCTAAAAGATAAGGCATCGCTGCCAGCCTTATTAACCCAAGCATTACAACAAATGCATATCGAGCATATAGAAAATACGCTGTTTAAAGACCTTTCCGGCGGGCAGCGTCAACGTGTATTAGTGGCTAGGGCGTTGATTGCCCAACCTAAGTTATTAATCCTTGATGAGCCAACCAGTAATGTCGATCCAAGCATGACGGCACAATTTTTTGCCTTGATATCAGCGCTGCCCAAAGATGTTGCAGTATTAGTGGTAAGCCATGATATGGGGATTTTAGAGTATCAGATTGATGTGATTTTAGGGCTAAACCAAACCATGAAAGTGCAGCAGAGTAAGGCATTAACGTCTGATATGTTGCAACACTTATACGGCGTGAACAGCCATTTTCTTCAAGATCTTGTTCAGCCAACTACAACCAATCACAAAACAAGTCCTGCTTTAGTATGATCGAGCTCTTACAATATAACTTTATTCAACATGCATTAATTGCAGCAGTGCTGGTTAGCATTGTTGCCGGCATTATTGGCGTATTAGTCGTGACCAATCGATTAGTATTTCTCTCTGGTGGTATTGTTCACACAGCATACGGCGGTGTGGGGTTAGCTTTCTATGCAGGCACTGCGGTAATGCCAACAACCTTGGTATTTACTTCGATTAATGCCTTGTTATTAGGGGTGCTAAGTCAGCGTAAACTAGAGCAGTTAGATATTTTTATCGGTCTGATTTGGTCGCTAGGCATGGCAATCGGCATCATCTTAATGGCGTTAACGCCGGGATATGGGGCAGATTTAAGCAGTTACCTGTTTGGTAGTATTCTCACTGTTCCAGTCTCGACGTTATATCTGATGGGGGGCAGTGTACTCATCATTGGTGCTTATACGATTTATAACTATCGTTCGCTAGTCTTAATGTCTTTTGATGCTGATTTTGCGCAGAGTAAAGGCGTTAAAGTAAAACGCATGTACTTATCATTATTAGTGCTGGTGGCAATTGCCAGCGTTATCTTAGTGAAAGTGGTGGGTATTGTATTGGTGATGGCGCTGCTAACCATGCCAGCGTACATGGCGGCGCAATATACAAAATCGATGTTATCCATGATGTGCCACAGTATTTTATGGTGCCTTGGCTTTACGTTAACGGGGTTGATTTTCTCTTACCAGATGAATCTACCGTCAGGGGCCACCATTGTTGTTACCGCGTCTATTTGTTTAGCGTTGCAACTGGGGCTTAAAGAAATCCTGAAATTCTTCAAAAAAGGCGCTGTTCAAGCCGCGTAATGGTACAGCAAGTAGAAGCGCCCCTTCTACTTGCTACCTACTTCTATACCCTCGTTATCCTCTTCCTGTTTTTCCCATGTCACCCACGCTTTTTACATTCATGATTGGTAGATTTCTGCGTAATTGCACAGTAAATGTTACAAAGTGTAACGAGTAAATATTCGCAGTTAGCATTAAGTTATTGTTTTTAATTTCTTTAGGTTATTAGTCATCTGCTGATTTGATCTTCTTCGCGTCAAAAAAGTATCGTTGGTAACCAAAAAAAATATTTTTCTGAAAGCAGGTCTAAATTTTGAACGCTGTTCTATATTGGTGTCGCCAAAAAAATAACGATAGCTATGTCACAAATTTGAACCAATCAAAGACCGATCCCGCGTGCCGTAATAATGTTCTGTTACATCTCACCACTGTGGATTCTCACAAGCTCCGTTATGCTCCACGCATCTTAGGCACTTTTATTAAAGATACATGCCTATCCAATGTCGTTTTAAGAGTAATAACATGAAAAAAACATCTCTATTTGCATTGAGTGCAGTGGCACTGTCTTGCGCAATTAGCTTTACCGCTCACGCGGGTGACAAAATGGTTAACCCTGAAGGCGGGGTTGTTGTGGGTTACTGGCATAACTGGGCTGACGGCCAAGGTTATAAAATGGGTAATGCACCTGCGATGTCACTAAAAGACATTAACCCAATGTATAACGTGGTTGATGTTTCTTTCATGAAAGTTTACGACGTGGCTGAAGGCCGTATTCCGACGTTTCATTTAGATGCGGAAACGGGTTTAACCGAGCAGCAATTCATCGACCAAATTAAAGCGCTTAACGATCAAGGTCGCTCTGTGCTTATCGCACTAGGTGGCGCTGATGCGCACGTTGAAATGAAAACAGGCGATGAGCAAGCATTCGCTGATGAAATCATTCGTCTAACAGATTTATACGGTTTCGATGGTCTAGATATCGACCTTGAGCAAGCAGCGATTGATGCGGCGGATAACCAAACCGTTATTCCAGCGGCACTGCGTATGGTTAAAGATCACTACCGTGCACAAGGTAAAAACTTCCTTATCACCATGGCGCCAGAATTCCCGTACCTAACAGAATCGGGCAAATACATTCCTTACATCACAGGTCTTGAAGGTTACTACGACTGGATCAACCCACAGTTTTACAACCAAGGTGGTGACGGCGTTTACATTGAAGGCATTGGTTGGATTGCCCAAAATAATGATGCGCTAAAAGAAGAGTTCATCTACTACATGGCTGATTCATTGATCAACGGTACTCGTGGTTTCACTAAGATCCCACACGATAAACTTGTATTTGGTATTCCAACTAACATCGATGCCGCAGCAACAGGTTACGTACAAGACCCACAAGATTTGTTTGATGCATTCAAACGCCTTGAAGCACAATCTCAGCCACTACGTGGTGTAATGACATGGTCTATCAACTGGGATATCGGCACGAATAAAGCAGGTCAAGCGTACAACAGCAGCTTTATTAACACTTACGGCCCGTTCATTCACAGCCAAGTGCCACCGGTTGTTCAACCGGGTAAACCTGTGATCATGGGTTTAACGGATGCTCGCGTTCAGCACCGCACAAACTTTGATGCAATGGCTGGCGTAACAGCAACAGACAAAGAAGACGGCACCCTAACATCAGCAATTAACGTATCAGGCTCGGTAGATACACAACGTGTAGGCGAGTATGTACTAACTTACTCAGTATCAGATTCAGACAACAATGAAACCGTATCACCACGTAAAGTAACCGTATTTAGCGCATTACCAACCTTCGCTGGTGTGGCAAATGCAGTTGTGAAAATCGGTGAAAACTTCGATGTCATGGCTGGTGTATCAGCATCGGATGCAGAAGATGGCGATCTAACAGCAAACATCACAGTATCTGGCACTGTAAACACTGCGGTTGCGGGTCAATACGAACTTGTTTACTCAATCACAGACAGCGCAAACCAGACGGTAACTGTAAAGCGTACCGTGGTAGTTAACGATGGCTCTATCGTATGTACTAATCCGTGGAAATCAGATGTTGTTTACGTTGAAGATGATGTAGTAAGCCATAACGGTAAAGATTGGTTAGCGGGTTGGTATACGAAAGGTGAAGAACCAGGCACAACGGGTGAGTGGGGTGTTTGGCGTGAAGCAGGCGATAGCGACTGTGGCGGCGTTGTACCACCACAACCAGAAGCAGATTTCACCGCATCTCTATCTGGCGTAAACAGCAGCTACAAGATCACTAACGGCACTGCGACACTGAACCTGAATTACACCGCGAACAAAGCAAGTTCTGTACAGATTGATGTGATTGACGCAATGGGTTACCCAGTTAACGGCGGTAACTTCACGGCAGATTTTGCCGCTAACAGCGCGATTAAACTGGTACTTAATAACGTAGTGGAAGGTAAACACTCACTACGCATGATTGCCCAGTCAAAAGGTGAGCAAGTAGAATCTCGTCACCAGTTTGTATTAGAAGATCAAGGTACGGTTGAGCCACCAGTGACCGACGTTCCTGCTTATGAAGCGGGTAAAGCGTACCAAGCGGGCGACCAAGTATTAGGTACAGACGGTAACGTATACCAATGTAAACCATGGCCTTACACGGGCTGGTGTGCAAATGCTTCATACGCACCGGGTTCAAGCCTATACTGGGCTGACGCATGGGATAAGCTATAAGCTTACCGATAGCTAAATAAACGAAAAGCCAGCATGTTAGTGCTGGCTTTTTTGATTTTATTTTAGAGAAAGCATTTTACAGTATTTATGCGTACATGCTGACTTAAGTCATTATTGGACAGAAATCATTTAGAGTATTAGTTCTACTTAGACTGAATGATATAAGAAAAAGTAAGGGTGATGTGATGCTCTACTTTTCAGCATCACCCTTTATAATATTTCCAATATTTACTTATATAAGGTGTCTTCGGCTCGTCCAACACTTCGGATAGGTGTCGGCTGAGCGATACAATCCTTATATGTTAGGCATCAAGGCTTTGGTAACGTGTCTACACCAGCAATTTGTACGCTAAACCCTCGTTGTGAAAGACTTTCAAATGCCTTCGAAAGGTTTACTTTACTAAAAAAGGGTAAATTATCTTTCAAAGTTGATGAATCTTCGCCAAGTATTAGAAATACAACTTCTACACCATCACTTTTAAAATTATTTAACGAAACTGTGTTCTGTAATCCATCACAAACGCGTTTGAGAACTTTTCTAGTTGCTTTTCTAAATTCTTTATCACCCAACAATATTTCTGCAGACACACGACCTTGAGCAAATAAGTGACTTAAACCAGCTGAGCCACCTTTTCGATGTTTGACATGAATATATTGCTTGTTTGTAGTCATTAGATCACAAAGTTCAATAGAGGTTGTCGTTCTATTGCTTTTAATTAATTTTTTATCTAGCAGGTGATAAGAGTGCGAATTGGCAGCCCTTTCATTGTAGTCACCTTCGGTTTCAATCCTATCTTTTGTCTTACCATCAACAACTTCACTCCAAGTATAAACTTCAGGAAACGGTAAGTTAGAAATTGGTATTTGTGCAAGAGTAGTGTTTATTCTTGTCATAAAATCAGTAGCGATTTCGTACCAATATCCAGCAAACAACACATATATTTTGTCACTTAATTTATGCTCAAAGTAAATAGATTTATATATTTGGTGTTCTGTTTCATTTTCATGTACATCGTATACGAATAGTCGATCTCTTTTTATTGAATCGACCGATACAGCTGCAACATCAAGATTTACATAGTAGTCGTTAGTCTCAATTGTAGGCTTTATAATATTTTTGGAGCGCGTGAAACTAAAACCCCAAATAGAATCCCAATCAGCTAATTCAGGAATAGTGACACACACATCAGGGCTCTTGGCTTTTAATGCATTAACAAGGTGATCGTCTAGTTTTGATATTTCAGAAGATTCTTTAACCTTACGGATGTTATCTACCCATGAAAATTCATTTTTGTAGGAGTCATTGTTGTAATAATCCGAAAGAGTTGAGATTAGATCGCTGATTTCATCAATCTTTAACTCTAAACCGAAAGAAAATACAGAATCGCCTCCCGAAATATTCTTTAAATTGACACCTGCTTTAGGTGAACCTGTTACTGCTCTCAATACATCTTTCGATATATCAATCCCAAAGACGCCAACACCAGACTCTCTCGCAGCTTGAGACTTTTTTTGAACGGCTTGATCATCTAAAGTAAATAGGTCAACACTTCTCAAGCTGTCGTGCTTTAAAGTGTTCAGCGCTGTTTTAATTCCAAAGTCATGCACAAAATATTTAGTATCTAAGAGAAAACGACCATAACCAAAAGTAAAAGCCATTGTGTTTTCTGGGGTTTTAATAATTAATAAAGCTGAACTTGATTTATTCGACAGTTCATCTAGATCTACACCTGTCACTTCTTCAGTAAAAGTAGTCCACTTAGGCTTTTTCTCCGTTGGGATTTTTACGAAAAGCTTTCCCTCTAATTCATGCTGACTATCAATTTCGTAAGTGTTCACTTGGGCTGAACTCTTCAAGAATTCATTGATATCAAGGTCTTTATACTTATCTTTTACGAGAAATGAATTTAAAAAGATGTACGGCTTTTTATCATCACCATCCATTGCAGAATACTCCATATTTGATGTCTAACAGTGAATTAATAAATATTGTTACTTTCACGCCACTCAAAATATTGACTAAAAATCTAGGCAAATGTGCTCTTTTATGAAAATTGAGTCAAGATGGTTGTAATATATTGTTACTATTATGAAAACATAGAGAATAAATGAAAATTGCTGTTTAACTAAAGAACATTAAAACGCTATTGATATAAAGAAAACTAATCCAACATAACGTTAACATGATATGAATGAATTTTTGGTCTAACTCGTTTGGGGCAGTAACCGATTTTGTCTTGGCCCATGCCAAATAGCTAGCTCATTGTTGGATAAAAGCTTCTTAGGACTTTTAATCTATAAGATTAGATAAAGTATGGGTTACGCCAATATCATTAAAGATGTCTTTAGTGGAGTGTTTGTTCGCTTGATGAACAGTCCTTCCATTGGAGTAGGGACTGGTCTGATCTTATCGTAGGAGGCTCACCCTAAATTGTGATATATAGGCTATTGATTATTTAATTGAATTACATCAACAAAAGTATTCTAGTTGTTTGATATATCATTCCCTCCTAATTGTTATCTATCAAACCGCGATATCTCAGCCCCAGACAGGAAAAGGACATACAAACTTGATTGATTTTTCTTCTATAAATGCGTTCAACAAAGGGCCTAGAGAGTCCTTTGAAGATCTAATTTGTGTGCTTGCTAGACGAGAGAACCCTGAAAATGGCTTCGAGTTCCAACCGAACGATGGCTGCGGAGGAGATGGAGGTGTCGAAGCGCTGTGGATTCTAAGTGATGGGAGTAAAATTGGTTATCAAGCGAAGTATTTCACGTCAATAGGTGACTCCCAATGGGCCCAAATGGATGAGTCTGTCAAACAAGCGCTAAAGGTACACCCTGAACTTCAAACTTATATTTTTGCCATACCCAAGGATTTGACTCCCCCGAGAGGTGTAAGTGGCAAATCTCAACGTGAAAAATGGGACGAACGAGTAATTAAGTGGAAAGGTTGGGCGAAAGAAAAGTCAATTGACCTTGAGTTCGAGCTTTGGTCCGAAACTACCCTAAAAGAAATGCTCCTTCGAAAAGAGAATGCCGCATTGATCAAGTTTTGGTTTGGAGGTGATGTACTAAACGATTCTTGGTTTGAAGACCAAATTAGTACAGCGAAACGAGCGTTAGATGACCGTTTCAACCCTCACGATCACGTAGAAGTCTCTGTTGAATCTTTGTTTGACACCATAGCTCGAGGTCCAGGCACAACTAAACGTTTGATAGGCGTATTCAATGAGCTCGAGGAATCAAGAGTTCCCACTATCGAGCTTTCTTCAAAAGATCTTGCACCAGATACCGACGCACTTTTAATCGCAAATGATGCATGGCAGGAACTGGTGCAACTTAAAGGTTCGTTTACACGCGATTTTACTGAAGAATGGAACATTGAGGCGACGGCGATTATTTTAGATCGGCTTCAAGAAGCTGTTTGGAAGCTTCAAGGACAGTACAATTCAGTAGATAAAGGTAAATTGATTGAGGATGATAAATACAAACTTGAAAATGTGCGCACAAGTCTCCGAGTGCTTTTATCCTCTTGCTCTTCATTAAGCGAAATTTTAAGAGACTCTAACTTTATAGCTGAGACATTACGGTGCGCTGTCATTTATGGACCTGCAGGTGCAGGAAAGTCTCATATTTTAGGGCAAATTGCAGAGCAGCGAATTCGTTCAGGTTTACCAACAGTTCTAACGTTAGGCCAGAGTTTCTCTACGTTGGTGTTTTGGGAGCAATTCGGCGGAATTTGTGGCCTAGAGGGTAGAACAGTCGATGATGTTTTGGGGCCCCTTAATACAGCTGGCGAACGTAAAGGAGAGCGGACCATTCTGCTCTTTGACGCAATCAACGAGGGTGTTGGTGCACATTACTGGAAGTGTAATCTCCCAGAAATAGTTAACGCGATTCAAAAATACCCTTACCTATCAGCAGTTTTCTCTTGTCGTGATGAGTATCTTCCTTATGCTGTTCCGGATAGTTTGCTCGAAAAACTTCCTAAATATCGGATTAATGGATTTTCCACTCCAGAGGAGATGGAACGAGCAGCAATTCGATACCTTGATACCAAAGGCATAGCTCGGCCCAACACACCATGGTTATCGCCAGAATTCAACAATCCATTGTTCCTAAAAACGACTAGTGAGGCTTTGCATGCTCAAGGACTTACGGAATTTCCTCGCGGGTTGAACGGAATATCACAAACTATGGCACTGTATCTCGATGCGTTGAGTTGGCGTACTGGGATACAAACAGAAAACTCAGCTACCATTTCAAATTCCATTAAAAAATGTGTTGGTCAAGTCGCTAGTATGATGGCTATGAATGGTTGCGATTTCATAGAAGTCGAAGATGCGATAGCAATTGCAGACGAGAGCTTTAAGGGTAGAACTGCGCCAGAAGGAAAAACTTGGCTACAGGTATTAATAGAAACAAGTTTATTTAGACGCGACCCGCCTCCTTATTCGGAATGTTTTGATCCCTTTAATCCCCCATCAGAACTAGTGCGCTTCTCATTTCAGAGGTTCCAAGATCACCTCATGGCGACATCCTTGCTTTCAAAAGTGTCTAGGGAACAGTTAAATACGGCTTTCAATGCGGGCTTTCCTCTGAATTTCCTATTTTATGATGGGAAGCCAGACCATGGTCTTCACTATAAATATACAGGATTGGTTAGCGCTCTATCCACAATCTACCCAGAGAAACTCGGGGTAGAATTTGCTAAAACCCTACCCGATTGGGAATTACATTGGGAAAGAGATCAGTCACTGCAGGAGAGCTTTGCGGAAAGCTTCAAGTGGAGGAGTGCAGATGCCTTTTCGAATGACTCGCGAGAATTACTGAACCGATTAGATAGCTACAATTTTGAGCCTCTAGGGTTACTCTTGGAAGTTTCAATGACTATTGACCATCCTTTTAATGCTCTTCGCCTTCATGAGCGACTGAAGCAATGGCAAATGCCAGAAAGAGATAGTCATTGGACACGTTGGGTTAATTGGGCGTCGCGAGAAGAACTCAATCAAGTTGAAAGAATTGTCTCATGGGCGTTATCAAAGCATAGCCGCACTGCAGATTTAAAACATTTGGAGTTAGCGTCATTAGTTTTGGTATGGTCCTTATCTTCGTCTCACCAGACATTGCGTGACCGAGCGACCAAAGCACTAACGACGCTATTTTTAGTAAACTCAAACATATTTATCTTCCTGCTCGAAAAGTTGCACGATTGCGATGATCCGTATGTTGTAGAGCGACTCTATGCTGCAGCCTTTGGAGCTTGTTGCATCGATCAAAGCTCTGAACGTCTAAATGTTTACTCGCATGAAGTTTTCGCCAAAGTTTTTGCAGACAAACAGCCACCGGTAGCTCTACTTACTAGAGACTACGCATTGGGGATAATTGAACTTGCAAATAGCAAGTGCGCATTGAGTGAAGGTATTAACCTAGAAGATTGCTATCACCCTCTAGGTTCTGAACCTCCAACATTTGGACTGATTGAAGATGAAGTAGAGAAAATTGCTGAAGAAAGAGGAGGCAGAGAAATATTTAGTTCTGCTTCAAGTGAGTGGGGTGACTATGGGAAATACAGTATCCCTGGTCGTGTGCGAAATTTTTTAACTACTCCTCTCGGTAGTCCAAAACCAGTCTCTAAGAAAGAACTAAAACGAGTTTTTTTTGAAGAAGTTATACACCCCTATGCTGAACGTGTAGATGCCCTAGAAGCTTTTGAGGATGCCTCCAATGCTAATTTTCAAGCTAATCTTTTTGGACAACTGGAGTGTGAAGTTATCCGAGGTGAAGCATCTATACTCGAGGATGTTGTAGTTGAGGCTCGCAATCATTTAGAAATTTTATTGAGTGAAGACGAGCGGAAAAGACTTTCGTCGGATTATCTTCAAGACGCAGGTTACGAAGAGTTTGAACCAGTTGATATACAACAATGCAGACTATGGGTCACTAAAAGAGCCTACGAACTCGGTTGGAACGCAGATCTCTTTCCAAGAGATGGGTATGGTACCAGTAACTCAAGACATGATAATGACCTAGAGCGGATAGGTAAAAAATACCAACGAATAGCTTTAGACGAAATTCAAGCCCGCTTAGCTGACAACTACTGGTTTCTTGAAGGAGGGTGGGGAGCTGAAAAGCCGTGCATTTATCGATATAGCCATCATGACTTTAGACGAAATGTTGAACCAACTATATTACCACCCGTAAAACAAGAGCTTCACCTTGAAAAATGGATGTTAGAGCCAATTATTGAGCTTCCCGAAGTTATAGAAGAGAATTTGAAGCAGTGGCCTTTTGAAGAAGATCCGACGCTGACGATAGTTGAAAAGATCTTTAGGACTGATGAAAATGATAAGAAATGGAATGTTTTATATGAATTCAACTGTTCTAGTGAAAAATATGAAGGCCGGAGAGCCGGCATGCATGGGATGCGATACGAAGAATTCAGATTCCTTTATTGTGTATTTCTAAAAAAAGGAACCGCGAGAAACCTAGCAAAGTTTTTAGAAGGGGAGAAAAATCTTGATGTAGATTCCTTTAAACCGAGAGGGGCTACGGATGGACCATACCTTCGTGAAGCACATTGGCGCAATACGTGGGAATCTGAAAAGTTTTCAGACTCTCTTTGGAACGGGCCTGAAGAATGTACATTTGCAATACCTACAGTTAATTACCATTGGGAGAGTCATTTAGATAAATCTCTTCCTGATGGTTTTTCGAGTTATATGCCACAAAAATGGTTTGCCGATGAACTTGAACTATCGTTGTCTCAAAATGAGCTAAGTAAATGGTTAAACAAACATGGTGATGTTGTGATACAAGCTCAAGAGCCTTTTGATCATCAAACTGCAGTAGTTATTGATGATGAAGTTCTTCATGACTATGTTAGCAAATTTGACATAGAACCAATGTGGGTAATGATTGCGGAGCGAAATACGTGGCCTAATGGAAACAATTATGAGTCTTGTTGGCGTCGTTCTGAGGGTATTGTATGGCGTGAGGAAGGAGTTTTGCAAAAAGTCGCTTGGAACAAAGATACAAAACGCTAGCCCACCTTAACGCTAAAGATACTAGCTATTACAAGTCAAGTATATTTCCATCCACAATACTACGACAAAGCCAGTGATAATTTTTTCACTGGCGTTTGTTTTTAAACGCTCGAACCGACCATCCAGATTAGTTATCGTAGGGAAAAATTAAATTAACAGTATTTGAACGGTGTTTTTTACAAGGGGGTGGGGCAGAAACGTGTTACATAAATTTGATCAATAATTAGCTGAATTTAACATATTGGATCCTCTGCTCACCTTATTAACCTTACTTCCACAAACAATCCACCCTCTGATAATTGCCGATATTTTTAACGGATAAAGCAGATTTTTAACAGTATTTTGTCTAGAAATTTAGATGCGCGTCAGGTTTTATAAAACACTTGGCTATCTTATGTACTACAAGCGGTTTTAGGCTTATAAATCACTGTTATTGCTTGTTTGGATAGTTGGAACGGAGAGCGTGGCGGGGCAATGACAAGAGAGATAAAGCCCTTATCTGAAAAGCATCATTTCACGCTATAAGAGCAAGGTAACGATTAAGCTACCAATAGCGAAATAAACAAAAAGCCAGCATGGTATAGGCTGGCTTTTTGTGAGAGCAGTTTCTATATATTTTCAATATTTGCTTACAGAGTGCTTGGGTTTATCCAACATGTCGGATAGGCATCGGCTACGCGACATAATTCTTATCTGTCGCTTAACAAGCCGCCTTCACTTTATCATTTAAAAAGTGGGATGGTTCTAGCTTTATCATTTCAGCGTCGGTTGCATTATGATTCTTCGCATATTCAGCAACTAAATTGTATCCAATCCAGTAACCTGCGTATTTCGGGAACTCATCAGGGTGTGAGCCCAAAAACAATTTATCTAATGAAAAGTCTTTTGTGTCTAATAGATGGCTCATTTGTTCTAGTCCGTTGCGCCAATCATAGTTATCGAGCTCTTTAAATAATGACGATGGCTTACCGTTGGTCACCAGATTTTCGAAATGGCACGCTAAACCTTCCATTATTAGCTGCTGTGACAAGGTGCCTGTTGGCATGTGAAAACTTAATCTCACTGCATGGTGAAGTTCATGCGCTAGAACTTCAAGAAGCTCTGTCTTTATTATTTCAGCAATATCATCTCGAGAGCTGTCCACTAACAGCTCGACTCTATGCTCACTAAGAGCGTAACCGCCTAAGCCTGACGGGGATTCTTCCCCTGTTTGGAATGGAGAAACAGTAATATCAATCTTTGATACTTCAAGGAATTCACCAATTTTAATAAGGGCACATCCAATCGTGTGCTCCAATAAGTCTGAGTATTGGCTTAATTTTCCAGATGCGTTAAGTATTGTAATTTTTACTGCCAAATCATACTCCTTTGATTAGGCTGGGTTTAAACGAGGGCATAACCGCTATTAATGGCGTTGTTTTTGTGTTGTTACCATTAACAATTTAATCTCTGCGAATTGCTAATGTTTTAGCCGATAGCACAGACATTTCACAGTGCTTTGTCTATAACTTTAGAGATATGTCAGGTTTTATAAAAAAAGAGGTTATCCAACGCGGTGGTAGCGGTTTTGACTTGTAAATCACTATTATTGACAATATGGATAGTTGGAAAAGGGATAGTGGTTAGACGATTAAAAGAGATAAATCTATGTTTTGCAAAACATTATTTCACGCGATAAGAGCAAGGTAACGATTGATCCACCAACAGCGAAATAAACAAAAAGCCAGCATGGTATAGGCTGGCTTTTGTGAGGGTAATTTCGCTTAAATAGTAAATCTATTTATTTGAACTTACGAAGTAATCATTCAGTACGATTAATTTGTACACATATCACTATCTTTACCCACTATACGCCATACACCCCAATTAGCAGATGCTTCAGGTGTTGGTTCTTCACCTGTGGTATACCATTGGTTATGGTATGACAGGCCATCATGCATGACTTTTTCACATGGCTTATCATAGACTTTAGCTGGATCCCACTCACCTTCTGGTACCGGTGGTACTGGAACGTCTGGTGTGTAATCGCCAATAGAAATCATACAGCTATTGTTTTGGAAATTAACATTAATTTGCTGTGGATGTTCTGGATCAGCCTCGCTTGCAAGCTTAGCAAAAGCACTTTGTGCTTGCGCTGTACAGTCGACGCCGCTGTCTTTCATTTGGTCGATACTTGCGTCAACGGGTAGTGAAATATGGGTATTTGGTGTCATCCAGTTATTAACGATATTTGCTCCTGCTTTAGAAGCAGAAAGGAACATCTGACCCTGTATTTTTGCATCAGTATAAATCTGGATTTCACTTGTTGGATCAATAGGACCTTTATCCGTTACCGCATTAAAATCACTTCCAATCGCTTTTTCAACATTGCCAATCGCAACATCAAGTAACTGGTAAATAGCTTTACGATCAGAATCATTACTTAACGTAAATGCGTCTGTAGACTTAATGTCTAACTGCGCTAGCGCATCTTTAAATGCTTTGTCAGCTTGAGATGCCGTGACAAAAGTCAGTGCTTCTTTGTCTTTATTTGGCTTGTATGACAACTTAGTCATTGCGAATGCAAATACTCGATTAAATTGCCCTGCTAATAATGACACCTGATTATTAATATTTAATCCTGCATCTTCAAGATTCACGCCGAATAATTGGTCGATATAAAAGGAAACTTGGCGTGGGTAACGGTAATAAGTATCACCCGTTGTATCAGGTGAACCAATTGCGTCTCGGTAATCTTGTGGGCTTAAATTGTAGTTATTCCTATAGTATTTAGTAGATTGACAGACATTACGTGATTCCAGTTATCACTAACGGAAGTGAGCATTATCTGATCCTCGATTTTATATATACTCAGAAAGTTCAGCTGTTTTATGTTTTATAAGCAGCGATACCTCCATATTAAATAAAGTCAAATTAAAGGCTCGGTTTCGTATTAATATCGAAACCAAGCCTTATCAGTCCTTAAATTAAATGCTCCATTTTGTATGGGCCATTTAATTATATTTTGTGATGTTCTATTAAGCATTATTTAGTTATTAATATTTGAACTATTTAGGGGCTGGAAACCCATCCAAATCATCGAACGGCATTATTTTCCCGTTCCATTTCCCATCTTCTTGTTTTGCGACAACAATGAACTGACCATATGTTGTACCGGGTGATCTGTATTTTAAGGGGACGACAACACCATCATCCATATGAATCGCGCCATCGATCCTTGCAAGCATGCAAATTCCTCTGGTTATATTATCCTGCCTTAATTCAGAAGGTTGTATCTCGCCGAGAAAGTGCTGTTCACAAAATGGTCCTTCTAAAACAAGGTCAACCGTACCTGGCGTACTGTTTAGCACTGTATAGTTTGTATAAGCAGCGAATGATGGAGCTGAAAATAGTAAAAAAGAGAGTGCAACAAAAAGAAGTTTTTTCATCACGTAGCATCCTTAATCAAGATTAGAGAATGGGCGACATGTGTCAAATATACGCAATAGATATAACACATAAATAGCATATAAAATATATGTTTAGGTTTTATATTTGTAGCAAAAATGAGACACCCTAAAGCAAAACGATTGATGAGTGCTATGTTGCTTAGGCTTTTGGTTGTCTTTTGATGATAAGTCGGTGGGGTTGAATCGATGAGGTTGAATCGTTTTTGATGAAAAATTCAATGCGTATTGAAGAAATGGTAAACCGATTCATAGCTTGAGAGCGCTGAATCGGTTTATAAATTACCTGCGTTATAACAAGGTTATATTGAGAAGCATAGCTTAATGAGATTGTTCATTAGTCGTGAAAATTTGACTATTAATTATATCTTCAACATTGCCGGTTAATGCTCCCACATGTTTTTTTGCACTCTGAGGATGCCAAAGCTTGCACTCAAGTTGTGAGTCCTTAAATAAACCTATTGTGGGTATATTGTAAGCACTCGCTATGTGAATAATCGCGGTATCAACAGAGATCACGCCTTTTGATTGTTTAATCAAATAAATCGCGTCTTGTATAGAATCTACACAGCAAACACGAGAAACGGGCGCTAATTGGCTTTCCCATTCATCTTTATTTTTTATATAGGAAGGCAAAATAAAGACACAGTTAAATCCATCGTTTTTTAATTTTGTAAGTATATCTATGCTTTTCTTTATACTTAGTGATCTACTGTTACGAGAAGCAAATGGATTAAAAACCAAATAGTCTTTAAGGTTTTTACTATTGATCAGCATTTCCATTTTATCGTTTTCTTTAGCAAAAACCTTAAACAGAGCAGGGGGCTGAGCAAAACCATATGCGGCCATTAGTTTTGACCAGCATTCAGGCTTACTTATGTTATCGTTATTAAATTGTATCGGTGGGTTCTGTATACAATTATGCTGGTAACAATCGTGACCGATAGTTAAGTCGGGCTTTAATGTAAAACCGACGATGCTCCGATGTGGTTTTTCTATAGAAGACACTTCTATTAGTAAATCGACATTACAATTGATCTTCTCTTTTAATATCTTAGGGTATTTATACCATTCTCTTTCTTTGGGTAAGCAAATGTAATTAACCCGAGTGTCATATTTTACAACATCTTCATTTTTCTTCGTACATAAAACAACCACATTGGCTTCTGGCCACTTGGCTTTAACTGCTTCAATAATAGGTGACATTGCGAAGTAGTCGCCTATCTGAAATGTGGCATTAATAAATACATTCGGTTTTTCTGGAAGGCTATTTATTGATGATAATTTGTTTACTCTTCTATTTAGTATGCTAGATATAAGCTTTTTAAGCATAAAATGTTACCGCCCGTAGTAAATATTTATCTACTTCCATTTTGATGACTTTACCTTACTAATGTATATATTGTGCTTTGAAATTTAGGCGTATTCAAAGCGTATTACGTTTTACCAATTTGGGCTTAAATCAGCCAGCTTTTAGCAGCATACGATCATGATGGCCACGCTTTTATCTGCACTTCTAAAATACGCTATTTTAACGCTATGATTCTAAGCATAAAATCATCAATTCGCTCTAAGTATATAGATGATTTGTGATGTACTGCGAAGATTGCTGATTAAATTTGATATTAAAGTTTGTTGACACATTTATAGAGTTGTATTTTTAGACGTTTTAGCTGCATTTTTCTTTCTCTTTACTTCGTTTATTTCTTTCCTGTAATACGACTTCCATCCGATACATTTGATTGTTTTATGAGCGAAATATTTCGTTGTTAATAAAGCTATCATGATTACCTTATATGTTGAAATCGTGATTTTGTTCTTGATAGGTATATTTTACTGGCAACATATTCCATTTATTAACACTAACTAAACCTTTGTCACAGAAATTTAATTTGATATCCATACAATCCACTTGTTTTCGCTTGTGAGCGGAAATGTTCGTTTTAAGTAATGTATGGATAACAATGAGGCTCTGATGTTTGGGATATTCAAACCGAAGGCGCATATCGCACCTTTAGAAAATAGTAAGGTCGATAGCACCTATTCTCGCCTGCGATGGCAGTTATTTTTCGGTATTTTCTTCGGCTATGCAGGTTATTACCTCGTCCGTAAGAACTTTAGTTTGGCAATGCCATATTTAATTGATGAAGGCTTCAGCCGCGGAGAGCTTGGTGTTGCTTTGGCTGCGGTGTCTATTGCTTATGGTTTATCGAAGTTCTTAATGGGGAATGTGTCAGACCGTTCTAACCCAAGATACTTTTTAACGGCGGGACTGGTTATGTCCTCGTTGGTCATGCTCTGTTTTGGCTTTATGCCATGGGCGACGGGAAGTGTGGCTGCTATGTTCATTTTATTATTCCTAAATGGTTGGTTCCAAGGAATGGGCTGGCCTGCGTGTGGACGTACCATGGTGCATTGGTGGTCTCGTAAAGAACGTGGCGAAATAGTGTCGGTGTGGAATGTTGCTCATAACGTGGGTGGCGGTTTAATCGGCCCTATGTTTATTCTTGGCCTTTGGGCATTTAATGACGACTGGCGAACTGCTTTTTATGTTCCCGCTCTTTTTGCTTTGCTGGTCGCATTTTTTGTTTGGTTAACCGTGCGTGATACGCCTCAGTCATGTGGTTTACCACCAATTGAAGAATATAAAGATGATTACCCTGATGGATATGATAAGTCGTTTGAAACGGAAATGACGGCGAAAGAAATCTTCTTTAAGTATATCTTTAATAACAAGTTACTTTGGTCAATCGCGATTGCTAATGCCTTTGTTTATCTGATCCGCTACGGGGTGCTAGATTGGGCGCCAGTATATCTAAAAGAAGCGAAAGGCTTTTCTGTCGATAAAACATCATGGGCTTACTTCTTGTATGAGTGGGCTGGTATTCCGGGCACCTTATTGTGTGGTTGGATTTCCGATAAGTTCTTTAAAGGACGTCGAGCGCCAGCCGGTATTTTGTTTATGGTGCTGGTAACGCTGGCGGTATTGGTTTACTGGTTTAACCCAGCAGGCAACCCAACGGTTGATATGTTGGCGCTTATTGCTATCGGCTTCTTAATTTATGGCCCTGTTATGTTAATTGGTTTGTATGCGCTTGAGCTTGCACCGAAGAAAGCAGCAGGTACTGCGGCAGGTTTAACAGGTCTATTTGGTTATCTTGGTGGCGCGGTTGCGGCAAATGCTGTGCTTGGCTACACCGTTGATCTTTATGGCTGGGATGGCGGCTTTATTATTCTGGTTGGTTCTTGTGTGACATCTATTGTGTGCTTTGTTTATGCACTATTAGGTGAGCGCGCACTTCATGAACGTAAAGCAAAAGAAAAAGCAGCATTAGCACAATAACCGTATTGAGGGGCGGATTGTCCCTCACTATTTATCAAGGATATATGATGAAAACAATCTCAGTTGGCTTCACTTTTTTAGTACTTAGCTTATCAGCAGGGGCGATTGCAAAGCCGCTGGTTATTGCTCACCGTGGCGCGTCAGGCTATTTACCCGAACATACACTTGAAGCGAAAGCGCTCGCTTATGCCATGAAACCTGATTTTATTGAGCAGGATGTGGTGATGACGAAAGATGATCAATTAGTGGTACTGCATGATCACTATTTGGATCGTGTGACTAATGTTGCTGAACGTTTTCCTGATCGCGCGCGTAAAGATGGACGTTATTACGCGATTGACTTTACGCTCGCTGAAATTAAATCATTAAGGGTGACGGAAGGGTTTAATATCAATGATAAAGGCGAGAAAGTCGCGGGCTTCCCACAACGATTCCCAATGTGGAAATCACACTTTACTGTCCCTACGTTTGCGGAAGAAATTGAATTAATTCAAGGCTTAAATAAGACCTTAGGTTATGACATTGGTATTTATCCTGAGATTAAAGCGCCTTGGTTCCATCGTCATGAAGGGAAAGACATCTCTAAAGCGGTACTTAAAGAATTAAAACAATACGGTTATACCTCGCAAAGCGACAAAGTCTACCTGCAATGTTTTGATGCCAATGAGCTAAAGCGTATTAATGATACCTTAATGCCCGAGATGGGCATGGATTTAAAACTTATCCAATTAATGGCTTACACCGATTGGAACGAAACCATGGTTTATGACGGTGATAAAGCAACGCCATATAGCTACGATTGGATGTTCAAACCAGATGGTATGGCAAAAGTGTCGCAATATGCGGAAGGGATTGGCCCTTGGAAACCGATGTTAGTGGATGATAAATCAACCCCATCGAACATTATTATTAAACCGATAATGGCGCAGGCAAAAGCGGCGGGGTTAACAGTGCATCCTTATACTTTCCGTGCTGATGAAGGCCGAATTCCGTCATACGCAGAGAGCTTTAATGGCATGCTTGATGTGTTCTACAATCAGGTAAAAGTCGATGGTGTATTTACTGATTTTCCTGATAAAGCCGTGACGTTTCTTAATAATAATAAATAGTGCTACATAAGGGATTGGCCCTCTCAAATGAGAGGGCTTTTTTTGCTGATCTTATTGTGGCAAATGGCTTTGTGCGTAATGAATGATCGCTTGCGATATTTCTTTTAATACGCCCGTTTCTAATTGCCAGTGATGCCAATAAATTTGGTTAGATAAGGAAAAATTCGGTGTTATGTTCACCAGTGTGCCTTTTTCTAATTCTTCGATGATCTGTAATTTGGGGATTAAACAGTAGGCGATGCCGGCAAGAGCCATTTTGATAAAAGCTTCTGAGCTACTGATTTTATGATGGACGGTATTATCAAGATTTACATTAAAGTGCTGGGTAAGAAATTTCTGGTGTAGATCGTCAAACTGATCGTAAGACACCGCTGGTGCTTTGGCGAGTGTTTGGTTATTGACACCGTTTTTGAAGTAGCGCTGGGTAAATTCAGGACTCGCGACACACACGTAATCAATACAACCTAAATAGTCGGCTCGACAAGACGGGATCGGTTGCGATTCGAGGCTAATTGCGCCAGCCACTTCTCCGCTTTTCAATTTCTCAATCGAGAGGTTTTCACCATAAATGCTTAATGTGATTTCAACTTGTTTTTGTTTCATCACATCTTGCAGTGACGGCAATAACCATGTCGCTAGGCTATCGGCGTTGGTCGCAAGTGAAAGTTGAATAGGGCGTGCGCTGGTATCGTTTTCTAACTCTGGCAATATTTCATGTTCAAGTAATCTAACACGACGATATAAACCCAGCAGTTTTTTGCCTATTGCTGTGGGTTTTGGCGGTTGCTCTCTTATCAGTACAGGTTGAGCTAGAAACTTTTCTAATTGTTTTACCCGTTGTGAAATGGCTGACTGTGAAATGAAGAGGTATTCAGCGGCACGTTCAAAACTCCCTTGATGAATAATCGCATCTAAGGCTTCAATCCATTTGTAATCCAATCCTCGCACTTCACTCTCCTTGCTTATGAGTCTCACCACGTTATATAGGTAACACCACAGTTATAAGTATCTCTAATGTTATATTAAAATCATTAATTATACTTATCCATCTAAACCTTTTATCTTCTCGGCTCTTTACGAATATTATTTTGATGCTGCTGAGGTGAATGATGAGTTTTTGGGTTTTATTACAAGGGTTTGGCTTAGGGGCATCAATGATCATCCCTATTGGCGCCCAGAATGCTTATGTTCTCAATCAAGGTATAAAGCGTAATCACCATTTAACGACAGCAACGATTTGCAGTTTGCTAGATACGCTGTTTATTTCCATCGGTATTTTTGGTGGTGGTGCCATTTTGGCGCAACATGACATGTTACTTACCGCTGTCACAGTAGGCGGCATTGCTTTTTTAACCTTCTACGGTTTGTTGTCATTAAAAAGCGCGTTTAAAAAACACAATGCTGATGAACAAAATGGTGAAGTGGTTGCTCGCGGTCGTCGTGCTGTTATCTTAGGGGCATTGGCGGTGACGGTGTTAAATCCGCATTTATACCTTGATACTGTGGTGATTCTTGGTTCATTAGGTGGTCAGTTTGAAGGAAATGACCGTATTGCTTTTGCTGTTGGTACCATCATGGCATCGTTTGTCTGGTTCTATAGCCTGTCTTTAGGGGCGGCAAAGCTTGGGCCTGTTTTATCACAGCCAAAAGTGAAAAAAGGCATTGATCTGTTAGTGGCAGCAATGATGTTTACTATTGCGATCATTCTTGCCAAAGAGCTGATGGGTAAGTATTAGTAAAAGTAAAAGGGATAGTGATATATGCAATCGTTACAGAAAATTTATGCGTTTAATACCCAACGTTTAAAGTCATTGGCTATCCCTTATCGAGAATGGGAGCACGAAAGCATTCTTGATTTTGAAACCGATCAAAAAGTGGCAGCGAGACTGGGTTGGACCGGAGTACATACGAAGAGCATCTTTATGAAATTTAAAGATCATGGCTATGCGTTGTATTTGACGGATAAAGATTCGCGGATGGATTCGAAAAAAATAAAGACGTTAATCGGTAAGCGGCCTTCTATATGTACTGGTGAAGAGATGACTGCCCAGTTAGGGTGTTTACCCGGTGCCGTTTGTCCTGTCGGGCTACCTGAACATGTCGCTATTATTATCGATTCATCCTTGTATGCGTGTGAAGAGTTACTGTATACGCCCGGTATACCGGAAATTACGTTTGGCGTGGCGGGTAAGTATTTAAAACAGTTATTAGGATCGGAATCTAATGCTATTTATGAACTGTAAATAACAGACCAAGATAAATAAATGCCAAGGGCTTTGAGTTTAATATTCAAAGCCCTTTTGCTTTATTTGAAACAGGGAAATGAACGCGATGCTTAGTGAAGTTTTAGTTAATATTAAAGAGGATGAATAAGTGAGTTATCTGTTTTTTATTTTCATCGAAACGTTTCGCTGATTGAAGTGTGACCTAGTATTCTTTTTTGTCTTTATATTGATACGCAAGACCGATCATTCTCACATCTTATTGAACCGGGGATAGTCAAAAAAATCTGTCGGATTATTATGCTATCGAAACGTTTCGATGGTGTTTTCTAAAACGGTAATTTTCACCGATTAGCAGATGCTTTTAGTAAGAAAACGTATAACCGAATGGTCGATAACATGAAAAAAAGTACCCTCATTAATTCAGAATTGTCTTACCTCGTTGCCACACTAGGACATACCGATGAAATCACTCTTTGTGATGCGGGCTTGCCTATTCCAGATCACGTTCAACGTATTGATTTAGCATTAACGCATGGTGTACCGAGCTTTTTAGAGACGGTGCGTGTGATGCTCTCTGAAATGCAAATTGAAGGGGTGATCATGGCAGAAGAGTTTGCCCAAGTGAGCCCTGAACATTACCAAGCCTTGCTGGTTGAACTTGAACTAGAGCAAGCGAAAACGGATAAAAAAATTCATATTCAATACGTTACCCACGAGCAGTTTAAACAGCGTACGGAACAAAGCCGAGCGATAGTCAGAACGGGCGAATGTACTCCGTATGCCAATGTGATTTTTCAATCCGGTGTGGTGTTTTAGTCAAGAGCGACGTTGAGGATAAATTATGACTCAGGCCATTCTACAATTGAATGATATCGAGAAAGCGTTTCCCGGTGTGAAAGCGTTAGATAGAGCCAGCCTTTCTGTGTATGCGGGTCGTGTAATGGCTCTTATGGGCGAGAACGGAGCGGGCAAATCAACCTTAATGAAGGTGCTTACTGGGATTTACCAAATGGATGCAGGAAGTATTCATTATCAAGGTCAACCTGCTGCATTTAACGGCCCACGTGATTCACAAGAAGCCGGCATTAGTATTATTCACCAAGAGTTAAACTTGATCCCTGAATTAACCATTGCCGAAAACATTTATCTTGGGCGTGAATTCACGGGCATGATGGGACGGATTCAATGGGGAAAAATGTATGATGAGGCTGATAAGCTGTTAAAACGCCTTAACGTGAAACACTCCTCAAAAACCTTATTGGGTGACTTAAGCCTTGGCGAACAACAAATGGTTGAGATTGCCAAAGCCCTTTCGTTTGAGTCTAAAGTCATCATTATGGATGAGCCAACAGACGCGCTGACTGACAAAGAAACAGAATCGTTATTCACCGTCATTAATGAACTTCGTGAGCAAGGTTGCGGCATTGTTTACATCTCTCACCGTTTAAAAGAAATCTTTGAAATCTGTGACGATATCACTGTATTGCGTGATGGGAAGTTCATTGGTGAATGCCAAGTTAAAGAAACCAATGAAGATGGGCTGATCGAGATGATGGTGGGTCGTAAGTTGGAAGAGCAGTACCCACGTATTGCCGTAAAACATGGCGAAACTTGCCTTGAAGTATCGGGACTCACAGGCTCTGGTGTTCATGATGTTAGTTTTTCTCTAAAACGTGGTGAAATTCTTGGTATCTCAGGGTTAATGGGCGCGGGGCGTACTGAATTGATGAAATTGATTTACGGCGCGCTACCTATTGAAGCTGGTGTTATTAAGCTGAATAACCAAGTTATAAAGCCTGTGACACCACAAGACGGTTTAAATAACGGTATTGCCTATATCTCTGAAGACCGAAAAGGCGATGGCCTTGTTCTGGGCTTATCTGTAAAAGAAAATATGTCTCTTTGTGCTTTGGATAAACTCACAAAAGGTGTGCAAATTCAGCATAAAGAAGAAGTGGTTGCCGTTGATGACTTCATTAAAATATTCAATATCAAGACGCCAACACACAATCAAATTATCGGTAACTTATCCGGTGGTAACCAGCAGAAAGTTGCTATCGCAAAAGGGTTAATGACCCAGCCTAAAGTTCTTATTCTTGATGAGCCAACACGTGGTGTCGATGTTGGTGCTAAGAAAGAAATCTATCAACTCATCAACAAATTTAAAAGTGAAGGTATGAGTATCATTTTAGTCTCTTCTGAGATGCCTGAAGTGCTCGGTATGAGTGATCGCATCCTCGTTATGCATGAAGGACGAATTACTGGCGAATTCGATGCTAAAGAGGCAGATCAAGAAAAACTACTCGCGTGTGCCGTTGGCAAAAATATGAATGAGGAAGCAGCATGAGCACGAATACGATGAATAAACCCACTGAACAAAATCGTCAAAAGTGGTTGAGTAAAGAGTGGTTAATTGAACAAAAATCATTAATTGCATTACTTTTCTTGATTGTTGTTGTGTCCTTTTTAAACCCTAACTTTTTTACCGTCGACAATATTCTCAATATTCTTCGTCAAACCTCTGTTAACGCGATTATTGCCGTCGGTATGACCTTGGTTATTTTAACCGCAGGTATCGATTTAAGTGTCGGTTCAGTGCTCGCGTTATGTGGCGCATTGGCTGCCAGTATGATTGCTTTAGAGGTACCCGTTTTAATCGCAGTGCCAACGGCTTTACTTGCTGGCGCGTTATTGGGGGGGATTAGTGGTGTAATCATTGCTAAAGGTAAGGTTCAAGCCTTTATCGCAACCTTAGTGACGATGACATTACTGCGTGGTGTCACCATGGTGTATACCGATGGACGTCCTATCTCTACAGGTTTTACTGATACTGCTGATGTGTTTGCATGGTTCGGTACAGGTTATGCGCTAGGTATTCCTGTTCCTGTATGGCTGATGGTGTTTGTCTTTGCAGGTGTTTGGTACCTTTTAAACCACACTCGTTATGGTCGCTATATTTATGCTCTTGGGGGCAATGAATCTGCGGCTCGTCTTTCAGGTATCAATGTTGATCGTGTGAAAATTGGTGTGTATGCCATTTGCGGTATGTTAGCAGCACTAGCCGGCATTATCGTGACTTCTCGCTTATCTTCTGCTCAGCCTACGGCTGGTATGGGGTACGAATTAGATGCCATTGCAGCTGTTGTATTAGGTGGTACGAGTTTGATGGGAGGCAAGGGACGTATCATGGGTACGTTAATTGGTGCTCTTATTATTGGCTTCTTGAATAACGCACTGAACCTACTGGATGTTTCTTCTTATTATCAAATGATTGCTAAAGCTGTTGTTATCTTGCTGGCGGTGTTAGTGGATAACAAAAACAAATAATACGCTACGAATTATTACAGAAAACAAACGAGCCAGATGACGTGAACTGGCTCGCCCCTACAAAAGGACTAGAACAATGAAAAAAATCGCAACGCTTATTTCAGCTGCACTTATTTCTTCTACGGTGTCTTTCGCGGCACAAGCGCAAGAGACTATGGCTATTGTCGTATCGACGTTGAATAACCCGTTTTTTGTATCAATGAAAGATGGTGCGGAAGCTAAAGCAAAAGCGCTTGGATATAATTTGATTGTATTGGATTCACAAAACGATCCAAGTAAGGAGCTGTCGAATATCGAAGATTTAACAGTACGTGGAGTGAAAGCGATTCTGATTAATCCGACAGATTCTGATGCGGTATCAAATGCTATTCGTATTGCAAATCGCGCCAATATTCCGGTATTGACCCTTGATCGCGGTGCACGCCGTGGTGATGTTGTTAGTCATATTGCTTCTGATAACGTTGCGGGTGGTGAAATGGCAGGCCGTTTCATTATGGAAAAAGTGGGGGAGAAAGCAAAAGTTATTCAGCTTGAAGGTATTGCAGGAACATCTGCCGCGCGTGAGCGTGGTGAAGGTTTCATGAAAGCGGTAAAAGACAACGACATGGATCTTTTAGCAAGCCAGCCTGCAGACTTTGATCGCACTAAAGGTTTGAACGTAATGGAAAACTTGCTGGCTGCAAACTCGAATGTACAAGCTGTATTTGCACAAAATGATGAGATGGCACTGGGGGCACTTCGTGCGGTTCAAGCATCAGGTAAAAATGTCCTAATTGTGGGCTTTGATGGAACTGAAGATGGTATTGCTGCTGTTAAGCGCGGTAAATTAGCGGCGACGATTGCACAACAACCTGATTTAATTGGTGCGCTTGGTGTGGAAACGGCTGATAAAGTACTGAAAGGTGAAAAGGTTGAAAAGAACATCCCTGTGCCACTTAAAGTCGTTACAGAATAAGATCTAACCCCTTTTATTGTTATTTCTTCATCACGATACAGAGTAACCCATTCTCTTGTTTGGGTTGCTCTTTCATAAAGCTAACAATGTTGCACAATAAATGACAAAGCCCTAATAGGTTTAAGTTTTTGATAGATCTTAAACCCATTACTCCTTTGACGTTAAAGGGTTAACAGAACTAAGGATTAAAGAATGAGTAAGTTAGTAGTATTAGGCAGCGTCAATGCTGATCATGTTCTTCAAGTACCTTCATTTCCTCGCCCTGGGGAAACGTTGCATGGTCGTAACTACCAAGTTATCCCAGGTGGTAAAGGGGCTAACCAAGCGGTTGCCGCTGCGCGTTTAAATGCTGATATTGGGTTTATTGCGTGCGTAGGTGATGATGCGTTTGGCATGTTGATGCACGATAATTTCATCAAAGATGGAATAGATGTGCGTGGTGTGAAAACAGAAGTGGGCACACCGACCGGTATTGCGATGATCCAAGTTTCTGACTGCGGTGAAAATAGTATTTGTCTCTCGGCTGAAGCGAATAACAAGTTAACAGAGCAAGCGATTGAATCTGATTTAGACATGATTCGTCAGGCTGAATATTTACTGATGCAATTAGAAACACCGATGTGTGGTATCGAAAAAGCAGCAAAAGTAGCGAAATCAGCCAATACGACAGTGATTTTAAATCCAGCGCCTGCTCGCGAATTATCAGATGAGTTGTTAGCGTGTGTTGATGTGATCACGCCTAATGAAACCGAAGCTGAAGTGTTAACTGGCGTAACAGTAACGGATAACCAATCAGCACAGCAGGCGGCGGATATTCTGCATGGTAAAGGCATAAAAACCGTAATGATCACTTTGGGTGCGAAAGGGGTATGGTTAAGCCAAAACGGTTCAGGCGATATTATCTCAGGGTTCCGTGTTGAAGCAACAGATACGACGGCGGCTGGCGATACCTTTAATGGCGCGTTAGTGACTGGTTTATTAGAAGATTTGGCTTTAGAATCAGCTATTAAGTTTGCTCATGCTGCCGCTGCGATCTCTGTCACTCGCTTTGGTGCGCAAACGTCTATCCCTACTCGTGAAGAAGTGGATTTGTTTTTAGCGCAACACGCCTAATTAAGGAGAAATAACTTGGCAACGATGAAAGATGTCGCGAAACTGGCAGGGGTCTCTACCTCGACAGTGAGCCATGTTATTAATAAAACCCGCTTTGTCAGTGATGAAATTGCAGAGCGGGTAAATAAAGCGGCGAAAGAGCTCAATTACTATGCACCTTCAGCCTTGGCACGTAGTTTCAAAGTTAACCGTACTAAAACCATTGGTATGCTGGTAACAACCTCAACCAACCCTTTCTTTGGCGAAGTGGTTAAAGGGGTTGAGCGTCATTGTTACCATAAAGGCTACAGTTTGATTTTGTGTAATACTGAAGGTGATCACCAACGTATGCACGAATCAATCAATACTTTGCTGCAAAAGCGTGTTGATGGATTAATTTTAGTTTGTGCGTCGCTAGAGGGTGAGCGTTTCGATATTTTTGAGCACTATGCTGATATTCCTGTCGTGGTTATGGATTGGGGACCGATGCTGTTCACTAGCGATAAGATTCAGGATAACTCGCTGCGTGGTGGTTATATGGCAGCGAAACATTTGATTGATGCTGGGCACAGCGATATTGGTTGTATCACAGGTCCGCTGGAGCGAAACCAAGCTAAAATGCGTTATAACGGCTATTTAGAGGCGATGGATGAAGCTGGCTTTATTGTTAATCCATCATGGGTAGTGGAAGCGGATTTTGAATGTGAAGGTGGTTATAACGCTTTTATTCAATTGCATGAAAAAGGAACATTACCCAGCGCTTTAGTTGTTGCCAATGACATGATGGCAATGGGGGTGATTAATGCTGCGAATGAGCTTGGTATTCAGATCCCTGAACAACTTTCTATTATTGGTTACGACGATATTCATATTGCGAAGTTTATCTCTCCGTCCCTTACAACCATTCACCAGCCTAAATATCGTTTAGGCCAAGCTGCTGTTGAGGCGTTACTTAAACGTTTAGATGCCCCTGATAGTTTCCCGCAAGTGATTGAGCTAGAGCCAACTTTAGTTGAGCGAAAGAGTGTGCGGAAGTTAGGTTTAGTTGATTGATTGTTTCGTCACTTTGAAAAAGAATAAAAAAACACCCAGCATAATTTATGCTGGGTGTTTTTTTATTTATGAATATTGGATAACAGCCATCACGAGTACGACAACCATACTGCTTAACATAGGCACAGATGTCCGTTTAACGACATCGATAGGTGTTAAGTCAGACATACCTGCAACGGTAATAATAACGCCAGCCACAGGTGACATGGTTCGACCGATACCAGCTGCAAATAAAATTGGAAGTAATGGTAATAGAGGGTTTACACCAAAGTTTGTCGCAATTTGCGGAACGATTGGAATAAATGCCATTACTGGTGCGTTGCCTGAACCCGTTATAAAAGCGGTTAATAAAATAAAACCAGAGAAGACAATCACAATACCTGCAGGACCAAGATCAAAAGACTTAGCATTGCTAATTAGGGCGCTAATTGCGCCAATGTTGGTTAAACCTGCAGAGAAATATTCAGCTGCGATCATTAACGTTAGCACGCTCGCAAAGATCATACCTGTTCCTTTCAACCAAGCTTCAAAGTTATTGAAAGCACGTTGAACCGAACGGAAACGAATCGCTTCAATGAGAACACAAATTGTAATTGTCGACATCATTGCGATTGGAATCGTCATCGTTATTGATTCCATCACCATACTTGAAAAGCCGAATAAAAATACGAAAGGTAATACGGGTAGTAATGCGTAAAAGCCCGGTACCACATCGGTATTATCGTGTTCTTGTTCTAGTTTCTCGAGGTATTTACCGCGATCATCTGCGGGGTTATAGCCATCCTTTCGATCACAGTATCGCTGCCAAACAATATTTACAACAGGGATAATAAGTAATAGTAACGCTTGGAAAATTGTTTGGTGGTGTACAACAAAATCCATAATTTCTACATTAATGGTGTTGGCACCAATGACGGCATTAATTTGTCCTGGGCCGTACTCCCATGAAGTTGGAATAACGATGGTCGCAACCGCTGTTTTAGCACTGACACCCGCGTTTCGTAATACAGGATATAAAGTGCCCATTAGTAGTAAAGATAGCGATGTTGCACCTGTAATAAAGACATACATGATAGAGACAAATAGCAACACAAGGATCAATAAGATATATGGGTTTTTTACAGCCATCACCGGACGAGATGTTGCTTTTACTAGGGCTTGAGATGCGCCAATATGGTTTAAGTAAGTTGAAACACCCGCGATAGAAACGAGTGTTAAACCGACTTTTCCTAGTCGAGTGTTGGTTATTTCAGTAAATTTTTGCCATAAGTCGAAGAATAGAGCACCTTGTGTTTGGCCGTCAGGAAGAACAGGGTTGATGCCTGAAAGGGAAGCATAAGCTAGAAGGAATAAACCTGCGGTGATTAATGTTGCTTGAGGGTTAAACTTTTTTAGCATTGAATAGGCAACAAGCCCAACAATTGCAATCGTAAATATATATTCCATTTTAATCTCATTGTCCGATGATAAACAGGAATATTATTGATGCTTAAAGAGAATAAATATTGATCGTGAATAATTAATGCTATATCTATTACTATGCGTTATTAAAAATGGAATGATCATCACTAATCTTGTAAAAGCAGAGTATGAGATTAGATAATCTTTTGTTTTAAAAAATTATTCTGATGATTTTTATTAGGTAACTTTAAACTTTTCTATATGATTAAGGTGTAGGTGATGCTGTCTAATTATTTTTTGATCTTGATCTAAAAAACACATTGTAGTCTTTAATATGAAAAGCCATAGAAACAGTACTATCAGTGATGTTAAGTTCACTGAATATATAGATTTAATATTGAATGCATTCTGATATAAATACAATGCAGAAAGAAATCCAATAGCAATAAGAGAAATATCTTTATAAGTACTTAATATTTTATAAGAGTTATCATTACGAAACTTATGGCTAAGTAATTCTTCGTCAATGGTTGTGGATAATAAGTGATATATTTTTGTTAGCGCAATGTATAGTTGCTGGTTATCAATATGCCTTAAAGATTGTTGCTCAATTTCATCTATTAAATCTATAGCAAAATTTATAGGTATATAATTTTCACCTACTTTCTTGATCAAGATTTGAAACTTACACACTAACTCTTTTTCTTCTGAGTATTCTTTTTTTAGGGGAATTTTCAATTGACAAAAAATATCTTCTATTTCAGTAAGTGTTTTAGAAGGAATGTTTATCATCAACATAACGTTTACCTGTCGTACTATGTGAAAGTGATAGCTGTATTCAATATAATTGTTTACTTGAATACAGCTATTTTTATTTCATTAAATAAATGCTAAGAGTGGAGAAATACAAAGTAAAATACCTGTAATGATAATCAAGTTTGTTGATAATCCTTTGTACTTGTGGAGGTGAGGAACTTTATATACAAGATAAGCAGGAATTAGACACCCTACAATACCAAAGATAGGCGAACAAATTGAAGTAAAAGATAAAATCGGTAAGTTTAACGCAACGGCTCCCCATGCGATTAAAATAGTAAACAAGATCGTTAATTTACTTACTAATTGTTTGTTTATATTTTCTCGCTTATATTTTCGTTCCAGAACATTCATTGCCATACCACTGCACGCTTCTTTGAATGCGAGGAAAACACCAAAGAAAGAGGTCACAACAGCAAAAATATTAATGATGACACCTACAGCTGTTGCCCAACTACCAGGGAAAAAGTGTGCGATCATGGCTAACGCAGAGATGTTTTCTTGTTTTGCATGCATTGCTTCATCTTGGCTAATTGCAAAAGTAAACGAAAGAGCAAAGAAAAAAACAGAAACGAAGAGTACGGTAAATGCAACTTTCATTGCTCTCAAAGCCTTATAACGCGCGACTTCGATGGATTTTGCATGCGAACGATAGGAGATAACCATTGGGCTCAATGATTGGATAAATAGAATAGAGGTTAATGTAAAAGGCAGTGTAATGATGGCATTTTTGATTAATGGTTGCCAATTTCCAATTTTAGGCACATTAGCAAAGTCCCATTCAGGGATCATTAATATCCCCATTATTGCAACTAAACTAATGACTGTAACCGCCATTACACCAGATATTTTAAAAAGAATTTTTTCACTTTTTGAACCAATGAAACATAACAAGCAAATAAGCCCTAAACCATAAAATATATTATGATTTAAATGATGTTCTGTTATTCCAAAAGAGTGTAAATATGAAGCACTGTCATTAGTCACTGATAATGCATAAACTAATACCCAAATAACAAGCATAAGGAAATAGAGTGCACCAAGACATATTCCCCAGTTTTTTCCTAAATATCCAGAAATAACACCTGGGTAATCTGTACATTCTTTTGATTCAGCTAGTGTATTAATAAATAACTTTTGAAATAAATACATTGCAGGGTAACCAATCACAGATGATAGTAAAAATACCCACAGCCCCATGACGCCTACTTGTACTGGAAGAAATACAATTCCTGCGCCAATTGCCATTCCAATACTCATTACAATCCATCCAATATCTACATTATCGAATTTTATTGCTTCCTTCCATTCCTCTTTTGTCATGTTTGCTTTTTGGTGTAATGGAGTATTTATATCATTGGGTAGGGGAAAAGTATTAACTATCATTGCAATATCCTGTTATTAATTTTATGGATTATTCCCCGATATTATTAATGTTTTTTAAATTATATTTTTTGCTTATTGGTTAGGGTGTAAGTCATATCACATAAAAAACTCGGCCATATATGACAAATGTGATTAACATATTAAAAACATAAAATATAACATTTCATATATAAAATGTTATTTTTATATTATAACTTTATATACTTTTAGAAGTGAGACTAAATTCAAAGCAACTAAAATTAATCTATGTAATAAGATCCTCTATTCATATTTTAAACAATCAATTGCACAGTGTTCGATTGTGTTGTATGGTAAATAAAAATAAAATTATGCAATGACACGAGGTGTGTATGAGTCAATTATCTTTATTAAAAAAGCAATCCTTCCTGCCGTACTTTATTACGCAGGCACTGGGTGCTTTCAATGATAATCTATTCAAAAATTTTCTATTACTCGTGATTGTATTTTCATCACTGTACAACCAAGCTGAAAGTGCCATGCTGGTGAATCTTGCCGCTGGTTTGTTTATTTTTCCTTTCTTTATTTTTTCACCGTTAGGTGGGCAGTTAGCGGATAAATATGAAAAATCACGGTTAATTCAGACGCTAAAATTGATCGAAGTAGGCGTAATGGCATTAGGTGCATGGGCGATACAAATGCAATCGATCCCTTTGCTCTTGGGTCTATTATTTTTGATGGGGGCCCAGTCTGCTTTTTTCGGACCGGTAAAGTTTGCATTGATGCCGCAACACTTAAAACAAAAAGAGTTACTTGCTGGTAATGCATTAGTTGAGATGGGGACGTTTCTTGCGATCCTTGGTGGGACCTTATGTGCTGGCTTTATTTTTCATACTGAAGACCGCGCATTTACAGCCTCTGTTTGCGTTGTTGTACTATCTCTTCTTGGCTTTGTCAGTAGTCTTTTTATTCCAAAAGCATTGCCGAATAACGCTGAATTAGCGATTAATTGGAACCCTATTAAACAGGTTGTAAAAACAATCCGTATTACTAAACAAAACCGCACCGTCTTTTTATCAATTTTAGCCATTAGTTGGTTCTGGTTTGTGGGAGCGACCTATTTAACTCAACTTCCACACTTTGCGAAAACATTTATTAGTGATGATCCTCAATATGTCACAATGCTACTGACTATTTTTTCAGTTGGCATTGCGCTAGGAGCGATTGTTTGTGAGAAGTTATCTGGCGATAAAATTGAATTAGGTATTCTCCCGCTTGGGGCTTTAGGCATGAGTGTGTTTGGCTTTGATCTGTATTTTTCAAGCCAAACTATCATCACCTCAAATTCAATGACTGTGGTTGATTTTACGCTTAACAATTATCGTTTACTGCTTGATTTAATGTTACTTAGTGCTTCAGGAAGTATCTTTGTTGTGCCGTTAAATGCGTTAATTCAGCAACGAAGCGAAAAAGAACACCGTGCTCAAGTGATTGCTGGTAATAATGTTCTTAATGCATTGTTTATGGTTGGCAGTGCGTTATTCTCAATTGTGATGTTAACAGTCGTTCATTTATCAGTTCTCGAGCTGTTTCTTTCTATCGCGTTACTTAATGTGATTGTATCTATTTACGTATTTAGTCAAGTTCAAGAATTTTTAATACGCTTTATCGTGTGGATTATTTCCCGCGTTCTCTATCGAGTGAAATCAACGGGGCTTGATAATATTCCTGAAACGGGACCTGCTGTTTTAGTGTGTAATCATGTTAGCTTTGTTGATGCAATCTTAGTGGGTGCAGCCAGTCGTCGACCTGTTCGTTTTGTCATGGATAAAAATATCGCGAATTTACCTGTGATGAAGTATTTCTTTAAATGGGCGAAAACGATCCCTATTTGTTCACCAAAAGTATCAACTGAAATTTATCAACAAGCTTTTGATCAAATTGATAAAGAGCTTTCATCTGGCGAAATTATTTGTATCTTTCCCGAGGGGAAAATTACACGTACAGGTGAAATAAATGAGTTTAAACGTGGTATTGAACATATAGTAAAACGTAATCCTGTCCCTGTTATTCCGATGGGATTAAAAGGGGTATGGGGTTCTATCTTTAGTCGTAGCGGACGATTTACGATTATGCGCGCGATAAAACGTTTTCGCTCTGAGCTTGAAGTTGTTGCTTCTACACCGATACCGGCAGAACAAATATCAGCTGAAAAATTAGAAAAAGTGGTTTATCAATTAGTGAATAATTAGTATTCGCCAAGCTGGAGTATCTCAGTTTAAGCATTTGTGAGTGAGGACTGGTATTTGAGCTAGCTGAGCGAACGAGGAAAAAACGCTTCTTATCTTCAATGACGTTAGGAGAGTTACGCGCGGTATGAACAATATCTGTGTCCGTAATCTGCCAACGAATCGGTTGTTTAAGATAGCCGTGTTGATGTAATCGTAAGAGTAAAAAGTACGTACACTGCATTTAATCTCCTTATGGAATTTTTCAAGCGTAGTCTATAACTAGAATTGTAAATATAATTTATAACTTTTTGTTATAGGTATGTTTGATGTTTTTAGGAAATAAAAAACAAGAGGGACAAAATGATGAATAAGACAAAAACTTTACTCTTCACCGCTCTCGCTTTGGGGGTATCTCACCAAGTGTTAGCACAAGATCTCACGGTTAAAATGACTGATCTACAAACAGGTAAACCTGTTGGTACGATTGAACTAAGCCAAAATAAATATGGGGTAGTATTTACACCTGAACTGGCAGATTTAACACCAGGAATGCATGGTTTCCATATTCATCAAAATGGTAGCTGTGCTTCATCAGAAAAAGACGGCAAAGTTATTTTAGGTGGTGCAGCAGGTGGGCATTACGATCCGGAGCACACGAATAAACACGGTTTTCCATGGACTGATGATAATCATAAAGGTGATCTGCCAGCACTGTTTGTGAGTGCAAATGGTTTAGCAACTAACCCTGTTTTAGCGCCACGTTTAACGTTGAAAGAACTAAAAGGTCACGCAATTATGATCCATGCGGGTAGCGATAATTACTCTGATACGCCAAAAGCATTAGGTGGCGGCGGTGCACGTGTTGCCTGTGGTGTGATCCAATAAAATAGTGAAAACCAACAGCAAGGTTGTCGCTGTTGGTTTTATTTTAATCAGATTAAGTTTTTTATAGACAGCCAGTCAATTGTAAAATATGTAAAAATGTGAAATTAATGGTGATTTTGAAATATTCCCTTCATAACCTTTAATAAAATGTGGTCTTAATCAAATTTAAAAATCTCACAATAGCGTAATTTCTCGCTCGCATTCGGTCTTTGAGTGTCTATTGCTTATATGGATATGCGAGTATCATGAAACTAAATAAAACAACCCTTGCCGTAATTGTGGCATCTAGCATCGGTATTGGCTGGCTGACGCTAGGGGGAACACAAGTCATCCTTGATAAAACATCTAGCACTGAGTTCTGCCTTTCTTGTCATTCAATGGAAACCCCATACAAAGAGTATTTAGGCTCTGTGCACTTCAGTAACGCGAAAGGCATCCGAGCTGAGTGTTCTGATTGCCATATTCCACAAGAACCAATGGAATATTTATGGACTAAGATCCGCGCGACCAAAGATGTTTATCATGAGTTTGTGACCGGTAAGATTGATACTGACGAGAAGTATGAGCAGCACCGTGCAGCCATGGCGGAAACGGTATGGGAACAGATGCGCGGTAATGATTCTGCGACTTGCCGTAGCTGTCATGATGAAGATGCAATGGAAACTTATGATCAGTCGGAAGATGCACAGAAAATGCACTTGTATGCGGCGGAAAATGATCAAACCTGTATCGATTGTCACAAAGGCGTTGCACACCTTCCACCTGAAGCCAAAATGGATTCAACCGCGCTTGATCACCTGTTAGATGAAGCGCAGACAACCCCAGCAGATGCAAAAGTGGTGTATCCAGTACAAACCATTGCGATGGGGGATTTAGGTTCTATTAACCCAGCGACACCACTGAAAAACCTTAAAGATGAAAATGGTAAGCGCCAAGTTGAGCTCTCGGGCTACCAAATGCAAGGTGCCGAGCAAGTGCTGTACATGGGCGAAGGTCAACGTGCCATTATTGCGACCTTAACCAAAGACGGTGAATCAGCATTAAAAACGGGTGAATTTAAAACCGATGATTATGGTAATCAATGGCGTCCAGTATCGCTTGTGGCGACGATTGAAGCGCCAGTGCTTGATAGCCAACAACCGCTTTGGGATTACGCAGAGCAGCTCGATAACGTGTTCTGTTCAACCTGTCACGCTAAGATCCCTGCAAACCACTTTACCGTAAACGCATGGCCTTCAATAGCGAAAGGCATGGGCGATCGCACGTCTATTTCAGCAGAAGATCTTGAAATATTAACGAAGTTCTTCCAGTACAACGCCAAAGATGTGGTAGGTCACTAAGCATGAATAAGGAAATTACCATGATGTCATTATCACGCCGCCATTTTTTAAAAGGCGCGACGGCTTCGATTGGGGCATTGACGATTGCTAAAGCGATGCCTGTTTGTGCAACGACCACCGAACCACAAGGAAAAGCGGTGTTATCGGCAGCTCACTGGGGCGCAATGCTGATTGAAGTGCAAGATGGCAAGATTGTGTCATCGAAAGGCGCATTGCCAGCAACAGTTGAAAACAGCTTACAAACCACAGCGAAAGATTATGTTCACACCAAAGCTCGTGTGAAATACCCAATGGTACGTAAAGGCTATTTAGACAATCCAACAGCGCCACAAGGTAAACGTGGCAGTGATGAGTTTGTACGTGTGAGCTGGGATCAAGCATTAGATTTGATTCACGCCCAACATATGCGAATTCGCCAAACTTATGGCCCTGAATCCGTCTTTGCTGGGGCTTACGGTTGGCGTTCAAGTGGTGTATTACATAAAGCCCAAACGCTATTGCAACGTTATATGAGTATGGCTGGCGGTTACTCAGGCCATATGGGGGATTACTCAACAGGTGCTGCACAGGTGATCATGCCGCACGTGGTGGGCTCGATTGAAGTGTATGAGCAGCAAACGACTTATCCTGTGGTGTTAGAAACCAGTGATGTGGTGGTGTTATGGGGTTTGAATCCGCTTAATACCTTAAAGATCGCGTGGAGTGCGACTGATGGTGCGGGGCTTGAGTTTTTCCACCAACTGAAAAAATCAAACAAGACCATTATTGCGATTGATCCTATGCGTTCTGAAACCATTGAGTTCTTCGGTGATCGCGCTGAGTGGATTGCACCGCACCCAAGTACTGATGTGGCTATGATGTTAGGTATCGCTTATGCATTGGTTGATAGCGGTCAGTACGATAAAGCTTTCTTAGATAAATACACCGCAGGATATGACAAGTTTGAAGATTACCTCTTAGGTAAGTCAGATGGTATTGCTAAAACACCGCAATGGGCATCTGATATTTGTGGTGTACCAGCAAAACAGTTAACGATTTTGGCCGATATCTTTAGTAAAAATCGCACTATGCTAATGGCTGGGTGGGGGATTCAGCGTCAGCAATACGGTGAACAACGTCATTGGATGTTGGTGACGTTAGCGGCAATGTTGGGGCAAATTGGTTTACCGGGTGGGGGATTTGGTTTCTCTTACCACTATTCTAATGGTGGTAACCCAACGCGTGATGCTGGTGTATTACCTGCTATATCTGCAGCCATTGATGGTGCCTCTTCTGCGGGGAACGACTGGGCAGTATCAGGGGCTATTAACAGTTTCCCTGTTGCACGTATTGTGGAAGCGTTAGAAAATCCGGGACAAACTTATCAGCATAATGGTCATGAAAAAGTGTTCCCTGAGATCAAAATGATCTGGTGGGCTGGTGGTGCCAACTTTACTCACCACCAAGATACTAACCGTTTAATTGATGCGTGGCAGAAGCCTGAATTAATTGTTATTTCAGAACCGTATTGGACGGCTGCAGCAAAACATGCCGATATTGTTTTGCCTATCACCACCTCGTTTGAGCGTAATGATTTAACCATGACGGGGGATTACAGCAATCAACATCTCGTGCCAATGAAACAAGTGGTTGAGCCACAATTTGAATCACGCAATGATTTTGATGTGTTTGCTGATATGGCTGAGCGTTTAAAAGCGGGCGGTCGCGGTGTGTATAGCGAAAATAAAACAGAGATGGAATGGCTAAATGGCTTCTACAAAGAAGCACAAGCCATTGGTCGTCAAAACCGTGTTGCAATGCCAAATTTCACGTATTTCTGGAAACAAAACCAACTGCTTGAAATGAAGTACAACGCGCAAAACGCCAAGTTTGTTCGTTATCAAGCTTTCCGTGAAAATCCCATTATGAATCCACTCGGTACACCAAGTGGTAAAATTGAGATCTTCTCGAAAACCATTGAAGGTTATAACTATCCCGATTGTCCCCCTCATCCAACATGGCTTGCGCCAACGGAGTGGGTAGGTAATGCGAAAGATGGCGAATTACAGTTAATGACCTCTCATGCTGCGCACCGTCTTCATAGCCAATTAAATTATGCAGAACTTCGTAAAGAATACGCGATTGCTGATCGTGAACCGATCTCAATTCATCCTGAAGATGCAAAACAGCGAGGGATAAAGCAGGGAGACTTAGTGCGTGCTTACAATCACCGTGGTCAAGTACTAGTAGGCGCTTACATTACAGATGGCATTAAGCAAGGCTCAGTCTGTATTCATGAAGGGGCATGGCCTGATTTAGATCCTATAACTGGGATTTGTAAAAATGGTGGCTGCAACGTATTGACGGGAGATATTCCGACTTCACGCTTAGCCAACGGCTGTGCAGGTAACTCTTCTGTTGTGAAGATTGAAAAATACACTGGACCAGTATTGCCACTGACAGCGTTTGATGAGCCCGCGATAGCGTAATAAGCGTTTAAGGCCATAAATATATATAAGCCGTAACTATTATTTACGGCTTTTTTATTTGTTAAAGTTTTTGATGATCGGCCGATATAGTTTAGGTATTCGGTTAATAAAGATCGTTATTTGAACTTATTTGATATAGATCTTGAAATTATCGAAAAAATGTAACTAAATTTAAATTTCAACTATAATCGAAGAAAAGCACTAGGTGTATAGGGATACTGGTTATGTTTAATTTATGGAAAAAGCAACAAATTGATAAGCCTGTATTAGGTACCGCATCTATCGCTAAGCAACGCTTACTTGGTGAACTGCGTACTAATCGCATTCCGTACAATGTTCAAATGATGAAAGATGAGCTATCGAGACTACTATCTCAATGGGCTGATATAAAAGATAATAAAATTGAGATTGTGAAAACAGCTGAGTCGAAATCATTATTGAAGATAAGATGCCGTTGTTCGTAATTTGAGAAACGTTAAATATACCTCTTTTTTGCTTAAGTCTTTACTTAAGCAGAATTTTCACATTATTCGTATTAAGTATTTTTGCTTTTAGCTGTCCTATCTCTTGTACTTCTTATTTTTACAAATATCTTTACTATTTTTTGCCATTCCTAACGATTTTTACATATATTTGTTATCTTCTTCTTAAATATGCCGAATAATTGTTATTGATATATTTAGTTGTTTGTATGATTTATGTAACCGCAAGAAAACGTATGGGATAGTGTAGGTATGCAGGGATGGACGTTTTTCAAAAATAGAACAATAAGCATTAAATCAATTGTTATTTTTCTTTTTATACTAGTTGCACTTATTACTTCATCGATCGCGATTGGTTTACAATATTACCATAGTAAGCAAATGGCGCGAGATCAGGCAAAGGTTAAGTATCAAATGTTAGCCGAGTCTGTCTCTGATGCTGTAACAGATGTTAGTGATGATGCCATAGCAACGGTAAAGTACCTCTCACACTTAGGCACTATTCTTGACTCGCCATCTAAAGATGTTATTCGTCGTATTTTCACTAATGTTTTAAAAGACAACCCAAGTTTTTATAGTGCCTTTATTGGAACGGATAAAAACTATGCCTATATCATTATTAATTTAGATTCTATGTCTGAAGTAAGACGCAAAAATAATGCATTAAAGCAAGATCGCTGGCTGATTATAGAACGAAGTGCTGATTCAAATGGTATGACACAATATGATTCTTTTTATGATGCCAATTTTAATTTACGAAAAAAAATAAAACGTAAAAATGTTTTTTCACCAACATTACGCTCTTGGTATATAAATGCGACACGTGGTTCAGTTTTCCGTACTGAGCCTTATTTATTTTTACCTGAAGAGGTTACAGGCATAACTTACTCAACAGAAGTGCCTACTGATAAAGGCAAGGTTGTTGTTGGTATCGATTTTACACTGTCGCATTTTAATAAATTATTACAAGAAAATAGTGTTAGCGATGTTAGTCATAATTTCCTTTATTTACCATCAGGAGAGTTAGTAGCAAGTAGTGAGCCTTCTTTTAGACAACAGCCATTACCCAAATCTAAACCTTTAGTACTAACGCCAGAAGAGCAAAAATTAATTAAAAATACCCCTATATTGCGCGTATCAAATAAAGAAAACTGGGCACCAATAGATTTTACTATATCGGGGCGTCCTGCCGGATTGATCCCTGATTTACTTTATATGGTGGGTCAATCTACAGGACTTGAGTTTGATTTTTTTAACGGTGCGGGATCACTAGGATTACAACAGGCATATTCCAGTGGAGGGTTAGATATTCTTACGTCTGTACCTGATATTCCAAGTAATCAGGGATTAGGTATTTTTAGTAAACCTTTATTTAAATCTCCCTTTGCCATAGCGGTTTCAGATAGTAAGCATTACGAAAAGTTACAAGATCTAAATGGCAAACGCTTAGCATTATTAAGCAACTGGCCAATTATCTCAGTGATCAAAGAAAAATACCCTTTAATTGATATTGTGACGTACTCACATGTTGATCAAGCTTTAAGAGCAGTAAAAAAGGGAGAGGTTGATGCTTTCATTGATTTAGAAGCTGTACTTAGCTATGTTTCTGAACAATTTATGATTAATGATCTGACTTATCATACATTAAATATTGAAAACAGCTTTCCGTTATCATTGGCTCTGGCTCCTGAAAAAAAGCCACTTTTAGATATTATTAATCGCGCGATTGAATCATTGACGCCTCAGCAGCAACATTATTTACAGCAGAGATGGTTAAATTCTGATGTGGAAGTGAATCGCACGGGTGTCGTACCTTATGTAGAATTAATCGACTTTGCGGCTGATGAGTCTTACCAGAACCAACTGATAGAAAAGAATAGTAATGACGATGACTATTTTTATTATGTACGCGATGTAAGACGTGGTGGACATGATCAAATATTTTTTGCTTCGATGGTACCTAAAGCATCGGTTTATGCTGCCAGTGAAGAAAGAATTCGTACATCTATTTATACATCAGCACTATTATTACTAGTGTTACTTCCGCTAGCAGGATTTTGCGCAAAACCCATAGTTAAGCCAATTTTACTGCTTCGTAAAGAAAATAAAAAAGTGAAGCAGCGACATTATAGTGATGTCGCTGTGATCCCGACTCGAATCAAAGAATTTCATGATCTTTCGATGTCAATTTACACTACCGCTGAATCTCTTCAAGAGCATGAAAAACGTCAAGATGAATTTGTCGAATCGTTTATTCAGTTAATTGCTCAAGCAATCGATGATAAATCCCCTTATACCGCAGGGCACTGTAATCGCGTGCCTGAAATTGCGTTGATGTTTGCCCGTGAAGTGGAAAAATCAAACCAAGGTCAATTCGCCGATTTCCGTTTTAAAAATGCAGCAGAACGTCGAGAGTTTAAAATTGCAGCGTGGCTACATGACTGCGGTAAGATCACAACGCCTGAGCATATTGTTGATAAAGGAACGAAATTAGAAGCAAACTATAATCGTATTCATGAAATTAGAATGCGTTTTGAAGTGTTATGGCGTGATGCGGAACTTAAGTATTTACAACATATTATTGATAATCCGCATGAACAAGAAATAGCATTGGCGACATTAAAACAGACGCAAACACAGTTACAGGATGACTATAAATTTGTGGCTAACGCCAATGTTGGAGGGGAGTTTATGAGTGATGAGCATATTGCTCGTATACATGAAATCGCCAATAAAACATGGTTACGCCACTTTGATGATCACTTGGGTTTATCGCCATTAGAAGAATTGAGTGTATCAGCAAAATCGGAAACGTTACCTGTTGAAGAACATTTGTTGGTCGATAAGCGAGAACACTGTATCAAGCGTATTAATGAGCTAAATTTTGATCCAGCGTTTGGAATAAAAATGCAGGTACCTGAGCTTCAATACAACCTGGGCGAGATTTATAACCTAACGATTAAACGTGGTACGTTAACAGCAGAAGATCGCTTTAAGATCAATGAACATATGATCAGTACAATTAAGATGTTAGAAAGTCTACCGTTCCCTGATGATCTCGCGCGTGTACCGCGTTACGCCTCAACCCACCATGAAACAATGAAAGGCACAGGATACCCTCGTAAGCTATCTGCAAAAGATCTCAGTACTCCTGAACGTATTTTAGTGATATCTGATATTTTTGAAGCACTAACAGCGGCAGATCGCCCATATAAGAAGGCAAAACCGTTAAGTGTTGCGATAGATATTTTGCACAAAATGGCATTAGATGAGCATATTGATATGGATCTATTTAAATTGTTTTTATCAAGTGGCGTTTATATGCAATATGCTGAAAAGTTTTTACCTTCTAAGCAAATTGATGAAGTTGATATTGATAAGTATCTTTCTAGTTAGTCATTTTATGTAACATTTTTTTGATGGTTTTTTGATGGTTTTTTGAATATTAGCCCACATTTTTAATGTGGGCTTTGTTTTTGATATTTATTCTCATTAAACAGAGGTGTCTATTTTTTGGCTGATGTAACGCTATTTAATAACAGATAGAGTGTCATAATTTAAAAGTTAGATTTTATATTTGATACATAACGGCAACTTTAAAATAAAAAACAGTGTGGACTTAGTGTTATTAATAATCTTAATAACTTTAACTGTATGATTACTATATCAATACTGGTCATTTTTCTTATTTAACTGAAATATATCGATATATTCATTTTTATATTGTGATTTCATCCATTAAGTCAAGAGAAAAATATATCTTATATTTTTACTCTCGTCTGTGTTTATATACGCGCACCTTTAATACTTATATTGGTCGTAAGACTATAAGCATTGCTGATTTTTAACATGAATCAAAATCTAGATATTCAATGTCAAAAAACTATTCAAAACTATATTGATGACACATCAATATGGGGAAAAGGGTCAAACCGCTTTTGCCTGTCAATGACAAAGGTACAGTGGCGAATTTGGTTATTGGCGACATTTGGAAAGTTTTTCGAAGGAATGATCGTGTTTATGATGGGGCTAACTTTGCCCTTGATCACGCTGCAATTTCATTTAACAGAATTTCAAAAAGGTACCCTGAGCTCTTCAATACTGTTCGGCATATTAATTGGTGCAAGTGCGTTAGGGGGGTTATCTGATCTCTACGGACGAAAGAAAATGTTTATCATTGAGATGGCATTACTTTCTGTTTGTTTAGTCGGTATGGCATGTAGCCAATCTTACTTTACTATCTTACTGTTTAACTTTGGTATCGGATTAGCATTAGGGTGTGATTACCCGACCGCGCATTTAATGATCTCGGAAAGTATTCCGACTAAAAATCGCGGTAAGTTGGTACTTGGTGCTTTTGCTTTTCAGTCGATTGGTGTTTTGGTAGGGATCCTCACAGGCATTATCGTACTGACTTATGCTGAAGATATTAATGCATGGCGCTTAATGTACATATTGGCATTGGTTCCGTCATTGGCAATAACGGTTGCACGTTTCTTTATTCCTGAAAGTGCACACTGGCTACTGTCGAAAAAACGTGAGAAAGAGGCTGAAAAATCACTGAAACAATTATTAAATCGTGATCCTCAATCTGATATGACATTGACGGTTGTGCCATGCCCTGAAGGTGAAGAGCACCATTCATGGTTAGGCGGTTACAAGAAATTATTTAAGCAAAAGTACCGTGCAAAAACGATTTTGGCTTCTGCTCCTTGGTTTATCCAAGATTTAGGCACATATGGTATTGGTATTTTTACTCCTGTTATTTTAGCGTCGGTGCTTGACCCACATGTCGTTGTTACGGGAGATGTGCTTCATAGTACGATAGCAAGCATTGTATATTCAGCGAAAGGTACGGCATTGATTGACTCCTTGCTTATTATTGGGGTGATCTGCGCAATTATTTATTCTGAATCGATTGGTCGTATGAAGTTGCAAATTTATGGCTTTATTGGCTGTGCGGTCGGTTTGGCTTTAGCTGCTGTGTCGATAAAGCTAAGTAATGATTATCAAATATACCTGCTGTTTTTAGGCTTTATGTTGTTCAATTTTATGAATAATCTTGGCCCTAATGCGCAGACTTATTTAATTTCAGGCGAAGTATTTCCGGTTAAAATTCGTGCTAAAGGCGCTGGTTTTGCTGCATCGATTGCAAAGTTGGGTGCGATTTTAGCTGCGTTCTTATTCCCTATCTTAATGCATGAAATAGGGGTGTTTAATTTATTACTTTGTCTTGTTGCTACATCACTATTTGGTGCATGGGTAACATATAAATATAGATTTGAAACATCAGGAAAAAATATCGAAAATATTTAGATTGATTACTAAAACTGGATAATCATTAAAAATAGATATTGAAAAAGAGCGTAAGAATATTTCTTACGCTCTTTTTTTTATTTACGAATACTGTATTTTTAGCTTTAAATATAAACAAAGTTTATGTTTTCTTTATATTTTTCTTCGTAAATATTCCCCCTTTATTTCCCTTCGCCTTGTTAACCTGTGTGCCTCTATTTCGTCATAAGGTACAGTGTTTCCCCAATATGGGATGTACATGAAAATCAACGATACAAAAGCAAAAACAGTCTTTATGGGGATTGACGTGCCTATCTATTGGGGCTGTGTGTGGTGATATTGGTACCAGTTCACTGTATACCTTTAAAGGTATGTTTGAAGGTGAACACTCAATAGCCATTAACCAAGCAAATGTTTTTCTTTCTTTAGTCTTTTGGACCTTAGTGATAACGGTATGTATAAAATGTTTAGCGTTAGTCACACGCGCTTCGAATAAAGGTGAAGGTGGTGTTTTAACATTAACCTCTCTAGCGCATAACGTAGCGCCACCGCATTTTAAAAAAGGTTTTAGGTCTGTTGGCGGCTGGTTTCTTTTTTGGTGAAGTCTTATTACTCCGGCGATGTCAATACCGTTTTGGTGATGTATTACTTGATATGGCAATGCAAACAGTAATGTATAACGGTGAGAGTATTAAGCTCACGCCTAAAGAATATAAAATACTAATATTACTGGCAAAAAATATGGGTAAGGTTTTGACTCATAAGCAAATATTAAAAGAAGTATGGGGCGGTAATTATACTGAACATGCCCATTATGTTCGTATTCATATCGCTCAACTGCGTCATAAAATAGAAAAATCACCGGCTCAGCCTCAATATATCATCACTGAAAATGGGGTGGGGTATCGCTTGATCAATGGAGAGATAGTTGATAATTAAATGGGGTCGATTTTGCTAAATATCGTTCTTTATAAAAACTTTATATGACGTAATGTATTTATTACATAAACCTTAGATCAAACTTTATACCATGGGATAAAGCGTTGAAGATAAGGTGGATATATGTTTTTTTATATTGAAATGACAGCAGCAGTGGTCTTTTTTATAGCTATGCTAACTCGTACTTGTTTTTTAAAATCAACGTGGCAGCAACTGACGACTGTTGCGCTACAAGTTATTTCTGTGTGGTGTCTGATCCATCTATTTTTAACCCATGTTTATCCTGAATTTTTGTTTGCGAAAAATGTGATTAGTGTGTGCTTTTCTATGGTATTTATCCTTTCAGGGTTAAAAGAACACTATGAATCAGATGCTTACCTAATCACCAACCCGACACCACGACGAAATAATAGGAACCAACATCATGGGTGAAATCAGTATTGGCAAACTACTTATTGTTGCTGTTATTTTCGTATTGTTATTTGGTACAAAAAAATTGAAAAACTTAGGCAGAGATTTAGGTTATGCATTAAAAGGTTTTCAAAATGCGGTTAAAGATGAGCCCGCTAAAGAGAAAACTGCTGATAAAAACGTGGTTGATGAAACGACTCGTTAGTATTTTTACGATGTAAGTGCATAGTGTCAATTGCTTGAAAAACTCAATATTATTTTGTCTCTCTGTTTAAATTTTATTAATTCGTTATGGTAACAGCAGAATTTTTGAATCGGTATTTATCATGAAACGTGGATTGATAATTGATAATAATCTTACAGTGAATAAAGCAGCGATCTTGCGTGTTGAATTTGATAGTTCATTTATTATGTTGTTCTTCGCAGATCAAACGGTTATTAATATTTGTCTAAAGCAAGATGAGCTACATTTTTCATCAGACCAAGCTTATTATCTCGCTGAAGCTGAGTTTGAGCGTGTTCAAACTGAAATTCAGGCGTATTTTAATAGTGAGTTATAGAAAATAGCGACGAGCTTTTAGTATGCGTTTAAACAGCAAATTGCACTAATTCTTATGAGCTGATGTGTAATTCTTCGCGCTATCGTTTGAATGTATAAAAGTTACGCATATGGTTTATACGGCACTTTACAATGTAAAATGTGATCGCTATCATACGCCGCACTTACGGAGAGATGGCTGAGTGGTTGAAAGCACCGGTCTTGAAAACCGGCATACGTTTATAGCGTATCTAGGGTTCAAATCCCTATCTCTCCGCCATATTTAGTTGTTAAGCTTAGGCTTGATGATAAAGCGAAATTTTAGTGCCGACTTAGCTCAGTAGGTAGAGCAACTGACTTGTAATCAGTAGGTCACCAGTTCGACTCCGGTAGTCGGCACCATTAAATTTCGGTGGGGTTCCCGAGTGGCCAAAGGGAGCAGATTGTAAATCTGCCGGCACTGCCTTCGAAGGTTCGAATCCTTCCCCCACCACCATGACAATTCCTCCTTAGTTCAGTCGGTAGAACGGCGGACTGTTAATCCGTATGTCGCTGGTTCAAGTCCAGCAGGAGGAGCCAAATAAAAAAGCCCGCAATTGGTTGCGGGCTTTTTTATTTCTGCAATTTTAAACAAATCTATAAAAAATAAGATTATGCAATCACTCCAATTCCTGGGAGCAATTTTGCTGGGGGAATTGTACGGTTGGTTCTTCCTGAACAGATCCTTTCAACAACCTACTGAAGCTGTGCCATCCATAGATATGTGGCTACCATCCCTATATCAGCCTACTGAGGTTGTCCCCTCCATGGGGAATTCCGTTGTCTTCAACCGTATAAAGATAATATCAATTGCGAGTGATATTGCAGCAGAATGAAAGCAAAATTTTGAGAGCGCACAATATCTTTATCACGCTTTTATATGCAATGAGTTGTTTTTGTCTTATTTCTATTTCATTTCACATCTGAAAATATTAAATGTGATTTAAATCATGTAGTTATATTTATGTTGCAATCTGTTCTATCGGTAATTAGTTGTGTTTTTAATGATGAGTTTTAAGCATTATTGTTGGTAATGTGAGCGAAAATACCTCAAAGGTTGAGAAATTGTTTGTTTTTGTTGCTGTGTTGTTTTTGCTATTTTATTTTTATTAAATATGATTCATTCAGGAATGTGTTGTTTTAATTATAAATCTTATAGAGAGAGAGGTTGCATGCACGACTTAATAACAGTCGCTATTACTGTATTCATGGGTTTTTTCGCGATGATGAATCCCTTTGCGAATACGGCAGTATTTGTGGGAATGACAGGTGGAATGCCAGCAAAACAAACAAGAGCAATTGCCGTTAAGGCTCTGGTTACGGCTTTTTGTATTATCACAACGTTCTGTTTTTTAGGAAAAGGGATCTTTAGTGTATTTGGTATTACGTTACCTGCATTACGTTTAGCGGGGGGAGTTTTAGTCTTTCTTGTTGGTTATCACATGCTGCAAGGTAATACATCAAGTATGCATGAAACAAAGGAAGAAGAAACATCTGGTAGTGGGGCTGATATTGCGATTTCTCCATTGGCTCTACCGTTACTTGCAGGCCCTGGTACGATTGCGACAGCGATGAACTACTCTGCAGCAGGGGGGATGTTTCATATTCTTGTGACGGTTTCTGCCTTTGCTTTACTGTGTGTTATCACGTTTTTTTGCTTTATTTATGGCCCTAAACTGATAGAAAAAATTGGTCAAAGTGGGATCAGTATTATTACGCGCTTAATGGGATTAATTTTAGCCGTGATTGGGATGCAGATGGGGATCCAAGGGGTTCACGATGCAATCGTGTTATTCTCTAGCGCTAAGTAAGATTCAGTTATATTTATAAATGAATGTGATGATTTATTAGACTAAGCCCATACATAGATTTTATATGTATGGGCTTAGTTTTATTAGACGAGGTATTGACCTTCCCTTTACTGGAACCTTTATGCTCATGACTCTTATTATTTTATGAATAGACAATGTATGAGCTGTTGTAACAAAGCCCCTAAAGGTGGCGCTTCTTTAGGTTTATTACTGAAATTTATTGGCGTTATTTTTTTATTGTTACTGGTGGTTGCGTGTTTCAGTCACTAGCATGATAGAACCGTTTATTTATTGTGTCTGTTGTTATGGGCGTGAGCATAAATAGAGCCCCCTTCTTTAAGTAGGTCTACGATTTCTGGCGTGATCTCTCGTGATATCGCCGGACATCCCCAACTGCGGCCTAGCATCCCAATAGCATGAATAACATTTGGCTCAGCGTAGCTTGCACCGTGTAATACAATTGCACGTTTTCGCGCATTTGAATTACTAGGGCTCATGCCATCTAATCGTAAAGAAATACCGTATTTACCATAATAAGCTTCACCAACACGGTAAGTACCTAAGCTGGTTTGCCTACTGTTCACCGTGTTGGAAAATTGGGTAGCATACAGTTTGCCGCTGTTTATACCGTGAGTGACAAAAGTTCGATGGAGTAGGGCTCTTTTCTCGATATCTATGATTAAAAATCTTTTAGAGTCAGAAGGTTGAGAGTAATCAATAATCGACATTATAGGTTTGTTGGCAACCCGTAAATGCTCACGATAAGCATTGAGAAATATATCAAACTCAACGTAATTTTGAAGCTGAGCATGGTCGTAAACCTTCCAAGCGTGTGTTGCTCTCATTGCGTTAGCGTAAGGACTACTAAAAAGTAAAGATGCGATAATGAGATATTTGAGTTTTAGACGGAAAAAAAGTGAAAACATCATAACCCCCTCCCATATTGAACGTGCTTATTAGATCGGTGATGGTATATAGAAGAGATGTATGAATATTCTGTGCCAATTATCTAAAAGACAATACATTGTTTACACGACTCAGCGTGGGCTTGGTTGCAGTATGTGATGGTCGAAAAGAAGAGATATCTCAGAAGTGAATAAAGAAAACTCGTGCTAAAACGAGCTTTCTAAATGGCATTTTGCAAACAATAAAGCGAATTATGATCGCGCATGAGCGTAGATTGAACCGCCTTCCTTTAACAAGTTGACGACTTTTTTGGTTAACTTCATTGGAATGGCTGGACACCCCCAGCTACGTCCAAGCATACCTAATTTTTTAATGGTACTTGGCTCTGCGTATTTTGCCCCATGCAGCACAATCGCACGTTTTCTTGCATTAGAATTTGATGGACTCATCCCATCAAGACGTAAAGAAAGTCCATACTTACCATGATAGGCCTCAGCAACACGATAGGTGCCTAAGCTGGTTTGTTTACTGTCAACAATATTAGAGAATTGTGTAGCATAAAGATTGCCGCTATTGATGCCGTGTGAAACAAAAGTACGGTAAAGCAGTTTTTTCTTATCGGTATCAATAATAAAAAATCGGCGGTTATTCGATGGCTGGCTGTAATCAATAATCGACATAATCGGTTTATCTGCAACACGAATATGTTCTTTATAAGCCGTCATAAAAATATTGAAGTCTAAGTGCTTCTTAAGTTTTGTTTCTTCATAAATAACTTTGGCTTGCTGTTGTAATGAGATCTTTGCATATCCGCTAGAACTAAAACTTAACAGTAAAACTATAAAAACACTCGTCCATACCTTCATCATTGCTTCCTGCAAAAATTTAAAGTGCGACCGTCAGTTTGATATTTTATCGGATTTTAAATAAAGCTATGGCTATTGATTTTTGGCTCAATAAGACAAAAAAATACTTTGGTTAATATTTTTTGATGCAAAAATGAATCATTTTTGATGGTGAAATCTATGAAATGTTTAAATTTTGACTTATCGGTGATGTAAATATGACGTTATCAGTTAATCATCAGGTTTTATTATTGGCATGCTGATCAGTAAACGATGATGTATTAATCGATAAGAGGAATGGTTCAATGGTGATTCAACCTGAAATTCAAGGTGTTGTGGCACGAACAGCACATCCTTATGGTTGCCAGCAAGCAGTACTACAGCAGATTGATTATGTACAGTCTGCTGCGCCGATCACACAAGGTCCTCTCCGAGTATTAATTTTAGGAGCATCATCTGGATTTGGGTTGGCATCACGTATTGCGTTGACCTTTGGTGGTGCGCAAGCGAAAACCTTGGGTGTCTCTTATGAACGAGGTCCAAGTGATAAGGGGATAGGCTCTGCGGGTTGGTATAACAATATTTTCTTTAAGCAAGCGGCTGAGCAGCAAGGCTATACTGCCAAAAATATTGTGGGTGATGCATTTTCAGATGAAGTGCGTCAACACGTAGCGCAAACAATACGTGATGAGTTTGGCGGACATGTTGATTTAGTAATTTATAGCCTAGCAACCGGTATTCGTCCCGATCCTGAAACGGGTAAGGTATGGCGTTCATGTTTAAAAACCGTGGGTGAAAATTTTTCTGGTTATAGTGTTGATTTAGAAAAAGATAAATTAGTCCCTGCGGAACTAACTGCTGCTAGTGACGAGGAAATTTTCGCTACAACAAAAGTGATGGGCGGTGAAGATTGGCAACAATGGATAAACTTTTTGTTATCTGAAAACCTGTTAGCCCCAAAAGCTAAAACTTTGGCTTACTCATATATCGGTCCTGAGTCGACATATCCTATTTATCATCATGGGACGCTTGGTATTGCCAAGCAGCATTTACATCAAACCGCGCACGCAATTAATCAACAATTAGCTCAGATGATCAATGGTCAAGCTAACGTAGTGGTGTGCAAAGCATTAGTGACAAAAGCCAGTGTCTTTATACCGACATTTTCGCCCTATATATTGGCGTTATTTAAAGTGATGAAGCAAATGGGAAATCATGAAGGGTGTATTGAGCAAATGCAGCGTCTTTTTGCACAAAAAATTTATTCATCGGCTGATACTGAAACAAAACAGCGTAATGATTCAGACGAGCAATCAGATCAGGCTCTGATCAGAATGGACGATTGGGAACTAAAACCTGAAGTACAGTTGCAAGTAAACAAATTAATGGCAGAAATGAACGCTGACAACTTTAGACAGGTTGGCGACTATGCTGGATACAAGTCAGCTTTTTTAGCCCTTAATGGCTTTGGTTTATCATCTGTTGATTATACTCAGCCTGTTGATATTGAAGAGTTATCAAAATTAACGCCCTAATTATTGTAGGGTAACGGTCAATGCCTATATAAAGGATAGATATGCGCCAATTAACGACTTTATTAGAACAATGGCTTAATAGCTTTAATAAAGTGATGGATGAAACCATTGCCAGTGGTATTCCGTTTACCGTACCAACGGTGAGAGAAGGTCTTGCTGCTATTACTCGTGAGCTAGTCACCGAGATTCCCGATATTGCGTTAATTGAGAACTTAACGATTAAAGATAAAGTGCCTATTCGCATTTATCATCCTCAACCAGAGACGGCACTCCCCGTATTAGTTTTTTTTCATGGTGGTGGGCATATGTCGGGTAGTGTCGAGGTTTACGATCCTATTTGTCGGAAATTAGCACAACATAGTCAGTTTATTGTTGTATCGGTTGAATATCCTCTTGCTCCCGAACACCCTTATCCTGCCGCGATTGATGATGGTTATTTGGTTTTACAATCGCTGTTTCAAACTTTGATCCGTGCTGAGTTAAATTTTGTACCGCAACTTTCTATTGCTGGAGATTCAGCGGGTGGTGCTATTTGTGCCACGTTAGCACGCATGGCACAATTTGATGATGAGGTTGAAATTACCAAGCAAGTACTCATTTACCCAAGCCTTGATTACACTTTAAGTTTTCCATCTGTTAATCAAAACGGTATGGGGTATTTGCTACAACAGTCTCGTATTGAATGGTATTTCTCGAATTACTTTCAGCATAATGAAGATAGACGTAAAGCATCACCTGTGTGGGGACCCTATAGTATGGCGCTGCCTGAAAGCTTAGTGATCACGGCTGAGTTTTGCCCACTAAAAGATGAAGGTATCGCGTATGTCGAAGCGTTAAAAAAGCAAGGTGTAGAAGCAGAGCATATCCATTTTGACCAAATGATCCATGCCTTCTTAAATATGGAAAACATAGTAAAGAGAGAGTGTGAGCAGGCTTATACATCTATAGGAGTCTTTCTTAATAAATAATTATGAATACATCTGAAAAAGAAAAGCCGTAATACTGAATTACGGCTTGATTCTCGAGATGATTGTATTGCTTGCGTTATTCAAAGAACGATTCAAGTAGTGAATATAAGCCACGAAGTAAATCCATCTAACACCTTCCATAGTCAAAAATTGGCAACAGTAATCTGTGCGACATGCATTTCTGTTGCTCTATTCCAGAATAGATTTATTCGCTTTTTAGTCAATATTTGTTAGCGGGAATATCTCCGATAATGAAGCTTGATCACGATATTTGAAACTTTGCATTAGTGGTAATACTTATCAGTATTTTCCTTCCGCTACACTTAGAAAAATAGTGGGATAAGGAGATGCGAAATGTGGTTGAGTTCGAACTGTAGATATCTGTCTTCTTTACTTTTTATTGTGACTTTTTCGCTATTACTTACCGCTTGTGATGATAATCACCAAGAGATAGATCTAAATGCGGAAGGGTACCCTGATCTCAGTAGGGTTGCCGTACACTCTGCTACGATACCTAATCAGTATCTTGAGTGCGCCAAAAATTATCGAAATAGCTGTTTAGTCAGTCGATTTCCGCCGTTAGGTGCAGGGGTTAATATATCTGTGACTTTAGACGATATTGAGCAACGAGTCTTTGTTTCTCACCCTTGGATGGCCGAGCAATTTTTATCTGCCTTAGCGTTGCTTCCGTCTGAAGTATTGCCTTTATTTCGCTCCGTCAGTGCTATCGTCATTGCTGATGATATTCGTCCTTCTTTTTATAGTGCTAATACCGCAACCATTTATATTGATCCTCGTTACTTATGGCGCAACGAGGAGGAGTGGCTAACAATTATTGCTAAGCCGGACTTTCGTGATCAATTTCAGGCTAATGTACAGTTTCTGGCGGTAAGGCAAAATGTCGATAGTGAGGGAAACTATGCGCCTTGGGTGAGCAATGAGTATGCAGAAAATAATACGATGCGTACTACCGATCAGTTATTACCCGCCTTATTTAGGCTATTGGTGCATGAATTGGCGCATGCTGTGGATGCGATTCCACCTGCTTCCCTAACATCACTCGATCCTCGTCGGACTATTTATCATAACATCAACTCGATGATCCCATTAAATCAGACTCTCTATGATCGGTTTCCACTGCAAGATGATCTTTTGTTTGATGCAGCCAATGTACTGTATGACGGTGTAACGACTAGCTATGAGGTTAGTACACTCACTGCTTTACAAGTTGGTGCTCATTTTGAGGTAGAAGGTGCAAGTGATTTATATGGCTACAGTAATCGCAAAGAAGATATGGCAATGTTATTTCAGTCTTACATGATGTATGAGCACTTTGGCTTGCAGGATAGGTTTTTATTTCTTTCACAAAATGATGGTATGGCATTGGGTTGTGGTCGTTATACCGTGGAATGGGGACAAACAGGGCGTATGTTTGATCCTTTAGTCTATGAGCGAATGATGTTAGCTGCTGAAGCAATATTGCAGCGAGATCTCTCTGTTAGCTCTACCCCTGAGCGTAAAGCCATGCAGATCCCCACAGGAACATCATGGTGTGAAATGATTGATGAATAGATAGGAAATGCGAACACTGTTTGTATCTAACAGCATTCGCAAAAATGATTGCGGAAACTAAATGTGGCGGGATGCTTTATTGTATCTAGTTAAAGATTGCAGATGTATGGGGTTACTCCCAATCCCAATAGCTACTTTCATGCTGTTGAGTAAATAACATTCTGTAGCCACTGATCGTATGGTGACTGATGTTGGTCATGACTTTTTTAAATTGCTCTGTGGTGAGGTGAATAAGATTTTCATGATCACCCGCTTCAAGATAAATGTCGTCGATATCAAACAGCATGTCATCGATGATCATATCAAGATGATAGATCTGCCCTAGGTTAGGGATCGCGCCAGGGCTACAGTCTTGGAATAGCGATGACAGTTCATGCTCACCAACAATACAGTACTGCTTACCCGTAATTTTACTCACCTTATCTAACATGACACGACGATTTGCCGGTATCACAGCCATGAGATAATTGTGTTGTTGATCTTTTAATATGACAGACTTAGCCACCTTCGTTGTGGGAACGTGTGCTGACATTGCGGAATTAAAGGATGAGTCGGTAGGACGATGGTGGGTTAGTTTAAGTTCAATATTGTGGTGTGATAAATATTGTTGGACAGAGATTGCTGTGGCCATAATTGCCTCCTAATATCTTCGCCTTAGTCTATTTTAAATACACTAAGATAACGTCGATTCTCTGTTGTTTATACGCTACACATAACAAGAAGTATGGCAGGTATCTGCTGTTGTAGATGAGTTTATCAATAGAAAAATATAGTCAGAGTGAGTGCATTTTATTATTTAAACTGACTTTCTAGTGCGAGTAACTGTTGTTTAATATGATTTCCCCCCGCATATCCCCCTAAATTACCACTTTTAGTGATCACTCGGTGGCACGGTACAATAACGGATAAGGTATTTTTACCGTTAGCGCTACCGACAGCACGACACGCGTTTGGATTATCAATAGCATTCGCTAATTGTTGATAGTGCCATGTCTGACCATAGGGAATCGTCGTTAATGTTTGCCACACACGTTCTTGAAATTGTGTACCTTGAAACGATAAAGGTACTGAAAATTGTTTTCTATCACCTGAAAAGTATTCAGCTAATTGTTCCTCACATTGCAGCAAGATAGCATGGTCTGGTTTGAATATAGCGTGATGTAAAGAGGGGATAGTATGGCTTTCAAACCAAACAGAAAGGAGTGCATTATCGTTTGCCGTGATAGTCATTTTCCCTAATGGGCTATCAATGTGTTTGAAAAAGATATCCATATCGGCTTGCCAAATTCGAGGTGAGTGATGGCTTTATTATGGGGAATATAAATCTGCAATTCAAACGTTGTTATTTAGATGTTAAAAATAACAAAGTAAAAGATAGAAAACGCTAACCTTGCATATAAAATAACAAGGTTAGCTGAACATTATTTATTATTTAACGTGTTGCTTTAAATAGTCTAATGCGCCTTTAATTGCAGCAACTTGCGCCATATTACATTCTTTTTCTGTCACGCGCGGGCTATCAGGATAGACTTCGGTCGTCGAGGTATACAACGCATCTGTTACGCTTGCACATAATCCTAATGCTTTTAATGGGTAGTTAATTACACCTTCTTGGGTAATCGCTTCACCAATAATATTTCCGTTGTCATCAGGTGGCGCTATATGGGTAACGTGGCGTACTTCATCAATAATTGCAGTTTGGAAAGCATCTTGAGGGTTTTCGGTATCACCAACCACATAGAAGCCGTCAGGTACACTGTCTTCAATATATTCTTTACCGTCACGTGCTGCTAGTGCAGGACGAAACTCGGACTCGTCGGTATCTGTAGTTTCATGAAGATCAATATGCGCCAAAAATGATGTTTTTTGGTCTTGGACTAAGCGCATTAAAGCCGCTGATTCTTCTGCAGGGCTATTTGGAATGAATGAGCGGTTAGGATCAACAGCGTTAGGGTTCCAACGGTTGATGGTTTCATAACCCCAAGGGCTCACACAAGGTGCAATAAGAATATTAAAATCATCACTGTAATGTTTGGCTTCTAAAGCGGCAAATGCAAGTGCACCGTGGACACCGCTCGTTTCATAACCGTGAATACCACCGGTAATTAAAATTGTTGGTTTATTGCTATCCCAATTACGCGATTTTATCGCAAAAAGAGGGTATTTATCAGGGGCATAAGACAGAGCACCATACTGAGTGACATCAAAATCATTTTTCAATGCATCAATTTTTGTCACAACTTGCTCAAGGTAAGAACGTTTAATGGTTGTCTGTGCTAACCATTGTGCTTTTTCGTCGCTTCCCCAAGCTTTACCTGCTTCACCAATGTGGTAGGTAGATGACTGCATTATTGCCTTCCTATTTTTATTTTTAAATTAAATAACTTTTTACATTATGCTTAAGTTTTTGGCAAATATGGTTTTATTTATAACGAATACTGTTGCTGTAGATATAAGGTAATTTTATATCGAAAAATATTAGATGAATATTATTTATTAAATTCAATCAGGAGCTTGCAGTAAATTAAATATTTTTGATTTTTGATACAAGTAATTAAAGGCTCAATATTAAGTTGCAATAACAACCGACAAAAGAATATTGTCATAAAAATAAAAGGGGATATAGTGAATTCGTTGTCACAAATAACATACTAGGAAAAGACGATGAGTACTATCTTGAATGAATCACAAATTGAAGATGCAAAATTACACCTTACTCGTCCTCTAGCCACACCTACAGATTTAAGTGTAGACGCGACTAAAGAGATCAGTGGTGCACTAACAGCGATCCTTGCTGATGTTTATGCAATTTATATGAAGACAAAAAACTTCCATTGGCATATGAGCGGTGCACACTTCCGTGATTATCACTTAATGCTTGATGAGCAAAGTGTTCAATTGTTTGCAATGACCGATGACATTGCTGAACGTGTGCGTAAAATTGGTGGAAAAACTTTACGTTCTATTGGTGAAATCTCACGTATGCAGCGTATTTTAGACAATGATGCTGATTATGTTGAACCTGCAGATATGCTTGCTGAACTTTGTAGTGATAACAAACAATTAGCTGCAGAACTTCGTGCTGCGCATACTTTATGTGATGACTGTGGAGACTATTCATCAGTGAGTATGATTGATAACTGGATCGATCAAACCGAGCGTCGTGTTTGGTTCCTTTATGAATCATATCGTCATTGATAATGAATCTCTGTCTATTACGATAGAAAATGAAGCTTTTCTATAAAATTTAATAGAGAAGCTTTTTTATTAAATTTGTAGCAAGATGCATTGATTAATAAAGAATAAAAAGAGAAGCATCATATAATAACGATGAAACAAAGCGTTATGTTTGAAAAAAGTTGGTTTATTTTTTGCAGATATTCATTCTTCACAGTGGGAGAGATGAATGAGTATTGTTGCAGGTGTGATTTCAGAAGCTTGGACTTCAGATTTATTGCTCATAAAAAAAGAGATCGCTCAACATTTATCGCGTAATCCAACCGATATAAGGCATGAGTATTTCGATAATCATTTGTATTTTTGCCGAGTCGCCATTGATTGTCATCGCGAATCGAGCTGGGCTGAAAATCATTTACGCTTTTCTATGGTTCTTGGACATACCTTAATGTCTTCTTCACTGACTCAAGACGTTAATACGCTTTTGCAGCAGAGCCTTTCGAATTTCCCACAATTATTGGCTAAGGCTCAAGGTACGTATTGCGTGCTAGATTATAATAAACAACGGCGTGCATTAACTATTTTTGCCGATAGTTTGGCAATACGTCCACTTTATTATATGAAATATAAAGGGAGCGTAATTTTTAGTTCCTGTTTACGTTTGTTCAATGAATTGAGTGTGACGTTAACGACCAACTTAGCAGGGGCGACTGAATATGCGGTAATCGGTTATTCACTTGGCAATAAAACCCACTATAACGAAGTGTACTCTATCCAACCGGGAGAAAAATTAACCTTAACAAGCGATTCACTTGTTAAAGAGCGGTACTTTCGATGGTCTGATATGCCGTTTAATTGTATTGATGATAGTGAGGGAACACTTCAGTTGGATCATGCCTTTAAGCAAGCGGTCGACCTAGCAATAGGTAATGATCTTCATGCGATCAGTACACTGTCGGGGGGGTTAGATTCTCGTGTTATTGTCGCTGAGTTGTTAAAGCGCGGAATAAAATTAGAATGCATGAACTTTTCCTATCAACGGTCGCAAGATGAGGTTTATGCCGAAGTTTTTGCACAATGCCATGATTTTCCACTGCATATTGTGAATGTCAGTGATACTCAAGAGCAGACTGTTGAGCAACGTTTAGGACATTATTGGCGATCGACACAGTATCCATTTTATCTGCAAGTGGAGAGGCCTAGGCTAGTATGGTCGGGTAATGGTGGCAGTGTATGTATTGGTATGGTGTTTTGTGATGATCAGATTCTTGCCGCATGTGCCAGTGGCGATCCTTTTGCTGTGGCAAAAGCATATTTAAAACATCAGCATGCTTATATTCCTAAACGAATGGTAAAACAAGGGGCGAAATTGCAGCAGCAGTTAGAGCTAAATATTGTTGAATGCTTATGTCAGTACTCACACTTACCATTAGATAAAGCGTTTCAACTCTTTTTATGGGAAAACGATCAACATCAACACATCGCTCCTGCACTAGAAGATATGGATAAATTTCGATTAGATTTTCACTTACCGTTTTACAGTAAAGCGATGCTGGAAGTGATGTTCGCGTTACCGGTATCTTCAGCGGTAAAACATCAACTCTATATGAAATGGCTTAATCAGTCATATTCAGAAGCGTTACTTACGCCGTGGCAAACCTACCCGGGACATTTACCTTGTCCGCTAAAAAATAATCTATTACCGCCGTTAAGCCAGTGGCAGTTAGCGTCGAATGTTAGAAATAAACTGGATCTACTTAAAATAGGCGTCAGCACTTTATTTGATGCAAAAGGTGAGTTTTATAATCGTCATTATCTAGGGGCTAATTGTATACTGACAGCATTAGGCTTACACCGTGGTGAATCAACATTGAATGTTGTTAAGCGTATGAATCAAGTCCTGAAATCCCCTCATTAGTAATCATAGGCAGAGTTAGCTAAAATACGCAGCCTAGTTATCGACAGTGATGAGTTCTGTGTTATATGCGATTTTTAAAACTATCTGTTCACCCTGATCTTGCCAATATTGACTTTAATACAACTGACTTAGCTATATTTCAACGCGATGCCGCAAGAGCCATTGTATTAAATGGTGAAGATATTTTGATGTTATACACAGAGCGTTATCATGATTACACCTTACCTGGTGGTGGCATTGATGCTGGAGAAGATAAAGTCGAAGGGTTGATCCGAGAATTACAAGAAGAAACTGGCGCAAGAAATATTCGAGATATTAAAGCGTTTGGTCAATATGACGAATATCGCCCGTGGTATAAGCCAGATCATGATGTGGTTTATATGAAATCATACTGTTACGTTTGTACTATTGATAAAGAGTTAGGCGCAACTCGCTTTGAAGATTACGAAATTAAAAATGGTATGAAGCCGGTATGGATCAATATTTTTGATGCGATTGCTCATAACGAGAAGACCATGGTCGAGAGCCCTAAAAAGGGCATGAGCATTGAACGGGAAACGTTTCTGCTGCATTTGATCGCGAAAGAAATGCTGTAAACGCTTGAAAGCCCTTTTAAACGCTAAATAACATCCTCTACCGTCACTTTTTTACGGTAAACAATTCAAAGAATTATAAGCCAAATGAGATTATGGTTATGTGTTGTAATAGAGATTGGTTGATTTGTTGCGAGTTTATTGTGGTTACGACCTATATAGATTTGATTTTCACGGTAATGAGCAAGTATTCGTTCATACAGTTGATTCGCGATAATCTATTTCGTTGTGTGAAGTTCAAAATCCTTGGCTTGTAGTGGTCAACAAATACTAGCCACGGTTTTAGAGGTTAACCAATATAATCGTTCTGATTCATTCGGTGTTAATCCGCCATTATATTGATGTGGTCGTAATTGGCTGTAATAACCAATAATATAT